>JBGAHZ010000012.1:0-172616 GCA_044225915.1 Obscuribacteraceae bacterium (SeqCode)
CGAGGCTAATCGTAGGGACGCCAGAGACCCGCTAATCACGAGGCTAATCGTAGGGACGCCAGAGACCCGCTAATCACGAGGCTAATCGTAGGGGCGCTTTGCAAGCGCCCGCGCCGTTAAGGTTCGAAACGTGCGGGAGTAGCAGCCTGGCCGCTTACAAAGCGATCCTACAGAACGACGGAGCGACAGAACCACAGTTACCACGAAACCACGGTACCAAAGATCCGAAAAACCGAAGAACAAAGGATCCGAATAACAGCGAAAGACACCGATTTTAACACATCCCCACTCACCATTTACGGAAGTTTCGACGACGAATCTTCAGGCTTACTTTTCTCCGAGCCGAAAAGTTCCGGATCAAATGACTGCAGCTCCTCCATATCATTAAGACCATCCATTATTCGAGGTCGCACAACTAGTCCCTGATGATTTCTGATTTCGAGATCAGGTTTGGCTGCTCGTAAGTTTTTTTCACCGGCAGCAGTAATACTATTTCTTTGCCCGTATCGAAACTCATGCAGCTTTGGCATTTTTATGAGGTAAGGAATCGATTTGTCTGTGATTCCACTGTTATCAGCGAGCGAGAGCCGGACGAGATTTGTTGCGACAAGTGCGCTTGTGCCATCGTCTGTGATACCACATGAATCAACATTCAAATCACTTAGTGAGCCAATCTCGCATAGTACACGTAAGCCTTCATCTCCGATAGGCACATGCCCAATGTTCAATAACTCCAGGTTGCGACATCGTCGGAAATTTTGGAGATCTTGCAATTTAAAATGCGAGGCGCCCTCCATCTCGAGCGCCTTCAAGTTCGACAACCCGGTCAGGTATTCCAGGCTGCCGCAAGTCACCTTTGATGAGGAAACCAAAAAATGACAAAGGCTTTTGGATGTACATAACGCTTTTATGCCGTTATCAGTGACATTGGTGAAGCAAAGATCGATCTTCTCCAGCTTGGGAAATCTAGCGACGATCGCGCATTCATCATCACCAAAGGAAGTGTTCGGCACTGTCAGTGCACGAATAGAAGCGTTAGCTAGCTCTGGCAAGCCGCTCCAATCGACCCTTTGGGGCATGTTTTCAAATTGAACGGAACAATTTGGTTCGCATTTTTTTGCAAGATCTTTGAAGGCCTGCTTGGTAATATTGTCACCGGAAATCGAAGTGATACTGCCGCTCTTCCTGATGACATAATCCTGGCGTGCGACTGGCTTCACACGAGCACTTTCTTCTTTGCGGCTAACCGTTGTGCGCTCGGCGTCGGAATGTTTCACCTGACCTGCGATATACGTCACGCAGATGATGAATGTTAGAATTATTGGCGTGACGAGCATCGCCAATCGTAGAACAGACTTTTTATCGCTGTCTCGCCGATTGTTAGTCTGCGTACCTTCCTGACTGCTCACGGCAATAGATTCGGCTTTCGATCCTGGAAGACCCGTTGCGAACGATATAGCGTTGCTTAGTTCTCGCATGTTCTGAAAGCGATCTTCAACTTTTTTCGATAGGCACTTGCTGAGGACATTCTGCAGGTCCGGAACTGAGACGTCTGAAAAATCAACAAGTCGAGGAGGCTGTTCGTTGGCATGCTTAGACAAGATTTCGAGCGCTGTGTCTCCGGTGAACACTGGATTTCCTGTGATTGCTTCAAACATCACACATCCTAGCGAATAAATTTCGGAACGTTCATCGTAGCTCAGCCCGAGCCCTTGATCCGGAGACATGTAAGCAGGTGTTCCGACTAGCTCTCTGCCCTCGAAGTGAGTTTTCTCCTGCGCACCGGTGGTGGCAATTCCGAAGTCAATCAGTTTCACTGATATTGATTGACTTGAGTTTCTGGTAAACAAAATATTCTCAGGTTTCAGGTCACGGTGAAACACTGCACGCTCGTGACAGTAACCGAGAGCGTCGACAAGCGACGCGAAGATTTGATAAACCTCCTCCCGAGGCAGACCGCGATTGGCAGTAATCGCATCTCTCAGATTCATTCCGGGGCTGTGTTCCAAAACCATATAAGGAGCACCACCTTTGGTGACCCCGAAATCAAGTATTTGAACGATGTTCGGATGATCGAGTTTACTCAAGAGCCTTGCTTCATTCTGAAAAGCGATCAGTTGATCTCCCTGCAGAAAATGCAAAGTCTTCAACGCAACAAGTTTATTTAGAAGTAGGTCTCGACAAAGGTATACCGTTCCGCCGGAGCCCGCTCCGATAATCTTCAAAGGTTTGTATCTTTCAACCGGAAAGGAATTGGGATCGAGTTCGTGAAATTCATCAACATCAAAATCCTGCTCGCCCTGTTCCTGTTCAAGCGTAAGGTTATGTTGGTCCACCTCTATACAGGGCGGTATCCACGCAGGTTTGACACAGGAGCACAAATCGAATCTAAAAATGAATTGCGTAAAAGATCCGACTCGTCCCTGATTTATTCGTTTCCCACAAGTGCCGCAAAGATTGAGTGTTCTAATTTGATCGTCGTTTTCGGGTGCCACCATGTCACAACGACAAGAGACAATCCATCCCGTCATGCTCCCGGTGCTCTTTGAATTCTTCGACCTTTTGCACTTAGTGCAGATTTCGCCAGTCGTCATTTTCTAAGCTGAGTGTCGCAATAAATGTAGAGTCGGTATTCATGGAGCACGAATATTCCAACCCTACATTATTCCCTGGCAAACACCTTGTAACACGAGCCACTGTGCTTGGTGCCAGCGGATCGTGTCACAACGAAATGCTTTTACCGAGCCAGAGACTGCTCTTTATTAGACGTGACTTCCACATCAAACTCTGTATGTTCCTCAGGCCACAGCATGATAGTCGGCAATGCGAGGCATCGAACAAAAGAATCGGGTGTTGTATCGAAAACCGTGATTCTATGTCCGCCGGATTTTCTGGTTGGAATAACGAGCAGAGTATCCGGATCTGGTCGCCAATCAAGATCGATTTCGCCAGGTTGTATGAGGTCCTTGTGTTTCTGAACTACCATGCCACGAAGAATTTCGACAGAGATATCGATGTCAGCCAGCTCCGGATGAGCTTTTCTTAAATCCTGAATTAGCTCTACCGGTGATTCTTCTCTCGTTCCGCTAGCTAATGCCACCAGTTTTGGTTTCAATCCCAGTAATTTTGCCATGTACACACAAGCATTGATGAATCCAAAATTGAGGTGGTCAACTGAAACCAGAATGGACATATCAGACCATGAAAAGACTCTGTCACGAACAACTAGCAAAGGGCGTTGACATTCATGAGCCAGACCTTCCGCTACTGCGTAGCGAACAAAATTGCAATGTTCTTCCTCTTGTGAGCGTGGGTCGCGAGGCTGATGTCCGATTATCACGAGATCGTGTTCATTTGCCCTATCACTCAAACGTTTAACTGGACTTCCTTGTTCGAGCAGGGCTGTCGTAGGCACGTCCTGCCCTTCCGCGACGGTCTCGAATTTGTTGATCAAGGCGGTACCAATCGCCTCTAGCGACTTGCAGAAGTTTTCATAAGCTTCAACGTAAACACCACTTCCAATAAAACCGGCTCTGTCATTGCGGATCAGCTCCCAGGGCATACGCGTATCAACGACATGCGATGCCACGACACGACCGTTTGCCCGCTTCGCAATTGACCAGGCAACCTCCGCGGCATACTTTGACTTTTCCGAACCTGTTAAACCTAACAGGATAGACAATTTGTGCATGACTCGTTTCCTCCAATGCGTTCTTTAATCTTGAAGTAAACAGGATGAGAGCGCATCGTCCGAGCGATGTATTCTGAGCCGATAGCGAGGCGCAAATTACAAAAACGGTTGTGGGCTCAAACAGGCGGAAAGTCGCCTTTGGACCGTTAGCTTGGTTGCCGAGTCTTCCAGTAATACGTTTTATGCTTCATTTTTAAACGCTTGGCTTCGGCACCGCGATTAGTGGCATTTAACAGCTTGACGTAATCGAGGACTGCCGACTGATACGGTCCCGTCAGATCTTGTTTTTGACCGACCTCAATAGCGATTTTGAAATATTTAGGAAATAACCCCTAATAGACTCATCCATCGCGTCCTACGGGCTCTTCCTCAATTTAATTCCAGGAACAGTGCCAGCTCTAAAACGAAGTTCACTTCAGAGTCAGGAGATAATTCGCGATATCTTGTATCTCGTTCTCGGACAGATTCAATGGCGGCATAACTGTTCCGCGTGCACCATACTCGCCGGAATCATTGAGAGTCAAAAGGTCCGCGTTTTTCATCTGTTGTACTATCGAAGCCCTAGTGAGTCGCGATCCCACGTTGTCAAATTTCCTGGCAAATGTTCCGCCTAAATTGCCCACAGAATGACACGCCAGACATCCTTTACTGGTCAGCAATTGGCGACCTCGCGCTATCGACTCAGCCGATGATGAAAGAGATTTATCGACCGGTTTTGGAGACGGCGCACGCCCTTTAGTATCACCATGCCCGCTGACCTTGAAACCAATTTTGGGTTGAGGAAGGCTCAGCAGATACTGAACAACTGCACTCGCGTCACTGGCAGGAATTCTCACATGAGGCATTAGTTCTGCCATACCGTACAGATCAGAAAATCGTTGTTCTCCACCAGCCACAATACGGTCATTTATAAACTTCTTGGAGCGCCTCGCTCCGACTCCATCTAATGGGGGTGCCAGGCAACCGCCTTTTCCACCAATAGTGTGGCAGGTCGAACACTGGTATTTCGTAAATAAAGCTTTTCCATGTTCGCTTTGCTTATCAGTGCTAACTGGTCTGTAGGCAGGCGGCTTAACGAGCTTATGGGTTTCGTTTTTCTCCGCGCGGGCGTCTAGAATCGAAGCGGCTAAACCAAAGCTAAGAAGTAGCGCCCCAATTATTTTTACTCTCGCATCAAACATTCGACCGCTCCAACTTACTCGCCCAATTTTAAAACAAATAACCAGTTTAAATAGCTGTGACTTTATCTGCGACCCACGCCCTTGCCTCCGGTCAAGTTGCATCACAAGCCTGGATTATTTTTTATCGCCCTCTTTGACAGGTGCCGCTGACTTATCAAGATCTTTTACATAGGCATAAAGATCAGCAAGCAGCTTTTCATCGGTGATCAAATGTTCGTAGTGAGGCATGTTACCGAGCGGTTCGTTCAAATAACTTTTAAACGTTGCCATGGTTGAGAGGACTTGCGACCCTTTAACTGGCTTACTTGGCATAATCGTGTTACCGCCAGCCGCATGGCAGGAAGCGCAGTGCGTCGCGAAGAGCTTACCGCCACGTGCGACGGGACTCTCTTTCCGTGCGCCTTTTACCTTCTTGGGAGTATCGCTTTTCTCGCTAGCTTTTTTCGATGATTCTGCTGTCGAAGCAATCGGAATCAGGGCAGTAGCAAATAAAGCTAGGCCGACTATAACTTTTCTTCGCATAAGGTCAAATTCTCCAGAATTTTCAGGGCTTAGTATTATCTACCCATCGTGTCATTTAACACCCAAAATTACTGAACCACTTTTTCGATTCCAACGTGTGGTTTCTCCACCTCGTTCAGACTCGGAGACTGGTACTCATGTCTTTTCACGTTGCCCTGTGCGTCCTCTTCGAATCCCACCTCTGTAGTTATATCTCCATCTTCAGCACGAAATTTTGAACGCGACACTAATTTCATGAAACCAAGAAAAAATAATATGCACAGACTAACAAAAACGTAGAAAGCGGCCAGCCACATTTATACTGATTTCTCCTTTTTCGTCCGATCATTTTCTGTCATCAACAGCCAAACTTTTTCCACTCCGACAGAAGCAATAACAGAAATTGCCGAGATAACTGCAACAACGAACATTTGCCAGTTACTTAGTGCCACTGTCCTCAATACCATTTGCAAGGAAGGCAGGTAAATTGCAGCGAAGACGAGAGCGTAGGAAATGAACATCATTACGTACATCCAGTTGTTGACTGCCGTGCGCGCTCCGTTGTCCTCGACGTGAACCTTCACAAAGAGCCAGCTCCAAGCCTGAAACAAGAGTCCAAAAGAGATAGTAGCCAACGCCATAGTCGATAGTGTTTCAAGGTTGTAGCCCTCATTCCGGCAGATTAAAACGCAGACCAATACTGCCAGTGATACCATCGTCGCTCTCAATAATATTTCAATGAACTCAAAATTTCCTATCAACTTGGCTGACGGATCTCTTGGGGCACGTTGCATGATTCCAGGCGCAGCACCTTGCAACACAATACCGAGTCCAGGAAAGACGTGCATTATCAAATTGAGCCAAAGCAGTTGCAGTGGGTTTAACGCCAACATTTTCGTTGTCACGATAACCAACGCAATAGACATAACGGAGGCAAGAGAGGCGGTCAGCAGGTAGCAGATCGATCGCCTGATGTTATCGTAAATTATTCGACCTTGCTCGATCGCCTTCACGATTGTGGTGAAATTGTCATCCGTTATAACCATGTTTGCGGCTTCTCGAGCCAAATCCGTTCCGCATAAGCCCATGGCAATACCAATATTTGATTGTTGCAGTGCTGGGGCATCGTTGACACCATCTCCGGTCATTGCCACCACATTGCCTTGCTGCTGCAAAATTTTGACAATATCGAGTTTCAGTGAGGGTGTCACTCGCGCGAGTACAGAAGTGGATTCCAGCTTCGATGCAAAATCCTTTTTGTTCAACTCTGTCAGTTCATCACCAGACAAAATGGTTGATCTACCTTTTTCAAGAATGTGCAGATCGGTTGCAATATTTTCTGCTGTATCCTTCTGATCTCCAGTGAGCATGAGAACCCTGATGCCGGCATCCTTGCACTGATCGATTGCCGTATCAACTCCAGGTCGAGCCAGATCTTTCATGGCAATCAATCCAAGAAAGACAAAATTCGCTTCCGCCTCCGGCGAAGAAATATCGAGTTCCGCGCCATCAATTTTTTTCATGGCGACACCAAGAACGCGTAATCCGTTTTTCGCAAACAAACGATTTGCATTTAAATACTCGTTCTTGAGTTCATCGGTAAAAGGCACCACACCTGCTGCTTGATGAACAAAAGTGGAATCTAATATCACATGCTCAGGTGAGCCCTTCAGATATGCCTCACAGGAGGGCTCCGCACTCTTGTGAATTGTTGTCATTTTTTTACGAGTAAGATCGAATGGAATTTCAGCAATTCTGGGATTAGTCTGGCGCAGGTCACTGTGGTTAAAACCGGCTTTCGCGGCAGCGACGAGCAATGCTCCTTCAGTCGGATCACCCGCGACTTTCCATTGATTTTCTTTCGTATTGTGTTCGAGTCTGGCATCATTACACAGCGTTGCAGCTTTCAAAAGAGCTGAAAGCACTACGCTGGAACTGTCAACAGCCTGCCCATCCCGCGTTATCATACCCTCTGGTGTGTAGCCGGTTCCTGAGACTTTGAGGTTATGCCCGTCCAGATAGATGTCTGTGACAAGAAGTTTATTCTCAGTCAATGTTCCAGTCTTGTCGGAGCAAATAATATTGGTGCAACCGAGAGTTTCAACAGCAGAGAGTTGACGAATTAAAACGCCCGCTTTGACCATGCGCTGCGTTCCAATCGCAAGAGCGAGCGTTGCGACAACGGGCAACCCTTCAGGTATTGCGGCTACTGCAAGAGCGATGCCGGCCTCGAGCATACTCCAGATATTCTCACCGTTGAACAAACCGATACACGCGATAGCAACGCAGATTACAACGGTCATCTTCGACAGTTGCGTTCCCAGTTCTTCAAGTTTGACTTCTAGAGGAGTTGGAACACTGTGATCTTCAATCAAAGAGCATTGCAATTTACCAAGACTCGATTCTCTACCGGTGTGTATCACCAGTCCCCTGGCGCGACCGCTAACAACGTGCGTGCCATGATAGCCAAGGGTTACGGAAGAATTTTCGCCGTTAATAGGCATCGCAGACTTCGCAACCGGTACACTCTCACCAGTCATGATCGATTCATCGACAAGCAGAGCGGCTGTTTCTACGAAGCGAACGTCAGCAGGGATCCTGGAGCCAGGTTCGAGGATTACGATATCCCCTGGCACCACTTCTGGTGCCGGAATCATTCGGTGATGTGACGATCTAACAACCCTGGCAGACGGACCTGAAATTTCTTGAAGTGCTTTCAACGATTTCTGGGATTGCAATTCGGTTAGAAACCCAACTGCCGCATTTATAAAGACGGCGGCGAGAATTCCCGCCGCCTGTAAATGATCGCTCGTGAAGAAGGACACAAGCGCAGCAATCAACAATAAGATCACGACGCTTGATTGAAACTGTCTGAATAGAAGTACAATCCAGCTACTTTCTTTCTTGAACGATATCTCGTTTCGTCCGACTTGGATTAGTTTCTGACTCGCGATAGTTTCGTCTAGTCCGGCGCGCAAATCGGATTTATAGAGGCGAAGAACATCTTCTACAGGGAGATTAGCCGAGTCGGATTCGAGCACTACCGAGCCGGCCTCGACCACTGCGGATTCGACCGCTCGATCGCGCTGAATAGTCAGCTCGTTTTGTTGTTCTTCGGTGGTCAGGTGACTGCACCTCATCACTTCGTCCCCAATAGAGTCTAAGCCATCATCGCAGAGTGCACAGATGCTTAGCCTCCACTTATGTAAGTAATCTTCGCTAGGCTGGAAGGATTGTCATTCATCCTTACGGCTGAGCGCGAAACCGACAACTCATTCCAAAGGAGGACCAGTTCACTCCAGCATTACATCTAGCACGAATTGTATTGACTCAGGCTTTAACAGCTCGTTTGGCTTTGCTTGGTTTCTCAGGCTTTGCGGCATGAGGCTTTTGCTTGAGCTTAATAACTTCAACAGAGCAGGGAGCCTTTTTCAGAACTTCCTCTGCCACACTGCCTAGAAGGAAATGTGAAATTCCTTTGCGCCCGTGCGATCCCAAGATGATCAAGTCCGCATCCCAAGTTTCAGCATAGTCGCAAATCGTTTCTGCGACCAATCCAGTTTCGACCTTCACTTCCACGTGACTTTCGGGCATCAGGCGCTTTAATGTAGCAGCACTTGTCCCACAGATGTTTGCAATATCATCGTATTGCTGTTGGTAAATTCCACCCGAATTGACCGGGAAATAGCCTACTCCGACATCAGCGGGAATCGGCTCTACTATTGAAACTACGGAAAATTGGTCGTCCTTGTCCCACTTACGCTCGGACACAAATTCGATAGCTCTTGCAGAACAATCGGACCCGTCAACTGCGATTAATACTTTCATTGGGTTAGTCCTCGAAAATTCAAACACTTTGTATTGTTGCTGAAGTTTGAGGCAGGCAGCATCAACCGTGCGGACTATTGAGTAGGTATTTGCGCTCATCCAGTGGTGTCACCAGCGGTGAGACATGAAACTATCTGATAACCAGACCACATGGAAATCAAGAAATTTTGTCCGCTGCCGAATTTGATAAAAAACTTTGGCAACACTAAGCAAGCGCGTGTCGACCAATTGGACAGCGTTCGAAGTCGAAGAGGCTCTCATCACAATCGCACCTAACGTCCGATCTTCGTTATCGGATGCCGCTGGTTTGCAAGTTTCTGTAGTATTATCACTACTTAACTGAACATCTATTCCTAGCACCGCCACCATAAGGTTTGCTTGCCATGCAAGTTCTAATTCCCAAAAGTGCAATCGCAACTCATCCCATACGAAAAACAGTCGATGGTGTTTCTAAGTACACGCAGATTTTTGTCAAACTGAACTTGAACGATCCAAAACACAAAGAGCTTGCAGAAACGCTTAAAGAACTAGTAGGTGTCGAGGAAGGAAACGAAGTCCGAGTCTACGACAACGAGAAGCTCTTTTATTCATTCGATGGAAAAGTGAAAGAGGTCCGAGCCTCGGACGGAGTGTTCATCCTTGAGGTCGCCTCTGGGGTGGTTCAGTACCCTCGGGCTGAATAGTCGCCTCTGCCTCCATGAATATTCATGCATATTATGCATAATCGCCAAAGCCCTTACCCAATAACAAATCCGAGACAGGACAAATCGATCCAAGGACACAAAAGCCCGTACTGGAGGAATTTGGAACGTGGTTTTAAACGACCACGCCTTCCAAACGCCAATCAGCCCAACCTACGCCCAGCTTTCGTTTCAAACGCCACAAAGTTGTCATCAGGGTAACATTTTAGTTACACATTACGCGATAGCAGTGCATAATTATTCAAGGAGAATGTATGATTATGCAATCACGGGAAGAACGGCACCGAAAAATTCTGGACCTGGTGGCGAACCAATATATAGGTACGCAGACAGATTTAGAGATGGCGCTCAAGAAAGAAGGGTTTCGCGTAACTCAGGCGACTCTATCAAGAGACATTCGGGAGCTGGGTCTAGTAAAAATCGCAAGCGGAGGACGCTATCGATATGCAAGTCAACAAAATATTGACTCGTCGACGACGACGAAGCATTCGATGCATGCGTCGCTTGCAAGTGTAAAACGCTTTGTAAGAAAAATCGATTGGTCAGGAACTACGGTTGTAATCATAACTGACAGCGGCGCAGCAGCTCATGTGGCAGAGGCAATAGATGTCCTCAACCTCGCTGAAGTGCTTGGTACAGTTGCCGGAGATAACACCATCTTCCTCGTCATCCAACGAGACATGTCTGCGAAAAAGGTGGTCAAACACCTGGAGTCGCTTCTCGGTTAGCAAATAACCGACGAATAAATAAACAGGGGATTTAAAAACAATGAAAAAGATATTGCTCGCCTACAGTGGCGGTCTAGATACTTCGTGCATCATGACTTGGCTCAAAGAAACTTACAATGTTCCAGTTGTAGCCTACTGTGCCAACGTCGGACAAGGTGAAGATTTGCAGGCAGTCGCTGAGAAGGCGATGAAGACCGGCGCCGAGAAATGCATCATTGATGATTTGACTCAGGATTTCGTAAGCAATTATGTGTTCGAATCAGTCAAGGCAAACGGATTGTACGAAGGCGTTTACTTGATGGGCACTTCACTCGCTCGTCCATGTATCGCTCAAGGCATGATCACCGCGGCTCTGAAAGAAGGATGCGATGCCATCGCCCACGGTGCGACCGGAAAAGGTAACGACCAGGTACGCTTCGAACTCGCGGTCAAAGCGCTCGCTCCCCATCTGCAAATTATTGCTCCATGGAGAGAGTGGGATTTTACAGGTCGCAACGATCTTATTGAGTACGCCAAGAAGCATGGCATCCCGGTTCCTGTGACCAAAGAAAAGCCATATTCGATGGATGCCAACCTCATGCACATTAGCTACGAAGGTGGCATTCTCGAAGATCCATCGGCAGCACCACCGGAAGATATTTACCTCTGGACGACTAATCCTGAGAATGCACCGGACAAAGCTGAAGAAATCACCATCGAATTCGAATGCGGCGTGCCGGTCGCAGTCAATGGAGAGAAGCTCGGTGCGGTCGATTTGTTGACAAAGGTAAACGAAATCGGCGCGAAACATGGAGTTGGTCGTGTTGATCTAGTTGAAAACCGTTTCATCGGAATCAAATCGAGAGGGGTATACGAAACTCCTGGAGCGACGCTATTGATGCAGGCTCACATGGCAGTCGAATCGCTGACGCTCGATCGAGAAGTCGCACACATGAAACAACAGTGGTCCTTGAAATTTGCTGAGCTTTGTTACAACGGATTCTGGTTTGCTCCCGAGATGCAGATTTTAAAAACCACAATCGACGCCACACAAGCCAGTGTCAGTGGATGGGCGAAGTTGAAACTCTATAAAGGAAATTCAATCGTCATCGGTCGAGATTCTCAAAGCAGCTTGTACGATTCAAAAATCTCGAGTTTCGAAGAAATGGGAATGTTCGACAAACTCGATTCCGGTGGTTTCATCAACGTCAATGGTCTCAGACTCACAGCCTGGAGTAAGTGCAATGAAAGTCTTAAGAAAAGCCTTCAACCAGCCACTTGATCCAGTGGTATCAAAATTCGTCTCGTCGGTTAACGACGATGCGCATTTGATCGCTGCCGACATCACAGGCAGCCTGGCTCATGTCGCGATGCTCGAGAAGGTTGGATTGATTGGCAGCCAACAAGCAGCCAACATCACCGGAGCACTTCAAGTGCTCAAAGAACAAGCATTCAATGGTGAGTTTGTACTTGATGTGGAATTCGAAGACGTTCATATGAATGTCGAGAAAAAACTCGAAGCGATGATTGGAGATGATGCGAAGTTGTTACATACAGCTCGGAGCAGAAACGATCAAGTCGCGCTCGATATGAGACTCTACACACTCGAGCAAATTGGCACCATCGGCTGGCATCTGAAAATACTGAATGCAGTGTTGAACGAGAAAGCTGCCGAGACCGCCGATGTTGTAATGCCGGGTTACACGCACTTGCAACCAGCACAACCTGTTTCATTCGCTCATGTTTTGAATGCATTTGCAGAGATGCTGAAAAGAGACGAAGAGCGTTTTGAAGATTGCAAGAAGAGAACTGCATGCAGTCCTCTCGGTGCCGGCGCCATCGCTGGTTCTGGTCTTCCAATCTCGCCTGAATTCTCGGCAGCAGCGCTCGGATTCGACAAAGTATTTGCCAATTCCATTGATGCTGTTTCTGACAGAGATTTCATTGCTGAATTCGTTTTTGATTGCACTATGACCGCAGTTCATCTTTCGCAACTTGCGGAAACCTTAATCATCTGGTGCTCCAAAGAATTCGGATTCATCAACTTTTCCGATGCTGTTACAACCACATCAAGTTTGATGCCGCAAAAGAAAAATCCTGATCCGGTGGAAATCGTCCGCGCTAAGGTTGGCACCGTCATCGGTGACCTGATGAGTTTGCTGGTAATTCTCAAAGGTCTGCCGGTCGGTTACAACAGAGATCTTCAAGAGACGAAACCTCCGGCAATCAACGCAGCAGGCACGATCGTCGATTCATTGAAAGTCATGGCTCTAGCCATCTCCGAGATGAGCGTCAACGAAGAAGCGATGCTCGCTGCGGCAAGTCAGCCGGAAATGTTCGCAACTGACATTGTCGAATATCTGGTCAATAAAGGAATGCCTTTCCGACAAGCACACGAGACCGTAGCCGAAGTTGTAGCCCACGCCCGAGACACCAAGACATCGCTTTTGAAAGTTCCGATAGCCGAATACAAAAAATACAGTCAATTGTTTTCCGAGGATGTTTTCAAATTGTTCGACGCCAAGCTCTCCGTAAAGAGCAAAGTCTCACCAGGCGGCACGGGAACAGTGCAAATCGTAAGTCCATCGAGTACGGAAAAAGAAACCGACTCAGTAAGTTTTAAAGGAGTGAAGAGTAATGCTTAACGTTTTTATCCCACTGTTGAACTACATCAAAGAGACTCTTCATCTCTCGCCATCACAACGCATGGCGCCTCCTGCGGGTTCCTCGCCACTAGCAAAAGTCTTAACGCAAGACTTGATGAGAGGCAAAGATGTGCTCGGTATCGCCGATCTCTCAGCTGAAGAAATTCATCTGATCATCGATACTGCTCAACAACTAAAGATCAACAAATTCGACGAAACCCAAACATTGTTTGCAAAGGGTCAATCGCTCGTAATGCTTTTCGAAAAGCCCTCGTTGAGAACGCGGGTCACCTTCGAAGCCGGCATGACGCAACTCGGTGGTCACGCCATTTATATGGAAGGGCAACTGGGTCTGCGTGAGCCAGTCAGCGATGTAGCAAAAAACCTCGATCGTTGGGTTGACGGAATTATGGCAAGAACTTTCAAACACGAAACGGTTGAAATTCTCGCAGCAAATTCCAAGATTCCAGTAATCAACGGTTTGAGCGATTTAGAACATCCATGCCAGGCGCTGGCAGATTTCCAAACAATCCTGCAGCACAAGGGTCCATTCAAAGGATTGAAAGTAGCCTTCATCGGGGACGGCAACAACGTTGCCAACTCGCTGATGCTGCTCGCCGCAAAAGTTGGAACCGATTTCTCCCTTGGTTGCCCAGCCGGTTACGAACCCGATGCCAACATCCTCAACCTGGCAAAACAAGAAGCCATGAAGACAGGTGCCACCATTGTCGTAACCAACGATCCAGTTGAAGCGATCAAAGGCGCGGATGCAGTTTATACCGACGTATGGATCTCAATGGGTCAAGAAGCAGAAACTGAAAAAACTCTCGCGTTCGAAAACTTCCAAGTAGACAGCAAGCTCATGAGCCATGCAAAACCAGACAGCATCTTCATGCACTGCCTCCCAGCACACCGCGGAGAAGAAGTCGAAGGGCTCGTAATCGACGGACCTCAATCAGTAGTTTACGACCAGGCCGAAAACCGTCTCCACGCTCAAAAAGCAATCATGTCCTTAGTCATGTAATTGCTCGAAGCAGATCCTGGGAGCGATCGAACCAGATCCCGGGAGCGCTCGAACCAGATCCCGGGAGCGATCGAACCAGATCCCGGGAGCGCTCGAATCAGATCCTGGGAGCGCTCGAATCAGATCCTGGGAGCGCAGGCTTCCAGCCTGCTCCTGAAGCCGCATCAAAACAAACCCTCTGCGTTTTCACAAAACAAATTCGCCAGCAAATCGAACGTTTTTAGTCAAAAAGACCGCACCCCTAAGACCTCAAAAGACTAAAGTCAGGAGCCTGAGCCAATGTTCACCGTCACTAACAGCAAGAAAAAAGGAAACGTCACCGCCGTCAATACCGTCGGCGCTATCGCTCCTGGTACTAGTGCCACCGTTAACACCGGCACTGGTGCTACCTCGAAAACAAAAATCAACGTTTCAGTTGCTGGTGCGACAGGGTATGTCGGACAAGAGTTAATCAGACTCTTGCTACAACATCCCGCAGTCGGCAAAGTGGCGGTTGCTTCCAACAGCCACACGGGTGAATCCTACGAAGATCTTCTTCCTGGTTTCTCCGGGCTGACCGGTATCTCCGAAAAGCTCGTCACCACCTGTGTTTCGACTGATGTTGATGCACTGGCAGAGAGCAGCGATGTCGTCTTCCTGGCACTCCCTCACGGAGTCGCTGGGGGTGCCGTCAAAGCATCTACGCTTGCAAAAACAAAAATCATCGACATGAGCGGTGACTTCAGACTTCAAGACGGCGAGTCCCGGGGCACCTGGTACGGTGGCACGGAGAACGGTGCTGTGGCTTCTCAAGCGGTTTACGGTCTTTGTGAACTCAATCGCAAACTGATTGCCAAAGCATCATTGATCGCGAATCCAGGCTGCTTCGCAACTGCTGCAATCCTGGCTTTGACACCACTCATCAAATTCGGTGTCATCGCTCCTAACAGCATAATCATCGACGGTAAATCCGGCGTGTCGGGTGCCGGCAGAGCCGCCACACTGAAAACTCACTTCAACGAGTGCAACGAATCAATCAAAGCCTATCAACTGCCAATTCACAGACACACACCGGAAATCGAACAAGAACTTGGAAGATTCACCGCCGATGATGTCATCACCACTTTCGCAGCACATCTGGTTCCTATGAACCGGGGAATTCTTATCACCACATACGCAAGTCTCTCTAAGAAGTTCACTAACGAAGAAGTTCTATCCATATACACCGAGTGCTACGGACAGGAGCCGTTCATTCGCATTAAACCCACAGGGATGCCATTACCTGAAACGCGATGGGTCAAGGGCTCGAACTACTGCGATATCGGTTTTGCAGTAGACGAACGATCGAACCGAATTGTCGTCGTTAGCGCCATCGACAACCTAATAAAGGGCGCAGCCGGGCAAGCAGTTCAAAACATGAACATTCTTCTCGGAATCGACGAGACAACCGGTCTCAATCAAGTCCCCACGTTTTTGTAGCTGAGCTGAAAGCTCATCAGGAGGTAGATCAAATGAAAAAGGTAGCAGGTGGCGTTACGGTCGCTAAAGGGTTCAAAGCTGCTGGAGAGCATGTAGGGCTCAAACGTAAACGCAAAGATCTAGCCATATTGATGAGCGAAGTGCCTGCCACCGTTGCTGGTGTCTTTACTACTAACGTAGTGAAAGGCGCTCCGGTCATCTGGTCGCACAAAGTCGTCTCCGCAGGCACACCAATCAGAGCGATTGTTGTAAACAGTGGTCACGCAAACTCCTGCACAGGTCCTCAAGGTGACATCGATTGCGAAAAGATGGCGGAAGCCACAGCCCTTGCTCTGGGTTGCCAGAAGGAAGAAGTTGCAGTCGCCTCAACCGGATACATCGGTGTTCAACTGCCAATCGATAAAATCTGCGCGGGCATCCCTATCGTTGCCGGGTTACTCGAATCGACCGAAGCTGGTGGCACTTCCGCAGCAGAGGCGATTAGAACCACCGATTTGTTTACTAAACAGATTGCGTTCGAACTCGACATCGACGGCACGAAAGTAATGATCGGCGGCATGGCAAAAGGCTCCGGAATGGTCCACCCTAACATGGCCACGATGCTTGCCTTCATTACAACCGACATCAACATCACTCAAGAACTTTTGTCGATTGCGATGAAAGAGAGCGTTTGCACCACCTACAACATGATCTCGGTCGACGGCGATACCAGCACCAACGACATGGCTCTCGTGTTCGCAAACGGATTGGCTGGCAACAAGCTGATCGAAAGCGTTGATGACAAAAACTTCGCTATCTTCAAGACCGCACTACATACGGTGAATGAACTGTTGGCGAAAGCAGTAGCTCGGGACGGCGAAGGTGCCACCAAGTTCCTGGAAGTCTCCGTAATCGGTAGTGAATCCAGAGAAGATGCACAGAAACTCGCAAAGTCCGTTGTTTCCTCAAGCCTGGTAAAAACGGCACTCTTCGGAGAAGACGCCAACTGGGGAAGAATCATCGCCGCGCTCGGTCGGGGTGGTGTCAACTTCGATCCATCGAAACTATCCATCAGCTTCGACAGCGACGCAGGACACCTTCCTCTTATGAGCAAGGGTCAACCGCTGTTCGTTGATTCAAATGCAGCACACAAAATTCTTAGTGAAAAAGATATCCGCATCTCCATCGACATGGTCGCTGGCGGATCCGAAGCTCGAGCTTGGGGATGTGACCTGAGTTACGACTACGTCCGTATCAACGGTGCTTATCGAAGTTAATCTCGATCAAGCAGTTAAAAGTCGTTCTCCCCAGTCGTTCAAATTTAAAATCAGGAGTTCCATCATGTCCAGCAATCAAATCAAAGTCAAAGAAGCCGTACAGCAAAACATCGCCGCGTCGAAACTGGCGAAGATCAATAGCACCGGAAAAAAATCCAACGAACTGATCGTAATCAAAATCGGAGGCAGCACACTGAAGAGTGAGAAGGCTATGATAAGCCTGCTTACGGAAGTAGCAATCCTCGCCGAGGGCGGCGCAAAGCTCGTGCTCGTACACGGAGGTGGACCGGCAATCTCTAAAGCTCTTAACGCTGCAGGAGATCAGCCGCACTTTGTCGAAGGACTCA
This sequence comes from Obscuribacteraceae bacterium (SeqCode), assembly GCA_044225915.1. Taxonomy (GTDB): domain Bacteria; phylum Cyanobacteriota; class Vampirovibrionia; order Obscuribacterales; family Obscuribacteraceae; genus JADYXR01. The sequence goes on from JBGAHZ010000012.1 coordinate 17,340, forward strand.
GAGTCACTGATGACAAAGTTTTGGGAATCGCGCAAACCGTTCTTGATGATTTGAACGCCACGCTCGTCAGCAACCTGAACAAGCTTGGAGTCAAGGCAACCTCAGTTAATTCGAAGTCAAAAGATATTCTGACAGCCAGCAAAAAAGTCATTCACTGCAGCTCCGGCGCCAGTCTTGATATCGGTTGGGTCGGAGAGATTACCGGCGTAGATGAAGCGAACTTGAAGGCAATCCTCAATGACTCGCTACCTGTTGTGGCATCACTTGCGACCGATGAAACCGGACAACTGTTCAACATCAACGCCGACAATGTGGCTATGGCTATTGCCGTCGCTCTCGGTGCAGACAAACTCGTCTACATCACTGATGTTCCTGGAATCATGATGGACAAAAACGTGATACCAAAAGTAATGCTGGACGAAGTCACCGTTCTAATCGAAAGCGGTATCATCAGCGGTGGAATGATTCCAAAGGTCAGAAGCTGCGTAGCCGGAATAAAGAAAGGCATCGGTTCCATCCTAATCGGCAGCGCCGACGCGGAAGGCGACCTCCTTGCCGCGATCTTGAAACCCGGAAGCTCCGGCACATTAATCGTGAACGAAGACACCCAAGCCGCAGCCTAGTTTAAATAATCAACCAGGGCACCCAGTCAAAAAGAACACCTGGTACCCAGCTCCTGCCAACGCAGTTCCCGCGAACGTAGCTCCCGCCAACGTAGCTCCCGCGAACGTAGCTCCTGGGAACGTAGCTCCAAGGAACGTAGCTCCTGCGAAAACAAATCCTGGGAGCGCAGGCTTCCAGCCTGCTTCCCGCCCACATCTAAAACCTCACATAAGACGCTCTCTGACCCTGCGAGCGCCTCTCCTAATCGAACGCACCAACTCCGAACAGCGGTTCGAGCGCCTCTTCGTCAGGTTCTTCCATAAAGCCCTGCGAGATTCGCGTAATTTCGTCCATAGTTGCCGGCATTACCAAAACTCGATTGATCACCTTCGCGATCCAGACCGTAACATATGAATCGTCCCTAGTGAAGTCGCTGGAAAGAGTCAGTGCAATGTAGTTGTTTCCATCAACCGAAGCAATACCATCTATAACCAGATTGGTTGATTCATCAGACTCTCCATCATCTCCAGGAACCGGCGATAGTTCTAATTGATACTCATCACCGACCTTCACTTTTCTGGAAATTCGAGCACAATCATCGCCAGTCAAAACCGTCATTCCAATAGGAATGCCTGTAGTAATAATGTGAGGTTGTTTCATCTCGTCAGAACTCTGAGTTGGCTCATCCGCAACATTCTCAACACTACCATGATCGAAATCACTCTTCAAAAAATGCTGATTGGGATGGTACACAATCTCGTCGGGGAACTCTACCGTGGATAGCGCCTCTGCGACATCAGCAAAATTCTCGAAAACCGGAGCAAGCTCGAAAACACCATCTTCCTCTTCCATGCCTAAACATCGCAGAGCAATCTGTTTTAAATCAGCAGAGATTGAGTCTCTGAATCGATCGATAAATGCAGGAATGCACTCGATGTTCTCTACAAATTGGTTGTTGCTGCTCGATACCACCTGTTGGATGTAAGCGTTCAAAACAGGACCTAGCCTGCTGCTATCGCGAGCTGATGCGATTACATCAGAAAACGGATGAACTCCGGTGCACATCTCCAGAATCATGATACCGAACGCAAACATATCGTTTGGTTTTAACCACGGGTAATACTGCCACGTCGTAACGGACATATCGATTTCCCTGTCGAAATAGACAAGCAGAGGTCCAAAAAATCCAGGATCGATCAGTTGTGGAGCACCATCGACGACTAAGATGTTGTCTGGTTTTAAATCGCCATGGTAAGGCATTAGACCAGAGTCAATAAGCGCGCCTAACGCCTTTGCGATGTCTATTAGTAATTCAGGACTATAAGAACTGCACGCTATCAAATCTCTCAGTGTCGGCGCGTCAAACCAGTCCATAATCGCAACAGAGCGACCTTCTTCTTCGCGTAGCTCGCGTACGGTAACCCAGCCACTACATTTGGTGCCAATCAAACTGCGGTATTGTTTCATCAATAGATCGGACGGTTCAGGTCGCGCTTCTCCAAATCTTCCCGTTGCAGGAGACCAGGCGTTTGTAGGAAAAGCGCCGGTTGCGTGTTTGAAAAACTCTCCACGCTCTTTCGCGACCTTGACGGCGTAGTCTACGCCAGACGCCGAGTCGACCATACGAAAAACTCTAGAGAAACTTCCCTCTCCAGCCAGTCTATCAATAGTGAATCCAACTAGTGAAATCTCTTCAGGCGCCACGTTTTCGTTATCCAAAATCGAGTTAGTCACGACAATTATACCTTTAGAAAGACAACGAATTACTCGTCACCAGAAACATGATTACAAGTCATTTTTAAAACGTCTTCGTCCCAATCAGCTACGTCACCCAGAGTGGCTGAAGCCACCTCAACTAAATCGTCCTGTTCACAAGTCAAATCATCCAGAGAGCTATTGACAGTCGCGGCTTCATCCGGAGTGATTGCGGTCAATTGACCTTGGCTTGAAACCTTTAGCAAACCATAACCGTATTCTCTGAAGTCCTCTTCAAATGTGGGATCCGGCGGAATTTGAAGCACTAAATATTGCTCACCATCGACGGTGATGATGCGCTCGACTTTGAGAAGATGCCCATGTTGAGATTGGCACGATGCCGTCGACAACAGGAGCTTCACTTGCTGATTAAACTGAGCTTTACTCAGGATCTCAACCACGTCACCAGGAGCAAGCTTGTGCCAGCCCATGATCCCCAAGGCTGGAACAAACACTCTTGACTGACTTCGATTGTTTTCGACCAAAACTTTTATCCTCCTAACTTAGTTCATCGACAATTAGATTCGCTTTCTCGGCAAGTCTGTATATAGCTTGCCTATCGGTCAATTTTGCTGGAGGTTTTGCACCCTCGGCGACATAAACTTTCTCTCCAGGAAAAACGGATTCATTCGGCTTTATTTGGGCCCTAATAGCTAGATCGCCCTTCTTGTCGAAAAGAAGTTGTTGGTCTTTAATTCCGAGTTCTTTCTCGATAGCGCGCAACTGCGCATCACGTTGCTGAGTCGACAAGCCATCAAGGTTGTAGATCTTCTTTATAGAAGAAGCAAGTTCAGGTTCTAATCTAACGGCGGCGAAATGCCGATTCTCATATGGCTTCAGAATGTCGGCGTCTCCAGCTTTCCAATGGTCTCTTACAATTCCGACGCGGTTAGAACCTGGCAAAATGCGATCGACATTGCCTGGATCAATCCGCTTATCAAATCCAAGATTATTGTCTTTCAGAATTTTGTCGATTTTCTTTGCTACTTCAACGGCATCGCGTTCGGTGGCAGTGTAAATTGTGAACGCTTTGGCACCTTGATCAGTCGTAGCTGGTTCGAGGAAGTCTGAAAGATTGTCTGACTTCGAACCTCTACCAAAGCCAGGATTAATGGTTTTCCAGGTATGAATCAGCCCTTTCAATTCTGGATCTTCCATCAATCGTGGTATCAAAACGTCTTGCAATTTTTTCAAGTCAAGGCTCGGATCCGCCGTATCACCAAGTCCGACATGTATCTTGTTTCTAGAAATGTCACCGCTTCCTCTCTTTCCGTAAAGGAAAGCGTCCGGCTTGCGTCCGTTGGCCTCGACTCTCACGAATCGATCGAATGAGTAGTCCTTTCCATCGTACGCAATTTTCCAACGGTCTTTGAGATAATTGCCGTGCATCGGAATATTCTGTTCATCGAGTCGAGCGACTACGTTTTTACCAACTACTTCCGGTTGATCCGCCTGAGCTCTCAAACGTTCCGCTCCGCGTTCCACGGCAGGGCGCTCAACGGCGGGGCGACGGGAACCTTGAGTAGTATCAGCGGCGCTGAGCAATCGGTAAGGATTTTCCTTTTGACCGAGGAAAACTTCGTCGCCTGATTGCAAATAGAATTTTTTGCCTTTCTCCAGGGGAATTGTTTCGAGTGTGCCACCATTATTGCGGGTTACGAATGTACCCGCTGAAGAGGAGTCTTTAATATAGACGCCATTTGAATCTCGACCGACAACACCATGATCTCGTGATACACCCATATTGGCGATGTTCTGATGGTTTCGTCCGATTGGATGTTCTGCGCCTTCGGCAATAGGTCCGAAACCTACATCTACTGGTTTCTTCAGGAAGTTGTCGCGTTCGGCACGAGGAGTCGCTTTGTCGGGAGAAAGACGTTCCAACTGCCGATCCCGCTCTGGTGCAAGACGATTGGCCTGGCGAGGCTCTTGCTCCTGTATGAGACGATTTGGTCTGCGAGGTTCAGCATCCTGTGCCACACGTTCGGCTCTCGGCGCATCGGGCGGCACCTGCACGACTCTTCTCGGCTTTGCACCACTGGCGGTATCGGCTTTACTAAGCAGCTTGAACGCATCTTCACGATCACCGAGAAACAACTCATCTCCCTGGCGCAGATAGAAATTTTTTCCTTTTTCAACAGGAATCAATTCACGCTTGCCGTCTATGTCGCGAGACACAAAGGTGCCATACGTAGATTTATCATCTCTCACATACACGCCCGATTGATCGCGACCTATCACACCATGCTCACGCGATACGGATCTGTTGGGAATTCCTTGATGGTTTCTGCCTATTGGTTGTTCTGTTCCGATCTCAATAGGACCGTTGCCGATGTCGACAGGATGGCGAACAACATCAGGACGTGATGCTCTTCTTACTTCCGGTGCTTCCGCTCTTCGGATTTCAGCAGGTCTTGCGTCGCGTTGAACTTCCCTCGGTGCTTTCACCGCTTCCGCTGATTTTGCAGCATAGCGATCGGCAGGGTCAATTCCGAAGTCTCGCGAAAGCGCATAATAAGCAGGTCTGTCGGTCATGCTTCCAAACCGCTTATCGACACCACCCTCGGTGAGATAGAGTTTGTCCGGATGGCTAGGGTGTGGCGAAGAGCCAAGATCGGTTGTTTTCAGAGCAAGTTTATTTTCTCTGTCGTAAACCAACAAACCCTGTTTGATACCAGATGATTTTTCGATCTCTCTGAGCTGCGCGTCAGACAGCTTCTGTCCCTCAGAGACACCGTGACGTTGATGTATTGAACTGACTAGATCCGGATCGAGCCGCGCTGCAGTACGGCCGGATTTGTCATACGTAAGTTCAAACTTTTCACGAACTATGCCGACCCGGTTAGATTGACCAAATACATGATCGACGTTCCCGGTATCGAATGGTTTATCCAGACTAAGTCCTTTTTTAGCCAGAGCCCCGTCGAGAATTTTCTGGATTTCATGCGCATCGCTTTCACTGCGAACGTAGATTGTAAAACCTTTCGCATTCTGCCCGTCCGGACCTGGTCTAAGTCGATCCAGTCCAAGTGGATCGTGAGTTTTCCAGGCATTTACCAGCTCCCGGAGTCGAGGATTGTCATTCAATTCCGGAATCAAAACTTCCTGGATTTTACGTAAATCCTCTGCACCATTGGTGGTGACATGAACTTTAATGTCCGAAGGGTCGCCGCCGTGTCCAGGCAGTTTTCCATAGCGCCATCCGCCAAGTTCTTGGGAGATTTTAAATTCTTTACCATCGACGATAAAGTCGCGACCGCCAAAGTCGTTTTCGCGCACATCAACTTGCGGTCTCTTGTTGTCTACCGCCCGATCTGCCACCCGTTCGCGCACCGCAGGCGGTTCTTCGACATCACGCCGCCCTGGTCTCACATCCTCTTGTTTTTGGGGCTTCGCTTTTTCTGGAAGGGCATCGTCAGGATGCGCACGCTTGATGTCTTCCGGTTTCGCAGGTTTCGCATCATCCGGTTTCACGGGCTTGGCATGCTCAGTTTCGGCATCGTCCGGTTTAGCAGGTCTGGCATCATCTGGTCTTGCAGGCTTGACGTCTTCGCGCTTGGGTGGCTGACCATCAAGCTTTTGATGTGCGATGGGCTCTTTACCGATCTTAGGAGTTTCACCTGGTGCACTTACTAAATCGCGGATCGATTTGTAAGTAGTTGTAATTCCATGAGTTGTCTCATGAGCGGCTCTGGCGGCCGTGCGGAATACTGGTGTCGAAAGTCCAGCGGTTCCGGCATTAAGCACGACCTTCGTACCAATGCTCGAACCGAGATGTTCGAGGTTTTGCAAGAATCCCTTGCTCGTGTCCCAATCAGAGATACCTTCAACAGTGCCATTAAGAACTCCGCTGATACCACCGGCGGTCGAATTAAGTGCAACCTCACGGCCTAAACCTTTGAGTAATGTTGCCGTTTCCTGTTTCAGAGCCTTGCCCAGACCTTCTGTTATGAGCTTCTCAAGTTCCTTTGCGGCTTCCGGAGAGGTAGCCACTTCTTTAGCAAGCTCTTGAATGGACTTCGGAGTAATCTCCTTTTCACCGTTGCCGATGGCGACCGCAAGCCGCTGTTGAAGCCCTTTCTCGAGTGCTTCGCCAGAGCCGTCTTTGAGAAGTTGTCGTCCACCAACCTTTGCAAGTTCTTCCGCTTGAGTTACCACTGTCTTTGCAGCGGTGGTGGCACTAGCTTTGCCGAGTCCTTTGAGAAGAGCTAATTGCGCTGGACCGACAAACGCCGTTGCCGCATCGAATGCACCTGTGGAACCATCCTTGAGAATATTGCCAAGCGAAGTATCATAGTCATTTCCTTCGACTGCGGCTTTAAATCCGACTTTAAGCAAAGCCCCTGCTACACCGGTGGTGGCAAGAAGGCCTAAACTGACACCGCCCGTGAAGACCGACCCACCGACGCCAGCTGCGATAATCAGTGCGTCGATCGTCGCATCTGCTGCTGCGGTTTTCGATTCTCTAAACAGCTTAAGCGACTCTTGAAGCTTAGTGTCAAACTCTTTGAGCTGTTCTGGTGGAAACTCTTTCAGCTGGCGAGAGTAATCAGTAATTTGACGACCGAGTTCGGAGTATTCATTTACGACCTGCTCACCCGTTCCATCCCAGAAATTATCTACGAACCATTTTCCGAAACCTGTGGCAGAGTCATAACGATCTTCTCTGGCTCGTCTAAAGGCTTCCGCGGCGTCTTTGGGAGGCTCACGCAACACACTGAGAGCCTGGCGTCTGTCATCACCGCTCAGGAGATTCTTGGAGTCTTCGATCAGATCGCTATCGTACTTTCTCGCGTAATTGTCTTTTAAATCGGCAGCTTTTTCTGGGGAAAGTTTGGCAAATATTTCCTTTGCAGCTTTGGAATCGCCTGTCACAATAGCCAAGCGAAGATCATCTTCAGGACTGGTTTTCCCTTGTTGCTTCGCGATAGTTTCAGCGAGAGTTCGCTGGTCTCTGGTAAGAAACTCTAAGCCCTTTGCGGTGCCATCGCCGATCTGTTTCAAATCTTCGGGCTTTGCGGATTTCAACGAATCGATAAAACCTTTCGGGTCGCCGCCAGGTCCGCGCAACGATTGCAGCCCCAATGCAGCGACTGGACTGAGAACGGCTGTAGCCGTCAACAACCGATCGAGCGCCGTGTCGGCATTGGTCTTCTGAAAAATTTGAGCTTTATCGGTAATCGACAAGCTGCCATTTTCGATTAGCTTTCTTCCATACTTTTCAAATGCATCAGCACCGAGAGCGGTGCGCAGTGTTTCAGTAAACTTGGTGGCAAATTGGCGCTCGCCGTCGTTTTTTGGATCGAGAATTTTCTCTCTCAGCCTCGGATCTGCGCGAAATGCCTTTTCAACGTCAGAAACAACTTTTCCAGTATCGCCAACCCATTCCCGAGAAGCATTGTGCAGTTGTGTCAGAATTCCGGCTTTAGGCGACTCGCCTTTGTCGACACCTTGTAATATCTCTTTGGCCGCTTGACGTGCATGCTCTGACCAAACACCGCTATCCACAGCTTTCAGCAAATTCTTCCGCAACTCAGAATCCGGCTTTCGAAACTCTTCTTGCTCGGCTTTGGTCATGCCTTCCAGCGCGCGGATGATTCCATCATGATCGTTAGTCAATACGCCTTTGCGATCGTTGATGTTGTCGACAACGGATCGACGCTCTTCTTTTGAAAGATCAAAAGATCCTGCACTGAGTTTTCGATCCAGCACATCCGTAATACGCTTGTAATCACGCTCACTGTAATTCTTCTTCAGCAGATCATAAACTTCCTTGCGATGCGCAGGGTCGTTCTTCAACCGATCCCATTGGTTGCGATCCATACCTTCTACGGTATCTATAACTTTGTAGGCACCATCGTTGTACACGCTGCCAAAATGTTCAGAAAGTTTGTTAATGAAACCAGTGCCACCAGGATTGGTGATGAGGTCTTCCCATTTTGCAAGTTCTTTTGCTTTAGAGTTCTCTGTTAAAAATCCAGCCGCTCTATCCAGTGCGCCATGTACTTTTTGATAGTACTCAAGATCTTTTTTCTGATTATCGTCAAGCTTCGTAGTATCGCCTTGAGACAGTTTCTTGCCATCGAGATACGACTTCCGCTCCGCAGGAGTCATCGACTTAAGTGTGTGTTCAATCGCTTTCTCATTGTCGCCCAACCAGCTTCGATGGCTATCAACCGTGGTATCGGCAGAAACCTTGCCATTCTTCACGAAGTCGAGCGCCTGGCGCTGTTCTAAAGTCGTGCCGTAAACCCAAGGACCAAATGCTTTGGCGATCTTCTGTTCACCGCCTTCTTTTAAATATCTTTCTCTGAGTTCCGGTGAGACCGCAGCATCAGCAAAAACGGTTTTGAATAGATTCAAATCCTTCGCGTTCGTTGCAAGGTCTGCAAGCTTAAGCACATCCTGCGGATTGTTCGCTCGCTGATCTGCCCCTTTTGAATAAACGTCGAGGAATTGTTTTGTGGTATCAGATAAGTTCGGATCTTTTGAGAACGCATCGCGCAGACTTATACCATAGCGCTCCTGATAGTCTTTATCAATTTTCGCAATCTCTGTTGAACTCTTGGTTTTCAGAGTTTCAATCAGTTTCTGTTGGGCTTCCTTATCAGGTCCTTCGCCGCGACCAATCTTTTCAGCATTCTTCAAAAGCTGAACTCGGAAATCGGTAGCATCATCGTTGCGGCCGGTAAGAAGCGCATTTCCTTGTTCAAGTTCGGAGCCTTTAAGTCCCTCCTTCAAGCGATCTTGCAAACTTGTTTCGCCATTGCCGTATTTCTGCTTATAGATCTCATCGATAGACCTCAACTCTTCTTTTGAACGACCTTCGAGTTGCTGTTTCAAAACGTTCAGATCAGGTGTTCCGTTGCCAGCCTTGATCGACTTCTCGATTGTGTCGACGCCTCTTTCAAGCACGGCGCGATCGGCTGGCGGACGCACAGGACGTCCCTTATCATCGAAGTTCAGGACCTTCCCGTCGGTGGTCATCACCTCGGTTTTCGGATTTGCGCCTTCGAAGTCACGCCTTAATGCACCGTTAGGCAAGAGGCTGACTTTAAAACTTTCCTTACCATCGGAGAACGTCTTGCCGTCCTTACTCTGCCAACTCTTTCCATCAATCGTAAGTTGTGTCCCCTGACCTTTTTCATTGACGTCGAGACGAATATTTTGACCTTTGGCAGTTTGGATTTCTATCCCTTTTGCATCTTTCGCAATGGTGGCGCCATCGGTGAGATGATAGGAGATTTTTTCTATCTGACCTTTCTGGTCAATCTGGGTCTGAGTGATTGTGCCATTGTCTCCGACTTGAAACACGGCTTGCTGCGGCGGCTTCGACCCTTGTTTTTCGAAAAGCGGTTGATTATCTTTTCTGGTCCAAACTTCGGCAGGTTTGTTATTCTCACTTCGCTCGATGCGATTGATCTCGCCCTTCTCATTCAGACCGAATTTAAAAGTGCGACCATTCGCGTCGCGTTGCTCTTGCAGCCGTCCTTTATCATCGAGCGTGGTTCTTGAGCCATCCTGCCCCTCACGCACCCAAGTCTTTTTCCCTGCATCATCCTTTTGCTCGGCAAAACCAGCTTTCTGCAAGTCTTCCGGAGTTTGAACCTTTTGCTGATCTTGACCTGGTCGCAGCTGTTTTTCAGGTTGCGGCTGACGTTCACCCTCTCTGTTAGGATCTGGCTTTCGTTGTCGTTCCTTGGACTCAGTGCGAGGTTCATCTTGTTTGCGCTGCTTATCCGCAGGACTCCGATCGCCTTCTGCTGCCGGCTCCTTGCGTCGTCCGGCTTCAGCTTCAGGAGGACGAGGGCCATCTTTAGGGTCCCGAGGCGCTTCTTTCGGCACGTCTTTCGTTGATTCGCTTTTCGGTGTGCCACCATTTTCGGTACCAGAGTTAAACCGAGTCTTTTCAGTTTCAACGGCCTTATCTATTTCCTTAGGACTGCGAAACTGAAGTTGCTCACCAACGTTAAAGTGCTTTCGACCAGTCTCCGCAAACTCCCGATCTCTGATGCGCTTCGACTCTTCACGAAGCTCCTTCGGTGTCAACTTCAAACCATTTTGTTCCGAGGCATGCTTCAGTGCCTGATATGGTCCCCAACCCTTCTTTAATGGTGGCAGTTTAAAGTTTCCATCTTCCAGACCTTTCCGAAATTGCTCCAAATGCGACTTTTCATCAGCACTTCGAGGCTGGTCGCCCGTCTTACTCTTCTGTTCGGCTACCTTATTTGATTGCTCCAAATCCTTAGAATCGGATGTTTTGCTCTGTTGCTCCGGAAGTTTATTTAGCTGATCCGCAGTTTGGATGGAGTCCTTAGGCGATTTCGTCTCGAGAGATTTACCAAGCGCAGTTTCTACCTGAACATCCGGTTTCTTGCCATCTGCCACCACTTGATCAGCGGTTCGAATCGAATCAGCGGGTGACGCCGCCCCTGGTGTCCTACCTAATGCAGTATCGACAGCTGGAGCAGCTCTTTGACCATCTGCCACCACTTGGTCAGCGGTTTGAATAAAATCCGCGGGTGACCTTTGTTCAAGTGTCCTTGCTACCGCGGAATCGCCGGTCGGAACAGTCGGCTTGCCATCCGGCGATGACTCCACCCGCTGCTCCATTGTACGAACTTTCGATCCGGGCGAATCTTTCTCGTTGAACTTAATGTAATTCTCCATCGTGCTAGGCTTATCGCTGCCGTCACTTTGACGGGCAGTGACCTTGCCATCTGCCGTAAGCACTTGAGCGACATCCAGAGGCTGATTTCCAACAGCGACACCAATCTTGGTGCCATTGTCCGCAAAGAACTCGGCAGGTTTTCCCCGTTCTTGAAGAATGGCTGATGAACCAAGCGGTCCCTTCTGGTCGCCCGCAAATTGAGTAATCGTTGTTCCATTCTCAAACTTATATTGTTGGATTGATCCGTCCGGATTAAGCTTGTCCGCGTTGGTGAATTTGCCTGGGTCGTCAGAACCAGTCTTGCCAATTCCAATCGATTCGACCAACGACTTCCCTTCTGCTCTATAATCCTCAGGTCGCTTGGTCGATGACTCCACTCCGTCTTTTCCGACACCAATCGCGGTGGCAACCTTAGCATCTTTGCCGTCAGTTTGATTTTTCCGCGAGTTCGGATCATCGCTTGGAACAGGTAGACCTTCCTTCGGACCAACCAACTTGCCGTTGGCGTCAAACTCTCTGGTCGTTGAATTCGTACCATCAGCATTCGAATAAGATTCAATGCGCCGGCCATCAGAATATTGTTGAATAGTTTGAGAATTCGATTTATCCGCGATAGTCTGTTCAGTTATTAAACCTTGAGGATGTTTATCAAACGCTTTGGTTGTAGTAGCAACTCCATTCTCCTTCGACACAGTCTCTTGAATCAAACCGTTTAACGACCGGGTGGGATCGTATTTTTCAAGACTGATATCCACCTTTCCGTCAGCGGTTTTCACACTGTGCGAGCTGAGTTTTCCGTCGGTCCGGATCTGTCCGTCGAATGTTTGTTCATGTTCTTCCACACCAAGAGCGACTCGGTTTCTTTCTTCCAGCAATCCGTCTTTTCTGCCTTCATAAAGACTCTTGGTCTCATTGTCGCTCGTGACACCGGTCTTCGTAAGTTGCTTAAGTCCATCTTCTCGCTGAGTCGGATCAAAGAACTCTTTTGACGAAACAGAACGATCCGGAGGCAACGGCTTTCCATCAGGTCCTAGAGCAGATTCGGATTTAGCCTCACCGGAGGCAAACGCATTTTCGCGATTACGTTCAAAAATAGTTTGCAAACCGAGAGCAGCATCTTGACCGGAGTTTGAGAGGTCACCGTCTTTCTTCTGACCATTGTCACCAAGTCCGTTGCGAGATTTGTCTTCAGTGAGAGTGGACTTTTCGTTTTTTGAAGAGTAGACGTCATCGAAGCCTTTGGTCGTCGCAGTATCAGCCTGCTGACGTTCCGGCCGCGCCTCTTGCCTCTCTGGCTGTGGTTTGTTTTGTTCAACCGGTTCTGCCAATTTACTTTTTCCAAGAGGGATTCTGGATGAAAATGACTGGACTGTTATTCATTTTGCCCGGTAGGCATTAGTTTACTCTGGTAAGACCGCTCGACTTCGAACTACACAATGGTTGCCCGATAGCGAGCTTTTTCCTGCTCAACGGACTGTCCGATTTCTTTTGGGCTGTAGAACGCGAGGCGTTCGCCCACTTTAAAACTCGTACGACCGTTCTCGGTAAACTCGCGATTTTTGATGCGAATTGCCTCATCACGCATTTGATGGTTGGTGAATTGAAGACCGCGTTCTTTGGCAGCAGCCTGCAATCCTTGAAAGGGACCCCAGCCCTTTTGGAGGGGGGAGAGTTCGAAATTTGCTTGTTCTAGTAAGGTTTTAAACTGATTCAAATAATTTGCTTCTTGGTCTTCGGGCTCGTTTGGCTTATCTCCTCCAGGCTTGTCGGGCACCTTTAGTTTCCCGTCCTTATCGTATTCCTTGCTTTCTACCCGGACTCCGTTTGGCAGAGTGAAGGACTCGTTTTTCCGTCCGTCTGCGAAGTTTTGAACGGTCCTTGTTCCAGACGCGGTCTGTTCGGAAGTCTCCATAACCAACGCCCGAGGATGATTTTCGAACGACTTCGTGGTCTTGACGGAACCAGCTTCTCGGGAGGTACTTTCGTGGGCCAAACCGTTCTCACTGAACTTGGGGTCATACTGATTAAATGTCAAATCAACCGAACCATCAGTGGTTTTGATTTCATGAGAACGCAGCTTACCATCAGGGTTTTTGCCTGCTTCGAAGGTTTGCTCGTGTTCTTTAACTTCCAGCGTCCGAAGCACTCTGTCATGAACCAAACCATCAGTGCGATTTTCGAAACGACTGCTGGTTTCCATTCCGCCTGCAACATTGTTACGGGTAAACTGAGCGAGTCCATCCATTCTCTGATTGGAATCGTATTGAAATGACGCATCGCCTGAGAACGAGAGGTCCGATGAGATTAGACCGCGTTCCGGGTGCTTCACCTGCATGTCCTGGGTTACTAGACCGCGGGCTAGGCGCGAGTCTGCCTCTGAGGGTGAGAAAAGGCTGGAATTTCTATCGTACAGTTGATGCAGATCGCCGGTGCCAGGGTTGTCGAGACTGGCATTCCCTGCGGATCGATCCATCTGTTGACCGTGTTCTGACATTTCCTAATACCTGGCTCGTAGAAGTGCAGCGATTTGAGCGTGAGAATACAATAGAACCAACGTATCAGCAGTCCGTGACACCCACCCAGGCCCCAAAAACAATGTTTTTGGCACTAATTTCCGGCGTCGTCACTTACCAACAAAAGTGAGAGAAAATGCTGCTTGTAAAAAGGAAAATGCTTAAATTGGAAACAATGCAATGCCACCACTGACAGTGCAGCGGTGACCTTGGCAATTTTCTCAATCTGCTATCGAGGTTTCGAATCCGCAGAACTATAGTTTGTCGATGGTGGATTAAAGGAATCGTTATCGACATTCTTTTGTTGACGCGCAAGTATTTCCTTCTCTTCCGCCTGCAATGCGTTCAATTTTTCTTGCAACACCTTCTGCTCTTCAGCGGCGGCATTCAGTTTGTCCTGAATCAACTTTTGTTCGTCTGACTTATCCGACTCGGCTTTATTTTCCTTTGCCTCGTCTTCGTCTGAAGGTGGGACAAAAACTTCGGCAGCATCAGATCCGACCTCGAATTCCGGAGTTTCGCTTCCTACGGAGAAACCAGCTCCTGACTCATTTAAAATGTCCCGAACCGTTTGGGCAAGACGCTCCTTTACCTGCAACCACTCAGTCCATTCAGTCGCTTTGGTAAAACAGTAGACCATTAGGCCAACAGACTCATCGCCGAAAGAGCTAATTCTCACGGCGGTCGTGGCCTCACTCGGATCGGCGAACTCGTCACTATTCAAAATGTACTGCTCGATTCGTTCGCGAATTTTATGCAACTCCTCAAAGGAAACCGTTTTCGGAATTTTGATATTCCAATAAATTCTTCTGTGAGTCATCGCACTAAAGTTGGTTACAGCTTTGTCGGCCAGTTGCGAGTTCGGCACGTATACTGGCGCTTTGTCGAAGCGTCGAATCATTGTCGAACGAAAACCGATATCTTCAACTGTACCTTCGACTACGCCTTCCACCTTAATCCAATCTCCCAGATTAAATCGCTTCTCACCGATGACTAACAATCCACCGATCAAGTTTTTAAACATATCCTGCGCGCCTAGAGCGACGGCAACCCCGAAGAGCCCCAGTCCAGCTATCAATGGTGCAACCTTAATTCCCCACATCTCGAGAATGGTGGCAGTCCCGACAAGGATAAGAAGTACCTTGATTCCTCTGACCAACCATGCCACCGCCATTGGTGAGAACACAATCTCTAATCTCTTCAAAAGAAACCGAAATGGTTCCACCAAACGGGTCAACGTCCAGAAGATCGTGAATGTGATAAGGGACGTGACTAGATTATTTGTAAATGTTTCAAACCTACCAACAGGCTGCATGAATTCACACGCAAAAAACACGCCCAGAACAATTGGAAGAAATCGAATTGGTTCTTCGGCGGCCTCGACGATGATGTCGTCAGTGTTTGTTGCAGTCTTCGAAGCCCATTTACGAAGCACCCCGGTGCAAACCTTCGTGAATGGTTCACGCAAAGCGAAGAACACAACGAAAATCCCTATTGCGATAACGATTCTGCCGATATCAACTCCCATCAGTCCGTGCTGCCAAACATTGACAACTGTGTCACCAAACTTTGTGCCTTTTTGTGTAACAAAATCCATTTTTCACTCTCACATACGGGTCAAAAAAAACAACCTCATAGCCGGTCAGAAGCTGCTCTGAGACCTAATAGCATTTCCGTATTGCCCGTGTGCCCGAGAAGTACTTTGGTTGCACATCTGACGGCATGGGCATAACATAAGTCTGGTCATCATTCAGCAAACTTTTAGAGGGTTTGCTGAACCCACTTCAACTTAAGTAGAGCGTATGCATGTCTTATTAGTCGAAGGCAACCGCAGACTCCTGAAGCTAATCAGCTCGGGTCTGGAAGAACTTGGTCTAGAAGTTGAAACTGCGACAAATCTGGAACAAACGTTTGAAATATTATCTAGTTTAAAATTCGACGCTATCCTGCTCGATCTGTCGTTGTCTGACAGCGAAGGCCTTGAAACTTATCATCGCGTCAGAGAACTTACTCCTGGGATCCCCATTATTGTCGCCACTCAAACCAGTGAAGAAGAGCTGGCCATGCGGGCAATTGAAGAAGGAGCCAACGGTCACGTTTTAAAAGAAGCCGTCAGTTGTGAAGCAATTCATCGCAGACTGAATTTTGCAATTGAAGAAGTACGAATCGGCGAATCACTTCAGAAAAGTGAAAAGCGCCTACGAATTATTCTCGAGAATTCTTACGATGCGTTTATCTCGGTAGACCGTGATTGGCACATCACAGATTGGAATCCACAAGCAGAAGCAACTTTTGGATGGACAAAACAAGAGGCACTCGGTCGACCATTATCAACGATTGTTCCACGTCATCTACGCAAACAATATGCTCGCATGGTGGAGAAGCGTTTTGAAAAGGGCGATAACACTGTTCTGCGAGCGACTTACGAACTGCAAGCGATTCACAAAGAAGGCAAACAATTTCCAATTGAATTTGTAGTTTTCAAAATCAAGGAAGATCTTGATTATCTTTTCTGCGCATTCGTTAGAGATATCTCGGAACACAAACGAATGAACGAAGAGTTGGAGCGTATCGTCGGAGAGCGAACTGAACGCTTGACTCAGAGTAACGAAGAACTAAAACAGTTTGCAAAAATCGCGTCACATGATTTGCAAGAGCCACTGAGGGCAGTGCAAGGTTTCGCCAATCTTTTAAAGGAAACAACCGAGGGAAAATTAGACGACGAGGCCCAGGAATTTATCGCGTTCATTCTCGATGGCACCCAAAGAATGCAAAACCTGATTCAGGCGGTGCTTACACATTCAAGCATCATTAAAACAGAGGGCACATATTACGAAACTAAGTGCAACGATGTGATCGAGGATGTCTTGACCAACTTAAGCGCACTGATCAAAGAAACTGAAGCCGGATTCGACATCGACTCACTACCTGAAGTTGCAGTGGAACGATCGCATCTAGTTCAGCTTTTTCAGAACTTGATTAGTAACGCGCTAAAATATAGAAATAAGACCAGACCGCCGCATATAGAAATCAAGGTGGACTCGAGCGGTGACTATTGGTTGTTCTCGGTACGTGACAACGGTATCGGTATGGATCCCAGGTACACCGAGAAGGTTTTCGATATGTTTGCTAGACTGCATGGGAAGAACGAGTATTCCGGAACCGGAATGGGCTTAGCGATCTGCAAACGAATAGTGACTTCGCATGGTGGATCAATTTCAGTAGAGTCACAACCAGGAGAAGGTTCGATATTTTTGTTTACTCTTCCAGCTGTGACAAAACCCAAGGAGCGCGTTAATGAAAGAAAAGATTGAAATTCTGTTGGTAGAAGATACGCCGTCAGACGTGCGGCTAACAGAAGAAGCGCTTAAACGCTCCGATTTGTCTTACAATTTGACTACCGTTAATGATGGAGTGCAGGCTTGCGACTACCTCAACAACGCAAAGAAAGACAAGTCATTTCCGGACGTAATCCTGCTTGACTTAAACATGCCAAAGAAAAATGGACATGAAGTTCTCGCGGATATCAAAAGTGACGATGAATTGAAGAAAATTCCTGTGGTACTACTGACAGTGTCACAGCGGGATGAAGATGTAGAAGAAGCACTGAAGTTGAAGATGAACTACTACATCGCAAAACCGGTGACATCACCCAAATTGTCGGCGTTGCTGCATTCCATCTACGCGCTGGAAAACGAGCTGGCAGCACAAGGGGAAAATTCATCCAACGATGAAACACTCATTCGCCTGGTATTGGCCGGTAACCCACACTCCTCAGAGTCAGTAATCATTCAACTCGCAGGAGATACGGACAAGCGTGTCCGTCGCCGCGTCGCTGAAAATCCTAACGCGCCTGCCAGTGTGTTGAAGAAACTAGCAGCAGATGAGAGTGCGGACGTGAGAATTGCCGTCGCGGAACATAAAAATCTCCCCGAATCTGCATTAGAAACGCTAGCGGGCGATGCCGATGATGACGTCAGACTGGGCTTGTCCATGAACGACAAACTCCCGGTTTCAATTTTGGAAAAACTTTCCAACGACGAAAACGTTTACGTCTCTTCCAACGCAACTAAAACGCTCGCCGCGCTCACAAAGTAAATCGCTTAAATCACTAGCGCAAGTTGCTAACACATACCAAGTGAATCGCCACCGAGTCATTGCTTACGCCTAGATCGCTTGCGCTTAAATCGCTTACGCCTAGATCGCTTTCGCCTAGATCGCTTTCGCCTAGATCGCTAAAGCCCGATGCGTGCTGAGATGCGCAGAACTTCGAAATCGAGACACGTCCGCATCGGCTCCTGGGAGCGCAGGCTTCCAGCCTGCTCCTTCACGCCGCTAAAATAACAGAGCCCGATCCGCGAACGAAAGGTAGTGAAATCACTTCCCCTTCATTTTCTCCTTCGGCTTCGCCTTATCATCGTCAGTCATAAACGTCTCAAAAACATCAGACATATCGTTGTTCTTAATCACGATCTCGCTTTCCGGAACCGACCTATAAGTCTTCAATCGAGCATCCATCGAGCCCGAAACTCCACTTGCCCATTTCGCACTTAGAGTGTCAAGCACTTCAACTACACTTACAGTCTGATTGTACTTGAGCCCCAATCCATAACTGTTACCTTGCGCATACTTATTGAATTTCAACGGAACTCCTCTTTCCGGTGGCAAATCATAAAGAGCCTGCAAATACATTTCGACTTTCCTGTTGACAGGAAGACCTCTAGAAACGACATATTCACCGAATTTTCCGTGCTTCAATTCAGCCGCTACTCCATTTTCATACCGAAGCGGAAAAGCATATTGAACCGAATCCAACCCCTTATATTTTCTCTTCGCTTCAATCACTCGCGGCCATTTATGCAAATCCTGGTTATCCATGATGCTCAGCGCGGTTCGAATTCCAGATCTAGACCAATCAGCAAATTTGCGCCTGGAAACCATTTTGCGTTTATCGCTATAGATAACTGAATCCCAATCTGGTGCTTTGCACAAAAAACAATAGTCAGTCGTACGATTGCAAACTCTCACACCGTCGTCAGCAATCTCGACATCAACAACTCCGTAAAGCCGATGCCTCTGATGCAAGAGCAGCCGGTTTTCCTTCGCAAGAGCTTGATCGGAAACAAGAAAACAAACCGCAAACGAAAAGCAAATCGTCGCAAACGAAGTAATCGGTTTCAATTCGAGTGAGATGATCTTTGGTACCATTTCAAAGCACACACGAGTTGTAAGGAGTTTGCATGTACGCTAATCCTATCATGCTCATATCGCTGAGCGTCGCTCCTGAAAAAGAGGGGGAGTTTAACGAGTTTTACCACCATCGTTTTCTGCCGGCGATCCTTGCCACCGCGCCGGAGATAACAACCATTCGGCGTTATGAAGAGCTCAACATCAGCGGTTCGTTGCGATGGTACAACAAGCAGTACATCACGATTTACGAGTTCGCAAACAAGGATGATGTTGCTAAGGCAGACGAAATTTTCCAACGCGAATCCATCAAAGATCTGGTCACCGAGTTTCAAAACTGGAAGACCAACGATCTGCGCAATTTCAGTCGAATCTCGTTCATGCCCCGGTGGGAACACGAGCGCATGCCGCCGGACGGTCGATTCGGTAGTCGACCATTTCTTTTATGGTCGTTAGAAATGAAACCGGAAATGGACGACGAATTTCAAGAATGGTATGAAAAGCAGTACCTACCATTGCAGATTGCCGACATTCCCGGATGGGCCGCATGCCGTCGATACACAAGCGTAGGACGCAACCCCACTCGACACATAACACTCTTTGAAGCCCTTGACGAGAGCGTACTGATGAAGTGCTTAAACGATTTACGAGCACTGCATCGAACAGGGCAGAATCGCGAGTGGAAGCGCCGTGTCGATCCGGCAGTCGAATGGCACGATGCGACCAGCTTCTCTTGCATCTACAGACGACCGGGCTAGTTAATACGAATTGCCGGTCGGAACGATAATATAATCGGATTTCTCTCACAGGAGTTTATAGCGATGCTTTCCGGAAAGTCGACGACGATTAACCGAGCTCATTTAGAAAAGTTGCTCGTCATTGAAGAAGAGCGTTTTAGAAAAACGCATGAACAGTCGTTCAAACTCTTCGAAAAAGGCAAGGAACACTTGCTTGCCGGCGTTCCAATGAATTGGATGATCAAGTGGGCATCGCCATATCCGGTGTTTGTGAAGGAAGCAAAGGGAGCGCATTTTACGGATGTCGACGGCAACAAGTACGTTGACCTTTGCCTGGGTGATACCGGAGCCATGACAGGTCACTCGCCGGACGAATCCACCGCGCTGATTGTAGAACAAATCCAGAAAGGCATAACCTTTATGCTGCCGACGGAAAACAGCATTTGGGTTGCTGAGGAATTGAGTCGTCGCTTTGGCCTTAAGTATTGGCAATTCACACTGACCGCAACTGATGCCAATCGATTCGCGCTACGACTGGCAAGGCAAATAACTGGCCGTCCTTATGTTCTCGTTTTCAATTGGTGCTATCACGGCACTGTGGACGAGTCCTTCATCACTATCGTGGATGGAAAACCACAAGCCCGAAAAGGTAATTGCGGTCCACAAGTCGACCCGGTCAAAACGACCAAGGTAGTAGAATTCAACGACTTGGAAGCACTGGAAAAAGCACTAGCGTCGAAGGACGTGGCGTGTGTTCTAGCCGAACCGGTTATGACCAACATTGGAATCGTACATCCAGAACCTGGATATCTAGAGGCTCTACGCGAGATCACCAGGAAGACTGGAACGCTGCTGATTTATGACGAAACACACACTATATGCACCGGACCTGGTGGCTACACAGGCAAATATAAATTGGCACCGGATATGATGACTTTAGGCAAACCTCTGGGCAGTGGCATTCCTGGTGCCATATATGGTTGCACGGAAGAGGTCGCTCAACGAATCCGCGAACACACAAATGTGGAAGATTGTGACACCTCTGGAATCGGTGGGACTCTCGCCGGCAACGCGCTTTCGATTGCATCAATGAGAGCCACCCTGGAAAAGGTTTTAACAGATGCTGCGTATGAAAAAACAATTCCGCTGTGCGATCGTTTCGTCAAAGGCGTGGAAGAAACAATCAAGGAGTACAATCTCCCCTGGATAGTGAAACAACTTGGCTGCCGCGCAGAATATTGGTTTCGTGAAAAGCCGCCGATAAACGGTGGCGAAGCCGCGGCCTCAGGTGATTATGAACTCGATCGATACATGCATCTCGCAGCTTTGAATCGCGGTGTCCTGATGACACCGTTTCACAACATGGCGTTGATGTCACCATCGACATCCGAAGCAGACATCGATCGTCATACCGAGGTCTTCAGAGAATCAGTCCAGCAGCTTCTCCGTGTAGATTAGGCGAAGGCATACTCAATGAAACGCGAAAATATTTCAACTAACACTCAGTGGGAGCCCATCGTCGGATACTCGCGCGCAGTTAAAATGGGAAACCATGTTTTTGTTTCCGGCACTACCGCAACTGACACTGACGGAAAAATCGTTGGAATAAATGATGCGTTTGAACAGTCAATGCAAATTCTGAGAAACATCGAAGCAGCACTCAGCCGAGCCGGTGCAAAGTTGACCGATGTAGTGAGAACTAGAATCTATGTCACCAATATCGAGAACTGGGAGTCCGTAGGAAAAGCTCATGGAGAGTTCTTTCGCGATATTCGACCGGCTACCAGTATGATTGAGGTAAGCAGACTTATTTCGCCCGACATGCTTGTTGAAATCGAAGCTGACGCGTTGTTGGCAAAGGATTAGCGCGAAGCGGAGCGCTCACGATTTATCCTTCTGGTTTCGAAGACGGCTAAAAGCCGGATTCGCAGAAGATTCAAATGATTTAGGCACCATCTCTAATAGCAGACAACAACCATGGATCACCTTAGCGAAGATAAAATCAGGAATTTCGCTTTTTCCGAAGTTTTATTCCTTGGACGAGATTTCACTGAATATCAAAAAATGTTCAGTTTAAATCCTTCGCAATTAAAAGGTAAACGTGTACTCGATTGCGCGGGCGGCCCATCGTCATTCGCAGCTGAAGCTCGTCTTTACGAGATCGATGTTACCTCCTGCGATCCTCTGTACGCGACCGATGTAAACGAACTTGCATCAATATGGAAGAACGACATCGACAGAGTGGGCGAGCGAAAATCAGTCGTTGGACATTTGTTTGACGATAATGCACTCTCCGATCAGTTTCAGCAGCGAAAAAAAAGATCACGAGATTTCTTTCTGAAAGACTATGCTGTCAACGCTTCAAAAGGTCGATATGTTCATGCAGAATTGCCTAACTTGCCTTTCGCCGACAAAGCTTTTGAACTAACCCTATGCGCCAATTTTTTGTTTCTCTACACTTCGCTTGAAACCGGAGGAATGCTGCTAGAAGACCGATTCGATTACGAATTTCATCAAAAGGCACTGCGCGAGCTAATTCGCGTTACCACCGGTGACGTAAGAATTTACCCTATTAAGGGACCACATCAGGATCATTTTCATCACTACATAAATGACCTGCTAAAAGATCCGCAGTTTAGCGATGTAGAGTTATTGATCGAACCGGTCACATATCGAGACATCCGTGACGCCCACGAGATGTTGCGGATCCGGTGTTCGACTAATTGACGAAGTCGACAGAGTTCGCAGGGATTCAGTTCGTCAACACAACATTACAGGGCGAATTCTCGTCTAAAAACTGTGCCTCATTTTTCCCGAGACCTGACACTGATGGTACTCCAGCAGTGCCATCGATCGTAAACGGATCGATGATAGTCCCTTCAATTTCGAAAGGAAATAGGATCCTGGTGATTTTGAAACCGATGACGCCGACGATAGTATGATTCTTATTGTACGGAGGATCTCCAAGTATTAGCGGAACGTTCAAAGTGTCTCCAGGCAACAGATTCTTCACTAGATTGGCCTGAACGCCGTTGCTAAGATCCGTCGTCGACTGTCCGATTGTAATCTCCGGATTTCCAAGTCCCACCCAATTATTTAGCCATGCCGCATTTTTACTTTTCTGCGGGTTCAAAACTATCGTAAATGTTTTGGTGTGATTTCCCCCAATGTAGTAGCTGAGCGGTAATCCCGCCTGAGGTCCGCTATCCGGCGAAGTATCAAGACTTACGGCGATCGGATACAGTTGATTTGCCTTTACTTTTTTAATTCCTTTGAGCACAGATGCCGTGGAAGTAGAGCTTACCGGCATTGTACTTGCTCCAATCAATTTCGCGAAGAAATTGCCGACGACTTTTGTAGCTGTGACTGTCACCGTCCGTGGTGTAGACGTGCTGTCAACTTTCACCGTCACTGTAGTTCCTGAAGAGGCAGCCGCGACGGAGGCGCCATCCGCTCTGTTTTTAGCTGTCACTTGCCTCGCATACGAGTCCGCATTTTTTCGTTCGGTATCGGTTAATACTGCTTTCGTCAGCTCGTATGCGCCGGCTAGAGCACCAGCATCGGTGGCATTCTGCAACTCTTCTCGGACTAGTAATCCGTGCGAATAATCAAACGAAAATATCGCAGCCAGAATCCCTATGAACAAAAGCAACAGAGGAATAAGCAGCGAGACTGCTCCTGTCTGCTTTCTGTGGGACAAACAATTCTTTCTAAATTTACGTGCCATTACTCTAACCTCGCAACGCCCACTGATTTGACTTGAAAATTCTGACTGAGTCCAAGTGGATCAGGGTTCGGAAATTTTTCTAAACCGTACTTACCACCCTTAAAAACGACTTCTACTGTCACAGTTTGAGGAGTCTTAGTCGTTTGCCAACCGGCAGTTCCATCAGGAATATCGAATTGATCCGAACTCACCACAATTTTGTTGTATCTAACTTGATCAAAGATCTTTTCTGGAAACGCCATCGTACTTACCGAATCCTGGGCATATGCTAGCGATAGTTTTCGTGCTGCAGTCTGTGCTGCAAAATCGAGGGTCGACTTGATCATGAAGACTTGCGATGCTTCAAAAGCGGCAAATCCAACTGCTATGGAAATAGTAAGAATGATAAACAGAGCGGGCCCAAACTCAGCCAATGTTGATCCGCTTCGTCTATGTACACGAACGCTGCTACTAAAGGATCGTCTAGTCGACTTATTCATATGCTCACCGGTAGCTCACCTTGGAATCCGATAGGTCGAATCCGCGCTGATCTTAAACAAGCTGCTCATATTTAAGATGTTCGGATTAGGATAGGGTGGATTAGCTGGACTACCTACCCCAGGAATGTATGTGACTACAACAGTCACCGTTTTCGGATCCACTGTAGTTTGCCATCCGGTTGAAGGAATGTTGAACTGCTGATTAGAGGACACCATTTGTGGAATTCGAATATTGTCGAGAATGGCCTGCTGTGCTGATGTATCAGTAGCAATTTGAGAATTCGATTGATACTCCTCAGCAAGTGTACGAGCTGCGATTTGAGCTGCTCGACTCATGTTTTTCGCTATCAGATACGCTTGTGTGGCCTGAATAGTCACCATTATTATGATCACCAACAACGGAATAAACAGAGCAAGAGACGAAACAGCCTCGCTCAACATGCCGCATTGATTTCTGTGTCGTTTCAAGTCAGTCCTCCGCTCGTCTAATTGAACTTTATCACCGGCATTTTTTGAAAGAATCCCCCTTCTGGGTAATGCCAGTGGTGATTCGAATTCTATCGAGGATACGTATACTGGGTGTAAAGTCGCGTGATGCGTATTGACTACAACAGCGCCTTCCAGAACGATTAGAACTACAGAGGTCCATTTAATTATGATGGAAATAAGTATCGAAGAATTAAATGGAAAGGTGCTTCGGAATAAGCTTTCGATGATGCTTGATGATGACGATCGATTGTCGCCTCAAATTGACGAAACACACGGACCATCAGTTGAAGGTTCAGCGGTTCAACAGAAAATAATCGAAGGTTTAGAACTTGAAGAGTCAGAAGTTATAGATGTAAAAGAACAACAAGATAAACAAGAAGTAAAAGTGATTGCCAGCAGCGTGCTGGACAAAACATTTTCACTACGAGACTTGATTACTTACCGTTTCAATACCGAGAACCACTTACCTGTTACAGACAATTTGATCCTGCAGGCAATTATAGAATCACTTAGGAGTTGTGATTTAGACCCGCACAATGACGAAGGATTCAAATCAATTGTGCTACGTGCCCTTGCTCCTACAGATAAAGAAACCGCATTTCAAAATATAGAAGAAATTGAAAGTGCAATAAACGATTGGAACACTTGCGAAGCGGAAGTTGTTGTAGTTGACACGCCCTTACAATCATTATTATCGGTTCGACTTGAAGAGGCGCTTCTCGCCACAGAAGAAGAAGAAGAAGACGAGAACGAGGACGAGGACGAAGGAGAGGATCTTCTAGTAAAGGCATCAGAACAAACGATTTCAGCCGCCCCAATTGATACGGGAGTTTTCAACACATCCGCTTCGCCAGAAATCGCTGTCACTCCACTTCTTTCAAAATTGGAGAAACTTGAACGCGAACAAGATGCAATTATAGAGGAAAAGGCTACCGGTATCACCCACGGTGCTATTCTCAACGGACGCTATGTGGTTCTTGAAGTTCAAAACAAATCAAAACTCTTAACCACGTATAAAGCCCTAGATATCATGTCCGACAAAGGCATCACTATCGACGTTCTTAATTCCAGCGACGAAGAACACAACAAGTTGTTTAGGATCGCTTGCGAAGCGGCTGTAAAAGTCAAACACACAAACTTGATTGAGTCTATAGAATGCATCGAGTCGTCAGGAAAAACTCTATGCCTTCGAGAATTTATCGAAGGGTTGACGCTTTCACGAATTATCTCAGAAGCAAACCAAACGCAAACTGAAGGACAGATCGCGTCAATAATAATTCAGATATGCGATGCTCTGGGCGAACTGCATCGATGTGATTTGGTCCACGGCAACCTAAATACAGACAACGTTTTGGTAATTGAAAACGAAGGAAAGTCGCACGTCAAGGTCAGTGGCGTAGGCTCTCGTGAAGTAAAAGATCAACTTGTGGAGCAAAGAAAACTTCGATTGGATCTCGAAAGATATGGAAGTTACGAACACTACTCCAAAATAAAGAACGAATCGTCAATAGACTTGTTCGATCTTGCAACCATTGCATACGAATTAGTCTCAGGTGCGTTACCCTTCTCGGATACCAATGGTGAAATCAATCAAATTCCGGCACTATCAGATTTTCGTTCGGACATTATCGAAATAGATCAGCTCGACCGAATTATCCGATGCGGACTTTCTTTAAACGACGACGAAAAATTCGATGGGATGGAAGAATTCAAGTCCGGAATACTCGCTTGGATAGAGCGCGTTCGAGAAGTCGATCCGTCAAGGGCAGATGACCGTTTTAAAGCTGTCATCGCAGAAGCAGCAGAAGTTGCAGAGATTCCTAATGAAGAACTTCAAGAAGATGAAAGCCTGGAGACTTCTTCGTTTATGCCGTCCCGGATGTTCGCGAGACTATTGACGTACAACGCCGATAGTAGTGAGTCGAAGCTCGGTCGTCAAAAATTGAAAACTGTTAATGACGCGAGCGACAAGTCTTCAAAGGATGAAAATGATAGTAGCCTCGTCGGGCAAGTACTATTCGGACGATACTCGGTGATCGACACCATAGGTAAGGGCGAAACGTCGACTGTTTATGCCGCAACAGACCTGAAGTTTGATCGCATTGTTGCAATCAAACAGTTGATTTCACCAACGCCTGAAACGGAGCCGAATTTCAACAAGGCGATCGACAAATACAGAACTTTCCAGCACCCAAACCTAATTAAGTTGTTGGACTGTCGTTCAATTGATGATAGTCCGTGTGTCATCCTCGAATACGCACAAGGAGAAACTCTGAGAAGTTTTCTGAATCGATCCAAGCACGTTGAAACGGAAGCGAGAATCATCCGGATAGCTTTGCAAATCTGTTCGCTACTTACCTATCTGCATGAAAAAAACTTCGCACACGGAAATTTGAGCACGAACAGCATAATATTGGTCGAGTCAAGCGCAGACAGCTTGATTAAGGTCGGAGGACTATGCGCAAGCGGAGTGG
The DNA here is from genome assembly GCA_044225915.1 of Obscuribacteraceae bacterium (SeqCode). Classification (GTDB taxonomy): domain Bacteria; phylum Cyanobacteriota; class Vampirovibrionia; order Obscuribacterales; family Obscuribacteraceae; genus JADYXR01. The sequence goes on from JBGAHZ010000012.1 coordinate 43,975, forward strand.
CATATGAGGCAATAGATAAACTCCGTAGTTCCAGTGATGCAAACATCGAAAGAAACTTGTCGGAAAAAATCAATTCCGACCTGAGAGCGGTAGCGGCCATAATCTACGAAATGATTACCGGCATCAAACTAGATGAAGAAGATCATCGCGACGACGAAGAGCTGATCGCGATTTCAGCAATGCGACCTGAGCTGTTCGAAGTTGAATCACTCAAGGAACTACTCAAGAAGGGCTTCTCTACAAATCAAGGTTTCAAAACAGCAGAACAGTTTAAGAATGCCATTTTGTCATGGTTGGAGAAGGTAAACAAACGGTTTGCGTCGAGTGAGTCGGAGAGGCAAAATTCAGATTCGACAAAAAAGAACCTCATTGAGAAAGAGCACAGTCGAAAAGAATTAAAATCGCCGAGTTCAAAACGTTGGGCCAAGCAGTATCAGGGCATCAAATTCATAGAAGCCGAGCTACGCGAAGAACTCAACACACTCAAAACAAATCAAGTCAAGAGTGAAGCGACGATGTCGATGCTACTGTCGAGAAAGTTGGCAGCCAAGCGACAACGAAAGTCACCAGTCAGAGCAATTACCGAAGTTACCCTCATCGCGACTGCCGTTATGGTGGCTGGTGGCACCGTAATCACGTATGTGTCAACCAACTACGAGAGCATAAAGACCAAATATTTTGTGGTGGCACGAGCACTCACCAAGCCGACTGCAAAAATCTTGGTCGAGACCGATCAACCGATCGAGTTGCTGGACTATCGTCAAGATTCAGCCTACAAGCGGTGGACCAATTCAAAAGTATTCGGACCTCCCAGACGCATAGAGACCAATGGTCAATTGAGAGAAAAACAGTGATGACTCAAAAAGCAAACAATCGCACCGGTTCAGTGCGCTCCAATTTTGGAAGAATGAAGATTTCGAGTTGGGGCATTATCATCGCATTTGGCGCTGCGATGCTGGCTCTTATTGGCACCAGTATGAGATTGTTTGATCGCGTAGCTCTTCCTCCAAGGCCAATCGACGCAGCGGCACTTGCCGCCGCCGGCAGTATCAGCGATATTGTTGTTGACACGCCTGAGTTCGGTTTTGTTTCGCTGGCAGACAGTCCAGCTGACGGCGCTGGTACTGCGGCCGGCGATGGTTTCGCATTGCCTGTCAGAGGAATCAACACAATAATTGCCACAAGTAGACTTGACCTGATCATAGCTGACAAATTAGACCAGTCGCTGATGGAGGAACTGGCTGAGAATGATCGAAAAGCCGCGCTTTCCGCAAAAGATCAACTGATCGTTGCGATCAAAACATCTTTGGAAAGAAACGGAGCCGCAAAGGATAAAACGGGAGTTTCAGTCAATCCTTTTGCTGATGCTCAAACCGCTTACGAGAAAGCGAATGGCGATAATAAACTCGCACCCAACTCTCTACGATTGACTCTCGGCTCACTAAACGGTGGAGATGCCACCACAGTAAAAATTCCAGAACCGCAATCATCAGGTACAGTAAAAGTCTCGGATCAAGTAGATGGCTATTACAAGTCGTTTGTAAATGTCCCATATAAAAAGATTGATTTCGTTTTTGGTGGCATCGGTAAAATGTTAAAGCTCGTGCCGAATAGCCAGTGGCAAGCCGAGATCCAAGGATTGCCATACCAGATTCCAACAATAGTCAAAGCCGAAATTGTGGATTCCGATGCAACCGGCAAGACTGAAAACGTGAAAGAAGTCGCATGCGCGCAGCCGGCATCCTCGCGGTTGCCGGTCCTCACCAAAGGGGCGCTTACCATGAGCTTTCCAGACGGTCCAGTACCTGAAATTGGTCACCCTGATGATTGCTATAAGTTGGAACAGCTCAACAGCCTCGAATCAGGATCGATGGATCTTTTGTCCGCGCAGTCCGGTGATTTCCCACTGGATTCCGATGCCGCTATGGCGCCGTTAAAGTGGCCGCTCACAGGCACCGGAGCCTACGAGCCTACAGCCAACGTTTGGCGTCTAGCTCTCTATGACTGGATTAGAGGTGCAGGTCCAACAGCCAATATCGATTCAGTCGTAGACATGCAGAAGGTGCAACTCGACAGAGCAAAGCCGGCCAATATTTTATGGACAGCCTCAATCGAGCGTGGAAAAAGCGCCGAACCGATTGAACCAATATCCTCCGGGATTGCTCACATTTTCGAATTCGATGCAGATGGCATCGTAGTTTATAGAAGCAAGGCGATTGAGCCTTATCCACTATATGTAGCCAGCGATCAACAATTGTACGGAGAGAAGTTTGGCGCCATCACATACAGTACTATCGGAATCAGAGAAGTATTCGTACCAACAACGCCAACGCCAAAGAAACTTGTTTTTAGAGCAGTGTGGGACGTTTACATCCGCGACAACGTAAGAAACCTCGGTCCTAAGGCCGGAGGGAAGCATGGTGGAGAACCTTTATGCATGCCCGTTCTGGCAGCCGCAAGCTCTGATACCAAACTCCAAGCCCATCGACCAGAAACAGATAGATGGTTACAACAGTGGTCACCGCGACCATACGAAGTCACTCTGACAGCCGATGAAACACCGATCGGTGTAGATCAGGGAAAAGGCATAGGACAGGGAAAAGGACCTGGCATGGTCGGAATCAACGGTCAGGCGGAGATGGGATACCAACCCCTCGTCGCATGTCAGTCTGACTTCGCCGAAGCAATGTCACCGGCAGCTCCTTTTGTCAGACCGATGCCGTTTGGAAGAGGAACAAGACCTACCTTCGCCACAAGCGGTTCTGCTGTGGACATCAAATTCAGAAGACAAATCGATGTCACCGAATTACAGGGTTATCGGAGCACCGGTTACTTAGGGTCTGTTTCAATCGATAAATAAAGCTATCTTAGATAGAGCCCTCGTTCAACTTTTTCCAGAGAGAAACTGACCCTCGGGACACGGAAGCAAACTGGTGAGGACACGGTACCAATTAGGTCGTTCACCGAATTTGATACCACCTCACCACAGAGAGGCTGGCATGAGTCCAGTGGAATGCCAAGGTTGATTTCTTGTTTCGTCGATTGGCGATACCAGTTTTGAGTAGACATCGCACGGTCTTGCGGTACGCAATAGGCGAGAAATGAATCGAAGTCATCAAAACACTCTTGCCAGTTTCCGGTAAACTCAGGTCTTTCGCATGGCGTCAATTTTGCCTTCAGATCCGGGGCGGAACCAAGTCCACGATCTAGTTCGACAACGACCTCACCGCCATCAGATATGGTGACTGACGCGTTCGACGCAATGTGCATGGGTACACCGTCCGTGAGAAAACGACCACCGAGTGCCACCATCGTATTACTCACGACTGTTTCAACAAAAAATATTCCCTGAACGCCATTTCGATCGCGAACATGAATGCGCCAATTACTCTGGACTGGTGATGGCATCAGCTTCCTCAATGAGCCAAGGAAGCGCGGACCGAAGTGGCCATGCTTATATGTAAGTATCGAGAACAACGCGTAAGACTTGTTTGGTCCCAAGCGTTGGAGTTCCAGTCCGAAGGGGACGAGCTTTTCCAACCGGTCGGCGTCAGCTACAAAGTTTATGTAGACGACATCTTTTATGTCACTAACCAAAACGGAGGATGGCACGAGTTCTCCCGTATAACGGAGCACTCGGCTGTTTCCCAGTACCGTGAGCGCACGCCCAATCAGGTCGGCACGTGGATGCCTCCACGGTTTCATGCGACCATAAGTCTCGTCGGGTCTAGAGCGCCGAAGAACTTCTTCAAGCAAAAGCACCGTCCACAGTGCCATCAAACTGAACCCAATTCCGCTACCAATTCCGATTACCATCAACGATGGTTGAACGGATTCGGGCAAAAGTGGTGCAGCGCCGGTGAATAACAAAAGAGTCCAAGTAACTGCCGAGAGCCAAGTCAGCGTCCTACTCCACGTGCCAGCTTTCGCGAAACTCCATGTCCAGCAGAAAGCCATTATCGCGTAGAGAACGGCTGCGATGGCACCCACAAGCAAAAACATCTCATCCTCGAAATCGAGATATGGTGCCAGCGAACCGGCAGCAATGCTGACGGCTGCAAGTCGGCTTCCCTCAACATTCCACAAGAATTCGGCCGGCTGTTCAACCGCAACAGCGAGAATAGTGAAGAGTGTAGAAACTACAGCAGGCAGCTTAGGAATCCACTTTGTCCTAAGCATTGCGAACGCTAATACCAGGTCAGACAACGCAGAGAGATGCCAGGGAAGCCAGCCCAGATGCCATAGCCAGGGATGCTCAGCAATGTATGCAATTCTGACGGGATCAGAGTTAATCGCACCCGGCATTGCAGGCATCAAAAGCAGTGCCATCGAAATCATCGCGATGACGTGCACTACGAGCACGAAGAAGAGTGAAAATTCCAAAAACCGTGATGCTCGAATTTCCATCTGAGTGCGGCAAAAGGATAGACATATACAGTCTACGTCAGGCGCGCGAACTCGTTCTACTAATCCTGACCCACACCCAGATATTAAGATCTGATTGACGCAACGGAGCAAAAGGCCCTAAAGCGGTTTCCAAGAAGAGAAAAGCGGCTGAAATATTGGTGTTGCGGAAACCCTTTTCGGACGGGTCGACACAAACAGACTTCTCCAGGCTCAACAAAATCCAGCCGGCAAGAGCCCTCTAGGCGCTTGACATCAAGCGTCTGAATAATTTTACAATCAAAAGTTCAATCTCTTGTTATCATAATCCGTTGTTTTCAATAGCCCCAAAGTACGCAGAGGTACAGGCATTATGGGCGCCGGGACAGGAATTCTCATCATCGACTTTTTAGTCCGACCTATTCTCAGGTTCGGATTCAAGTTTTATGTCATTGGATTCACGCTGCTGTTCCTGGTCTACGGCTATATTGCATACAAAGCAATAAAGTCCGCTTACCTGGCAGATCGCGGATATTAGATTAGAGTCGAACTTTTTCAATATCACTAATGACGTAGCATTACGTCGTTTATATTACGCTGGGAATGACCACCGGAGCCAGAATACTTGCGGCGGCACAGTGCTCTTTCAGAAGTTCCCGCGAGCTTGCTCAAAGGCAGCCGGAAGCGACCGAACCGTTCTGAACTGAACTGAACTGATTAGGCTCTGAAGATGGTCATCAGCTTGAACGAACTTTAGTGAACCGACGGTTCAAGTTCCACAAGCGCCATTGTGATCGCCTCACAAAGAGCCTGGGGCTGGTCGGTTCCAATAAACGTTTTGCTGCCGTCCAGCAATTCAACTTCCACGGCATCCAGACCGTAAACGTTGTACAGCCAACCGTCTCCAACGAAATGAATACCCCAGCCATGCAGCGGGCTCATTCGTCTAGGCGCACAGCCCTTGATGGAAACGAGCGGAATGCGTTTCGCTTCAAACCATTCGCCAAATCGAATCGCGATTTCTCGCTCACTTACTTTTACAGTCAACGACCTGAAGGTGCTCATCAATCCTGCGACCAGCGCACCGCTCAGTAATTTCATTTTGCCGGGCGCAAGCAGCGCGCCGAAGGTTGCCAGAGTGCCGACGCCAACAAGGGTTCCCGATGGTACTGCCTGTGTATGAGAATAAATCATGTCAGTACTGCCACTCCGCACAGAGTTAGAGAAATGTCTACTCAATCAGTATAACTCTCTATTCGTCTTCAATAGGTAGGCATGACAAAATATACTTACCGATATGCCAGATTGGACTTACCAACCGATTTTTAAACCGTTGCTTTTTCGCCTTCCGTCGCGAAAGGCGCGTGACATCATGCTCGGAGCGGTAAGTGGTCTTGCCAACATGCCGATGGGAACTCGCTTGCTCGATTTCATGGGACACATGTATCCGCATGGATCATTGGCCGTTAAGGGCGCTGGTATTGAGTGGCCGTGCCGAGTAGGAATCGGAGCGGGTCTAGCTCTCGATGCCGGAACGATTGTCGCGTTTTCGCACTTCGGAGTGGGGCACATCGAGGTCGGTCCGGTCACAGTATCGCCTGTAGTATCAAGTGAGAATATTGAACGCAACGTCGAATCGCTTTCAATTACCTATCCGGATATTCCGGAGAATCCTGGCCTAGACAATGTTAAAACGGCATTGCAACAGGCTATTCAGCGAATCAGAAAAGAAAACAAGAAAGGCAGTCCCGTTCGTATTGGCGTCCGTATCGCAAACATGCCCGGAAGTTCAATCGAGTCGGCGCTCAATGAATATCGAGATTTGTCAGACCAACTGCTTCAGTACTGCGATTTCATGACCATTGATACCCGCTGGTGGAGCCCGTCTTGGACAGACGACCAGCGCACTGAGTTAATGCGATTAGTCCGCAATAGTTCTGAAGCCACGAATCTTCCTTTGTTCATTCTATTGCCACCAGACTGCTCACAACAATTATTCAATCTCGCCTTGCAGTTTGAACGGCAAAGACTGATAGAAGGTTTCGTTGTGGGCGGCGGCATCTCGGTAAGCGCATCACAAGGAAATCTACGAGTACACGGACTCCCCTGCAAGGACGAAACTTTCAGTTTGGTTAAGCGACTGGCTGCTTCAACCGCGATCTTTGAACCAGATGAAAACTCTGAGAGTCTCGACCAATTCAGTTCACGCAAACCAATCATAATTGCATCCGGTGGGATTATTGAACCGCAGGACGCCATCGACTTCATCAAAGGCGGTGCCGACATGATCCAGTTACACAGCGGTTTTGTCTTCGCCGGACCGGGATTGCCCAAACGAATAAATGAAAGTTTTTCTTACTATAAGCCAGCTGGAGATGGCACCATTAGCGGTGTCAACCAATCAGCGCCACCACAATCGGTGAAGCAACTAAATAAGTTTACCGAAGGTTGGATCGGTTTTGCGCTGGTGGCAACAGGTCTGATTATATCGTCGGTAACCGTCATCGTAGTTGGTTTGACCAGCGTGCTTCTTCCATACGATGAAGCATTTCTCGGCGTGACCACGAATCAATTTCCAGCGATCAACGAAAACCTTTTGAAGTTTATGTCACACGATCGCGTCACTCTTGGTGGCAGTTCTCTATCGGGCGCGATCATCTTTTTTGGGCTTGCGATTTTCGGTGTTCGTCGAGGTCATCACTGGGCTTATGTGACTGAGGTGGCGGGACTGATTGCAGGATTCATGGCGTTTTTTCTTTATCTGGGTTTCAAGTACTTTGATCCGCTGCACGCGTTGGTTTGCATACTGGTTCTGCCATTTTTTGTTTGGGGTTTATTGAAAAAGCCGGACTTCGCCCCCGAGCGTTCTCGGAACCTACACAACGACGCGAGTTGGCACCGAAGTCAATTCGGTCAACTGCTGTTTGTCGCTATCGGAGTGGGTCTGCTTCTTGCCGGAATCACCATAGCTGGTGTCGGATGCTCAACTATTTTCGTGAAAGAGGATCTGGCATTCATGCACACATCAAGATGCACTCTCGCTAACGTCAACCCGCATTTGCTGCCGCTGATCGCACACGATCGCGCCTCGTTCGGCGGATGCCTGTGGGCGGTTGGAACCGTGGAACTGCTTACATCGCTCTATGGATTTCGTGCGGGAAATCGATGGGTATGGTGGACGCTTTTACTTGGCGGTTTGCCAGGATTCATCGCAGTGATGGGAATTCACGTCGGCATCGGTTACACAGACTTCATGCACCTGTGCCCGGCTTACATCGCGGTTGCGATGTTTATCGCAGGACTTTATTGTTCTTACGATTATCTCTGTGGAAGCGAGTAGAGAGCGCGAGAAGTAGAGATCTCGAGATGACAATCGACGAGGTTATTGCTGGCAGTGGGAGATGCAGGCTGGAAGCCTGCGCTCCCAGGATCTGTCTACGCGGGATCCGTCTTACACTGGATCTTTCTACACGGGATCTGTCTACGCAGGATCTGTCTACGCAGGATCTGTCTACACAGGATCTGTCTACACAGGATCTGTCTACACAGGATCCGTCCGCACAGGATCTGTCTACACAGGATTCCGTCTGCACAGGATCTGTCTACACAGGAGCCCGTCAACACAGGCGAGTTTACGTTTTAAACGATTATCGTGCTACGTGGGGAACGAGCGCGTCTGATTGTGGCGTAGTCCCGCTTGATGGAGCCTTGCCGAAATCATCTCGCGAAAGCACTAAGGTGCTTAAGTTAGATGCACTTTCACCCTGGATCGCCTTACCCGATTCCGCACCACCCCTGATACCGTAACTTTTTCCACCATCGATTGGGCTGTACTCAATCACGCCTTTAGCCAAAGCGTCGGGCGCAACTTTCCGAGCCTCTTCAACATTCGTAAGCGTGCCGATTATCGGCCACTCGCCGGTACCATTAAACGGATTGAGCGGCGCTTTCCCCGGTTTCTTCGCGACAGGATCTCCGCCGGGGAAGTAGGATTTGAAGTCATCATCAATCGCGGTCGGATACATGTAGGTGTGGTCTTTGAAGTACTTCTCTGCGGCTTCCTGAACCACCTTCATATTCGCCTTAACTCCGATGGTTTTGGCTCTCTCGTTGTAGTCCATACTGCCGCCACACCCCGTAACGGCAAATACGAATGCTGCCAATGCCATACACGAGGACATTTTAGAGTTGAGTTTCATTTCCGTCGACTCCGAATCTTCTAACAACGAACTACTAGACGTTTCACAACCTTTTTTTACCCGTTTGGCCGAATAGCTACAAGCTATTTTCCAATGTAATACCTCCCGGATAAATTCTGAAATCGCGGTTTTGTGCTCGGGGGCATCTTACCAGGCACCGGCGCCGCTCCGACCCGCCCCCACTCGAACGCCCCCTCACATAACCGCCAGTCTCCAGCCTAAAAATCGGTCTATTCATCGGGGACGTATAGGTTAGCCCCCATAACTTTATCGCCAGCTTTATATTTGCAAGCCCGTTGCATCCTTTAGGTTGGGAGTGGAGGAAGCTCCAAACTTCCTCATCGACTCCATAAAAGGATTCCAAAATGTACGAAAAGCTCAACCTGCTGGCAAAATCCATCGCTTCGAAGTTCACACAGCCCGAGAAGGATGAAGAGTTTGCGGTCGAAACCCTGAATCGGCTCAGCCAAATAAGCTCTCGATGCGGGCGGCTGCCTGAAGCTCAAGAGGAAGAGGACGTACACCCGGATGGCTATATTTCCGGGCGGCTACGGAGATTGGAGATTCCGGAAGAGGGTCCCGAGCGTCCAATTACGCACTGGTGCGGCGATACGGGCAGATACACCCGGCAGACAATTCGCCAGGGCGAGCAGCTTCGAGGCGTCGAGAATAGCTTCGAGATAGATCCAATCTCAAAGCTACCAGATTAATTGCTGGGTAAGCGCCGACATTCAATGCCGCATCTTGAGCCCACCAACCATAAGTCCAACTCATTCGGGGAAACCTGAGACTTTGGATAGGACCCAAGGTGGTTTTAAATCAACATAGTTTTGAACCAACAACATCTTTTGCTTCTGAACCGTTTGCTTTTGAACCGGAGATTCGTTTCGAACGGGGAGAATCTTTTGTCGCTAGAAGGCAACCGCTTGTATGTGCAAACAAAGTTCGATAGCATATGCCAACCTTATTAATATGCAAAAGGTTCGGTTTAAACACTCATGCCGCCGATTAAGTTCCGCTTGAACAGACTCTTGTTCTCCGCCCTTAGCATCAGCCTGTCACTCTCGTCTGTCTCAAACGCGCATGCTGCCGACATCGCAGTCGACAATAAAATCGCGCTGACCTCGCGAAGCAGCATCGGCGGCTCCTCTTCCGTCACTCTGCCCAGCACGCTACAGAAAGGACAAGAGGCAGCGAAGCTCGCTGTGACCGGCGACGTTTTGTTGGACGCGATGAACAAGGAGCTGGCGAGAAGCTTCGCACAGCTCAAGTCGCTCGGCACATCGCCGCTCTACTTCCTGAGCTATCGCGTTTACGACACCGAGGACATCAACCTCACAGCCAGCTACGGTGCCATAGAATCGGACGGACAAAACAGACGGCGAATTCTCGACGTTGAAGCACGGGTCGGCGATATGAAGACCGACAGCAGTCACAAGCTGCGCGGCGATTTCGATGCACCGATCGAACGCTTTTTTCTCGACTCGCGAGCCGCAGTCGAATTCTCTCTAGACGATGACGAACCCGCGATTAGAACGGCCCTCTGGCTAGTTACCGACGACGCTTTTAAACGCGCTCAGCGTAATTTGATTCAAGTCCAGGCGAACAGAACGGTAAAAGTCGTAGAAGAAGATCAATCTGATGATTTCTCGCCCGCACCACCTGTGGTGAGTGTTGAGAAGGCAATGAAACCGAGTATCGATACTGAAGAATGGAAACAAAGATTACGCAAGCTGTCGTCGATCTATAAAGAATATCCTGAGATTACTGATTCAAACGTGACGCTCGACATTGATCTGGACGAGCGATACATCACCACCAGTGAAGGCACAAAACTTCGCACTCAAGATCGCCAGGCGCGCATATCGACTAACGTCAGCACTGTGGCGGCAGATGGTATGGTCCTGTACTTGTACGATAGCGTGGATGTTTTCAATCCCAAAGACCTTCCCGATGACGCGACGATGGAAAAGAAGATTCGAGCGTTGGCTGAATCGATCATTGCATTGAGAAAGGCTCCAGTAGCCGAGCCGTATGTTGGACCCGCCATCCTGCGTGGACGAGCATCCGGTGTCTTCTTCCATGAAGTCCTCGGTCATCGCGTCGAAGGTCATCGCCAGAAGGACGAAGACGAAGGTCGCACGTTTGCAAAAAAAGTCGATCAAAAAATCATGCCGGACTTCATCAGCGTGTTCGACGATCCAACATTGTCTACCAGCGGAGACCGACCTCTGGTCGGGCACTATAAATTCGATAACGAAGGTGTCCCCGCACAACGAGTCACAGTTGTGGAAAAAGGCATTCTGAAAAACTTCCTGATGGGCCGAAGCCCCGTCGTGAATTTCAATAAGTCGAACGGTCACTCTCGCTGTGAGCCCGGCAGCAAGCCGGTCGCACGTCAGGGTAATTTGATTGTCGAATCAAATAAAGCAGTGCCGTACGAAGAACTTAAACGGCAACTGGTCGAAGAAGCAAAACGACAAGGCAAACCTTACGGTTTGATCTTCGATGAAATCGCAGGTGGATTCGCTCTAACGCAGGCATTTATGCCCCAGTCGTTTCAATTGTTGCCACTGCGGGTCACCCGCGTTTGGGCAGATGGAAAACCAGACGAACTTCTTCGCGGCGTAAATCTTGTCGGCACTCCACTCGCTTCGCTTGAAACAGTTATAAACGCTGCCGACGACACAGACACGTTTAGCGGTGTATGCGGCGCGGAGTCTGGGTGGGTGCCGGTCTCGGCGACCTCGCCAAGCCTGCTAGTCAGAACAATCGAAGTGGCACGAGAATGGAAGGAGCAGGACAAACCACCGATATTGCCACCACCATCAGCAGCATCAAGTAATAGTGAATACGGTAAGAAGTTGTAATGATGAAAGCACCATATCTAGTAGCACTAGCGTCGAGCCTTCTTCTGTGCTCCTCAACTTTAGCAGTCTTCGCGAAAGAGACGAAGTCCGCAAATAGTTCTGCGAAAACGTCTTCGGAGCCAGGCATTTCAAAGGAAAAAGTGTCGGCATCACCGGTTCCCAAATCCAAGAATTCGGAACCGAAAGAATCTGATTCGAAAAATTCCCCTCCAGCAGCTGCCATTCCAAAGAGAACTCCTCCTGTAGAAGCAATCAAGAATGCGTCAAAGCATGCGGACGATGTTATGTCGAAAGCAATGGAAGATGAACTTCTTCGTTCCGTCACGGACCTCAAAATTGCGGGGCGCCAAACACCTTACTTCGTCTCGTATCTCACAACAGATTCGCAAGGATTCACTGTATACGGCAGCTTCGGCGCACTGGACCAGGTTAATGATTCACGCTACAGAGGCGTGACGACTGACGTCCGAATTGGCGATTATAAACTGGACAGCTCCGGCAAACGTTTCTTCGGCGGCATGATGGGTCGCCGAGGAACCTGCAGCCTCGACGACAATTACGATGCAATTCGGCACGAACTCTGGCTTGGCAGCGACTTTGGTTATAAAAGAGCAATCGAATCGCTGGACAATAAGAAAGCAATTCTGCAACAGAAAAAGGTAGAAGACCTACCTGATTCGATGAGTCCCTGTGAACCGTCCATCATGATGCAACCAGCGAAAAAGCTGGATGTAGACAAAGAAGGTTGGAAGGAAACGGTCAGGACCGTGTCCGGAGTTTTCCGAAAGTATCCTGCAGTGTTGGATTCAACTGTCGCCATGATTGGTCGAGCAAGAACCCGATGGTACGCCAACTCCGAAGGTTCTCTAAACCGCGAGTGCAATCAAGGTGTACTGTTCGGTATCAGTGCCAATGGTCAAGCGCCAGACGGCATGCGAATTTCCGACTTCGAGGTTTTTGCTGCACGAGATCCGAATTCGATTCCGACAAGGGAGCAGTTGGAGGAGAAAGCAAAAGAGTTAGCCGACAGAGTCAAAGCATTGACCGAGGCAAAACCAATCGATGACTATCGCGGACCGATTCTGTTTGAAAAACAAGCAGCGGCCGAACTCTTCGCTCAAGCACTGGCACCGCGCCTGACCAACAAAGTCGACGGAATCTCTGCAATAAACACATCGCGCTTTGAACCCAGCAACGACAAAATCGGCAGAAGAATCTTGCCGCAGTTTATCTCGGTAATCGACGATCCCCTGGCTCGAGAGTTCAAAGGTCAGCAGCTGAAAGGCGGCTACGAAGTCGACGACGAGGGAGTCAAAGCACAAAAGATCACGCTGGTAGAAAATGGATATTTGAAAACATTCTGCTCGGGAAGAACACCGAGCCGAGATGTGAAACAAAGCAACGGACACTGGCTGGATGGCACAGCCACTACCAGCCAACTGTTCATCGAGTCTTCTAAAACGGAATCACTGCCGGCGTTAAAAGAAAAACTAATGGCGCTCGGCAAAGAAGAAGCTCTCGACTATGTGCTGATTGTTCGTCACATTTCGAGCGGTGTTCTGGGATCGATCGTGCCAGGCCGATCGTCGTTTATGTTTGGTCATGGCAACGAAGTTCAAATCTCAGCGCCCACGTTGTTGTACAAGGTATACCTCAAAGACGGTCATGAGGAGCTGGTTCGCGGAGCAAACTTCACGCGCTTATCCAACCGATTGTTCCGCGACATCCAAGCGGTCGGCGACGATGCTGCGGCCTATCCAGTCAAATATCCAAATCACTATGGCACCACAGGAAGTAGCGTAGTGACACCATCAGTTCTAATTTCCGAAGTGGATATTGAACGAGAATCGCATGAAACGGACATGCCGATGCTGCTCAAAAATTCGTACTTCGGAGATCAAGGAAGTCCCAAAGCAATCAAGTAAGACTTCTAAACGAAGAACTGCGAGGAGGCGATGCGTCCCCACGCAGAACGAAACGGGCGACACATAGCGTCGCCCGTATAGTATTTCTTGTCCCTCAGAAGTCAGTTCGTTGACGTCGACGAAAACGTATCCCCGCCGACATAGTCGACAGGTTCACTGTCGCTTACCGAAGGCGTATCGGAGAAAACGTTGTAATCGAAAGTGAATTTGATGTCGACCGAATCCGGTGCACCATCTGGAAACGCATGATATGGAGCTGCGTTCTCGACCGCATCAAGCGCGGCTTTATCACATTCGGCTGACCCCGAACTACGTTCAATTCTAAGCTTCGAAACTTCACCCTTGCTGTTTACCGCGAAGAAAACTTCCGCGTGCTTGCTCCTGCCACTTTTCGCTGGATACCATGCTTTTTTGATCTTCACTTGCATGTCAGCCATGAAAGGACCGAAGTCGACATCGTTCTGCGCAACCGGTGCAGGCTCTGTCGCTGCCGGTTCCGGCACTGGAGCGACGGAATGCGCATCCGCGATAAAATCCCAAATCTTGCTTTGACCGAAAACAGCAACTTCGAAATCTTGGAATTTATTTACTGCATCGCACGACGATTGGTTGAACTCATAACTTTTGACCAGATATGCGAAGATCCCGCAGTAAATCAGCGCCGGCAGAGCCAAGGCAACTCCCGCCAGCCGGATGTTTTTCTGTGTTCTAACGCTAAATACATCACTCGAACTTCCGTCAAAAAGTTTGTTACCTCTGAACAAGTTCACGAACGCGAACAGTGTCAGTCCAGCATACAGAAGCGCACACAACCCGGCGGCAATCGGCATAAACGCGAAGGAACCGTAAGTCACGGTTATCCATAAAAGCGCCGACATAGCCGCGGTAAAGAAGAGCGAAAACAGGTATGGTTTCACATACTTCAATATGAGTTTATTTTTCATGGTAAATGACCTGATGACGGGCGGACGGACGAACGTAATTGGTCTATTACCATCCTGTTCCAAACAGACTTCCGGAGCAATAGGGTAAACCCTATGCGAAAATTTTGACCGATTCGCAAGATCGAACAGGCAGCGCGATCTTACTTAGCCGTAACCGCGAATTAATTCAACGATAATCCCGTTCTTCGCTTACCTTATCGACTAGTTGACCGGTGCAGCGGGAGTCGAATGCTTATCCAACCAGGCGACGGTCGCATTGACGGCTTTCTTGTCTACATCGATGTCTTCGAAAACATAATGATCGCCATTTTCTAAAGCCAAAAATTCTTTGTCTTCTGTAGACAGATTATCAAAAACTTTCTTGGCGCCTTGCGGTCTGGACTCGCCATCCTTTTGACCCTGAACAATCATGATTGGCAGAGTTTTGATCTGCTTGGCGAATTGTCTTGTTTTATACATGTAGAACTGGCAAGCCATCAGTTCATTCGGCGCGAGGTCTAAACGAACGTTGGCGTCACGCATCAAAGCATCCTGAAGTTCTTTCTTAGGAGTTGCCACTTTCACAAGGTCTTCACCTTTGTTGAAGCGCTTGTTGCCAGTCGTGAATCTCGTGCCGACAGTCAGGTAATTTCCGAGAGTTCCGAAATGCTCGCCACCAGGCGCTGATGATATGGCACCAGATATGATATCAGAGTATTTGGCTGCTGCTTCGAGTGCCAGAGCACCACCCATAGCCTCACCAAGAAGAAAGACTTTGCTATCGGCATGTTTCTTATGAATCGCTTCAGCAGCGCTCTTTATATCGCCGAGCGTATTCTTGAGGTCCATTTTTCCTTCGGGACCTTTATCGCTCCATCCACCGAATCCGCGCAGATCCATCGAGTAGACGGAATAGCCGGACGCGCATAATTTCTTCGCCATATCTTCAAAAACTCCGCTGTGCATGCCGAGTTCATGAAGGCAGAGGACATAGCCTTTGGGAGTGTCGCCTGTGGCGGACCAGAATAAAAAGGGTGGCATTCCGGAAACTAAATCGACTTTTGTTCCAGCGGTTTCTCTGACAGTCTTGTTGGAGCTCTGCTCCTTGTCTCCGTTCCTCGAGCTTTTACCTGCGCTGCTATCGGACTTGTTCGCTGCGTCCTTCTTTTTACCAAAGCAAGCGTCTACGCTGCCGATCATTGAGAAACAGATAAATGTGCTGAGCATCACAGTGGTCAGTTTTCGAACGACGAATTTCGTGTGTTTCTCGCTCGCCATAATTTCCCTCGGCTTATTGGAACTATCCGTACTCGATCCTTTGTGCAGGAAGCATTATAGTTTCACATTGCTCTTAACATCTGAAGTTGATTTTACTGTGTCCTTATGCGAAGCGATCATTTAGAGGTTAGCAGCCCGGGCGCTTACAAAGCGCCCCTACGATTAACGAACCAATGGACGACGCCAAATGTGCGAACCGATAGCGAAGCAAAGAGCGAAGAAAAGTGCGAAGGAAAGAGCTAAGCAACGAGCTAAGCAACGAGATAAGGAAAGAGATACGCACAGAGCGAAGCAAAGAGCTAAGGAAAGAGCTAAGCAAAGGTCATAATAAAATCAGCGTTTTTTTGAGGGGGTTTTCGTTGGGGCGGTAGCGGCGACTGGTGCAGCGCCGATGACGTTACGTGGCGCGGCGGGTTTAACGGACAGGACCGCTTCTGCGCCGTGCCAGGAGTTGGAGGCTAGAATCGGAGTTTGGATCTCGGCGCGAGATCGCAGAACTTCTTGTTCTACTTTCGTTCTCATGATTTTGTATGCTTCCTGCACGCTCGTGTTTTGTCCCCGTGTTCTCAAAGCTTCAATCAACTGCCGAGTAAATACGCCGTTCGGGTAGTGTTTCGATTCCCAGGAAACCTGATCTGCGTCGCTGGAAGCTACGACGATCTGTCCGGTACCAATATTTACTCCACCAGCTCCAGCAGTGCCACTTGCTCTAACGCTCATATCCGGCTGCAAAATGATCGCCTTGCTTCCGCTCTGAGCAGCGTGCACTTCTTTTTCTTTTGTACTTATGGCCGAGGCAAGCGTGTTCTCACGAACGGCGCCGCCATGGCAGACGTCCATGATAATCACGACGCGCTCGCTTGGAATCATGTCTCTGACGCCAGCCGTGAAGAACTGCATCGGAATGCCGGATAAGACGGCGTTGTTCAAATTAGTTTCGTAAGCCACAATGAAATTCGCGTTTCCGACGTCTTTGCGTGCCGATGTGCCGTGCGTTGATATATAGATCACTACCATGTCATCGGCTTTGGCGTTTTTCCTGAGCCACTTATCACCCAGGTGCGAAACAATATTGTCGCGTGTGGCGTGTTCGTCGAGAAGAAGTTTGACGTGGTCAGGTTTAAAATTCGCTTCGAAAATCAGATAGTTGCGAAAGTCCATTGCGTCTTTGGCGGCAAATTGCAAGTTGATAGCAGAGTCCTTGAAGCTGCTGATACCAACTACAAGCGCCCATTTATCGGCAACAGGTTTTACACTGGCGGCAGCCGCTTTCGGCGCACCAAGGGTAATGGCATGACCTTGATTGCCTTCGGAGTAACCTGGCAGTTTTAGCTTCATCTCGCGCGCTTTGGCAAGCAGTTCTTTCGCTTCTTCGTCGCGTGACGTGTCAAGCAAAACTTTGGCGAGACTATTCATGTCGGCGACCATGATAGCGCTGGCGGTATCACCATCTTTTTGATCCGCTTTTAAAATCGCTCTGTAATACTCTTCAGACTCAGAACTTTTGCCTGCATTACTCAGTAGTGGAGCGAGATCTCGCATTGTCGCGATCGTGTCTTCATGGTCTATCCCGAGCACAGATTTTTGAATCTTATATGCGCGTGTAAGCATCGCTTGCGCTTGATCGAATTTTTGTTGTGAGATCAAAACGGTTGCGAGATTGTGCATGTTGCGCGCGACAACGGGATGCTCGTCGCCATAAACTTTGCGGCGAATGGCAAGTCCATTTTCAAGCAAAGGGATTGCCTCGTCGAACTTGCGCTGGTTGGTATAAAGCCAGGCAAGATTGTTGAACGCAGCGGCAACATCAAGACTTTCAGCACCGGATTTCTGCGATATTTCCAACGCACGTTTGTAAACCGGCTCGGCATCTGCATATTTGCCTTGATAGATGAAATACATTCCCATGGCATCGAGGTCTAGACAAACTTGACGAGCATCTTTTCCATACGCTTCTTCGTCTATTGCTAAAGCTTTGCGCAAGAGAGGATCGGCTTTAGCGTACTGAGAGCAAGACACATAGTCTGAGGCCAGTTGTCTAAGGAATTCGGCATAACGAGGATTTTCGTCGCCGAATGATTTTTCTACCAGAGCGCGTCCTTTTTCGAGTTCCGCTGCGGCATCCTTGTAGCAAGCAAGATCGCGATAAATAGCGGCTTTAGCGAGAAGTGGTTCATAGAGGCGAGGATCGTTTTGTTCTAAAGAACCAGCGCGCATTTTGTTTGACAGCTCAATCGACTGAAGCGCATCGTTGATTTTTCCTTGCGCTCGAAAAAGTTGACCATACAAGAGAAGCGTGTTCGAAATTTCCAGTCGTCGAATTCCGACGTCCTGAATTTTTTTCTTTTGTGCTTGGGCTTGATTAAGGACCGCTTCAGCTTCGTCATATCGACCGGCTGAAGTGTAGTGCCGACCTAGTGCGTCAAAAGCTCGACCGGCCGCGATTGCGTCGTTGCTTGACTCCGCAACAGCCAGCGCTTCGCGCAACGATTTTTCGCAATCAGTGAGTTTTCCCAAATCAGAATAAGCCGATGCCAACCTGATAAGTGAGACTACGCGGTTCTCCACCTTCATCGTGTTGAGCTGCTGAGAGTCGCTTGACGCGCTTGTTTCAATTCCTTCTTTGTCTGCTTGAGCGAACAGATCTTTTGCTTTCAAGTAAAACGAGATCGCCTCTTCGTATTTCGACTGGCGCTGCAAGTTGGATGCCAGTCGATCGTAATCACCAGCCATAGTGCGCTTTTTTGTCGAATTCGTTTTCGCATCATTGTCCAGCATCCGCCTGTAGAGCGGCTCTGATAATTCAAATTTCTTCTCTTCATCATAAAGTTCAGCCAGCGTCTGAATCGTTTGTTGCAATCTTGGATCGGACGGCGGGAATTGCTCAGCCTCTCGCAACGCGGCTTTCAACTTCTTCTCGGCTTCCGGATATCGGCGCTCTAAAAGTGCGTGCCCACCCTCATCAAACATGGTTTCAAACAGCAAGTTCTGCCCGCTCGCTTGAGCCGGCTCATTCGACTCAGCATTCTTGTCCTGAGCATAACTTGACGTCACGCTCAACACAAAAATCAATAATAAGACTGTGAGCATCCAGTAAAAACGGAACATGGAAACGTACCTATAACACTCTGTCTGACTGGCTGTTTAACTCTACGTGCTGTTCGGTTGAATTAGTCAGGGACTGACGGATGGAGCGGAACAGGCCTGACGTGCGTGCTACAATCTGCCCCGACTCTACAAGTAGAAACCGGAAGTAAAGAATGCATAGAGAGTATCACAACTGGCATAGCGATAATTTGAACCGCACAATGGAGCTTCTTGTCTTCGGACATTCCGGTGCGCGGGTGGTAGTTTTTCCTACCTCGATGGGCAGATTTTTCGACTGGGAAAACAGAGGATTCATGAATCTTCTTTCGCACCACATCGAACAAGGCTGGTTGCAGCTTTACTGTGTCGACAGCGTTGACACCGAATCCTGGTACAACTACGGAGCAAGTCCAAGATGGCGCGCTCATCGGCATCTTCAGTACCAGAGCTATATCGTGGACGAAGTCTTGCCTTTCACTCGGTCGAAAAACGACAACCCATACTGTATCGCCACTGGTGCCAGTTTCGGTGCTTACCATGCGATGAATATCGCGTTGCGCTATCCGCACCTCTTCGGAAGAGTGCTGGCGATGAGCGGAATCTACGACATCTCAAAATGGACCGACGGTCAGTACGATGACGCCATCCACCAGAGCAACCCAATCGAACTCGTTCGTCAAATGCACAACTGCCCGGACCACCTGGCTCGTGTCCGAAATCTCGATATCATCTTCCCGATAGGCAGAGAAGATACCGCTTACCACAACAATCTCGCGTTCTCGCAAGTATTGTGGGACAAAAACGTCTGGCATGCCCTGCGGGAATGGGACGGCTTCGCCCATGACTGGCCGGTTTGGGAAAAAATGATATTGCTCTACATTGCCGGCGGCAACTAGGTTGTCCGATCAGGACCGCTTGCTCATTGAAACGCGCCTGGAATCTAAAAATTTCATAGTTTTTTCGCTGGCGGGAAGAGGTTCTGATCTTTAGAACTTAATTGATAGTAAGATTTTCCCAGCGTCAGTAGCACACTTAAAAACAGGTCCACAAGCATGAAAGTAGGGCTTTTGGTGGGGCGTGAATCTTCGTTCCCCTCAGAATTCATCAAATATGTCAATAGCTCGAACCTCGGAATCGAGGCAGAGATGGTCAAAGTCGGCGGATACAGAGCCGACGAACTCAGCAAATACAGCGTCATTATCGACCGTATCTCGCATGAAGTACCGTTCTACCGCTCTTATTTGAAAGCAGCGTCGTTGACCGGCACGGCAATCATCAACAACCCGTTCTGGTGGTCTGCTGATGACAAATTCTTCGGAACCGCCCTTCTCGAGAAGCTCGGCATCGCAATTCCAAAGACCGTTTTGCTTCCGCAAAGAGGTTACATCGATGCCATCACGGGTGATTCTCTTCGCAACCTCGAATTTCCACTAGACTGGAAAGGTATCGTTGAGTACACCGGTTTGCCGGCAATCATGAAGCCATTCGATGGCGGCGGCTGGAAAAACGTTTACAAGCTCGATTCGCTTGACGAGTTGATCTACTACTACGATAGAACCGGCACCATCTGCATGATGCTGCAAGAGTTCATCAATTTCGATCGTTATGTTCGCTGCTACACAATCGGTCGCAAGAACGTTCGCATCATGCCTTACGATCCTTCGAAACCATATCTGCAAGGTCAGTACTTCCTTGACAAAGATTACCTGGAACCGAAGCTCGAAAAACGCATCATCGACGATTGCATCAAGCTTAACGAAGCCCTGGGCTACGACATGAATACCGCAGAATTCGCAATTCGTGACGGTATCCCGTATGCCATCGATTTCACAAATCCAGCTCCGGATGCCGACCTTCACTCGGTCGGTCCAGAGAACTTCCAATGGATGATTGAAGCAATGGCAGAACTCTGTGTCGAATACGCAAAAGGCAAACAGCAAGCCAATCGGGAGATGAAGTGGTCTTCATTTCTTAATCCGAAAATGGTAGCCGGCGCGAAGAAATAATTGGTCTTTGTCAACGGGCGGATCCTTTTGCGATCCGCCCGTTGCTCTTTTAGACTTCGCAGTCAGCGGCCACTCGACTCTCCTCTATAATTCCATTTCCACTCATGGAATCTTATCGGCAGGTCTGCAATCAGGTCCGTTCCATTCGGTTCTCTCGTCTCATTCCACATCCCTCGTCCACGGATACGCCCACAATGCACGACCTCGAAAGAGAATCGATCGACTATTACAATGAACTGCTCGCGTCATCTCCGGAGCTGCTTAAACGCACCAAAGATGACATGTGGAAGCAACTCAACGACGTCCAATTTATTTTTGGCGGTCGGATGTTGAGTCCTTATCTGCGACCACACTTCATCGCCCGGCAAGATTTTGAACGGGTCACGCAAGTATGCGAAGAGATCTGGGGAGCCGTTCTCAAAGTCGGCGATCTGGCAATTGCCGATCCCAAGCTTCAAGACTACCTCGGACTGACTGAGGACGAGCGCCGATTAATAAAGACAGATCCAAAATTCAAAGGTGTCTCACGCCTTTCGAGATTGGATTCCTTCCTCACTGATGATGGTTTGTCTTTCGTTGAGCTCAACGCGGAAACTCCGGCTGGTGTAGCCTATGCCGACGTCGCTTCCGAGATTTTCTTGAATCTCGACGTCATGAAGCAGTTTCAAAACAAGTTCAAGATCTCCAGACTGGATGGTCTTCAGCATCTACTCCGAGTCTTGCTTTCCGCTCACACGGAATTTTCAGGCAATGGTAAACACCCGCAAATCGCAATTGTCGATTACAAAGGTTTGCCGACGGCACGCGAGTTTGAACTGATCCAGGATTACTTCCAACGCCAGGGATATAAAACAATTATCGCTGACCCGAGAGAACTCGAGTACAGCAATGGTCGGCTCTGCAAGGACGGTTTCGACATCGATATCGTTTATAAACGAGTTCTGGTCAACGAATTTTTAGAGAAAAAGGATGAGTGCACCAATTTGCTGAAGGCTTACGAAAGTCAGTCTGTATGCATGGTTAACTCATTCCGAGGAAAACTGGTCCACAAGAAACTCCTGTTCGGACTGCTAACAGACGAACAATTCGCAGGCTTCTTCACGCCTCGAGAACATGAACTGATAACCAAACACGTTCCATGGACTCGTAGAGTGGAAGAGCGAAACACCGAGCATTACGGCAAAAAAGTCGACTTGCTCAAATTCACCAGAGAATACCGAGATCAGCTCGTGCTGAAGCCTAACGACGATTACGGCGGTCGCGGTATTTATATTGGTTGGGAATCATCTGAATCAGAATGGGATGCTGCGATCAGCATCGCATTGGAAGGGGATTACCTGGTACAAGAGCGTGTAAAAACCTCGCGACAGGTCTTTCCTTACATCAAAGACGACGGCGAAGTCGAGTTTATCGAACAATTGATTGACCTCGATCCGCTGCTCTATGACGGCAAAGTCGGCAGCGCCTTCACGCGTCTGTCCGGTTCCGCCCTGGCTAACGTCACCGCTGGCGGTGGCATGGTGCCGGTATTTATTGTCGAAGGAAAAAATTAGGCCGAGGTCGAAAATTTAAAATGGAACAGAAGTTCACTATTGGAATTGAAGAAGAGTATCAGATCATCGATCCGGAAACCCGAGATCTGATCTCACGCGCACCGGAGCTCTACGAGCCAGCGAAGGATGCACTTGGAGAAAAAGCCAAACCGGAAATGCACCAGTGCATGATCGAAATCGGTACGGAAATTTGCCAGGACATTCAGCAAGCGAAGAGGGATCTCTACTTCTGTCGTTCCACAATGGATCAGCTGGCACGCGACAAAGATCTGCGCATCGTCGCTGCGTCTACTCACCCGTTCGGTCACTGGGCAGATCAGAAGATTTCGGAGCACGAGCGCTACGTAAAACTCGTCGAAGACATGCAAGTGCTCTCGCGCAGTTTATTGATTTTCGGAATGCACGTTCACGTTGCAATGGAAGACAAGGAAATGGCTGTTCACATTTCGAACGCCGCGCGCTACTTCCTTCCACACTTGCTGACACTGTCCACCAGCTCGCCTTTCTGGCGCGGTATCGATACCGGTTTGAAGTCTTATCGCTGCGAAATTTTCAAAAAATATCCACGTACAGAACTTCCCGATTATTTCAGTTCTTACAGCGAATACGAAAATTTCCTCAAACTGTTGATCAAAACAAATTGCATTGATGACGGCAAGAAAATCTGGTGGGACTTGCGTCTACACCCAGTTTATCCCACACTGGAATTTAGAATTTGCGACATTCCGACAAGAGCGGAAGATAGCATTGCAATCGCTGCATTGATTCAAGCAATCGTTTGCAAACTGTATAGACTGATCAAAAAGAACCTCGGCTTCAGACTCTATCGTCGCGCTCTGCTTCAGGAAAACAAATGGAGAGCGCTTCGTTACGGCATCGAAGGTAAGCTGATCGATTTCGGAAAGCAGGAAGAAGTTACCGCCAAAGAACTGATCGCAGAACTGCTTGAATTTGTTGATGACGTTGTCGATGATCTCGGAAGCCGTAAGGAACTGGAGCACGTCTACAAAATCTTAGAGCGTGGAACCAGTGCTGAAGCGCAATTGCAAGTCTATCGCGAAACCAACGATCTCAAAAAAGTGGTAGATCATCTCATCGATGAAACCATGATCGATTGCAAAAACAACTCGCAACCAGTTGCCGCCACGCTTTAAGCGGCAGCACATCCCAAGTAATGGTAGGGGCGCCTTGTAGGCGCCCAGGCTGTTTTCCAGGCACGTTTCGAAATCTATAGTGACAAAGAATACCAAGGCTTAGCTATTTTCTTAAGTCCATGTTTTAATCACTTAGAACCCATCTTGCAAATCGCACCACTTCAAACATGCTTCTGCGCCTCCTAGTTATCGCTATATCGATCAGTGTGTTGAACTCGCCCATGGATGCTCGTGCCGAGGGTCTCGTCGGCACGGTAAGCGTGGAGTCGGAAGAGAACACGGAACGTCCGGAACTGAAAGGGCAAGTTGCAGAGAAGGATCTGCGACCGCCGTCATGGATTGAAGGAAAAGTTTTCAGCAACGAAGACATGCTTATGTATTCGTTCTTCGTGATCAAACCGTTCAAGAAACAATGGCGATGGGAAATTCCAAGCCATAAAGTCAAAATTGATCTGAAGCCCGGCGTCGTGCGTCATTGGAAGGGGTACAAACCCGAGGGGCAGTGTCCTGTTACCTGCATTCCTATGGGCGAGGGCAAATTCAAATTTCACGCAGAACGAGCTGATGGACCTCACGGCTACATGGAACGCATAGGCTTAACCGAAAAGGGATTTCCGAAATATCGATTTTGGTTTGACGGCGAAAGCGAGGAGAGTGGAAATTCCACCACTCAGCAGGATGCAAACGCTGCGCCGGCGAGCCCACCGGAGCAGAAAGAAGACTAGCCGCCAAGAGGTTTGTGCACCCCAATCTCTCCTATAATATGGCTGCCGAAGCAATTGGAGATCCGGGGCATGAAGAAGTTTGTTTCAGCATCAAATTTGATGCAATTGCTAATCGTCATTTTGATTCTCTGTTTCGTACCGCCCGCTCTCGCACAGCAGAACGAGCCGGTTTCCCCGGCGCAGCCAACGAACCCGACTACATCGCAACAGACCGCGCAACAGGCTCCAGCCAGCGCCGCGGTTGTGGTTAAAGGAAAGCGACTGTTCGTCTTCTACGGCATTGTGGAAGGTTTAAACCCTACTGAGCGTGCGGAAAGAACAAGTGAGGTCCTCCGCCAGATCGCTGAGAGCAATGACTTCGTCCCTGGCAAGATTACGACGGTAGAACGTCCCTATGGCACTGACATCATGTATGGTGGCATCAGAATCGCTTCAGTGTCCATGGAAGACGCGCGCATCGCCCAAGACTCCACATACCGCATGGCCAACGAGTTTGCCTCGAAGATTAGAGTGGCACTTGCGGAGCGAATCGAGGAAACCACTGCCGGCGACCTTGCCGCAGGCGTTGGGCTCTCCGTTATAGCAACCGTTATTTTGTTGCTGTCAATCGCACTGGTCAGCAAAATTGCAACCAATCTCTCGTTAAAGATCGACAGTTGGAAAGGCACTCATATAAAAGGTATCAAGATTCAGCAGGCTGAATTAATCGGCGCGCATTCAATGGCGGATATTCTCTCGTCCGTACTGAATTTCTCACAGTTTACGATTTACATTCTGTTCGTCGGCATCTACGCGATTCAGGTTTTAAATTTTTTCCCGCGCACAAGAAGCCTATCGTCCGCCCTAACAGCAAATGCGACGGCACCGATGGTGATGGCATTCGACAAAGCCCTGGAGTATCTTCCATCGCTGTTCACCGTCGTGATGATCGCTCTTGTTACCTATGCAATCATCAGCTTCGCAAGATTCTTTTTTGATTCTCTCAGAGATCAAACTATTACCTTTGCTGATTTCGATCCCGATTGGGCAGAACCCAGCTACAAGCTGGCAAGATTTATTATCATCGCCTTCGCGTTGATGGTAGCACTGCCCTACTTGCCGGGCTGGGATTCGCCGGCGTTCAAACAGGTCGGCCTGGTCCTCGGAGTTCTCGTCAGTCTCGGTTCCAGTGGTGTCGTTAGTAATGTCATGGCAGGAGCGGTTTTAACTTACACCAATGCTTTTAAAATGGGCGATCGAATTACAGTGGGAGAAACCACAGGCGATGTCGTTCAAAAGTCGCTGTTCGTGACAAAACTGAAGACCATCAAGAACGAAGTAGTCTCGGTTCCCAATGCCCTGATTCTAAACTCTAACGTGATCAACTTTTCCACGATGGGCGTCAAGGGACAACTGATTCTGCATACGAGCGTGACAATCGGCTACGAAGAACCTTACGAGAAGATCTACAAAATCCTGCTTGAAGCCGCCGAACGATCCGAGGGCATACTTAAGGAACCAGCACCATTCGTTTTACAAACATCGCTCGATGACTACTGGGTTAGCTACGAACTAAACTGCTACACAGACCAGGCAAACAACATTCCAAGACTCTATTCCACCCTCCACCAAAACATCCAGGACACATTCAACGAAGCCAAGGTCGAAATCATGTCGCCCGCGTACATGTACCTCCGCGAAGGCAATGATATAGCCATTCCGAAAAGCTACCTCGGCCCCGACTACAAACCACCATCATTCCGCGTCACCACCAACGCTGGTGGCAAACAATAATCAGATTTACACCATTTCGATAAACATCACCGCAGGACGTCATCACTGCGGTACGTCATCACCGCAGGACGTCATCACCCCAACTCATGAGTTTAATTGTAGGGGCGCTTTGCAAGCGCCCAGGCTGCTACTCCCGATCGTTTCGAAAATAACGGCGCGTTTACAAAGCCCTTAAAGGAACCGAAGGACATCACGTCCAATCCTCGGAGCCAGCGCCCCTACGCGTGTTGAAGTTCTTTCGCAGATTTCTTGGAAGGGTCTTCGCCATCTTTGTTATACAGCGCTTCCAGTTCCAATCGTTTAAATTCGGAGTTGAGTTTCAATCCGGCAATCACCCAGATGGATGCTGAGATGACGCCCATTGCGATGATTCCATTGGTTCCGAAACCAAGAACGGAATTGACCAGAAGAATCATGATACCTGCAAAACCACGAGAGAATCGATAGCAGAACATCTCGATTACCGGTTTGATCGTATAAAGAACATCGCGGCTCGTGACCGTGTACGTCAGTTCCTTAGCGGCTTTGAACCATGAGTGGCGAAGCGCCTCATCAACATGGAAGATGGCGACGATGATCAATGGATTTGCGAAAACAGCAAAGGTCAAAAGACACCCGGCAATCGCAACACCTGACGAAGCCAGACATGGAGCAGAACCGACTTTCTTTAAAACGATACCGACGAAAAACAGTTCAATTACAAATTCGCAGACGGCACGCCAACGTTCGAGATTAGCATCCAGGGCGGCGATCGCATTAGCACCATGAGCCATGCTGTGCAGGACTTCGTGATAAATGTATTGCACGAGATCCGGAGTGATGCGTTCAAAACACACAACGATCGTCAGCCACATGAGTAGCTTGTTGCCCATGAGAACGCTCAACGCGTTGCCGATTCCTGAGACCTTTTCCTTTTCCATAGCTGGCGCCGGAACTCGTTTTACAGGCGCATCCTTCTCGGCAGTGCTCTCGATGAATAGAAAAATTCCCAGCGTTGCTGCGATCAAACCGGCTGCTACCAACAGCATGTTTGTCGCGCCCAACGTGCTGACTAAGGTCGCAGTGATCGTGCTGCCGAGAACCGCTCCCAGACCGCCTCCGGCTGCGACGATTCCGAACAATCTCTTGGCGCTCGAACTGTTAAAAATGTCGTTGGCGTACATCCAGAAAAGAGTAACGCCCATAATTGAAAACACATCGAGCCAGATCCAGAACAGTCCCGATGTGATTTTCGATTCGAATTGGAATGCCTGCCACCACATCAACAGATTGACGAAGAATATTCCGTAAATCGTGCCGATCAGTCGTTTCCTCGGCAGATATGCGAACTTCGAGTAAATCCAGACGACGATGCCGGTGACCAGTGCGGTGCCCATGTAGACGAAGGGCATGTACTCATTGCCCAATCCGTCGAGTACCATACCGCGCCGAATTGGTCTCAGCACGTAGTAAACGCAGATGAACAGGAACAACCAGGAGAACAGAGAAAACGTCTTAAGGCGCTCGCCTTTCTCGACGTTGAAGAAATCGCTCAAAGAGGCCGCCGACTTAGACATGGCTTATTCATCCAGCACTACACGCCAAGCGAATAGTTTAATCGTGATATTGACTCAGACGTCAAGAGTAGATCAGTTCCGTTTATAATTCTGAAAAGCTTTGATAGGTGAGCCTTTCCAGCCGGATCCCAGGTCAAATCCATGATTAGATTCGTCTGAACTACCCACCGCATGAGCGTGCAAAAACCGCAACAATCTAGACGCTGAGCCGATTTTCGTTAGTTCGCTCCTTGCCTATCATTATTCTCATTTTGAACGTTGCTGTTACGTTTCGATGGACCAGCAGATATATCGATAAGATCGCTGCTGTCCAGCCGTGTTCCATGAGGTCGCGGACGGATGAGCGACACCAATTGGATTAACCAACGCTCAAAAAAGCCAATCATTTTCCGAGCGCTGCCTGCATCGCAGCGCCGGCATCAGGCATACCGTAGCCAAAGAAGCGCGTCCACCGACGATGAGCCGCTTTTTGGCATGTGTCGATCAAAATCTTCTCAACTTCAAGGTTGGTAAGGCTTGGATTCGCGCCCCAGACAAGAGCCGCTATCGACGCGCATAACGGAGAACTAAATGATGTCCCGCTGACCGAAACAACGTTGTCGTCTTTCTCAGTACAAACAATGTTCGTTCCTGGTGCTGTAAACCAGACCGGCGTGCCATAAGTCGAGAAGTATGCCAACCCATAGTTTTCGTCAATCGCTGAAACTACGATCAGATACCGTTTGAGTTCCGTCATATCTCTCGTGCCGGAGTTACCCGCTGAATTGAAAACGAGACCGCCCATCTCGTCGTGATACCACTTTAGATACTGGTGCAAAACACGATTTACTACCCTGTTGGCGAAAGTGTATGGAGGGTCACCATTCGAACTGATGTTAATGATTTTCACGCCTGTGTTTCCGCACTTTTCGATGCCTTTGACGATGGCGGAAACCGACACGATACCAGTGGAATAGCCAACTCTAACCGGATAAATCTTTGACAGCGTTGCCGGACCAGCAGTTCCTGTGCCATTGTTGGCGGTGGCAGCGGCCGTGGTAGCAACCATGGTGCCATGTCCCTGTACATCAGTTTGGCCGTCTAATTCGGTGATGGCGTCGTAACCAGGCAAACACTTCTGTTTTAAATCTTCGATTTGACCGTTTGTCCCGGAGTCGACGACGCCGATGACGTTGGAACTACCTTTACTAAGCTTCCAGGCGGGCAAAACATTGAGCGCATCGAAATACCATTCGGATGAATAAAACGGGTCGGTTGGGGCGAGCGCCGCTAATGAAGAATCGACAATGTTGGTTTTGTAAATGTAATCGCGCTGGAGATTCTTTACCCGAGCGTCATTGGTCAATTGTTTCTCGGCTTTGAGAAACCTCTCAGTCGTGTCAAATTTCACGACCCATACAGTCAACGCCCCTTTGCCGATGGTATCGACGACTTGCCCACCCATGCTACGGATTGTCGAGATCAGGTCTTCGGTCTCGCCTTCGTCTGAATCTCCAGTCTTCGTGGGCTCGGTTTTAGAAGTCCCGGTAGCTGTCGCTTTGACCAGCCTGGAGGCGTTTGAACCGTAGTTGGTCACGCCGGACTTCGTCGCGGCTTGAGTCGTTTTTACGGATGCCGAAGAGGTTTCAGCAGGCTTAACCTTAGGATTTGTGCGAAGCTCTTCGTCTGAAGGCATGATCAGCAAGATGTTGCTGACTGACTGCGGAACCTGCGGCGCCCTCCGCTTACGTGGTGTAGTCGGTTCGACCGGAATTTTCAGTTGTCGAACTGGTGTGTTTGAGGACTCGTTGGAATTCTGAGCCGAGCAAGCGGGCATGCTTTGTTGCTGAAACAGCACACAAAGTAAGACGAAAAACGCAAATTTGAGGGTGTCAAACCGAAAGGTCATCGTTTACCACGCTGTATAACCTCAGGTGAACGGTCGTATAAGAAGAATACGTCCAGACTCTTGCAGTGTCTACTTATTAAGAAGTAAAGGTACGATTTGTGAAGCCCACACGTCCACGTTTTCTGCACCATGTGCTACGAGAGGGGATGTCCATGACGTGTCCGGGTGACCTCATCAGACAACATGCGACACGACCGCGAGGTGAAAAATATGAGAATTTTAGTGGCGATTGATGGTTCAGAATGTTCGATGAGAGCGCTCGATTATGTCGTTAACCGTCCCTGGAATAAGGAAGACCAATTCAAGGTAATCTCCGTTGTGGAGCCAATTCCAGCAGACTACGGCGTAGGTGCTGTGCCACCACCGGTGGGGAGCATTGAAGACAGAATGTTCGACGAATGCGCTGAAATCAGCGGCAATGGCGCACGGAAATTGTCGGAAGCATTGCCGTTAAACCCAGTGCTTGTGTCAGTCGAATCGGGTCTGGTCGCGGAGACTATTTGCGACACGGCCGCTCGATGGGAAGCCGATCTAATAATTTTGGGTTCTCACGGAAGAAAAGGCATAGCGCACTTTTTGCTGGGCAGCGTAGCCGAGGAAGTATTGAGGAAGTCTCCATGCTCCGTCGAGGTAGTGAAGTCCAAGGAAAACGACGCAAAGGACAGCGAAGCCGTCGAATTCATGCATACGAATTAACGGACTGATGGTAGCGCAGACGGTGCTTCAGAAAGCGGTTTTTACGCTCTTCGTGTGATGAAATTGTGATCGGCATGGATACGGAATTCGTGTCCTCTGATAACCTTATAATGGTAACGCAGAGGAATCATTTCATATGGCAAAAGTTCTGCTAGTCGAAGACGAAGTCGATCTGTCATCGCTAATCAATAACTGGCTTGCCCGCGAGCACCACCTCGTAGAGGTAGTACATGACGGAGCAACTGCACTCCACCGACTCAAAGTCGCGAAGTACGACGTAATAATTCTCGACGTTATGTTGCCCGGCATGAGCGGCTTCGACGTCTGCAGGGAATTCCGTCAGTCCCGGGGGGCAACCCCGATATTGTTTTTAACCGCCAAAACCTCCCTCCAGGACAAGGAAATGGGATTTATGGCAGGGGCAGATGACTACCTGACCAAACCGTTCCACCTCAAGGAACTCGAGTTTCGCGTCAAAGCACTGTTACGCCGCGGCGTCGTCTCCGGTTCCAACATTTTTCAGCTCGGCGATATACAAGTCGACTCCGATCAGCATAAAGTATTGAAGAACGGAGCAGAGGTTCATCTCTTGCCCAAAGAGTTCCGACTGCTCGAGTTCTTTGTCCGGCATCCCCAGAGGGTATTCAGTCCGGAAGAACTGCTTGAAAACGTTTGGGAGTCGGACACTTCAGCCCATAACGATAGCGTTAGGGGTCACATCACAAGGTTGAGGAAGAAGCTTGACACGCCGGGGGAACCTTCCATCATCGCTACGGTTTATGGAGTCGGATACAAGCTACAGAGCGCCGATGGTTGATAGCATTCGGATCAAGCTCGCGCTTTGGTTCGTTTGCATGGTGATGTTGCTGTATTCGGTAGACAGCATTACATCTATGATGGTTTTCAAAATCAGCCTTATGCGTTCGGTGGACGTTGGGCTGGAAGATTTGATTGCCGAGGTTAGACCGTCCGTGAAAATTGTGGACGGTCATCCCAGTTTGTATGACTGGTCTGAAGAGGCGAGAGGTAAACCGATCCTCGCGACGGTACAGCTATTTGATACCTCGGGAAAATCTATCGAAGAATACGGTCCCGAAGGCGTGATGAAATTGCACAATGGCACCCTCAAAATTCGTAATGAGGAAAAGTCGTTGCGCTCCATGTTTTCAAACATCGAAAACGATGGTAAACGTTATGGCTACATTCAATTACAAGTTTCGACAAAACCGCAGGACGACGCAATCGAGCAATTTTTTCTGGTGGTAATGGTGGTGGCACCATTCATCGCAGCCGGCGTCGGAATTTGCGCTTATCTATTTTCAGGTCAAGCTGTTAAACCGATTGAACGAACGCTCTTGATGCTCAGAAGATTCGTCGCCGATGCCGGCCATGAGTTGAACACGCCGGTTGCCACTATCGAAGCCTGTCTTGAAACTATCAAAGACCCGGATAAACTGGGCGAAATGTCAGAAGACGTGCTCAAAATTATGGAGCGCGCGAGCGAACGTTTGCGCCATTTGTCCAAGGATTTGATCGTCCTTGCCCGCATCGAAGATCCGGAAGCCGAGATGATGAGAACCAACGTTCCCATTCATCAATTGACTGATGCGGTGGTATCGGAATTGATGCCAATAGCAAGAGAGCGAGACATCGAGATCATCCTCGACAATAAGGTGGAGGCGAACATCTACGGACATCACGAGTCCATTCTCGAAATCGTTAACAACCTGGTCGACAACGCAATCAAGTACTGCGAGAAAAATGGCAAAGTGATTGTGACCGTCGATCAAAAAGATTCAAACGTAGTGATTAGTGTTTCCGACAACGGAATTGGAATTCCAGCAGATAGTATCGGAAACATCTTCGATCGTTTCTACCGCGTTGATAAATCGCGTTCAAGAGACGTCGGTGGTTCCGGTCTCGGTTTATCAATCGTAAAAGCAGCAGTAGAAAGACATTCCGGGTCTGTCAACGTCGAAAGCGAGCCCGGCAAAGGCACCACATTTAGAGTCACCTTACCAGCCGGCAGAAGTGCCGCAACATAGCGTCAAAACGCGCCGAGATTTCAAGTTCGAAACCGGTTCTAAAAAATGAAATTAAACGATGATGTGAAGCTTATCCTTAGTCTTCTTGCGCTCGCGATGTTCGATCGGAATCACCATCGCAGAACAAGGACTGTGCGAAACCACGGCTCTCGAGATACTGCCCATCGGACCAGTCTTACCGTGTGAGCCCAGCAAAACCAGATCGGCATCCCACGATTCAAGCAAGTCGACAATTTCAGATCGCGCATCGCCTTCGATCAATTGTTCAGTAACCTGAGCCGAGGGCAAAACCTCTTTGATTGTCTCAGCCAACCTTTTAACAATCGCCTCACCCTCTCTCGTCCGTTCTTCGATTATT
The DNA here is from genome assembly GCA_044225915.1 of Obscuribacteraceae bacterium (SeqCode). GTDB lineage: Bacteria > Cyanobacteriota > Vampirovibrionia > Obscuribacterales > Obscuribacteraceae > JADYXR01. Next base: position 76,394 of record JBGAHZ010000012.1, read on the forward strand.
GAAGCGGAGAGTGGAGCAGGAAGCAGGCTCATGAAACTGTTGACTAATACGGGCTGAACAACATGTGTGACCTTGAATTCCATATTCGCCGGCCACGGATAGGTGCGGATGAATGCGCCCAGGACATCCACACACTTGGAATCTTGAATTGGAACTACAACCTTCATTAGTCTTTCATCCTTTGCTTTTTCGAATCCAGCCGAATTATTTACTCTGTTTTTTTAACCGTACAACCTCGACCGGACAACTGGCGTGGCCGAGCAGTGCTTCAGCGACGCTGCCCAGCAGAAACTTTTGAATTCCCGTGCGTCCGTGCGAGCCCAGGACAATAAAATCTGCTTCCCAGTCGTCGGCTTCTTGCAGAATGGCGTCTCTAGCGCGTCCCTGCATAATTCTTGTGTCAACTTGACTGCCAGGATGCAGCGTACTTACGAGCTTAACTTTGGGCTCGAGCGACTGTTTAATTGCATCGACAATTTTTTCATGAACATCGTCCGACTCATGGCGGCCAAGTTCAAAAACGCTGAGGAGACGAAATTGTGTGCCCGTCGGCCAGGGTCTTGCGCTGACCGTCTCCAGTGCGTAAGCGCTGTGAGCCGAATCGTCTACGGCGAATATAACTTTCATGGTTTCTCCCAGGTTTTCTAGTCTGGAACGGCGTAGCGACTGGTGGTCGCAGCGGCATCTTTCGATTGGATCATACTACGCCGCACCAGTAAGCCGATAGATGAGATTGAAGTGACTGAAATCTACTGGAAGTACTTTTCAAGTATCGACTTAGCGGAAGATGACTCACAAATCAGCCTTCTAATGACAACCCATTCCGTTGTTCAATTGCACAACGGTGTTCAGTAAGCTGTCTATTCGGTTTCAACACCAAGTTCTATATTGAGAGAACACTGTACTCAACCTTTAGAGCCTACATTCGAAGGGTTAAAGAAAAGCAGCTCAATCGACTCGTACAGTTCAAACGACTAGCGCCACTGGGGCTAGTCGTTTTGATTGCGTGCTCTCTGCATTGCCACCATATATAGTTGTGGAGAAACTCCAATCTCATCCAAATCAATTGTTACAACTGCTTCGCATTGAGCACCGACGCTGAAACATTATCCAGCCAGTCCCATCTCTTAGCCTGTGAACAGTTCGAGTTTCGGGTAATTTGGAGGGTGGTTGCAAGGGTTCTCACAGTGGTTTCGTCCATGGTGCGCATCTTGCACTGCCGGTGGTAGCAAAAAAGATTTTCCCTCCTAAAAGATCCCAGCAAGCAGTTACAACAAATAGACCGGGAATGGTCTCTAGAATGTGAACAAAAAAATGTATATCCCTGAAACAGCTTCTTATCATCAACTCCTCGAGGTACTCGAGGACAGACTCTGGGATGAGGACGCATCTGAAGATTTCGGTTACCTTGTCGAACTTGTCAATGATTTGTATTTGAGAAGCATCGAAGCCAAGGTAGCGACTCTTAATGGTTGTATCTCGCCTGGACCCGCTTATCAGGCTCCAGGTTTCTAATATCAAAGCTCCTGCATCAGGGGCATCGATTTAATGACGAATCGCTTCCAATTGGGTATCCTGACTGCTTCCGATGCCGACGCTCCACTGTTCGGTTCGCAGAGCTGGGATATAGAATCTCACTCAGGACGAACTTCGCCCTAGTTCGGCACCAGGCGTGATACCATCCATCAGAAGTCGAGGATTCAGTCCATGGCCGACAAAGACGTGAGCTTTCCGACCGCGGAATATTGCGTAACGTTCCCCCGAAATTTCCTCTGGGGCTCTGCCACGGCAGCGTATCAGATCGAGGGTGCGTGGAATGAAGATGGAAAAGGCGAATCGATATGGGATCGCTATTCCCATACGAAGGGCATGATACTGAACTCTGACACCGGTGACGTAGCTTGCGATCACTACCACCGCCTGGACAAAGATATTGCGCTCATGCGCGAGCTCGGCATCAAAGCCTATCGATTTTCAATTTCATGGCCGAGGATTTTTCCAGACGGGAAAGGATTGGTCAATTTGGCGGGCCTCGATTTTTACAATCGCCTGGTTGACAAACTGTTGGCCGCACAAATCCAACCATTCGCAACCCTCTATCATTGGGACCTGCCGCAGAAGCTACAAGACATGGGCGGTTGGGCTAATCGCGAGGTAAGCTCTTATTTCTGCGATTACTCAGCAGTGCTCTCGAAACACCTGGGCGACCGAGTGAAAAACTGGATCACAATTAACGAACCATGGGTGGTGGCAAACTTAGGTCATCGCGACGGCGTAATGGCTCCTGGAATTAAATCGGAAAAGATAGCTCTCCAGGTAGCTCATCATCTGCTAGTCGCACACGGCAAAGCCACACAAGCGCTGCGCGCGGACAATCCTAGCGCACGAGTGGGCATCGCACTGGACATGCGCCCTACGGCTCCGGCGTCGGATGCCCCAGAGGATGTCGAGGCAGCGTTGAAACTCTGGTCAAAAGAAGCGCGATGGTATCTAGATCCACTGTTCAAAGCGTATTACCCACCGGACATCTGGACAGATTACGGCGAGAACGCACCGGTCGTGAAACCACGCGACATGTCTTTAATTTCACAGAATCTCGATTTCCTCGGAATCAACTACTACACCAGAACCGTCTGTTCGAAAAATGGTCCAGTCGAGCGAATTCCAGGTTCTCAATACACCGATATGGGTTGGGAAATCGCACCGGAAGCATTCTGCAAAATGTTGATTGATATTTCGCAAGAGTACAATTTGCCACCAATCTACATCACAGAGAATGGTGCTGCGTTCAAGGATGAAGTGAAAGCTGATGGAACAGTGGAGGATCTCAATCGCCTCGATTATCTCCGCGATCACCTTCTGCAAGCGCGCATTGCGATGGAGCAAGGCGTCAACTTAGCCGGATATTTTGTTTGGTCGTTGCTCGATAATTTCGAATGGGCATTTGGCTATTCAAAACGCTTCGGAATTATTCACGTCGATTACAAAACGCAGGAGCGCATCATCAAGAAAAGCGGGCACTGGTATTCATCGGTAATTAAGAACTACGGATTTGCTAGCGAAAAATCGGAACTCGCCCGAATTACGGCAGCAACAGCCAATAGAGCAGACCGACGCTAAGTGCGTTTTGCAATCTCATGTGAACGTGACAATCTGTCCATCAGTGCATAAGGTCACGAGCCGACCACTCTCGCATCGAAATGACAGATTTCCCTGTTTGTCGAACGCAACGGCAATTATTACATCGTCATTGATCGCCTCTCCGGCAGGATCAACCAGGCTCCATTCATTTGCTTTGAAGCGGTTTTTGACAAGCGTGTAGCCGTCGGAACAGTGAACGGCAATGAGAATTCCACACTTATTGTAGATTGGCTTAAACGTTCGCCCATCAGCGTGGACAAGCAGCTCAACAGTTCCTCGGCAAGAACTCACTATCCCCACCGATGGTACTCGTAGAATCGTAGTTCGGTTCTTCTGCACTCGCGATTCGTTTTGTTCAAACTCCTCCAACCAATCTAAACTTTGTGGAGACCCGCAGAGAAAGCCATCTTCGGGGTAATCGTAATACTCATCGCTTTCACTCACCGGCGAAGTCTCTTGAAGTGGTTCTGTCGTTATGCACTGCATCTGGTGCTCAGTCAGAACTGGATATGAATTTGTTTCCTCTATACATGCTCTCAGTGCCGGTCCAATTTCAAATCCCTCCTCAAGCGAATGAGAGCTGCTAATCATTGGAATTTCTGATGTCGCCTCGTTTCCCCCCTCATCATCAATGCCGTATTGCGGATTGGTTTGCTCAACCGTTTGGGAATAATCGCATTCGTTCTGCAATAGGTCGTTTTCACAGAAAGGTTCAGAGGGCTCTTGGAGTTCTTGGACGTCTTGGACGTCTTGAACTTCTTGAACTTCTTGAACGTCTTGAACTTCTTGAACTTGAGTTTCTAACTCCGTCGCCTCCCCAGTCGGATACCATTGGAAACCGGCAGCGTCCTCCTTGATCTGAGTGGCACCGTTGTTTTCCATGCCAAGTTTCTTAACTTCATCATCCCAGTTCATTCCATCCGGTGCTGCCTTATATGTTGAGTACGAGTTGTAGCCACTATTATTTTTATGACTAGCTTCCAAAGCTCTCAGTATTTTATTATTGACGTGTCGTCGACCCTCGACTCCATGTACGAGGGTCGGTCGTCCAGGTGATTTCCGAACGCCGTTAAATTTGATAGCAACCATAACAATGCTCCGATTACAAAAAACACTTTCCCTGTGTGTAAAAAAACAACGGATTAGTTAGCGAATTTTAGGGTGATTTTCCAAGAATTTTTCGAATAAAACTTCCGGGATGCCATCGAGCGAAGCGCTGACAGGCTGCACGATTCAACGACCAACAAGAGAATGAAATAATGCTGAAACCAAGAGTTAATCCAGTCAGGTCGATAATGGGACTGCCAGTGTTGATCGCACTCTTGGTCGTTTCCCTCAACCAATCAACCTTGCAAGTCAGCAGCAAGGAGCTGACTAGAAGCGGGTCTTCAGCGGTCACAACCACCCCCGACCGTACAACCTTTTCAATCGGCTACTCGGTGTTATCCGATCAATTCACGTTTCGCGAGCAGTCAGTGCCATTTAAAATCGCCGTCTGGTATCCAAGTTCGCAAAAGCCCAGTGCGTCGGCGTATCCAATCGGCTCGAACAAAATCGAGACTGAGTTAGTTGAAGACGGGACGTGTGCAATCGGAAAGCACCCGATAATCTTTTACTCCCATGGTGCCACCGGTTCTGGTACCAGCTCATTTTTCATTTGCGAGTTGCTGGCAAAGAACGGCTACATCGTGGTGGCACCTGATTTCCTGGACACCGTCTACGTCGCCAGAATCGACCAACCTGTGCCCTTTGATAATTATCTCTGGATGAGAACAGATCAGTACATCAGCTTCCTTCGAGAGCTCGGGTTAAACAAAGCATCGAAAGAAGGTCGCACCCTTTACGCCTATCGACCGGCTCAGTTAAAACAGACCATGGAGAAAGTCTTTGCACTGAACAAAGACTCCAAGAACTTTCTCTTCGATCATATCGATGAATCAAGAATAGGACTGTTCGGTCACTCCTTTGGAGCATGGACTAGCGTACTGCTCGGGGGTGCATCGCCCGACCTCCACGACAAGAGGGTGAAAGCGGTGGCCGCGCTTTCAGGTCCCGTCAACGAACACGTGTATTCCGTGGCTTCCATTAATGACCTGGACTCAGTCAATGTGCCCCTCCTGTTCGAGTATGGGGATCAAGAGCCCGCCAAAGGACGAAAGGACGACAAAGCGTTTCTCTTCGACAAAGCCAAATCGCCTAAGATGCTGATCTCCATCAAAGACGCCGACCACCTCAGCTTCTCAGGAGGCGTAAAAGGTGAACACAAAACTGTCAACGAGTATTTGAACGCTGATGTTCCGAGGAAGACAATTAGTGAAACGACATTGGATTTCTTCAACGCGTTTGTAAACGGAGACGAGTCCAGTAAGGACAAGTTGAAGAATCGCACAGAGGGTGTTGCCTCCTCCAACTGCGATTTTTAGTTTCATTTTCGTTCGATCCACACAATTAGACTGTGCGCTCTCGTGAAAGCCGACCACTACCGGCTTAACGAACGCGTGGCATTCTCACAACTTTCTCACAAGTGAGAAAACATAATAGGTCGCCGGCAATATAATCCCGTACCCTTACCTGGTATTACAAGCGATGGCTGATTCTATTCAAACGAAAGACCGTACCCCAGGACCTGTAGACACTCGAGAAGACAATGACGATACTTCACTTCTCCGTGATATAAATTTTGCGCCCACCGCGCAGGACGTCCGTCCCTCACAATATGCGGACGAATCGACCAACAATTTTTTGGCAAACCTGACGATTGCGGACAGCACACTTCTGCAGGAAGCCGCTGAGGGTTTAGGTATTCCATCGTTGACGATCGTCAATGACGCAGAGAAGAGCGACAAACCCGCTGAGAAAGCCGATCCGATTTCAGAAATTCTAAAAGAAAAGACAACGGTCCTCGGCGCGTCAATCGCGCAAAACGAGAATGGCGAAGTCCGTCAAATCGAGCGCACCGATGGTAGTACTACTCGTCTAACAGTGGGACAAGATGGCAGTCATCAAATTACCGAAAAAGATAAAGACGGTAAGGAAGTAAACTGGACTAAGGAGGGCTCAGGCAGATGGATTTCCGACACTGGTGCGCAGCGCGAGTCTATGGAGCTCTTGAGCAACGGCAATACTAAATTCAAAACCGCGGACGGAACGGTCCATGTGATCAGTGGAAAAGGCATCGAGTTCTCAGGCTTCTCGGCCGATAACACAACATTTGATGAACACGGTCGCATCAATCAAATTACTTATCCAAACGGAAAAATTCGCATATTCGGATACGCAGAAAGTGAAACACAACCTAACAAAGTTACCAGCAAAGAGGCCAGCAGCAACACATGGCGTAATTTCATCGAGACCGGCGCGGACACCTGGATTCAAACCGACGCAAGCAATGACGATCAAACCGGCTCCTGGACAGCAATGAAAATTGACGGCACCAATTTCGTTCCGACGGAGAAAGATCAACGTCCTAGGCCTGTTCCAGAAAGGTCCGACAAAAGAGATGCAAAAGACACTACCGAAAAGCCCACACCGACTGAAGAGCCAAAGACCGCAAGAGAGGGACTGTCTGAGATTGCCAGAGAAAAAGGAATGAACGTCACTAGATTGAATGAGTTCATGGATCGTTTTCAACAAAGGTGTGAGGAGGCAAGAGCTGCAGGTTTGCAGTCACCATCCCACGAACAAATCACAAAAACTTATTCGACTCTGAGCGAGATGTTAAAAGGTCCAGCACAAGCAGGTGGGATGTCAGATCGGGAGCGTGCAGAGCTAGTCCACACCACGATGTTCAATCTTGCCAATCCAAGAAAAATCGATCAAGGTTTGAACCTGTGCAATGTCACCACATCAGAAGAATTCACGGCAAGTCGGTATCCCGAAAATTATGCACGTTTGATGAAAGAGGTGTCGCTGACCGGTAAGTTCACCACGACGAGCGGTAAAGAAATCACGCTACCGCCGGGTTCGATTCAAAAAGATGAAGAACAAAATCGATTCACAACAGAGAATCTCGGAAATAATCGCTGGAGAAACTGGAGCAGCAAAATATTTCAAGAGACTGGTATCAATAGTGTTGTTCCATTCCTTCAACCTAATGCAAATTATCCCGCCTGGGGCAAACCGCATATAGAGGGCAAGTCCGACATGTCTTTGCCTCAAATTCAAACGGCATGCGAAGAAATCAATGGGAAACAGATGCCTTACTTCCCAGTCGGAGACGCACCCACAGCCGCAGAATTGATTAAGCTCAAAGAGGAGGGCAACTTCCCTGCCGGAGTACACACAATTCACGTCCGCGATCGACAAGGAGTGGTGTCCGGACTACATGTGCAGACCATTCAAGATGTCCGTGTTCGTGGCGGTCAATTCCAAGTACTTCTCGACAATCAACGAGGCGGCACCAACGATCAAGGCTGGGTTTCATTGAAGGAACTCCATAAGATTCAGCAGTTGGATCATTTGTTGACAGCACAATGGTATGAAATTCCGGCGGAGTATCGTGGTAAGGATTTCGATAGGTTGACTCCAAAAACGCCGGTAGAAGTGCAACCACAGCCGGTGCAACCCATTCAACCGCCGCAAGAAAAAATAAACCCAGAACCACCACCTGTAAGACCACGCGAAGATAACCCGTTTGAAATTACAATCTTGCCTGAGCACAAGCCGGAAGAAAACCTACCAGGTCCGCTCGAATCGCGTCGTAAGTTGGAGCAAGCGCTGTTTGAAGGAATTGACGGACTACTCGAATCCAAGCGCGAAAGAAAAGTACGCGAGATTCTAGATAGTTTGGAAAAGAGATGCGCGGACGATCGAAAAGACGGATTGACTGCACCAAGCGAAGAACAGATTGCTCGTGTATATCAATCGGCATTCGACACGTTGAAAAATGATGGCGTCATGCCCTATGAGGATCGGCATAAACTGGTTCTCGAAGCTCTTAGAAACATTTCCGACCCGACCGGAATCGATCAGGGAGACCATGGTACCTGCGGAAACACTTGTGCAGAAAAGTATATCGTAGTTCGAAACCCGGACGTATACATGGATGTCCTCAGCCAGGTAGCAGCAAAAGGGGAGTACACTGCACCGGATGGTCGCATTTTGAAGCTGCCACACAATGATGTCCGACAAGGTGCATTAGGTAACAGAACAATGACCTGGCAGCGCGGCTGGAAGCCAGATTCCGAATCTAGACACTGGGACGTGTACAAAGAAATCGGATGGCATCCACTGAAATCTAATGAAGGGAAAAGAAACTATGCAAGCCAGATCATACAGAATCTCAACATTGCCGACGCGCTGGAGAGCCACCGCCTTGGTCAGCGACAATACCCCACGCCAGTTGACGCTCTAAATTTCCTACACGTCGAAGACTTTACTAAACGCCTGACTGGCAAGCCGATCACCACTATAAATCAGAGCGTTCCATCAGAAGGAAATATTCAACAACCGCTTACGGATAAACTGGCGCTACAGCTGAAGGCTGATGGACGACTGCCCGCCATGGTCTGGCGTGCCTACCATTGGCAGACGATTCACGATGTGAGGACAACGCAGGGCAGAGATGCATATGGACGAGCTGTCGATGTGGTGCAAGTCTATTCTGACAACCAATGGGGCAACAACCGGGATCGTGGTTGGCTCACTGTTCCCGAACTCCATCGGGAACTGGCTGAAAGTCCATAATACATGGATATGCGCAGAGAATCCGGTTGCCTGACGGCGTCGCAAGTGTTGAATGAATCGAGGTGTCAACCTTGCCACCAGGAGTGGCACCAAGTAAACTGGCGGAATGACCGGAAATGACAGCGAACATAGTGACCTCCCGGACCGCTACCGGATCATAAAGCGCCTGGGGACAGGAGCCACCGGCTCGGTTTTTCATGCATTAGATTCGACGTTGCAGCGTGATGTTGCAATAAAAGTTTTGCACGAAGGATTTTCAGAGGTTAACGTCGCCCGATTTCAAAGAGAAGCCCAAGCCGCGAGTCGGTTGAAGCATCCTAATGTTGTTAGCGTTTTAGATTTCGGGGTGCACAAAAACTCACGACCGTATCTCGTGATGGAACATCTCGACGGCATAGATCTGCAGTCTCTCTTGAAGCAAGAGCGCCTCGATCCCGAGCGGGTATGTCGACTATTTATTCAGCTTTGCGCTGCACTTGCACATGCAAACTCGAAAGACGTGGTACATCGAGATATCAAACCCAGCAACATTATTATTCAAAATACCAACGGCGAAGAGCAGGTCAAAATAGTGGATTTCGGTCTGGCTCGATTGTCAGACAAAGATTTATCGCTCACTGCCCCTGGTGTCACTCTGGGAACGCCTTATTATTTGAGCCCGGAAGTGATCTCCGGTCAAGCAGCGGATGCACGATCGGATATTTACAGCATCGGTTGCGTTCTATTCGAATGCCTTACCGGTCATCCGCCATTCGAGGGCGACAGCATCAACGCTACTTTGATAATGCATACACGCGACAAAGCACCACCACTGCAGAATCAAGACATTTCTTCCGGACTGGAACAAATTGTCTCAAAAGCTCTCGAGAAAAATCCGGAAGACCGTTTTCAAACGAGCGCTGAACTGCAATCAGCCCTTGCCGACGAATTAAACAAGCTGTCAAAACCAGAGACAATCACGGTTTCCAGGTCATCAAAACCGACAACTGGTAGTTTCAATTACGGCAATATTTTCCACACAAAGTCACTTATAAAAATCGATAGCAGACCTCAAAAGACAAAATTAATAACAACAAACTATTTTGCAGTTATTGTGATCGCAACACTAGGACTAACTGTACTGGTGCCACATTTACTTTCTCATCCCGATCGTTCGAGCAGCCAGAGAGCCGATCAACGACATAGCGAACAGCCGGAGCAATCGAGCAAATCAGTCGACAAAGCGAAGATAAGTATAATCAACGACAGTATCGCTGACCAAGTCAAAGATGTGATTATCGATAGAAACAACATTCTGAGAATCAATGCGAAATACAGTGATGACGAGCTGATTTCAGATTTGAATAGCTCTCACATTACTAAGATCTTTGTCAACGATCGCACAATCACGAAAAAATTGTTTGACGCAATCGTAAGTCTAAAGGACCTTCAATCTTTAAAACTCGCAGGAGTAAAGGGACTCTCGGAGGACATGCTTAGCAGTCTCGAGCAACTTCCGTATCTGAACACTCTATACATTTCGAATAGTGGTCTAGATGACAATTCGATTCAGATTCTCGCAAAATGCGCAAAACTAGACGCTCTTTGTCTTGATGATAATCGGAGTATAACGGGTTCTGGTCTAGGATTTCTTAGCGATCATAAAACGCTTCAGCGAGTTTACATCGGTCAGACTGGAGTGACAAAAACAAAATTGAGAGAGTTTTTGTCGCACAGCCCAGCGAAGTTGGTAAACATCAAACTCTCCCGGCTCAAGCTGAATGATACCGACATTCGTTCGCTCAATTTGAGAAAGATGAGAACATTAGACATCGGCTATAACCCGATTACAAATGAAACAATAAAGTATCTGAAGACTGCATGCCCCGAGTTACACCACCTTAATGTCACCGGTTGCTCGATGCTGACAGATGCATGTTTCGCTGAATTGCCCGACCTTAAAACACTCACGCTTACTGGAACAGAATTTGAAACCCTCTCTGGAATTTCGAAAATAAAATCACTGAGTGAAGTATCGCTCGACAGATGCTTGAAGATTGGCAACAAAGCTATGGACGAACTGGGCAAGTTGAATTTGGTCAAAGTTAGCTTGAAAGACACGAATGTGACGGATCGAGATTTAAATACACTGGTTAATCGCCGTAACCGAGATCAAGAACTGACCATCAATGTTCAGAGATGCCCAAATGTTTCGAAGCTAGAAGTGTCGGAACTCCAAAGACAGGCAATCAAAGTTCACACCGCTAGCGATGAAAAAAGCCGCGACGATGAAAGTTGACATTCGGGCAAATCAATCGAGAGTTGCGAAATACCCAAAAAGCTCATACTCTTTAATTAGCGGTCGAGAAGCTCTGTCAAAATGAAAGTCGTCGGTAAGTTTTTATCATCACCTGATCAATGTGGTTATTTGCCTGATCGGCAGTGGCGACTCGAGTACGAGTATGTCAGTGAACTGACTCCATCGGAATATACGGAAAAACTTCGCGCCGGCTGGCGCAAATATGGGCACGCGCTCTTCCGCCCGGCATGTGGATCTTGCGTCGAATGTCAACCAATTCGAATTGTAGTTGATAAGTTTCAGCCTAACCGCAGCCAAAAACGTTCATGGAAAGCCAATCAAGACGTAGAGATCAGAATCGGGCACGCTCATCTGAGTAGAGAAGCCCTCGACCTCTACATGCAACATCACGTTCATCATTCCGTAGAGGTTGGCTGGCCAAGCCCTGATATACGAAATTCGATATCGCACCTCACATCGCTTTCAGATAATCCATTTGCGATCGAAGAATGGTGTCACTATCTCGGCGAAGAGCTCATCGGAATGGCCTATGTCGACCCACTCCCTGATGGCTTCTCGGCTGTGTATTCCTTCTATTCTCCCAAGCAGCCCAAACGTTCTTTAGGAACCTGGATGATTCTTGCAATCGTCGAACGGGCTCGGCAGCTTAATCTGCCTTATGTTTACCTGGGCTATTACGTCAAGGACTGTCGGTCCATGAAATACAAATCCCGATTTCTTCCGCATGAAATTCGCGGTCGAGACGGCGTCTGGCGCGAAATAAATTCAGAAAATGTAGCTGCACTGGAAGACTAGACTCTTTACAACAGACACAAACCGTTAACTCATTTAAACCGAAAATCCTGAAAAGCTCATCTGGTTAGCCCTAAAAGGTTATACTGGTCGGTTCTTCGCCCCTTCTGCATTCGGTCGCCCGTGACTAACGGCGCCACCTCTAACGAGTCGCCAATGAGCACCAGTAAAAACAGCAAAGCCCTGGTGGTTCTGTCCGGCGGACAGGACAGCACCACTTGTTTGTTTTGGGCAAAGCGAGAATTCCAGGACGTCCGAGCCATAACCTTCTCGTACGGTCAGCGCCACGCAATTGAACTGGAGAGCGCTCGTCAAATCGCAGAGCTGGTCGGGATCAAACAAGATCTGGTCGAGCTTGGCAGCGTTTTTGCAAAGCTCAGCTCTCTGACGGACGTCGATCAAAAAATACCGGCAGGCGGCGACTCTACCGCTGGAAATCAATTACCGAGCACTTTCGTTCCCGGCCGCAACATCTTGTTTCTCTCTCTGGCGGCAAGCCGCGCGTACGTCCACAACTGCGACACGATTGTGATCGGCGTATCTCAAGAAGATTTTGCCGGCTATCCGGATTGCCGCGAAAACTTCATCAACAGCATGGAAACAGCGATCTGCAATGGGTTGGATCGACAAATCAAAATTGCCGCACCACTGATGCACTTGAATAAGAAAGAAACTGTTGAACTGGCGTTGTCTATGCCAGGCTGCATGGAAGCTCTCTCCTTGAGCACTACCTGTTACAACGGCGCAGTGCCTCCATGTCAGGAATGCAATGCCTGCATTTTGCGAGCCAAAGGTTTTGCCCAGGCCGGTATCTCAGACCCGCTTGTAATCAGGACTTTGTCATCCGGAGCGTCGTCATATGCTCGGTAACAATCCAGTTCGACAACAAGAAATTAGCGACGGAAAAACTCTCTGGGTCCAGGAAATTTTCCATTCCTTGCAAGGCGAAGGACCGTTTGCCGGAAAGCCGGCGGTCTTCGTAAGGCTCGCCGGCTGCAACTTACGATGCTTCTTTTGCGACACTGATTTCGAATCTTCAGATTGGAAACCACAAACTGATGAAGTGGTCGGAACTGTGAACGCCCTCGCGGGCGATACCACAAAGCTGGCAGTAATCACCGGAGGCGAACCATTCCGACAGAATATAGCCCCGCTGGTCGAGCAGCTTTTGGACTCCGGTTTGGACGTTCAAATCGAGACAAACGGAACGCTGTGGATAGAACTTCCCCAGAGCGATCGCTTGCACATTGTCGTCAGTCCAAAGACGGCGAAGCTCAACGAGCAAATCAGAAAGCGCGCCACAGCCTACAAATATCTGCTGTCCGCGGATAACTTCGATCCGGCTGACGGCTTGCCAGTTGGGTCGACACAGGTCCCCGGTGAAGGTGGACAAATTGCAAAACCTGATCGTGATGTTCCGGTCTACGTCATGCCACTTGATGAACAGGACGAACAGAAGAACCGAGTCAACACGAAATTCTGCTCCGACATCGCACAGAAGTATGGACACACTCTCACTCTACAATTGCACAAGATTTTAGGCGTTCGATAAACAGACCCAGACAGGATAATTTCGATGCACGAACTGAAACATCTCGGAAATAAGAGCGAAATCCGCTACGATAACCCGGACCCGGCCACACTGGAGGCGGTGCCAAATCCATTTTTTGGAAAAGCATCAAACCCCAATGGAGTGACGGGAACGGTCGCCATCAGCGCATCCGAGTTTACGAGCCTTTGTCCGATTACCGGGCAACCAGATTTTGCCACCATTGAAATTGAATATATTCCACGAGAACATCTGGTGGAAAGCAAATCGCTGAAACTCTATTTCGGTCAATTCCGCCAACACGGCGGCTTTCACGAGGCATGCATCAATCAGATTGCCAATGACTTGATCAATCTGCTCGATCCGGAATATCTCCTTGTGGTTGGAAAGTTTACTCCGCGAGGCGGAATCGCCATCCTTCCAAAAGCCGAGTACAGGCGCCGCAAATAACTCGACTAGAGTTAGTAGACAACATCATCTTCGTCATCGTCTGCACTTTTACTGATCGATAAGCCTTTGCGGAACAGCCACGGCGCAATAGCGTCATCGCTAGACCATAAGCCCTTTCTGCGCACGCGCGCCAGTATCTCGCGGCAGGCAAATTGAGCATCCTTTTTGGCATAGGCTCTAAACCACCAGGCGTATCCTTCAGACACAAGCGTATAGTTCAAATTAGTCCCGTCTTGCAGCAAAACATACGCGACGGTTCTGCCGTAACGGTCCTGATGCACAGGAATAATGCTGACCAGCTGCCCTTTCGTCAAGGTCACAGTTTTTGCTCGGGCCTGAGTGCCATATTCTTGCAGTTTTTCCGGGCAGTCGATTCCGTATAAACGAACCTTGACCTTGCGCTTGCGACGCACTACCGTAATCGTGTCACCATCAGCGATTGAAACGACTTTCGCACCATATCCCGGACCGTACAAGAAGTCGATATCGCTGAAATTGAGCGTGCTAAAAAGCAGCGACAACAGAACGGATCCGAATGTGAGAAAGCGTTTTCGTTTCATCTAAAGCCCCTTTCTATGCGAACTTTAACGTAGTAAAGTGGAACTGTCTACGATCTGATCCTTTATCAGATCCTTAAAGTCGGCGATACCACATAAGGTGCGCATCGTATTTGGTATCAACCTAAACCGATCGAGCCAAGCAGAGATTCGAACAAAAATTTGCGGTTTACCAACTCAAAAAAAGCGCTGCTTTGTACTTGGGAACACTTAGCCCAGTCAAATATTGAGGCGTGATAAACTGTCCCAATACAGACCTTCTGGGGCTTCTCTTATGATCGTTCCATTTCCTGGCGCGTTGACCGCGCAGCTCGGTAAAGTCGGCGGCAAGGGTCAGTCATTGATTAGAATGACGCAGTTGGGCTTGCCGGTTCCTCCTGGATTCGTGCTGACGGTGGATTTCTTCCAGGAGTGGCTGGATTCTCTCAAACTGACCGATGAATGGAAAGACTTCACTTCGTCGGACATCAAAGATCTAAAGACCAGATGCGACGCTCTAAAGGAGAAGTGCCGGCATTTCGATTTCTCGAAAGAGCAAGCTGAGGCTGTTGAAAAGTCACTTGAAGCGTTTGACTCTAATTCACTATTTGCGGTCCGTTCATCGTCCCCTGCAGAAGATCTGGAAGGCTCATCGTTCGCCGGTGGTTACGAAACAGTCCTCGGCGTTAAAAGAGATGGCATTCTAGAGGCAGTTCGGACAGCATTCTCCTCGAGTCTAGACTACCGCGTGCTTGCTTACAAAGGCCAACATGGCTTCGACATTCATGATCCGCGCATCGCGGTTATTGTTCAACAACAAATTGATAGCACCGCCTCCGGTGTCGCCTTCTCAATCAATCCTTTAAACAACGACTATGACGAGGCCGTTTTCAACGCCAACTTCGGACTGGGTGAATCTGTGGTATCAGGCGTTTGCACTCCTGACACGATTGTTGTCGATAAAGTGACGATGAGGGTGAAAGAGCGAGTTCTCGGAGCCAAAGAAGAGCGCATCATGCTCAATCACGATGGCGGAACGACGTCAGTTCAAGACGACGCGGTGGCGAAAGAGTTTGCAATTTCAGATGGTCATGTTCTCTCTTTGACCAGGCATATCAAAACGTTAGAAGAAGTATTTCAAAAACCGGTCGACGTCGAATGGGCGCTACATGGCGACCAAGAGTACATACTACAAGCTCGACCTGTGACATCTTTCGTTCCATTGCCACCAGCAGTAACCACTGCTCCGGGCAGCCATCGGAAACTATATTGGGATGTGACTCTCGCCGTGCAAGCGCTAGAGAAGCCGATGTCCGTTATGGGCACGTCTGTTTTACGTCACCTTTTAACTGAGTGGCCAAAGGAGGTAGTAGGAATCGAGTTTGTAAAACCGGATCTCGACCACTGCATCGTATGTGCTACGGATGGTAGACTCTATGCGATTCTTTCACATTTGATGCATATTTTTGGAAGAGAAACGGTCCACAGTTTATTAACCATCATGGACCCGCTTTCTGCTCAAGCACTGGACGAGGTAGAACCTGGTTTCTATTCGGACCATCAAATGTGGCCCAACTTCGTTGCGTTGAAAGCCGCTCCCAAAGTGCTGTCTCGTATGCCGTCAGTTCTGTACTGCCGAACCTTTCCCGAGCAAGCGCATGCAAAAGCACAGTTGGAATTGGCAAAGTTCAAAGAAGAGATCAGAAAAGATTCTTTGTCGAAAGGCAGCATCACTCAAGTGGCGGATCGCTTAGTTGGACGTGGCATCAAAATTCTCGCAGAACATGTTATGCCTGGTTTTGCTGCCGCCAGGATGTCTCTTGAACGAATAAAGAAAACTGCTGCCGGTGTCGATGAGAAATATTTGAAAAATTTAGAACTGGCGATGCCGCACAACGTCACCATCGAAATGGGATTAGCCCTCTACGAGTTGGCACAGCAACTGCCTCCCGACAATGGTTCTAAAACTAACGACATTCAAGATCAAACATTGTCACCGGAGTTCATGGAACGCTGGCATGGATTCCTGAACGAATACGGTCATAGAGGACCACGAGAACTCGATATCGAAGCGCCGAGAAATCGAGATACGGCAACGCTTTTGTTCGAGCAAGTAGCCACACTACAGGGCGGTTCGGACAGAAAGAACAATCCACTGGCACGCTACGAAAAGAATAAGCAGTTGCGCGAAGAAGCCTATGAAGAAATTTGCAAGTATCTGGAGAAAACCAGTCTGCGAAAACTAAGTCGATTTAAATTCCTCTATCGATGCTGGTCGACATTCGGCGGCTATCGCGAAACTCCGAAGTACTGTTTGATATTTGCAATCGACGCGTTGCGAACGCGCATTTTGCAGGAAGGGGAAAAACTAGTTAAACAGGGACGTCTCGAAGAAGTCCATCAGGTCTTCGACTTGTCACTCGAAGATTTTCAAAAGAGAGTGCCCAAGAAGAAGGTTGATCTACTTGAATTAGGTCAGAAGAACAGGAAGAATTCAGACCGATTGGCAAAAGTTCCTCAACTGCCACCATTGATAGACTCGCGCGGACGAATCGTCAGACCGACGAAGCCCCCGGCAGCCGAAGAGGGCACAGTCGTAGGTACGCCGATTTCATCGGGCGTAGCCAGAGGTCCAATCAAGATTTTGCATACGGCGGACGAGAAACCGTTGAACTTCGGCGATATTTTGGTAGCGCGCGCAACTGATCCGGGCTGGACACCGCTATTTGTCAACGCGGCTGCGGTCATTCTCGAAGTGGGCGGACTACTTCAACACGGCGCCCTTGTCGCACGCGAGTATGGCTTGCCGTGTGTCGGCGGTGTCACCGGTGCCACCAAACTTTGGGAAGATGGAACGATTGTGGAGGTCGATGGCACGCGCGGAATCATTAGAGTCGTCGATGAGAAAACTCCGATCGCATCCGGCTCAGCATCATCTAAGAAACAATCGAGCTGATTTTCAGTCGATCACTTCTGAATTGTCGTGGGCAGATCGTAGAGGGCCCGCAGAGTTGCGGCATCACTATTGGTGACTACATTGGGACCACTCTGATCGGTTCCGCGATTGACATAATTGATCTTGTCCGTAGGATACATCAAGTCGCGCGCAAACGAGCTGTGCTGCAGCCCGAGGGCGTGTCCGAATTCATGACCGGCAATCGATTTAATAAGTGTCGGCCACAGATGGACCGGCAGATGATAAAAATACTCGACCGGAAACTGTACGATAACCGGTTCATTTTTTCCTTCCGACGTGGTGGTCAAACCAGGCGCGCCGCCTGGAAGTGTCGAGCAGTAGAAGGCAAGAATGTTTGCTTGAGCGGGATTATCAACAATTTGGTAGGTGACCACACCTTCGGTGTTCGCCCATGCCCACTCGTTCAAACCGTTTTTGACCGCAGAACCGTACTCCTCTCGGAAGTGGCGAAGCGGCTTTAGTTTCTGAGCAAACTTCGGATCGCGAAGCCAACGTCCCAGGTCCTTTAACTTGCCGGAATCAAGGTCGCCTCCGGAATATCCCTTGGGAAGCTCCGCTCCGTTGGAAAGATAGATTCGCAATGGCATTTTTGCTTTGGTCCAACGCCAGGTTTTATTGTCCGCAAAAACGCAACTGTAAGGTTTAACAAGTTCAAACTCTTTGCGACGCGATTCAAAACATTTCAATGCGCTGATTGCATATTTATTGTTCGCAGGAGCCATGACGACTGCGCGACTCAAGGCTCTGGCAGCCATTTTATAGTCGTCTTTATACATCGCACACAGTCCGATGAAATACTGCAGCGACGGATCGGTCGGATTGATTTTGGCCGCTTCGACGTATTTCGCAATCGCCTCGTCGAATTTTTTCTGGTTGAAAAACGATCTTGCTTCGAGTGCCAGTTTATTCATCTGCTGAATCTTGGCATTGCGAGCTGCGGCTCGCTTGCGAGCGGCAGAATCAGCGCAATCGGCCGGCATGGCCAGAAGTGAATTTAGAAGGAATGCCGATGTGACTATCGAAAAAATTTGTTTTTGCATTGAGAAAATATCGTTTATGTCAAACTGATTGTCGTCTATTTCAAACGGATTAAGCAAGCAGAAATCAAGAGCGGTGCCGAGCGCGCCATACTTCCAGAGCCAACTCTTTTTTCTTCACACCATTATCCATCAGTCGTTTGCGATCGTCTTCGGTCAAAATCTTATCGAAAATTCTGTCACCAACATTTGCCGCTGCTTTTGAACTCTTGTAATTGAGAGCCTGAGCAATTTCGCTCCAACTGCGGTCTTGACTGAGGAGATCCATCAAGCGAGCTTCTTTTGCAGACACGTCATCTCGAAAAAAGACGTGCCGCATTTCGTTTGAAACAATAACAACGTCGCCAAGCAACGCCATTTTCAGTTCAGAAACCATGATTGGAACCTGGTCCGCTGGAGCATGTTTGCACAAGTATCCGTCGCAACCATTGCCGAGCGCTTCCTTACCATCTGCCGAATCACGGGAGTTGGTGAGCACGATAATCGGGCCGAAGAAACGGTAGCTGTCCCGCAAAAGATTGAGTATGCGCAGTCCAATTCTGCTATCCGTGCGCTTATCACCCTTTTCGAAGGGCAATCGCAAATCGAGGACGACCGCATCTACACTTTCCAATTTGCCCTGACTGAGCCACGCCGAAGTCTCCTTCTCAGAGCCGCAGCGGTCGACCACTTTAATAAGACCATCGTCCTCGAGAAACTCGGTGAGAATCTCGACGAACGAATCGTCATCATCAACAATCAAAACTTTAGTAGTCATCGCCTACAGTTTAGCTCCTTGGCATCGACCTCTGGGCGCTGCGATCCGATTGGTCGGATTGAGGTGACGGCTGGTCAAGAGGTTTATCGTCAGGTGTGCTGGACCAATCATCATCTTTGGAAGCCTGGGTATCTTCGGTTAACTTTCCGTACGGGAAGCCGATATCATCGAGTCTAATATCAGTCGTGGCATCAAGGGAGGATCTGTATCTTCGAAATACGATTTCGAATTTCGTTCCTTTATCCAGCTCACTGGTTACTGTGATCTTGCCACCAATTTTAGTGCACAAGGACGTGGCGATACTCAAGCCTAATCCCTGACCTTCAGGTCTGGTGCCGGCAACTCGATATCCGGATTGAAAAATGCGATCGAGATCATCTTTGGCGATGCCCTTTCCGTTGTCCTCGATGGTGACGATCAAATCGTCGTCGCTCCAATTAACTGAAGGCAAGGTGATTTCCACTTTGGTGCCCGCAGGATTATGCTTTAAAGCGTTGCCTACGATGTTGTCGACAATTCGAGCCACTTCAAGTTCCGTGCCTATCACCCAGGTCAGCTCACTATGGTCAGGCAGATTTAAAACCACAGCAGATCCCGTAATCTCAGCAAGCGACCTTTCCAATTCCGATTGCTGGATCAATACCGACGTGATTTCACAAATCTGCGTTTTCTGCCCGTCAGGCGACTGCTCTTCCGCGAGCGATTGGACGATTTCGCTGAGCAGGTTTGAGAGATGCTCGGAGCTGCGCTTTAACCTTTGAAATACAGCGAACATCGGATCGTCTTCGGTTCGATCTTTTAGAACTTTTGCCAGCGTCCAATTGAATACGGAAACCGGAGCCTTCAGATCATGATTCAATCTGCGCACCATATCATGACGCCGAGCGCGATCCTCTTCCATCGCCCTCTGGTCTGCGAGACTGGCTTGATAGGCTAATTGCGCTTCGTGTTTTTCTTGAGCGAGGATCAGTTTTTCCTGCGAGGAGTGAATGGTTTGCTCCATCGCGATTACTTTGACACGGTCCCGCTCCCACAACACCGTGACCACAGTAGCCAGTGTGATGGCAAGGCCGGGCACTACCAGCGGTACTATCATATTGGCATAGGAGAACAAAATATTTGCAAGAGCATACACGCTGAGCAGAGATATTATAAAAAGTATGGCATCTGTGCCGACCGCCAGACCTCGAGGTTTTTGGGCGTCGGTACCATCCCTGTTTGGGCTCGACAAGTATCGGAACAGAACGAAATTTATTCCGCCGATGATTGCCATGAGAATTATATAGATGTACTCCTGCGCAACAGTGACTCTATACAACCAACTCTGTCGTGCCAGGGTGTCGAGTCCCTGGGCAAGAAGTTCTGAACCGCTGCGCCGATTGGCACCGAGATTAGTGAGCGGTGTATCGTAGACATCCGAAAGCCCATCACCAATTATGACGATCGCATCTTTTAGCGAAACATCTCCGCCATTGCCGCTGCTTATCTGCGCTTTGAGTTCAGGGTCTAGAAGGTACGAAAGCGGACGAATCGGAAAAATTTCAGACCCGGGCACCGAGATGAAGTCGATGTCGATTACTTCAGGAGTTGTGCCTGGCAGTTTGATGTCGAGGTCGCGCAATAACTTGACGACCAGCGCGTCATATTCTTTTCCGTCCTGCAATCGCAGTTTTAAAACCAGTCTTCGGACAATTTGATCTTCATCTTGTAGTACTCCGGTCAAACCGGTGTATTTGCCAACCACATCACTGCCCGGCTCCAGTTGTTCCAGTTCACGAATGACACCGCTTCTGGTGACCGGCTGTTGAATCTCGCTGATATTACCTGCAGTGACAGAGTGGATTGAATTAGCTACATAAACGGGCTTGGCGTCAATATTCAAACGAGCCTTAAAAATGGCGCGTGCCAACTCTTTATCGCCAGGCGTATACTGAGGGAAATCAAAATCGAGCACGATCGCACGAGCACCTGAAGCGGCGACAAAGTTGACCATCTCCGATAGCGTTTCACGAGGCAGCGGATAGCTCAAAAGCGGTTTCATCCAGGGATGCGCTTTTATCGCTTCTTGAGGAGGTTCGTCCTCAAGCATGCGGTTAAATATGACGTACTTGAGCGCAGGTTGCGGATGATTGTCACCGATCAACCAGCTCAACGTGTAATCCCAACTCCACCAGGTCTTCGGGATTTCATTTTTCTCGTGATAGTCGATCAAAGAGAGAGGGTTTAACCGTCCGAGACTCTTTGGATTCCATTTGATCCATTGCCGCGCTTCAAAGCGATGATTTATAGTTTGAAGTTCGAAGCGTCTGAACACCCCGAAATACTCGAAGGCCAGACCGGCAACGAGCGCGCTGGCGACAAAAACTACAAAGAGTTCAGTGAATGTAACTCTACTGGAATTTTTTGGATTCGCGGATCGATCGTCGACCAAAGTAGTTCACCTCTCACTGGCTACTTTAGCAGACCTCCTAAACCACCACCATTGAGTATTCCGCCCAGGGTACCACCCAGACCGCCACCGCCTGGACTTCCTCCGGTGGCTCCCCCGGTGAGACCACCCGTCAGTCCACGTACTGCATTAGTCGAACCATTGGACACGGCGGTGATGGTAGACAGGCCTCCACTAGTTCTGATACCAGCTGATAAGCCGGAAGTGACACCGTTAATCGAGGCCGGAACTATGTTGCCTCTGGTCCCGAGAGCCGAACTTAGTACACTACGGTCGCCACTGAGGTTGAGCGTACCTACTCTGCCTGTAGTCTGACCCAAAAGTTGCTGCTGCCCGTCAATTTTGTCGTGACTCCATGAAACCACACCCGCTGGAGCCCAATGCTGAATAGCGACTTGTCTGTCCTTCAGTTTTTGCAGAGTATCCAAGCCGATATTGTATTGATTGAGAACAGGAACTTGTTTGATCTCCAGACTCTTAAAGAGCGTCGATACGTTTTGCGATGGGGTTAAGTGCAATCCCGTCTTTAAAACCGGCATCTCCGCTTGAACAAGAGGCAGCGAGACCAGTGGTGATTCGAACGAAGTAATCAGAGGATGAGCCAATATCTGTTGCAGAGAGGTGCGCGCACCAAGAGAGGTAGTCACAAGAGAATCGAAAAGAACGACGGGATCGAGCGTCGCGACCGCCACATCAACTACTGAGCCTGTTGTCAAATTGACCTTTCCTGCGAATGATTTCAGGGTAGAGTCGAGTGCCGCATTTTCTTGAGCAGTCCTGGCTGTTGTAATGAATGCACTATCGGCGACACCATAATCCGCAGGTTGGCTGGAGATGTTTTTATCTTGCTCTTTAGCTTTAACCTCATAGACAGAGCCTGGAGTCAGCGTGACGACACTCTGATCCAGCCGATTGGTGACGTCAACCGTACCTTCTAATACAGAAACTCGAGAAACGTCCGGCGTGCTTTGGACCAGCAACGTGGTACCACGAACGGTAGCATGCAAATATTTGGTCCAGATGGAATAAGGGGATTTGTCCGTTCGATGTTTATCCAGGTTGAACAGCAGTTCACCGCCAACCAGGTAAACCAGTTTTTGTTTCGGAGACACCATATAGACAGAGTTTTCCCACGCTCTGGCGGTGACGTGCCTGAACTTACATTGCGTCCATGAGTGATCGCCGGTGCCTACTTGCATGCCATCACCTACGATGTCACCCTGATGCGCCGCTTCGGGACTGCTCCAGATCTGTTTTTCCTTGTCCTTAAATCCGCGAGTGTACACGTCGCCTTTCACTTCAGTTAGAAGTCCACTGTCGGCCGATTGGGGCGAGGCGGTCACAGGCGGCGCCACTGTGCTTGACCAGCAGGGTGCGCAGTTTAATAACATCATCACAGCAGTTAGTAAGATGAGTATTCGCATTTTAAATCCAGAGAGACTTAGAAACGTATAGCACAGGTTTCCTGATCAATGTATACCTTAAACGCCACTCGGGCTGGTATCAGGTTTCCTTTATGTTTTACGGGGCTTTCATATATTCATCAGCCTTTCTAAGGCTGTCACCAAGCGGCGAATCGAAAGATTTCCAATTGCTTTGTTGGAAATGTTTTCGTTAAGGTGTAGATAGGGCCTTCCTGTACAGCGACGCAATCTGAGGGCAGTGATATGAAACTCACCTCGATTCAACACTCTACCGGGAAAATTGACAGACAAATGCAAAAATCAAAATCTTCGGGTGCTTGTGATGAGGCGCCCGACTCAGGGCATATAGGTAACAGTGACAGCCTGGAGCAAGACTTCACCGCCTCCTCTTTGTCACAAGCCGACGCAGGGTACTGGAAACATCGCAAGGAAGTCCGCGACAGGCTCAGTCGCCAAAGTTACACAGGCATCAGGAGTCTCACCGCGCCACACCTGCAAGCTCTCACTCAACTGGTGGAGCACTACAGTGAGGCGATTGAGGAGACCACTTCATTTAATCGAGCCAGAGCCGGATCAGACCAACAAGCCGCCAGGGCCGGCATTAATGTCGCGCCCAACGAGAAGGAAGTATACGCCATGATCGTAGGATCTGAGGATGCTATGGACACACCTGCACTAAAGAAACGACAGCTTTCGCTTGCGGAATCTCCAACCGCCACGGCTGACATTCTGACGGAACTCGCAATGTCCAGTTTTCCGGACGTTCGCGAAGCCGTCGGCGATCATCAGCTATGTCCGGTGTCGATTCGAATGATGCTAGCAGATGACGAATACATCGAAGTGCGATTTGCACTAGCGGAAAATCACAACATGCCGTTCCAAGTTCTTGAAAAACTCAGTCAGGATGAAAATCCATATGTGGCTTACAGAGCCGAACGAACGATGAGAAGAGTTCTGTTCGACAATGTGATCTGTATTGAACTGCCTGCTGACGAGGATGATGAACCGGCTTCTGCTATCGGCTAAACGAAGCTGACTCCATGAATGATCCGGTCAACATCCACTGACCGGATCATTTACTGCATCAAAGTAAAAGGACCTCTGCTGTCATTCATATGCAATAAGGCAGCCGTTTTAGTCACATCATCAATGACGGCTCTCGCTTTCCCGTCGGCTGATTTTTGCAGTAGAAGAAAGTGATTACTTTTAAGCATTGCATCCGGAATTGAGAATTCTCCCTGATAGATCGTGTGGTTCTTATCTGATACCAACTTGTCCAAATTCCTCCTGCGAATTGGATGCCGAATAGCATGTGCCCAAGCCATTTTAGGTTCAGCTTCAGTAGTGACTATTAATTCGACACCAGGCAAGAGATTTATATCTTTGGCATGTTCTGTTTTGACAACCACATGTCCTTTCCAAAGATCGTGAAAGTCACGGATGTATGTCGTCGTCTTGGTAACGTCTACGGTTACAACGCAGCCCTCTTGCAGAATCAACCGGCAAGAAGGCGTATCGACAGTGATTTTGTGGTCGGGACACAAGAGTGTGCTGCCCATTTTCAGGTTGAACAAATCTTTGGATTCTTCTGAGAAAACGGTACCGTGTATGGTGACAAGTAATCGGAACGAAGGATTTTCTTTGATCTCTGCGATGGAGGCATGCGGAATAAGCGAGGTGACGCGATTTTCCTCGTCCAACACTTCATCGGGATCGATAATCGGTCTAGCAGGCGGCGCAGCCAGTGTCGGCGAGTCCGCGGGTCCTTCATCCCCTGGCAGAATTATTTTCAAATTCGTAGCCGGCGTACTCTTTTTTGTTTTCGAGCTATTGGATGGTTTAGAACTGGCACTATTGATAGTGGCAGGCGCAATCGGTTTTTGAATAACGGGTTGCCGTATAGAATTGGCAGTCCAGGCGGGTGCGGAAATGAAAACGGTCAGAGGCAAAAGAGCCAGGACTATTCTGGGTTTCATTTGACACTCCTCTCCTCGGATTCAATTGCAAGTTTTCAGTTTAACTTCATAGCATTGAAGTTGGAACTTGACATGATTTGAATTGACGAGCCCGCTCGAGTCGAGCGGGCTCGAACTCCAACAAAAACCGGGGCCCTCGAATCGACCTCGGCGGCACGAACGTCATCGTTTCAAAGGTGTTCCGATCGAATTGTTTTATTATAAAGCGCAAGTCGGTTAGAATAATGTTTGTCCTTGAGCTTAAATGGTTAGATAGTCAATGGTTGCCCCTTCCCGCATGTTGCAGTTTCTAACAGTCACCGGGGCTAATGCCAGCACTGCTGAGGCTGAATAATGAGTTGCGGCGATTACCAAACCATTATCCGACAGTGGTTCGAAGACGTGATGGATACACACATTTCTCAGTGTGATTCCTGCGCGGAATTTTTCCGTGGTCTCAATCAAATGACGCTGCATTACCTCGAACAGCGAAGAATCGCGTTGATGGCTGCGTCGCCCTCGCCTTATGACCAGGCTCCGCCTTATCTGGAGCCCTTGCATTCGGACCTCGAAGAGCATATTACCCAGCATCCAGGCACAGTACCTGGCACGTCGGCAATGGCTCCAGCAGCGCTTCAACACCCGATCCCGCCGAAAGCCATGGGTGCGACCGGCAGGCTTAACCCCAATCCGGAGATCGATCCAAGCACACCAGGTCTGATTTGTAATATCGGTCGATTCATCCTCGACGATCGTGAAATGGATATGCTCCGCGGCATGACAGCTGCAGAACCTTCAGAGCTTGGTCTACGAATTTTGACAATCAAAGCACTGGAAGATTTGCGCGGAATTTTGAACGAGATCACCAGGGCCGAGGAAGTGGTCGGCTGGGCTATTATCGGCAGCGACGGTTTAATGGTCGCTGGATCGCTTCCAGATGAATTGAATGCGGAAAACCTTGCTGTCCGCGCTTTGTCGATGTACATGGGCACAGAGGCAATGCTGGAAGGCATCGGCACTGACAAATTGCAACAGATTATTTTGTACACCGAGATGGGTGCGGTCTTCGTAGCTAACTTCGGAGAAGGCATTTTCATCACGATTACGGACGCAAAGCAGCCCGACAAGGTAATCAGAACCTTGAAAAAAATCCGTGATGTCTCTTAGGTAATCATGAATCTCAGTTTCAACATAGTCCGCAAACACTATTGGGTCGCCTGTCTTCTCTGGCTTGGTTCATGGACAGCCGCTCATGCTTACACGATTCAAGGTGAGATCGACCACAAAGAATACTTGCCTCCGGTGTCGCAGAGTTTTAAAGCCGGTGCGACATTCGCCGCCCCCACTCAAGTCGCCCGAGTAGCCTGGTTTCCCGTGCCCGAATGGTTAGCCGGCACCTGGATGAAAAATGGCGACATGGAAACATACATCAAAGATTTTCGGACCGGTCAGGAGACACGCACTCCAACCTGGTTGAACAATAAAGTCAGACTGGCATTCGGTCATCAGCGCGACGCGCTGGGAACGGTGTGGCATGCAGAAGTTCTGCCGTTTCGTGCAGACGGAAATCGCGGCGATTCGACTGATCGTCGCTACGTGATGGACATGAGCTGCCTGCAATCTACGCCTCAAACCGTAGGACTGCGATTTCATAGCAACGTCATCCGCGTAGACCCAGGCGACAGCAGGATTCAGTCGACCAATCAACAAGAAGAGATCGTCACATTTCGTCCCGATCGGGAAGGTATGATCGCCACTACCAGTAGTACTAAAACTTTTGACGAGAACGGCAGACCACTTTTGCAATCTTATTCGAACGCGGAGAGAACTAAAATCGCAGAGTTTGTCATAGTGCCACAACTCAACGGTATCGACCTAGCCAGTTCGCTCGCTGCATTTTTCACGGCAAACAACATGACGAACCGACTTTCGAATCAGGGTAACGCTAACGCACCGCAGTAGTGGTTGTAAACCTGCGCAGTTCAGGTGTAACACTTTGCACAAAATGCGTATTTCTCCCATTTGTCCACCTCAAATTGAGTATTACATTCAAAAGAATCTCAAGTTGAGGTCCCTAGAATTATGCTCGAATTGGAAGAAAAACCAAATAGCGCCGACAGAAAATCACCAGGCCGCTGCTGCAAACCAATCGATCTGATTAATCCCAAAACAGCCGAAAGCACGTCGATCAGCCTGGTCTCCTTCAGTGCCGAATGCTTGACCGACATGGTGCTGAGCGAGCCGCAACAAGCGGCTCCGCTGGTCGGGAAATGTTCGGCGGTCTGGATTGACGTCGAAGGTCTCCACGATAAAAACAAAATCCTAGATATGTTCCAGGTAGTGGGCGTCAACGAGTTGCTCGAGAGAAACGCATTTCAGGTTCACCAGGCGGCGTTTCTTCAACAGTTCAAAGCCGAGCTGCTCATGGTGATTCCGATGGTGAAGATGAACAATGGACTGGAACTTGAGCAACTTGCAATTATTCAAAAAGGCAACACCGTAATCACATTACACGAACACGGCATCCCCGCGATCGCCAGGATCAAAGCGGACATCCGAAATCAGCACAGCCTCCTGGACCGGGAGGGTAGGCTGTATTTGCTTCAACGATTTGTCGAGTCGTCGATAGACAGCTTCCAGCCGGTGTTGGAGCAATTCAGTAAAGAACTAGAATGCATCGAAGACGACATCTTGGAAAACGCGCAGTGGGAGACAATCTCGGAGATCCACAAAGCCCGCAAGGAACTTCTAATATTGAAACGATTGATTCTGCCGTTGCAAAACATCTTACGGCAGTACTCACGAGATGCCGAATATTACAGTGGTGAAAACGATAAGCGCGTGGCACGCGAACTGTTTCAACACGGCACTAACATGTTCGAGATGGTCGACTACTACATCAACGTCACATCCGAGTTGATGAACCTGCACATGTCGACCGTTAGCAATAAGATGAACCAGGTCATGACCGTCCTCGCCATAGTCGCCGCCATCTTCCTGCCACCGAGTCTGGTGGCAAGCATTTACGGGATGAACTTCTATGAGCACAATTCGCCGTGGAACATGCCGGAATTGGGTTGGGACTTAGGATATCCCTTTGCCCTGTTCCTGATGACCGGCATCTCGCTCGCCTTCCTGATTTACTTCTGGAGAAACGGCTGGTTGCGCGTGTTTTATGCGAACACCAAATAAGATCCTACGCATGACGTAAGGTAGGGGCGCTTAGTAAGCGCCCAGGCGGCTAGTTCCGAGACAAAGTTGTTGCCCGTTCAGTTTCAAACGAAACCGGTCTTAGCCGATCAAAGCTTAGTGCCCAAGTCCAAAGAAGCCTTTGAACTTGTCCTTGGCCGCAGCGGAAATTTTCGGTTTATAAAACTCTGCAGTCCAACCCGGATCTCCCCCGGCGATTGAATCTGTAGTTTGGCTGGCTTTGGCGATTTCCGCGATGACTTTGTTGACAGCTTTGCATTCGTCGAGCGCGCCAATTCCAAGTATCGGCAATGGTTGCCGTTCATAACCATTCATTGGATTATCGGTTTTGCCGACAAAGCGTGCCAACTCGTCAGCCACGCCATGACTCTTCCAACGCGTCTTAGGAACGCCATGAAGTTCAGCCAGTTCGTCAAAAATCTGCTGAGTAGCCTTTGGATCCCAGGTGACTATAGTGGTCTCATGTTCGACCAACTGAGAGAGCATCTTTGTCACTTCGGCAAAAGTCTTCGCTTGAAACACGACCGACTGATCGACACCATGCTGCGCAATCTCTTCGTTTGACACCATATCCGATGCCTTGATCATCGACTGGAACAAAACTTTGTTGGTGTGATCGACCAGAGCAAGTGTCACCAGCGAAGGCACCTGTTTTCCTTCGGCGTTGGCACGCCGTGTGACCTTCAGAGCGAGCAGCACCCAATCGTCGCTATCGACATGGTATCTGGCCCAGACAATCGAGCGGTTTTTGTCGATTGGATTGGGATGTTTTGCGACGGCTTGTTGTTCGTCTTTCAGTGTCATGGTAGTCTCTCCGTGGCAAAGGAACGAAAAACCCTACTTCAGAGTTTGTCCGCTCGCTGTCGGTCTTCGGAAGGCTATTTTAGCGAACCAGAAGCGCCATTGAATTAACGAATTGTTAGTCACCGTCAACGCCTGCGGGGCGCGCTCACAACGCCGGTGCCAGACGCCGGATCAAAGAAAGAAGCCCCTTCCGAAGAAGAGGCTCCTGCAACACAAAGTTAATTACATTTATTTGCTTGGAGTAATTACTTCTCCACGCACCTTCTGCGAAGATCCAGGCAACATCGTGGCGGATGAAGCGGCTTCACCGGTGAAGTCCTGGTGCAATTTGGCGAGAAATTCATCGCCAGGTTTCACTTCAGCATCAACACCTTTGATGATCGTGTCGGCGATGAGGAAACCACCAGGCAGACCAGAAACGACGCCCATGGCGAATCCTTTCAGTCTTCTGTGAGGGACGTTTTTGCCTACCGGATGAAGGAAGGCAAATGATGGATTGATGGCGCCGACGATACCGTAGGCGGCGGGCACTATCCCGAAGCTCATGACGCCCCCGGCTGATGCAGCTGCGCGGATAGCGAGGTGCATGCCTTGAGCCTTAAGCTGGGAAGAAAGTGGTGAAGCGATTTCGCCATTGTCGTTAACGCCGAGGATGCGGCCCTCGTTGACGTTTTTCACAATTCTGGCTCTCTGTGCTGGTTTTGCCACCAGGGGAAGATGTTCGCCTTCTTGAGTGATGATTTCGTCGAACTGCAAACCAATGCAACCACTGGCTCTCATCCAGCGATTCTTGGACAGTTCTGCGTGGAGGATGCTGCGGGCTTTGCTGCATGTCTCGACGTGACCGACAACCTTATCGCCTTTCCGTGCGACCAGGCGTCCACCGATTTTGATATCGGTTTTTAAACGCGCTTCGAGTGGGTCACCGACCTTGTTGTTCTTACTACTCAGTCCGGACATTACTACTACTGGGAAACAGGCACCGGCACTGACTTTGGTCATGCCCGGCTCGTCCTTCATTTCACTCCAAACTTCTTCGCTTTCGGCAACTTCAACCAGATCGTTGTCGATTACAATCACTTCCTCTTGTATATCGACTTTCTGGACATTGCCTTCCAGGGATGGTGAAAGCTCTGTGTTAGGCAGGATATCGTCAATTTTTAAAATAGCGACATCGCTATTGGTGGCATCGTTCATCGCGATCACTTTGGATGCCGAAGCGTTTCCAGCTTGATCTACGACCATTACATCATTTATCGGCAGTTCGAATCCTGTAGATTCGAGCGTGTCAGATGGCGCTGCCAGAGCAGCTAGGGGAAGAGATATAGCCAGGATCGCCTGAGCTAATATCAACGTCAACGGTTTCTGAAACCTACTGGTCATAACCTTTCCTCCAAAACTTGGCAGCAAAAGATGGCACTGCTTCCACAGTCGTCAACGCGCTAGATGCGCCTGACCAGGTCGTTTGACCTCCACTTCCGTTACATTCTATTTACCCGGAAGATTCCAGCCCAAACCCTTGAGAACCTCATTAGTCAGGCTTTCCTTCTTGAAAACCATAGATTTTCAGAAGGGTTGAGCGATCACGGCTCGATAACTTATACATAGCAGATTTCCAATACATGACGTCGCCTCCGCTGGGCGAGTGTCCGAGTCCCAATCCGTGGCCGAATTCGTGCAGCGCCAGAGTGTAGAGTTGATCGACTGCGTGGTTCGAAAGCTTGTCCAGATCACGCTCTCGACAATAAAGTCGCAAATGAACTCGATCGATTTCTTTCTTGGACTTTTTGTCGTTGTTTACAAAACTGGCTGTAGCACCGCCTCCTGACCCGAATGGAATCAGATCATATGTGCTTACTCTCTCAAAATAAATGTCAGCTTTTTCTCGATCGTCGACAAACACGAAGCGATCTTTCATTCCAGGAGTATCTGCCCACTCGTCCACAGCCTTTTTCATATAGGAATAAAGCTTGGGACCAAAACCTCTCTCTTCGGTGTCATCAATATAGATTTTCAATGGAAAGCGGTCGGCGCTCCAGTTGTAGTGTGGGTAGGAGTGAAAATAATCAGGACTTTCAGGTGGGCATATCGACTTTGCTTTGAGTTCCAACTTCAGGTCTGAGATCAACCAACCGATATGTTGTATGTCCTCGGCATCGTCGATTTTGTCTAAAGTCTTGAGATGCGTCCTGTACTCGGAAATAGCTCGCTTAAAATCGCGGGCAGCAGCCTGCGGATGCCCCAGTGAATCTTCAACGACGCCGAGATTGTAGTACCAATCAGCCAGTGGTTTCCCCGGTCCCCTGGAATATTTTTCAATCATCTCGCTGTAAGATTTTTTCGAGTCTTCATGGCTGTTAGACATGCCGCAAATGTAAGCGAATTGCCAGAGGCTGCCCAGAAGCTCATCTTTCGAGGCATCGCCGGACTCTTGTCTCAGCTTCAGCAACGAACGAGACGCTTGCTTTGCTTCGTCGTAATTTTTGTCTCTGCTGTACGCGTCCGCGATTACTTGCCAAAAATCTTCTATTTGAGAACGAACCGCGGAATCACCTTTTGAGCGGTAAGCGGCAGCCGCAGTCAATTGTGATTCGAGCGAACCGAGTTCCGCTTGCGAATCATTAGAGTTTGCAGAACTGGAGTCGACTTTATTTCGAGTTTTCATCTGGGTGACAAAACGACTAATTCGCTGAGACTGCATATCCTGACTCTGCAAATAGAGTGCGAGAGCAGTTCTCAGCGCCTCTGTAGCCTTTTGCGGTTCGCGATTAGCCATATATGTTCGACCCAGTGTATTGAGCGTCATAATGTAATCGCTCGAATAAGGATCGATTTGCTTTCTCAACTCGGCGCAGCGTTCGAATATTTTTACGGCTATGTCCGGCGCATCAGACCAGGCGAATGACTCGGCTAAGTCGTAAAGCACCATTGCCAGTTGTCGTCGATTTTCGGGGAGGTGCTTCTCACAAATACGTGCGCTGTACCAGAAAAATTGACGGGCACGCGATTGATTCCTGGTTATCTTGCTCTGATATCCGACATGATAAAGAGCATCAGCTAGTTTTTGATAATCTTCCTTATACGGATGAACTTTTGGAACGACTTGCGGCGCCCCCTCACCAGGGTCGAGACGGCATGCGTCTTTCGAAATGTCGATGTCCACCGCCGAAGATAGTTTCGATTCATAGTCTTCCGCATAGTTCATTCGAATCAGCAGACTTTTGTACATTCCGTCCAAGCCGGCTTTGGCAATACCAATATAATCAAGACCATCTTTTCGACCTTCAATCAATCGTCTTGAGTCTTCGAAGGCGTGGTTAAGTTCTTCATAAGCGGACACAGGGTCGCCTGATGCCATCAGGCTATTGCCGAGGTACACTCGAAAGAGCATTGTGTCGTAGCTGTCGTTTGATTTTTTCGCGGTATCAATTGCGGTGCCAAATATTCTTTCCGCTTCAGTGCGATTCTGATCCGACTCGGCGATTAATCCGGAGAGAAACGTAAGGCGTGCACTCCAATTAATCCCACCGTTCTTTTCGGAATCGTGAGCCACAAGCGTTGCTAGCGTATTAGCACTTTTACCCAGTGCCAATTGGTTTTCCATCGCAAAAGAAATCAATGCTTGCAGAAACAGAAAATGCTTTTTCTGCGCATCACAGACAGTGGCATCAACTTTACCATCATGCGGAAGAGTATCCGCAAGTTGAAGACCGATCTTAGTTAGACGATACGAATCCAGTATCCGCCGGTCCCAGAACAAACGCTGCGCCTGGTGGGCTACAACAGCTAGCGGCATGGTTCTTATTTCATCGAAAGAGTTCTTATATCGTAGTTCGAATTGAGTTTGAGACTCGACGTCTTTCTCGAGCAGATCGTTTGATGAAAGTCTTTTCCGATATTTTTCCTCTTCCTTTTGGTCCAATTCAAGCAAGTTCTTCAACGCGATCCGTAAAACGCCCAGTGATTTTTTTCGATCACCAATATTGAGGTAAGCTTCGGAAAGAGCAATACGAGCTGACTGCAATCGTAGATCATTTGATTTGGTTTTTTTTGCCAACGCTTTAACACTTGCGGCGAGCAGTTCAACAGCTTGTCGATTGTCTCTTTCGCCAAGAGAGCGTTCAGCCAAAAGTCTTTGCAAAAAACTCTCATCATTGGACGAAAAATTGTCACGAGACGCGTATGCCTCAACTTCAACTCCAGTGAATTTATTTTCAATCGTCCACTTGCTATCGACGGCCCGCGCTCCAGGCGCGCACAGATTGAACGCGGTCAACATTGTGACGAGGCTCGAGACACGACGACAATTGAGGTTTTGAGTTAAGCGCAAGGCCTCTCCCGGCGGAGTTTTAAATGCCACAGAGAAACAATGTATCATAGCCATATCATCCATGCATGGAGAGGCTAGCAACCCGATGAGCGACTTTCAGCACAAATTTCAGTCAGTCACCGATTTGGTCCACGGAACCGCGCAGTCGATCATGGGCAAAATCGATCACTTCACCTTTAAGATGCTGGTCAATTGTCTGAGGAATGAAGATTTCGAATCAGCGAATACCGCAATCGAGCAATTGACGAAGGAAAAGCGCCCGCTAAGCATTCCTCCGCTTTATTACGTTTGGAAAGCCCATCCCAATCAACGTATTCGAGAGCGCGCCGAAAAAGCACTCGAAATCATCGACGATAAAGAAACGATCGTCAAAATGACTGATGGAAAGAGTCTGGAAGAGGCAGTCAAAACGCTGATCGAACACTACGGGAACTTCAAACAAGTTTAGCTCATTCAAACGTTCTCGCTTTAAACTTACGGCACCAGGTCACCACGTCCGGTGGCTTGCAAATGTTCGCTCAGTGATGCCGGAAGGTTTATTCCAACCCGTTGTTGCCCAGGTTTAAAAGCCTTGGTCTGCCGCATGATACGCACTGAATTCGTCGTCGTGCGAGCGTCACCGTTAGCATCAAAAAACTTACTCGTGCATTGAGCCATGATCATTCCAGGGCCTTGAGGAGCAAACTCGGTCACTCTCTCTTCTGTGTATGAATCATGAATCATTTTGTTTTGTGGATAGTATAAAACGTGATAAACCCGCTGCCAGAGCGCTACTTGGTCGTCACGAACATCCAGCGGCTTCATTCCGATTGTCAATTGCGAATCGATCAACTGCTCCAAGTTCATCTCAACGATAAACGGCGTGAAGTTGCAAGACCAGATTGTTCCTTGCCGATCCACCTGATCGCCGAAGTGATCCGCGATTGGCGCATGAGTAGAGCTTGGAATGGTCCGAAGTTTGCCGCCCACATGGTCGAAAGATTTCAGGATGCGCAAATCGCCCGACATCCAATCCCCTGCCAACCAGCTGGGAATGGCCATCCAGTCGATGTTTCTCTGACGATTCGGAAATCCGTTAAACGCCTCGCCAGGAAAGAGCCCTTGCGGAAGCTGATCCACCGACTCGGGAAAGGGCCACGTGCCAAATTCGCCTTCCGACTGAGCAAATCCGGCCGAGGGAATCAAAATCATAAGCGCTAATACTAGTAAGATTATCCTGAGCAACATCTCTACCCGAACTGCTTACTCTGACATTATGGATCGAAATTCAGAAATTGACGAAGAAATTGAACCAGACGATCGCCCTGACGTAGATTATCTGGACAGTTCGAGCGCGCAGACCTCTCTGTCGGTGTTCTCGGACGAAGTTTTAAGCGAGCGCCCCCCGGTTCGATGGCCGGTCAACCTGGTAGCATCTTTTGCACTATTGAGCGGCTTGATTGGCACGATACAGCCGCTGGCCGCACGACTCGCAACCCACCCCAAAATTTTCGAGATGGTCATTCCATATGACTACTATCACTTCGGCAAATCTCTTCACGTCGCGTTCGGCTTATTTCTAATCTATCTGTCGTTCAATCTATTCAAAAGAAAAAGAAACGCCTGGTTGGCCGCGGTTATTTTATCTACTTTATCCGTCGTTCTTCATGGCGTTCAACTGGGCGAAGAACGAATTCACTGGATTGCGGATCGAGATCTCAGCGTAGCCATTCCATGGTTTACCGTAATTTTTCCGGTACTAACTGTGGTGCTGCTTGTTGTCTATCGCGCGCAATTTACTGTCCGAAGCGAAAGACCCCGAATGCAAACAGGGTTGCTGCGTTTGGCTCTCAGCGTGATTCTTGTCATAGCTTACGGGACACTCGGTTTTTGGCTACTTGAGGTTCACGACTTCGGGTTAAACTTCGAAATCGGCGAAGCATTCATTCGCTCACTGAGAGAAACCTTTTTCATTGGCAACACCGACCTCGTAGCTAAAAGCAAATTTGCAACCTGGTTTATAAACTCATTGCATGTGTTTGGAACGCTGGCATCTATAGTCGCTGCATATGGGCTGTTTAGACCAATTCAGTATCAACTGTCAACGCAGCCTCGCGAGCACGAGCACGTTCTCCAACTGCTGAAAAAGTATGGCAAAGATGCACTAGATAATTACAAATCGCTACCGGACAAATCTTACTTCTTCCTTCCAGGTGGAGAGAGTTTCATCGCATACAAAACAGTGCTGAGCATTGCAATTGGGCTCGGTGACCCGGTTGGCCCGGAACCGGAAATTTCAAAAATCACGGTTGCATTTAGAGAATTTTGCCGCAATAACGATTGGAAACTTGCGTTTCTGCAGGTCAAACCAGACAACATTGAACTGTACAAGCAACTAGATCTCGATGTTCTCAAAGTTGGAGAAGAGGCAATCATCGACCTTGAGATGTTCGAGTCAAAAATCGTAAAAGGAAAAAATTTCAAATCCAAACTCAAGAAATTCGACAAAGATGGTTTCATTTTAGAGAGACACCCTGCACCACATCCGACAGAGCTGATCGATACTATCAAAAAGGTATCAGACCAATGGCTCTCGCTGCCTGGAAGGCGCGAACGCGGATTCAGTCTCGGGTGGTTTGACAGAGAGTCTGTAGCGCACGACACAATTTTTATACTGAAAGACCCGAAGGGCGAAACGATTGCATTCGTCAATCAAGTACCTTCCTATGCGCCTGGCGAAGCCTCAATCGACATGATGCGACATCTCGAAGAAGTGCCTAACGGCACAATGGATTTTCTATTTTCGAAACTACTTTTAGCGCTTAAGAACGATGGCTTTAAAACCTTCAATCTCGGCTTAGCCGCGCTGTCCGGCGTCGGAGAAACTCCCGATGCCACCCTCGAAGAGCGCGCGATCCATCAAATTTATGAGCACATGAATCGGTTCTTTTCGTATAAAGGTTTGCGTCGATACAAAGACAAATTCGGTCCCTCATGGAGGGCAAGTTACCTTGTATACGAAGGCGGCACGCCTGGTTTAATAAAAACAGCCCTGGCGATTACCAGGGCTGGAGAATTATCTTTGGATGATGATTGAGAGAGCTTACCAGCCGCCGCCGTAGTTTCTACGACCACCATAACCCATTCCGTATCCGCCCAACATTCCATAGCCGCCTGTGCTGTTGAACGTACCGTCTTGAGGAGGTCTACCCCATGAGGCTGCTCCCATTTCGCTTTGCAGTTCGTTGAAATAATTCATCTGCATCATCTGGCTGAACTTTTGCGCATCTTTTCTGTCTTGAACAGCTTCGCGCATGCCGTTGATATCGTTGCCCAGGTTATTTATTGTTTGCTGGGTTCCGGCTTGCATGCTTTGGATCGTGTTTTGCAATTGATTGATATAAGCCTGCTGCTTAGCCCGATATGCGCTATCACGCTTCAACCAATTCTGATAAAACGCCAGTTGTGTCGCATCGGTTTTGGCACCATGGGCGGTGGGCTTGGATAACTCCTGAACTTTCTTCTCGGCATAGAGTCGGTAGGTTGCATTTTGCGCATCTTCATTTTGGAGGTCGCGTTCTGCAGCTGCTTTTTGTTGCTCGTATTCACCGACTTGAGCGTTTTTGATTCTCAGCATTTGCTCTTCGTCAGAGAAGATGCCCTGGTCAGCACCGGCGACCTGCGCCGAGGCGGGGCTAGACAGAGTCATCAATCCTAGGACGACGGGAAGTCCCATCAGTAAAGCCTTTTTCGCCGAAAGATTCATTTATTTGCTCCTTGCCTGGAATCTGTTCAACACCTTATGCCCAACGCTTGAAATTCATCCCTACATTCGAGTTCGAATTTGCTCGATAGTGCGCTGGCCGGTTCACAATGATACACAAATTTTCAAAGCTCGTCAGCTTCAAGAGACATCGCTCCTGATTTGACAAGTTGCTTCGCTCCCTCTCGAAAACTGAGATTGGAAAGGCGCTTTCGATTTTTCAGCAAGAATTTCTTCACGGCATCCGGGTTTGCATAACTGTATTCGCGCAAAGCCCAGCCAATTCCTTTTCTGATGAAAAATTCCGTCTCATCCGCCTGTGCCAAACAGTAGGAAAACAGACGTTTAGAATCAGTCTCCTTCTTGTGCCTGAGCTGGCTGAGAATCGCTGATCGCCGAATCCAAAAATCCGGATCAGAAATCCATTCATCCATCATTGGTGCTACCTCTGCGCGGCATGTCATGTGCAAGCGCCCGACTAAATGGGCTGCTAAAACGTCGACAAAATCCCACCATGCCCCTTCGCGGACGAGGCGTTCATATAAGTCCATGGTATCGACAGTAGCGAGAGAGACGAATTCGCACGCGTAGCCAAGCGCCAGATATTTTTCTTCGCGATGAGGCAATTTCCACAGCTTGAGGATTGTCTTCTCGTATTCCTGGCGCGATTGCGGACGAAAATTTTTCTTGATTGCCTTCAAGATTGGCTCGCGGTCCGGCTTTTGCACACCATAAAACGGCATATCGGTCTTCATATAAGCCGCCATTACCGGCGCTTTCTCAGCGTCAGCCAACCGTTTCAGCTCTGATTGGACGAATTCGACGATGTCATTTTTAACAACGCTTTTTCGGGAGGTGGAACTCATTGATGCTCTATAATCCTCGACTTGCCCCGTCATTTTAGAAGTTTTTGTCGAAAGATTCGAACCCTATTCTTACGGGTATTGTCCATAATGGAAAGTTTAGAAGTAAACGTAGCTTTCGACGCTTAGTCTCAGTCTTAGACTGTTTTACAACATTGGAAACAGATGAATCCAGGCACCATAATTTCTGACCAGTACGAATTGCTTGATGAAATCGGGCGAGGTCATCTTGGCGTTGTTTTTAAAGCAAAAAAACTCGCTGACCAAGAATTGTTTGCGATCAAAATTCTGACGAAACAAACGGATAGAGATGTTCAACGCTTCCAGAGGGAAGTGCGCGCGGCCAGTAAGTTCGACCACCGCAATATCGTTCGAGTATATGATCTGGGTAGCACCGCCGATGGTGCCCCTTACATTGTTATGGAACTGATCGACGGCACCACTCTTCGCAAGATTATTCGACGAGAAGGAAAGATCGCTCCAGACAGATGCGTGAATATTTTTCGCCAGATCTGCGACGCTCTGGAACATCTGCATGCAGACGGAATCGTCCATCGAGATTTGAAACCAGCAAACATAATGGTGGTCGCGAATGAAATCGAAGATGAACTGGTAAAGCTCGTCGACTTCGGTCTGGCGTTGCCTGTTGATCCGATTGCGGCTAAAGCGGAGAAGGTAACTCTCGACGGTTACGTTACCGGCACGCCTGCTTACATGAGTCCTGAGCAATGCCTTGCTGAGCACGTCGACTCGCGATCGGACATCTATTCTCTCGGATGCATCATGTTTCGCGCCTTGACCGGACTGGCGCCAATAGCGGGGGCGACACCTCAGGACACGATGACGAAGCAGGTGAGAACACCGCCGACGCCGTTTGCCCGTGCTGCCGGTGCAAAAGACATTCCACCGCGTTTACAGCAAGTCATACTTAAATGCCTCGAAAAGAAACCTGACGATCGCTATCAGAGCGTCGTGGCGCTGAAAGAAGACCTCTTCAAGGTTCTCGATTGATAATAAAAAGCTTGTAATCAGTAGCTC
This sequence comes from Obscuribacteraceae bacterium (SeqCode), assembly GCA_044225915.1. Classification (GTDB taxonomy): domain Bacteria; phylum Cyanobacteriota; class Vampirovibrionia; order Obscuribacterales; family Obscuribacteraceae; genus JADYXR01. The sequence continues at coordinate 115,432 of JBGAHZ010000012.1, forward strand.
CTGCGTAAATTCCGGGTTGTCACAAGGTCGAGGGTTATATATACTCATGCTCGTCAGATTGGACTGGTCGTCCAACAGAGATGGGTGAGATCGTGAAGTTCTTCAATAACGACAACGACGCCGGCGGCAACGCCGATTACGGCAACGTCTTTCTCATCAGCGCAGTCGCACTGTTCATCATCTTCGGCGCATTCCAGGGCGGAATGATCGCGACGGTTCAAAACGTCGCATCAGATTTCGCAAGCAAATTCGATTCCCTAAAGGTCGCCGACACCGGCAGACCAACCATGTAAACCGCCCGGCGCAGTCCGCATTTTGGCGTCTTTTAGGAGCGCGCTGCGATTTTTTTGCGTAGGGCGCTTTGTAAGCGCCCATGCTGCTATCTCTTTTCGTAGTCCAGATGTTTTTACTTAGCCACCGAAACGGAATGGGCGCTTTCAAAGCGTCCTACAGCGGTTCAAAACGTGGCACGGAGTTACTGCGCCATTTCCTTTTCGATCACCGCAGCTTCTTCATCTTTTCCGACTTCTCGCAACAACTGCGACAAGAGATCAAGCGCTTCCATGCGACCCTCTGCGCAAGGCGTCATGCCTTCAATTGCTTTGCGCAAGAGTGGCTCAGCATCATCGTATTGCTTGCCATCAAACATGATTTCGGCAAGCTGCACCATGAGTTCGAGAACTTCGGCATCAGTTTCGCCGAGTTCTTTCTTCTTCGTTTCGTATGCGCGTTTGCACCACTTGATCGCTTCTTCGTGTTCGGAACGATCGTTTAAAACAAGTGCATACTCAACTTCGAAATCCGCCACTTCAAAAGAGTTTTCGCCATAAATTTGTTTGCGCAATTCATACGATTGCTCGAACAATGGATCTGATTTCTTATGACGCTTTCTCGACTCGTAAAAATATGCAACCGAATCAATGGTGGCAGAATACGCTTCCGGATCTTGTTCGCCTGATTTTTCTGCAATCGTCAAGGCACGCTTGTAGAGCAGTTCTGCGTCATCCATCTTTTGTTGGCTTTCGCGCACGCGTGCCAATCCCAGATACGCACCAGCTAACAAACTGTGCTCAGGAGAATAGATTTTTTCTCCCAAACGCAACCAACGTTTCAAAACTGGTTCAGCCTTAAGATACTCAGCCTGCTCCAATTGAGCGATCGACTGATGCTGCAAGGCGGTAAACATCAATTCGCCTTCAGGCTGTTTATCTTCCAGAATATCAACAGCAGCTCCAAAAGCTTTTTCGGCTTCATCGAATTCCTGTTCGGCCAGTCGATTCATGCCGTTAGAAATATGCGATTCCACTTCTTGAGCAACCGCTGCATCGAGCGGAGGTCCTTGTGGAATTCGAGCGGCTCCAACGTTCGGGATTCCGCCAGTGCCTGGCATGCCAGGAAGAGCGCCCATACCAGGCATGCCACCCATACCGGGCATGCCACCCATGCCGGCAAGACCGCCCATACCAGCCAGACCGCCGAGAGGATTCATGCCGCCGCCCATGCCACCAAGAGCGCCGGAGCCCATTATGGCTTCCATGACGATCTTGTTCACTTCCTCTTCCGTCGGAGTCTTGTTGTATTTAACTTGTTGAATAATCAATGTCGCCATCGCCTTCGCCATCGGGCGGAGCGCAGCGTCGGTTTTAGGAAAGAACTTCATGCTTGCCAGCATCTCTTTAGGCATGCCCGGCATGGATTTCGCCAATTCGTCCGGATTTTCAAGCGCCATTTTGAGGGACTGCAGCATCATCTCGACCACATCTTCCTCGGGGGCGATTCTGATTATCTGCTTGACCTCTTCCGGGATGGACTGGTTGATCTGGTTGAAATTCGTCATTACAAACACTCCGAGCTCGCTTACTAGCAAGCGTGCGACTACAGTTCGGAAAGCTACGCCCCCGATAAATACCGATTCTATTATGCCGGAGCTAAAGATTCACTATTTCAGCAACAAAATCTCCATCATTGAGACGAAGAATTGCCATAGTGTGGACCGGCTGCCTTCTCTTATCTGTCGGCGAGCCTGGGTTAAGTAACAAAAGTCCATCTTCATCAGAGCAATCAGGAATATGGGAGTGGCCATAAACAACAATTCGCGCATTGGGAAACTGTTTGCGCATCCGCTTTCGTCGCCCATCGCGAGGACCAGAGTCATGAATTACTGCGACCGGAACTCCATCTAGGTTTAGCTCTGCAAACAGCGGCAGCTTTACGCCATGATCGTTATTTCCAAGAACTGCGTAGACAGCCGGAGAACACCGTTCCAATCGTTCCAAGATTATGTTGTTTACCAGATCGCCGGCATGAATTACAGCATCTGACTTGCGAATCCATTCGTAAGCTGCCTCCGGCAAATCCTTACCAGGAGCCTTTATGTGCGTGTCAGCAATTACTGAAACTAGCATATTACGCGAACTCGATTACGGCAGCACTCACACTACGTGCGTCTCTTCTCTGGTTGTAAACGTGTCACTGCGCCGAATTTATCTGATTGGAAAACGAATCAACATCGGAGAATGCACCACCGTCGTATACCACTTTACCTCCTCCGTCGAGCATCACCACGTGTGGAATTCCTCTGACTCCGTACTGCGCAGCAACATCCTTTTGTTCGTCTATATTTATTTGTTGGAACTGAATATCTCTAAATTTGCTTTTTGTCGCGTCAAACACGGGCGCGAATGTTTTGCAAGGTCCTCACCAATCCGCATAAAATTCGAGAATTTTTTTGACCTTACTACCAACACGCGCACTAGGCGGCATTGGAGTGACAGAAGTTCCGCCGGATGTGGGCACTCGCGTTGCTGTTGAAACAGACCGCATTGAGCTCAATTGGGCTAAACCTGTTGCAGCGTGGCTTTTTAAAGTAGGATCGCCATAGCGACTAACCCACTCGTACTCAGCACGAGCGTCACTGGTGTGGTTCATCGCCTGATGGCAGAGGGCCAGGTAATATCGCGTCAAGACATTATTGGGACTGCTCGCTTTGAAGTATTTGAAATCTTCCAGAGCCGATGCATACTTTCCGGCTTTGTAATTCTCGACCGCGGCTTTAAAACTTGGAGCACACAAGCCTACTGGCGCGGCCGCGAGCCAAAGCGAGATCGAACTAACAACCAACAATCGTTTCATACGTCACCCACGATTTGCTTTGTATCTAACAAGTATAGTTCCTGATCAACGTTCTGTATCGATAGCGTTCTAAATAATGCCGCTCACGACCGTACTCACCCAAATTTGTTTGATGAAATTGAAATTTAATCCAGTGACCAAGTTTGGTTACTGTTCGATCACCGATTTGATAGCTCTCGAAATTTACTATGTGGTCATCGAAATTCGCTTACTAATTCATTCGCTCACCGAACTGCAACACTCACCAAAGTTGGAATTGTCATGGTCGAACACTTACTAAATCCTGAATCGAAAAACGAATCTACTGCAACCTCGCAATCCACAAGCGCCCTGAGCGCCCTTGATCTACTCCGTGAAGGAAGCGTGTTGAACGGCAAGTCATCAAATGACAGTGGAAATAAACATCTCCGCCCTGTAGACATCGTCGGGGTCGAACCCAAGCCTGCTGACGCGAAGGTTGAACCGGCAAAGCCCTTTCCAGGAGCGGTTCCCGCACGCGCAGATGGAAAGAATGATAGTCCTCACGACGAAGGTGTGACGAAAGTCGATCCGCCGAAAGCTGACAGTAGAGAAACTATTGACCTGGATCCGAAACCGCCAGTCGTAACGGACAACAAAGTTCCCAATGAATACCTCCCTTCCTTCCCCGGATACGCCGCTACCACTGAGCGGTTGAGCGCATCTGGAATAGCAGAGGCCGCCTATTACGTTTTCGATCGAGTCGATTCAATAGACAAGAATGGATTTCTCTCTAAAGAAGAGTTAGCGAAGGCCGTCGAAGATGGTTCTTACAAGGGTCAAGAAGTTCAGGTTATAAACGCTCTCTACAGAAATGTAGGGATGCTGGAGAGCCTCAACAAAGATGAGCTGTTTTTTGAAACAAGTGGTATCGCCCGCGGAGACATGGCTAAGTTTGATACTCTCGCTGAGAAAAACGAAGCGGATGTCAGTGCGTTCTCCAATGCTTCAGGTTGGACTAATGTCAGATTTGAAAACTTCGATACTGACGGAAGCAAATCTTTATCTTGGGACGAGGTCGGCGCTGCCCTCGAAAACAAAAATCTCGATGCCTGGGACCAGAACATTCTCACATATTTGAAAAGCAACTTCGGTGAAGTTGCAGATGAGAATAATGATGGAGAATGGATTTGGCAAAGCAAAGAAATCAGTCCGAAAGACATGTCCGAGCAAAAGGACAAATTGGACTATCAAGGCGATAGCGCATGGAAAATAGGCGAGATGAATTACACAATCTCAAGAACACTACATGCGCAAAAGTCAGACGTGTCCAGAGAACTCTTTGCGGATCAAACGAATCCGGAAAACAGCATCACTCCTGAGGCGATCACCCAGGGATTCACAGGAAACTGCTATTTGCTAGCCTCAATTGCTGCTGTCGCAAAGACTGAACCAGAGTTGATCTTCGACATGATAGCTGCAAATTCCGATGGCACTTACACCGTAACTTTCCCGGGCGACGTAAGTCATCCGGTAACCGTCGAAGCCCCAACAACCTCAGAGCTTGGACTGTTCAATGAAGGGAGCAGCGAGGGAATTTGGGCAAGTGTTCTCGAAAAGTCCTACGGAAAGTATGTGAAAACATATCGCGGTCAACAAGGACTGACGGACATCGAAGCAGCCGGAAATGGCGGCAATCCAAGAGATGCAATGAAACTTCTTACTGGGCGAGATGATTTTGATTGGAAATCAGTTGGCAGCTTCTCCACTGATTCGATAACGCAATTGTTACTGAGTAACTTCGAAGAAGGGCATGAAAAACCAATGACAGTGGCAACCTCCACATCGCCATTGGATCTCCTGTTTGCAGGTCCAAGAACAGAGGACGGTTTCTTTAAACGCCATGCCTACACGATCACAGGTGTGGAATCGGACGGAACAGGCGATTACATGGTGACAATCCGCAATCCATGGGGCAGAGGAGAAGATTCAACCTATGGAACGAAGACCATTTCAATTGCAGAATTTCAGAAAAACTTCACGGATATTTTCTTCGAGATGAAATCATAGCGAGCTGGAATGGCTTTACCAGCGGCTCAGAATGGTTAAGCGAGGCACGACTTCAACCTTCAATTTTGCATTGCTCATACGGGTAATTTCAGTTAGTAGTACGCGCATTCGATCGTAATCGCAAATATTCAGATTCGACCAAGGTTCTTCAGTCGCTGAAGACGAGTACGAAGACTCCGTCTTCATCGAGGGTGTACCAAGCACCAAGTTTCCACCCACAATAGTAATGTAGCGGTCGAGTGATTTATATTCAAATCGAATGGTTGAATTCAATAACCTGGTCATCTCCTTGGAGATGAGGTACGTTCTGGCAATCCCGATAAGCAGTGACTCCAGACGATTGGCAATGTCTTCCGGCGTGAGGTCATCACTCTCTTCGAACTCCGCATCATAATCGTCGTCAGACTCGATAAGTGAACGACCGATTTCCGCCAGACGATTTTCCGAATCCACTGTCGCGCCGTCAGCCAGAGGCACGTCTGCGAGCGCATTGGCAATGAGCTCGTCTGCATCCATGGTCTCATCGATTCCCTCAGCTTTCGCTTGCGCCAGTTCCAACGCGAGCTTGCGCATCAGCCTTCGGGTCGTGCGAAACAAACTTAATCCCAGCGCCAGAAGCGTTCTAGGAGTCATGCCTTCTTCAGATTCGATAGAATGCCGATCCAAAAATATGTCGAGTCCTTCGACGAAATCCTCCATTGGAATTTCTTCGAATAAAACAAGTGGATCAACGATGCCACTATTTATAGTGGCGTTTAAACGTAGCATTGCATCGAGCGCACGCGGGTTGGGCAGTGGTCCTACGCTGTGAACTTGGTCTTGCACTTCGCTAAACGATAAAAAGTCAGGAGAAGCGAAAAGCAAACTTCTGCTCCGCTGTTTTAAACTGATGTTGTACGGCGGATCGAATTTTTTGATTTCGTCGGTTTCAAGCAAAGCGGCTTCCAGAGGCGAACCGCATTCGGTCACTTGAATGTCGGCAACCTGCGTCAGCAATTCTTTCGATTTGCTGGTTTTGTTTTTGCGTCCACGAAAATGGCTGTTCACTCTGCTCTTCAAAGACGTAGCCTTGCCCACGTAAAGAACGCGTCCGTTCTGGCTGAGCATTCGATAAACACCAGGACAGTTTGGAAGGTCGAGTCGTTTCAATGGTTCCAGCTTATACTCGAGCTTTCCGGTGCGACGCTCTGCTTTAGTCGAGAGAAACTCCTGCAACTGATCTATCGTTGTGATACCAGATTGTGAGAGTCGTTCAACAAGATGTTTCCAAATCACACGAGTGGCGTCGACATGGCTTGGTGCCCGTTTCATCTCCTCGAGGTCTATCCCCAGGAATCCGCCAAGTGCGCGGATGCCGCGCGATGGAAGATTGGGATAAAGGCGGCGAGCAATTTCGAACGTACAGATTAGTTGATATGGAAACTCGTTTCCGTCTCCATGTTCTGCCATCAATTCGTTGAGGAACGGTGTTTCAAAACGAGCGTAATGAATAACGCAAAGCTGAGGCATAGACAAACTTTGCTTGTTGTTCAAAAGTTTTTGAATTAGAAAACCGGATGAGACTGCATCACACATGGCATCATCTGTGATACCAGTCAATGATTGGATTCGGAATGGAATGGATTCCTGATCCGGCTGTGCGATCAAATGCGAGAAAACTTCACTAGCTATCGAACCCGAAGCGCTTCCGGTGCACCATGCCACTTCCAGAAGATTTCCACCCGAGGCAGGACTGGCGCCTGTAGTTTGACAGTCGATAAATAGACAAGCGTGGTCGAGGAGAGAACTGCCAAAATTCCCAACGTTGCTTTCAATCAGAGAACTGATTGTGTTTATCGAACAGCCGATCTCAGCGCTGATGGACGAACTCATCGGCCTCCTCTTCAGACCAGAAGTTCTTGATGTCGGAAAGAATACTTCCTGACACCAGTTCATTTACGGAGTTATCGTACCAATCAGAAGGCATTGCCACAACATAATCCTTTTCAATGAAACGTTTGCCCAACAGAACGATCAAACCGCGTTCTGACTGCGACCTGATTACCCGTCCCGCGCTCTGAACCACTTTCGTCATTGCCGGATAGATGCAAGCATAGGCGTTTCCATTGCCATATTTTTTCTCGAAGTAACGCATTAATGTTTCGCGTTCGTAATCGTATGTCGGCAACGCCGGACCGACGATAATCGTGCCAATGAGCATATCGCCGGGATAATCGACGCCTTCGGAAAAAACTCCGCCTTGCACGGCGAACAATATCACGGGGTCGTTAGCCGCACGCATCTGGTTTAAATAAGTCTCAGTCATTAGCTGGGTCATTTCGCGCTGTTGCACAAGCACTTCGAAGCCAAAGGTGTTGACCAGCGGTTTGACCTGATGCAAGAAATCGAAGCTGGGAAAGAAAACGACGTAGTTGCCTTTCTTCAAGGAAGTTATTCGCGAAACTGCATCAGCAATCTTGCCGTAGTTTCGCTGCCGGTCCACATACTTTGTAGATATCTGCGGGATGACCAGCAGCTTTCGGTTTTCTTTTGGAAACGGCGAGTTGAATTCTTTCGTCGCCACTTTGGCTAGATCCAGTCCCATCAAATCGCCATAGTATTCAAACGGTTTTAACGTTGCAGAGAAACCGACGACAGAACGCACCGTGCGGTAAGAGTCTTTCAACATCTCAGATGGGTCGCAGCATACCAGTTTTATAGTACCACCTGCGGTGCTCTGATACAGCGAGGCAAATTCTGAATTCGTACTGTTATGCAACGATGAGACAAATGAATCGAGTGTTCTAAAAAACTCTAAGACCGGGTCTGTACCTGATGGAATTGCTAGTCCTTCCATATATCTGGCAGCCAACTCAGATACGCGTGCCATCAATTCGATAAACGAATTTCTGTTGATCGTTATTTCGCAGTCCGGTCGTCCAGTCGATTCAGGTTTGTGCGATTGAATCAGCCGGATAGCGTCTCGTGCCGCAGCGCGCGCTGGGAAAGAAACTTGAGCCGGCAGAAATTGAAACTTCTTCTCGAACTCTTGCAACTGATTCACCGTCAACGCCGCAGAATAATATCCGCAGGCACGAGATGGCAAATTATGAGCCTCGTCGATTACGAGATCCGGCTTGTCCATTGCGCCTGTCAACTGGCGGCTAAACCGTCCCATGATATTAGTCGGCGAGAAAACATAGTTGTAATCACCAACAACTACATCGGCATGTTTGATAGTATCAAGCGACAATTCGAACGGACAGACTTCATATTTTTTAGCCAATTTGACGAATGTATGCCTGTCGAGAACGTTGCCCCTGGCGGCTTTCTTGACGAGATCATTTTCATCGACTTTCTTGTAATAGTCTTTGGCAAATTCACAATATTCAGGATTGCAAATCGTTTCATCCTTCATGCACATCTTCGATTTTGCAGTGAGGACAAGCGCTTTGATCTTGCTTCCCTGAGCCTGCATGCGCTGGACAGCATCGCGCGCTACGGCATGCTGACTATTCTTCGGCGTGACGTAAATCATTTGAGATCCACGCGACATCGAAGACTTCAGGGTCGGATACATGACGCCCAGAGTTTTGCCCAGCCCGGTCGGTGCCTGGACAAGAAATGTGTTGCCGGACTCCACGCAAGAGCCGACATCGCCTATCAACTCTTCTTGTCCGTGTCTTGGATCATCAAACGGGAATGTCAACTTCAGCGAGTTCTTAATCCGTTTTTCAATGATTTTTTCTTCCAGCTCAACGTCGGCTTCGACTTCCAACATTCTCTTTTCGAGCCAATCTTCGTACTCTTCGATGTCCAACTCGACGTTGATAGTTTCAAAAGACTGGTCCCTTATTGATACCACCAACAGTTGCATCTCAGGAATAACTTTATGGCCAAGCCAATACAAGTAACCATACGTTTTTAATTGCAAACAATAAGGATGGTTAGGATTTTTTCGCAGCAGACGGCTCAAGACTTCCGCGTTGTAGTCGGTCTTCACCTCTTCCAGGCACGTGACACTACCGTTGTCACGCATGCCGTCCACTCGACCGGACACGGCGATGCTAATTCCATCGCGCTCAAACACATGCTTGAGCCTTGTCTCCGTTACGTAGCCAGTGAAACTGCGCTTCCGCTTGCGGAGAAACTCGTCATGGACCTCCTGACCGGTGATCGGCAGTGGGCCATAGCCAGAGTGCGTTTCGATACTCCCTTGCCTCGGTACAGGCAGGGCGAAATCCCTCACGCCAATCGAAATGTTTTGAGAATCATCCATAACTATGTATGGTAATACCATACATACGATAGGTCAAGGCAAACTTTAGCTGCCGCCGGTGGGCGTTACTTCTTGCCGCCGGGCTTGATTTCGTCTGGAGACTTGATGACTACGTTGCAGTGTTTGCAGCGCGGAAAGTCTCCTTTCCAGCTTTTAGGGAAAGTATGGCCATTAGCATCGCAAGGATTGACCTTGGCTCTGCCCCAGGAGAACATACTGCCGATTGCTTCCAGCATCCCTTTGCAAACCCCTTCGACGCTGCGAAGCAGCCCGACGATCGGCGAGGACTCCTTGCGGACGGTCACTTTCATCGCCTTGATTTCGTGATGCGTTATCCGCGTTGGTCGGCGCGGGACCATCTGTTCCGGTTCCAGACCAGGGTCAATGCCGCGCTGCGATTGAACCATGTCTCTCAGTTCCTGATTCTGCTCGTCGTCCGAACCCGTATTATTTTGTCCGCCGTAACTCATGTGCCGGCTTCCTCCCCACGTTTCGATCTAGTAAGTGCTGCTGAACCGGAATTGTTCGCAGTCGTAAAACCAAGTTTACCTAATTTATAACACTTCGAATTGAGCCACTGAGTACTAATAACATGATTATTTCATTCCCAAAAATCCGAAATATTTTCAACAAAGATACGAATCCAGTGGCGCCGGAAGCGTTCTGATACAATGCAAAGCTGTTTATAAGCACAAAACCCGCTTGTCAAATAGCGGACGGAGAAAAGACATGGGCAAAACTGTTGGAATTGACCTTGGCACGACCAATTCGGTAGTAGCCGTAATGGAAGGTGGAAGGGCGACGGTCATACCCAACTCCGAGGGCGGACGAACAACACCGTCGGTGGTGGCATTCAATAAAACCGGCGAGCGACTCGTTGGTCTTCTGGCTCGACGTCAGGCTGTGGTCAACCCACAAAATACAATCTATTCAATTAAACGATTTATCGGTCGACGTTATGACGAAGTATCGAGCGAACTGCAAATCGTTTCATACAAAGTAAAGGAAGCACCTGATGGTGGTTGCCGTGTCGCGATCCAAGGCAAAGACTATACGCCGGAGGAAATCTCGGCGATGGTTTTGCGCAAGCTGAAAGAAGACGCCGAGAAGTATCTGGGCGAATCTGTAGACAGTGCAGTAATCACCGTCCCCGCCTACTTCAACGATTCACAAAGACAGTCGACGAAAAACGCGGGCGCAATTGCCGGTTTAGAAGTTCTCCGTATCATCAATGAACCTACAGCCGCAGCACTCGCATATGGCATTGAGAAAAAAGGAATCGATGAAACGATTCTGGTATTCGACCTCGGTGGCGGCACATTCGACGTTTCGATTCTGGAAGTATCGGAAGGTTTGATCGAAGTGCGCTCTACAAACGGCGATACGCACCTTGGTGGTGATGACTTCGACCATGCTGTAGTCGATTGGATCGCTAACGAATTCGTCAACACAGACAAAATCGATTTGCGCAAAGATCCTCAAGCGCTTCAACGATTGACCGAAGCCGCAGAGAAAGCCAAGGTAGAGCTGTCATCAGTCTCCGAAACCACAATTAACCTGCCGTTTATCACAGCAGACGAAACTGGTCCAAAGCACCTCGACATGCGTTTATCAAAAGCCAAATTCGATGATCTCACAAGAGATCTGGTCGAGCGTTGCCGCGGTCCTGTAGAGCAAGCCGTCAAAGACGCCAAGCTCGAATGGAAAGATCTGGATGAGATCGTTTTGGTCGGTGGTTCGACAAGAATTCCTGCGATCAAAGAGTTGGTGAAATCTCTCGTTGGTGGCAAAGAACCAAACCAGAGCGTCAACCCGGATGAAGTAGTCGCCGTCGGAGCCGCGCTCCAGGCGGGCGTGCTCGCTGGCGATGTCACCGACCTCGTTCTTCTCGACGTCACGCCACTGTCACTTGGTATTGAAACCATGGGCGGTGTGTTCGCAAAACTGGTGGAGAAAAATACAACCATTCCAACGCATAAAACCCAGATGTGCTCGACCGCAGAAGACAACCAGAACGCTGTCGACATCTACGTCTACCAGGGCGAGCGTGCCATGGCGAAAGACAATAAATTGTTGGGCAACTTCAGACTTGATGGCATCCAGGCCGCACCGCGGGGACTACCACGAATCGAAGTTTCCTTCGACATCGATGCCAACGGAATTTTGAATGTAACCGCAAAAGATCAGAACTCAGGTAAAGAACAAAAGATCAAAATCACAGCCAGCACCAACCTCACGAAAGAGGACATCGATCGTATGGTGCGCGAGGCTGAAGCGCATGCAGGCGAAGACAAAGATCGTCGCGCTCAAGTTGAAATCCGCAACGAAGCAGACAGCATCATCTATTCGATCGAGCGTGAACTCAAAGAGAACAACGACCATGTCTCGCAAGGAATGAAAGATCGGGTCCGCGATGTGGTTAACAAATTACGCGCCGAGTTGCTGGCAGAAGCATCCGAAGAGACCATCAAGAGCACGATGAACGACCTCCGAGGTTTGTTTGTCGAGGTCGGTCAGGAAGTTTCTCAATCAAAAGAGAAGGCAGCCGCTCCTGCTCCTGCCGAGGAGAAAGCTGAAGGCGAAGAGAAGGCCGAAGGTGCCTCCGAATCGGACGAAGCAAAAACTGCCGACGATAAATCCGAGACAAACGGCTCTGACAGTTCAGAAAACAAAACTGAAGAAAGCTCAACCGAAAGTGAGAAAAAGGAAAAGTCGGCAGCCAAGGGCGCTAAAACCGAGAAGGGCGCTGATGACGAAACAATCGAGCCGGAAGTGCTTGATTGATCAATTGCTCATCTCTCCTAAATAACTGCGCCATCACAGTATCCTTTCATGTAGGTACCCTTGAGGTCGTGTAGGTGAGGTCAAAACGAATGATTAGGAATGCAGGCGGCACGCGAATTGCCCTCTTGGCCGGCATGGTCACTGCGCTGGTAGCGAGTTCTGCCCCCGGCGCCGACGCCAAACGAGAGGTCCAGAACAGTGTCGCCAACACGATTCAATTAGATCCGACTGAGGTCGAAGGCGCCAAGATGATGGGCTCCGCGCCGTTGCCGCCCGGTCAGGATAAGATTCCATGTATGGTCTGGGTGGACAAACAGCCGCTCAGGGCAGCCATGCTCTGCATTCACGGTTTCGGTCTTCATAAGGGCACCTATGATGCTTTCGCAAACGAGATGGCAAAGCAAGGAATTGCCACCTACGCGATCGACGTAAGAGGATTTGGTGCCTGGGTCAAAAAGGGCAAAAACCAGATCGACTTCGATGGCACCATGGGTGACATTGGATTAGCGCTCAATGAAATTAGACGAATTCATCCAGACCTCAAGATAATCGTCCTAGGTGAGTCAATGGGCGGCGCAATTGCGATGAAAGCCGCGCAGATGTACCCGGATATGGTTTATGGTTTGATCTCATCGGTCCCGGCAGGCGACCGTTTTGAACGCGCTGACTCGGAAATGGGTGTTGTAAAACACGTCATTCTTCACGGAATGAATGCACCACTCGACGTTGGTCCAGCCATCGTCGGTCGCGCAACCAAGAAAGATTCGTTGAAACAAACTTGGCTTAATGACCCGCTTTCGAGAACACAGGTCTCAGCTAATGAACTGATTGCATTTCGAAACTTCATGAATAGCACTTACGACATGGCGCCGAACATCAAAAAGGCAAAAGTGTTGTTTATCCAGGGAAGTAACGACAGACTCGTTCGTCCAGCAGGTACCTATAAGCTCTTCGGAAGCCTGGCTACCCCGCACAGAGAAATTGTGCTGAGTAAAACAGCAGAACACTTGATCTTTGAAGACGGACAATTCAATAACGAAGATTTGAAATTCGTGTCCAAGTGGATATCTTCTAACATCGCTCCGCTAGGCGGACCGGCTGTAGTCGCTCAAAACGACGGTACATCAACGGATAAGAAAGACGAGAAAGTCACCGTCCCTGCCGACGGCACCGTGCCGTCTTCAGGCACCACGCCCGCTAACGGCACTACTGAGAGTGGCACAGATAAAACTGAGAAGAAGAAAAATGGAGCTGCCGTTCCTGTGAGAATCGCATCTTCAAATGTTCCTGACGCGGCGGTTCCAATCAAAGATAGTTCCTCAAAAACGGCCTTGTCCTATTGGATTGAATTGAAACGCAACGGCAAAATCTTCCGCTGCAACAACAAAACAACATTCAAGTCAGGCGATGCCATCAAGTTCCACGTCATGTCAGAAGTGGACGGCTATGCGTATGTCGTTCTGCAGCAAGGCAGCACCGGTTCAAAAGCAGTGCTCTTCCCTTCGAAGGAAACTGGCGAGCGCAACTATTTGAGAAACAAGCAAGACTATCCGCTTCCTTATGATGATTGGTTGGCGTTTGACGACCACCCAGGTCTGGAGAAAGTCAGAATCATGTTCTCCAAGAACCAAATCAGTATGGACAAATTCCAAAAGCAAAGTGAGTCCACCAAGGTGGCTTACATCTCACCTGATTTGAACGGAGCGAAAGATCTTATTGGCACCCGTATGCAACTTTCGTGGGACGATTCGGCGCCAATCATCATGCCCGAAGAGGTCAACTCCTCATCGGTCGCTTCAAACGCGCAAACATCCAGTCAAGTCAGACTTACTTTTGACAATCCGGATGGAACACTGGCCGTTGATGTAGCCTTGCTCCATCAATAACTAGTTGTCGGGGCGCTTAAGAGGCGCCCCAGCGCCCCTGTAGCAGATCAACTAAAAGAATAGAAACACAGATTGAGGAGACTGCGATGTTAGTACTAAAGCGAATCGGACGCAAGCGATTCGGGCTAACGGCACGTTTGAACCAGCAGCATGGGCGCTTACAAAGCGCCCTCACAAAGAAGAAAACGAGGGTCTTTCAATTCATATCGAGCGCAGTACCTGCCCTTGCCGTGACATCACAGGCGATGGCTGCCGTCATAATGAGCGCGTTAATAGCTGTAGTTGCCGTGACACCACAGGCGATGGCTGCCGACAATACCAATCAGCCATCCATTCCTGGAGTGAAGTTCACGAAGATCCAGGATCTGGACCCGAACAAACAGGGACCTAACCGTCCTATCAGGCAAAAATGGGGTGTGGTTGTCGGGATTTCGAAGTTTAAAGAAACTCGGATGGTCTCGAACGATCCTGTTCTCGATGCCGCTGCGAAAAGTTTCTACGATTATCTTGTAGATCCGCATGGTGGCAGATTCGATACCAAACACGTTCGTCTGATCACTAACTCAAAGGCGACGAAACAAAATATCCTGGATAACATCGGTCCGCAATTTCTCGGTCCCCTGGCTCAGAAAGACGATCTTGTAGTAGTGTTTTTGACGACCAGCAGTTTTCCAACGACAGACGGTACTTCATACCTCTGCACTTACGACTGCGCGCTCGACAATATTTTTGGCACCTGCATATCCATAAATGACATCATGCAGACCATCCGTCAAAACATCAAAGCCGAGCGAATTCTCCTCGTCATGCAGGCCGCACACAGCGGTGCTGCTGAATTGTCCGAAGGAACCAGAGCACGTCCAACTAAAGTTGACGCCAACAAGCAAGTGACCGGAAGCGGATTCATAATCGTCTCGTCGTCCGAGCCAGATCAGATGAGTTGGAGCAACATTTTTTCGACTAATTTCATAGCAGCACTCAGAGAAAAAGATGGTTTGATACCACTTGGTGAAGCGTTCGATAAAACTAAAGCGAAAACCGAAGCTGATACCACAGCTGGTAAGTTCACAGACAAACAAACACCGGTAATGAAATCCGATTGGCAAGGCAAGGACCTGATCATCGGCGCAAAATCAACAGAAGAAGCATCAGACATCCCAGCCAACATTGCCGACTATCTTGCCGCAGAGTCATACTACTTCAAAGCTAACGATCTGGTCACCCAAAACAAACTCGACGAAGCGATCGAACAGTACAAAAAAGCTCTCGATACCGATCCAGGTTACGCGGATGCGCTTGCCGATCTAGGCGCAATACTCTCGTTGAAGAAGGAACCGCAACAGGCTGCCGATGCGTATCTCAAGGCGATCGCGGTGAAGCCCAAAGACGCACTTTACCGAGCGAATTACGCCAGAGTTCTCGCACAACTTAATAAGCCCGAAGAGAGCAAACAACAATTGGAGACGGCATATCAAATTAATCCAAAGGACAAAGTCGTTCTCACAGCCCTTGCCGGCGCGCTATTGAGGGAAAAGAAAACCGATGAGGCGGTGCGATATCTGAAAGAAGCATTGGAACTTTATCCCAAAGCTTCGGATATTTATGACAAGTTGAGCTATGCCTGCGTTCAATCAGGCAACTTTGCAGAAGCTGTAGACAACGCCGAGAAGGCCGTTTCTCTCGATCCAAAATCGCTATCTGCAAAACTAAATCTCGGCTCCGCGTTGATGCTCACAGGCAATATCAACCAGGCTACCAAAGCCTATATTGAAGCGACGAAGCTGGCACCACAAGACGCGAATGCGCACTATCTTCTCAGTCACACACTGGAGAAGTCCGGTGATCTAACTGGTGCAAAAGAAGAATTGCAGAAGTTCGTAAACCTGGCCCAGCCGCAAGATCCACGTCGCAGCCAGGCGGAAGCCAAACTCTCTTCGATGTGATCTAGGTGTGTCGATCGTTTAAATAACTTAGTTTAATCTTGCTAATTTCAATGCTTGACAATATATGTATAGTATTGATCTAGGCAGGTCAGTTCCGATTCATCAAATCGGACGACAGGTCCACGAAAGACAATGCGTTCCTTGACCAGTGCGCGCAACATCTAAAACAAACCCAAGGGGTGTGTAAACGCATGGCCGACATGAAACAAGAAAGCGTTCAACGCGTGAGTGCGATTCCGGCGCCAACTTCGCCGCGGTCGACAATGACGCTGCCCAGCATGGAGCAGCATGCCAAAGGTTTTTCAAAAACCATGTCCATTTTTGTTCATCCGTTCACTCGGATGCACAGGATTCCGGTGTTCAAAAGACTGTGGTTTTACCTGACTCTCATGGCAGTCTACGATGTGATAGTAGACTGGGTTTCCGCTCACAGCATGGTGTCGCAGCAAATTCTGAAAGAAGCGAGTAACGCCGCTTACATCGGAGCAGTGTTCGGCTTGCTGCTCGTTTTTCGTACTAACTCCGCGTACGAGCGTTGGTGGGAAGGTCGCCGTCTGTGGGGACAGCTAGTCAACGATTCGCGGAACCTGGCTCTCAAGACGCAGGCGTACGTCAACGTGCAGCAGTCAGAAAAAGCGAAGCTTGGAGAACAGATTGTTTCCTTTGCATTCGCTTTGAAGCACACATTGCGCGACACCAGACCAACTAAGAATTTGCCCGGTATTAAACCGATGGATCAGATTCCGAAGAGCTACCACCTACCATCGCAAGTCGCGCTCCGCATTTATGAAACAATCAGTCTGTGGAGAGAACGCAATCACATCAGCGAAATGGCGATGATTCTTCTCGACCCTCACATGCGGGCATTCATGGACATCGCCGGAGCTTGCGAACGGATCAAGACTACACCGCTGGCGGTATCATATCGCGCATTCATGCGGCAAGGGATCGCACTCAACTTGTTGATTCTGCCCTGGTATATAGGACCCAAACTGGATGTATGGATGAGCATTCCGCTCGTTCTAATCGCATCGTATTTCTTAATTGGATTGGAACTTATCGCTGAAGATATCGAAGATCCATTCGGTCTCGACGGTGATGATTTGCCGCTCGACCAGATCTGCAACAACATTCAAAAGGTGATTACCGAAATCACCACATCAGAAATGTTGTGCGGTCATAATCAGGAGACCGGTGTCGAGGTCGATCCGTTGAAATACACCAAGTCAATTGCCGCTCTGCGCACGGATCCGCTGAAAGACACCATTCCGACGCAATCCTTGACGGCCAGCGAAGACTGACATGGGAACAACTGAAATCAAAGACAACGCCAGTTTGATTCAGTCGATCGAAGCCGGTGGAAAATTCAAGTACCTGTTTTTCTGGGGACACACGCAGCCTAAAGATGGTTCGATAGATAAATCGTGTTTGAGTCAATGGTATCCTGCACCATTTAAAATCGACAACGTTCTCTATCACACGGCCGAACATTACATGATGGCTGAGAAGGCAAGGCTGTTTGAGGACGAGACAGTGCTCACTGAGATCATCAAAACAAAGAGCCCAGCCAATGCGAAGAAGCTCGGACGGTCAGTTCAGCGGTTTGATCCGAAAAAGTGGAACGACCACTGCACTCAAATTGTGGTCGACGGCAACTTCGCAAAGTTCAGTCAAAACGAGCCGCTCAAGCAGTTCTTGGTCACCACCGGCGACAGAGTGCTTGTTGAAGCCAGCCCTCGGGACAAAATCTGGGGCATCGGCATGGGACAGGATGATCCTCTGGTTCACGATCCCAACAATTGGAAGGGCTCTAATTTGCTCGGTTTTGCACTGATGCAAGTTCGCACTTTGTTGAATAAGTAAACGTTCTAAAAGGTGACCGATTTATTCAGGAGTTCGTGAACAACATGCGTTTGAAGACTGTAGAGACCACTCCCAATCCGAACAGCATGAAGTTAAACCTGGATGAAAAGCTAGGTTCAACGATCACGTACACGACGGAGAATATCTCCGATGCTCCTGAATTTGCGCGCGAACTTATTGCCATAGATGGTGTGAAAAGTATTTTTGTGTGCAACGACTTTATTACGTTGAATCGCGATCCGCGCAGCGACTGGCGTTCTATTCTCGAGAAAGCAACTGCGCTTTTTCAGTCACCGGGTCAAGTCGCAGCTGGTTCCGCAGTCAACGAAAACGCGGCTCAAAGGCAAGCATTCGAAAAAGAAGGTTCCGTTCACGTGCTTGTTCAAACCTTCAAAGGAATTCCCATACAAGTTAAGGTCGCGGATTCAGAAGGAGAAACGAGAATCAGTCTGGGAGAGCGTTTCAATGAAGCGGCTCAGACGATTCAGAATGAAACAGGGTCTGACTTTCTGAAAGAACGATATTGGGCAGACCACGGAGTGCGCTACGGACCAAGAGCAGAGATTGCCGAAGAAGTCGCTCAAGAGTTGCGCGGGATTTATGATGACGATGCGTTAAAACGCGCTCGGGCTAAAGCGATTGGCGCATCGGAGGAACAAACAACCGTTCCATTCGAAACGATTCTGGAGTGGCTGGAAGATCCTGACTGGCATCGACGTATGTCAGCAATCCAAGAATTGAAAGCATCAGAGGAAACTGTTCCGCTCCTCACAAAGGCATTGCGCGACGAGAATCCTCAGGTTCGACGTCTGGCGTCGGCAGCCCTGGGCACTACCGGTAGTATCGACGCAATTCCCGCACTCTGCGAAGCAGTTTTGAACGACCCCTCGATCGGCGTACGCCGCACCGCCGGTGATGCGCTATCCGACATCGGTGACCCACTCGCCCAACCAGCAATGTGCCTCGCCCTTTCCGACAGCAATAAGCTAGTACGCTGGCGCGCCGCAAGATTTCTCTTCGACGCCGGTACCGATGAAGCTCTCACCTACCTGGAACAGGCATCCAACGATTCAGAATTCGAAGTAAGACTAGAAGTAGAAGCTGCAATAGAACGAATACAAGGCGGTCTCCAGGGCATCGGCCCAGCCTGGCGAAGAATCGTCGAAGGCGACCTCGGTCCGTCCGATTGACGAGCCGAGACACCGCCCAATGCCACTTCGACGCGACTTTCCGCTCAGTGCGTTAGCGCCGCAAAATGCCGCGTTCGATGCCGCTCAGTGCGTTCGCGTCGCAAAATGTCGCGTTCGATGCGACTTTCCTGACGGTGCTTAAGGCACTGGCGATGCCGAATTCGAAGAATAATTGTAGGGGCGCCTTGCAGGCGCCCAGGCTGCTAAATTCTTCCTTCTATATGTAGCCTAAAGCTCACACCCAAGAAGGCTTACTGAAACGCAAAAATCCCTGCTCTGAATCGTAAAACGCATGCTATGAGCAGAGTAGCCACCCATAACTATTCACACCGAACGGGATTTATTGCGATCATGTTCTATTTCAACGCGTCAAAAAACAAGACATCAACCTTCAAATCACTAGCCGCAGCCCTGGCGCTCGGCTTCCTGTCCCAGGGAACAGGTTTCGCCGCCACGCTGACAGAATACGGACGTCCATTTCAGAAAATCGCCAGTGCCGTTAGCACACATAAGGTGTTGCGAGAATACGACGTGGCACTGCTAATCGATAACTCGCATTCGATGGGATATCAGTACGCACAGCCTGAAGAATTTCTTGAAACAGTCTCAGACGTCTCCCCGGCTACGCCTATCACCTCGGGACACGCAAGCAGCCGATGGGAGTGGTGCAGAGCCCACACCGCCGACCTCACAAAGAATTCAATTTCAGTTCTAAATCACGGTCCACGGTTAACCGTATTTGGTGACCACTCGATCATGTATAAGGATGTGGTCGACGAAGCGTCAGTCGCTAAGGTGTTTACAAAGTTGAAGCCACATGGTGGCACCTATGCCGCCAGAGCTCTCAACCAGGAATTAAATGGCTACTTTCACAATCGAAAAGTAAACGGAGCAAATGCAAAACCACTCCTGATCGCCATGATCACCGATGGCTCGCTGAGCGACTTGATGTCATCCCGACAGGCGCTGGTAAACGCCACCAAGAAAATGGAACGAAGTGACGAAATCGCTGTAGTCATTCTGAAAGTCGGCGAAGATCCCAAAGCGCCTACCACACTGGATCTTTTGGACAACCAACTGGTCTCGAAGTACAAAGCCAAGTACGACATCGTCGAAGTCAAATCATTCGATGAGTTGAACGACCGCGGCATCGGAGCAGTTCTTGCTGAAGTCATGAAAGAACGTCGTGAAGCCCGCGTAATCAGTTACAACACAAAATAGTTCAAACGAGCGATACCATATTGCCACTTCTCATTGAAGTCTTCAAAGCCTCAATGGCACGGGCAACAATCACGTCGGCACCTTTGTCTTCTTGAAGAGCATTGGTGCCGCCGACGCTTACTGTCAGCGAAATCGGTTGGTGATTATGCGCGACAGTATGCTCTTCCATTTTTGTTCTCACCCTCTCCGCTGCCACTTCGGCACCGGATGTAGGAGTCTCCGGAAGTATCACACCAAAAGTGTCGTCTCTGCATCGCCCGGCGATATCAACATCTCGAATCGAACCAAGAAGAATCCGACCAGTACTCAGAATAATTGCGTTCTCCAATTGCAGACCGAAGCGTTGTGAAAGATCGTGCAGTCCATCTACTGATACCAAAAGTAGTGCCAGATCACGTTTGTATCTGCGCGCTCTGCGAACTTCGTAATTCAATCGTTTATAAAACGTCCAGAAATTGTAGTTAGTTAAATCCAGTAAGGCTCTGCGTTCCACTTCATCATCAGAAAGACTGGCATCTTCGATAGATCGGTCTGCGAAAAGTTTCGACTCCTCTCTCGGGATATCGAATTCGGCAGCGTCAGAGCCCGTCATCCAGGGAAATTGATTTTGTTCCGCGCGCCGCTCGGCGAGTCGCTGCTGAAAGAGCGCCTCGCGCCTCAAGTCATCATCATCAGGACGCGTCATTTACCATCCGCCTTGTCTTCTTCTTTCCAATTCACATATTGTTCGTTAAATGCTCCTGGAGTTTTTTCATCCTCCATGTAATTGAACACCATGTCCTGCTCTTTGTAATGAGCCAGTACCGCGGCCGAATTTACCTGCTCCGGGCGGAGCAATTCATAAGCACGCCAAAACAATTCTCCGGCATCGAGCATGGATTCATATATCCATTGAATTTTCTTCTTCTTTTTTTCTGCCTCGAACTCTTTTGAACAATCCGAGGCGCGCCAGTAGTCGAGCGTGAATTGTGCCCGTTTTCTATACGAAACATAGGAGTTCAAATCAACCGCCAGATTTTCGCCGGCGTCCTCCAGCATCTTGCGATAAGCCATCGCGAATTTCGCTTTCTCCTTCGGGCTGACCCTGGCATAACCGGTTTTCAAAACTCTGGCATTGCGATTACAAATCCAGGAATCTTCAAAAGTGCCATCGGCACGGCGCGCAACATCTTCAATCGTCGCGGAGAGGCTGTCCAAGGAAGTGAGTCGCGAGGCTGAGGCGTCGTTTTTAGGAATGCGTGTTTCACTGAGCGACCCGCACGACGATAAGGGAAGCAAGAATATTAAGGCTAAGCAGACGGATGGTACGCGCAACGCTGGATCCACGGAAGTCGCATAGGCATTATATGTCGCCAAACCAGCTCAATTGAAGCAGTTATGAAAAGCAATGAATCGATTCGCGCTCCTGTCAAGATGCTAAAATTGGCGCCTGTGACTAGCTGAACGACGGTTTATGACTGAAGAAATTCCTAAAGACAAAACATCTTTGAAGGCGGGGGCCAGCGTCATATGCCGAGTTGAGGCACCCGAGCCCGGCGGTTACACCGCACGAATTCTGAGTTACGACCTGGAAGCCTTTCTGCCAAGCCGCGAAGAGCTTGAGATCGGGCAAACGGTCCCAGCCACATTCGTGTGCATGACCGGAGATCGGGCACTCATGACCTTTGCCTACATGATCGGTACTACCGAGCGCGTGCAGTTCGGTTTGCCAAGCGAGCAAGAAACGGCATTTGCCGTCTGGGCTGACTCCTATCCCCGAAATTTCCGTCTTCGCCGGGCAGTCGACATTATCATGCCAAGTATTACTGGCAAGTTGAACCATTCAGTAAAATGCGGAGACTATGATATCCAGAGACTTCTAACTGACCTTGAAGCCAGCGAACTGACAGGATGCATCAAAGCCGAGTCATCCGAAGTGCTCTCCCGGTCGGCAGCTCTGCTCTACAAAGGGCGCGTGGTCGGTTGCATCTATGGACGCAAACCCCAGCCCCAGACTCAGGTTTTGGAACAATCACTCAAGGCGATGCTGGCGGATCTGGCGCTGAAAAGCACTGAAATGCAGGTATACGAGCTTCCTGATGAAGTAGTGATTTCCATGTCAGCGCTCTTCCTTGGCGTGCCAATCGGGGCTGGTCAAACTGCCGACGCCGGCGACCACAAACAATACATTCATGAGCTGATGCCGTCCCTGGAATCAAAGCAGGAAACAGCCTGCGTGATGGTTTCAACCAACGACAGACCCTCCAGATGCCTAGGTTTTGTCCACCAGGGCAGCACTTTCGGCTCGTACTCGATCGTAGACCAAAAATTCGATGCCAGCTTCGACATGCTGGTTAATCTGTGCGCCGAGTCATCAGACGCTCAAATCAACGCCTACCTCCTGCCAAAGGAAATGACGTCTAAGTCTGTTGTCTATGGATATTCACTCACCGCGTTCTCAAATAAGAACTAGCGGTCGTTTACAAGAAAGACTCATCATCTGAGTCGAGGAAACCGAGAAACGGAACGGATACAAAATGGTTCGAGCAGTACAAGAGCAATCCACAACACTCGGCGCCTGGGGCGATGCACTCGAGCTGTTGTTGCGGCCGTCAGGGGTAGCCGTTCTCTCGATGAATGCACCCGGCGGAGTCAACGCCTTATCGTCCGAAGTAATCGCTTATTTCGGTCAGGCTCTGGATTTTGTGGCTAATGAACCTGAAATAAAAGCACTGATTCTGACCTCCAGCAAAAAAGACATGTTTATTGCCGGCGCGGATATCAAAGAGATTCTGCGCATACAGGATCAGACAAAAGCGCATGAACTGACAAGCAAAGGCCATCACGTTCTAAAAAAATTGGAACAGTTGCCGATTCCTCTGGTCGCCGCAGTCGATGGTATTTGCTTTGGTGGCGGACTGGAACTGATTATTTGCTGCGACAAACGAGTTTGCACGAATAATCCAAGGACAGTGTTTGCGTTGCCGGAAGTCAATCTTGGACTCATTCCTGGACTTGGTGGCACTCAGCGCTTGCCGCGTCTTATCGGATTGAAAACAGCATTAGAACTAATTATGTCAGGCGAAGAAATCGATGCGGAAGAAGCGCAGAAGATCGGTTTGATTGATCAGGTAGTCGATCCTGATATTTTGATTGAAACTGCGGCAAATAAAGCACTCGAAATGATCGATCAAAAATACGATCGAGCCACAACAAAAGCAGAGCGCGAAATCAAAGCAGAAGAATCTGATGGTGGCGCGCAAAAGAGATTCAATCTTCTAAAGATAACCGACCGAGCGGTGAGGGTTCGTACTCGCGGTTTATACCTGTCTCCGCGAAAAGCGATTGAATCTATTCAAAAAGGATTGGAAGAAGGTCTCGAGGTCGGACTCTCCAACGAAGCAGCGATTTTCGCGGAGCTGGCGGTTTCCCCTGTGTCGAAGAACATGATCAACTTCTACATCAGCAAGGAAATGGCAGTCCAAACGGCAAAACGTGCAAGACAGGAAGTGGGCGATGTCACCACTCTTGGTATCATTGGTACAGGTGAGATGGGCAACGAGATTGCAGAATTAGCAATCCGCAAAAAACTCAACGTAATCTTGAAGGGCAGTTCGATAGAAAAAGGAGCCGCCGCTGCCGACCGATTAACTAAGAAATCGGAAGCATTGCTCGCTGAGCATCCCGGCGAGAAACAACCAATCATCGAAGCCGCCGAGGTCACCGACGACCTTCGCCCGGCACAGTTGATCATCGAAGCCGTCTATGAAGATCCTGATTTGAAAAACAAAGTGATGTTTGAGATCTCGCGAGCTGTGAGCAGCACATGTGTGATCGCGAGCAACACATCGTCCTTTGCCATTTCCAATCTCTCTCAATTTAGCGATAAGCCCGAGAGAATCGTCGGACTGCATTTCTTCAATCCAGTCGATCGCATGCCACTTGTCGAAGTGATAACGCACGCCCGCACCGATAAAGATGTACTTAAGAAAGCCATCGCAGCAGTCGATCAGTTGGGCAAAGTTCCTGTCGTCGTTAAAGATAGCCCCGGTTTTCTAGTCAACCGCATACTGACGGTCTTCCTCGAAGAAGCCGCACGAATGGGCGGAGAAGGTATTCCACTCAACTGGATCGAAGATGCAGCATTGGCGTTCGGCATGCCTATCAGCCCTTTCTGGCTCGTAGACGAGCTGGGGCTGCGCCTTTGCAACAAGGTAACTCGTCTACTGTATGAGAAACTCGGTTCACGCTACGAACCACCGGCGATGCTCAACGGACTCTTGCTCCACGAGTTCGACGGTCGCAAGACTAATGGCGGAATCTACATGTGGGATAACGGCAAGCGCCTTGGTCTGCATAAAGAACTGTTGGACAAGGTTCACAACATGACAATCGTCGAAGGAAAAGCAGACGAACAGATGGCTGCATTGATCACCGATCGGCTTTTCCTCCCCATGGTCGACGAAGCCGCACGTTGCCTTGAGGAAAAAATCGTTCGCAAAGCTCGCGACATTGACCTGGCAATGATTCTCGGCATTGCATTTCCTCGATTCCGAGGCGGACTGTTACGATACGCAGATGATCTCGGCATCGATTATGTCGTGAGAAAACTGGAAGAGATTTACGAGAGATACGAACCAGCCCGCGAAATTAGCGGACTACTGTTAAACCTGCACAAAGAAGGGCGTCGATTCTACGGTTTGGGAAGCTAGAAACCAATGGCATTCGTTGATGACTTAACTAGATCGGAACTACTATCAAAAGCGCTTGATGCATTAAGCACCGGCGATGGTGCACGCTCCAATGAGCTGTATCGAGACATCGTTCAAACATTGACCCGATTGTGCAACAAGAACCAAAAAGAAATTGCCAACGAACTCTCGCAACTGGCGAAAGGTATTGAAGAACAAGGTAAGACCGGAGAGTCCTTCGAGTTTAAACAACGCACCTGCGCTGTAATGCTTGAACTCAGCATGGAAGATCGTCGTCGGGCGAAAGTAGATGGACTGAATATGGAGTCGAGCACCATTCCTCCATCCAACGTCGTCACCAACTCGTCGTCGTCCAACGCGCAGCCGGCAAAACCTGCTGCCAATGCGCCGCAAAGTTTCGATCCCGGTAGCACGGAATTTTTTACGCCACGTTCTGCAGCACCGTCCAGTTCTAGAATGATCGGTGTCGATACCAGAGAGATGGACCCGATAACAATCGATGCGCATTCACCTACCGATGCGTCATCAGATGTAATGCGTGTGCAAAGCTCTGCCACCGCCATCGATACCGCGCTCCCATTCCTCACTGTTGAATACTTGTACATGGGATCTAAAGATTACGACCGAGATCTGACGTACTACACCGATGTACTCGGAGCGCAAGAAGTCTGGAAATTCGACCGTTTCGGCTCTCGCATCACAGCCTTCAGCCTGTCAGCCGGTCCCCTCATTCTGCTCGCCGATCACAGAGAAGGACCAAGCTGCCAACCAGTGTTCCGAGTCTCAGATCTCGTAAGCTGCGCTCGCGATCTCGGAGCCCGGGGCTGGAAGCCTATCGCCGGACCGTTCGGAACCCCGAACGGCGAAGCATATAGCTTCGAAGATCCCAGCGGCAACAGATTCGCCATCCTCCAGATCGACGAAACTAGCACAGACCGAGCCTACTTCGACCCCACCGAGGGCGAGTAAATCGAGTTCTCAGTTCAATAACTGGCAACTTCTATAGCTGACAAATAATCACTGACGAACGTCAGAGACCCGAAATACGTGATGGTTAACCGTAGGGGCGCTTTGCAAGCGCCCGGGCTGCTAATCCCGCCTATCGAAGTAGAACGGAAGGGGCGCTTACAGCGCCTCTTCCACAACCTGAGAATAGCGATTCGCTAAACCTGTGCGACTCGACAATCTGATCAAACGTGAAAACCTTTGCTATCACAGGTTTAAACACACCACTTTCTAATCGTTCCAGAATATATTTTTTGCTGCGTGCAAACCGCTCTTCATCGTCAGCGATAAGGAACATCGTATAGCCACGGACAATCAGCCCCTTCTTCAATGCGAGTTGCAGCGGAAAAGGAGTGGTTTCCAAACTCAGCGCACCATAAATAAAAATCTGCGCTTCCAACTTGCACGCGCGCGCCAACTTCGTGATGAATTGACCGGCAACGGAATCAAACACTATGTCGGCGCCGACGTTGTTCGTGATCTCCATTATCCGTTTTGTGACGTCTTCTGTTTCAGTAGCGATCACATGATCCGCACCTGCATCTTTCAGTGCTGCAACTTTTCTATCCGTTCTCGTCGTCACTATGGAAATCGCGCCGATGTCCTTGATTAGCTGGATTGCAGCTAACCCAACGCTGCTGCTTCCGGCGGTCACAACGACGTATTGCCCGCGTTTAAGATTGCCTAATTCAACGAGGGCACCATATGCGGTTAAATATTGCATCCATGCAGCCGCCGCTTCCGCGAGCGACACATTCTCAGGCATGCGCACAAGCGAGCGCGCGGGCACAATTGCCTCGTCGCCATAAACGCCATACTGCGTTTGCGAAAAAGACGGAACCGTACTGACATAATCGCCAACAGCAAAGTTCTCAACGCCCGTCCCAAGCTTATCGACATATCCTGACGCTTCGTAGCCGATTCGCGATGGCAATTTCGCCTTCTCGAGATAAAGCCCCTGCCGAAAGAGAACCTCAGCGCGGTTCAATCCAAGCGCTTTCACTCGAATTCTAACCTCACCTGGTCCCGGCTCTCCGGGCGCGACTTCCTCCGTTTTTAAAACGGAAGCGTCGCCAAGCGAATGAAATCTCACGATTTTAGACATGTGATCACCTGAACAGTACGCTGAGCATATTAACCTAAAACGCCCCTTCGATTGTTATAATCAGCGGACACGACAAGAGGAAAGAAGCATGTCTGACGGAGTGCTCGTAATCGGCAGCCTGAGTCTCGATATGGTATTCGGCGTTCCCTATAATCCGGCTCGTGGAGAAACGATTAAAGCAAACTCGTTTCAAACCTTTGTCGGCGGTAAAGGCAATAACCAGGCTTTGGCAGCAGCAAAAGCCGGCGCAAAAGTGGCGATGATCGGTCGAGTCGGAAACGATCAGTATGCTGATTTGATCATCAAGACATTAGAAGACGCAGGCGCAGACGCTTCCTTAGTCTACCGAGATCCGGATGTTGGAACCGGTTTGGCAAACATCTACGTAGATCCAAATGGTGACAACAGCATAGTTATTGCTACGAGATCGAATGAAAATCTAAGCCCACAAGACGTAGACAACGGCATTGAAACAATGCGCAAAAGCAAAATTGTGGTGCTGCAATTGGAAGTTCCGCTGGCAACCGTCACGCACGCTGCGCAAGTCGGCAAACGCGAAGGCAAGCTCGTTTTGCTAAACCCGGCACCAGCACCACAAGACGGTCACCTCCCGGACGAGCTGCTTAAAAACCTCGATCTTTTCGTGCCTAACGAAACAGAAGCCAGTCTGCTAACCGGCATAACAGTTAATAGCAAAGAGACCGCATTGCAAGCTGCGGAGAAACTGCAGACAAAGGGAATTGGAACAGTCCTGATCACGCTCGGTGAAAAAGGAGTCTGCGGTTTAGACCATAATAAAAAGGAACTCTACGCACCTGCATTCTCCGTCAGTGCGAAAGACACCACAGCAGCAGGAGATGCTTTCGTAGGCGCCCTCGCGGCTCGACTTTCAGTCGGCGACGAACTTGCTGATGCACTTCGATATGCTTGCGCAGCGGGCGCACTCGCAACCACAAAAATGGGCGCCGCGGCGTCGCTGCCGACCAAAGAAGAAATTGAAAAGCTGATGCTTTCTGCCCTGCCAGCCTGATATCCATAGGGTCGAATTACCAGATCAAATAACTCAGCGCACCATATACAGTGCGCCGCTTTACTGCACTAGTTTCAATTCGCTGACTAGTATCAATTCGCTGGAATGAAATCCCATTGAAACTTGGTCGATCCATCGCTCGGTCCAAAGCGAGCTTCAGTCGGTCCAGGAGGCGAAGGCACCGCGCACAGCGCGTCACCATTCAACGTCGAATTTTTGATGATGAATGAACTTCCTGCCTGCGCAAGCGTGTATGTCGAGACATCCATACCAATCATGCAAGTATGATCGGTCGCTGGGAATGGCTGTAAATTACGATCAGTAGCATCACCCATCAGTTTGATGGTATAGCTGTTCAACGGCTTCTTAGTCTTCGGATCGATTTTGCGTTTGATCGTCCACTTCTGAGTTCCACCCTGGTTGTACTCAGCAAGAAAAACGTTTTGTCCACACGTAGGTCCATTAGGCTGAAGCGCTTCTTTCGTATCAGCACTGACAATGAAATAGTTTCCACTGTTCGGCAACGGATCACCCTCTGACATCGCCGATGGTGCGAATGCCAACAAAATTATCACGACTAATGCGGACAAAATCCCAACAAATTTCATTGTCACTCCCTGCGACTTCTCACGCAACAAACCGAGCATGTTTCTTTCTTCTGGTTTTCGCTGACCAAACCTAGTAACTGCCTATGATTACACATCCCGCTGTTTTTTTATATGAATATTGGGAAAGGAATAGTTGAACTAGAAAGAATTTTGGTCGATGGCGCATAAAAGACTCCACGAGTTCACTCTTCGATAGAACTGACAATGCTGCGCAAATGCTGACGAAAGGAATACTTCGGATCAGCCTTACGATTTTTCAAGTATTCTGCAAATTGAAACTGGTTACGCAATGATGTGCCTTGCGAAACGGCGATGGCTTGCTGTACTTCGCGTTCGCGTATCGCGCGTGCCGTTGACATGACTTTATCAACGTAAATCGTTTCAACAAATACGGCACCATCAAGATCGATGAACGCGGTAAATGCGGATGTTAAAGTTGCCTGTCCGAATTTAGCACTTTTGAAAACGTCTGCCTCACGTTCATCCAGTCGTAATGGTCCGCTTGGATAAGAACCGTATGAAAATACAGGAAGTTCGATTTGGATTAGATCACGAGTGTCGCGATGCAAACCCCAAACGACGATCGCCTGAAAACCGGCATGCTTAGCCTCAAGTGCTACGAGATCACCAATGCATGCTTCATCCGTTCGGCCGCCGTTGTCGATAACCATGATCGCGTTTTCAATCTGATTTGATTCAATCGCCTCAAGAAACACATCAACGCTGCCGTAGTGGCGAACGGGGACGACGGGTCCAATTATTGTGTGCGAAACCAATTCCGCAGGAAGAACCGAGGTGATACCAGCAGGTGATAGGTAGAAAGGAATTTTTTCCTTGATGCAAGCATCAGTAATTTGTGCTGTCGCTACTTCCTGAATTCGCAGTTCTGTCTTCATGAGTTCCTGATTCCTTTAAAGAGCGCTCCGGTTGCCAGCACCATTATTAGTCCAGACCGACTTCCTTTACCGTCGGTCCATCAGCAATGGGAAAAATTAGCGGTTTCTTCGAACTCGCATCAAAAGACAATTTTTTCAAATCAAGCACCTTCAAACCCAGATTGTCGTATGAGCGGTAATAGATTTTCTGATTTCCCAGATCTTTTATCAGCGCCCACTGCGTGTAATCAGAGTATTCGGCACCGTTAACGTTCTCTCGGATGGTGCCGCGAGGGATATCGACGGCATTAAGGATATGCTC
Source organism: Obscuribacteraceae bacterium (SeqCode) (assembly GCA_044225915.1). Taxonomy (GTDB): domain Bacteria; phylum Cyanobacteriota; class Vampirovibrionia; order Obscuribacterales; family Obscuribacteraceae; genus JADYXR01. The sequence continues at coordinate 145,373 of JBGAHZ010000012.1, forward strand.
TGCGAGATTAACACCTTCGCTCGGTTGCTTTACCTTATATGCAAACGCAATCATCGCAGCCGTTCTCACAAAGCGCGAAGGTGGAGTCCAATCGCCGGGAATACCGAGGAATCCACTGCCTTGACCGGGTGATGAGAGTACGGTCCTATCAACTTTCAATGCTTTTACGTTATCTGGATGAACAAACAGATAGTTTCTAAGATTGGTTTGATGCCAATCGAAGGTCGGTGAATTAGTCAGCACGCCGATCTTGTTGTCGTATATTTTTTGCTGACCATCGACAAATTCAACCACTATATTGTTTCCTGCGGCATCATGCAATGCGATGTGTGCGGTTGGAACGCCACCAAAACTCGGAACTGGGCTGGCAAAAACTTTCACTTTGCCCAGAGCTTCCTTCACCTGATCGACTGTCTCGAAATTACCGAGCGTCCAGGCGCCCAATTCCGTTAGATCGATAGCGGAGCCGGCCTGATCGTCGGAGATATCGGGATATCTTGTGCAGTCCGGGAGCCAGAGCAGTCCGAAAGAGAGACCTTTCTCATTCATGCCGTCCACTGAAACGTCGAGCCCATTGGCATCGACTCCCACATAACCGAGTTTGGACGTCCAGCTCAAACCTTGTTTTCCGCCAGGGGCGGGGGATTGTCGCTTTTCGCCTCTTGGATGGACGACAAGGCGAGAATGAAGGTCAGCGCCCCATTCCATGCTCCTGCCGATGACGGAGTCACCACCTTCGGTCTTGACTTGGAAATCCGTACAGGCTGGCGCCGGAAGTCCCAACAGGGTGCAGAACGCGGCTGTAACGATTGAAATGATTCGCTTCAAAGAATGGTCCTCCGCTGACGGGCATCAATTGTAGCGGATGCTCAAACGCTCTGGATTTATGTGTGAGTAGCCTGATTATTGGCGCGGGCGATGGCTTGGGAGTAGCCCTGCAGAAACTGAAACCCGCTCTCCAGCGCCGGAGGCACGACGGGTTTGAATTTCGCCTTGCCAAGACTGTGCATTTAAACAGTTTCACACAACCTTATTGCGGTAATTACGAAGCCAAACCTCATTAGGGTACAAAATGTACACTAATGGTTTCTATTATCGTCAGCGTAGGCATTTTGCCTGTTTTCGATTAGTAAGTTCGAGAGGAAAAGTTCATGGGTTGAGGACCGCGTCCATGCCCGCCCGACGTTCAACCATGGGTTCAGCCGTACAGACCGTACACTCCGTACACTCCCCAGGTTCAACCGAGGCCCGAGGTAAAGCCAGATTCACAGGTTGTGAATCCGATTATTTTGAACCCAGACCCGCTGGCAATTCTAAAAGCGTCCAACGAAATCAACGACCCCACTAAAAAGCCCAGGGTCAAGGACACTTTCCAGATTGTCGACGGCAACCGCACCAACGGTAGTGCGTGGTCCTCTGACGCCGATTATTCAAACTCAGTCAAAAAGAACTTCGATTACACCGCAGACAATTTCAACGAAGCGAAGTTGCGCGCAGTCAAAGAAGGTAAGCCTCTCGTCGTTGTAGCAGGCGCGAACAACGGAGACACTAAACAGCTCATAGAAAGCACCATTCCCGGTGCGAAGAACGGAAAGCAATCGGCAATCTATGTTTATGCCGATATCAACAAACTAGATCCGAACTCGGAGTTAGGAAAGAAGATGGCAGCAGCCCGCGGCGATACTAGCCGCCCTTACACTGCAATATTCGCACCGAAGGCAGACGCCAGCGGCAATCCTCAGCTTGAGGATCATGTCGCTAATACGTGGGGCGCACGGGCTGAGGTCGCCAAAATCGTTCAGGACCAATTAGGAAGTGCGCAGACCGTAATGGATGCCCGAAAAGGCACCTTCCAAATAGCAGATGTAAAAACTGCCGATGGCAAACCTACAGATGCCACCACTGATAAGACCACCGACCCGGCGAAGCCGAACGACGCTTTAGCGGAGAAGCGCAAGCAGGAAGACGCGGCTGAAGAGCGTCTTGCGCCAAACGTCAAGACAATTATTGATTCCTTTAAACAGCTCAAAGGTGCAAATTTCACGCAACGCGAAAACCTTTATGATGCTGCCACCAAAGCCGCAGGCGCAATCGATCCTAAAGACCTCGCATTGGTCAAAGAGAAGACCACACGCGCGATGCAAGAGCTTGGCAAATCCGAAGGACCTGAATACGACGCATTAAAATCTCGTCAGGCAGTGCTCGATCTGATGACCAACGCACCAAGTTGGATCAATATGAATCGCGGTATGAGTCTGCTTCACAGCTCGCAACTCGACAAGGGAGTTGCAGCTATCAAGGAAGGCGCTAAGTCAAATCCTCAAGCATATAATGATCCCAAGTTTATCGAAAACCTTTTGAAGACTCCGTATGAAGTCTCCAAACTGAAAGAGAAATTTCCTGAAGTCAAATTCGATGATTACCTGGCGCACAAAAAGGCAGGTACAGTCGACCAATTCGTGGCGGCTAACAAGCCGGCCGATGTTGTGCCACCAAAGGTAGAGCCAGTTGAGGTTAAACCTGAGAAGGTACTCAAACAGCCGGAGAAATTAGAATACGAAGGTGCGGATTTCGAGAAATCACTTGAAGACGCATTCAATTCCGGTCGCAGACTTGTAGTCAAAGTTGGATCGCCTGATTGCAAAGGCTGCACCGAAATGAAAGAGAAAGCCTGGCCGGATGCGCGAGTTCAAAAGCAGTTAAAGGACAACGCGGTGTTCACCGACGTCAACGGTGAGACTCGCGAAGACATCGTCAAAAACTACGAAGCGCTATCGTGGCCCTCCATTATGGTTATCGAACCATACAAAGACAAAGACGGAAAAATTCAAGGTCGCCTGATTGAGAAAATCGAACCAAATACGCCTGAAGGTCGCAGCGCAGATGGTCTCAATACTTTCCTGACCAAAAACCTCACGCCACCAAAACCAGTTGAAGTGACACCACCGGTGAAGACACCGGAAGTCAAAGTTCCACCGGTCGAAGTGAAGCCTGCGGTTAAACCACCAGACGTCAAGCCGCCGGAAGTTCAACCGGAAGCTAAAGCCGATGATAAAACAAACGAAGTCCTATCTGCTGACGAGAAGCAAGCGTTCTTGAGACTTCAGTCCGCACAAAAGGGTCTGCTAGCACCATTGCAAGCTTTGAAGCCTAATTCCGACGCCGCCACAATGGACAAGGCATTCGCAGATGCGATTGCTAATGCCAAAGAGGTTCGTCCGGAAGACATCAAGCTCGCCACTGCTGCACTGCAAAGACAGCGAGCGAAAGCAGTGGAAACCGGCGCCAAAGATGGTGATCCGCAGCTTGCAAAAATCGACGGCGATCTAAAAATGGTTCAGAAGATCGATCAGACTGAAGCATATTTGAATATCTCGCGCGGTGCTGTAAAACTGAAATTCAATCCTGAGAATCTGGACGGCAAAGCCGACATCAGGAAAGGACTTGATATGCGCAAAGAACTAGCGCAGTCCAGTTCTGTAATTGGAAAACTGCAGAGCACCGGAGTGCCGGCTGAGAAGTTGCAAGAGTGGTTCCCTGAAGTGCCGCTTGGTAGCGACAAACCACCAACTCCGGAGACATCCGCGCTCGATCCTGCGAAGGTCAAAGCCGCGGCAGATCGTCTCTACGACCAGCATGCATCGAACTTACAGCTTTCGACAATTCCACAAGGAGCATCAAAGGCTGATGTGCAAGCCGCATTCAAAGCAGCGATCGAAAATTCCCGCAAGGTAAATCCGGCTGATGTGCAGCTCATGGTCACCGCGCTGGACGCAAGAAAAGCCGAGATCGAAGGCAGAGGCAATTTATCGGAAGCAGATAAAGCCGAACTTGCAGTGATTAACCAGGATAGAACCAACTACAGTCGTATCGGCATTGCTGACGGCATTTTACAAGTCGGTCTTGGTCTACGCGAAATCTCGATGGATAAAGAACATCCGGAATCCGGAATCGAGAACATTCGGCAGGGATTAAACCTGCGGAAAGAGTTGCTGAGCGATCCTAATATCGCCGAAAGACTCAGAAGAGAAGGCTACTCCAACGAGAAAATCGCACAGCTCTTCCCCGGTCTAACTCTCGAAGCACCTGTCAAACGAGCCGAAGCACCAAAACCCAAAGAACGGCGCTGAGCTTCCGATAAAATAAATACTTTCAGATTAACTGCGGAATGAAAGCTAACTGCAGAATGAAGGTTATGCCGGAATGAAGGTTAATGCCGGAATCAAGGACCATGCCGGGATCATTGTTAATGCCGGAATCATTGTTAATGCCGGGATCATTGTTAATGCCGGGATCATTGTTAATGCCGGGATCATTGTTAATGCCGGGATCATTGTTAATCGTAGGGGCGCTTTGTAAGCGCCCGGGCTGCTAGTACCGTGCGTTTCGTGACCGGAGCGGCATGGGCGCTTGCAAAGCGCCCCTACGATTAACCTTCATTCCGGGCCGTTACGAGCAGACCGTAAAAGCGCTGCGTACAAGCGGACCGTAAAAGCGCCCTGTAGAAGCGGACCGTTAAAGCGCTCCGTACAAGCGCCCCATAAAAAGAACGCGTACACGCCTACACTAAGGCAAACGCAATCAAATATATAAAATCCGGGCATCAGATAAGTAACCGCTGCGGCCGCAGCGTTGCCTGAGAATCGATGACTTACAGAGCCTCTAGCAAACACGCGAGACTGAGCATACTGCACAAAGGTCTCATCATAATTTCGATTCCGCTCGTGTTCGAGTTGTTTTTCGTATTCGTGCTTATCAATCTTCTGGATGAATCGAGTAAACACATAACCGCTGAAATTCAATCGCAAGACAAAATCGTTTGCGTGGAAACGATGATCAAAGAGCTCTCAGACTCTACGACTTCAGCGGTATTGTACAACGTGACGCGCCGTCAAGAGTTCAAAGACCGCAACGAAAAATCGCGAATCAAAATGCGAAAGGTCTATGCAAAACTGGTAAAGCTTTGCGCCAACAATCACGCGGAAGCAGAGGCAGTAGTGCGGCTCAACCAGTCTGCAAACATGTACATCGAGCAGCAGGACCGCGCATTTGCAATGTCTCCGCAAAATCGGATGAGCGCATTTTTCGCAATTCCAGCGTTCTTCCAGGCGCAGCAATTCATGATGATGCGTCCGGAAGGCGCACCAAGAACCATTCTCGATGAAGAAGCAAAAGTTCAATCAGTAGAGCCCCGATTGCGCCAGCAATCAATAGTTCGTTTGCAAATACTAATACTCTTCGGTCTGGCAGTTCACATCAGCATCACGCTGTACCTCGTGAACTTTTTCGCGAGGTATATTTCGCAGCGCATGGATAACGTCCTGACGAACACGTTGAAACTCGGCGCGCGCATGCCTTTGAATCCGCCCCTTCGCGGCACCGATGAGATAGCAGATCTCGACCATGCGCTTCATAAAACCGCCAGCGAAATTCTCGATTTTGAGACATTCAAACAACAATTGGTCGGCATGGTCAGCCATGAATTGCGCACACCACTCACTTCCGTTCAAGGCACTCTGACCCTCTTCGAAGCTGGTGCACTCGGTCCGATTTCAGACAAAGCCGCAGTCGAAATCGAAAAAGCGCAAGCGAGTTTAAAACATCTGATCGCGCTCATCAACAACCTTTTATTGTTAGAACGACTGGAAGCAGGCAGTCAGGTACTGAAAAGCGAGGACATAAACATCGCAGAAATGATCGACGATGCCCTGGGTGAGTTTGCAGAAATTGCCGAGTCGAAGAACGTAGAAATTCAGTGCTCCGTGGCCGAACTGACAATGACAGGCGACTGGGAAAAGCTCCTGCACGCGTTGTACATATTGATTGAAACCAGCATCAAAAGGGCACCTCCAGATAGCAAGTTTGCAATCACAACCGACTCTGAGGGCGGCAATATCGTCGAGATAAAAATTATCGACGAAGGTCCGGCACTATCGGCGGTGCGAGCGGCCAACTACTTCGACCGCAATCGTGAATACGAAGGTGTAGAACTCGATGAAGCGGAGAAAGGTCGAATTCTTTTTCTCGCGCTAAGCAAAGCAATTATCGAAGGTCACGGGGGTTCCTTGTCCGTAAGCTCAGATGAAGCGCAGACTTGTTTTAATGTAAAACTTCCGATGAGGAAGCGCGCTACATGATCAAAGTAAAGTCAAAGCTCATGCGTAAGGGTCTAGTCGTGGTGGTACTACCGCTAGTGCTAGAACTCGTGTTCATGGGATTACTGGTTTACTTTATGGTGTCCGCTCAAGTCGACATAGAACGTAGAATCGAATCAAAAAAGGTTGTCGCCACCGCCACCACTATCGTAGCCAGAATTATCGAAGCTCAACTGATTACGCTCGTCTATAATGCTCAAAAAGTGCCGATGCTCGATGTTCGATTCGATGAGGACAACCGTATTGTTACTGACCTCGTAGCAGAATTGAAGCAGCGATGTGCGAATTCTCCAACCCGCCAAGCAGCGTGCAAAGAAGTGGAGGCGTCTGTGGAAGATACCTTCCGTCGCCTGCGCAGAGTTTTCTCTGGCGATTTGGAACCGAATATAGTGCTGCAAAACATCGCAGGCACCACCGGCAAATCAGAGCGAGTTTATACAGGCATGACCAATGCTTTTACCAGCATTGACAAGCTAATGGCTATGGAACAGCAGATGCAATCGCAGGTTCAAAGTCGCGAAAAATTGTATAAGAACTATCTGCGCCAGTCTATCATCTGGGGTGTTGCTCTCAACGCGATACTGACTGTGGTGCTGATGATTTATTTCGCCAAGACGTTTACATCCAGACTGTCTGTAGTTGTAGCTAACACGGAGCGCCTTCAAGAACGAAAACCACTAGCACCGCCAATCGGAGGTGACGACGAGTTATCGCATATAGACGAAGTTTTTCACGCGACAGCCAAAGATTTGATAGATGTAGACCGGCAACGAAAACATCTGGTGGCACTTGTAAAAGATGAACTCAGCACACCACTCCGTCGCGTTCAATACACACTCCACAATCTGTCGCAGGGCGTTTTGTGCGATCTGACAGAAAAGGCAGAATCGCGATTAAGCCTCGCAGTAATGGATACCGATCGTGTTGTCCGACTGATCGACGATTTGCTCAGTATTGAAACAATGGAAGGTGCTCGATTCGATCTTAATTTAGAACCGACTACCACCACCGAGTTGATAGCTGCCGCCACCGGTAGTGTCAAAGACATGGCAGACCGGCACGGAATCAAATTGGAAATCAAAGATCCGAAACTGCGACTGGTCGTCGATAAAGATCGAATAATCCAGGTAATCATTAACTTTTTGTCCAACGCAATTAAGTTTTCTCCAAAAGGAGAGTCAGTCACCGTGCAGGTTCTCAAAGACGACAGTAGCGTCGAAATTCAGGTCGTCGATCGCGGACGTGGAGTGCCAACAGACAAACTCAATCAAATATTTCAGCCGTTTCAACAAGTCGAAAGCAGCGATCAAACAGACAAGGGCGGAACCGGTTTGGGTTTGCCGATTTCCAAAACCATCGTCGAACAACATGGTGGCACCATCGGTGTCTCATCTCAGCCCAATCAGGGAAGCATCTTCTGGTTCAAAATTCCCAAAAGCAATAACTAATAACACTCGATATTCGTTGACAAGAGTGTCATAATCGTTCTGCAATTGGCATTAGAAGACTAATGAGATTTCGGTTCCTTTTTACCTTACTACTGATCACAGGTCTCACGTGCATATCCGCCCCTGTTGCGCTTGCACAGGGTTGAGCCGCGTCAAGAGGTAACGTGCCCGGGTTAGGCGCGACAGGCGGTAAATTTCAACTTTCTGCAGGATTCCGGTATGCAAATGCATACAAATCATATTTCGATTCGAGACTAAATCACGACTTCACTAGACTATGGCAACCGCACGAGCGGCTTAGCGTGCTCGATGTATCTGCACAATATCGTTTCAACAAGCGATTGAGCATGATAGCGACCATGCCAATCGTGTTCAATCGCTTCTCGATGCTCTTTCCTCCTCTGGGAGTCGGGCGAGGCATTCCTCGCGGATGGGACGTCAACGGTCTGAGCGATATCAGCGTGTTCGGTCAGGGTTTGCTTCTAGATCCGGCCGAGCATCCGTTTCAAAACGCATCAATTGGTATCGGCATCAAAATCCCGACGGGACGTTGGGACGTCACGCGCGATCTTCCGGCAGAAACAGGTCAGAATGTGCAGCCGAGATCCGCATATCCACCGGCTATTCTTCCTGGCGATGGTGGCGTCGGGATCCTTTTCGGATACAACGCATTCAAAGTTATTCGAACGCCAATGTTGTTGCGTGGTATCACATTATTTTCGTCAGGCACTTACCTCGCCAACGCGCGCGATACCAACGGCACACCATCTATCATTCAAAGTCTTGGTGTTCCACTTTCGCCAATTTTCCTCAATCGGCTAACCAACTCGGTTGCCGATACCTACTCGCTACAGGCCGGCGCATCAGTACCTATTCCGAAAACGTACGACAAAAAATATCTACGTGGATTGCGTTTCCGCGGTACTCTCAATTGGGAAGGACTGTGCAGCCGAGACCTGATCGGAAAGAGCAACGGCTTCCGGCAGCCCGGTTACGCAATGGCTATTGCTCCTGGTTTCACATATCAATATGGTCGAAACTTGTTCATTCTGGAAGCACCAATTGTTTTTAATCGCCACATAAATCCAGGAGCCACGCTACTTCCCGGACTACCTGTGACGGCTCCGAATGGAACGCTCCAACCTGCAAAATTTAACCCAAACAGACAGATGGGTTTGGTCGCTCCCGCCAGCATCTCACTACGATACGTCAGAACGATGTAACTCAGCCGCTCCAGATCGAGATCTTGGTAAACACATTGCTGACTTCGAGCGCACTCTGAGGTCTAAATTTAGGATCCTTCTGCAGACATCTGTAGATGATCATTTTGACATCATTGGGAATTTTCAAATCACTAGGAAACGGTGCTGGACGCTCCATCACCTGCCTTCGCAATGTGTCGGCAACGTTGGCGCCCATAATCGGCGGATATCCCGTGAGCAGCTCGTAAAGAATGGCACCGAGCGCATAAATGTCAGTGCGATGATCTAGTTTCTTACCCATGCATTGCTCTGGACTCATGTACAGTGGACTGCCAAAACACTCTCCAGTCTTAGTAAGTTTCAATGACTGCTGAGAGTCCTCTTCGATGATTTTCGCCAAACCAAAGTCAACGATTTTACACTCAGCAGTACCATCGGGATTATTTACAAGCATGATGTTGCTCGGCTTCAAATCACGATGAATAATACCCGCCTGGTGAGCGGCTGCAAGCGCCTCGCAAATTTGAGAACTCAAAGCTATGACGTGCGGCAATCCGAATGGACCAAGGCGATCCAGCAGTCCGGATAGACTATCGCCCTTCAAATAGTCCATCACGAGAAATGCGCGGCCATCAGGTGCCAGTCCAAAATCAGAGATTCCAACAATGCCGACATGTGAAACTTTGCTTGTTGCTCTGGCTTCCTGTTTGAATCGCTGCAGACCATCACCCGCCGCGGCGGCACTGCCTCGTAATACTTTCACAGCGACATCTTTGTCTAGAAACAAGTGCCTGGCTTTGTAAACAGAACTCATCCCACCGGAACCAAGCATTTCAGTGATACTGTACTTCTCGGCAAAGACCATACCAATGAGAGAATCATCTACAATTCGTGTCATCGTAGTCTGATCGTTCGGACACAGCTCATAGCTATCGTCAAACTCGCTGGTACAAGTCATACATACGCGCTTGTACTTCATCATGGTGATACCGGATGCGCCACCACCGGCCGCCTCCATCGCTGACCGTGATTGTCGCGTTTTTTCGAGTTCGTCCTTTGTGACATCGAGAAGCGAAATGAGTTCCACTTCGGTTCGATCCATCGCGCTCACGCTCGGAATGATAAATGCAATCGCCAGAAGGATAAAGAGAAAATCGAAGATTACCCAACCGACTTCCGGCGTAATCTGAAGCGGAAGAATAATTAGAATCGCTCTCACAACCAACAAAACCGGAATGCCGAACAGAAAGAGCGTCGCTCGTCTCAGCACCATTCCGCCTGTCGTGGTGCTGGAATACGAAGAGGCCAGTCCGACTTGAGGATTACTCAAAAATACAGCCCCGCAAAGCAAAAGCGCTAGAATCGCGAAGGCCGTCGACATGGTGAAGCATCCACCAAGAACACATAACGCTTTGATTTGAGTGGCAGCGCCAAGCGCGATCAATAGCGGCACGGGAATTGCAAACAAAACAGCGATCTCAGACGCAGTTGCGATGGTTCTCCTTTTAACGCGCAAGAGAAGTATTGCCGCGCCGAGCAGCATCAGGTCCAGACCCATCTCGAAAGCCATAGGAGTTGGGTAAGTGATTCCCATGGAAGATTCATCAAATTGAAAGATTCTGATCCCATCAACTTCTTGCCGGGTCAGCATGCAGACCGTCGCGATGGTGGCACCTATGATACCAATAACGGTGAGTCCCTCTCCCACTAGCCTGAACTTGTTATTAGATTTGATGGAAATTAGTAGCAGTCCAGCACTGTAGAGAAGCAGGTCCACCGCGGCAGCTGATGGAACCCGTCCCATAAACGGAAGCGATCTTCCTTCGATACCAAATCGAGGGAATAAACACTCAAGGTCCGAGTTATTCGTAGCCCAACCAACTAGAATCACAAGCGACATTATGAGTACTAGAATTGCAGTCGCTCGCGCGATTTTTTCGTATTTTGAAAGCAGAAGTGGATTTAGCGGTTTCATCGGCCAGCTTGTTTTAATGCGCTCTCGATGTACTTGACGTAAGTCGGTCTGTCCTTGGCTCCAATGATCTCTTTAACCAAACGTCGCCTAGGTGTGTAAACTGCGATGACGGGAATGTAATCGAGCATATCTCCGACAGAACTGAGTACACCAAGCTGTTTTGCCGTTTCAAATCCAGCTTTTTTCACGTTGTCCGAAAAATCGATTTCGTGAAAAGCTACTCGGTCACCATATTCGTCTTTCAAAGTTTTCAGTATCGGCCGCACTTCTTTGCAATACACTTTGCATTTGTCGTCGAAAAGCATGAGCACTAACGTTCTGTCGCCGTCCACCTGCGCCTCCGCGGCGATTGCGGCGCCCGCGCTCAACAAACAGAGCACTATGCAGGTGACAAGATTGGTGACTAAACGTCGAATCATACGGCGACCAATCGGAGTTAGAGAGACTAAATGATAGCCTTTTCTTCCATAATGTGGTGCAGTTTTCTCAGATTAAGGAACTCTAGCCTGTCGCCTGTTGAATACAGCCGCGCAACATCTGTTTGGACCGGTCTGCAAGGCGATGTTTTTTTTAAGAACTAGAGCTTACGCAGAGATCCGGCTAAGGCATCTTTGATCTCCAGCACTGATTGCGGTCGCCACATCGGCTCTTTATGCAATGCTTTGTATATAATCAGTTTGATCTCTTTGGGAACGTTGAGGCTTTCAGGAAACGGCGCCGGTCGCTCCTGAACGTGCTTCGTGATCGTCTCCGCGGCGTTGGTTCCAACGATTGGTGGATTGCCGGTCAGGCATTCGAAGATAATGCAACCCAACGCGTAAATGTCGCAACGATGATCGACTTTCTTGCCCATACACTGCTCAGGGCTCATGTACAGCGGACTTCCAAAGCAGTCTCCAGTCTGAGTTATTTTCAAGGAAGCGTGATGTTCTTCATCCAGTATTTTGGCTAATCCAAAGTCAACGATTTTCGCAATCGTTTCTCCGTCATCACCACGCACCAGCATGATGTTACTCGGCTTTAAATCACGGTGAACGATGCCACCCTCATGGGCGACTGTGAGCGCGTCGCAGAGTTGAGTTGTGATGTCGATCACGTCTTCCAGGGGCATACGCCCGACACGATCTAGAAAATGAGATAAGCTCTCCCCTTCCAGGTAATCCATCACCAGATATGCTCGACCATCCGGGGTTAGTCCAAAATCACTGACACCAACAATGCCGGGATGGGTAACGGCGCTTGTCGCTCGAGCTTCTCGCTGAAACCTTTTCAAACCATCACTCGAGTCAGCAGTGTTTCCTTTAAGAACTTTGATCGCTACTTCCTTTTCGAAGTATCTATGCTTGGCTCTATATACGGTGCTCATTCCACCCGAGCCTAATCGCGAAATCACATCGTATTTTTCAGCGAAGACCGTACCTAGCAGTGACTCATCAATGACTCTGCTTAATGGCGTAGAGTCGACCGGACATTTTTCCGTCGAGTCATCATACTCGTTGGTACACATGAGACAGACGCGTTTATATCGCACAACAAAGTTAGTAACGCCGGACATTTCAACTTGTCCAACAGGAGTTCCATTTGGAGAAACCGTTCGCTCCAACTCATTTTTCATGGTCGCGAGTTGACCAGTCAATTCCGATTCAACACGATTGAAAACTTGAACACAGCTCGCGCCAAAGATACCCAATACGATAAGCAGCACAAACACGAAAACGACCCATCCGACGGGGTCTGCGATGTACAATCCGGGCGAGTTGACCAGCAGGGTTCGAGCCATTAACAAGGCTGGAACAATAAAGAACATTAAAGTAGCACGACGCAATAATGCACTACCTGTAGTGGCACTAGAGTATGATGCGGCCAAGCCGATGTCGGGTCGACTGAGAAATATTGCAGAGCTGATAATAATTGCCAGAACGGAAACCCCAATCGACATGCGGAAACAACCACCTAATGCGCAGAGTTGTTCTATCCGCGTCGAGGCGCCAAGCAAAATAAGCAATGGTATCAATACTGATACTATTGCAATCACCTGCGAAACCGGTGTTTTAACAGGTCGGTCAAGCGGAATGGTTGCAGCTGCGATACTAAGCAGAGCCATCGTGATCGCATCCTCGAATGTCAACGGTGTCGGATACGAGATTCCCAGTGAATCACTGGTTGGCTGAAAACAACTGAAGGGTTCAAAGTCTTCCGAAAATTTGATGACATAAGCAGCGATCGCAGCACCTATCAAACTGATAACAGCTAAGGCTTCACCGACGATGAACGCAATGACGCTTTTCTTTCTGATCGAAAGAAGCAGCAGGGAAGTCGATACCAGGATCATTGAGATAGCTGCGCTCGATTGAACCCTTCCGAGAAACGGCAGCGCCTCGGCATTTCCGAGCGTTGGGCACAGATCCATTAGCGATTGATTGTTGGTCGCCCAACCGACAAGCACAAGCAGCCCGAATACGATAACGACCCCGGCTGCGACTTTTGAATACGTTTCATAACCAGATAAAAGTTTCTGGCTTAAAAGCACCATAACTATTACCCGGCTTTTAACGCTCTCTCAATATACTTTTTGTAGGTGGGGCCTTTGCTAACACCAGGAATTGACCGTATCAATTTACGATCTGGTGTGAACACCCCAATCGTCGGCACCATCGCCAACGCCCCTTGAACGAATCCCTTAACGCCAAGCTCCTCGGCTTTCTCGAGCGAAGAATGCAGTTCAGATTTTTGGACATCAAGCTCGCGCAAGACTACTTTGTCGCCATATTCTTTCGTGACACCACTGATTATGGGTCGAACTTGGTCGCACCATATGTGGCAACCGCCATCGAAAACCATGACCACGAGCACACGGTCGCTCGGAGCCGGAGCTTTGTCCGCCGCCGTGGAGGAACTCGAACCGGTGAGCGTGAGAATGATTACTGCAAATAACGGCAATAGAAAACGGGTCATTGAATCACCCCTGCTTAGAAAAGCCATACTCATGAAGGGTTGGAGCCCCTTTGTACTTATACCGATTAGAGATTGATCCTAATCTCTAATACTATGTAACTGGGCTGGGTTCAGTCTTTCATTTTGGCAGCTTTCGCATTTATCTGCCATTTTACTGTGCAAACCCGTGATCGCGAGATCGAATGAAGGCGTGGCGAAAACCCGTCAACGCAGGCCGGCACCGGGGAGTGGACCTTTGCCTGGCTTCTGTTTCACTTTTGGCTGACGCAGGAGAAGCGCTTCGCGTTCGGGAGATAGTCCGGCTTCCCGTGGTATTGATGGATCTCTTGTTTGATCCCATGCCAATGTATCCGCAATCGTAGATTCAATCCGCCTGCATGTCAGACCGTCGGCAACGGCTTTTCTGCGATCTAATCTCATCACACCGGCGAAGTTCTTCATCGTATCCGGAATCCACAAAGGCAGCTCTGTCCAGGGTTTAATACCCACTTGCAGTAGGACCGCTTCCTCGATGCGGACTATTTCTGATTCGACGCGTGCGGTCTGTTTGCATGCGTCCACGACGTCCCCGAGAGTTAATCGATCGGTCGGACCAGTCGCGATGTAGATACCGCGAGCGTCCGCTTCCGTTCGGGCCAATACCCAAGCAGCCAGATCGCGCACATCGATAAACTGCACTCGGCGGTCCAGCCGCTCAGGCACAGCAACTTTACCGCCACGCGCGAATCGCGCCGGCCAATAAGTAAAGCGATCTGTCGTATCATACGGTCCTGCAATCAATCCGGGTCTGATGATGAGAGAACGATCCGGAAGCAACTGGCTGATTACTTTCTCGCAATCAGCTTTGAGACTTCCGTAGTCGCCTGGTTCGCCGGGCGGCGTGTACTTGATTGGACTCTCCTCGGAGATCGCGATCTCTGTAAAATCCCCGTAGGTTGAAATCGTCGAGATGAAGACGTAGTTGCCGACGGAGCCCGCCAGGGCAGTCAAAGAGCGATAGATGGTTTCCGGTTGATATGCACACGTGTCGATAACAGCATCGAAAGTTCGACCGTAGAGAACACTTAGATCTACGTTGCGGTCGGCTCTCAGCTTTTCTACATTTGCTTGTTCGGGTAGATCGACACTGCCCCGGTTAAGCGTGGTGACCTGATGACCCGCATCCAGTGCAGCTGTGACGAGGTGGCGCCCAAGAAAAACAGTGCCACCAATGATCAATAAACGCATTTCAGATAGCTCGATTTATGAAGCACGAACCAATTCGTCTTGTGATTGTTTTATAAAATAATCGAATGTCATCAAACAGTATCTCTCGAAACGTTCGTCCGTTAGCGGCTTTCCTTCTACCACCCAATCGACTTTGTTTCCTTCGATCACTGTATTGAACGACATCAAGGCACCATAATCATCTTCGACCTTGCTTAGGCTCATCACTTGTTCGACAGGCAAAAGGAAGAACTCGACTCGATCTTCCGAGCCTCTGATCACGAGACTCAAGTTATGCGTAGAAAATCGGGCTCGATAAAACGATATGTCCTGCGAAGGACGAAATGGCCACTCTCCTTCTACCGTTTCGATAATTTCATCGGGAGCGGTGGAAGCGATGCATAGAGTGCTCGAACCCGTCGAGTTGTTGAAGTGCACCACATATGGTTCCAACAAATTGAAAGTTTTTTCGACTAAACGCAAGGTTGCGTCTTTCAATATTTCGTCTTCGCTGAGTAGACCGAATCCCCGGTCATAGCTGCGAAGGAAGGCGAGGGATTTATTAGTTAGATGTTCTACATAGTCTTTTCGGATGCCGGAGTTTTCACTTCCGCCACCGGTGAAGTTACGCAGAATTTTGCGCGCCAAGTCTGCACCAGACATATTGCCTCGCTTGCTTTCCAGCTCAATGAATCACTACAGGAAATAGAATAACGCTAGTCAAGAATTCGAGGTACTTAAATAAATTTTCGAGCCGACTAGATATTCCACGAATATATACATACACTCCAAAAGTGTGTCTACTTGCCAGTTTCGTGGTTTCCACTATACTTTCAAAGGATCAGTTTTGCCGGTAACATAGAAACTATCCCCGCAGCAAAATCTGTTTCACCCAAGGCATCCAAGGTAAGGGCAACTTTCTCATGCAAACTGAACTTGCGGAAAAGATTGCAGTTGAGTTGATCGACAGTTATGGATTAACCGGCTGGTCTTTCAAGTTCAATAAAAGCAAACGCATGCTCGGTATCTGCAAGGCTGGTACCAAGCGCATCGAGTTGTCCTATGCGTACGTTTTCAAAAACGACGAATCGCACGTACGTGACACCATACTCCACGAAATCGCACACGCGTTAGTTGGAGTGGAACATGGCCACGATGAAGTGTGGAAAGAAATGTGCATCCAGATCGGATGCAATCCGAAAGCTTGCGACAACACGGCGCTGCTTCCACAAGGGGCATGGCAAGCGCGTTGCGCATGCTGCTTTACTCTGTTCAGTCGGCATCGAAAACCGGAAATGCTGAGCGGAATGTACTGTAAGCGGTGCGGTCCGGCAAAAGGAAAATTGTTGTTTAAAAAAGTGCGTAAGGCTGCGTTCAAACCAGTTGCTGCGGCCAAAGAAGGGCGCATCAAAGCACCACGACAACTGACACTACCCCTGATGCCTGGCGTTTACTAAACGATGTTACTGCAAAACCATTGTGTAGTTGGACGGAAGGGCATCCTTGGCCGTCACAACTGGTGTGTTTCGCTTTACTGAAGCTGAGAACTTTTGCTCGAATTCCTGCAGACCGGTCTCGAGCTTGTACGTGATGGCAGTGTGCCCTTCGATGTAGACAACCACGGCGCAACCAATGGCGATAGCGACGGCAATGGTCAGGAGAGACCAGAGCATTCCGAAATTTTTCTCGACTATCGTTACTTCTTCCATATGCACTCTGCAATTGTCTGGGCGCTGTTCGGGCGACTGACCTCAGACTAACAACTGGCCTGGCTTAGCGGAAGTACCTTACTCGAATCGTTCTTGCTTTCTCCAAAGATAGTAATAGCTTTCACGGGGATTGCGCGTTTATTAAATGTTTGGACCCCCAGTAATCAAACCTCTAATTTTCACATTACGAGGATGCGCGTCTTCTGAGGAAGATTTCCGTCCGATCGATTGCTTTGGCACTTTCAGCTCACTTAGCCGAAGCCTCTAGCCCAATTTTGATTGGTGGCATTTTCTGTCCGAGCTTTGCCATTGTCTGGAAAGTCAATGCGGCAACTTCGGCTCTGGTAGCCAAATCTGCCGGTCTAATTTCGTATGGGTCGGGATGATTTACGATGATTCCAGCCGATGCAGCTTTCGCTACGCTCGGCGCGGCCCATGCAGCGACGCCGGATCCATCTTTGTATTTATCCAAGACGGCAGCGTCAGAAGAGCCGCTATTCAAGGCTTTCGCTAGAATGACGAGAGCCTGAGCACGCGTCAATTTATCTTCAGGACGGAACGAACCATCGGGAAATCCACCGACAAGACCGGCATCACTTGCGGAGCAAATCGCCTTGTAGGCCCAATGCGTTTTCGGCAGGTCTTTGAATTCTACTTCCCGTCCACCGGCAGGTAAGCCTAGCGCTTTCACTGCAATAGCAGCGAATTGCGAGCGAGTGATTCCCTGATCAGGTTTAAACGTTCCATCCGGAAAACCGCCGATGGTACCACGCTGTTGCAAAACAGCGATGTAGTCTTGCGCCCAGTGACCTTTCACATCCGCTGCAGAGCCGGTCAAATCGACCGTCGTGACCCCTCCTGTTGTCGTCGGATTCAATCGGGTGATATCGTCAGCCAGTCGATCAAGATCACGCTTCAATGACATGACTTCCCAGTCCGATAGCGTTTGCTCCGTGTTTCTGAAACTGCTTTCGACACCGGCGATTCGATCGAATTCGCGTTTCAGATCTCGCAAATCTCGCGGTTTGATTTCACGATTAGCTTCTGCGTCTGAGAGTTGTTGCTGTATTTTTGCTTGAAGTTCGTCAATGTTCGGAAGCGGCGGCAATTGGCTGTCGAGCTTAATTCCCAAATTCGTATACTCTTTGTTTAACGCTACGAGTTCACGATCATCCAGCACGCCGTCACCACGGAAGGTGCTATCGAGAAACGCTATGCGTTGCAGTTCTTGTCGCATCTCATCAGCTTTGGAGGGGTCCAATCGTCCAGAAGCAAGAGCTTCGTTGAGACGCTTCTGGAGCTGTTCCTTTTGCTCGGCAATATTTGGAAGTGCGGAAATTGAGCTCTCTACTTTGGCAATGAGGGCATCGAGATCGCTTGTCACGATGAGCGTTTCTGTGTCGTTGAGCCCGCCGTCGGCACGATAGAACTGCTCTTTTGATTCCAGTCTTTCAAGTTCATTCAAGAAATCATTGGCACGTGTTTCTGGTTTAATTCTTCCAGCAGCTTGGGCATCAAGAATCTTCTTCTTAAGCGCGACTTTACGTTCTTGCAGAGTCGGAACTTGGATGTGTCCGGACACTTCCACAACACGTTTTTTAAGTGCATCCAGATCACGAGACAGTGTAAGCACTTCGTTGTCGGAGAGATTTTGATCGGCGCGGAACATGGATTCCAGAGCCTGAATGCGATCGTACTCATGCGTCAATTCGGTGGCGTCTTGTATGTTTAACCGTCCTGTAGCCTTGGCATCATTGATCAATTTGCTGATTGCAGCTTGTTGTTCATCAACTCCAGTAACAGCGGTTTGATTTGGTGGAGGTTGCAATCTATCTATCTGACTTTTGACACGCTCCAACTCCAGCGACAAAGCGAGCTTCTCTTCGTTGGTCAGCATATTGTCGGAAGCTTTAAACGTCGCTTCCTTCGCGCTAATTTGGTTTAGATCTGCGATTATCAACTCCGCTTGGCCAGGGTTGATCGCTCCGGAAGAAATCAGTGAGTTGAGGCGTTGTCTCAATTCCTGCTTCTTTGGTTCAATGCCTGGATCGGCTATTACACGCGTTCTCAAGCTCTGCTCGATGTTGAAAGACAGTTTGTCCAAGTCCGTCGAGAGCGAAAACAGATCGTCGGGGGTCAGCACACCATCAGCGCGTAAGCCTTGTTCCTTAGCTCTAATATCGGAAAGCGACTGCCTGAATCCTGTCGCCTCGAGGTTGGTCAAGCGACCGCTCAGCAAAGACTCTTGAATTGCTTTATCAATCTCCAGCTCGCGACCAGTGACATCAGTCAATGCAACTTTGCGGTCAGTGAGGCTGCTTTGAATCTGTTGATTGAGCTTGTCCAGATCCATCACGATGCGTACGCGCTCAAACATACTGAGCTTGCCGTCCGCCCTGAAGGCAGAGTCTTGATCCTTGATCTGCTTAAGTGCTGCAGTGAAGGTCTGCGCTTGCTGCTGAGTCAATCGTCCTGCCGCGAGTGATTCGAAGATCGACTTTTCGACGGTTGTCATTCGACCTTGCACGTCAATATAATTCGGGACCTGGGTCCAATTAGCCTGTGCATATGAAGCTGGCGCAGACAAAAGACAAGTGGCGGAAATAATTGTAAAAATCGCTCCAACGCGCTTACTGGCTCTCATTGAACCTCCTAGTCAGCATGAAATAGGGAGTGGAACGAAAAACTGCCGCCCGTGAAACGAGGAGACGTTCTTCTCGACAAAGAGTAGCAGGCCTATAGAAATTGCGTGCCCAACTTTACAATTTCGTTAGTGCGTTTTCGAAGTCACCAGGAGCACGAATCGCGTAACTATCTTGCGACAATTCGCTGTGCAACTTGTCTCGCTTCATATAAATGGCGGCTCTAAAGAATATAATTCTTCTGGCGATCATTAGGAACGAGGGTATGTCATGGGGCAGAAAGAAAGCACGAGCACGGTAAACGTTGAGATCGAGGACGACCGCACTGGTCGCAGCATCCCAACACTGCGCCGAGCGTTAGCGGACAACCTCTATTATGGGCTTGGCAAGTTTCCCGCGATTGCCAGTCGTAATGACTACTACCTGGCGCTCTCGCTGACAGTCAGGGACAGGCTTTTGCATAGATGGATCAATACGCTGGAAAGTTATTTGGAACAGAAATCGCGTGTGGTCTGCTACATGTCGGCAGAATTTCTGCTTGGACCACACCTTGCCAACAATATGCTCAATCTCAATTTGACTGAGAAGATGCGCACGTCTTGCGAAGAATCAGGTCTTGATTTCGAAGGTTTGATCGATCACGAAGAAGAGCCCGGTCTCGGCAACGGCGGTCTGGGTCGACTGGCAGCTTGCTACCTCGATTCGATGGCAACTGAAAGCATTCCCTCTATAGGATTCGGAATCCGATATGAATTCGGGATCTTCGACCAGATCATTCGCGATGGTTGGCAAGTAGAAGTAGCCGATCGATGGTTGCACAACGGCAACCCATGGGAATTAGCAAAGCCCGACGAATCCATGATCGTAAAATTCGGCGGCAAAACCACCAGTTATGACGATGAGAAAGGTCGCTATCGAGTGCGCTGGGACGCCCAAAGAGAAGTAATGGGTATTCCATATGACACGCCGATTCCTGGTTACGAAACCGAAACGACCAACACGCTTCGCCTCTGGAAAGCAGAGGCCCCGCGGTCATTCGACTTCCAAATCTTCAATATGGGAGATTACCTCGGTGCTGTTGGCGACAAGATGTCGTCGGAAAATATTTCAAAGGTTCTCTATCCAAACGATAACGTATCTCAAGGTCGGCAACTGCGTCTTGAACAGCAGTACTTCTTCGTCTCATGCAGTTTGCAAACCATAATCAAGTTCCACAAGAACGCAGGATTGTCTCCGGAAACTCTGCACGAAAAATTCGTTATCCAGTTGAACGACACTCACCCATCGATCGCAATCGCGGAACTCATGCGGCTTCTCGTGGATGAGGAAGATGTTGAATGGGATGTTGCGTGGGATGTAACTACAAAAACGTTTGCATATACAAACCACACATTGCTTCCGGAAGCACTTGAGAAATGGCCGGTGTCACTGTTCGAAAGGCTGTTGCCACGACACCTCGAGATTATTTACGAAATCAACAGACAGTTCCTCGAGTCAGTTCGCAAACTAAAACCGAACGATGATGAATTGCTCAGACGCATATCGCTTATCGATGATTACGGCGAGCGCTACATCCGCATGGCCAACCTGGCTTGCGTCGGCAGCTCCAGCATCAATGGTGTCGCAAAGCTGCACACAGAACTTCTGCAAAATCGTGTCCTTCGCGATTTCTATGATTTGACTCCGGAGAAATTCACCAACGTCACCAATGGCGTCACACCGCGAAGATGGCTCGCATTGAGCAATCCTGAATTGTCGGACTTCATCACGAAGACCAACGGCAGCAATCATTGGTTGAAAAATCTCAATGAGCTGAAGAATCTGGAGCGCATCGCGGATGATACCAACGCTCACGACGAATGGCGTTTGATCAAGCGTACACAGAAAGAACGTCTGGCAAAGACGATCAAAGCTTCGACTGGAATTATCGTTGACCCGCTAAGCATCTTTGATATCCAGGTAAAACGTATCCACGAATACAAACGCCAGCATCTCAATGTTCTGCACATAATTCACCTATACAATTATTTGAAGAACAACAAGCCTGCCAACTTCCCCGCTCGGACCTTCATCTTCGGCGGCAAGGCAGCTCCTGGTTACTTCATCGCCAAACTGATTATCAAACTAATCAACTCGGTAGCCGAAGTTGTTAACAACGATCCCGATGTCAAAGATTTGTTGAAAGTTGTTTTCCTCCCGGACTTCAATGTTTCACTCGCACAAAAGATCTACCCGGCGGCGGAAGTGTCCGAGCAGATTTCCACCGCAGGAAAAGAAGCATCCGGCACCGGCAACATGAAATTCTCCATGAACGGTGCCCTCACGATTGGTACCATGGACGGTGCCAACATCGAAATCAGAAATGAAGTCGGTCCGGAAAACTTCTTCCTGTTCGGTCTGGACGAATCAGAAGTAGACGGGCTGAAGCTCAAAGGCTACAACCCTCGGTCATACTACGATTCCAACCCCGACCTCAAGATGGTGCTCGACCAGCTCTCTTCGGGAATGTGGTCGCGCGGCGAACGTGATTTGTTTAAACCAATCGTCGATTCGCTTTTGACACGCGATGATTTCTTCTTGCTTGCAGACTACCAAGCATACGTCGACTGCCAAAGAGAGTTAGGTCAAACCTATCAAAACCACGCAAAATGGACCAAAATGTCGATTTTGAACGTGGCTCGCATGGGTTACTTTTCGTCGGACCGTTCGATCCAGGAGTACTGTCAGAAAATCTGGAAGGCAGAGCCTGTTGCCATTAAGGTCGCTGACTATTCTCAAAGAACTGCAGAGTTAACGGTCTCTTGCCGATTGACGACAGACTGATTGATGTTTCGAAAATGGGGGCAGCTATATAAGAGCTGCACCCATTAGGTCGACAGATCAGACACACCAATGCCGAGGAGGGCAATCGATGTTATCCAAGTTCGCGAAAAACTGGACCAGGAATCTCGCCGGCGGAGTAACTTTAGCCGCGTCATTCCTAATATTGAGTGGCATTCAACCGGTACTCGCGGATGAAACGGCCGGATCTTACTACGAGCAAGGCGTCCGGCAGATGAAAGAGAAGAATTACGCGGACGCGATTCAATCATTCGATATGTCGGTCGGAATGGCAGCAACAGACGCCAGAGCCTACCTGCGTCGCGGACAGTGTTTCTTTGAACAAGGGAAATACAAGCTGGCACAGGGCGATTTCACCGCAGCCATTCAGTACGATCCAAACGATCCAGCCGGATACGTATCACGCGGAATCACGCTAGCAAAGCTCGGTATGCATCCTCAAGCCATCGAAGACTTTCAGAAAGCAATTTCGATGGACGGCAAAAATTCCGATGCCTACAGAGGTCTTGGAGATTCATATTTAGCTCAAGGCAAAAACGATGTCGCATTGGCTAACTACGAAACCGCTTTGAAAAACGATCCCAAAAACGTCAATGCGTTGATCGGAAGAGGCGACGTTATGAAGGTTCTTGGGAAGAACGAAGATGCGCTTAAAGACTACAGTTATGCGATTGAGCTAGAGCCGGACTACAACGTCGGCTACATCCATCGAGGCACTGCCTACAGTGGCATCTCCAGACCGGAAGATGCGGTTAAGGATTACGATAAAGCTCTGCAATACGATCCGGACAATGCAAAATTGAAGCGCAGCCGCGGTCGCGAATACTTCAAATTGCAAAATGCAAAACAAGCCCTCGCGGACTTCAGCGATGCCCTCAAACAAGATCCGACCAACTCAGACTTGTTCTATCACAAGACTAAAGCGCTAATGCAGCTCGGCAACGACGGCGAGGCGATGTCGGCCATCGAAGATGCGATTCGCCTCGACCCGAATCAGGCAAACTATTATTTGACCCGCGCATTTCTCTGGCACAAACAAGGGAAATCGATTCTTGCGCGCGAAGACATCAAGCGCGCACAGTTTTTCAATCCAAGTTTACCGGCAGATATTCGGTTTGAAAAAGATCCAAAAAATCCCGATCGATGGAAAGAAGAAACCTACCTTTCCGACATCAACGGTCCTCAAGATCCCAATGACAAGGATACCTCGGAAGACTTGAAAAACACCACCTCGCTCGGCGGCAACGAAAATCCGGATCAATGAGCGTTAGTGGCATGGAGGTCTGACTTGCATGTCAAAACCAACCATCGTAATCTTGGGCGGCGGCTTCGCTGGAGTCAAATGCGCCCGGACACTTCGCAAACTTCTTCCTAAAGATCAATATCGCATCGTGGTTTTCAATCGAGAAAATCACATGGTGTTCCATCCGCTGCTGGCTGAAGTGGCTTCAGCTGCGGTTCAAATCAAACACGTGGCGGCTCCGCTTCGGCAATTATTGCATGGAGTAGAGTGCCGTTCCGAAGAAGTGTTGAACATCGATCTCGAAAACAGCTTTATAGAATACGAGGCTTACGATAGCAGCAGAAAGAAGATGCAATACGATCATCTCGTGGTTGCATGCGGCAACAGAGCCAATCTCGGTATCGTTCCCGGGATGGACGAGCAGGCATTTCCTCTTAAAACTGTAGGTGATGCACTGCGATTGCAATCGCACATCATCGACATGATGGAGAAGGCCGAAGTCTGTGACGATCCAAAACGGCGCGATTGGTACTTGAGCTTCACCGTGATTGGCGGCGGTTTTAGCGGAGTCGAAGTGGCTGGAGAAATAAACGATCTGGTTAGAAAGTCCAGTCGCTATTTCGAAAATATTTCGAGCGATATGATTACGGTCAATCTTGTTCATTCGCATAATCAAATTCTGCCGGAAGTGAATTCTAGCTTGCGAGACTTTGCGAAGCGCGAGATGGAGAAGAAGGGTGTAAATTTCTATCTTGAACGCAAAGTGATGCAAGCTTCGAAGGAAGGCGTATTGCTTGATTCTGGCGGCTTTATCGCTAGTGGAACGCTGGTCTGCACTATTGGCACCACACCGCATCCACTTGTCGCGAGAATACCTGGGCAACACGATCGCGGACGGATAACCACGACCGCCGACATGAATATTCCAGGGTTCAGAAACGCCTGGGCTATCGGAGATTGCGCTGCAGTGCCGAATGCCGCGACGGCGCAATTAAGTCCACCGGTCGCTCAATTTGCAGAACGACAGGGCGTTCAACTCGCAAACAACATCGTCAATTCGATCAACGGTCGACCGACAAAACCATTTTTTCACGTGTCGCAAGGCAGCCTCTGCGCTATCGGTGGGCACAACGCCGTCGCAGAGGTCAATGGTTTTCGCATATCAGGTTTTATCGCGTGGTTTATGTGGAGAGCGATTTACCTTTTCAAACTGCCATCCCGCGCGCAGCAACTCAAGGTTGGAATCGAGTGGGCATGCGATCTTGTCTTCCCTCGCGATCTGACGTATGTGAAAACTGACACATCACGGGCGGTATCACGCGCGTTCTACGCTGCCGGCGATTATATTTTCAAACAAGGCGATCCGGCGACCGAGTTTTTTGTGATAGAGCAGGGCGATGTCGAAGTAGTGGCCTGGAACGCGGATTCCTCAACTGAGGAAACTGTAGCGGTGCTCGGTCCTGGAGATTTCTTCGGAGAAGCAGCACTTGTCACTAGTCGCTCACGAAACGCATCCGTTAGAGCGCGCAGTAATGTGCTTGTCGTAACGATGGGTCGAAGCCTGTTCACAGAGATGTCGGCAAACTTGGGACCGCTTCGCGATGCGGTAGCAAAAGCGGTGCGTCGCCGTCGAAATGTTTGGAAAGATCTCCCGGATGTTCGAAAGATTTTAGACACGCTGTCTTTGGAACATCTCACGGAGAAGGTGCCCGGTGGGGTGCTTCATACTGACGATTTTCTCGACGGCATCCTCGATCTTTTCTGCCAGCATCGACTCGATTTCTGTTGCGTGGTCGATCCTTCGGAACGTGTGGTTGGAGTAGTTACGCGTAGTGATTTGCTGCGCACGATTGAAGCGGCAACGACAGTTCAATTAGCGCAGGATGATGTGATTCGTGTGCACCACATAATGGGTCACGATCCGATTACCATCAAAGTCACTGAGAGCCCGGCGGTCGCGGTGAACACGATGCGCGAACATGGATTGAAAAACTTGCCGGTAGTTGATGAGAACGAACACCTCATTGGTTGCGTGAGGATCGAAACTATCCTCGCGCGCGTGGTGCATGAGCTCACACGTCATAGAGCAATTAGAGTCACTACGGAACATATTCGACCGACAGTCAAAGAAAGCTGAGAGGGTCCGTATTCATGCGGATTTTGGAGCAGGCTGGACACAGATCAATCGTCGGACAGACTAAACGTGGACTTACCGAAAGGCTCTTCTCCACTGCCTTTCCAACTGTTGTAAACCGAGTATTGGGCGCCCTCGAACATACCGCCGACGAAACCAAATGGAAAGCTAACGATGGTAGCTATGCCAACTTTAATTGGATTTGTCGAGTCACCGATAAAATCCCTGTTGCCCGCTTTCGTTTGATGGACTGTACGTTTCGCCATCGCAACCGGATAACCAAGAACGGCTCCTGTGGTAAAGGAAGCCAATCGTTTAGGCAATGGAACCGTAGACTTAGGTTTTGGCGTGCCATCAAGGGCAGTGGCAGGAGCGTCTTCTTTCTTCTCCGTTGTATCCGCAGTCTTGTCGTCATCTTTATCTGCAGCGGCCTTGTCTTCTGACTTTTTCTTCTTGTCCGCCTTCTTTTGTTTGGCGTCGTCAGCCTTCTTCTGCTTATCAGCGTCAGAGTCAGCCTTCTTCACGTCAGGATTTTTAGCATCATCAGTTCTGGCGCCCGACTTTGCTTTTACATCACTAGACTTGTCGTCCTTTTGCTTTTTCTTCTTGGCGGTCTTCTTTTCTTTGGCATCAGTATCCTTCGCAGGCGGATTTTCATCCGTTTTTTTCTGTTCTGCAGCAGCAGGCTGCTGTTCAACCACAGGTGGTGGCTCATCCTCCGAAGGAGACGTCAGAAGACCTCCGGCATTCACTTGAGGACAGATTGCCAGCCAACAGATGAGAGACAGAATTAAAGATGTCAATTGCGCAGTTGTTGTTTTCATGATTCCAATTATAAGTCCCGAGGAAGCGCTATGCACGCCGCTCCAGGCTGTCGAACAAATTATTACATGCTGACAACTGAAGGATTTCGGTCTAATTTTCACTGTATTGCCGTAAAATCAGCGTGAGTAGGCTAATCCTTTTGGAATTAATATAAATGAACGATCAGTTCCCAGAAAGAAAACGCATGGACGTGTCCGGCACCACGCAATCATTCAGCATGGATTACAGCACGGCGGCTTGCCTGTGCTATCTGCCAATCCCAATCGTAGGCTTGGTTGCGGCAATCATCTGGCTTATCACTGAGCCGAAGGCAAGCCTGTTTGTCCGCTTTCATGCCATTCAATCGCTAATGGTGTTGGGCGGGCTGGTCGGAGCCAACATCGTCGTATCGCTTGTGAATTTTCTTGGCTTCATACCGATTATTGGAGACGTCTTCAAGTTCGTCAGCGGCATTTTGATTTTTGCTTTTGTGGGAGTTTGGTTTGTTCTCACCATAATGCTATGTCTCAAAGCCAAATCCGGAGAGATGTACAAGCTGCCTGTGGTTGGCGACATTGCTGAGAACCTTGCGACCAACTAATCACGTTGTTTTTCGGAATTGTCTAAACGGCTTAGCAGCGTTGTTGATGCTGCTGGGAAATTCTATCGGTGCGGCTTTTGCAATCAACCCTTTAACGGTCGAAGTGCGCACCGCTAAATCAGGCGAGAAATATTCGCTGGTTTTTATCAATAATTCTCCAGTTAGTTTGGTTGAATCAGAACCTGATAGAAATGACGCAAAAAATCTGATGGCACTTCCAATCGCGTTTGTCAGCGTGGCTGGGAAGATAGTTGGCGTCTTCGTTCACGAGGGTAAAGTTGACGGTTCCGTGAGCAAACGGTTAGGTGGTGTAGTCAAAGTGCAAAATG
>JBGAHZ010000091.1:0-20398 GCA_044225915.1 Obscuribacteraceae bacterium (SeqCode)
ACAACGATTGCAGTCCCAGTATCCTGACACATGGGTAGAGTGCCGCCGGCGGCGATGCTCGCGTTTTTCAAAAGTTCGATTGCAACAAACCGATCGTTTGAAGAAGCTTCTTTGTCATTCAAAATGCCACTCAACATTTCTAAATGAGATTTGCGCAGAAGGTGCGAAACATCGGTAAACGCAGCCTTCGCCAAAAGACTTAAAGCCTCCGGCTTAACTATGAGCAACTTGTGATCGCGGAATGTCTCTTGCGAAACAAATTCTTTGCTTAGCAGCCGGTAAGCAGTCGTATCCTTGCCAAGGTGAAATATACTGCTCAAACTCTGCGACATGGTGATGACCTCTCAGACGTGCGCTGGACGCGTTTCTTATTGCACATATGCTATTTTACAGAGTATCCTCACTTAGTGAATTATAGAAAGCAGCCGGTTTCCCATGGCCCGCAAGTCCGACGACGACAGCAGACTGGAAAAAACCGTCCAGGAAGAGGACGAGGATGACGCGCGCCTTGCGGATTTGCGTTTGACCTACCATGACAAGCTGCCAGTCGCCTCAGTCGCCGACCCGGATCGCGATCCATTGATAGGAAAGATCGTCGGCGGACACTACGTCATTCTCGAATTGATCGGCGAAGGCGGCATGAGCCGCGTCTATAAAGCAACTCACATGCTACTCAATCGAACCGTTGCGTTGAAATATATTTTGCCGCGCTTCGTTTACGATTTGCCTTCGGTCAAACGTTTTCAACAAGAAGCGCAAGCGGCAACAGCTTTGAAGCATCCCAATATTTGTGCGGTCAACGAATTTGGAATCGACAGCGAAGGTCGATCTTACTTGGTGATGGATTACATCAACGGAGTCAGCCTGGCTCAGGTTCTCGATCGCGAAAAATGTTTACCGGTCGAGCGAGCACTCGAAATTTTCGCCCAGGTTTCCCAAGGATTAGAACACGCGCATTCGAAAGGTGTCATCCATCGGGATATCACACCAGGCAACATTGTGATCGTGGAAGAAAACGGATCCGAATGCGTCAAGCTAGTAGACTTCGGCATCGCAAAACTGGTCAAAGCCGAAGGTGATGATAAGCCGAATCTCACTAAGACTGGAGAAATTTTCGGCACACCAAGTTACATGAGCCCTGAGCAATGTTTGGGAAAAAACGTTGATACCAGATCGGATATCTACTCGCTTGGATGCGTACTTTATGAAACAATTACAGGCGCACCTCCATTTACGGGCCAGAGTTCGATGGAAGTGATGATGGCTCACATCAATGGAAACCCTCCAGCCATTCCAGTAACGATGGCACAACAACGAGTGAGAAACGTGGTCGAACAGTGTATGAAAAAAGACGCAGCGCAAAGATACCAGAGTGTCGGTGAGTTACGAGAAGACCTGCTAGCAGTCCAATCGGGAACGACTCCCGCCAACTTGGCAGTAATCGGAAAAACCTACCCGTCACATTTAGTCGCAGTTTTTCTCATTCTCGTCATGACCGTCCTCTTCAGCTACCTGGGCTACATGAAGATGCAGGGGTCTCACGGTTTCACTCCGACCACGAATAGTCAGATTCGATAACAAATAATCGCACTGCCGGCGATACCATTGATTCTGGAATTGCCTATGCTCCGGGAACTTTAAATAACGCCCGCCGCTGTCACGACTCATCCCAAACCTGAACCGATAACGGTTGAAGTTTCAAAACCGTTCAAACCATCAGCTGGCCAGCGCTGAAAACCAGCGCGCCAAAGCGCACGTCGCCAAACGAGCATCCAAAACTTCAACCGATATCGGTTGAAGTTTCAAAATCGATGAAACCTGGTCCTATTCCTGTTCTACGGCGTCGAGCTCAATACTGAGCATGTCGCTTTCGAGGTCGACAATTCCGACGGTTTGCTCCACGAAGTTTTTAACCGACCGCGGTCCAACCACACCTTCCATGGTGTATTTGCCTTCGGACAACAACTGACCGTTATAGCCGAAGGTTTTGTATCTGACACGTACATCCTTAATCGGCACATTGTTGTAATTGACGACGCGAATCCAGCAGATTGGCGTGTTGAAGATTAGCAACCCGGAGATATGCCAATCGACCAGCTCGACATGCACGTTCTTCGCCAGGTCGCGATTGCCCGCAGACTCTATTGAGCATCCGCTCGTCAAAGAGCCTAGAAGCAGGAAGAGCGCGATGGCGCCGGCAGCGACTGCTGCTGTTCCACGATATAAAGAGAAGTTTGGCATTCGGGCAAAACTACGCGCCTGACCCTGAGGGGCAGACGAAGCCTTTAGAAATATGGGCATTTTAGATTTCATAGGGATCTTTATGGGAGCAGCGACCCGACGATCCTTGACAATGAGAGACTTTCGCATGGGAGGCGAACTATTGGTCGTTCGCCGAACACCTCTCACCGTCGTCAGCTAACATAGCTAAAACAATAAAAACTGAAGTATGCAGGTCCCAAATTATATATGATGACTGTAAATAAATCGCTGTTATCAACAAGATAGATATTGAGCAAATTTGTCCGGAAGTGAAAAGTTTCACAAGGTATAGCAAAGATGACTGAGTCCACAGATGTCGCCAAAAGCACCGAACGCGCCATCCATACGCACATCACCGGCCAGTATATGGAAGCTGAGCGTCACTACAGGCGGGCTCTAACCGGAATTGCCGACGAAACCAATCCGACATATCAGGATCTTTTAACCCTCAATGTTCGCCTTCTCTTCGTCATGGGCGAGTTTGCAAACGCGCTGAAACTCGGACAATCTCTGCTCAAGCTGCGTGAGAAAAATTTTGGATTTCACCACACCCAAACAGCCTCGGCACTCAGGTTGATCGCCGAAATCAAGGCCGCACAAAACAACATGCAGTCCGCCACGCTGGACATTCGCCGCGCCCTCGACATTTGGATGGACGCACTGGGCTGGCAGGCACCGGAGCCGGATCCCAATGACTTCGAACTGCATCAGATGGCCGGTCCGCGCACGTTGTTGCCCGAATTCGATTGGATTAATGGAGAACTAGACCAATCCGCGGCTCTGGCTCGATTGTCGGCATCTCAAAAAGATGCGCGCCGGTTTACTTTGCTTTTGGAAATCGCCAACGCCTTCTCCTGGCTCGGCATGCATAAAACTGCCAGCCGTTTGTTTAAATCAGCCTCGACGCTAATCGAAAAAGTGCCTCCCCAGATGATCTGGCAAAGCTACTGGGCTGGAGAACAGGCCGCGCAGAGTTTCATCGCAACTAATGAAGCAGCAAGCGCCCATGCATTTTTGAATTCATTTCTAGCAGTTCTCAACAAAAGCTTTGAAAACGGCACTGACGTCTCGCCAGTCCTACTCGTCACGCTGGCGTCGGTCGAGAAAAGCATGGATAACTACGAGGGCGCCAAAAAGAATTTGCTTAAGGCACTCGAATTGCTTCATGGAATTCATGGCGAAGATCACATTCAGGTTTCGCAAATCCATGTGAAACTCGCCGATTTGCACAACGAACTCGGCGACATCCGAGCGAGCGAAAAGCACTACGACAAGGCGATTTCGATTCTTGAGTCATGGCACGGAACTTCTGATATTTCGCTAGCCAAACCGCTTTTCAAAAAAGGTTTGATGCTCAAGAAGGCGCGTAGCTATCCGCAATCTGAAAAATGTTTGGGGCGAGCGCTCGAAGTTCTTGTCGCTCGCGATCAAAGTGACATCGATTTAGCGGCACTCATGTTTGAAGAACTTTCACTCGTCTACATGAAACAGTTTTCATTTCAGCAAGCGCAGATGGCTCAAATGCGCGGTTTGGACATGTTGCGAGAACATGGTCGTCCAACCGATCTTTTGCTAGCCCGCTGCGAGATCAACATGGCGTCGATCTACTTGTCGATTGCAAAATACGTCGACGCAGAAAAGAATGCAGCCAACGCACTTCATGTATTTGAAAAACAGCCGGACAAAGCTAAATACAAACGAGAGATTGCCGCACTCCACTTGATTCAGGGCAAAATTGAAATCGAACTCGGCAAACTGCAACCGGCAAGCTCGTCATTCAGACAGGCGGAAGCTGTAATCGAAACATTGAGTGAACCGGATATCGAACTGACTAAAGACCTTCATCTGGGTTACGCTTCACTCTACCTTCATCAAGGATTTCCAGCCAAAGCGATCACGCGATTGAATGAAGTAATCGACCTCGATGAAGGCTCGCGCTCGCGGCTGCTGAGCGAAAAAACTCTCGAAGCAATGATTGGTTTAGCACACCTGGATTTGATCACCGGCAAGTTCGCCCGCGTAGAAAGTTCGCTTCTGAATATCGTAAAACTGTGCGAGGAAAAGTCCGGTCCAACATCAGCAGATTTGCTTTGCGCACTCACCGCCCTTGGTTCCTTCTACATCAATCAAAACAAGATCTCCGCAGCAGAAGCTGTGATTGACCGTGGTGTCAACCTCGTGGAAAGCAATCCGCTTCTCCGCAAAGATCCGGTCTACGGCTCGTTTCTAATGACATACGCCGACTTGCTAGCCGCTAAATCCTCTTACGACATCGCAACGGAACGCCTCAAGAAAGCGCTCGCCGTTTTCGAAGGAAGCTTTAGTGGACTGCATCCCAAATGTGCAGATATCTGGATCGGAATCTCTGACCTGCTCTGGGCTCGCGGCGTTGAAGATCAGTCCGATGAAGCGGCTCACAAGGCAGTGACAATTTGCAGCAACGCACTGGATTGGAGTCACCATGCCACCATGCGCGCTATCGCATTCGAAGCTTACATCTCCATCAAGAGAGAACGTTTTGATGTCGCTCTCACACTTGCTGAAAGATTATTTCCGGCAATAACAACCATCAAAGTACCGCCGGATCTGCGCTTCGTCAAAGCACTCTCGGAAATTTTGAAGAACGAACTGACAAATAATCGTCAAAGATCTGCGACAGCCATTGAAGAATATCTAGAGAAAAGTATGCGCGGAATTCTCTACACGTATAACGAAGCCGCCATCGATATTCTTTCGGAACTGATGACTTTCATCTACAAGCGCGACAATCGCCGCATGGCAGTCACCATTGGCGATACTATAGTTGATTATCTTGGAAAACCTGACTGCCTGGTAAATAATCGCAAAGGCAAGCTCCAGACCATGCTTTTAAAATGCCAGGACTACGCTTACACAGAAGAATCGAAAGAGCTGATTGCAAAGATTAAACAGCTCATGTCTGAATAGGATAAACGACGCATAAGCGCAGTCGAAACCTATTTGATTTCAGCGGGAGGAGGATAGTAAACATCTTCTGCCACCCGGCGAGCAGCATCGCCCTTCCCCCCTCGCAGCAAAGCCCCAGGGTGAGCTCTTTCCCACGCTCTAGCAATTTCGGAATGAATGAGCGGACAGTCAGTGACCTCTAGGTACTGCATGCTTTTCTTAGGAATGAGAACTTTGACCGACTCATCTGTCAATTTTTTGCAACAGGAAACATCGAGTCCAACTAGATTCAGTTGGCTAATCGATTTAACATCGTCATCACTTAGCGGCAAGGAGCTGAGCCAGAGAGTATCAACACGTTTTAGTTTCACCAGATCCTTTAGCCCCTGCTTCTTCACGGAAGTATCACTAATCTGGAGGGCTCTGAGGTTTGGCCAATAGTCGACTATGCATGCAATTGCTTTGTCATCGATTTTTCGGCATGCATCGAGATCGATGCGCCCCAGCCTATCTTTCAGCGGTTCTAAATTCTTTATGCCATCACTTGTGACACCAGTATTATCCAGCCGCAGCCAAACAAGATTTTTCATCTTGGCAATAAATTTCATGTCGGCGTCGGTTACGTTGGTCTTTGTCAAATCGAGCGCCTCAACTTCAAGCGACGGCAATGCAGCAACCATGGCAGGATCGAGCCTTAGCTCACGCAAACTCAACCGCTTCGTTTCAGAACCGAGCGATTCGAGATCGGAAGCGCTTACGGATTCACTTGCAAAAGTAAAATTCTCCAGCCCGAAGGCAGTCTGGACGGTATACTTGCTCTGCGACGCTGACTTAGATTCGTTCGGCGTTGCTTTTGTATTTTGAGCTGGCGACGACGACTTTGGATTTTTAGCAGTGCCACTATCTGCAGTGCCTGAAGTTCCAGTCGAGGTATAAAACAGAGCGATTAAACTCAAACCGGCAACGGCTACAAGCAGAATCAACAGATATGGTTTGGAACTTTCTTTAGCGCGACTGACAGGTCCATGAGTGACCTGCATCACTTCTATCGGATCGGAAATCAAAGAGCTTAATGCCGTCCGCATTTCGTCCATAGTTTGGTAGCGATCTGCGGGATCGCTACTCATCGCTTTTGCAACGATCGCGTCAAGTTTATGTGCAACGTCTGATTCGCCTATCCATAAGCGCAGAGAGGGAGGAGGTTTGCCAATCAGATTTTGGTAGTAGTCCAAAACCTGGTCCGCATCAAACGGAGAGCGTCCCGCCGCCATGACATAAATCAAAAGACCAAGTCCGAAAATATCGGTTCGTTCATCAGTATCGCCGCCGCGCACTTGCTCCGGACTCATGTAGGCTGGGCTTCCGATCGGCACCCCAAAACTCGATATCGTCCCGGTTTGATCGTCGTCAGTCAGTAATTTTGCAATTCCGAAGTCTAAAATCCTCACGTTATTCTGCTGGTCGATCATAACGTTGCCGGGCTTCAAATCACGATGCACAACGCCCTTCGCATGAGCATGCGCCAGGGCATCGCAAAGTTGAATCGAATATTTCACAACATCTTCGAATGGCAGTGGACCGTGCTTTGCGACAAACTGTTCAAGATCAGTTCCGTCAACGTACTCCGTGATAAGAAAGAGATCGCCGCTATTCGAACTTTGAAAATCAAGCACACCAAGAATATAGCGATGGTTCATCATGCTCAGCGCACGAGCTTCTTTTTGAAACCTAATTACAGACTTCGGTTTCACATTCCCGTGCAGCACCTTGATCGCAACAAGCTTATCGAGCTTATTATCTTTCACTTGAAAGACAGCTCCTATGCCGCCGGCACCAATCGGTCGCAGCTCGGAATAGCGCTCCTTAAAATCAAGGTGACGTTTGATCGACGCTTCTATGTTGTGGTTGCTGCTTTCGGTCATTTCGAATTCGGAATATTGTCGCACTACTTTAGCATACAAAAAACCAGGAGCGCGGAAAACGCGCTCCTGGTGGTCCTTACCGCAGATCAGTTCGCTTCCAAACGGCTGACTGCGCTCTCTGCCAACGCTGGAAGTTAAGTTGAACTCAAGTGGTTGGGCGCCCCAATCTTCTTCAGTGATGAAGCGTCCTGTCCTTTAGTTTCAACATAATCTTCAGAATCATTCTCATTCGCTTTACCTTGCGAATGCTTTAACGCAACTTGTTGCTTAGCCGCAGCGGACTCAACGACAACCGGTTTAATCACATTTGGTTTCAGTGAGTGGACTGAAACATGTTTTTGAATCCCTCTATGCGCTGTGACTTTGAACGCCTTTTTTGCTTTCGGCTTAACCGTTTCGACTGGCTCATACACCATCAGCAAATCTTCAGTCATGCAAGTTTCCGCCATCGCTGGAGGAGGCGTAACAGCGATATTCGTGCACAGCGCGAGCGCAAAAAACAGCACTGAGTTAAACGAAGAGACTGTCGATTTATTCATTTCTATACACTCCGCGGCAAGCCGCATCGCACACGCGCAGCGGACTTAGCCGGCGAATGTTCGTAAAGGGATTTTGCTACTCTCTATCATCTAACACGATCGCTAAGTGGCGATTGTTCAGCGATTAGATTGCCGTTGCATATTTGTTAATTGAGTGCAAACTAGTTTATTGGCCCTTTCAACCAGTGCCGTGCTAACGCGTGCACATATTATTGATGCGCTCCCAGCGTCGGAGCTTGGTTCCGGTATTTCAAACGACAAATTACTTCAGCAATCGCTTCAAAATCTTGCCCGTCGAATTGCGCGGCAATTCGGAGACGAATTCAACAAGACGCGGAACCTTATATGGAGCAAGATGCTCTTCACAGAATTGCTTGACACTGTCTTCCGTTAGCGTCGCCTCGGGACAGGCAACCACAAAAGCCTTGACTCGCTCGCCCATGAATTCATCAGGAACGCCAATAACAGCAACATCTGCCACGCCGTCCATACGAAGAATCACTTCTTCCAGCTCCCGAGGGTAAATGTTTTGCCCACCACGGATAATCAATTCCTTTTTTCTTCCGCGAATGTAAACATAACCATCGTTATCAATGCATCCCAAGTCACCAGTTCGCAGCCATCCATCAACTATGGCTTCGCTGGTCGCATCAGGTTGATTGTGATAGCCCCGCATCACACAGCAGCCTTTAATGGTAATTTCGCCGACATGCTCTTCACCCGCAGGAAGGACGTTACCATCGTCATCAATTATTGAAAGTGAAACCCCAGGAATCGCTTTGCCGATCGATCCTCGCTTGCCGGATCCCGGCGGATTGCACGTGCCACCGCCAGCGGTTTCACTCATTCCGTAGCCTTCTACGACCTGCGCACCAAAGTCTTTGTGAATACGCTCCAACAACTCCGGCGAGACCGGCGCGGCTGCGGAGAGACAATAACGCAACGACGAAAGATCGACTTTATTCTTGTCGTATTCCATGAGCATAAACTGATACATCGCAGGAACACCTGGAACGATTGTAATGTGTTCCGTTTCCAAACATTTCAACGAGGCGGCCGGGTCAAATTTCGGCATGATCACGACGGTCGAACCCATCGCCATTGGCGTGCATACAAGCGCTCCGATGCCGTAAATGTGACACATCGGAAGTAAACCAATTATGCGATCGGATTCCTTGAAATCCAGCGAAGAAAAAATATTGAAAGGAAAAACGCTCATCATGCCGTTGTGGGTCAGCATGGCGCCCTTGGGTTTGCCGGTGGTTCCGGAAGTGTAAACCAAAAGTGCCAGGTCTGTCGCCGGATCGAGCTGGCATGAGTGTTTTAGATCACTGGAAGGTTTTAAACGATCGGTAAGTGCTAAAACTTTCGGACGGTTGATATTCACCGTATCTGGTGGCAGACTGCCGCTCTCAGTTCCAACGATCAACCATTCCAACACGTCTAATTGCGCAAGAGCTCCAACTACTTCCGCCTTCAACTTTTCGTGGGCAATGACGGCTCGTGCCCCGGAGTCCGAGAGGATGTGCGCGATTTCGTTGGACTTCAACATCGGGTTGATTGGAACAACGATAGCCCCGATATTCACAACAGCAAAAAATATTGGAATGAAATCCGGATCGTTTGGATAAAGAACTCCAACTCTGTCGGATTTTTTCAAACCAAGCTCAATGAGCTGTTCTTCGATCGCCTGGGAGCGGGCATGAAGTTGCTCATAAGTTAATCGAGTGGAACCAAAGACCACAGCTTCCGCTTCAGGACGACGCTTAGCCTGCACGCTCAGCGTCTCGCCGATGGTAGTGGCGGGCCAATGATGACCTACGGATTCCGGATTTGTCGTAGCTACTGTTTTCACTTGCGCTCGCCTCGCGGCATTGGGTCTGCCGAATCGCCACCACGATCGAGTAAACAAGACGGCAGACTGTTCGGCAATCAAGTGATTTACGAGAAGAGCTGGTTCGCAAGAATCTCGAAAACTCTCGATTGATGGCTCGTCTTGAGAACATCAATATTTTGATATTGTCCCAATAACCGCAAATTGCTTCAAGCACTTGAGAACACCGCTCGCTAATAATTATGCAACCCTAATTTAGAGTCAAACCTGATTGCTCGCGGCGTGGCACTCCGCGCTCACAATAAAGTAAGCTGAAAGCGTGCTTAAAGAGCCGCTAAATAGCGGCTCTCCAAAGTTTAAAACTACACGATAGGTTGTTAACCCTCAGCGCTTTCGTGCCGTCTGCGAACTAATTCATCGAGGGCATATTTCGCCAGTTCTTTCGGACTGTTGAAAATGACACTATTATCGCCTTCCAGAACAGCTTTGGTTTCACCTTCGGACTGAATGGCAAATATCTGCTCATATCCAACGAATGGACCATCAGGACCAACGGTGCAGGTCACTCGATAAGGATCTTCCAGAAGCGCCGTCCCCAACGACAATCCGCGGTAGTTAATCCAGCCGTCTTTCAATTCATTCAATCTGAATCCATCCAGCTGCTCTTTCTGTTTCGTCTTGTTAGCCTCTTGAGCGCATTGCTCCATTGCCTTCAAGAAATCCTGATAGAACGTCCGCGCTACTGACTCTTGTGCGGTTTTCATTGTTTATCCCTTCCTTTATTATTTAGTCTCGGCTGGTGCCGTGTATCGTTGTTCGATCGCATTCAAAATTCGTACGCGACTTTCTTTTGGCGAAAGTTTATTCGCCGACTCGACTTCGCTGGCGATCTCAGCGAGTTCATCGTCCTTGATCATGTTTTTAAACCACTTGGAGTATTCTTTGCGCTCCAAGTGATAGAGCCACGTTTCATCATCCAAGCCGTCGGCCAATTGACGGAATGTAATCAAATTCTGAGCACGCAATTTAAGTTTATGCGGCCCTGTGAAGTAGAAACTTCGATCTTCAGGCAATTCACCTTCTGCATATTTGCGGCGATGTCTTCGACGCTCGATTGTTGAGAGCGTCAGATTGATCAACTCGGGTTCATGGTCTGTGTGCGGTTTCCACATGATTGATTGGCCGGGTTCCAGCACAATGTTTTTGTCGACATTCGGAGTTTTCTTATCGAGAACACCAGCAAACTCTTCGATCGTTTTACTCGGTTCTTCACTTATCGCGAGAATAATGTCGATATCTTGTAGTATCTCCGGCGATACCAATCCCGGATGCACTGTTATCAACATTAATCCATCCAGCTCTTGCGGAAGGAGTGATTTTGCCGGTTTCCAATCCTTAGGCAAAAGATGGTGAGCTTCGTCGATGACAATCCAATGCGGACGTCCAAAATCAGCTCGCATATCCTGCAGACGAGGAAGCAATGCTGAGAAAAATCCAGGTCGGTCTTCCAACGGCAGACCAAGCAAATTAACAATTGCATTGCTGCCGGGATTTTTCAGCAATTGGAGCACTTCTTCCGCGCGCGGAGCGCGTTTTGCGTCGCCCAGCACCACAGCTTTGTCAAATGCTTCGTAGTCGCCTTCCGGATCGATCAAACAAAATTGATAGTTGGATTGCGATAAGGTGTCGAGAATACCCAACGTCGCATTTGACTTGCCACCACCCGATGGACCGGCGATCAAAATACTGGTACCAAGCGAAGGATACTTAATTTCTTCCTTGGAATCATTGTGTCCTAAAACGAGCTGCTGGCGCGGCAGTTGAATGCTCGCAAATTCATCGGCAACGAGCATTTCGATCATTTCTTCTACACCGGCGCCGTGATCGGCTTTGGTGACAACATCAGCTCTCTCCTTCAGTGCAGGCAGCGCGTTAGCGACTGCGACTGAAACTTGGCATAGCGACAAGAACGCGTGATCGTTTTCCGCGTCCCCTGCACCGACTACATTGTGCGGCGACAATCCGAGTTCAGTAAGAGCCTCGGTAAGCCCGGTGCCTTTGTTGCAACCTGAAGGCAGCACCATTACAGAGCCTTTGTTAAAGATAATTTGCAGTTCCAATCCTAGCTTATGAATTGCTTCGATTGTCTCTTGATGCGATGGTGCCCATGTCGAGATGATGCATCTACCGTAATTAACCGGATGGACGTTCCGCCGTTTGAGTTCGTCAATCAAGTCCTGAGAAGCGTCCTCAGCGAGCTTGCGTTCCTGTTTCGTCGCAGGGTTGTAGAGCAGTGCACCATTCTCGACAACTAACAGGTCGAACATTTCATATTGCGGAAATACTCGAAATAGATCGTCGAGTTCTCTTCCGGTTACCATCAACAACTTTCGACCGGAGTCTTTAATTTTCTGTAGCGATTTTATCGTTGAATCAAAACACCGACCGTCGCTGGCCAGAGTGCCATCGTAGTCGAATGCAGCAGCAAGATAATTCAAGCAGAATCTCCTTTCTATAGGACATGCAAGCCGAAACCTAATATGAAACGTTTCAGCCAGCCTTTACCCTCATAGCGTAAAGAGAGCCGACTAAGGCCCGAGGTAAACAACATTTTCACGAGGTGTAAATGATGCACCCGTGGGGATCTCGAAATTGCGCTGCCACTGGGTTGCCATACCAGGCGGTTTAAATGAGTGGTCTAGATTCGCATTTTGAAGTTTTGAAGAAACGATTGGCGACCCAAACCGTTTACCCGATGTCTGGTTTCTTACCACCTCTGGCGACCATGCCAATCTTCCAAATCAGCGCGCAAAGAACACACGTGAAACTGATTGGGATTGAGACAAGAAAGACAATCAGGATCCCCATTCCAATTGCTTGAACAAAAAGCGTAGCTAGCGAAACGCGCCCGCCGCCGCCACCACCGGAAAGAAACGAACTCAAGTCCGCAGGCGGTTGGGCGCTTTCCACAGTTGACTCAGCTTGTTGCTCGCTTTCCTCTGGCTCCCCACCTTCTTCGTCACTTGCGCTTTGCTCGTCTTCGGATTGGTCGTTTTGAGCCACATAATACTTGGTCATTGTAGGTCGGACAGTGCTACCTTGTGCGATCGCCGGTGCGCAGCCAATCCCGCTAAGCATCAGTGCGATTAACATAAAAGACACATGCTTAGTTTGCATTATTCTTGACCTCGATTTCTCATGCGTCTTTTCACTTCAGCGTCTTTGATACCAATTGCTCGAATTCTATTTAAAAGATTCGGATGCGTCGATTGAATTTCCGAAAACCAGGTCCAGAAACCCCAGTCCTGCTCCGCTTGTTCGTAAAGCGCAGTCAGGTTGACGTTGCGGTACAGCTTAGTGCCAGCGGCCAACGACACCAGTCCGAATAAAGCACCATCAGGCACAAGATGTCTCGCAATCCGATCGCACGAATATTCACACGCGCGGGAATAGGCAGTGCCGAGAAAGGGCACCAGATTGCCGGGAATGTGCAACCAATTCCACTTTAAATGTCCCAGTTTCAAATGCGCGAGTTCATGCACTACAACAAATGCCAATTCTTTTTCGCCGTGCTCATAAGCCAACTCGAGAACGTCGGAGCAAATCACGACGATATCTTTTCGATGCAACCGCTGAGCAAAAGCATTCAGCAATCCATCGTGATTTACTACGAGAACCTCGGGAACTTCCATTCGCAGTACTGTGCAATATTTTTCCAGATTGGCTTGAACTTCCGGAAACTGCCGATTGGATACCCGAATTCCACTGCCGCGCAAATTACCGAGATACAGTCCCTGAGCGATAAACGAGTAGAGCGCGGCCAGTGGTGCGATGACAAAACCAATACCCCAGAAGATGATGCTGCAGAAATAGATCCAACAACCTACCGCACCAGAAATTCGGCGATAGATTTTTTCTTTCGGATGCACCAGATCTTCAATCACAAAGGGTCCCTGCGAGTCACCGCTGTCTGAGACGATTTCGTCGTACTCCAGATCAGTATCGGCACCGGTGGCGGTGGCTAGGGAGCGCGGCAATTTTCTTTTGGTCGGAACTGCAACAGCAACAGGTGCTTCCTGCTCATGATGAGATTGAACAACGGGTTCTATCTTAGACGGATTAGATTGATAAACAGGAACGCTGCCAGGCGAGGTCGATGGAGTCTGCAACTGTTTTCCCACGACAGGTGTCTGGTCGATCGGCGCAGCCACGGGTTGTTCGCTCGCCTCAGCCGGCGATGCACTCGGCAGGTCGCTTTTGTTTTTGAACATACTGCCCGCCACAAAACCCGATTGCTTTGTTGCCACAGGCAAACCATCCATAACGATTCCAGCTCGCGGCGGTTTAACCTCGTTGGGGCGAGGTGACGATTGCGAGCTTCCGTTGACCGAAGATGGTTTTACCCCCTCCGGTTTTCGTTGAACATCTTGCTGCACAACTTGGTTATGCTGACTAGCTTGATTATGCTGCGAAGCTTGATTCTCCGGAACAACATGATTTTGCTGAGCGACTTGTTGATTCGGTTGAGCAACTTGACTTGGCTGCGTCGCCGCCGCTTGAGGCGCGCCGTCTATTCCGATATTCATTTGCGGTGAGCGAGCGCGCATCGCGTAAGCATCAGCTTCCTCAATTCGATTCGCGCTGCGATACATCCCACTAATCTGGTTTAAAACTTTGACCGCAGCTTCAGAGCCCACTCCATAACAACGCTCCACCGTTCCAAGCGCTTGCTTATATCGCTGTTCCGCGGCTG
This sequence comes from Obscuribacteraceae bacterium (SeqCode), assembly GCA_044225915.1. Taxonomy (GTDB): domain Bacteria; phylum Cyanobacteriota; class Vampirovibrionia; order Obscuribacterales; family Obscuribacteraceae; genus JADYXR01. The sequence goes on from JBGAHZ010000091.1 coordinate 14,236, forward strand.
GATACTCACCCAATGCCTGATGACACCAGGCTATGTTGAAGAAAATTTCGCCGATGGCATGTTCTGGCGCGGATTCCTGATGAGCTAAATCGAGCGCGTTTGAAAAATGTTCTTTCGCGTCGTCGTATTTGTGCTGTGAACACGCCTCCAATCCGCTCTGCAGCCTGGTCTGCCAGCCAAACTGAACATCTGAAACCATGATTGACATCTCCGATTGAGTAAGCCTGGACTCCTCAGAATATGTATTCTAGCCCTTATAATTGAACTTCACTAGTCTTTCAGTTTTCTCCCGCAGGAAACTCTTTTGCCTTCAACCATCAGTTCCAAATTGGTTATTCGCATCCTCGCGATCGTGATGGTCGTAACAGCGTTCATCATTTGTTCTTACATCTACGCAAATCAGCCGACCTGCCCGCAATGCGAAAACGCGGACAACGTCATATATACGTGGAAGTCATTCAAAGATGCGAAGTCGAATTCACACGAGTTCAACCAGCTTGGGCCGCTGGGTTACTGCACTCATTATCAACCACCTGTTGCATTGAGACTGCCTGCATCGCAATTTAGTTGGTTCTGCGTGAAGTGCAAAAAGCATGTCTTGCGCCCTCCCAACTGGCGCAGCGAAAATTAGATCACGATCAGCGAAAAAACATCTCATAGTAAAGGCACCACTATCAACAGCGTAACCTGTCATCACGTGGTGCCCATTCAGAGTGATACCGGATTCGATATCATTCATGAATTCTAATTGTTACAAGTTCGGCGGTCGGGCCGAGTGTAGAGGAGCGGTCTCGTAATCTAACCGTCCCGCGTGTCAGGCGCTGGCGCGACGCCAGCGGTATTCTCATGAACAAGCTGACTGATCAGTTTGTGAGTCGCCTTCTGTTTCGGCCACAATTCATCGCGAATCAACGCGCGGTTGTCGCCATGAATGTTCAGCATCTTCCATTCATACTCGTTAGAACCCACATCCTCACCCTCTTCGAGAGCGGCGACTATTGCGGAATCACCCATTGCTGATGCAGCATTGGTTACGAGCTTCGCAAATCCACCCCACAATCCGGAGGATTCGATCGGCTGACCGCCTGATTCGATAATCGCATTTCGCAGTCTGTCAACGCGCTCGGCATGCGAATCTCGGGCTTGTTGCAGAAGCTCGGCAACCTTTGCGACCTTCACATTTTCAAGCGCTTTTACATATGACTCGACCGCTGAAATTTCACCCTTTAATAGGGTGTTCATGCTTTCCAATTCAACAGCTTCCATAGCTCTCTCCTCAATCGTTCAATGTGTCGACTCGCACAGTTAGCTGAGAACCAACGAATCGAGATGAGTATTCATCCTCTTAATCTCTTCTTCGGTGGCTGCAGCCTTCACTGCTGGAAACAATTCTTCGTCGGAGAATTTGATCAGGTTATCGACCATTTTCGCCAGTTTGATCAACAATTCTTCGAAGCCAGGCTCGTCCACGTGAATCATCACAAGACTGTTAATCAGCTCGTTTATTTCATTGGTCTGGTACAGCCATTTGTCCATGATTTCGCCCATATCGCTCTTGTCATGCACGTTGTTCAAAAACAGATCGTTCTTCTTATCAATGTGTGCGTGGATTGAATCGATAGCATTTTTAATTGATTGGAAAACGTGATCCTGTGTCCACTCCGGATAGTTCTTTGCAAGTGTCCAAAGCGATTCGGACAAATGCTTCTCATCCGTTTTCAAGTAATCAAATATGTTCATCTAATAGTTCCTCAATTAATGGTCTGCAGCTCGAGAATTTTTTCGTCGATTTCGAGAATGCAGTCCGTGCCCCGTTCGGATTCTTTCATTACGTAGCATTTTGACCGCGACTCGTTGATGAAAGCGCTCAGAAACAGGTTTTTCGAAAGCTAATAGAAAGATTAATGCAGGCGCAAAGCAACTCCACATTAAGGAATAGAGTTACCAAGAGAACTTTATTCCGAATAAAACGCTACCATTCAGGCAGCCCTTTCCGTAGCGCTACGAATAAAATCCTGTGCTATAGGAAACCGGGTGGAAAGGTTGCACGATTCTCAAACCAACAGAACGTGACCTGACACTTATTACAGAACGCTGGAGGTTATTTATGAACAAGCGCATACTGGCAACGCTCGCAATCCTTGGTCTGTCAGTTTCCCTCTGCACCGCTTGCGGTAGCGCGGAAGACAAAGCTCTTTCGCAAAAGCAAGATGCTGTAGAAAAAGCAGCCGATGAACAGAAAGATGCGATCGGAGAAAATGCCGATGCAGCTAAGAAAGCAGTTGATGCTAACGCCGACGAAACGAAAGCAAATGCTGATGCCACTGAAGATGCGACTAAGAAACAAATCGACGCCAGTGCTGATGCAAGTAAAGCTGCAGTCGATGCAGAAGCTGATAAGACCAAAAACGCTCTAGAAGAAGAGAAGAAAACGAACTAATTGATTGGATTAAACAAGCTCATTCGTTTCAAATGAGTTTCAACTCCAGTCTTTAAAGTTGTAAAAGGAATTTCCAGAGATTGATTGAGCCAAGCTCTCTCTCTGGATTTTTCTGTGCAACAAATTTAGTGCTATGGAACTGCACAATCGGGCGGTGGGCTTAAAGGTAGTTCTCAAAAGCTTTCTTTCGAAGATCAGCTGACTTCATTCGGTCCCAGGTCAAACTAAACGATTAACTCACCAGGTGTGGTATTACCGTCGGTGCCTGATCGAGCTTGGTGATTCGTGGAGCGACATGCCGTTTAATCCGTCACACAGGTACATCGAGTATTCGTAGTGACTTGCTAGTTGCTTGCAACTAGCGGATATTGATCTTGCTAACACGTTTTTATCAGCGACAGAAAGATGCGTTACCCCACTCTGGCTTCAATTAAGTGATGTCGTGCTATTTCTTTCAATGTCAGGGTCGCGCGAGTTTCATAAAAACGAAACCGCGATTGCAAAATTCGAAGTCATCCGTCGATACGCAATCCTTGACGATGTCTAGACCACAAAGAAACTGAGGAAAAGAAGATGGTGAATGAAGCTATGGTGGGCAAACCGCCGAAACCAGGAAAGTATCTCTGCATGAGATGCGAATCTGAATTCGCTTTCGACAAAGGTGCTCTGCGTTGTCCAAGATGCCAAAACACCACTCGAAACGATCTTGTACCTGTCTTTGTGCGTGATGTTGCGGAAGAAGAACTCATGCACACTCCAGACGACTTTCAAGGCGGTTAAACCGCAATTCTTTGCGTGGAAAAACGATAGTGGAGTATGAATCATGATGAGTGAACGATTTGATTTGCCCGAATGTCAGCAAGAAGTTAGAGAAACGAAATCCGCGAAGCATCTCTTCCTGCTATGGGACAAGGTTTGCTCCTATTACGACCGCGGAAGTATTGGAAAATACGAACTCGAAGAAATGAGAGACGTCGTTTACTCGCAGATGAATAATCTAATTACATTGCAGTCTGCGATTGAACAATCATTCCGACGAGCAAGTTAACCGTTTGGGTACGTAACTCGTACCCACTTACAAAATTTCAAACTATCGAAGGGCGATGCAATGCATTGCCCTTCGACCTTATATTTTTACGGTCGCAGATTCTTTTGTAGCAAGGCGAATCTTCGCGGCCCGCTCTTCACAGGAGTCGCTCAACTTAGCACCGCCGGCGATGCGATATTGTGCAGCCCAGGTCTCCATCATAGAGGCAAAAATCAAAGTACCGTTCGCCGGTGTTTGTTCTGCCTCACTCAATGCGCGAGCGCTGTACTTCTCGAATTGGTCTTGATTCCCAACTTCCAGATAGACGAGGGACAAACGATGACACAATCCCGTGCACCACTCATGGTTTATCGAATATTGATCGATTAGCCTGTTCGCTATTTGTTCGAGACGTCTGGTTTCTGTATTTCGGTTTAGCAAAATTGAAAGCTTAAGCGCATCTGTGAGCTGAGGGAAGTACCAGTTGTCATCAAACTTCAGCTGCATGCATCGATCGAAGAGAGCGTTTGCATCTTCCACTTTTCCGAGACTGAACGCGACAAACGCCAATTCAAGAAGACTCGGCACCAGCTTGACACCCTTTGCCGACTCCTCCATCTCCACAGCCCAGGCGGCGTAAGTCTCCGCCTCTTCAAAACGGTTTTGTCTGCGCAGAAGACTGGATAGACTGCATCCTTCTGCGGACGCGTATGAAACTCGCTCACTTGTCTGACATCTGTCTCTAGCTTCGTCAATGATTGACTTATATGATTCAAAAAGTTCTTTTCGAAGCCGTTCGAGAACCTCATACTGACCGGTGATCTCACACAAACGATCAAGCTCTAGAATCACATTAGTAGTCGGCAGCGGCGGAATATTCGAATTGCAAATCTTGGCAGCGCGCGTAAGCAAATCCTGCGCCTCAGAATAATTGCGATGTGCAACAACCTCCAGGCGAGCAAGTTTGCAAAGAATTTCGACAGTTGAATGTGCTGATGTTTTTGATATCAAGTCAATCGGTTGGAGCGCCAATTTGAAATTGGCTTCCGCTTCCGCGTAACGGTTCTGCCGAAAATGAATCTTACCAAGCATCAATGCGGCATCAGAAGCCATTTGAACGTGCTTATCGTCATTTGCAATTAATGGCAATGCCAGTTTCAACAAACGCTCGGCCTCGACTTCATTCTCCTCATCCCAAAACTGCGCCAGGAGAAAATAGCTTTTACCAAGCAACGGCGCGTTCTTCTTCGATTTCGACTGCGACTGCAGGCGCTCATTCAATTCTTCCAGAAGCAACCGACGTTCTTCACGCCGCCCTCTGACTAAGAGGATGAGCGACAAACATTCAATTGGAAAAACCACATCAGGATCATTAAGACCCTCATAAATTGAGATAGCCTTCCTCAGCTGCTTCTCAGCCTCGATATTTTCAAAAGGCGCGTAAACTTTACCAAGAGCTGTGATCGTAGCTGCAACTCGCTTATCTTCCGAACCGAAAATTTCTTCCTGGATTTTCAGCGCCCGCAATAGAGCTTCCTCAGCCTCTTCGAAACTGCCGATTTGAACCATCAATTTACCGGTTTCGTATAACGTCTCAGACAGAAACTCACGATCATCCGGCGCCACCTCGACTTCACGGACGGCAGCCAAAAGCGCCTGCTCAGCCTCGGGATACGCGCCTCTATCGATCAGCGCACGAGCCTCTTTCATGAACTTCCGCCATTTTGCGCTCACGATAAATCCTCCTGAAGTCCAACATTATAAATGACAACCGGTCGCCCGATCCGCAGGAGCCCAGGTGGCGTATCAATGCGAAATGTTTGGATTTAGACAACGATGCATGCCTATGCGTCCATCGCAGCTTAAGCCTTCGTCGCCAATTTAAACTTCGCTTCGCGTCTGAGGAAAGTTGGAACTTTTCCTGTCGCGTCCTGTCTCGTAAACGCGCCTCGCCTCTACGAAGACAATTGTCGCGTAAAACGGAGTAGTGAAGCACGTAAGCGCAAAATCCCTCAGGAGATCAATCATGACACTTAAAGAAAAGAGCGCTGTAGAAGTTTTGAAATCAGCCCACAAGCGCGTTCTTGACCTTCTCGACAAATCAAACGAAAAGTTGAGTGCTAAGGACAAGGAAAAATTGCTGGCTGATGTTTCCCTCGAATTGAGCGTACTGTCCGTGCTGGAAACCGAAGTTTTCTACCCTGCCATCACCGAAGCCGATGCTGACTTCAATTTGACTGAGTTCAACGAAAGTCACGATCAAATCAAAATTTCCATGGCACAAGCTCAACGCCTCATGGGAGAAGAACCAGACTTCGATCCGCAAATGAAAGAATTAAGCAAATTAGTCCGCGAGCACATCGAAAAAGAAGACAAAAACTTGTTCAATAACCTCAAAGACTCTTCTATGGACGTAGAAGCTGTAGCTGACGCAATGAACGAAAAATGCAAAGAGTTCCATTCCCACTCCAGCAAAAACAACGACCTCGGCTTCACCATTTAAGCTCCGCTCACCAAATCAGCGAACACGCGTTGCAGTCCCCTAGGGACTAGCAACGCCGTTCCCTTGTAACTTGGAACTTGGAACTTTGAACCTGGAACTTGGAACCTGGAACTGGAACTTGGAACTGGAACTGGAAATTGGAACTGGAACTGGAACTTCGAACCTGGAACCTGGAACCCGCGACGCGCGCACA
>JBGAHZ010000013.1:0-170981 GCA_044225915.1 Obscuribacteraceae bacterium (SeqCode)
AGCAATTCATCGATCATCTGACTCGCCGGCAAGTCCGGTCGATGACCCAATACCGACGGAGTCGGCGCATTTTTGTGTTTATCTAGCGTGTCGAAAGGGCTTTGTCCGCTGAATGGTGGCACGCCGCATATCAATTCGAATAGAACAACTCCCAGAGAATAAATATCACTCTGCCCGCCGATATCCTTTCCATTGCATTGCTCGGGGCTCATGTAATGCGGACTTCCGAAGAGTTCGCCGGTCTTCGTTAGCTTGAGGAGAGTTTCTTCGTCGACTGCATTTCGTTTAGCGATCCCGAAGTCGAGAAGTTTGACGACGTCGGAGCCATCTTCTTGAGGCACGATCATGAGGTTGCTTGGTTTGATATCGCGGTGGATAACACCTTTGTTGTGGGCGTGCTGAAGCGCATCACAGACTTGGGAAACTATGGAGAGCGCGCGTTCGAGTGGAAGTTGTTTCTTGCCTCGAATTTCGCTGGATAGCGCATGCCCTTCGACGTACTCAAGAACAAAATACGGGTCACCATCCTCGGTGACTGACATTTCATGGACGCGAATGATGTTTGTGTGATCGAGACTGGCGATGGCTTTCGCTTCTTGTTGAAAGCGAGACATCTCCATTTGACTGATACCACTTTTGCCCTTCAAGAATTTAATCGCGACAGGCCGTCCTAGTAGAAGATCGATAGCTTTGTAGACAACGCCCATGCCGCCTTGCCCGATATGGCCTTTGATCTCGTACTTGCGAGCGAAAAGGTCGGCTTCGGAAAATCCTTGACCGGCTTTTTTCTTTACTGGCGTCGATTGTTTAGAATTTGAAGAAGCGCCCACCGAGCCGTCTACCGGATCCCAATTTGTGTTGATGCTCCCTGCCGAAGCACCGCTCCTTGCGTTGCGAGCATTCGCCGGCGAAGAAACAGATGGTTGAGTGGCCTCGAGAGCGAGTGGATCAGGATAGACTTTCCGTCCTTGGCTAAGCCCTTCTTGCACAGTTGCATCGGGAGCAAGCGGATCAGCATATATTTTTCGCTCTGCCGTTTGCGGATTGCCTCGCATATCTGCTTCGCGGGAAGTTACCTCGAGATCTTCCTTATTTTGAGGTTGATGGTAATCAATTTCTAGAAGCGTAGGGTCCACGACGGCCCGACTTCGCTGGTCGAGTTGTTCCAGGTCTCCTCCCGTTCCGCCAACCTTCGGAACACCGGGATGGAGCTCACTCGGAACGCTCTGAGAATTTGTCACGTACTTTCCTTTCTCTGTTTGCAGTGCCTCCATGATGGCACCACTTTTAATACCAATGTACAGTGCTTTAAGTTCGTCTTTTGCGTGTGCAGCCTTTTGGTATCTGTCTATTCGTTCTTTGGCAAGCATCCTATTCACAATGCGCTCAAACTGTTCGAGTGCAATGAGATCAGGTCGAGCCATGCTTAGCTGAGGAATTGGTGCGCTCAGGTGGAGACGCATAGTCTCTGCTGAGTCGGTGCCTCGAAACGGCACATGCCCCGTTAACATCTCGAATAGAATGCACCCAAATGAGTAGATGTCGGAGCATCCATCGACTCTCTCGCCCGAGCACTGCTCAGGACTCATGTATGCAGCCGTACCAACAGCTTGACCCTTTCTTGTGATCGACATCATTGTGTTGTCGTCTTCGTCTCGAATTTTTGCAAGTCCGAAGTCGACTAACTTGACTTGATATTCCGCGTCTGGATAATCGTTTAGTTTAGCTGTCCGTGCGCCATCTTGAAGAACATCATGAGGTGCGCCTACAAAACCACGCACATCAGTTTTGTTCTCCAACATAATGTTAGCGGGCTTTACATCACGATGGACGATGTTGTGTTCATGCATACAGTCGAGGGCCGCGAGCGTTTGTATGGCACAATCCAACACCGCCTTGATCGGCATCAAAAGCCGCTTGTGTTCGAAACCTATGAGTAGATTCGAGAGAGAACATCCTTCGACGTACTCGAATTGAATGTATCGTTCACCAGTATTTGCGGTGTGAAGGTCGTGAATTTTGATTATGTTAGGATGGTTGAGTTTTGCCGCAGCGCGCGCCTCCTGGCGAAAGCGCTGTATTCGAGCGTCTGCGTCGTTTCCAAAATGACTCAAAACTTTTATGGCAATAACACGATCTAGTTCTCGATCATGAGCCTTAAAGACGGTTCCCATGCCGCCAGCGCCAAGCTCTGTGAGTAATTCGAATCTGCCATCAAACAGATTCGCGCTTTGATTTTGATGAGGCGGTTTTCCAGCGGCGTTAGTGGCAGAGCCCTTACGATGAGAGGCGGCAGCGGAGTTCGACAAAATTGCGGACTGAAAAATGTCACGCAACAAATCGGTGGTGGTATCGCGAGAATTTTGAGAGCCTGCGTCTTGCTGCTGCCTATGCGGATCTTGAATCGTTTCATCCAGCTGATTTGCCGAACTCCTCCTGCCCGCAAGGTCCTTGCCAGACTGTTCAAACTGGCGAAACTCTGATGAATCATCCATCGTGTCGGCCCTGGTTGTTGCGTTCGACAACGAGGCGGGATCGTTCGTTATGTTTTGACTGGTTCTTGGATTTTTAGCAGCAAATGGATCTTGTTGAGTATCGTTTGGATCCGCACCACCAGAACGCGACGAGTCCACAGTCAAATCCTGCACGGTATCACCGGCAGCTAAATTTCCACTACTGTCATCGCTATGGTCGCGCCCGCTCATCTATACCTGGAATTTTTTGATGTGACAGTCAACGAATTGGGACACTACTATCCGATGTTACCAGCCGAGGTGGCTACTGGATACCACATTATGAGCCACGTGGCGGACAGAAACTGAAGTAACCGCCCAACAGCCGAGCGACAGGTATTTTTGTCAAGCGCCAAAAGTCACGGAACAGACCGGGTGCAGAGCCTTTTCGCCGCGCCACCCAGCGTCCCCAGTTCAACTACGGTCTATGCAACAGTTTTTGCCGTAACACTTTACGGAGGCAGCGTTGGTCGCCTGATAAAGCTATAATTGGCATCTTGGAGACATATCAGGATTGACGTTGGAGGCGGTTCATGCGACATAACGCACAGACCAGAAAGAGACAGCTCGCCAGTTTTGAAAACATAATCGCACTTTCATTACTTGTTGCGGTGTTTTCATCGACTCAGACACCAGCCCTGGCAGCAGCTCCTGCGAGTACTTCTCTGTCCGCGCCGACCGCGAATGATTCCGACACAAAGTCGGAATTGGAACCGGACAAAGACAAGTACAAAGCAGAGCAACAGGAAATCGAGTCTCTACTTGGTGATATCGAGACACAGTGGAACGCTCACAATCTCGACGCAGTCATGAATTTCTATCACGATGATTATGTCAACAATGATGGTCTGGACAAAAACGCTGTAAGAGAGCTGACCAAGGACTTTTGGAAGACCTATCCGGATGCAAAGTCAAGTTCGAAGACAAAACAAGTTCGCGTCGAAGGCAAGTTCTCGACAGTCGAATCGCGCGACAAAGCAGTAGGCAGCACAGCGCGTGAAATGCCTGGCATCGGCACAAAGGGTGTGCTCTCATCGATTTCAGAAGGGCAGTTGTACCTGAGAAAGTTCGGAAAAGATTGGAAGATTGTCGGCGATCGAATCGACTACGAAAAGGTCCGCGTCGCCTTTGGCTCTGCGACTGATCTTGCAACCTCATTCATCGCGCCGGAGCAAGTAAAATCCGGACAAGAATATTCAGCACGCTTGAAGGTTGAACTGCCCAAAGACTTGGTCGCAGTCGGCTCGATCACAAGTGAGCCACTTAAGTATCCACAGCCTCCGCATCAGGACCAGTGGAGACCAATCGAAAATCAGATATTGGAACGAATAATTCACGCCAACACCTCAAATCACAATGAATTGTTGATGGCGACGATTGGTATCACGGATAAATTCAGATCGAATCTCAAAGGTCTGACTTACCTGACACGACGTCTCAATGTTGTACCCGAGTCATCAAAGACGGATCCGGTAATTGCTAAGGATGTAAAACCGAAAGCAGCAGCAGCAGTCGAAGACGACGAAATCGCACCAATCAAGCTGACTCCGAACGAAGGCGAATCAGCACCACCGAAGCCTGCTCCGGAAGAAAAAGAAGACAGCAATAAAGAAGGCGACAGCTACTAATCGGAGCCGCGTCAATGACTCACTCAAAGCAGGTCACCGCTCGAGGGCTCCTGATTTTGTTTGTGGTCGCGCTGTGCGTAACAGCTGATCGGTTGAGCAAAGCCTGGGTGCTGACACACCTTACTCGCGGTCAACCGGAACCGTTCATCCCTGGTTTCATCAGGTTTACGCTCACTACAAATCCCGGCGCGGCATTCTCGATTGGAAGCCAAAACGGACAGATCATGTGCGCTGTGGCAACGGTGTTATCTCTAGTTATACTGGCGTGGATAGTCAAACGAGTCAGATCGAGCGAGCCACTACCGGCGGTGGAGCAAGTAGGCATGGGTTGTTTGCTCGGAGGTGCTATCGGTAATCTGATCGACCGCTATACCGTAGGCCAGGTCACGGATTTCCTTGAATTCACGTTTGTTTCTTTTCCTGTATTCAACGTTGCCGACGCTTTAATCGACGTTGGTATCGGCTGTCTCTTCATTGCCATGTACCTGTTGAAACGTGATGAAATAAAGCTCCACGCCGCGAAAAATGAAGCGCCACATAACGCATCCTCATCAGTGAGTACTCCGTCAGTTGAATAATAAGAGTGTGCGGATACCGCAAATATGATCGAACCTGGCGAAATAGATTTAGAGGACCTATACGAAGACATAGAGCTGGTCTATGATGCGACTGACTCAAACGTTGGCGATGCAAAACCTCGTCTCGATTTTTTCATTACTAAAGCACTACCCGACTTAAGCCGCGCTCAAGTTCAAAAACTAATCGATGCTGAACTCGTCAAGGTCAACGGTGATGTCGCGAAAGCCTCGTTGAAACTGAAGGGCGGTGAAGTCATCGTTGTTCGTGTTCCACCAAACGAACCACTGGACCTGCAACCAGAGGCGATACCACTAGATGTTGTTTACGAAGACGAATTTTTGATCGTGATCAACAAAGCAGTCGGAATGGTGACACACCCAGGAGCCGGAACCCGCTCTGGAACTCTCGTTAACGCATTGCTTCATCACTGTCGCGGAACTCTCTCTGGAATCTCCGGTGTAGAACGACCAGGAATTGTTCATCGCCTGGATAAGGACACGTCCGGTTTACTAGTAGTCGCCAAAGAAGACCTGACCCATCGCGAACTGGCTAAACAACTGGCCGAGCGAACAGTAAAACGCACCTATTATGCGCTAGTCGAAGGACTGGTGAAGAACGATTCAGGGACAGTTGATAAGCCAATTGGGCGACATCCGGTTCGGCGCAAAGAAATGGCTGTGGTCGACAACGGAAGAACAGCGGTCACACATTACAAAGTCGTAGAACGTTATCGAAACTTCACCCTCCTCGAACTCAACCTACAGACCGGTCGCACCCACCAAATACGCGTACACATGGCGCATCTTGGCTATCCTGTCGTTGGTGATCTCGTGTACAATCGGAAATCGTCCGGCTCGGAAAAAGCACGGAGCAAACATGGCCTGATCGGTCACGCTTTGCACGCGGCAAGACTTTCGTTTATTCATCCGAAAACCGGATCTGCTCTAGAGTTCAAAGCACCGCTACCTGCGGATTATCAAAAGCTGCTGGACTCGCTTCGCTGAGGTGACATAGTGAAACGAAACATCCCAATTGCCATCGCAGGAATACTGTTCGTTCTGGTCGCAGTAGTTTCCATAATGAACACGGCCGCCGTCGCAATCAATTTCTTCGGAGCCGCAGTGAGCCTGCCTCTAGGCGCTATTACATTCGTCACCTATCTAATCGGATTGTCTGCCATAGCGGCAAGCCAGGGCACACTTAAAATCAAAGAAAAGATCTCCGAAGAAAAGCAACTTGAGTGGCAAAAGCAAGATGACAAGCTTGGCAAGGAAGTTTTAAACGATCGCATTAAACAGCTCGACGCGAAGATCCTCACACTTGAAGCTGCGCTCAAGTCAGCGCTCGACAAGAAGAAAAAAACTGAAAGCTAATCCTCAGATTTCCCAAGCTTTTCTGACTAAAAAAACGCAATCGTTTCAAGAAGGAGTCCATTATGACCACTGAAACCGAACTCAACCCTTGCTTCGCAATCAAGCCAACACCAGAACATCAATGGCTAGATCAGCTTCTTGGCGAATGGACTTACGAAGGTGAGTGCAGCATAGGACCTGACAAACCCAAGGAAAAAAATACCGGCAAGGAGGTTTTCCGCTCGCTAGGTGGCGTTTGGGTTATTGGTGAAGCCACGGCAAAAATGGCTGACGGCGACGACGCAAACATGATCATGACACTGGGATACAACCCGGATACCAAACGGTACGTCGGCTCTTGGGTCGGTTCAATGATGACTCACATGTGGGTCTACGACGGCGTTATGGATGAAGCTAAAAAAGTTTTGACTCTCAACGCCGAGGGACCTGATATGACTAACCCCGGTAAAACGGCTAAGTATCAGGATATTATCGAAATCAAAAGCCCGGACCACCGCATTTTGCGCTCTCAGCTATTGGGTCCGGACGGCAAATGGGTTCAATTCATGGAATCGCACTACAAGCGCGTGAGCAAGTAGACCGAGCGAGACTAAACGCTGATCGGGGACCGCACGCCGCGCGATGTGTTCGCTGCGCGTAATGTCTATCGGGGCAACGCCATGTGTCGCCCTGAATCGGATCAGTGGACTAAGTTCGTGTTTCGACCAAAGAGCTACTCGTTACCCATCTTCTTGAAATCGGACGCCTTCAAGTTATCGATGAATTTCTTGAATTCCTTCGTCTCCTCTTCGTCCTTCTCAAGGTCGGCTGGAATCGTTCCATCAGCCACCACTTGAGCAGAAACAAATATCGGCGCCTTCGCCCGCAACGCAAGCGCAATTGCGTCAGATGGACGTGAATCAATCGCTTTGAGATTGTCTATGCGCTTATCGCCAAGAACCAGTCGAATAGTGGCAAAGTACGTGCTGGATGCTAACTCGTTGATCTCAATTCGTTCAATCTTGTATCCAAGTGCCGTGATCACATTTAGTAAGAGGTCATGGGTCATCGGTCGATCCGGCTTCTGATTGTCAAGCGCTTTCGATATCGCCTGAGCCTCGGCAACCCCAATCCATATAGGTAGTGCGCGTCTTTTCGTGCTGTCGTTAAGAACAACAATTGGATGCCCATTGCGAGCATCCAGAGCGATTCCGGCTACATGCATCTCAATCATGACGTCGCGTTCACCGATTTCCTCTCTCTTGGCTTACACACGGTCTTTCAAATCATCTTACGTTACAAACCTAAATACACGCCACAGTCAGTTATTCCCCAGAACCCTTGCCTTTATTTGCTTTCAAGTTTAAATTTTCTGGATGTAAACACTCTAGATCCTGATGTTGAGCGGGATTCGCCATAATCTAGTTATATCACTTGTTGCAAATAGTGGTTAATAACGTGAGAAAACAGGCGCTATTGACACAAATAAGGGATGTCTTGCTAAACTAGGGTTCTAGCTTCGAGGTGGTTTCAACACCCCGACGATTGTCATCTCTCCTCAATGACAATGGCACCCTAGAAACTACGTCCGGATGGCGGAATTGGTAGACGCGCACGTTTGAGGGGCGTGTGGCTTAGCCATGAGGGTTCAAGTCCCTCTCCGGACATTAGTCTTGTAATCAGACAAACAGCGAATCTGCCGGGGCACCAATGGCAGATGATTAAACTGTTTGAAACAGCGAAACGACAAATGTTATCGGCAACTCGGTGCTCCGTTCCCGGTTCAAATACGCGGAGGCGCAATGGAACTGTTTCAACAACGTGCTCAGTGGCCGCATACCGTCGGCGACATCACCAAATCCCTTGACGGAGTCTGGGGTGTAGTCGGCGCAACCGACTCAAACGGCAATCTCCATCGACTGGAACGCAGCCTCAAGCCACCGACAACCTACACAATCACTGAGTACAAGGGTGAGGACGAGTCCGCGATCGTGGCAGAGACTCACTTTGAAGAAGCCCAGCGCGATGAAGCCGTGAAGCAATTCGCAAAATCCATCGGCTTCGCAGTCTAAAAACGGCATCGTAAGCGGGTCTTGTAGCGCGTTTAGAACCGCGCAGCAGCAAATCAAGAGAGCGCCGTTTAGAGAAAACGTTTAGAGGAACGCACTCCTGGGAGCGCAGGCTTCCAGCCTGCACCTAAAACGCAAGATGGCGGCGTTCCCCGTTCGAACACAGAAGCAGGCTGGAAGCCTGCGCTCCCAGGATTCGGCTCGGCCGGTGCGTTGCTTCGGTCAGCCTAGTGCTTCAGGGTTATAAATAGGACGCCGGCGATCGTTGCAGCTACGAGTAGCATGTGCGGCCAAATCGGGCTGCGGTAAGGTTTCGCGACTTTCTGGCAAGTTGCGCAAAACTGCTCTGATTGGCAATCGCATTTGGTTTCTTCCATAAAAACATTATACCCAGTAGTCCAAAAGCTAGCGAACATAGGGATTTCCGGGTTTAAAATCAGACCGAATAGTTCCTATCGCAATTGAAATAAGATCTCTCCAAAATCCTCAAAATCCGAACGTTAGAGATTTGGGTTAGCACCAAAAGCTAAGACAAAGTACACTAAGTTGAGCGGGTTTGAGCGCCCGGATCTGCACACATTCCTTTTGAGGACTCGGTTTTGGCCCGGTCGCGAAACAATCATCTAGGAATCATCACACAGGGCTCACTGTCAGGCGGGCTTGAGATGCGGCTTGACGCGGAGCACTCGGTCGAGGATTTGCGCGTTGGACGATTTGTCGTGATTGAAGGAAGGCGTTCGCGTTTCTTCAGCATGCTCACTGATGTTACGCTGTCGGCCGCTAATCAGTCGATCCTGCTGAATCCTCCACCCGAAGATGATTTCGTAATGTCTGTGCTTTCTGGTGGTTCTACATTCGGTACCGTTAAAGTTCAACCGATGTTGATGACAGAACGCGACGGCAAGAATGAATTGATGCCGGTAAAGACCATCCCGCACCACTTCTCACCCGTGTTCGAAGCGAACGACGAAGATTTCGCTATGGTTTTCGGTGAGGAAAATGAATCAGTACCAGACAATCTGTATTTCAATATCGGCAAACCACTCAATATGGAAACGCCTGTTTGTGTCGATCTCGGAAGATTTATTGAGCGCTCCAATGGAATTTTCGGCAAATCCGGAACGGGCAAATCGTTTCTCACGCGGATTTTCTTGAGTGGTATCATTCACCGAGACGTCGCATCCATGATAGTTTTCGACATGCACAATGAATACGGCTGGCAGGCAATGTCGGAGAACAAATCTCAGCCAAGAGTAAAAGGTTTAAAACAACTGTTCGGTCATAAGGTTGTCGTATTCAGTCTCGATCCGGAGTCATCGAGAACTCGCGGAATCCCCGATGCCCACGAGCTCACCATTGGATATAACCAGATCGAAATTGAAGATTTGGATCTGCTGAAAAACGAACTCGCATTAACAGAAGCGACTTTGGAAAACGCATACATCGCCAAAGAAAAACTCGGGCAGGATTGGATTGGAACACTTCTAGACATGTCCGGTGAGGAGATTGAGGAGTTTACTCAGATCTACAAGGGCCACCCTACCGCACTAAAAACCCTCCAGAGACGTTTAAACACAATCGTTCAAAAGACACCGTATTTGAAACCACGAGTGAACCATGATTTCATTTCGGAAATCATCACGCACATTCAGGCCGGCAAGCACATCGTCCTGGAATTCGGCAGACAAAATAATCTCCTCTCTTACATGTTAGCGACCAACGTGATCACGAGACGGATACATGCCGAGTATGTTCGACGCGCCGAAAAATACATCGCCAATCCTGAGAACGTAGAGCCGCCCAGGAAGCTGATGATCGTGATCGAAGAGGCTCACAAGTTTCTCTCTCCGCAAGTGGCAAAGCAAACCATATTCGGTATTATCGCCAGAGAGATGCGCAAATACTTCGTGACTCTGCTGATCGTCGACCAACGCCCCAGCGGAATCGATCCGGAGGTTTTGAGTCAGATTGGAACGCGCGTCACGGCTCTCCTCAATGACGACAAAGATATAGACGCGGTTTTCACTGGCGTGTCCGGAAGCCAAACCCTCAGAACAGTTTTGTCTCAACTTGATCCGAAGCAGCAAGCGCTCGTCCTCGGATATGCCGTGCCCATGCCCGTGGTAGTTAGAACACGCGCCTTCGATAATGAGTTCTACCAGGCGGTCGCACCCCGCCATCAGGACATCGATCGCAGTCCGGCATCCGTAAAGGTCCGCGGCAAGCAAGCCCAGCAAGAACTCTTCGGTATCGACTGAGCCTCAGAGTCCGAAGGTTCTTCAGGGACCTAACGGGCGCACCTTGGAACTCACCTTTGACGCGCCGCTCAGCTCGGCGGTCTTGAATGGGCGCGTTGCAGGCCCGATTTGTACGGCGCATTAGTACGAGGATTTGGTAGGGGCTTTGTAAGCGCCTATGCTGCTATTACCGCGCGTTCCGTGACCGGAACAACATGGGCGCCTGCAAGGCGCCCCTACGATTATTGAATCAGCACCTACGATTGTTGAATCAGCACCTACGATTATTGAAGCAGTCCCTACGATTGCTGAATCAAAGGTGGGCCCGGGCGCCAAAATAGTTTCCCCGCCATGGGGAAATAACTATTGAAAGGCTATAGATCTATCCGCTACTCTTGGTTAAGTAGGTCCGACAAAACAAGCGCCATATGGAAACTACGCCCGACATCAACCTCGAAAACGACTCCCAAGACAATTTTGTCGAGGGAAAAGAACCGAGCGAACTGATTTTTTGTTTGTTGCTGGCGTCCGCATACCTCGGTCTGGCGAAATTTTGCTGGTCACCGCTCTATTTGACGAAGAGCTGGAAGCTGCTGTTCAACATCGAGGGCTTTTTCGTCACTGTTGCCATCATAGCGATCCTGATTGGTGCGCGGCCTTACACGGCGCCATCGAGTTTGCAGCTCAGCAGTCGCGGCATCAAATATCGAGGACCGTATTGGATTCAACGCAGAACGGTCAACTGGGATCAGGTCTCACGCGTCTATCTCAGCCCTGAATTGATTCTTGTTCTCTATCGTCCAAAGCCGGGCAGCAAGCGGATGTGGCCAATGCCTATCCTCTCGATATATCTTGCTGAACGCGATCAAGTCGTGAAGTCCTTCATCAAATACTGTCCGATCCAGGTGATCATGATGAAGGGTCCAGCGCTGATATCCTGGATAGTTCTCTTCGGTATGCTATTCGCGCTCGTTGTCTGGTTCTTCTATCTACTGACACCATAATTGGTAGCATTGACTGCTAACTAACACGCTTGAAGTCAGTTCGATTTCTGATTCGTTGGTTTTCAGTATCTATATATGTAGGTCCAGAACCCAAGCAGGCCGAGGTTTAACGGACAAGCAATTCCTTCGCGATGTTTTCTAAAAGATTCTGAACAGTTTCAATTACTTCTTCGGATCTTCGAATTTCAATTCGCGCAAATAAACGACCAGATTCTCTAATTCCTGGTCGTCGAGCGCGTCTTTGGTTTGTGGTGGCATTGAACCAACGCCTGTTCGAATAAACTTTTTCAGCTTGTCGTCAGTGGGAAAGTGCTCGGCCAGCTTATCTAGCGCTGGTCCCATTCCCTGCTTCGCACCCGGGTGACACGAATTGCAACTACGAACAAATATCTGTTGGCCCGACAAATCAGTCGTCATCTGCATATCTCGACGCTGATTCGCCTCCTTCATTTCGTTGATGCGACGCATTTCTTCCGACATCGCACAACCACAGGTGGTTGCAACAACGAAGATTATCAAAGCGGCTAATTTAGGTATGCGGGACATATACGAACGCCTTGGCAGCCAAGTTTTACGACAGTTTAACATCTTTGAATTTTCAAGTTTGACCCGCTTGTTTTCCGTCTATTAGATAGATAGCAGCATAACAAAGAAGACTTCGAAGATTCTCGATTTTATCTGCTTAACAAAGCGTTTACCTTGATTGTGTACAGTAGGTATTGTGGCGCGCTATACAGATCTCGACAGAGAACAGAGGCGCGGACCGAATAAATATACACGAAAGCGCGAAAGCGCATATCGGTCGACTCTCTTACTATCGATCTTGAAAACATCTCTGTCGAATTACAAAGAACTCGGGAAAGCTCACTAGAAGCGGCGGTAACAAATGCAACCTAAGACAACACGAATCGATCCACCAACCGTTCCCAACGACCCTCAAGATGATTCTCGCATTATCATCCAGGGCGGAAGACAACTTCACGGCTCAGTCCGCGTCGGCGGTGCAAAAAACGCCGTGCTGAAAATGATGGCCGCTGCTCTGCTTTCAAAGCACACCACCGTTCTTCGCAACGTTCCAAACTTGACCGACGTTCAAATGATGGCGACGATTCTTCGTCAACTCGGTGCGACCGTCGAAATCAATCACAACGAAGTGTCGATCGATGCATCCGGTGTCAACAGTTGGGAAGCGCCGTATGAGTTGGTCAGCCACTTACGCGCTTCATTCGTCGTACTCGGACCGCTACTCAGTCGTTTCCGCGAGGCGAAGGTCTCCCTTCCTGGCGGTTGCGCAATCGGCGAACGTAAGATCGACCTCCACGAGCGTGGTTTGAAGATCCTCGGAGCTGATGTACGAATCGATCATGGTTATGTAACTGCCAGCGCCAAGAAATTGGTCGGCGCCAGAATGTATCTCGATCGCCCATCCAACGGCGCCACCGAAAACATCATGCTTGCTGCCGTCTGCGCAGAAGGCACCACCATCATCGAAAACGCTGCACAAGATCCTGAAATCGTTAACCTCGCAGATTGCGTCAACGCAATGGGCGGCAACATTCAAGGTGCCGGTACGTATCAAATCACAATCGAAGGCGTGCCTTTCGAAGAGATGCATGATGCGGTTGTCGACACAATGCCGGACCGCGTCGAAGTCGGAACCTTCATGCTTGCCTGCATGGCGACCGGCGGCGAAATCTTGATCGAAGGAGCAAATGCGCACCACCTGTACTCTGTGATCAGCAAAGTACAAGAGATGGGAGCAGAAGTGGCTATCTATGCGCCTGACGTAATCAGAATCAAGTGCGACACCACGAGATTCAAAGGCACTGATATCACAACTCTGCCTTATCCAGGTTTCCCAACTGACTTGCAAGCACTGTTCATGCCTGTCATGGCAGTCGCTGAAGGCACTTCTATCGTTGAAGAAACCATTTACGAAAATCGTTTCATGCACGCAGCAGAACTGCGACGCATGGGTGCCGACGTAGTGATCAAAGGCAACGCAGCCGTTATCAAAGGCGTCGACAAACTCATGGGTGCCGAAGTCAAAGCGAGCGATTTGAGAGCCGGAGCAGCACTTATCGTTGCTGGTCTTGGCGCCGAAGGCGTAACCGAAGTAACCGGATTGCGTCACCTCGATCGCGGCTATGACCGCCTCGAAGAGAAGCTCCGTTCTATCGGCGCTGAAATCTGGCGTCGCTAAGACTCTATCTAATCCTTTCGAGTGGCAACACTCCACACAGTCAATTAACGGCAGAGGCAACTCTGCCGTTTTTGTTTTCAGTATCCCAAGATCCAGTTTTGTAGCCTTTCGACGATTAGAGTTCGCAACACTCCATTGCTAAAACGCCCATGCCGGGTAAAATTGGTAGACTCAGTTGACATGTGCCGCAAAAAAACGTTTAGCGGCACGGGCGCCTCGCGAGGTGCCCCTACGATTCGACTCCGAAAACCCGGCGGTCGCTAGTCAGCGTAGATTTCAACAACCGCGTTCGCAAGTCTCAGCATCATCGTCAGCGACTTAGTTCGGCAACCGATGTTCGCGAGGCAACTTCGCTGGGTAATCAAGGGAGACCGTAATCCAATGCTCGTGATGAAATTCGGCGGCACCTCAGTCGGCTCGGCAGAGCGCTTTCTGACGATTGTCGATATCGTCCGCAACACGTCGAAAGAACATGGCGCACCAGTCGTGGTCGTCTCCGCCATGTCGGGCGTTACGGATTTGCTGATCAAAGCGGCGCAAGAAGCGAAAGACAGAAATCTCGACGCTGCGCTCGATGTGCTCGATAAGATTCACGAGAAACATAAGGACTGCATCTATACGCTTTTCCAACAGTCAGCAATCGTTGACGAATTGGTTGAAGATCTGGAAAGCCACCTCAATAAACTGGACATCATTTTGCGAGGCGTCAGTTATCTGGGCGAACTCACCAAACGCTCGCTCGATGCCATTTCGTGCTTCGGAGAACTGCTCTCCAGCTTGATTCTGGCAACTCTTCTCGAAAAGAAAGGCATCGAATCAAAATGGTTGGACGCCAGATCGTTTCTGATTACAGACAATGTTTTCGGCAAAGCCAATCCACTTTGGGAAACCACTGCAGCGAAAGCGCAAGGCGCAATCCTTCCGGAACTGGCTGACGATCGGGTTGTTGTCACACAAGGATTCATTGGCAGCACCTCCAATGGTATCACTACCACTTTGGGTCGCGGTGGTTCCGATTACAGTGCAGCAATAATTGGTGTCGCCTGCGAAGCCGACGAGATTCAAATTTGGACCGACGTAGACGGCATGATGACTGCCGATCCGCGAGTTGTTACCGACGCAATGGTACTGTCTACGGTATCGTTTCAAGCAGCATCCGAACTCGCTTACTTCGGAGCGAAAGTTCTCCATCCTCTAACGATTAAACCGGCTGTCGAGAAAAACATCCCAGTCAGAATTTTAAACACGTTGAAACCTGAAGCGAAAGGAACCGTGATCGCCGAAGAGGGAGATCAAGATCAACCGTATTACGCAATCGCTTCAAAGAAGAGCATCACAGCCCTGTTTTTCAGCTCGTTGAACATGCTCATGGCACACGGTTTTCTAGCGAAAGTCTTCACAGTTTTCGACAAGCACCGAACCTCAATCGACCTGATTGCTACTTCGGAAGTTTCAGTTTCCGTCACCATAGATAATACCGAAAATCTGGACGCAATTTTGGAAAGCCTGCATGATCTGTGCGAAGTGCGCGTCATGCACGACGTGTCGATCGTCTCCGTCGTAGGCACGCACTTCCGCGCGAAAAGCGGGATTGCAGGCAGAGTTTTCGATTGCCTCAAAGATACGAACATCATAATGATTTCCGGTGGTGCCTCAGACATAACTCTGAGTTTCGTCGTGTCAAATGCCGACGCCGACAAATGCGTCAAGCAACTACACAGCCACCTCTTCCAAAAAGTAAAATAGCGAAACGGCTTACGCGAAGAAACTAAACTAGCGACACCTTACACGAAGAAATTAAACTAGCGACACGGCTGACGCGAGGAAATTAAACTAGCAACACGGCTGACGCGAAGAAATTAAACTAGCAACACGGCTGACGCGAAGAAATTAAAATAGCGACACGGCTGACGCGAAGAAATTAAACTAGCAACACGGCTGACGCGAAGAAATTAAAATAGCGACATGGCTGACGCGAAGTTACGCCAGTAATCAAATAGCCATCGAATTGATTGAGACCCACAGCCATGGATCCTGGGAGCGCAGGCTTCCAGCCTGCTTCTAAAGCCGCCCCGATAGCGGCTTCTCAAAGATTCACGAAAGTGAAGTTCAACTTAAACCCACGACCATTGCATAGACGATGGCACATAGATATCCATGTTTTCGAAAGTCTGTTCCAATGGCTCGTTAGCGAGTTCTGAGCGTTTCAAGATTTCGATTGCAGCGTTGCGAGAGATATATCCGAAGCGCCAGAGTGACTGACAGCGCAGCGCTTTAAACAGCGATGATTGTTTAATCATGCCGGCGTCGAGAAGTTGTTTTCCGATTTTTATATTGCCGACTTTGCCATCTCGCACGAGAGCGTTTAGTTTGTAAGGCGCGATTAATCCGGCTTCGACAAGAAGACTACCTATCAATAGGGGCGCCGCAGGCGGTCTCGACGCTCTAACACGCGATATAGCCTCATGCACGTTGACACCAGTCGCGGTGACATGACGCAGCGCCAGGGCTGCTTCGTATGGCAACAACGCTTCGCTCGCTACAACGTTCAACAAATGCTCGGCGGCCTCTAATTGCACAGGCGTGAGCAAGCCTTGCTCCAAAACCACCTGGGCAAAAAACTTCTTCTTGAGTATCGATAGTTCCGAGCACTCCAGGAAATCATCTTCAGTCAGCACGCCTGACATAAAGAGCAAATCAGCCAAGCGTAAGGAGAAATTCAACGGCTGTTGAAACTTGCCCTGCTCAAATAACGCTTGATTGAGCGTAATTTTCTTTTCAAAGGCGAGTTTCAATCCCTCTATTACAGCCTCATCCGATTGCCTTTTCTCTCTGAGCATTATCCGTGCGTCAATGCAGGAAGCAAGCATGGCAGACGAAATTGTCTGATTCAGGCGCAGCACTCGACCGGTCAGCATACCGGTTTTCGTAGCCATGTCCACAGCCTTACCGAGCTGCTCGCGGGTAATGATTCCGGCTTCGAGCATAAGATTGGTCAGCTCGTTGGTCAGAGTGAACACGGTCTTCGTGGCTCTATGCAGACCTTTCAGACGCTTTCGCGCCTCGTCGAGCGAAATGTGCTCTTGGCTCGCCAATCTCAACGCATTGATCGCCGCATTCAGACTCATCTGCCCCGAGAGCACGAGGTCCCGCGCAGCCAATGACGTAGCAAGGTTGGCTTCGGTGGCTCGCCCGGACATAACAAGTGCCCGATCGAGTGTAATTTTCAGTCGTTTCGCATCACTGACCGATTCTTTCAAGGATTGGAAATCGGTGATGTTGGAATTGGCAATTAGCGTCTCAAGCGGATCTTCGCATGTTTGACTCGACATGGCGGTTACCTTTAAATTGGAACATACTCATGCCCGCAAGCAAATCGTGCGGACCTTTCTCCATCTAACCACTTGGGCGCGACAAATCCTATACCCCAAACGGGGTAGTCCGGGTTCCGACATTCACTCAATCGGGTCGTCCGGCTCGTAAGTGGCTGAGCAGTTGGGTGTTTCCCACAGCACCACACTCGATACCGGGAAATTGCCGCTTTTCGCGTAATCAAAAATATACTTGGCGATGTTCTCCGCCGTTGGATTTCTGTCAAAAAGTTTGACCGGATCCCCATGTGCCATCAGAATCGGCGCATATGGATCATCCTTATGAAGAATCATGCGGTGATCGAGCTCTGCATCAATCCATGGCGAAACAAATTTCTTGATATCGGAAAAATCAGCGACCATTCCAAGCGGATCCAGGCTTGGCGCTTCCAATGTGATCACCGCCAGTCCGTTATGCCCGTGAAGGTTTTTGCACTTGCCTTCATAGTTCAGCAGACGGTGGCCGTAACAGAATGATATTTCTCGACTGATCTTATACATAAGGTCAGCCATGATATCACGCCCCTCCTACTATGCGGCGGTTTCACGAAGTCGCAGGGCTTCGAGTAAATCACTCTTCGAGATCTGCTCGCGGTCTTCCATGTCAGCGATTGTGCGGGCTAGCCGGAGAATGCGGTCGTATGCACGCGCAGATAGACCGCAGTTAGTCACGGTTCTGGCAAGAAAAGATCGCAGGTCATCAGATATCGGACAGAATTTGCGCAACATCCGCGAAGACATTTGACCGTTAAACGCAAATTTAAAACTCCTTCCGTCTTTCTCGGTTGCGTCCTCCGTCACATTACGAGCCATCTGTTTGTGAACCGCGCGAAGCACGCGACGCCTCATTTCCTCCGACGTCGTTGCGGACTGGTCCTCTATCAAATCTGCCTCGGAGAGCCTTCTCACACCCACCTGAATGTCGATTCGGTCAAGTAATGGTCCGGATAACCTGGCCCAGTATCTATCGGCTTGTCCGGGTGTACAGACGCAATATTTGACCAGGTCCCCTTTGTATCCGCACGGACATGGATTACAGGCACCGATGAACAAGAAGGATGCCGGGTATGTTAGCGCGTGCAAAGCGCGACTAATTGTGACCTTGTGGCTCTCCAGGGGTTGGCGCAGATTATCTAGATGACTGCGCGAGAATTCGGTTAGTTCGTCAAGGAACAACACTCCCAGATGACTCAAAGATATTTCGCCGGGTTTTGGAGACTTTCCGCCACCGACCAAACCCGCTATAGACGAGCTGTGGTGTGGAGACCGAAACGGTCGAGTCTTTACCAGACCCTGACCGGACGTAAGTAAACCCGCTACAGAATAAAGCTTGGTCAGTTCTATCGCCTCATCAAATTCAAGCGGCGGCATAATCGATGGCATTCGCTCTGCAAGCATGGACTTGCCTGAGCCGGGCGGTCCAATCATGAGTACGTTGTGCCTGCCTGCAGCAGCAATCTCCAGGGCACGTTTTGCTCCACGTTGCCCCTTCACGTCTGCGAAGTTCAACGTTGGTATCGTATTTGATGCCTCACGATTAAAACAGTCCTTCAGATTTCCATCAAATACAGCTCCATTCTTCATCGCCTCAACGATCTGGACAGCCTGACGCAAATGACTGACAGGATAGACTTTCAAGTTTTCTACAAGGGCAGCCTCTTCGGCATTAGCATCGGGAACGATAATTCCTTCGGCACCGTGCTGTTTGCACGAAATGGCCAGCGGCAAAACTCCCGGCACCGGTCGTACCGCGCCGTCCAAACCCAGCTCTCCAATCATCCAGAGCTTGCCAAGATTATTAATCGGTATCAAATTGCACGATGCAAGAATGCCAATTGCAATTGGCAGATCGTAGGATGGTCCCTCCTTTTTCGTGTCTGCCGGAGCTAGATTGACAATCCATTTTTTCGCAGGCGGAAGCAAAAACCCGCATGCTTTTATTGCCGACCTTACCCGCTCTTGCGATTCTTTCACGGCAGTATCCGGCAGTCCCACAACCTGAATTTGCCCGATGCCACCACAACAATCAACTTCAACCTCCAGCTTGTATGAATCCACTCCGATCAATCCACCTGATAAAACGCGAGAAAACATAAGTATTTTCCTCCAAGTTGAAACAGCAGCCGCAGCAGCGATTACGCCGAGGCATCCACACAACGCCGCCGGCAACCTTCTACTATTAATAACGATGAGCGCAGACAAAAAGTTCAAAAATCCCAGTGAATTTTTCAACTTCGATTTCTTACCAGAGTAAACATGAATCAGCTGAAATCGGCTGGCCGCGTGGCTAAACAGCATCCACGCTTGCCAATACTCAGGCTAATCACAATATATTCAAAGAAAGTACTAATTCTGCAAGACTGATCTAAAAGCTGATGCCACACCCAAGACAAAAAGTAAAATCGGCGTGTTTAGCCACTCCGCAGCGCTTACAACTATCCTTATTCGACGAGTTTTCATCGGGCTCCGGATTCAATCCTGACATGGATGAAAAATCGCTGGACAGCGCACTGCTAAAATCGAATGAGAAATTTGGCGACTCGAAAGAGGGGAAGGAGATATCGAAAGACGGCTTAGAGAGCGGTTCTTGCTGATACGAAGTACCAACCGTTTCTCCCAGCTTCTCGAAAAATTGTTGAATCTGCTCTGGAGTTTGGGCAGGCTCTAGCGCAAACTTTGCATCGGCAGGGACATTGTCACCCTTCTGCAATTCGCTTGAACTGCGCGGTAACGAAAACGACAGATCATTGGGTGGAGTTGACTCGAATGATGTCGCTAGTGGTGCGCCCATCTCGGGTGAATTGGTCGCATTGAAATCAAGCAAATCAGACTGCGGTTTCAAGCTCGAAGACAGTGAGTCCGACTGAGTCGATGATTGCATACTTGAATACACTGTCGGTTCCGGCGAAATTGCTCCTGCTAAATCGGGCGTTTCCCGCTGCGGACTAAAATCGAAACCACTCGTCGTCAATTCCGTATTGTGCGACGGACTGATAGACGGGCTCGCCGAATCATCACCTGAGGCCGATATGGCATCACCAGTCGATAAGGCGCCAGCAGTCGACGCGAAGTCATCAGAATCAATCGCGTTGAAAACCTCCATCGCTGGCTCTGACGGCGCGGTTTCGAATTGCCCCTCTGCAAGCCGTGTCTCCGCGGTTGGTGCCGCCTCTGAAGAAATCTCCGGTGCTTTCAAAATCAACGAATCCTGTTTTTCACCAGGATTGAATGTGCCCTTGTCTCCGATGAAGTGCGGAACTTCGCGCGCAAGAGAGGCTGGTCGCTCCTCAACAATCGCGATCGGTTCAGGCAGCTCCAGGCTTTCAACCGTGTCCTTTTTCTTGGCGTTTTCGAGTTCCAGAGCTCGTGTCGCTTTCAAAATCTCATCGGCTTTTTTGACCTTCTGCTCGAGCGTATCCAGCGCAGCTACTGCCGCACCCTTTCCATGCCCCATGCCAAAAGAATCAGCCAGGTCACGCGTGTTAGGTCCAGGTGCCGGAACGCCGATATCCACTCGCTTGATCAACACGATTGAACAGCCAATTACTGAAAACCAGAACCAACCGATACACCACGAGGTAATAAACGAATCACCAAAAATCAAACTTACTACGAACATCAACAAGAAGGGCGAAAGCGCAACAACGCTGCGACCGCCTCCTGCATAAATTGCGCCGAGCCCCGGAAGCAAGGCGTTAAAAATCAGCACACCCCGTATGGTGTTGCGGCGTTTCCAAAATTCGGCGAGTGAGTCCAAGCAGATCAATCCCAAGCATCTGGATCTATTCTTCCCCAGGAGTTATCAAGATGTCATTACCTTAATAAAGGTGTTGCAATCGTTTAATGTTCATCACGCTAATTCGCGAGACAGCGCAACTAATTAGTAACAGCAGATTCCTTACCGCCGAGCTGCAATTTGTCGTACAGACTCTGGGCAGCGTTGTTCTTCGGATCAATCTCGAGAACTTCTTTGAGCTCTGCAATTGCGTCATCACGCTTACCCTGGTTAGTCAGGGCGATTGCCAGTGACAGCCGCGCGTCGATGTTGTTGGGATTTAGTTCCAGCGCATTGCGTTCTTCCTGGATCTGACCTTCGACGTCACCTTTGATCGCCAGTGCCTGAGCCAATCTGTGATGACTCAAATCATGTGTATCGTCCAGCGTGATCGCCTGTTGAAATGAACTAATCGCAGTGTCGATATCGCCCCGCCCCAGCGAAGCCTCGCCCAGCGTGCGCCATCCGATTGCGTCAGTAGGATCGAGTTCCGTCGCCACCTTCGCCTCGGTAAAAGCCTCATCGAAGCGCTGCTTAGCATTCAGCGACTTGCCCAAGACGTAGTGTGCAATTGCATTTTTGTCGTCGGTTTTGATTGCTTCCTGAAGCATCGGAATGGCTTCGTCGTACTTACCAAGCTCGTTCAAAATCACGCCGAGATTGTTTTTAGCGGTTGGATTGTTCGGATCCTTAGCAAGAGCCTTTCTATAAGCCTCTTCAGCTTTTTGATATTCACCCTTCTTGAAATAGTTGTTGCCATCGAGCAAGTACTCGGTTGATGTTTTAAACTCACCACCCTGAAACGAGCCACCCGCACCGCACGACGACAAAAGACAAATCGCTGCAATCCCAACGCTCAGAGCACGAGCAGCAGAAACCGCCGATCTTCCGATCGATTTTGATTTCGGTTTTGGGCTACCCTGCAGCATGGATTAATCAACTGTCCAACAAATAAATAAGTAGGGCGTACCAGGATTCGCTAACATCCCAACTGTTGGCATTCTAGCATGAGGCAGGTAGTTTCCAGTCTGGTGAAAAACCTACATTGGTCAAGGCCCATGCCCTGAATCTTGCCTGAAACGCCCTACGATAAATTAGCTCTGATCTGCGGTGACTTTCGCCGGTTGAGCCACACGTTCCGGTGGTTTTTCCATCTTAATCCGCAATTCACGAAGCTGCTCATCTGGCGCCGCCGATGGTGCATCTGTAAGCAAGCATCCACCGGATTGCGTTTTTGGAAATGCGATTACATCACGAATGGATTTGCATCCGGCAAGAAGCATGACGAGTCGATCGAGACCGAGCGCGATGCCACCATGAGGAGGTGCGCCTGAATCGAGAGCGTCTAACAAGAAGCCAAATTTTTCTTTAGCAGTTTCTTCGCTCAAACCAATTTTCGAGAAGACGCGAGATTGAACGTCCTTCGAGTGAATCCGTATTGAACCGCCGCCGATTTCGCATCCGTTATACACAACGTCGTAAGCCCGTGCCCGAGCCAATTCCGGTTGGCTCTCCAGATGTTCGAGATCTTCCAAACGCGGGCTCGTAAATGGATGGTGAACTGCTTCAAGGCGTTGCTCGTCTTCGTTGTATTCAAACAACGGGAAGTCGACGACCCAGAGAAGCTCATGTTTATTCTCATCAATGAGATTGAGTTCTTCAGCCAGTTTGAGCCGCAAACGACCGAGTACATTGGTGACGACTTTATAGGTATCCGCGACAAGCAGTACGATGTCGCCGTCTTGTGCACCGGCAAGCTCCTTCATGCGCTGAATTTCTTCGGGCTTGAAGAACTTCTCGATACCGGAGGACTTCACGCCGTCAGCTTTGAAGGACAGCCAGGCAAGCGCCTTAGCGCCGAAACCTTTAGCAGTTTCCTGCCAGGTGTCGAGGTCCTTACGCGAGGATTTGTCAGCCAAGCCTTTGAGACAGAGCGCCTTTAGATATCCGCCGTCATCCACTGTTTGTTTAAACGCGCGGAATTCGCAGGTCTTCGCAACTTCAGACAAGTCCTTTATTTCCATTTCAAAACGAAGATCCGGTTTATCACTGCCGAATCGATCCATCACTTCTTTGTAGGTCAAGCGTGGAAACGGCAAGGTCAGGTCAATATCGGCTTCTTTGAATGCTTCCTTCAACAATCCCTCGGCGATTTCAAAGATACCTTCTTCGTCCACAAACGACATTTCGATGTCCACCTGCGTGAATTCGGGTTGTCGATCGGCACGCAAATCTTCGTCGCGGAAGCAGCGAGCGATTTGATAATAACGCTCCAGCCCGCTCACCATCAGGGTTTGTTTAAACAACTGCGGCGATTGCGGCAGCGCATACCAACTGCCCGGCACGAGACGACTTGGAACAAGGAAGTCGCGAGCCCCTTCCGGAGTGGCTTTGGTGAGGATTGGTGTTTCGACATCAAGGAAATCGTGCTTGTCCATAAAATTGCGAATCGCGGTCGTGACGCGGTGACGCAAGATCAGATTTCGCTGCATCTCTTTGCGACGCAGGTCGATATAGCGATACTTCAATCGCAGTGACTCGTCGACTTGTTGACCGAGTTCCAATTGAAATGGCATCGGCCGACTGGTGTTGAGAATTTCGACTTCCGTCGGATAAAGTTCAATCTCTCCAGTCACCTGATCGGATTTTGCAGTGCCCTCCGGGCGACGCGAGATTTTCCCTTTGGCGATCAGAACGAATTCGTTGCGTAAGGTAACGAACTTCTCGTGGACATCCTTGTTCTTATTAGGATCGCTGACGAGCTGAAGACGACCCGATCGATCGCGCAGTTCGACGAAGATCAAGCCGCCCAAATCGCGCCGAACATTGACCCAGCCTGCTACACATACTTCTTTGTCGAGATCGTCGAGGGTCAAACGCCCACAGCCAGTGCTCCGTTTCATCGCTTTCAAATCGCCCCTTGGTTAGTTTCCGGTCTTCAATCGCAAAGGGGTTATTGTATCCCGCTCGTCAAGAGTCTTGTGTATGATAATAAGCATCATGAAACGTTGTAGACTAGTTTTAGACATGTTGAACCTGGTCAGGACCTGATTACTATGCCTCATTTACCGCTTAATTCGATTCCCCAACCCGCCTGGATCGCCATCGGAGTCGTTCTGATCATTCTGGGATTCTCGTTCTGCTATAAGGGCTGGATCGCAACAGTTCTGGGACGAGTTCATTACTGGTCGGGCTTTTTGCCATTCACGATTGTTTCGCCCTGGTTCATCCATTTGCCACCAAGCGAACGTTCATTGATCAAAATCAAAGAAGGTCTGCTTTGTCACGCACTAATCGGACCGTTGTTCTTCTTGACTGCGATTCCACTAATTGTTGCTGGATTGGACTTTACCGGTCTACCAGGTACCCAAGGTCTCAATTTCGTTCTCAACGCCGGTGATTCCAGCAAACCCCCTGCGGTCACTTACAGCCCGCCAATGAACTACCAATTCCCGCTAGCCATCCGCGCCAGCAAATCGATCGCCAAGCTGTTCAACGTTCAGATCGGTGAAGATCCAAACAAGAGACTGCTTCCGAAGGATCGTCAATCTCAGTATCAACAGTTCTAAAACAGACACACTGTTTTCGACTCCTGAGCAACTGTTTCGCGGCTGCCTGCTGGGCTTTCGGCGTGCTGGTCCGAACCAATTCCAGATGTTGGTATGCAGAATTGATTGCTCTTGGTTTCTCTTAGCACTCCAAATCCTTGCCCTAGTCGCGATTTCAAGAATCGTCCCCGATTCGCGCGTCACTGCCAGTAGTGTCATCGTTATAGAAACGAAATGTTCGCCGATCTGTAAATTCAGATCGATCCTTCGTTTCTGGTCGATAACGTTGGTGCGACCAACTGATAATCGTTTACCGAATAGACCACCCACCGAAACTGTAGCTCTGGAAAACCAATCCCAGCCGGGGTTTAGGCCAAGTGTTGCGGACGTTAAGCAAATGCCTCAATCCGCTGGCTTTTGGTTTACCCCGCCAGGTCTGCGTGATAATATGGCTATCGATCATAGGTACGTGTCTACTGGTATGAATCCAGGTGGGAGGACCATTGTCCGAAGTTAGAGTTGCCGAGGGCGAAAGCATCGAACAAGCGTTGAAGCGCTTCAAGAAGAAAATTCAGAAGGCCGGCATTTTGTCAGAAATCAAACGCCGCGAACGCTACGAGAAACCCTCCGTTAAAAGAAAGCGCAAAGCTGAAGCTGCTCGCAAGCGCCGCTCCTAGTCTCATTCCTGCGCAATTGTCGATCGGCCCTATGGGGCTTTAGATCGGTTTAAACCTGCATTAATTCAATAAGCTCAGCGATTCTAAAGCCTGGGCTTTTTTGTTGTTTTCACATTTAACCGCTTGACATCAGCGTTTCGTGTGAAATTCTTAATTGCCGTGGAATAACTCCAGAAGAACATAGAAAACCTTTTCCGGGAGAGTCCACCATGGGCAATTCTTATTCACGCTTTGCTGTAAAAAATCCGAAGTTCGTCACCGTCAAGGTAGACACACTGCGGGATCGCCTCAATCTGCTGTACAACAGCCGCCTGACATTGCCGAATGAAGGCATGTTCGAATACCTCTGGGACTTGAAAGAGCAAGCCCTGATGGAAGGCTCGACCACCGTAGACGTACCTGCCAACTGGCTCGAAGAGCTTGAAGATAGCGACTTCGCACGCAGCGCTTAATCGCTCCTTTCTGTCCGCACCAGAAGTTTCATCCCAAACATCACACACAAATTGTCAGAGCACCGTCGTACACTAATGAAGTACCGGTGCTCTTACGATGTCTACGAAGAAACTACTTCCTATTTTTCTGCTTGCAGCCTTGCTCTCCGCCATTCCCGCTGACGGCAAGCCTAAGAATTTCCGGACTTTACAGCTGCTTGCCCTGAAGGAAATGCGCGAGACCACGATTGCCGCGCAGAAATCTGATGACGTCATGATTAGGGAAATCGATCTGGTCGCCAATCACTTGCAGCGAATCCTGCATTCAAGAACCAGAACGCGTGGGTCTGAACCTTTATATATGCGAAAAAGCGAAGTTGATGCACTGCAACGATTGCTCACCCGCGATGTCGGCGTCAATCCATATGCTGAAAATCCATATCTGAAGGGCGAAACGGGCGATGCTTCAACTGCAACACAAAGTGTAAAACCGAATGAGGGCAGTTCAAACGCAGCAACCATGGACGGTTCTACCGAATGGCCCGCGGCTGTCGGAGCAGCAAACCCTGGTCTCGAACAGCCCAGCACCCTGAAGAACATCAATGTTTTTGAAAATAAACCAGTTCGTCGGATCCATTCACCTCGCATAGTTATAGTATCCACGCCGGATGCATCTTTATATGATGCATCAACTCTTCGAACGGAAGCACCCGAAGACTGGCGCGCCGAGCCAGGAACGATTCAAATCATCCACAACGATCGAGACCTCTGCTTCATCTGGGGAGCCGGAATTGAAGGACGCCCGGTGTACGATCGAAACAAACAACGCTTGAAAGTTGTCGCCATAAGAGTCGGCGACCACTAAAAATGTCTGCCTCGGGATGTTCGTCCAGTCGAAGAATTTGTTGTAGGCGCGCTTCTAGAGGCGCCCGTGCGGCTATTGCAGATTACCCTTCACGACTCCAGTAACCCACCCACGACCAAACTAGTCATTACCCTGTGTCGAATAAATGGCAGGCTGAGTAACCTTTTAGAAGTGGTCGCCGGCGGCTGCACATTTTAGAGGTAAGAAATATGGCATCGGTCAAACTACCAGGAGACACGAAACTCGCGCGGCTCATTGCGTCAGGAGGATTGTTGTCCTTTCTCCTGACAGGTCCCGCCGTTCAGATTACCTATGCGGAGAGCCTGGCTCTTGCCGCAGGTGGTGCCGCTCCTCGAAGCGCGAACAATCAAACGTCCGAAAAGGATGCCTTTAAAGGCGAAGGCTCCGGAACATTACTTGCGATGGCAAGTTCAGGAAAATCGCTCGGTCAGTGCCCACTAAAACACACCGACGTTACAGCAAAAGTTTCTGGCTACGTCTCGCATGTCACTGTCAAACAGACGTTCCACAATCCGTTTAAAGACAAAATAGAGGCGGTTTACACCTTCCCGCTCTCGGAAACAGGGGCTGTCGATGAGATGGTGATGAAGGTCGGCGACCGCATCATCCACGGTACCATTAAAAAACGTGAGGAAGCAAAAGAGATTTACGAACAAGCCAAAGCCCACGGTCACGTAGCCTCGCTTCTGGACCAGGAACGGCCGAATATTTTCACTCAGTCCGTGGCCAATATCGAACCAGGAAAAGAAGTCGAAATCACAATTAAGTATGTCGATCTACTGCCTTACGAAGATGGCAAATACACATTCGCCTTCCCCACGGTGGTCGGACCGAGATTCAATCCAGGACCGGCGATCGGAAAGCAAGGAACGGGCTGGTCACATGACACCACGGAAGTGCCGGACGCTTCTCGCATAACACCACCGGTAACACCACAAGACACCAGAGCCGGACACGACATTTCCATAAATGTTCAAATTGACGGCGGCGTGCCAATCAGCAATCTTCGTTCGTCGCTTCATGAAATCAACATCGCCAATAAAACAGAAAAATCGGCAAACGTTTCTCTGGTCGACAAGACTACTATTCCGAACAAAGATTTTGTCTTGAAGTGGGATGTGGCAGGCGACTCGCTAAAGAGTGGATATCTGACTTATCGAGATCCCAAGTCAAACGATCAGTCGGGTTACTTCACGATGATGCTTTTGCCGCCCAAGAAAGTGACACCAGAAACGGTAGCGCCCAAAGAAATGATCTTCCTGATCGATTGTTCCGGCTCGCAGAACGGACTGCCGCTGGCCAAGGCAAAAGAGACGTTGACGTATATTGTCGATCATATGAACCCGAATGATTCATTTCAAATCATTTCGTTTAACAACCGCAGTGAATCGCTGTTCACCAAGCCAACACAAAACTCCGCTGAGATGCGTCGTGAAGCGAAGCATTACATCGATGCACTACAGGCGCGGGGCGGCACATGGATGGCACCGGCAGTCGAAGCAGTATTCAATCAACCAACTGACAAAAACCGTTTGCGGATCGTCACATTCATGACTGACGGTTATGTCGGCAATGACATGGAGATTCTCGGTTTAGTCAAAAAACACCGAGGTGCGTCGCGATGGTTTCCATTCGGCACCGGCAATAGTGTCAATCGTTTTCTGATCGACGGCATTGCAAAAGAGGGTGGGGGTGAATCTGAGTTCGTTTTGCTAAACTCACCTGCAGGCGAAGTTGGCAAAAAATTCTATGACAGAATTTCATCACCTGTGTTGACGGACGTGAAAGTAAAATTCGAAGGTGGTGACGTCAAAGAAGTCTTCCCTAAGGATGTAGCGGATGTGTGGGCGCAAAAACCACTGTACATCAAAGGTCGCTACAACACCCCCGGTACGGCAACGGCGACTTTGACCGGGTTTCACGCAGGCAAACCATATTCGCAAACATTGAAAATGACTCTTCCCGAAAATGCTGCCACCAACACTGGTGTCGCATCAACATGGGCACGAGCCAAAGTCGATCGACTGATGTCGGAAGATTGGTTCGGTGCGCAGCGCGGGAATCCGAACAAAGAAATCAAAGATGAGATAGTTCAAACCGCGCTTGCGCACCACATCATGACGCAGTACACATCGTTCGTAGCTGTTGAAGAGAAGTACGTCACAAAGGGCGGCAAGCCGACACTCGAAGTCGTGCCCGTTGAAATGCCTGATGGTGTAAGCAGAGAAGGAGTATTCGGTGACCGAAACATTCAGCAGAACATGAGAGCCGGAATGGTTCCTCCACCTCCAGCCGTCGGTTTATCTACCAACTTTTATGCTTCTCCCAAATCACTCGGCTCATTCCAGATGTCGACGATGGCAATACCAGGCGGTGGCGGTGGTGGTCACGGTGCCGGCAGGGGCTATTCACCGGTCGCCGCCCGCATGATGAAACCCTCGTTTAGCCGAAGCGGCAATGGCACCAGTACGAGTCTCGATTCAACCGCGGTACGAGGAGGAATGCTCAGTGAGCTCCGGCAAAACGTCATCGCCCAAAGACCGGAAGAACTTTCCAAGGCGGCGACCGACGAGAAGAAAAAACAGACCAACAAGCTAGAGTTGGATGGAGACGATTCCATCATCGATTCCAAACTCGATCCTCGTTTGAGAAATCTCGAAACGGCATTAAAAGCCAGAGGAAGCGTGATCGGGCTGACAATCAAAGATGGAAAAGTTTCCATCAAAGTAACCGTGACGGAAGAAAGCAAATCAGTTATCGACCTTCTTAAGAAGGCAGGTCTGGAAGGACTTTCCGCAGTCAGCGTCCAGGGCAACAAATTCTCAGTGACAGGCAAAATCTCAGTGAAGAAATTGAACGCCCTCACTCAACTCTCGCAGGTGGTCTACATCTCGCCAGCGTATTAAGCGAGAAACCAACACTGACGAAAATCAAAAACGAAAAGGAAGGAGCGATAATTTCGCTCCTTCCTCGTTTTACTGATTCAATTAGAACAAGGAATTCAAGCCACTTACGGATAAGACTAAAACGTACGCGACGATTTTCGCGTACGTTTGAATTCTATCCGGTCTCAATTGGAACTCTGATTTCCATCGAAAAAAAATGACTACTTGGTTTTCTTCTTTACCGTGGAAGTTGATGTGGTGACTTTTGCTGTCTTCGCTTTTGACGACGACCTGGTAGTGCGTTTGGTACTTCTTCTATGGCTGCTACCGCCACTGCCGGCAGGCAATCCACCTGAGTAATGATGCGTCTCGCCCTCGTCCCACGTTTCGATCGTGCCATCGGAATTTCGTTTTACTGTTGTGCCGTCAGAAAGTTTTTTCTGATACGGAGTTGTCCCTGCTCTGTATCCCTTCTGCATCGTGTTGTTGCTACCGCCGCCGCTATCGACAGATTCCGACTGCGCTGAGTCACCCTCGTCGTATGCTTCGACACTACCGTCTGAATTTTTCTGAACAGTCTGCGCGACAACGGGACTTAATCCGGCGCAAAGAACTGAAGCAACCAATGCGACAGAAAGAGAAGCGCGCTTGAAGCGCAAACTTATTTCGTTAGGCATAAATGCACACCTGCGTCGTAGTAATGGGAAAAATGGGCGTGAATCGCCGGGGGCTCGTAAAGAATATAATGCCCCACCTACTGATTGACAACCCTGAAATTTAGCGAAATTTGTCGATACGACGAATATTATCGCGTGGCTTTTTTAGGCTCCGGATCTTTGGTCAGCAGCTTGTCCAGAAGATCGACAACGCGACGATCGTTGGGATCGAGCTTGAGAGCCTGGCTCAGAGCGCTACTGGCCTCAGCGTTTTTACCTTGCAAATGAAGGACTCGACCGAGGTTGTACAACGCGTTTTCGTAATCGGCGCGCAATGTGACGGCTTGATTGTATTGCTTGACGGCCTCATCCAATTTGCCGTCGGCAGACAGTGCGTTTCCATAAACAACTCTGAAGATTGGTGATTTGTCATCGATTGCAACGGCACGCTCGGCTTCCTTAACGGCATCACCGACGCGATTGGTGTCCAGGTAGACGACGCTGAGATTCGAGTGACCATAAGGAATTTTGTCATCTAACTCGATGGCCTTCTTCAGCTCTGTCTCGGCTTCTTCGAGTTTGCCGTTTTGTCTGAGCGCCCAGCCCAAGTCGTTGTGAGCATCAGCGCTGTTCGGCTCGGTCTCGACACGTTTGCGCGCAGTCTTCAGTGATGGCGCGCCCTGGGCGTGTTTCTTCCAGTTACCTTCGCGACCGCTGCCGGAGCCCGGAGTTTCAGTGATCGTCTCGGTGTCGGAACTTTTTGTTTGCGCCTTTTTAGAGGATTTAGCGCTGTCATCCGGTGCTTTGGCATCTTCTGCGAATGCCGGACCCGCGCAACCCAGTGCCAAAGTTACTGCCAAGAGTGCAAACGCGCTTCTCTGACTGATCATCGATAAATCCTCTCCAAACCAAGAATGCCCTATGGAAAGGTCATAGTTTATCACCCTCAGCCTGGAGGCCCGGTAAAGGCCCAAACCATGAGAGTAGTCCCGACAGCGACAATACCTAGCCCAAAGATGCATGATTCGAGGACATTCTTCGCATCGTCAAAGGCATTGTAAGTTAACGCGCCACCTCCATATACAAATATGGCGCCCATCACAAACATGATTATGCTTTCGACAACCATGCCGGGCGGTCACTCCTTCTGTTCGCGACGTTTGGGTGGAAGGCTGAAATAGAGCGCAGCGGCAATTACCGCGAAAAGTATCGCCACGCCAATCAGGAAGCGATCGACAATCATTTTGTCATGAGCATTTTGCGAATCTTCGAGGAATTGACGGAATGCCGGGAAGCTGGCGGACGTAGTTTCGCCTCCCGGAGTAGACAGGTGCGCGTTACCGGCAGAGGACTCGTTGACGACGGCTTGCTCGTTAGATGAATCGGCAGGCGCCGGAACGGGTGTTGCTGCGGATTTTGTTTCGCCTGCTGTGGTCGCCGGAGCTGGTGTTGCTGGTGTTGCCGGTGTTGTGGCCGGAGCTGTCGCAGGAGCTGTTCCCGGCGCTGTGGCTGCCGGAGTTGTGGTTGCCGGTGTGGAATTGACCGCCGCTGGGGCCGGCGTTGTCTCCGGCGCCTGCGCGCTTACACTCTCGCAACTAGCGCACCAACTCGCGATGACAACTAGTGCAGCTACGCCCAAAGATTTCATGGTTTAACCTCAAACCGCCTACATTCATTTTAGGGCTAGATTCCCACAAGCGATACTACTATCATTTCGCCGGTCCACCAAATGATAACGGCAGTCGCCTTCGCCCCCAGTTACCGCGCTCGTTTTCGAACAAGCCAGGAATTTCGGTTTTGCATTTTTGACATTTCCCATCTTTTATCTTGAACTTGCCAAGCTCGTACCAATTTCGCTCTATCAGAAGCTCGTTGCACTTGGGGCAATAAGTGCTCTGGTGCTTTTTGTCATCCACATTACCGGTGTAGACGTATTTTATGCCGGCAGCTCTGGCAATGGTTCGTGCCCGCAAAAGCGTCTCCGGCGGCGTTCCTGGGCGATGCGTAAGTTTGAAATCGGGATGAAACGCGGTGAAGTGGATCGGAACACTATCTCCGAGATTTTCTACAATCCAGTCACACATCCGCGTGAACTCTTCGTCCGAGTCATTCTCCTCAGGTATAACCAGATTAGTGATTTCAAACCAGACGTCACTCTCATGTTTGAGCCATTTCAGCGTGTCGAGAACGGGTTGCAGCTGGGATAGCGTAAGCTTCTGATAAAACTCCTCAGTGAATGCTTTGAGGTCGACATTAGCGGCATCCATAACGGAATAGAAATCCGGGCGAGCCTGTTCGGTGATGTAACCCGCCGTGACTGCGACCGCCTTGATACCCAATTCATGGCAGGCGCGGGCCGTGTCCATCGCATACTCAGCCCAGATCACCGGGTCGTTATATGTAAACGCAACGCTGCGACATCCCAGACGCTGTGCGGCAAGAGCGATATTCTCGGGAGTAGCTCGCTCGCTCAATCTTTCGATTTCACGCGATTTGCTGATGTCCCAATTTTGACAAAATCGACATCCCAGGTTGCATCCCGCTGTACCAAACGAAAGGATGCTCGTGCCTGGAAGAAAATGGTTGAGCGGTTTTTTCTCGACCGGGTCCACGCAAAATCCAGTGCTTCTGCCATAACTGGTCAGATACATATGTCCATCGATATTCTGGCGAATGAAACAAAACCCGCGATCGCCGTCCTTCAGGACACAAGCTCTCGGACACAAATCACAGTGTAAACGCCCATCATCGACTTCGTGGAAATATTTGCCGGGCACGGTAAAGGGCAAGTCATTCGCATCCACGAGGTGAGCAATATCCCGTCGGACCGCATGGTCAGCGGCATCTGAAGTCTGTTCAATATGTTTCGTTTCGGTCATTGTTCAAACCAAATGGAACGAGATAAAAGTTGGGCTCTGATCTCAGTATAACCAGGCGATGAGCATTGAGCGAAAAACTGCTTTGAATTTTGCGAGCTCTCCCTGGCTGAAAAATGATGATGAAAAATGTTGTCCAATAATTTCTCGACCCGTGTACATCCAGAAGCGTGGTGGTGAAAACAATTGGTGTAAAACAGTGGCCGACATACTAGTTGACCGTCAATCCGACGCGAAGGAAAACGAAAAGCCTCACTCAGAGACGGCACTTCTAGCTGATTGGAGAGAGCTCGACAAAAAAGCGGTCAAAGCATCGGATGATGACGTTTCTAAACTTACTAAATCACTGCAATCGAGTTGGACGGATGCGTCGGCTATAGCAAAGCTTGCTCAAGTCGCTGCCGGAGCGGTTTTACCGAACGCTTTGATCAAATCTGATGGAATCGTATTTGGTGTCATCGAAAATTTAGCAGCCCGCGCTCTAGGTAACACTCCTACCAATCAGTCTGATTCAACGAAGCCGTCGAAGCCACCAGAGAAAGCGAGCACTGTTACGCATGACAAACCAGCGAGTGCTCCGGAAATTAAAATCGAAGACGGAAAAGCGGTTTTTCAAAATCATGACAAGACTATGCAGCTCGAGCGGAGACCTGACGGCACCATAATCACAACGGTGAGAAATCCGGAGTCCGGAGCCATTGGTGAGATGCTGGCAGGTATTGACGGCTCGCGCACGTACAGAGAAGGCGGTCGCGAGATCTATAAATTTCTTGGCAAAGACAAGTTTACCGCTGGAGAGTTTATCGCCGACGGATTGAAACTGACTCAGGCTCGTGACGGCAAGAAAGTTATGGAGACGACAAAAGATCAAGTCACTGAATATTTAGAGGACATGGTTTTCGTTTCGGACAAGAGCGCCAAAACCATTGCCGAAGCTCTCGCCAACTTCAAAAAGGCCCACCCGACGGAATCAAAACCCGGCGAAACTCTGATGATCTGGTATCAGAATGGTGGCGCGCTAATTCATCCATCGCTGGAAAGAATGCTCGAATTCAAACGCACCAATGACGGTATCGAACTTAATTACGATCTCGGCGATGGCACGCATCTAAGACGTTCTCCGAAGGGCAAGCTCTACATAATCGATGCAGACAATTCAGTTAAAGAACTGTCCGACGAACAAAAGAAAAAACTGGTCGAGGGACTGGGAGCAAAAGCAGAGGTCGTACGAAAACTTCTCGCTTCTTTGGAAACCGGCAAACCAATAGTGTTGCCGGATGGTCAAGAAATCAGTCTCGAAGATAATCAGACAACGATCAAGAGTGTAAAGCCCAACGGTCCAACAAAAGACGGTAAAGCACAAAAACCAACGGAAGTCCTGATGTCATCTGAAGGTTGGACTATTGAGTCACCAGAAAATAATTCTTCCTACGATCAAAATACCGGCACGTTGCGTACGGAAGCTGAGGGCAAGCCCGTTTCCATCGACGTAAACAGCGACCACTTTGATATGGTGACGGATGATTTCGTTCGCAAGGACGGACAAGTCACTTTCGTCCGGACCGATGTAAAACTCGAAGCTGACGGTGCTGTAGATTTACCGGACGGAACCAGAATCAACGCACACAATGATGTCCGATTTGCAGATGGTTCGACTCTTTCACGCGATGGAAAGTTCGTATCGAGCGATGCGGCAACAAACTGCGTGACGCCACTCCCTCACAAAACCAGTCTGGACGCGTTTTTATCTCAAGCGTTGAGCATGGCAACATCAGCCGCGTCCCGAGTGCAAAGTGGCTCATGCAGCCCTTCCGACATCGCACTGATTGAAGCAAATATGTCAGTAGTTCAGAACTTCATCAACCTGTTTTCAATGGCAGGAAACCTTCCAATGGCACATAGCTTATACCGCTCCTGGTCAATCTTGAGCGAAACGCACGGCAGAGCGCAGAAAGAAATCAACCACCACGACTCCGCCGAAAAAACTAGAGAGGAAGAAGTTCGCGCATTTCTGGAAAGGCTTGCTCGGGAGAAAGGTTAGTCGAAACCCAATTGCAAGTTTCTCGTTCGTTCACCATTAAAGCGACCCAACCGGTTTCCTGCCGATAAAAAATCAAATTGGTCTCAGTAATAGGCTTGATCTGAAATGTAACGGGAATAGATTACCTAGGTTGATAGGCCTGTTACCCGTTAGTGGTACATACTTACTAGCTAACGAGTAGCATTGCTTACTAACCTTGCTCAATATTGGTTCCGGTCACGGACCTGGTTATGTTCTCATGGAAACCCAAGACAACGCTTATTGGAAGGAATCACCGCGAGTACATGTTCAGATCAAACCAACATAAAGAGCAGCGTTCTTCAAACCGGTCGCAGGGCAGCTCTTCACTGAAATTACCGCAATTGTGGGTTGTTCCTTCGATTGAGAACATCGTCTCCATGCTGACGATGGCAAAGAAGGATCCGGGGCGCGTGATTGAACAGTACTGGTCGGTTGAAGGACAAGATCGGCTTTTAAACTTGCGCTGTTGCGCGGACGAAAATGGCGACCCGAGCTGGGCTTTGTCAGCAAGCACATTGATGGATACGACCACTCTTTGGGAGCACCGAACGGTAGACACCGGGCTGATCCACAGCTTAATCAGTGCTGAAAGTACAGGCGACATTACTGCATCTTCCTCAGATTCACTGACCGGTGGCGGCGATTTCGGCGCATCGATTACTCTGGGAGTAGGCACCGGAGATGCTGAACCAGTCCGAGGCAGAACGAAAACTTTCAGCCGCAAAGACAACGAAGAAAGCGAAGTCGAAGCCGTTTTGCAGGGCGACATCGCCAAGGTGCACATTCCGACGGTTCTGCAATCAATCCAAATGGGCTTGATGACTGGCAGACTGGCGGTGCGAAGCGAAGGTCGGGGCGTCGACGTTTACTTCGATGAAGGTGAGCCCATCCACGCGTCGGACGGCGTAGACAACGGACAGGAAGTCATTCTCGACATGATTTCGCTCAGAGTCGGAAAATTTAGATTTCTGCCCGATGAGCGGACCATGGAAAGAACCATCAATCGTCGGCTTGATGGTCTGATAATGGAGGCAGTAACGCTCCTCGACCAGACCGATTATCTCGAACAGCAACAAGGGCTCAATGGCGAAGCCTATTTGATTGCCCGAAATCCGAATATGACCGAAGCCGAGTTCGACGCCGCCGTGGGTCAGGGCACGCCCGTGGACCCCATAATGCAGAAAAAGTTCTATCACGAGATTGGCGACTACAAAACTCTGCTCGACGTATTGAGAAGCCAGCCCGTTAAGCGCTCTGAATGGGTTCCTATTCTGTTCAATCTGGTCACTCTCAACCTGGTCAGTATTTCCGACAAGCCGCCTCAGGCAAGAAGAACGACTGTCTTGCTGGACGCTCAGGTAGACATCAAGACTCTCGAGCAAGTTCTGGCACCATGCAAACGACCGGAAACCGGGATTTTGACGTATCCCGCATTCCAATATTTTGTTGCGCAGGAGTGCTTCAGGCACGACCTTTGCGGCATGCCGCTATCAGTTGTAGTCTTCAGCGTCAAACGCGGTACGGACGGAGCTTCGCCGGACATTTTAATAATCCGCGAACTTATGCAAATCATTCAGAACATCAAGCGACCAATTGACATGATCGGTCACTTCCAAATGTTCGATTACGGTTGCGTATTGCCGAACACAGGAACCCGCTCGGCTGCAGTTTTTGCGCAAAAGGTACAGGAATCCGTCGCTCAGGTGGCAGCCACAAACAACCTTGTCATGTGCTTCGGAATCGCCGGAATACCGGAGAACTGCAAGTCTATGGGGCAGCTTCTTTCGGCTGCCAGTGAGGCGAAGAAGTATGCTGAGCAGTCCGCCTCACCCGTGATACTCTACCAGAACATGCAAGGAGCCTAGTCCGCTCAAAGTTGTTATTAATCTGCGGATTAGGTGATCAGCTGGGACGCAGAGAGTGTTTAATATACAAGTCGACAATCCGA
This sequence comes from Obscuribacteraceae bacterium (SeqCode), assembly GCA_044225915.1. GTDB lineage: Bacteria > Cyanobacteriota > Vampirovibrionia > Obscuribacterales > Obscuribacteraceae > JADYXR01. The sequence goes on from JBGAHZ010000013.1 coordinate 36,701, forward strand.
TCCCCATTTGACATGCCCCTTATAAACTATTCCAAAAGAGAGATAACCTACAAGCTCGTTTACTACGGCACCGGCCTTGGTGGCAAAACGACCAACTTGAAGTATATTCACGCGCAGATCAACCCAACTTGCCGCGGCGAAATGGTATCACTCGCAACTGAAACAGAACGTACGCTTTTCTTCGATTTCATGCCGATCGAGCTGGATCTCGTCGCCGGTTTTAAACTCCGCATCGCCATCTACACCGTGCCCGGTCAGGAAGAATATGACCGCAGCCGCAAACAAATTTTGCGCGGTTCCGACGGCATCGTATTCGTTGCAGACTCAAGCCGCATGCGGACTGAGGCCAATGAAGAGTCGATGAAAAATATGAAAGAAAACTTGAAATACAACAAGCTCATCCTGGAAGAAATTCCATGGGTTCTGCAGTACAACAAACGAGATCTGGCAGATGCCATGCCCGTGGAAAGAATGGACCGCTCTCTCAATCAAGCCGGTGTGCCTGCGTTTGAAGCAATCGCCATCGAAGGCTATGGTGTGTTTGCGACTCTTAAAGCAATCACGAAATTGATGGTCAACAAGACCAAAGCACCAAACAAACAGTAATACCATATTCAGTACCACGCGACTACGCGGACACGCGACCGCGCGAACACCGACCGCGCGACTACGCGAACACGCGACCGCGCGACTACCGACCGCGCGACTACGCGAACACGCGACCGCGGACTACCGACCACACGACTACGCGAACACACGACCGCGCGACCGCGCGATTACCGACCGCGCGATTACGCGAACACGCGCCTAAATGACTAATTGTAGGGGCGCCTTGCAGGCGCCCAGGCTGCTAATTCCGCCCCTACAAAATGCCATACTTCGCAAGAATCTTTTCCCAATGCCCTTGCGACTTCAGAATCAACTCCGCAATTTCTCTAACCGCTCCACGACCGCCGCGAGCCTGCGTGACGAAATGAGCCCGCTCCTTCAATTCTGGTCTGGCGTCTTGAACGGCACACCCCAAGCCACTCCGCATCATAAGGGGCAGATCGGTAAAGTCGTCTCCGACAAACGCAGCCTCCTCGACCGAAATATTCTCTTTGGCGCAAATTTCTTCGAACAATGCCATCTTCTCCAGGTGCCCCTGGTACACATACGTAAAGTTCAAAATGCGCGCCCGCTCTTCTGTGGCGAATGAAACTCTGCCGCTGATGACACCAGTCTTGATGCCGGCATTATGCAGCATGTGCAGTCCCAAACCATCATGCGAATTGAATGATTTAAACTCCATCGCTTTGTCTTCGTGGTCTTTGACGTAGTACAAACGACCATCGGTGAGCACACCATCAACATCCATCAATAAAACTTTGATCTTGGAAGCGCGTTTCAAAACTTCTTCGGAAACAGCAAGCCCTTTGGTTTCAACCATGTTAGTCATTGGACCTCGCCCTTATAATGGTCGCCTGAAGTGATTCGCCATACAGTCTACAAGTTTTCGCCTCAGACTATCTTAAAACAAGCGGTACTCAAGAGCCTTTCGCTGCAAAATTTCGCTATAGTTTCCACAGGACGCGGCGCTTGTCATTGAAAGAAATGTATACGACCGTTTCCGTACTGCACCTGTGATTGCGACGCAGGTTATCCACAAGCTCACGCGACACGAATATGGAAAACCTACAATCAAGCCGCACCTACAAAGTCGTAGATATGCAGGCTGTGAATCATAAGTCTCCACTGGATGCGGTCAAAACATTCACGTTCGACAAACCTGTCAAAGTCGAAAATTGCGACATCCTGATAGTCGGAGGCGGGCTCGGAGGCGTAGCCGCAGCGCTCCACTCGGTGTTGCCGACAAAACCCGCAGATGAGGTTTTGAAAAACGCGCCCGGCAAACACAAAATGAAAGTGTTTTTGACGGAAGAAACAAATTGGCTCGGCGGACAAGCCACCAGTCAGGGCGTTTCCGCTCTTGATGAAAACTGGCTTGTAGAGTCATCCGGTGCTGCAAGCGAGTATCAGCGTTTACGAAGTTTGATTCGTCGACACTACATTCGGAAGTTCAAATTAAACTCTGGTGTAGGTAATTTGCAGTACTTCGATCCGGGCAAATGCTGGGTCAGCAGGCTCGCCTTCGAACCCAAAGTAGCCATCGAACAAATCGATCATATGCTTACTCCAGCACTTGAAGCGGGAACGCTCAGTGTGTTCTACAGGTTTAAACCAGTCGCAGTAGAAACCAAAGTATCTGGCGGCAAGAAGCGCATCACATCGGTGATTATGGTCAATCTCGACACCGGTGAAGCGACGGAGTTTCGCCCTGAGATTTGCATTGACGCCACCGAACTTGGTGACCTGCTCCCACTTGCAGAATTGCCTTATTCTTCTGGTGCCGAGGCGAAATCTGAAACCGGCGAGGACCATGCGCCGGATGTTGCAGAGCCAGACACGGTGCAGGATATCGTTTATCCATTCGTAATTTATAAATCCAGTGGAGACAACGGAAACGCATCCCAACTGCTCGATGTTCCTGCTGAATATGACGAGTTTAATTCTGCCGGAAAGTTTTCTTTGTTGGGCTACAAGATGTATGCAAATGCAATGAAAACGAAAGAAGACGGCACTAAGCAAGAGCTTCTTCCGTTCTGGACATATCGTCGTCTGATTGCCGCAGAGAATTTCAACGACTCCAGACTTGCAAACGACCTATCAATGATCAACTGGGAAGCGAACGATTTTCGCGGAGAAAACATCATTGACGTTGATCCTGAGACACAAGCAAAACGCCTGGCCCGAGCCAAGAGCCAGAGCCTTGGTTTTCTCCACTGGTTGAGAACGGAAGCTCAAAGAGATGACGAATCAGGTGTCGGTTATCCGGAGTTCAAAATGAAACCGGAAATCATGGACACCAAAGATGGTTTGTCTAAACATCCATACATCCGCGAGTCTAGAAGAATAAAAGCTGAGACGATTGTCACCGAAAAGCACATCGGAAAGTCATTCAATGAGGGCGCGCGTGCTCACGCTTTTGCCGATTCAGTTGGAATAGGGCAATACCCGATTGATATTCATGGAAAACAAATCGCGGGCGCCGCGCAGGGAACGAAACCGTTTCAAGTCCCGCTCGGGTCGCTGATTCCGAAGGATTGCGAAAACCTGCTTGCAGCCTGCAAAAACATTGGAGTCACGCACATTGCAAATGGGGCGTATCGACTGCATCCAATCGAGTGGGCGATTGGCACTGCCTGTGGTGCCTTGTCGCGACTTTCGCTGGATAAAAAACGTCCGCTGAAGAAATTTTTCGACGACAAAGAGCTGACGTTCGCATTGCAAAAGTTCCTTATCGAATCAGGTTCTCCGTTGTACTGGTTCGACGACATACCGACCTGGCATGAGCAATTTCTGGAGATTCAGATGCTCGCGATTTCAGGTCTGATGCCGGGGTCAAAAGAACACTTGAGTTTCGTTCCTGACGCGCCAATGACACGAAGAGAGGTTGCCGGACTAATTAAAGCGGTCTTTCCGAACACGCGCTTCTCGAAGGTTTCAATCTCCGATGTCGAGGTTGATGAACCCGGATACGAAGGTTTGGCATTGTGCGCGTCAAAGGGAATTTTTGAAACTGGCGCGCAGGGTCAGGTTCGTCCTGACGATTATCTAACAATCGGTGAGCTCTCGAAGATGGCAAAGAATCCGCTTCTTCGCTTGCCAAATCATCGAAACGTATTCATAGAAGTGCTCTCGCCTGAGCACGTCGAGTCAGCGCCGGAAGAAGCAATCACACGCAGCGAATTCGCACTATGGTTTGCACTAATGATCGATTACAAGAAACTCTGGCAGGGTGTCGATATTAGCTATGTAACTGAAGAACACTGCGCCGCGACTAAGAAAATTCAGGAGATGCAGGTCTCTTCGTAGACGCTCCTGTGAGAGAAGGTAGCAGCCTGGGCGCTTACAAAGCGCCCCTACGAGACGTCGGCTCAGGGCGCACGTGCGTTCGTTCATGGCGCCTGTTCATGGCACCCGCACATTGCGTTCGCACATGGCGCAGTGGCGTTCGTTCAAGACATCCGTACATGCGCCGTACATGGCGCTTGCCGAGGCGTCTTGTTTTGAAATTCACGTTAGAACGAGAAGAGGAATTCCAGATCTTCTTGCGTCAGTTCTTTAGCGACGCTCTCGTCGCCGCCGATGACTAGATCTGCTAGTTCTTTCTTCTTCTGTTGTAGTCCAAGAATCTTTTCTTCGACGGTGCCGCGCGTGATCAGTTTGTAATTGAACACGTGGCGAGTCTGTCCGATACGGTGAGCTCGGTCTGTGGCCTGGTTTTCTACCGCGGGGTTCCACCATGGATCGTAGTGGATAACGTAATCCGCACCGGTCAGGTTTAAACCCGTACCGCCGGCTTTCAAGCTGATCAAGAACACTGGGATGTTTGGATCGCCGTTGAATTTGTTGACCTTATCGAGACGATCTTTTGCAGGAGTTTGACCATCGATGTACTCGTAGACCAAACCACTCTTATCGAATTCTTTGCGGACCAAACTCAGCATCTCGACAAACTGGCTGAATATGAGGATCTTGTGCCCTTCATCCACAATCTCGTCCACCATGTGGAGGAGCGTTTCCAATTTGGCGGATGCCATTTTGGTGTCGACTTCGCGATTTTTCAACAGGCGTGGATCGCAACAAACTTGTCTGAGTCGAAGCAATGCAGCCAGCACCGAAATCTGCGAACGCTTGATACCGCGACTCTTGATCTCGTTGAACACTTTGGCGCGGCATTCGTCGAGAACGTCGAGATAGAGTGAGCGTTGCTCGTCGTCGAATTCGCACAGGTGAATGATATCTGTTTTTTCCGGCAAATCTTTTTCGACTTGACTCTTCAGACGTCGAAGAACGAACGGATGAACGATCTTTCTGAGTTTCAATCCAGCGCCGTCTACGCCAAGTTCAATCGGACGCTCGAATGTTTCATTGAACTCTTTGTACTGACCGAGAAACTCGGGCATCAGGAAATCAAACAAGGACCAGAGTTCCTTCAAGCGGTTTTCAACCGGCGTACCGGATAGAGCCAGACGGTGAAACGCATTCAAACTCTTCGTGGCAATCGCGCCGACGGACTCGGGGTTCTTGATGTTCTGAGCTTCGTCGAGAATCAAGAATTCAAATTGTACTTTCTTGAGTTCTTCCCAATCGCGCCTGATGATACCGTATGTGGTGAAGACCACATCAGGCTTTTTGCCGCCGTCTTTGAGCAGTTTTACAAGAATTTCGTTTCTGTCTCTGCCCAGGAACAGCGCTGTGTTTAAGCCAGGTGTAAACTTCTTCGCTTCGCTCTTCCAGTTATAGACGACTGATGTCGGTGCTACCACCAGCGATGGCGCTTTTCGTTCACCATCACCGTTAGGACCTTTGTGGTGGCTCAGCAATAGCGCAAGCGCTTGAATTGTTTTACCAAGACCCATGTCGTCTGCAAGAATGCCGGACAATCCATATTCTCGCAAGAACGCCAGCCAATTAGTTCCTTCCTTCTGATACTCGCGTAGCGAGCCTTTGAAATCAGCCGGAAGTTTAAGCGGTTCGAGTTCCTGGAAGTGATGAATTTTGTAGATGAAGTTGTCGAATCCTTCGTCGCATTCGACTTCGATTTCGTGAGTGTCGAGAGCGTGAAGCACTGACAGCGCCTGGTAAAGTGGTCTGAAACCATCAGCCGTTTGACCAATCGCCTTCATTAGACTCAGAAGTGTCGCGGTCGGAATTCTGACGAATTCACCGTTGCCGACATCAAGGAATCCTTTGTTGCGGAACAAGCATGGCAACACACGTTCCAACTCAACAGTCTCACCGTCAGAGGTGCAACGCAGGTCGCAGTCGAATTTGAACGAGTCCTTTTTGAGCGACAGAAATGCTTTAACGAGAAGAGGCGCTCTGCGCACTCTGTACTTTTTCAGATTCTCCCAGCCGTTGATTTCCCATTCGTTGCACTGTTCCGAAAGGAAGTAGAACAACGTCTCAAGGGCTGGCTCACCTTCGAAGAAGAAACGATCGACAACTGCCCGAGCGGGCTGCAAATTGGTCAAGAAAAGTCGAACCTGACTCTCTTCTTCCCAGAGGCGTTTAACCCAGACACTCTGCCCGGATTCTGAGATTGTGCGGGTATATTTTTCCGATTCGACTGCGCTGGTTTCATCGCGAGACGGCAGAACGAGATTGCCATAACCGAAGCCCAGAGCGACTTCCAGCGCGGCTTCGTTGTCCGCGTTCATTACCGCAGCGCCTTTTTTCTCGTTTAAATTTATTACCACCTTGGGTGGCTCAGTGATGGCAATTGGGAATGGAGCGGATGTTTCATCCAGTCTCACAGCCATGCGCTTACGCAAAACAGGCAGTTCAGTCAGGAATTTAGGAACAAGCTCAAGCTTGATAGTCATCTCGCCATAGCTGTCAAAATACTGAAAAAGCTTGTGCAAAGCACCAAGCTCTATCGGATAGAAAACATTTTTTGCCAGAATCCAGCTTTGTGGTCCCATGAAGAACACCGGATTCTCGATTGGTTTCTCATCGGCATCCAGACCTTCGAGTTTAAAACACAACTCGCCATTTTCAGTTTCCGAGAGCACTGCCCGCGGTGTCAGTGGCGTGTCGGAGAATTTGATCTCTTCATGTTCTTCAGTAGCATTGATTACCTTCGCACAAAGGCTAAGGTGACCGATCACAGTACCCTCGTCAAAACGCGGAATGCGGTGACCGCCTGCAGTTCCCTTCGTCGTCTGGGGAAGCGAGGTCAAATACTTTGTCAATTTCCAGACACGGGATTCAGGTTCCATTAAGTCGACGACTTGTGGCGGGACCTTCAGGATGTTGACTTTACCTTTGACTTCATCAGGCAAAACGCCGAGGATCAACGCCAGAGGTTTTTCCAAAACTAAAATGCCGATTTCAAAATCCTTGGTGTCATCAGCGACTGTGCCTTCGGCACCAGGATCGTCAAGGAAATCTTTGGCCTTCGGAACTTTTTCCTGAGGACCGCTACGCCGATCTCCATCCTGTAGGTCAAAGCGCACACCAGGCTGTGTGCGAGCAATATTGGTGAGCAACACCGCGACCGAGTGCTTACAAACTTCTTCGAAATATGGGCAGGAGCAAGTTGCTTTAAAACCGTGGTCATCGTCGATCGTCACTTCGACGCGATAAGGTTGTGGCTCCGAGCCGATTACAAGAGCAACGATTGAGCCGCCGTCTTCATTCTCTTCGTACTTGAGAACTTTTTTGCGCCGATAGTACTGCACGCCGCGCCTGTAAACTGGCTCACTGCTTGCATCCTGGACAGCTGAAAGCGAAAGAATTTTCTTGTTAGTCGAAACAGGCTTCATTTATGGACTGTGATTCGATCCTTGGGCGAGAATGGACTTCAAAAAGCGCTAATAAACCAACACCAATGACCGTCTGATTTGACGGGCAGGTCAACGGGGCGCATACATCTTCCCAGTAGATTAGCTTAGCACGACCTGGCAAGTCGTGGGGAACTCGGGACGTTGTATTTATCATTAATAAGTCCGAAAACCCTGCAATAGTCGCAGATTCAAATTTAAAATTGGTCTCTTCGCCGCTCTATCGTGGTCTCATGTCCATCCATTCAGCTTGTGCGCCTTGTTGTTGGGCGACGGGGGCAGACGGAGCCATGTTGGCGCCTGTCATGGTCTGGCTGTAGGCATGGTCGACTATTCGTTGCATCTCCTGCTGACGGTTCTCCAGGGTGGCGCAGTAGTCATGTAAGACGCCTGCCTGGTGCCTTAAAACTTTGGCGTTCTCATTCAAAGCCGGTAATAGCGACTCGATTTCGTCGAGAATTGAACTGGATGGATTGGTCGGCGGACGTACTCGCAGCGGTTCATTGCGATTTCTGGATCCATCGTCAGCCGGCAGACCAAGTATTGAATCGCGTAGTTTTTCAAGCGATTTCTTCAGCCCGACAGCCCGTCTATAAGCTTGATCCGCCTCTTTCTCCAACCAGGCTTTTCTAGATTTTTGCGAAGCCAGTTCGTTGGAAAGGTGTTCGAGAGCCTTTTTACGAATCTCGAGTTCGCGCTCGGCGTGTTCCAACTCATTCTGCTTGAGCTCTATGCTGCGCCGTCTGAGCCAGAATACTAGAAGTACGACCATGGAAAACGCGACTACACTGATCGTGACATACAGATATCCACGCTTCGCTCCGGAAATTTCCCAGAAACCGCCTGCGACGAAGCTCTTCATATCAGTCCAAAACGGTGGCGGGTCCGCGCGCAAGTAATACAAGCGACCGAGCACTTCGCCTTTTGGCTTACGAAGCTGTTTTGCCTTCATAGATCGTGGGGTCAGGTGTGCATATACAGGTTCTAATTCCACGGGATTGGTGAGCAAATCGAATGGTTCGACTTCAGAACTCAGCAGTTCCGGTGTCGCCTTATGGTGCCATGATTCGCGATGATAGACTTTGCCGGTTTTCCAAAGGACCGTTTTTCCGGATGGATCGGTGATTACCAGCCCGAAGAGACCGAAACTGCTGTCGAGCGTTTCCTGAATAAGATCACTTCTGCCGGCGATTATCATCTGCGAGAGTGTCTGCGGAAGCACATGGTGCAAGAGATTAAAGTCGGTGGTTTGGACGCGATAGATGGTTCCGAACCAATAGCTCTTATAGTGTGCGTGGCACAGGATCAGCCAAGCGCACAAGCCGACCAGAATAACGGCCGGCACTAAAATCCGTTTTTTCAAAGATAAGAGAACTTGATCCATCGTTACCGCCGCTTTAATCAACAACCTTCTCTTTGCTGATTCCTGCCGTTTTTATAACACCAGCCCGAACGCGTGTACATACGTAAGGTTCCCCTCGCGGTCTCCAAATCGACCACCAGAAAGGCTTTTCGCCAGTTGGACCAGCCGCCGACAAACGTGAAACCAGAACCTTAATGGCAATGTCGACCGACGAGTTGGTCGGATGCACCGCAAAACCAACCGACTGAGCGCCAATTTGTGTTATGTGCGCAACATTCTATCAAGTTTTTGTATTCCGCCTAACAACGACGAAAAACGTTGCGATTATTACGTTTAAGAGTCCGATAAGCGAGGGTATTAATACCTTGTTGGTTCCGTTATTTCTGGAGGAAGAGTCCTCGACTTAACCAACAATTGAACACCACAATAACGATAAACCCATATTACGGGCTAGTTACCGCACCTTCGTGGGCGGAACATCAAGTGGAAATACTAAAGCGGCCGGGCTTCGCGCCCGGCCCTTTTCTTTTTATTGCTATTTTATGCCACCACCTGCGATACCGAATGGCTGTTCATAACGAAGACGCAGCACGTTTGCAACCGCGTAAAATGCATTCGTAGTTCTTGCCAACTACCGGTTAAAACGAGCACACGCGCCAGTCTTCTGTTAGAACATCAAGATAGACGCTTGTTCACGTTATCAATAAGAACCAAATGGGGTAACATATAGAACTGGCGGATGAAAACCGATTAATAGTAGTGCGGGGAGTCCATGACTGAGCAAATTCGACTGGGAGACTTGCTTACCAGAGCAGGACTTTTGAGGCCGGAAGACCTTCGTGAGGGGATGCTGATAGCAAAACAGCAATCGCTACCTGTTGGTCGCGTGCTGATCATGGCGGAATTCATCAGCGAACCTAGTTTGCAAGCTGCGGTACAGGCTCAATCCATGCTCAAAGACGGAGTCATTGACATCGACAGCGCCATCGCCGCATTGCAACTTTGCGCAAAAGAAAATATTTCTCTCGACGATGCTCTTGGAAAACAAGGCTGGAAGGACAAAACCAACAGCGCGACAAACAAGCTCGGGGGCTTGCTCACCGAAGCCGGACTGATTACGCAAGAACAGTTGGAGCAGGGATTGAATCAATGCCAGATGAGTGGCTTGCCATTGGGCCGAGTGCTCGTCGCCATGGGCTTCATGTCGGAATCCCTTTTGGCTGCTGCTCTCAACGCTCAAATTTTGATTCGCGACAATAAGATTCAGCGAGAACTCGCAATCCAGGGAGTTCGCGCGTGTCACGAAAGACAGATCTCGATCGAACAGTCTCTCAGCGGAGTGCTGCAGATGCCTGTTCAAGACACTGTGCGCCTCGGCGAACTTCTGGTACTGGCCAACCTGCTCAATCAGGACAATCTGATGCAAGCGGTAGAACTTGGTTTGACAGAAAGCAAGCCAATCGGTCAGGTGCTCGTCGAGCATAAGATGGTGACGGAGCCGGCACTGGAAGCCGCTTTAGCTGTTCAAAAAATGGTCACCGAAGGCAAGATCAAAAAAGATCAGTGCGGCGAAGTTTTATCGATGGTCCACAGCAAAGGGCTGTCCATCGACGAAGCAATTCAAAAATTAGAACCACCGAAAGCGGCTTCCGCCAACGCTTTACCGTTGTATCAATTTTTGCAGTTAGCAGGCTTGATTACAGCCAAAGACATAGAAGAAGCGTTGAAGCTTGGTTCGCGCGATACGGAACTTATGGGCAGAATGCTTCTGCTCACCGGATCGATCGATCAAAACTCGCTGGCATCCGCAGCGCGGCTTAACGAGATGGTTTCCAAAGGTGTTCTAAAAGCAGAACAAGCCATTCTTGCCATGGGTTTGTGCCAAAACCGAAACTGCTCTGTCGAGCAAGCATTTAAGAGTCTCGGTTGGCATAGCAATCTTCAAGAAACGATTCCTCCGGCTGCGGTCAGCCACCTCAATCGGACCGCGCAACCCCAGACTACAAGCGGCGAACATGCAGCGCTGAATCAACCGTACGCATCGTCGGTCGACTCAATCGGGACTGGGCAATTTCGCCTGGACTCGGCGACCGGACAACATCCGGTGCAACAAACCGGGCAGCATCAAGCAATCGATCCGGCAGCAAGCGGTCAGTATCAGCAAGTCGACCCGGCAGCGAGTGGACAATATCAACAAGTCGCTCAACCGCAAGTGCCCGATCCGTCGGCGAGTGGTCAGTATCAACAAGTCGCTCAACATCAAGGTTTCAATCAAACAGCAAGTGGTCAGTTTCAAAACGTACGACAAAGTGGCGAACACCAAGCTTTGTCACCATCGCCAGACAGTTCTACAGCCACTTCGGATGTGCCAATCATTGAAGTGAGCAACATGCTTTTGCAGTCACCTCCAGAAGCTTTTGACGAACCGCCTTCCGCCGCTGCTTCTGCAGAGGCTCCATCCGAAGAGGACGGTGACGAAGATGATGACGAAAAAAGTGGTGGCAAAAAGAAAAAAGGCGGCGGTGGCGGCAAAAAACGTCTCGCTGATTTAATGCCTTAGTTCGAGCAGCTTTTGACGGTTTCATGAAAAGACTCTCGCTAAGGCTCCCGCGAGCGGTCGATGTTTAACAACAAGAAAAGTCTCCGCTGCCGTCTGCTTCTTTGCGACGAAAAGCCGTACTCAGACTCATCCGTGCGCCGAAAACTTATACGACTCCCGTTAGCGTTTAATCTGTAAATCCGCTTCTTGAGAAGTTATTCGTGCTAAAAATAACGACTCAACACAAGTTGGCGAGCTGCGCAGAGCCTGCCATTTACTGTGTTGCATAGGAGATGACCAATGACAGTACAAAACAAAATTGCGTACAAAAAATATGTTGCCAAAGACTTTTCACATCTGAAAGGACTGGCCGGCATATCCGACGAAACTCTAGAAATCCATTTCGCGTTGTACAACGGCTACGTCACCAACACCAACACTCTCAACGAGAAGGTGATTGAACTGACAGAAGCCGGCAAAGCCGGAACCCCGGAATATTCTGAATTGAAGCGCCGCTACGGCTTCGAGTACAACGGCATGAAGCTGCATGAATACTACTTCGGCAACATGAAGCCAGGTGGTTCCGAACTCAAAGAATCGAGCAAGCTCGCTAAATTGATCACGGAAACCTACTCGAGCATCGACGTTTGGAAAAACGATTTCCAAAAACTCGGCGCTGCCAGAGGCGTTGGCTGGGTTGTTCTGTATCTCGATCCAGAACAAAACACGCTTTCCAATCACTGGATCACCCTGCACGAAGAAGGCAACGTTGCCGGATTCGTCCCACTACTCGTCATGGACGTGTGGGAGCATGCCTGGTTCAGAGATTACAAGCCGGCTGAGCGTCCTAAGTATGTTGAAGCATTCATGAACAACATTGACTGGGATGCAGTCGAGAAGCGCCTGAAGTAAATTCAGTTCGCAAAAAAAACTCAGGAGGGCGGCGTCAAAGTCGCCCTCTTTTTTTGTGAATAGTTTGGAGTTCAAGAGGACGACTAACTATAGAGGCACTTGCAGGCGCTCAGGTTACTCACTTAACATTAATATGAACTGGGCAAATGCAATTCGTCGAAAACATCAGTGTCTTGGGCTTTTTGCCAAGATGTCAGTAAAGTCTTTCATTCAAATAATTTGTAAAAAAGCCAAGTAGATATCAATAATATGAGTGACTCTGTATCGATGTTTCGGGCGAAAAGACAATGAAAGACCTACAACCAGACACGAATTTTGCCACAGCTGTTCAAGACGAAATCGACTTTGACCGAGCGTTGGATGTCGAAGCCACCGTGTCATTCGCCCCAGATTCTAAGTCTGAGAAACTCGAGAAAACAATCACCGCAGAAGCGAGTGATACCGAATGTGATGACATTGAAGTTGAATTGAAAACCGCCACCGAAATCGAACATGACCCGATCGACACGGAAGAAGCCGACACCGAATATGGTGACAACGAATGGGGCGAAGGCGAGGGTCCAGTACTGGTTTACGACGTTCCACGACCAGCTCTGACAATCGATGAAGCCGCAGCGATTTTAGGCAAATCCATTCGCGCTATCGAGCGCGGCATCTCCGGCAAATGGGGAAATCGCCTTCCTGAAGGCTGGAAAGCGCGGAAGATGAAGATCGATGGTCAGGACGAATGGCGAATTATCCCTCCACCGAATTTCAGAGTAAGACACTCGAAAGTCCGCGCACCAAGGACGGAAGACATGACTAGCAAGAGCTCGCAAAAACCTGAATCCAGCAGCGCTCCACCACCGAGCCCGCGAACTACGGTGGCTCGCACAGAGGACTCACCTGGTCTTCTCGACAACGATAGCCTCTTCGGATTCTCGTTCAACAACCTCCTTCAAACAGCCGGAAAGCGCGCCAAGACTGAATTGGCGAAAGCTGCGGAATACGCAATCGATACGACGATGGAGTATCCCACTATCGTTATCGATCGCTCCGACGATGTTGAGTTACTGCTTCGCGAACTCGCTGAAGCACGCAAAGAACTCTCCGAAGAGAGGCGCATGCACCTGGAAGACCTGCGTGTTATGGCCGAGATGCAGAGTTCAATGCGACTCCTTGAAATGAAATCATCGCAAACGGCAACGTTGAAAGAAGAGTTACTGGAAGTAACTAGAACGATGCAAGAGCACCGCCGTCAATATCAAGAGTTTTTGGCATTGCCCTGGTGGAAAAAAATATTCCGCAAAGCGCCGTAGGTTAGCTTCAGCAGGGAACAGGGATTGAAGGTGTCACCACTTTAACGCTGGTCCTCCGCAATCATCGACGATATGTTTGTACACGTCTGTGACCCTCCACACTGACCAGACGGGTCCCTTCTGATACTATTTTCCGATTGGGATCTTTTCTTGCCAGTCTCTCCGGAGGATCTGAGATGACACTCAAACCGCGCCTTTCCAATGACGTAATCGATAACGACGTTGAGAAAGCCGCGACTATTCCGTCGCGATACTACAACGATCCTGAAATCTACAAGCTCGCCCTGGAGCGCATCTTCGCCCGAAGCTGGCAGTTTGCCACCGACGTGGACAACGTCAAAGAACCTGGTCAAATCTATAGCTGGATGTGCGGTGAAGGCGGGCTCAACGAGCCGCTCATGCTCACACGCGACGAAGACAACAAACTACACTGCCTGTCTAATGTCTGCACGCACCGAGGCGCAGTGCTCGTCGCATCGCACTGCCAGCAGAAACAAATTCGCTGTCGCTATCACGGCAGAAGATTTTCACTCGACGGACAATTCGTGACCGCACCTGGGTTCGAAGATGTATGCAACTTCCCCGCACCATCAGACAATCTTCCGTCCGTTCCACTAGAGACATTCGGCAAGTTTATCTTCGCTTCGATAGCACCAGGATTTTCGTTCGAAGATCTTGTCGGCGACATGAGAAAGCGAACTGGTTTTTTGCCGCTCGATAAATCAGTTTTTTCAGCAGAACATTCTCGCGACTATCATGTAGATGCAAACTGGGCGCTGTATTGCGACAACTATCTGGAAGGATTGCATCTGCCATTTGTGCATCCGGGATTGTCCGAAGTAATCGACGCAAAAAATTACACCACTGAAATTCTGCCGTATGCAACTCTGCAAATCGGTGGTGCCAACAGGCCGGAAGACGCGTTTGACTTACCGAAAGACTCTCCCGAGTATGGACAATCAATCGCCGCCTACTATTATTTTCTGTTTCCAAACATGATGTGGAACTTCTATCCATGGGGTTTGTCGATCAACCTCGTTTTGCCACAAGGTCATGACAAAACAACAATTCGCTTCCTCACCTACATCTGGGACGAATCGCGAATGGCACAGTACTCGCCCGACGACATCAATCAAACTGAGATGGAAGACGAAGTGGTTGTGGAAGCCGTTCAAAAAGGTGTGCGCTCACGTCTCTACGATCGCGGACGATATTCGAAGGCGTGGGAAACAGGTGTCCATGCGTTTCACCAATACCTCACAAAATCGCTCGAAGTAGAGTAGATTACTTTTCCTTCGTTAACGCAGAGGGCTTGTGTGCGGCTCTCTTGCCAGTCTTCGCGCTCTTAACCAGGTACTCCGGATTTTCGGATGATGCGGCGACGTGAAGGCCTTTGATCTCCATCGGTTCAGTCAATTTGCGAACAATTTTGCCGCGAGTTTTACCCTGCGAAGTCTGCCATGACACATGGTCGCCTTTTTTCAATTCCTTCATCTCGGTCACCTCGTTTCGAAGTTCTTTTCTCTAGTTCACCTGGTCAGTCTCAGTCGAATTGGTCCACGGGCTTCTACGGCAGACGCAATCGGTTTGCCGCGTTGAGTGATTTGAATCTTTTTCTTCTCTCTTAAATCGTCCGCAACGGTTCGAACCTGATCCATTAGATCGCGCCAGTCATCTTTCTCTAAAGCCCGCGCAACTTCGGATGGGCAGATTGTTGTCCCCTCGTTTCTCTCCGAAAGAATTTCCAAAATCTTGTCAGCTATTTGTCGATTTGTTTTGCTCTGAGCAATTCTCGCCACTTACAAAACTCCTGGTTAAACGAGGCCCAACCGATGTTAGGGAGACTGTCACATACGCTCTAAGTTCCCAAAGAAACGAACAGACTGCTACATGTGCCATATCCCTAAACCAGGCAAGTTTGGCGGTTTTAAGCAGTCGATCGTTAAGCACTGGAATCTCTAAATGATGCAGAACCGCTGAGCCGTGCTACTTTATGTATGTGCTCCGGACTAAAAGGAGATTTTATGGGAAGCAAAGGAACAAGGTTCACAATCACATATTGTGGAGCCTGAGGATACAAGAATTATGCCGTCAGGTTGGCGGCAGAACTAGAATCGAAGCTCAACGAGTCGACTAAGCTAATACAGTCCTCGGGTGGAGTTTTCGAAGTCGAAGACAATGACACACTGATTTTTTCAAAGAAAGCACTGGGACGATTCCCCGCTGATTATGAAGTCCTTGACATAATTCATCGAGTTGAATCGGGTATGCCACTGGCAGAAGCACAAGCAAAGGCGGGAGAGGATGTTCCTAAACCCGTTTCATTTTTTGACTGGCTCAACTCTTTCTTGCAAAGAAATCAAGTCCGGTAGTTCATAATATAGACAGCCAAAACGGTGGGCGTATGATGATGCGTCAACCGTTTTTGCATGTCACAGCGAGGCAATCCGAATGATTATGGAAACAGCAAAACGCACTGATGAAGCAGATAACAGTGCAGTCAAAACTTTGAGAATTGCCATCGACGGACCCGCAGGTGCGGGCAAATCGACTGTGGCACAGCTGATTGCCAAACGCCTCGAACTTTTGTACATCGACACAGGCGCCATGTATCGCGCCGCGACCTGGCTCGCCGTTAAAAACCGCATCGACGTCAACGACGGCGAAGCCATCGCTAAAGCCGCCAGCAATGCGGTCATTCGATTGGAACCAGGCAACGACAGCACGGGCAACCGTGTGCGCGTGTTCGTAAACGATGATGAGGTCACCCAAGCCATTCGCTCGCATGAAATAAGCGATCTGGTGAGCCCTGTGTCCGCCCACTCCCCCTTGAGAAAAGTTATGGTGGCACAGCAAAAGGAACTCGCGAAACGCGGTGGTGTTGTGCTCGACGGAAGAGACATCGGCACGGTCGTCATGCCTGATGCTGATATCAAAATCTATCTAACCGCGTCCGCCGATGTGCGCGCTCGTCGCCGCATGAAAGACCAGCAGGCACTCGGCGAGAATCCTGATTACGATCAACTGGTCACCGCAATTGCAGAACGCGACAATCGCGACTCAACACGCGCAGATTCACCGTTGAAACAAGCAGATGATGCAATCGCTATCATTACCGACAATCTGACCATCGACCAGGTCGTGGATGCCGTCGTCAGGCTCTGCGTCGGCAAGTAACGAGAATGGATCTCGCCCTAGTAATAATCACAATATGGATTTTCTCGACGTGCTTTCATGAGTACGGACACGCGGTGACCGCTTACTGGGCTGGAGATAAGTCAGTAAAAGATAAAGGGTATCTGACATTAAACCCAATCGTTTACTTTCACTCGATGACCACATTGATAATTCCAGTCATCGCGCTGATGCTGGGCGGAATTCCACTGCCTGGTGCCGCCGTTCAGATCAATACGTCACGAATTAAGAGCAGACTGAAGCAATCTCTAGTCAGCTTTGCAGGTCCGCTTTTCACGCTTCTTTTCACAATCTATCTGATCGCGTTCAGTGTTTTTCTGCCTGAGCTGAAGCACATTATTGATGATCGTCATCTATTCGACGTTATATACAAAGCAACTAATGCTTTGATTTATTTGGAAATTATTGTTTTCTACCTGAACTTAGCTCCACTTCCTCCATTAGATGGATTTGGAATTCTGGAACCATGGCTTCCGGAAGCCGCGCGACGCAAGGCAAGAGAACTGTCAAACGCGTTTTTCTTTTTGTTGATGGCTCTGTTTCTGTACTTCCCAGCATTCGGACGCGGGCTCAGAATTCTTTCAGCAGCAACGGCAGAGTTTGTCGGTGTCGACTTGCATGCCGCACAGGGAGGCATAAACGCTCTAACAGACAACTCGATGCCGCTTATCGGATTAATCATTGTTGCCTGGATCTTGAAGGCAAAAATGGCATCGCCTGCTGAAAAAGCAGATCAACTGATGAAGGATAAGAAGTATGCAGAAGCGCTCGCCCTGTACGATAAAGCGCTCGAGAGCAAAGAGGACTCGCGCATACTCGTCGCAAGAGCAACTTCGCTACTGAGTCTCGGTAGACGAGACGAGGCTCTTGCATCCGCACAACGCGCAATAGAAATCGATCCGGAAAATCCGCAGTCTTTAGCCATTTCTTCGGCGTGTCTTGCTGAGATGGGTGAAAATTTGCGAGCACTGGAAACGGCTGACCGTGCCATCAAATACGATACCAACAACAGTTACCCATTTACAGGTTTCGTCAAGGCATCTGTGCTACTCAACATGGGAAGAGCTGTCGAAGCGCTCGATGCAGTGAATGAATATTTGAAACGCGAACCGAAAAGCCTTGAAGGTTTGTTCGTTAAAGGAAACTGTCTTGAAGTGCTTGGTCGCTTCGACGATGCGCTGCAAACTTACGACAAGGCAGCTCGTTCCAGCCCTCAAGCCAATATTAGAGCCAGTCTCGCGAAAGGTCTTTTACTTTGCGCTTTGTCAAAACCGGATGAAGGCATCGCAGAATTCAATAAATTTATTCCAAAAGATCCGACGCAACGCAGCGAAGAAATCGCCAGTTTAAAGATGCTTCTGGAAGAAACAGCAACGAAGTTTGCATCCACAGGGCATCCAGCAATGGCAAACTCCGCACGGAGCGCGATCAACCAGATAAATTGAAACTCTAAACGTGATTAGAGTGTGATCGCAATAGGTGTTTCGCACCCTTGCATTCGCATCCTTATAAAAGTGCAGAATATTCGAATTCCTATCTCCGAATAAAAACCTGGACTCCAAAATGGGCAACTGCGCTTGATTCAACTGCCACCCCGCAAAATGAGATTGAATTCATTTTAACCAATTGAACTTTTTGATCTGAAGCTTCGTCCTTGTTAGTAGAGGTCCGAAAACTAGGGAAAGGAGTTTTTTATGAATCACAAGATTCTCGCAACTTTATCGCTGGCCCTTGTGGCAGCAGCCGTAACCGCTGATGTACAGCCTGCTTTCGCATGGAAGTATGGGGTCAACAAACGACAGGGCTTCCAGCAAAATCGAATACAGAGTGGAATTGGAAACGGTTCACTTAACGCTCGTGAAGCCCATCGACTCAATCGCCAGGAAAACAAGCTAAATCGTCAGGAAGCTCGATTCCGAGCCAGCGGCAACGGACTGAGTAACAGTGAGCGCGCCCGACTGGAACGCGAGCAAAATCAAATCAGCCAAAACATCTACAACCAGAAGCATGATGCGCAGAACCGCTGGAACAGCGGCAACAATCATCACAACGGTCAGTACTACAACGTCAATCAAAATCAGAGAAATCAGGACCAACGAATCTCTCAAGGTATTCAAAGCGGTGAGCTAACAGGCCGCGAAGCCGGAAGACTTGAGGCTCAACAAGGACGCTTTGCGGTGAAGGAAGCAGAGATGCGCCAGGACGGCCTGACGTTCAAAGAACGCAGAAAGCTCGATGCGTATCAAGATCAGATGAGTCAAAATATCTACAACCAAAAGCATGACGCTCAAGACAGGTAGTCGAAACTTTCGCCTCCCGGTGCTCTATTGATTTTTGGAACGGAGAAAACAGAAGAGGCGCATGAACTCGGTGAGTCCATGCGCACTTCTTGTCGCACAATATTAGCGAAAAAGTAAGTGCAAGACTATTGAAGAGTCGTGCTATGAAGAGGAGGTTCGCATATTTACGAGATTCGATTCAGCGATTAATGGACCGGCGTTTGTGTATGCCCCGACGAGGCTAAGTTGCTATGGAATCTGATAATTACTTTGATCACCGCTTTTTGCAAACAAAATTTGGTGCACTGCATATGGTGTCAAAGACACCGGACGCCGCAAAGACGAACATCGTATTAATTCACGGACTTGTCGTAAACTCAGAATTCATGCTACCTACGGCAAGGTATCTTGCGCTCAAGCATAATGTCTTCATTCCGGACTTGATTGGAAATGGTAAGAGCGACAATCCACCAAGACCTCTAACCATTGGAGATAACGCCGACACCATCATCGAAGCTCTACAACAACTGAATGTCGAGAATCCGATTCTTGTAGGCGGCTCATATGGCGCGCACATCGCGGTAGAGCTTGCCAATCGTGACATTGCCCCTCGCGCATTAGTTTTCGTCGGACCCTTGCCCGGACAGACACCGCTCCAGGGCATCAAGGGACTGTCGCTAGACGCACCTCACGAGCCCTTTAAACTTGTTATGGATGTACTCAACGAATCATTCATTCGAATGGGTCCTTTGCGCGTAGCGAAAATGCTCGCAGGGATTGGACTCTATCCGTTTCACGAACGCCTGGAAAATGTTCAAATTCCAACTCTCGTAATCCATGGCGAGCACGATCCATTTTATTCCGCACCATTTATGGAGAAGATCGAGCGTGTAGCCCGAACGACCCATCGAGTCGGCATGCCAAAAGCCGCTCACGGATTGCCTTATAGCCAACCTGCAGTGATCTGCGACTTCATCAATTCATTTATGGATTCCATCCAAACAATCGAAGAGGAATCAGCCTCAACTTTTGAAGAAGACGAATCGTTGATGCAAACGCAGAAAAAGCACGCTGATGACGACTCGATTGCTGCATGATGCACCTGCTAAAACGCTTGGCATGACGAACTGATATGATCGCGTCCGTTGTTTGAGCGGACAAATACTTGCATCGGTCGAAAACGCCTAAGAGTGTCATTCATCTGCTAACGGCAGCGAGCATTTTGCTGGCGCCGGTTTCCTTAACCGCCTGCTCCTCGATGCCCAAGCAGACTGCGACGTTGGACGCGCGAATTACAGTAGCCATAACCGATCCGTTATTTCAAAAAATCGTCTCGGTTTGCGATTTGCTCACCCTCAAAGGAAGTGGTTCACTCAGAGCCGGAAAGTACCAATTCAAGAATAAAACAATTGTAGTGGAAGAGGGCACCACCTTCGAACTCGAAGCCTCTATCGGATTTGATGGAAAGCCCGCGATCGATACCAGTCTTGCAAAGGGCGTTTTGACTCTCAATAAAGAAATAAAGTTGGACAACGTCCCGCTACCCACGCGAGTCGAGATGCTTAACGGCAAAGCTACAATCGAGATGGATATTGCTCGCGCCTTGTTTGCCGCACTGATAAACGCATTGCAGCAGCATCACTCCGATGATGCCAAAAATTCGCCACTCGCAGACCTGCCATCCGCGCTCGACATCAAACAAGCCCGACTTGATTTGAAGGAAGGTTCAATCTTCGACTTTGCTGGTTGCAGTGCGGATATCGGTAAAGGCTCATTTATCAAACTTACCGATGTTGTCGTCGCATCGAAGAAGAAATACGCGGGCATGTTGTTCGTCGATTTCAATTTAAGCAAAAACACAAACTTCACGTCCAGAGGCATGACCGGCGGAATCGCAAACGGCAAAATCCAGTTTGCATCTAACATTGACTGCGATGAAGGAAAACTCAAAATCACCACATTGACTGACGAAAAAAACGCATGCATCCTCAGTGCATCGAACTGCGCCTTCAAATCTGTCGCGCTGAACAAAACCGCGCCGGAAGACGCGAAAAACGTTCTGAAAACGTCAGGAGACAAAACCGTTGTCACCACCAAAGAAGCGACAGTCCACATAGACAAGCTGGAGATTTCAAAAACGTTGGATACTAGCGATTCTCCGTCTGTTAACTTCAGTGGACGAGCGGAATTAAAAGGGACGGATTTCGACGTCTCAATCGCGCCGCACTCGATTAAAGGAAGCATTCCAAATACTTCAGCAGTTCAGGTCGAATATGACTTTACTGCACAGAAAAGCACTGCTGCTGTGCTGATCGACAAAGAGATTACCACGCAAAATTTCCGATGGTCGGCAAACATGAGCGGCGATAATTTTGATGTTCAACTAAGAGAGGCAACGATTGCGCAGGTGAAGGCTGACACTGCCAACGGTATCGCTTTGAATTTTAATGCCGCAATCAAGCCATCACACCTGACGTGGAAAGGACCTCAGGCGGCAGTCGATCTTGCGTTCGACAAATCGTCGGAAGTTTCATCCACTGCCCCTATGGCGTTTACCTTTCACGAGTCAAAAGTGACAACGCCCAGGTCCCTTCCTCTCGACATAAAAGCAGGCAACATTTCAATACGCGATAAGAAGAATCATGTTTTCAAACTAAAGCAAGTCGACGGAACATGCAAAATAAGTGTCGGCGAGAAGTCCATGAAAGTCGATTTGGATACATCAATGCGACTCTCCTCGAACATTGATTTGCTCGGCATTCCGGGCTTCAATGCCAAGGTTGGAAAATTGAAAGTGAGCGCAACCGATCAACACGCACAACTACAGTTGCTGGATTGCGTGGTTCTCCTCAGCATGAAGGATTTAAAAAAAGCGATAACAGAAAATCTTCCCGACCCATTCGTGGTGCAGAAAGAAGAGGTTTTGCTTGAAAAAAAGCAGTGGCGTTATAGAAATTTCCGAATCAAGAAAATCACTGTTACTCATCCAGCCCTCAAAGATTTCACTTTTCAAAAGGCGAATGAGGTATCTGTCACGGCTGATGCAGACTTGAAGCTCGAGGGAACAGTAGAGGTTTATCATCAAAAACTGAATCCTCTTTCGAAGACGCCTTCGTCCTGGAAAGAGCATTCGTGGGAAGCGAGTGCACACGTCGAAGAGAGCGGACTCGTAGATTATAAGCTGGTCTCCGGCAAATCTTTGAAGGATTCGAAAGTCCATCTCGACACGAAATTGCAGGTTGGCTATCCGGAAAATATCACCTTCGACTGGAGCAAGGTCGCTGGAGATACGCTTGCCAAGGCAGAAAACAAAATCTTACAATCAGCCGTGTCTGGTGCAAAAAGTTTTGCCAAAGACAAAACCGTTGCTATAAATTACTCTGGCGATCTAGCGGTTTTTAAAACAGCAGACTCACGCCTGAAAGCTATACAGGTGAAAAACCTGACTATGACTCCACGCGGCAACGACTTAGCGATCAACTTTTCGGGAGTCGCCAGTTTTTAACAGGTGAAATTCGAACGAGGTTTCAGCTATTAAATTTTTTCGCGAGCTTCGGAAAACGCTAGTCTCCGGGTCCCCTTCCCATTGCTCACTTGAACTTCGCAGGCAATACAGTCTGGAGCCGGCAGACAAAGCACTCTAGCCGACGAGAATTCGAGGTCGGGCGTTGGGATCGTTTTCAATCTCGCGTAAAATTTCTCGGCATACTGGAGCGGTCTCGCCTTCGCCTAGAAAAATGTATTTGAATACGTACGCGACAGGATGACCTTCGGTCCACCCAAAGTATGCATGCGGAATTGTTCTGGTCGTTTTTCGCAAGTGAAGAAGGATCGCAGCAATTGCATTTGGAATAGCGGGACTAGTGCATCTCAGCACGCGCGCATCTCCAACCTCGTGACCAGTCACGTGCAATCGGTCACCTTCGAACTGTGACGGGTCACTGACGCTGACTTCCAGAAAAATAAATGTCGCCTCGTCATCAGTCAGTTTGTGAACCCTGCGAGTTTCGCTTTCCTTTTGAGCGTAATCGGATCCACCTGGACGGTGCGCCAGAAGGCAGATTTGACCAGTCTTCGAAAGAACATCGTGGACAATATTGCGAGCTGTCGCGTCTAAAGTCACATCGACGATTCGCAATTCGAACGACCGAATACTGCGTGACACAAGTGACGTGAGAAGTATCGCTCCGATGAAAAACGAGGCGATATGCAAACCTTCTGGTCGCTCGACCATATTTACTATCGATGTGTATGTGAACACTATCAGGATGGTGGCGAATGCAATGCGTTTCGCCACACCTTCTCTCCAGACAGTAAGAGTGACAGCCAGTGCGGCAGACGTGAAGAGAACCAGTACTCCGGTGGCGTAGGCTCCGGCTTGAGCATCGACGTCAGCTTTAAAAATCAAAGTTACCGCGAAGGTGACGACCGAAAAGAAAATAACTAGCGGTCGCTGTGCCAGCGCCCAGGTCGGCGCCATACCGAATCTCGGCAAATATCGTGGAACGAGGTTTAGCAATCCCGCCATTGCCGACGCACCGGCAAACCACAGGATCAATATCGTGCTGACATCATATATGGTGCCGAATGTCGAGCCCAAATATGTATGAGCCAGATACGCAAGAGCCCGTCCGTTGGCTGCGCCACCATCGAGAAATGCCGAGGGCGGAATCAACACCGTAGTCAAAACGCTGCTTACGAGAAGAAGTGCAGCCATTATGATCGCTGATGTTAACAAGAGTTTTCGAGTGTTGACTATACGCCCGTGAGGATTATCCTCAGTATCGCTCGCATCTCCCTGGACAAGCGGCATTACAGCGACACCAGTTTCAAATCCTGACATTCCCAGAGCGAGTTTTGGAAACAGAATGAGAGACAATCCGACCATCGTCCACACCGATGAATGCGCGGCAAACAGCCCCGACTGCCAGTTGACCAGCAACTCCGGATGCTTAATCAGCTCCGTCCCTGCCGCAACCACCACGACGGCATTGCATGCCAGGTAGAATCCAACGCATGCAACCGAGACGCCGATCGCTTCTCGAAAACCTTTGAGGAACACCGCGCTCAGCGCAGCGAGGAGAAACACGGTCACGCCGATTCTGGAGTTGAGGAACGTTCCAACCAGCGGATTTTCGACCACGTGTGCAGCAGCATCTGCAGCAGATAGAGTGATTGTGATAACAAAATCAGTGGCAGCAAAGCCGAGAAGTACAAGAACTAGAGACTTTCCCCGCCAGCCCGGCATCACTCGTTCGAGCATGGAGATACTGCCCTGCCCGTATGGACTCTCTTTGGCGACCCGTGAATACAACGGCACCAGACCAAAGAGCGTAATGAGAACCACGATCAACGTAGCGATCGGTGACAAAAGCCCAGCCGCCAGAAATGCGATGCCGGGCTGATATCCGAGCGTCGAAAAATAATCGACGCCAGTTAAACACATCACTTTCCACCAGCTTGACTGGTGCTTTGGAGCGGTTTTGTAGCTGCTCCTGATTCCTTCCAAAAGCCATCGTCGAAATCGATTTCGACTGGAATACGCCCTTCGCTCTTTCGCGTCGGAGCGCGAGATACCTTGCGTCACATACATCTCTCTTGCCTGAAGCGCAGTCGCTCGGATCGGCTGCTGACATTGATACTTCTAGATATGTAGCCCAGACGATATTAAGAAGGCGTCAAAAGCTTCGACCGAGTATCAAGAAACTATCAAGACGATTCATCGGCACGAAATCTGTAGCCAATTCTGGTTTCCGTGTGAATAAAGTTAGGACGCGCAGGGTCCTTTTCGATTTTCGTTCGGAGATTGGCGATGTGCACACGCAAAGTGTGCGTGTCCTCGGCGTACTCCGGACCCCACACTTTCGAGAGCAATTGCCGGTGTGTTACTACGCGATTGCGAAACTGAATCAAGCAAACAAGCAGGTCATATTCCTTCGGCGTAAGATGAACCTTGTTTCCAGCCACCGTAACTTCTCGATGAGCCTGATCGACGTGCAAATCACCACTTTCAAAAACGCTCTCATCGACGCCGTCTTCCCCTGCAGAAGCGCGTCTTAACACCGCGCGCATCCGAGCAAGCAGTTCACCCACGCCGAATGGTTTGGTCAAATAGTCATCTGCGCCTAAATCTAGAGCGCGAATTTTGTCTTCTTCTTGATCGCGAACAGACAAAACAATAATTGGAATCGCAGTCCATGAGCGTAATTCCTTGCAGACTTGAAATCCATCAGTGCCGGGCATTGCAAGATCCAGTATCACCAGATCAGGAGGATGCTCAGACGCGGTGTCGAGACCTTCCTCGCCGGAAGCAGCGAGCATGACTTGATAGCCGTTGCGCTCCAGACCGGCGCGCAACGCGCGCCGAATTTGCGGTTCATCATCTATAACTAATATTCTCGTGCTCATGACCGAACTTTATAAATTTGATTTAGTGGGCAACTCATCCAACTCATGCAAAGGAAGAGTAACACGAAATATCGCTCCGCCGCCTTCACGATTTTCGGCCGTTAAGTTGCCCCCATGTGCTTCGACCAATCCCTTACACACGGCAAGACCGACTCCCACACCGGGCAACGAGGACTCTTGCAGATCTCGAGACCTGTAAAACGGTTTGAAAATATCGAGCTTTTCCTCCGGAGTCAAACCGCGGCCACGGTCCCACACTTCAAGAACGGCTTGAGAACCCGCTTTAGCTGATCTAATTTCAACCCTCTTAGCGCTATCAGAATATTTCAAAGAATTTTCAATCAGGTTTTTTAAAACTTGAACCATTTGCACACAATCGACAGAGACCTCAGAAAGATGTGGGTCAAGGTGAACATCTATGCGAGAATTCTCCTCTCGGGAAAACGGTCCCAGAGCCATTCCGACAAGTTCTGCAATCGAGATCGGTTCGCGTTTCGGCCTCCAGGCGTTACTCTCTAATCGCGAAAGATCGAGAATATTTCCGACCATGCGATTCAACCGATCTGTCTCCTGATCGATGGCTTGATACAGTCCCTTCTGCGTCTCCGGCTCCAACGGATCGCCTTCGCTCATCAGCGTTGAGACACTCGCCTTAATGGATGTTAGAGGACTTCGAAAATCGTGTGACACCATAGACAGTAGCGCGGTTTTCAACCGATCTGCGTCTGCGAGTGCTTTCGCCTCAGCATCGCTTTTCATTAATTGGTCACGCTGAAGAATAACAGCACAATGGCTCACGAGCGTGTTTAAAACCTGAGTTTGTACATCGGACAGAGTGGTATCCCCTGATGTCACTTTTAAGATGACAGATCCAAATTGCTTATCATTGGTGGCAATCGGCAGTCGAATTGATTTGTCAGAGGTATCCAAAAACTTTTGCGCGTCGGCGGCATCGGACGGAATAGATGCCACCACTATCGGTGCTCCCTTCTCATCACGCACCACAGCGGCAAACTCGACGTCCACAACATGAGACATTTGTTTCAACACCTCCAACAGAGCCGAGCCTGTATCCAATTGAGATGCGACAGCCCAACTGGCCTCTGCCAGTGCTGCTGTAGAACGCTCATGCTGCCTGGCTTCCAATGCTCGCGCCTTTAGCAGGGCCATAAGTTGTCCGGTCACCGTCGCGACCATGAGAAACATCGACAAAACAAACCAATCAGTTGTTTCGTGGACGAGAAACGTATATTTAGGATTTACGAAAAACCAATTGAACGCGAGAAACGAGCTCATCGACGCCCATATCGCAGAACCTCGTCCAAGAAACAATGCGCAAGCGATCACGACAAGCAGGTACATCATTGAGATGTTCGCGATACTCGAATCTAATTTGAGAGCCGCGATTAGTCCGGAAAGACAGAGCACCCCGATCGTGGCGTACACAAACCCAGCAAGGGTTTTAACCCAAGTTTTCCGCTCCGGAGTAGTCAACTCCAGTGACACTATCTACGATACCTCTTTGACCTCGTCACGGTTGATCAAGGCTTCCACTTCGCGGCACAAATTGACGATGTGCTCTGGCATACCTTCGGCGCGCATGTACTGACGACAAATGTCGAGCGTCCGTCGGAATGCTCTGACCACATCACCCTCGTCAAAATTGGTGGCCAGTCGAATCTGCTGCCATGATGCGCCTTGCGCCCACATCTCTGTAAGTTGACTGAAGTGCGGACTGAATTCGACAGCAATGTCGATATCAAAGTCCCTCTGCAGGCGTTTGATCTTGCGAGCTAGTTTGTCCGCCTCGAACAAAGTTTTTTCGACAGCGGGAGCGAGTCGAATGCGCTGCATCTCATGTCCACCACGACCTTCTTCCTGCACCAGCGCAGTTAGTACTGAAGCCAGTTCCCACGGTCTCAGATTTTCGAACAATCCGCTGACGACAACGTCTGTAAGAAAGAGTTCATTGGTCCCGCGAATACAGGCAGCCATTTGTCCGAGCTTGGACGGCTTGTCACCATCGAGATAGCCTTGCAGCCTCAGGATGTGAGTAAGTGATTCAAATGTGCGCCAGTATTTTCCGGTCTCTTTATCGAGTCTTCGATTGATTTCTTTGATTCGTTTTTCGAGGTGTTCGATTCGACTTCCTTGTTTGCTGCACGGCTTTTGCACCGGACAACCGTGGCACGGCATGGCGTAAGCTTCTCTGAGCAACTCGCTGATCTCACCCTTTTGCGAATCAAGAGCTTGTTCACCTTCCGGAGTTTCAATAATCTCAGTTGGGGAGTCCGGTCTTGCTACTTTCTTCTGAGGTCTCAAGCCCTTCTCCATGTACTTAAGCTGCTTGTGCTTGTGTCGAATTGCACCAAGCCGCTTGGCATACAAACCAAGATCGCCTATTTCACCTGGGCACAGAGGGCCTTGAAGATCTTGGAGTTCGTGTTCCAATCTCATTTTTTCTTCGAACAACGGTTCCAATTCATGATTGGTTTTAAACTGACCAAAACTGCGTTCGATCAGATCGCGCGCATCCTCAATGGTGTGCCGTTCCAACAGATTGAGAACCATTCCGTACGATGGCGTGAAACGACTAGACAATGGATCAGGTCGAGCAGTAGCAAGTTTTGCAGCGTCTTCCACGGGTTCGAAAGTGTTGTTTAAAACGACGACATGTCCGACTTCGTCCATGCCGCGACGCCCAGCCCGTCCCGACATCTGAAGAAACTCAGATGCGGTCAATGTCCTATGACCTTCATCAGCGCGTTTCGTTAGAGAACTGATCACTGTCGATCTTGCCGGCATGTTAATTCCGGCTGCAAGCGTTTCAGTAGCAAACACACATTTCAGTAAGCCTTTCTGGAAGAGCTTTTCGACCATACCTTTCCAGCTCGGAAGCATACCGGCATGGTGAACGGCAACGCCTTCCCAGAGATAAGGCAAGTGAGGATGTGTTCTCAAATTCGGATTGATAGTGCAGAACTCTTCGACGGCAATCCGCAGCTGTTGCGCTTCGTCATCATTGATCAACGGAATTCCGCGGGCGCGCTTCATCGATTCTTCGCAGCCGCGTCGAGAGAATAAGAAGTAAATCGCAGGAAGCATGTTTCTCGCAGACAACACGGAAAGCACGTCGGCTGGATGGGTGCCGATGTTGTGTCCGCCTGGTCTGCGCTTCTGATTCTTGTCCGGACGTTTGCGTTTACCGAATCGATTCTTCAGCAGGTTGTTAACGCCACCACCCGGATTCAGCAACGGATAGATTCGTTGATCGCCGAAGTAGTGGAACCGCAAGGGAACCGGACGGAAGTTCGAGCTTACCAATTCGGTGGCGCCGTGCGTCTCGTCGATCCAGGTCGTCAATTCTTGAGCATTAGCTACGGTGGCAGACAAGGCGACCAGTTGCACATCAGTAGGCGCGTAGATGATCGATTCTTCCCAGACAGTGCCTCTTTCCGAGTCATTCATGTAGTGACATTCGTCGAGCACTACGTAAGCAACGTCTTTCAAATTTTTGGTGACGTCACCAAGTATGGTGCCATACAGCATGTTGCGGAACACTTCCGTAGTCATGACTACGATTGCAGCGTCGCGATTGATTGAGATGTCGCCGGTGAGTAGACCGACTTTGTTTTCACCAAACTTGGCTCTGAAGTCGAAAAGTTTTTGATTCGAGAGCGCTTTGAGAGGAGTGGTATAGAAGCAACGCTTATTACGCATGAGCGCCATCTCGACTGCATATTCTGCAATCACGGTCTTGCCTGCACCTGTAGGCGCGCAGACGACGACGCTTTTGCCGTCTTGCAAGTGTTTGATGGCTTCAAGCTGAAAATCATCCAGCTCGAATTGGAACAGATGAGATGGATGCGCAGCATCATCTCTGCCTATATCGCCGTCTTGAATTATCTGGGTACCGTCTTGGGTCACAAAATCTCTTGGTGTCGTTGCCGAGAGCAGGTTGTCAGTCGATTACGTCGACTTCGCCTGCTATGTTTGTACGTCTGTCACTCCAACCACGTGGCGATGATATATCTCGCAGTAGCCCGTGGAGCGCATCTTGTTAAGACCAGCCGTTAGGATGAGTTCTTATAGATTGTACCAATGTACTATAATGACGCCATAGGTCTGTCTTAATTTCCACCCGTAATCAATGTCGGGACGTGGCGCAGGGGTAGCGCGCACCTTTGGGGTGGGTGAGGCCGGAGGTTCAATTCCTCTCGTCCCGATCAATAACAGGAAGCCGGAGCCAGTCACGATCTATGACTGGCTTCTTCTTTAGAAATGGTCGTGATGCTCACGACAATTCAGGGAAAAACGAAACCTGAGTCGGTGGATCCGACAGTCAAAATCGAGTTGTAACGTGCGAGTTATCAATTTTTTATATGGATCGCTCCATGCAAAAGAATCGAGAGACCGCGATCGCAGTGCTGCTCTGGACAATCGTCGGAGTTGGCATCGTATTACGGCTTATCAACCCGTTTTTCAGCAATCCGGTTGATTTCCTGGAATCCGATCCGCTCAGACACTTTCTCAACGCTAGAGATTGCTTGCGAACCGGGCAAGACATCAGCGTCGTTTACGACATTCTCGATCCGCTCGGGTACCAGATTTGGTTGTCTGCAATATTGCGAATCACAGCGGCGGACCGCAGCGCAATCGCCCTCTACGCGGGAGGTTTGAGCATCGTGACCACATGGCTGTGGTATCGATGGATGCAGTTATGCGTTAAAAACAGACTGTGGGCACTCGCGGGATACGCCTTGCTGAGCCTTCTCCCGGACTGGATCCGCGTGTATCAATTTTTCCTGCAAGAAACCCTTTTATTGCCCCTCCTCGGTTTATCGCTCTGGATAACCTGGGAAACTGTCCAGCGGCCAACCACGGCGAAGTACATCGGGACCGGCTTGGCCTGGGGATGCGCGCTACTTACAAAACTGACAATTCTGCCAATGGCGACCATCGCTCTTGCGTGGATAGTTTGGAAAGCCGCTTCCGAACGGGCGAAGCTATGGTTACCTTTGACCACAATCGCAATCGTGTTGTTGGTCTATTCTCTGGAACCGATCAAGATATACAACCGAATCCACGCATTCGTGCCGCTTCCCGGAAGCGAGCTCCATCGAGTCTGGTACGAAAGCGGTAAAAAGGATTTTTCCTACAAAATAAAATTCTTTGATAACCAGCAAGGCTCAAAGGAATACGAAGTTAAAGTCGGCAACCCTTCACTAGAAACAATACTGCATAACGGGCAACACTGGACGACAAGCCGCACCGGCACTTGCGAAACGACAGTCGACTACACGACCTCATTCAACAAACACATTCCGGCAACCAATATGACCATTCCGGATAGGCTCAAATACACGATGGAGAATTTCGTCTACTTCTTCTTCGGTTTAAGCTGGCCGGAGAATCATGTGACCAAGGACCTACAAAACAGTTTACTGAGCGGCTTTCTGCAATCGGTCAGATTCATTTGGCTGCCGATCACTTTGGCAATTATCTATTTGGCAATTCGAAAAAAACAAAGGGATGTGATGGTAGTGCTCTTCTCGGCCTCGCTTGCCTTCTTCCTTTTGCAGCAATCGCTGATCATGGAAGCACGATACAAAAAACCGTGGGAAGGCGTTGCTATAGCAACGCTGCTGGCATTGATGGCGACACCGAAAGCTAAGCCTAAAACCAACGTAGATAAACCGGCGAATGAAATCGGCACGTGAAGCCGTTTCCACCGTTCTGTTTAAGCACTCAGGTTTGAGACGCTAAACGGGCAGATAGCGAAGAATTCGACGTCTAGTCGCTTTGAGACGTTTCTTGTTGTGGCATTCGACATTCCGTTGCGTTGGAATATTCTGCTCTAGAGACAGCAAGCGCCTGTAGTTTCTTATGTCGATTGGATAACGTCGTACATCAATCGAAGGAATGGCTTCGAAACAAGGACTTAGATGTACGAACTCTCTAATCTTGAATCTGAGAATGGTCTTTAAGTAGTCATCGAGCTGGTCGAGAACAACCGCGCGATCATCGGCTGAAGGAAACATACGTACCCCATCAACATCGTTATCTTGTAGACGATTTTTACTGAACATAGAAAGGCGAATGGACGGTCATTTGGCACCGGGTGCCGTTAAAACGTTGAATGTTAGCAGGGTTTAAGGGAATGTCAACAACACCAACCATCCTTCCGAAGCGATTTAATCTAAATTCGCCCCGCGCACGTCGAACACGTATAGAAAAGAATCGCAGTGCGTATCGACTTGTTCGCGGTCGCCAAGCGGATTTCCAGGATTCAACTCCTACTCGATATACGCGTTTGAGCGATCACAACATCACGAGCATTTGTGACGAAAAACACGAGTTTATTGCAATCAAAATCACCGAAATGACCCAAACGACGACGCTTGTTCTCGACGTACGCATAACGCAACGACGACTCTCGTTCTCGACGTACGCATGGCGCTACGACGACTCTCGTTCTTGACATACGCATGGCGCTACGGCGACTCTCGTTCTCGACGTCTAATTGTAGGGGCGGCTCGCGAGCCGCCCGGGCTGCTACTCCGCCCGTCGAGAATCCAATAATTTCTATCGCTACGTCGCGGCAGACTCGCCGCTCTTACTCTTCTCCGCCTTCAACGCGGCATCGGCAACAATTACATCCTTAAGATGTCGAAGTCCGGTATGCACGGCGCGAGACACGCCCATCTCAGACAGCCCGAGAACACAAGCCGTTTCTTTCTGAGAAAGATCGTAGAAGAAGACAAACTCGACGATCTGACGAGTTTTCTCGCCAAGATTCTTGAGCGCCTGCATCAGAAGCTCTCTGTCTTCGGACATCTTGATGAGTTCCGAATAGCGTTTGTCAGCGACAAACTCAGAAAGACCGCGATGGTCGTCGCGTTCGTCCTCATCGTTTCCATCCAACGATTCATAGTGAAGCCGAGCTTCCCACGATTGCTGAGCATCCAGAATCTCTTGAACTGTAAAGCCTGATTGCATTGACAGTTCTTGCACCGAGGGTGCGCGATTGAGCGCTTTGGTCAGTTTCTCTTCCAACTGACTGACTTGAGAGTTGATTTCTGTGAGCTTCCGCGGGACCTGAACGATTGAAGCGTGGTCACGCAGGTAATGCCGAATCTCACCGCGAATGTAACAAGTGGCTAGCGTTTTGAAACTGGCAGCGCGGGTGCGGGTGGGGTCATAGTAGTTGATTGCCTTGAGAAGCCCAATGGAGCCGACTTGAACCAAATCTTCGAAGCTGTCCGGGAAGCATTGGCTGTAGCGTCTTGCGATTTGACGGACCAAGGGCATATGGTCGCGCACGAGGTCGTTGACCTCTGATTCGTCAAAGAAGAAGGAGCTTGGCTGTGGTGTTCGCCTGGAGCGGTTAATATCCTTCACGTCTCGATGTCTCCTGAATTCAAGAAAATTCTCGCCTGAGTGGCACGCCTGTTCAGGTTTCTAGGTTTCTAACTTGAATTTTCCCTTGGCAACAACGATTTAAACCGTTAAGCGCGGCGTTTACGACTTGTCAGAAAGCTCGCCACGGCGAAAATTTTGGCTACAATTGGTCTATGACTTTTCCTAGGGATTCTGGCGACCAGGAATTAAAATTTGAATCCATTCATTAAATCTGTTGCTCGCATGAGAATCGCATGGGGCAAAATCTCGATCCAGAAGCAACTTTTGCTCTTGGGTCTGACCTGTGTCGCGGGCTTGGTGACATTCACAGCCTGGGTCTGGGTAGCACGCGCGCAGCACATGATCGATGACTCGGTAAAGCAGTTCGGTCTGGCACTCGCACACGCGCTGGCACGAGGCGGTGCTGAAGCGTTACAGAACACCGGCAACCTCGAAGGTCTGCGTTACTACATTTTGACGGAACGCGGTCACACTCCTGCAATCGCGTATGTCGTCTACTGCGATAAGTTGGGCAATGTCCTGTTGAACCCAAACTCATCGAAGGATCTGGAAGACGTTTTCCCGATTTGGAAACAACCGCTGCACAAATACGAAGTACCGGAGGTCTACGAAAGCCCAGTCGGATACCGCAGTATCACTAACATCGCAGTATTGATGCGACGCAACCAACAAGACCTGGGCATTTGCTGGGTCGGTCTGGACAACAACTCCTTCACGATTCTAGGCACACCAAAGGAAACGAGATACTTCCTTCTTTCAATCTTCATTCTCGTTGGAGCATTGGGCGCAGTCGGTGTTTGGGCAAACTATGCACTGATCAACAAGCCACTACGGGTACTATCACGAAGTTCGAGTGAACTCGCAGCAGGAAGATTCGGCTATCAAATTCCTGGACAACGAGCAGGCAAAGAAATCGATGAAGTAGTAAACGCGTTCAACTACATGTCGAGTCGTCTCAAGCTTTATGACAAACACAACGTCGACAATTTGATGGCGGAAAGAAACAAATACATTTCCGAGCGCAACAAATTAGAATTGGTTCTGATGTCTATCGCCGACGGCGTAGTCGTGTGCGATCGCGATAACAAAGTTCAAATCGTTAACCGCGCAGCCACAATCGTGTTCGACAAAGACGCCCAAGAAATGCTCGGCAAGCCGCTCGTCTTTTGTACCGAAGGACCGGATTCACCGCAAATTTGTCAGGTCATTCAAGCATTCACCGATTCATACTCACCAGGTAACGTCGGACCGATCGTTCAGCAAGTCAATGTTCTGGAACGCGTCGTTCGGATTCACA
Source organism: Obscuribacteraceae bacterium (SeqCode) (assembly GCA_044225915.1). Classification (GTDB taxonomy): domain Bacteria; phylum Cyanobacteriota; class Vampirovibrionia; order Obscuribacterales; family Obscuribacteraceae; genus JADYXR01. The sequence goes on from JBGAHZ010000013.1 coordinate 70,805, forward strand.
GCGCACCGATTTTGTTGAACAAAGAATTCCTCGGCTCTGTAATGATCATGCAGGACATTACTAAACAAGCTGAACTCGAGCGCATGAAGAACGAGTTCATGAGCAACGTCAGTCATGAACTGCGCACACCAATTACTTCCATCAAAAGCTACGTCGACACTCTCTGCAATCACGGAGAAAAACTCGATCCGGAAATTCACCGCGAATTTTTGGAAACCATCGACAACGAAGCAGATCGTTTGATGTATCTGGTAAACGACGTTCTCCAGCTCAGTCAGCTGGAAGAAGGCGATCGCGATCTCGATGTTTGCCCAATGGAAATTCGTCGCGCTTGCGAAACTGCAATTCGTTCATTGAAGATGATGGCAAAAGATCGCTCGATCGATCTCTCTTATGTCAGCGATGAAAATGTTCCACTAGTAAACATAAACCAGGAATCCATAGAACGCGTCGTCATTAACTTGTTGACCAACGCAATCAAATACACCCCGAATGGTGGCGCTGTCACCGTGCGCGTCAATCATCTCAAAGACACAAGAGAAGTCGCCGTCAACATCGAAGATACAGGAATCGGTATTCCTGAAGACTGCCTGGAACACGTCTTCGACCGCTTCTTCCGTGTCGAGAAGAAAGTGCACACGATCAAGGGAACCGGTCTCGGTTTAACCATCGTCAAAAAGATTATCGAAAAACATGGCGGAAGAGTCGACGTCAGATCATCACTCGGCGAAGGTTCAACATTCAGCTTTATCCTTCCTGAAGCAACTACGCTCGGGGAAGACGAAGAGGGCGTTGACGTGCCCGGCTACGAATACGAGGGCTTCACCGGAAGCGTCGATTTCGCGACCAATTCTTCCGAGCACATCAATGCGATCGACGGTGAAATCAAAGAAGCTAACGGCAAAGACGTAGCTGCCACTACAGATGGTGAACACGCCGAGTCGAGCACGTTAGTTTGAAACCGTGTGATGCTCCGCGTATTCTTTGACGTAGGCCAGGCGCTGCTCCATGCCCTTTTTGGTATTGCTGCGCAATACTTTATTTTTGAATGGAGCGGGAACCCATGAGTCGATGTTGGTGACGAGTTTCAATTTGACACCACTGCCGCTCTCTTCGATAATCCAGGCTCCATCGAACTTGTTGAGCACACCCTTCTCGGTGAGTCTGTATTCGATGCGATGTTCTTCTGGTTTGCTGACTTCGATGTAATTGAGATAAGTGGTGCCTACGACCGGCATCTTCGCGAATTCTTCTTTGAGAGTAACGGAATTCGGAGTCGATGAAACGATCTTCTTGTGGAAGGCTTTGTCCTCTTTCTGGTACTCGTGAAGAGCCTTCCAAACAACTTCCGGCTTAGCATCAATGTCGACGCACTCTTCCACAGTAACAGCCGCGAACGCAGGCATTTGAAAAGCTGCTGCTGCAAAAGCGATCATCAAGGCGGATTTCGTAACTTGCATAGAACTTCTCCTGGACTCAGACTTAAAACAATTAGTGGGCGGCTTCACGATGAATGCCATCGTCGTATTTATCTCTACGAAGACCCCACGAAAATTAGACCTGCCCGGCGTCCGAATAAACTAACCTTTCAAGATTGTCAAGGGATCGCGTTTTCGAGATAAAAACATCCGCCCACACGGCGATTGGTGGGCGGATAATTTTTTTTGGCAATTATGCTCTGAACAGCCGGAGAAACGTTTCGATCACAAGTTTTTAATGAACCTACCGAAGGCGATCGAAAATTCCCGAACCAACTTTCACAAGATTGGAATCAACCTTCTTTCCGTTTTTCATGACGTCGAAGCCGATGAAATCACCGAGATGATCGCCGCGCTCAATGTCAGGCATACAAGTTTGGAAATGAGCGAACGCTTTTCCGTCTGATTTGATTTCGATTCCGGAACCTTCGAGCTTCTTGTTGATCTTTGCAATCATCTCTTGCAAGCCCTTCTCGCCATGGCTGATTCCGTACTGCAGTGCGTCCTTAAGTCGATCGAGAGTATTCTGATCGAGGTTCAAATTGCCATCCTTATCAACGCTCTCCTTGATCCATTTCGAGAGCTTGTCTGCCATTTCATCAGCTTGCTTGGCGTCCAATGGCTTGTCTTCGGGATATTTGAATTTAGGAGATCGATCAATAGGTTGTTTGATACGGTCCTTATTTTCGATTGGGCTGCGTCCATCAGATGGAAATGGCGACCGATCGGTTTTGTCGCTCGGAGGTGTATTTTCGATTGGAGTTCTTCCATGTGACGGCAAAGAGGAACGATCGCTCTTGTCGTTTGGCGGTGAATTTTCGATCGGCGTTCTTCCATGCGGCGGCGCGCTTGATTTGTCGTTTCCAGAACCCTCACGAGGTTTTGTCTGCGGTTTTGGAACTACGTTGTCGATGATTGAACCGAGCCCGCTGCCGTTCTCATGCGGCTTCGTCTGAGGTTTCGGAACTACATTGTCGATTATGGAACCGAGACCGCTGCCGTTCTCATGCGGCTTCGTCTGAGGTTTCGGAACTACGTTGTCGATTATGGAACCTAGACCGCTACCGTTTTCATGAGGCTTCGACTGAGGTTTTGGAACTACATTGTCGATTATGGAACCTAGACCGCTGCTGTTTTCATGCGGCTTCGTCTGAGGTTTCGGAACTACATTGTCGATTATGGAACCTAGACCGCTGCTGTTTTCATGCGGCTTCGTCTGAGGTTTCGGAACTACATTGTCGATTATGGAACCTAGACCGCTACCGTTTTCATGCGGCTTCGACTGAGGTTTTGGAACTACGTTGTCGATTATGGAACCGAGACCGCTGCCGTTCTCATGCGGCTTCGACTGTGGTTTCGGAACTACATTGTCTATGATGGAACCGAGACCAACGTCGTCTAAAATAGGCTTCTTTGGTTTAAGAGCAGAGCCGCCATCGCTGCTATTTCCGTTCAATAACTCCGATAGATTTGGAATTGCGCAGCTATCCTGAGGCGACTTATTCCCTTCGATCAGCACCTTGGGCAGAATACCACCGAGGTCAGACGACTGGGGCTGCATATTGCCCAGAGAATTCATCACTCGATCGACGACACCACCCGTAGTGGCTAGCGTTGATTTAGGACTAGCCCAATCACTCAATCGAAACAGATTCCCAGGTCCGTTTGTTGGTGATGAACTGTCATTGTTCGACGAAACTGGTGGAGTGTCGAACGCGCAAGAAAAAAGCTTTAAATTAACAACGTCGTCACCACTTGAGTGATTGGATTGTCCATCGTTAGCCGGTGTTTCAAATTTTGTTGACATAAGACCGCTCCTTTCGTCTTTAATAAATCGGAGCCGCGTTTGGTCTTCTGCCCAGCTGTAACCTTCGCTAACACTTTCGCATGATTGAACAACCGGAGAAATTGGGTAGTCCGCTAAATTTGTTGCGTGTACGCGAAGCCTGACGGGCAATTTGCACAGTCGAGTCTCGGCTAATCAACAGTCTGGCATGAAGAGCAGCCACAGGGGAGCCGTTCACGGCGTCACACGATGAGAAGCCGGACAGTGGGGTCCTGCGAGGGAGTTGAGATACTTGCAAGATGTGCGCCCAGAGATCTATTTGATAGATATCTGTTTGAACGTCGCGTAGAGATCTATTTGAACGCGCGCCTCAACATTGGAATTAAAACGTCCGAATAAAATTCCAGTAGGAACTTTGAAAGAGATTTTGGTATCTCATGCTATTAAGAAAACAGAGGCACTATATATGGTGCATATGTTGGAACCAGAAATATCACTGCTTTGCAAACCTATATATACATCTACAATCCTTAGATATAGCCCACCACGCGGTTTCCCCCATGACAGCCGCGAAGATTAACGACTTATCCATATTCTTGACGGGTTTCCAAGCAAAGGTCGTGATATCATACGTCCATTGACAAGGTCAAAAGACCACAACCCGCGTGGCGTTGAGAGAGGAGGTTGAGTTGGCGAGGGCCGTTTATCCTGGATCATTTGATCCAATGACGCTCGGCCATCTAGATATTGTCAAGAGGGCAAGCAAGCTCTTCGACGAAGTAATCATGGCTGTAGTAGCCAATCCAGGCAAATCCGCCTTGCTTCCAATGGAAGTTAGGACGCAACTAATAGAAGATTGCGTTAAGGAGATTCCCGGAGTTAGGGTCGGATCATTCTCAGGTTTGACCGTCGACTACGCCAAGCTCAACGACGTTACTTGCTTGATCAGGGGACTCCGAGCTATCTCAGATTTCGAAGCGGAACTTGGGATGACTCAAACAAACAAGCAGCTGTATCCTGAACTAGAAACCATTTTTCTGATGACTAAAGCCGAGTATTCTTTTATTAGTTCATCCACAGTGAAGGAAATTGTGCGCTTAGGCGGGGACGTATCCCACTTTGTACCCGGACCCGTAAACGACTACCTGAAGAAGCACTTCATTAGAGGCACCACAGTATGACCACTTTGACCGCACCTAATGCGACTGTCGAAAATAACTACAAGCAAACGACCATATACAAACATATGGACTTGCTTGAGCACCTTATCGAAGACGCGCCAGGCGTGTATAAGTTTAAATTCATTAACGCCGACGATTTTCTCGACGTTCTCGATAAGGCGAGAGCTCGCCTCCCTGAAGAATTGAGGGAAGCTGCCGAAGTTCTGCAGCAACGAGATCAAATTACGACCGAGGCGCATCGTCGCTCCGAGCATGTCGTCCAGCAAGCTCGCCGTCAGGCCGAGATGATGCTGCAGGAATCCGAACTGCTCAAGGCTGTACAAGCTGAAGTAGAGCGCATCCGCAAACAAGTTGTAACGGAAATTGAACAAATGCGCCGCGAAGCTTTGGCTGAAGCAGAACGCATTCGTGTTGAAGCAGAAGAAGATGCCACCCGAATCAGAGATGGCGCCGACCACTATGCTGAGTCAGTCTTGACCAGAGTAGAAACGGATCTTCAATCGATCGCTCAACACGTTCAAGAATCTCAATCAATCGTGAAGAACGGACAACGTCTTTTGGGCCAAGTAAAGCGTCTTCCAAGTTCCGCAGCACCAGCCATGATGACGCCTACGGCGCCACCAGCTCCTGCGCAACTGACGCATACGAATGCTCATCTGCACCTGTCGAGCCCGCTGCTCTCCCGCGGCAACGTCGACTAATTCGTAAACGAATCGCAACTATTTGAAAGCCACTGCTCGTCAGTGGCTTTCGTGTTTTTGCGCAATTCAGCCATCAACAAATACTACAAATGTAACAGCCGAATTTCCGATGAATTTGAATAGCTCAAGCAGAGTCAGAACAAGATTCGGCTCTGTTTTAAGTGTCACATTGAAGTACCGTCATTCGAACGAATGAGCAGGATGACGTTTTGTGAAACGATTCGAGAAGTGAATTAGCTGAAGAATTCCAAACCGAGTCTTCTCATTGTTTCCTCGGTGATGAGCACATTCTGCTTAAGAGGTGTCCTACCGAAAGCCGCTAACACAACCGATTTTGATGCTTTCGGAGTGCGATCGTTGAATCGTTGGTTGCCACCACCACCGCCACCGCGATTATCATCGCGTCTGACTTCTTTTCTAGCTGGAGCTGACGACTTTTGTTCTCCGATGACGGAGGCACCGACCACGCGAGTCAAGTTACGGTAACCGTTTCGAATGTCGCGAGGGTAACGGAAATCGGCGAGTGCACTCGATTTTGCCGGACCAGTATTTTCACGACGCTCATCATCTCGTCCATGACCGCCGCGCCCACGATCGTCCTGTCCACGACCATTTCGTCCCCGGTCGTCACGGCCTCGACCGCTATCTCGGCGATCGCCACCACGCCCCTTATTATCGCGTCCGCGTTCTTCTCTCTGCGGAGATGGAGGCGGAGTCAGGACTGACAGCCGACCTTCTTCTTCGGTGAACAGCAAAACTCTGGCATTGGGGTCTGAGAAATGACCTGATGCAAGCTCATGCAAACTATTGAGAATTTCGTTTTCGACCATAAAATCGCGCGTCGGTTTATCGGCAGCGTGATTGGATTCGGAAATCAAAATGTCGAGCTGGGATCTGCCTTCTGCAGGCTGTGGAACGTTACCCATGACCTTAACCAGTTCTCGACCACGAATAACGGCGGCACCGGATATGGTGCGCTTGCCGGCAAACGATTCGAAAACTTTGCGAACGTCTGAAAACTCATTTGCGTAGAAACGAGTCAGGACACCGCCGTCGCTTCCGGGGCGTGTGAGAATTTCAACAGGTGTGTAAACTTGCTCAGCTTCCGCTTCCGGAGCCGGTTCCGCAGTTTTATCCGAAGCGGAAACTTCCTGATTTGCGGTTTGCTCCGATTGAGAATCGGCTGCATTGCTTGAAGTATCGGAGGCAATTTCACCTGCGTCGGATTGCAACGCGGCAGATTGTTCGTCCGCCGATGGTGCGGCTTCCGCGGTCTCAGGAACGCTAGCTTCCGTGGAGCTTTCGGTTGACTCCGAACTAATTTCCTGACCTGCTTCACTGCTTTCCGGCTTGGCGGATGCAGCCGGCAGTTCGCCGGTGTCTTCGTCAGCACCAGCAGATGGGACGGGTTCACCAGTATCGGATTGTTGAACCACGGCGGTTTCTTCAGCTACCGGAGCAACCTCCGAAGGCGGGGTTTCCTCAACGGCCGGAGTTTCCGCAACAGCCGGAGCTTGTTCAGCTGCGGGAGCTTCTTCAACTTGTTCGGCGGCTGGCGGTTCTTCAACTGCAGAAGGTTCTTCAACAGCATCAGCAGGGGAAGTTGTTTCACCCGACGTTGAATCGCCAGAAGATTCGCCACTGGGCTCACCAGCCTCGCCGGAATGTTCTTCCGACGAATGCTCGCCTGCGGCTTCGTCACCCGCTTCCGCGCTTGCCAACAACTCTTCGTCATCAGCATCGAAATCAATTTGTTCTTCCGCATCGACGAACAGCAGAATATACGCGCCTTTATCGACTTTTCGGTCTTTAGCAAGTTCGTGCAACGACTGCAGCACTTTATTATTGGATAGGAACGATTTTGCCGGTTGGCTCGCGGCTTCCTTTGACATGCTGGAAATCACATGCAACTGATCTTCGTTTTCCTTCGCTTGAGGAACTATTCCAATGACATCCTGAAGTTTGTTATCGACGACGACAGCCGCACCAACAGGTGGTCTGTGGTTATAAAGACGATAGAGTTTTTTTACATCGAAGAATTCGCGCGGGCGGAATCTTGTAAACACGCGCCCATCAGGAGCGCGGCTCGTCACTAACTCGATATTGTTATTCTTCAGTTGGCGAAACAGAAAAATGTAGGTCGAATCCGGCATCTTCCGCGTCAAAGTTTTGGTGAGTTGGCCGAGGACGGCATGATTCTCGACCCAGCCCTTGATCTCATCAATTTTGCTGTTTTCGAGATCCTTGACCATGGCTTTGAGCTGGTTTTCCAGCTTCATAATGTGTTCTTCGGCCAATGGCTTGGTAGAAAGGTCTTCGCCTGTGTCCTTCTCTTCCTTGAGCTGCCGAAACATGGGCAGTTTGCCCAGGACATCGTTCAACTCGCGTGCCACGCGTGTTGTGACACCCTTGTCTTTGCGCTCTAGTTCTGGCAGCTGTTTTCTCAAGAATCGCACCGCCGCCCAAACCGACTTAGTCGCGTTTAAGCTGTCACTTTGCGAACGCGACTTGTATCGCGATACTGCTTGCTTGGTTTTTGCAAGTGCGTTATCCATGTTATCTCTGGAATAGGGCCGAGCAATATATTGTACTGCTCCGCCTACACGCGTAGTTACTTGCAAGACATTGTGTAAAGCACTTTACTTCCCGGAATCTTTAGCGTGGGCAGATTCGAAAAGCCGGTTGGATTCAGCATCAACGGGCTTGACTGGCGTTTTTCCCGCTGGTTTTACTTTTACCGGTGGCGGTTGCAATGCGTAAGTGTTGTAGATCACCTTCGACATCTGCCGAATTTCCTCGCTGGCTCGTGCATCATTTCTGTTGCGTGAACATTGAATGGCTACGGCATAACGAGTGCCACCACTGGTAGTGACGATTCCGGCATCACCGACCATCGCCCCGATTGTCCCGGTTTTGTGAATGATCGTCGCACCTGGCGCCAAACCTGGCGGCAAAAGCGAGCGGTTTTTGCACTTACTCATGATTTCGTACATGAATTCGCGGTGCTCTTTGGTCACCAATTCACCGTTGTCGACTCGTCCGAGCAAGTAGACCAGGTCATAAGGGCTGGTAGTATTGGTGCCTTCCAGATCGGCCAGCAGGTGATTGACTCTGGTCTTCTGCAATCCATATCGGTGGAAATCTTTGTTTAAATGTTCATTGCCACCAAGCAGGTCGATCAGCAAATTGGTTGCGGTATTGTCTGAAACCATCATCATCAATTGTGCTGCTCGTCTGGCACTAATCTTGGTGCCAGGTGGTTTCCACTGAAGAAACCCGGAGCCGCCGGTGATCAGGTCCGGACGGATTTCGAGCTGGTCTTCCATTTTGCATTCGCCGCGCTCTACTGCCATCAAGAAGCTGACAAGAATAGGAAGCTTAATCATGCTAGCCGCGGAAAATGCTTCTCTGCCACCACTGTCAACATACTGACCAGTGGCGAGGTTGACGGCGAAGACGCCTGGTTGAATGGACTTGATTTTGTTTAGCGAAGCAAGATTTTTCGAAAGATCCGATAATTCCGTGGTCAAACAAAATGGAGGAGTAAGCGGCACCTCATGGGTCTTGCCGACAGTCGGATCCATCAAAGTTCCTGTATGGTGAAACAGTGATGAGGCCAAACACAGCACGCCCGTAATTGCCACGGCTTTTAACAGTTTCTGCCCTGGTGGAGTGGGTCGATACTTGCGCTTTTTCTTCTTCTTTGTTGAAAAACTCGGGAAGGTAAAACCGAGCACCTTATGTGGTGCGCTCTTTTTCTTGCCACCAGATGCGGTTTTTACTTCGGCAGATCGAACCGCCTCCCGGACTTGCGCGACAACGTCTTCGGGGAGCGTGTCCACATCGAAATGATCGCGTTGGTCGCGTTGTGAGGTAGTGGTGCCTGGCGGCATCGTCATCATCCGTAGTATCGCCCACACAGATAGAGAATGGATATACCGATCTCAATCAACCGTCAATTATTACGTCGTCGGTTCCTCGACTCTCAATATTCTAACCTCAGAAATCCGAGTTGGGTAGCCGTTAGTTGAAATTCTATTTCAGGCGTTCAATTTTTCGGAACCCGCACCACATTCGGAGGCATTAAATTTTTGCCTTCTCGACACCTCGAGGTATAAACAAGTAGAGCATAAGAAATATCAGAGTGCAAACACTTATTACATATTTCACGTCAGCAGGGACATCGGTACGCGGAGATATAAATCCTTCTATACACCCTGCTATTAATAGGATAGGAACCGTTCCGCCAAACATACCGAGTGCAATCTTGCAAGCTTTCTTGAACGCATCCAATCGTTTGTAGCGTCCGGGAAATAAAAGTGATTTGCCAATCACCAGTCCAGCCGCGCCACTTATAAATATGGCAGTTAATTCGAGCACCCCATGTGGTGCCACAAAGGCGCTAATTCTATGAATCATACCGTGGGCAGAGCAGAGCCCAAACACGGTTCCGATCGACAATCCGTTAGTTACTAAAACAAAAACAGTTCCAAAACCATAAGTGATACCAGCAACGAATGCAAGAATCGAAACGCGAATATTATTAGTCGCAATCATGCTAAATGTGGTCGGGCTCTGATCCTGCATAGCATCAGTCCACATGCGCTTATGCTGAATCGTGTTCCACATGTCGTCGGAGACAAGCGGCGCGCCCTTCGACATCTCTAACTGTGCAAACTTCACGTCCTTCATCACGGCGCAAGCACTGCCGACTGCCGGTATCAGAAAGAGGGCTGTTGAGAGCACCAGGTACAAAATGTTTTCTCGAATCAGACGAGGGAAACCCTCCCAGAGAAATCGAAAAAGGTCCATCCAACGATTTCGATCAGTCTGATACACTTGGTTGTGTGCTCTGACCACCAGGTTATTCAGGTAGATTTGCACTTCGTGACTGAGCTTAAGTGCTCGCGCCCGTGACAAATCCGCCGACGTGCTTTTGTAAAGCCGGCCAAGTTCTTGCAGCTGCTGACGATCTAGCCCAGCCATTCCTTTTTTGTCAGTCAACTTCAGGAGTTCCTCGAGCTTTTCCCAGGAAGTCCTTCGCGTTTTCAGCCAGCGCTCGACATTCATACTAAACTACCCAAGAAGCGCGACCCCATAATACTCATCGAATGCAAAGTCCAGACTACTCGATCTCTACCCCGGAAAATGTCGACCTACACTTAGAGCTCGCCGGCATTGGTAATCGCGTTTTGGCGACAATGATCGATACGATTCTGGGTGGGCTTGTCATCATCTTCAGCGCGATGGGTTGTCTCCTGATTGCTTTCATTCTAGACCAAACTCACGTCTTTCCAGCATCTCGCAATCAAGTATTGATGGGCGCAGCGATGATTGCAATGTTCGTGATGTTTATCGTCCAGTTCGGCTATAACATATTTTTCGAAGGCATCTGGCACGGACAGACACCCGGCAAACGTGTGGCACAAATCCGTGTAATCGAAGCCAATGGACAACCTGTCGGCTGGGCGGCAGTGTGCATCCGCAACCTGGTACGACTGATAGACGTCGGTATTTTGCTTATCGGCTTATTGGTCATGCTGATTGATAAAAACGAGCGTCGGCTGGGCGACCTTGCCGCAGGTACTCTCGTTATCAGAGAAAGAAAAACCGATCTTTCAACCGGTGATGTGAAGCTCTTGACCGGCGCACAAGCTGATTCTCTGCTGGATATTGGCAGAGTAACTCCGGAAGAATATGATTTGCTCGCCCGGTTTTTAAAACGACGCATTACGCTTGCACCGGCATATAGACCGGTTGTCGCAAAGAAATTGGAGTCGTATTTCAGAGAAAAACTAAACGAGACGAATGGCGCAGAGACCGACGGCAAAGCTTCTGAAGCCTTTCTCGAGAAGGTATTTCTCTCGTATCAGGCGCGCGGGATTGAGTAGGCTTCCTAAAGTTTCACCTGCTGCGCCCGGCTCGTCGCAACGGTTCGAAATCGTCTAACTCTTAGCTGATACTAGCTCTTCGCGTTTTTCGATTGGAACATACTTCAAGTTCAACTCTCCGGTATATTCGGCTTCGGGGCGAATCAAGCGGTTATCTCCGAGTTGCTCCAGCACGTGAGCAGTCCAACCGGCAATGCGGCTGATTGCGAAGATTGGCGTGAACAGGTCGCTTGGGATACCCAACATGTAATAAACAGAAGCCGAGTAGAAGTCGACGTTGCAGTTGAGTTTCTTCTCTTCCTTGGCCAGTTGTTCGACCTTAACGGACATGTCGTACCACTTGGTTTCACCGCCACGTTTTCCCAGCGCTTCGGACATCTTGCGCAAGTGGAAGGCACGCGGGTCTTGGACTTTGTAAACACGGTGTCCAAATCCCATCAACTTCTTTTTCTCGGCGAACATCTTCTTGATGTAAGGCTCGACGTTGTTCAGTTCTTTAATTTCCAGAAGCATTTTGATTACTTCCTGGTTGGCTCCGCCATGGAGAGGTCCTTTCAGAGCCCCGATTGCAGCAGTCACCGCAGAGTGCATATCGGTCAATGTTCCAGCAGCCACACGAGCTGCAAATGTTGAGGCGTTGAGTTCATGCTCGGCATGGAGGATCAAAGCCATGTCGAGGGACTTGACTGCAACTTCATCCGGTTCTTTACCGCTGTGAAGCAAATAGAGGAAACTGGCTGCGGTACTGTGATTCGGTTTAGGATCTACGAGTTCGCGACCGTTGCGAATGCAATCCCAGTAAGCGACGATCGTTGGCATCTGAGCCGTCAGACGAGTCGCCTTGCGGACATTGGCAGCGCGATCGTTTTCATTGGCATCAGGGTCGTACATTGAGAGCATCGAGGTAGCCGTTCTCAGCACTTCCATTGGAACGGAAGACTTAGGCCACATCTTCATCGCCTTCACTACATCTTCCGGAAGCTTGCGATTGGCGCCAAGTTCTTTGTGGAGTTTGTCGAGTTCTTCTTTAACCGGCAATCGGCCGAACCAGAGCAAATACACAACCTCTTCGTATGTCGCATTCTCAGCAAGATCGTCAATGTCGTATCCACGATAAATCAGACGACCCTTTTCTCCGTCCACCTTGCAGATGGAGGACTCCGCTGCGATAACGTCCTCAAGACCTCGATTAACAGCCATAACCAGCTCCCACGAATATATGTCCTATGTACAGATTTTATACACTAACTGACAACCAGATATGAGCGACCATAGTCTTATCTTCATGGTGTCGACCTGGCTTAGAATTACTATTGATTTTAACGAATCCAGGTCGGCTTTGGATCTAAACGAAAAACCTGGTTCCAGACCTTCGCAGACACAGCGCGTAGCCGACTGCAACCCAATACGGTAAGCTTTTCAGACCGGGCGATTGACGGACAAAACTCAAGATGCGCCGACCAACAACCAGCAGTCAGTCCGATAGCATCCCGGCACGGGCAGAGCGACTCAGCGCAAAAAAGCAGCTAAGTCTGATCGCTACGATTGCAGCAAACATGTCGGACTGTGGACTGAAACCACTCCCGTCCGCCGTTCTGCTCGCCCTCGCTTGCCGCGGATTGCTGCCTGCAAAACTATCAGGGACACCGTCCGGTCAGCTCCTGGAGCGTCTCTCCAGAGACTATTTTGGTGTGGAAAAAGTAAGGATAGACGATTCTGAATTTGCCAACTGCCTCGTGCCTGGAGGGAGCCTTGATTCTGACGAACTGTTCGAACACGCTCTTTTAGACAAACAAAACTTTCAGGAAAGCAAACGATCACAACAACGATTTAAAAGCTTCAGCCAATGCTTTTCTAAACCACTGATTAGAAAAACACTCGCCGACCCGCTCTTTTGTGGATGGCTCTATCAAACCATCTTGATGGAGCGGAAGGAAGACTACTCAAACTTGAGGAAGCAAAAATCGACAGATGCGTTGTCACGAATCACGCAGTGGTTTACTCCGGACTGGATATGCGATTTCCTACTGGACGAATGCTTTCCTGCCGGAGAGAGTGTTTCCATCAATGACAATTGGAACGATTGCACGACTGTCGATAATTTTAAAACGACTACCTTTTTGGATTCAGCATGTGGCGCTGGTCATATTCTAGTACCTGCATTTCTCAGACTGTTGCAGCACCGGTTACGTGCAGCCGGTGTCACCAAGACAGAGAAGCTGAGCGGCTTTAGACCGCAGTGGCGCGAGAAGGATGACATCGCAGACCTTCCCGATCTCACGTCAATCATGGAATGGGACCATCGAATAATCGAGGAACACCTATCGGCAATTCTTTCATCTCAGCTTTATGGACTCGATACCGACCCGCTTATGGTGAGACTTTCAAGTCTTGCAGTCTATCTGACGTGCCGGGACGTAAGTAAAACGGCACCACTCCCGACACCACTATTATTTTCATTTGAAAATCGATCTGATTCGGAATGGGTGAATAAAAGGACATCGGATAGAAGTTCGTCTACATCGCTCGATGCCGCTGCGACATCGGCTTTCACTGCAACCGCGGCCAACGGGAGTCTTCTACTCTCATTAGATCCTCGACCTGGCGATGTCCTCCTTCGACAATTGGACGGCTGCTTAAAATCATTGGATGAGCTGCCAAAATCTTTTGATGTACAAACACTCAATCCACCGTATCTAAGTCACAGGCTGATGCCCGAGATATCAGCGAAATTTCTTCGAGAAAATTACGACGGCAGTCAATACGATCTATACACCGCATTTTTGGAATTGAGCATTCGACTGATGTCAAAGCAAGGAAGGCTGGCATTGATTTGTCAACAGAGTTTTCTCAGCACGAGCCGCTTCGAAAATCTTCGCCGGAAGCTGGTTGAGCGCTGCCATATCAATAGCATAGCTCAACTCGGCGCGGGGGCGTTTGCTAGTCGTGGCGGAGAAAAAGTCAGTAACGCGATCATTTCACTAAGCCGTAAACACGACTCAGCTTCTGACACAACAAATACGGAACGCGCAAACGGTCATCGCCTGTCAGTTTACAAACTCGTCTCTGCTTCCTCCAAACGACAAGCAGAGCAAGCGGGTGTACAAACATTTGTGAAAGAGACTGTTAGCGAGCGAGAGCTTCTTACCACAACCGGCACGATACCTGGCTTTCCGTTCGTTCCATTCTGTCCGCAAGAAGTGGCAGATCTGTTCCGTGATTATGAAACGATCGCTCAATCTGACAATGGTATCGTATTGACTAATGGATTGTTTACCTGTGACAACAAGCGCTTTGTGCGCCACTTCTCGGAGATTGAAGAAGACACTCCTGCGAATTTTGTTCCATACGACAAGGGCGGTGGACAGAAGTGGTTTAGCACCACACCGTATCTACTAGAGTGGAAAAACAACGGCGACGACATTCGCCAATTTCGCCTCGAGCGCGGTCAATCAAAAGCATTGCCAGGCGAGCGTTTCTACTTTCAGAGCGGGATTACTTATTCGTACATCGGAACCCGCGGGTTCAAGGCTCGACTCCTCTCGCCTGGTAGCGTATTTGATATCGCTAGCTCAGCAATGTTCAGTGAACGAATAGATTTGTATTATTTGCTCGGATTTTTGAACTCCGCGCTAACCCGCTTCATTCTTGGAATGTTGAACCCAACGGTCAACTTTCAGATCGGAGACTTGCGACGCATTCCGTTTTGTCCTCCGTCACAAAAGATTGAAACTGAAGTAGCCAGGCTAGCCAAAGAGGCGGTCAATTTAGCCCGTGAAGCAGAGACATTCGACTACTCATCACCAGCCTACAACGGCTCGCTAGCCAACGAATCAATCCGTTGGCGCTTGGAACAGATAAACCACTCCGAATTGCAACTGCAAAACGAAATCGACGAAGCGATCTTCGATCTGTACAAAATTTCAAGCACTACCCGCGACACCATTCGCGAAAACGAATGGGTAGCCCGAACGCAAGGCGACCTGATAACAATTCCCGAGATCGCCAAAGTTTAGGAACTAGCCGTCAGCGTTAATTTGCTCGATCAACTCTTTCAGCACGCCTTCAGCCTTATCGTTATCGATCTGGCAGGTGCCTGCTTTCTCGTGTCCGCCGCCGTTGTACTTAAGACAAAGTTCTCCGATGTTGGTTTTCGACGAACGATTGATGATCGACTTGCCGATAGCAAACACAGTGTTTTGTTGTTTCAATCCCCACAATACATGGATGGAGATGTTGGTCTCAGGATACATCGCGTAAATCATGAAACGGTTGCCGGCAAAGATCGTCTCCTCACCCTTGAGATTCAAAACTATCAAGTTTTTATGCAGCGTAGAACAGCGTTTAACCTGTTCCTTGAACTTCTCAGCTTGCTCGTTGTACAACTCGACGCGTTCAACGACATCAGGCATCTGCATGATTTCGTGAATGTCCTTGTCCTTGCAGGCGTCAATCAGTTCCATCATCAAATTGTAGTTCGAGATGCGGAAATTGCGGAAACGACCAAGTCCAGTGCGTGGATCCATCAAATAGTTCAAGAGAACCCAATCAGTCGGTTCTAAAATTTCTTCTTTGCTAAACTGCGCGGCATCGGCTTTATCGACGGCGACCATCATGTCGGTCCACTTGGCGGGAAATCTCTCAAGACCACCATAATAGTCATAGACTACTCGAGCCGCGGACAGCGCGTCCGGATCGATGATGTGATTGTCTTTCTTGCTCTTGACCCGGATGGTTTCGCTCAAATGGTGGTCGAATGCTAAATGGACTCCTTCGACGTACGGGAGGTTAGTCGTGATATCGCGGCCGCTGATTTCGACCTTGCCATCCTGCATGTCTTTGGGGTGGACGAACAAAATGTCGTCGATCATATTCATGTGCTTCAGCATCACGGCGCAGACCAGTCCGTCGAAGTCACTGCGGGTCACGAGTCTATATTTTGTGGCGTTCTGGGTCGAATTAGTAGAAGTTGTCATCGCTCTCTCCGTTAGCCTCTACGCGCGCTCGTAGTATTAAGTAAATATGCGCTTGGATGAAAATTCAATGCCCCCTTTTTTGGCCGGGTAAACGTCAGAGCAAATTTCCGGTAGAATTGGTCTTCATGAGGTTTGACCGGAGGCTCTCTTGCAAGAACAATCAGGACAAATGTCCATTCGACAGGTAGCACCACTGGTGATACTGGTTATCGCTCTCAGTTGCGCATCGTATTGGCTGACTCCACTAGTCGCAGAAAATGTTTTTAAAACCGAGCACACCGTAGATAGTGACGTCACACCGTGTCCGGGTTATGACGAAATCATCAATCCCAAGACAGCCATTGACTTTTATAACAGCGCGAATGTTCGATATCACATCGGTGACTTAAAAGGCACCATCAAAGATTGCACGACCTCTTTAAAGTTAAAACCTGAAAACGCGGAGGCATACTTCCTCCGAGGAAGCGCTTATTTCGATGACGAAAAGAAGGTCGAGGCGCTCAAAGACCTCGACAAGGCGGTAAAACTAGATCCAAAAAACCCGGAATATGTTTTCACCCGAGGTCGTTGTTATCTCGTTTCGGATAAACCTAAACTTGCAATCGAGGACTACACAACGTCCATAAATTTGAAAAATGATGACCCCGCAGTGTGGTGCGCGAGGGCTTACATCCATGGAACTCAAGGTAACGCATACGCAGCAATTGCAGATTTGACAGACGCTGAGAAGCTCGATCCAAAGGATCCATGGATTCCATTTCAACGAGGCAATGAGAAAGTAGGGCTTAAAGATAATCAAGGGGCGCTCGACGACTACAACAAAGCGCTGAAAGTCATGCCGACGTATGCGACGGTCTACTACAATCGTGGACGATTATTGTGCGCCATGGGCGATAAAATTGCCGGTCATAAAGATCTGGACAGAGCAATCGAGTTAGATCCCAAAGAAGCTTATGCCTACCGGGTGCGCGCACAGATTCTTTTCGAAGAAGGCAATGAGAAGATCGGCAAAATCGATCTGAAGAAGGCAGAGGAATTAGAACAAGAACAAGAAAAGGATCTGAAGCGATTCAAGAAGCGCAAAAAGAAAAAGAAATACGAGCTTATCAAAGACCCGCTTGTTTACAAGTTCTGCGCAGACACACTTGCACAAGAGCAGAAGATTTTTGGTCCGGCTAAAGTTCCAGTAAATCGACTGTACATTTATTATCGAACTGGAAGATCATGCCAAACAACAATGGTCGACGAAAAGCGCGGCGTTTTTGTAATCTGCATGGCGAATGATGAACACGTCGATATCTACTACTACAGCCTGGTTCACGAACTAATGCATCTTCTCAATACGAGAATCGCAGATCCTTTTATCGAAGGATTGTGCAGCATGTTTGTTGAACATACCAATCCACCAAATCAGCGCAAAATGAAATTGTGGTCCAAACGATATGAGCGCGGAGTAGTCAGGCTGCCATTCTATGCTGAGACATATCTGATGTGCAAAGAGCTGGATTCGAAGTTAACGCTCGACGGTTTGTCAAAGATTTTGAAATACACTGACTACCACACAGGCTCAAAGGATTGGATTCATATCGATGCGGACGCATGGCTAGCTTCTCTTCCTGAGCCGAAAAGAACAGAAGCTCGCAACATCATTGCTCGATATTCCGACGCAATCGAAGAAGATTTGCCTCTCGATGGTGCCTACGGTTTTGCCCGACCTTCTGGAACAAAACGTGCCGACGGCAAAGTTATCGATCAGTGGGGCAAAGACGTCAGTGATCCGCTCAACAACTGGCGCGACAAGAAAAAGCCAAAGTCAAAAGAAGAAAAGTTGCGCGATGAAAACGAACGAAATCTGAGATGGCCTAACGACAACTTGCGACCAGTCACGCCGGAAGAAGGCGACTCCATACAAGAGAAACCAGCACAGCCAAAACCAGCTATGCCTCGGCAAACTTAGAAGACGTTTTGCAGACAAGAGTCAGCCCCTGTTATCTCTTGGGCTGGAGCTTTTGTCTTTCTGGGAGGGTACGCGGTTGTTGAGGTACTTCTTTCGGTCGACCATCTCGTCGAGTGCCAGGAGGAACCCAGTCCGGAGGCGCATTTTGCGGTCTGTCATAATTCTGACTCATCGGAAATTTCGGCGTCACGAAAATGCCGTCTCTGTCGGGCACCGTATCAAACGGAGTTGAGCCGGTTCTTCCAACTATCTCTTCGCCCGCAGGGGTTATTATCCGGCGCTTGTCGCCCTGGCTGATTACGATAGTCCCTGCAGGAAAAGGCTGACCTCCGCTGGTAAACTGCCTGTCGCTTCCGACCAGGTCGACCTTCATCGGAAATGCTCTTCCCGTAGGCTTCCAAACATCTCCCTCTCGCTTGTATTCCAGCCACGAAGATCTATCACCTTCGGCTGGTGCCATTCGAATCGGTTGCCCGTTGGGCGGAGTGACTGTAACGCTGGTAGGCACACGTCCGGTCCTGTCGTAATCGACATCGATGTATGAATTGTCGTCTTTTCTTCGAGTGTGATGAAACTCAACCCGAGGAACACCGTCAGCATTCAGCGCGGTGATTGTGACTCGATCCAATTCGCCCTTTTTAGGATCGGCATCCCATGCGCGTCTTATCAACGTGCCATCGTCATAGTTTTCAAACGAATCGCCGGTCTTGTTATCCACCGACGGGAAGTATCCCTGACCTCGCTCGTTGCGAATATGGATGTCACCATTGCCATACGTGTTGTACTGCCGACCAGTGACGGGGTCAAGGGTGACATCGACGGTGTCTCTACCTTTCTCGCCAGGAACCAACTTGGGCATGAAGTCCTTCATTGGCTTATCTTGAACAAGTTGAGTACGATTGTTGACGAGTTCTTGCTGTGCCTTCGCACGTTCCGCAGGATCACGACTACCAAGCAGTGCTGGGTCTCCAGGCACCATCAACTGTTTCACCTTGACGATTTGATCTTCCGGAAGGGCCGTTCCGGGAGGCGCTTTGTATTCAAGCCAGCCGGTATTATTTTTTCGCGTTGTGCCCGGAATGTCAGGAATTTTGTGACCGAACTCAACGGCGCGGCCGTTGCGATCGCGAATCGTGTAACTCAAGAGTCCATCAGCACCTTGATCGGTACCTCGGTTTCGAAAACGATCGGAAGAGTATTCATAATCAATTTGCCTACCATCTTCAAAACGAATGGAGCGAATCGGATTCACCGGATACGATACCACTTTGCCATCAGCTTGCTCAGCTTGCGCCAGTACCGTGCGGTCGTCGCGCTTGATCATGCGCCGGTTTGCGAGGTCCGGCATGCTGTATCCATCTTTATCGAGATAGTCGAGGTTGAGATCGGTTCTAATTGCGACATCAGCGCGGTTAGCCAGGCGATTATCAATTCGCATCGAGCCATCCGGCTGGCGGCGCTCAATTCGGAGGTATCCATCCGGTCCCTTGGCTCCTCGTTCAACCAGCTGAACGTCGGTTCCATTGGTTTTAGTCACTTCATAGCTATCAACCTTGCCGGATGCACCGTATCTGAATGCCACCCTATCGCCCTTAGGCGTGATTACATCCGTCTTGCGCGAGAACTCATCAAACCTGGTTATAAAGCCGTTATAGTTAGTCTCAGCCAATCGTCCCTGGTCGAACTTCTCGTACGAGCGATCGGGAAAATTCCGGCTGGCAATTCTGTAAGTGTCACCGATTCGGTCGTAGTACTCGCTCGTGCCGTTCGGATAGGATTTCGTCAAACCTTTCGCTGTCGGCACTTCTACCGTCATGTCGGGATTGACCAGAATTTTTGTGTCACCAATCGTAATCGGTGTAACTTCGCCCTTGTTTAAGCGCCCACGACCAAGCGGCTTGCCATCAGCCCCGATGATATCGACCATGTTGCCACGCGGATCGATGCGTACAGTATTGCCGCCCACCGTTGGTATCTCAGTCCACTGGGCTTGACCAGCCTGCTGTGGACGTCCATTACCCTGTGGCTGATCGAAATACCTGCCACCATCATCGCGCGACCAGGTCCGCGGCTGCTGACCATCAGCGGCAGCCAACACAAGATTATTTCTGGCTTCCAGACCTACTCGATCCGGGTCGCCGTTAGCGCCGGCATCGCCAGCTACAGGTCGATCGCCTCTACCCATTAGTAATAACTCCTCAAACTGAACCTGAAGTCGCAGCGAGCGAATTGCACTTTCCTGAACGTTTATTCCCTTTCTCTTGTCTCGCAAATCCCGTATCGCTGAACTGGTGTGCGAGACCGCCGTATAGCCACTCTATTGGATAATTACCTATATGTAGATGGGAAAAACCGGGGGGAGCGGCATTAATTTTTGGACTCAGCTAAACAGACCGAGTTTCAGTGCGAAAACAGGCATTAAAACTGGCGTTCTCGCCAATATCAAAATTTTATTTTGAAACACATCCGATTAACGCTGAGTGTCTTGTTCACTCCAGCGAGGACTTTGTGGATAATCGAATGCCCCTAAGTACGATGATTCGTGTCGTCATCGTCGCCGGATGTTTCTTCACGCATCCAGGTGAGCACACCTTTGAACGAATCCTTGCGCATGCGTTGATCGAGTCGGTCGGACAAGCGTTGCAATAGATCCTTCTGATTTACCGCGATGTTGATTATTTTGTAGCTGCCGGAACGGCTGCTCAGGCGCCAAACAACATTATCTTGCTTATTGCCGACCGTCATCAGCGTTTTGATGTAGAGGTCACCGTCGGTTGGCACTTCAGACTTGTATGCCAACTCGGCACTGTTGAAAATTCTGTGCCACCGCTTGTAGTATCGCTCTTCTATCAATCGACGAAAGGTTGAAGAGAATTCGTTTCGTTCCGTCGGGCTCAGTTTGTCCCAGTGAACGCCGAGCGCCTTTTCAGACATTTCATCGTAATCGATGACTTTTGCGACTTCCTTGAAGAATGGCGAACTGGACTCATCTCCGCGCCATACCGAAAACAGGTTGACTACTTTCTGCACAGTTGCCTTCCCTGGCGAAACCGTCTCCGCAGTCACGGACTGAGCACAGACCATAGCGGCAAAAGTAAGCGCAGCGGCTTGTGCCAACACCTGTTTAGAAAAGCGACCGGCCATAATGATACCTTTGTGTGCGCTGAGCGTTTCGAACCGACCAATCTTTCGAACGATGGCTTTATATACTCACTTATACTTGCTATGCCACGATTTGCCCAAACTGACGCATGAATCAACCTATCGTTGAGCTTCGCCGCGCGCAGACCCACCACACCTACCATAGCAAATCGAGCCTAGAGCGTCGCCTGCCTCAGCTTCAAAAGTTGCACGGCGACGATCAAACCGCCAGCCGCCCATGCCAGAAGCACCAGCACGTCAAGACCGTAATTGGCAGGAATGTTCAACATCACACCTTTGAATGCATCTGCGGCATAATACATCGGAAAACTTCTGGCGAAACACTGCTCCCAAGCAGGCATTCCATCAACCGGCACCATAATGCCCGAGACGAACATTACTGCCACGCCGAAAATCGAAATCGTCATCGTGTATATCCGAATCGTCCGAAGCAGACTGGCTACGCCAAGCCCCATACACGTGAAGCAGAACATGCTGACCAAAGTCACGCCGAC
This sequence comes from Obscuribacteraceae bacterium (SeqCode), assembly GCA_044225915.1. GTDB lineage: Bacteria > Cyanobacteriota > Vampirovibrionia > Obscuribacterales > Obscuribacteraceae > JADYXR01. The sequence goes on from JBGAHZ010000013.1 coordinate 92,431, forward strand.
AAGTCCAGGCAAGTTGTGACCGATGTGAAATGGAACCAGCGGTGAGGTGATTGCAAGCGCGATCCAGACAACCAGAGAAGCTTCTATTGTGACGGTGAAGGTTTTCGCGATTATCGCAGAACGCAGCCCATTGGGCGTCAATATGATTTGCCGGTATGTTTTCTCCATCCACTCATAAATCCAGGAGAATCCGAGGTTCATGCACGCCAGAACATAGCACAAGTATGCCACCAAACCCGGTGTCACGAAATCACGCAAGCTAAAGCTGACAGGAAACAGCGTTCCGGAATGAATTGGAATGCTCAGGGACCCAGAATGCTGCGATAACACGTTTAGCAATCCCATTGATATTTGCTCGTCCACAAGCGGATTGTAGCCCTCTGTCAGGATTTGAACAGAGTCTTCGATCAGATCCTGGTCGACATTCGCAAGAGCAACAATTTTTCCCTTAGCCAGATCGCGCTTCGCATCATCAAGGTCCGTATATCTAATCACTTGAAACTTCTGTGACGCTTCCAATTGTTTCTCAAGATCACTGACATCACCCGGGTCGTGCAGACCAAACGGCATTTGTGCAACACCGGATATGGTATCACCGACGAACACGATGATTAGAACGGCAAGGAGAGTGCTCGATAGAAAGTACAACGGACGCCTGGCCCAGAGAACCAAATCTTTACGGATAATCGCAAGTATTGCATTCATGATGAAACGACCGTATCTTGACGCTCTTGCGAGATGGCAAGAAACACTTCTTCCAATGTCGGCTCGTTGGTTCCGAATCGCGAAAAGGTAATTTGCTTATCCGAAAGCCACCGCAGAATCGAATCGAGGCTTTCGACCAGCGGACCATTTTCGGGCTGAGTCAGACTAATTGTGTTTCGAAGTGCATCATACTGAGTATCGGCTTTGAATCTCGTTTTCACCTCTTCCAACAGGGTCTGAAGTTTTTCATCTCCGGGAAACTCCGTCAACCTTATCGCGATGGTTCTCATGCCGCGAATTTTATGACGAAGTTCTTCGATGGTTCCCTCCGCCACGATGCGCCCGGACCGGATGATACCAATTCGGTCGGCAAGCAGCTCGGCTTCTTCCAAGTAATGCGTAGTCAGCAAGATGGTGACGCCGAGTGCCTTCAAGTCTTTCAATGCAGACCAGATTTGCCGGCGCGCAGCCGGATCCAGTCCAACCGTAGGCTCGTCCATGAAAAGTACTTTCGGAGAGTGCAAGAGAGCGCTTGCGATAGTCAGCTTGCGCTGCATGCCTTGCGAGAATTCACCGGCTAAATCATTCATGCGATCCAGCAGATCCGATCGGCGCAGCAGATCCAGAATACGACTCTTTGCGGTATCAGATGCGATACCATGCAAATCAGCGATGAATTTCAAATTTTCGTAAGCCGTGAGTTCATTGTAAATCGCAACGTCCTGCGAGACGATGCCGAAGCAACCTTTGACCTTCTCCGGCTGCTTGCGTCCATCGAAACCACATACTTTGTACGTTCCGGAAGTCGGCTTTAGCAATGTCGTCAGCATGCCGATACTGGTTGTTTTACCGGCACCGTTGTCGCCCAATAGCGCATATAGCTCACCCGGAAAAATCTTGAGGTTGAGCTTATCGACGACTGCTCTTGTGCCGAAAGACTTGCACAGATCAATTGTTTCAATGGTTGGTTCAGGCAATTGCTTACTTCGCTCGCGAGGCTACGATCAGCGTTTCCCTATATTTGCCCAGAGCGCGGGCAAACTACATCAATGGGCCATTACCAGACGGCCCATGTCACACTGAGTTTAGCACTCAGAACCGGAGTGCGTAGCGGGTGCGCCGCAAGCTCTGAGAATGCTGTCGGTATGCGAAACTTTGAAGACCTTGTACACGGTCGGTGGGACGTTGGTGATACTGATGTCGTGTTTCTTCGAATCAGCGCGGAGCAACAATTCTTCCAGCCATTCCAGACCTTCGACCGTGATAAACGTGCAGTTCCGAAAATCGAGCACGATGTTGGTCTTATCGGCGGCAAGGATGCGCTCTACTTCTTCGACACCACGGTCGAGTGACCCAGCAAGAACGATAGTTTCGCTGAGATCGGTTTTCGGAGTGTTTTTCTTAGCAGCCATTGCTCGTCCTCTAATCACGTATGTTTGGTTGAAAATCATACCTTGCAAGTTCACCGTAGGCAGTGTCGCCTCAGGCACGCTCACGTGGTGGAAACGTACTGGTCAACAGTGTCACGATGTCGTCGCCCGGCGGATAACATGGATTAGTTTTCAACGCCATATCTTCAAAGGTTGAAACTGCGATGGTTGGAATCGCCTCCTGGAATTTTTCCAGTGAGATGCCCAATTCGCTGATAGCAAGCGGTTGTCCGGTTGTTCGACCAAGGTCGTAAATTGCTCGTTTCAAAGCAAGAATTGCATTGGCGACTTCTTCAGGCGAGCCTTCCGGTCCGCTGTTTTTATCTACGAGACCCAGAAAACGCGCAGCGCGTGCGTATTTCTTGTCAGCAATCCACAACGGATAGTTTGGAACGGAAATAAACTTCCTGGGGATGGCAGCGTTGTATCCGACGGTGGTGAGCAAGAAAACACTGTTGGCTCTTCCGTGCGGGATATCGAAGTACGCGCCCAGACTGTGAGCCAGTGCATGGTTTAAACCAACCGAAGCGTTGCCGATCGCCATACCGGCAAGACACGCTGCGTTATGCAATTTGTGGCGCCAGAGAACTTCGTTTGGTTTCTTCAAAACTTCAGGAAGAGCTTCGAAGATCAACCGCATGGCTTCAAGCGCGAGCCCATCGGTGTAGTCAGACGAGAATGTCGAGACCAGGGCTTCCAACGCGTGCGTCAATGCATCGAATGCGGTATCACGAGTGATATCGGCAGGCAAGCTGCGGGTCAGGTTGGCATCAATGATGGCAACGTTGGGCAAAAGAATTTCGTCGACCAGAGAGACCTTTCTGTTTTTAGCTTTGTCTTTAACGACGGCAAAAGGTGTGACTTCCGATCCGGTTCCCGAAGTTGTTGGAATTGCGACCAACTGCGTCTTCTGAGTCTTCGGAAATTCAAATATCCGATGCCTGAAGTCGAGGAAGTTGACTGACAATTCTTTGACGTTTAAATCAGGGAAATCGTAAAACAGTCGAATGACTTTGGCAGCGTCCAGGACGGAACCACCACCCAGTGCGATGATCGTATCGGGCTGGCTGAGCTTCATCGCTTCAACAGCTTTTTGAATCTCTGCAAAATCGGGTTCTACTCCGATGTCACTGAAAACATCAACACGACAATTGGCTGGCATACGTTCGGTCACCATAGACAAATGCCCACGGCGAGCGGCTGAGCGCGAGGTGACGATGAATGCGGTTCTCGTATCGAGATCACGAAGGTGATCCATACTGCCCGGATTTATATAAATGTTCTTCGTTGTCTGGAAGCTCAGCGTGTAGTTTTTGCGACGCGGAACTCGTTTGTAATTCATCAAATTCTTGATGCTGACGTTGTCCGAAGTGATGTTGCCACCGCCGGTTCCACAACCGAAACTGAGTGTGGTAGTGAGGTTGTTGTACACACCACCAAGACCACCGATTGATGTCGGGCAATTGACGATAACTCGACCGGCATTGATTGCCAGAGAGAATTGCTCGATTGCATTTTCATCCAGGCTGAAGATGCCGGCAGTGTGACCGGTTCCACCACCATAGTTGATATCGAGGGCGCGGTTGATTCCATTTTCCAGTGAATCAACAACCACGTATCCGAGCACTGGCATGAGTTTTTCCACTGCCAGCTTGTGATAACGCAACTCGCCTTCCAAATGGCAGAGAAGCATTTTGGTCTGCGGTGGAACTGTAATACCGGCAGTCTCAGCGATCAAATCCGCAGGCTGTCCGACCAGTTTGTAGTTCATTCCACCAGTACGAGGATCGATTGCCGCGTCAGCGACTTTTTCGACTTCCTCAGGTGTGCAGACGTGACAGCCGAGACGTTGGAATTCGTTCAACAACGGTTCAGCAATCTCACGATCCAGGATCAACGTTTGTTCGGAAGGACATTCCGTTCCGTTGTCGAATGTTTTTGAAATGATGATGTCCATTGCCGCAGAACCGACAACGGCAGATTTGTGGACATAAACCGGAGTATTGCCAGAACCTACGCCCAATGCCGGTTTGCCGGAACTGTAGGCAGCCTTGACCATATTGGTTCCGCCAGTCGCCCAGATCAGATCGACTTCAGGATGAACCATCATCTTCTCGGTTTCGCGACGAAGTCGTGGAGATTTCTCAACCCATCCAATGAAACCTTTAGGCGCCCCTGCGGCGATTGCAGCTTCGTAAACTATTTTGGCAGCCAGATTGCTCGAATTTGCCGCCATAAGATGAGGACTGAAAATCAGGCAATTTCGTGTTTTCGCACAAGCAATACTCTTAAAAATTACGGTAGAGGTCGGATTGGTCACCGGACTGAGAGCGAGTATAACGCCCATAGGTTCGGAGATTTCGACCATGTTGTCTTCGGGGAATTCTCTGATTACACCGACTGTTTTCTTGTCACGAATCTGTGCGTACAAAAATTCTGAAGCGACGTAGTTTTTCAGAATCTTGTCTTCCGTACAGCCCATACGGGTTTCAAGGTGTGCTGCCTGGGCGAGCACTGCGGCATTTTCAATCGCCGCAATCGTCATCGCTTTGACAATGGCATCCACTTGCTCCTGACTGTATTGCGTAAATACAGCTGCAGCCAGCCTAGCCTGCCGCACAAGGTGCTCGACTCTCTCGTCTAACCCCGCGTCCTTATCCTTGATTTCGGTTGACATCGTCGACCCTCGTTTGCAAATCCAACTTTTCTGCTGCCGTTGAGACACATCGGCCTCGATTCAACGGCTGGTTTTCTAACTCAGTCTCCAGCTAAAAACGGCTTAGCGACTCGTGTTTATCGTTTTAATAGCATCTGAATTATTATCGTGGCGCTTACTCGAAGTCCACAAAGTGCGCCGCCGAGCGCGCATAACCTTACCAAGTGTAGGTCAAAAGCCCTTAAATCGGCCCTGAGCGCCTACAACCTTTTACAAAGATCGTTATATCTTATTTATGCAATAACAGGGGCGTTCTTTCCGTATCAAATTGCAAAGCCGGACAGACCCTCATGACATGGCTCCCATCACAGTACCGGCCGCCTTTACCGTACTTTCCCCCTTGTAAGTATGTTCCTCTCTACTACAATTAACTCGGCGTCCAGGAGTCTGGAACGAACGAAACCCTCAACTGCCCCCAGGCTTGGGACTTTGTCGTGGCAATGGCAAATCAAAAAACAAAATCAATCGACCCTCCTCGCGACGGTCATGGTCAAAACAATCAAGTGAAGATAGCGCTCGCCTTGACCGTGGCGCTCGTCTCACCCGCTGTCTCAATAGGCAAACCTTGCCAGGCAGCGGATTTCCGGCATGCGAAGAAAATCGTAGTGCCTGCCACAAACATTCCTCGACGATACGACTACAGCTCAAGCAGCGGAAGAGAGTCCGGACTGCCCGCCGGATACGAATCAAACTACGACAGCAGCTATGCGCCTCAAGATCCGAGCTACGGGTCTGGTTCATCATCATCGTCGAGCAAAAGCAGCAAATACGGTCTCGTTCCGCCACCACCACCTGTGACACCAAGCTTGCTTCCATCCAGCATGGTCGGAGATGTTCCAGCTCCCCCTTCCGCACCAGCCATAGTGTCGCGCGTCAGTCCGTCAACGGCAGCAGCGAGCCATCAATCTCTAGGTAGCAACGGATATCAGCAGACCAGCGGAGATCCGACAAGATCCACTTCATTATCTCGTCATGCCACGAATTCCAAGACGAATAAAATGGGTGCAGAAACTTCCATCATCAGTCAGGTGACAGCGCAGTCCGATGCCCTCGTCAAAGAAGGCAAGCTGCAAGAAGCTCAGGACTTGCTTGAGAAGTATGAGAAGACGTATCCGAAAAACACCACACTCGATCACAAACTTTCTGAAGTCAGTCTGGAAAGAGCAAAATATTACATCCGGCACGACGACTATGTGGAAGCTGGAAAGCAGGCTCGCATCGCGCTGCATCACAACAGCAATAACACAGACGCGAAGCATGCGCTCGATCAAGTTCTTCAGCATCATGGAGTTGATCCCAATCATGCGCAATCACGCGTGAAGATGGGAGATATGCTCTTCTCGCAAGGGAAGCTCAAAGAAGCCCACGTTGAATACGATGCGGCATTGAAAATTCATCACTCTGGCGAAGCATATATAGGTCTAGGAAATATCGCTCTGAGAGAAAACAAACTCAAAGAAGCGAAAGCACATTATCAACTGGCCCTGGAACGCGAACCCGAATCGTCTGTAGCTCTGCGACAGCTCGGCATCGTCAGGTATAAACTGAAGGATGTCGTCGGTGCCAACGCTGACTTGAGCAGGGCTTTGGTTCTCAATCAAGATGACAAAGTAGCTGGACAAACGTTGATCGAATTGTGGCAGCGGCAAGTGTCGATGCGACCCAATGATGCAAACTCGCATCTCGGTTTGGCGCGCGCCCACCAACTGGCCGGCGATTTGAAGTCGGCGCAAAACACCTATAGAACAGTCGTCTCAATCGATCCCAATCATCCTAATCTTCCGGCCGCGCGTCAGAGCTTCAAACTTGCACTCGCAAGACAGGAAGCACAAAAAACTTACGAGGCAGCGAAAACTCTCGACGGCAGCGGCGCGATCGCCGAAGCCTACGCGAAAGCAGGTGAAAGCGTTTCACTCAGTCCCGGTGACGTTAAATACCGACTTTATCAAGGAGAGCTTGCCGAGCGTCTGGGCAACTATCCGGATGCAAAACAGATCTATATAGAAGTACTCAGACAAGACCCTAAAAATTTAGTGGCAGCCGGAAAAGTCAAATCGCTGTCAGAACTCCTATCGGCAGGCGATACTGCTCAAACTCTAAGAGGACCACTTGGTGCCCAATCTCAAGGGTTGCAGGCGGAAGCTGGATCACTGGGCATGCCAATGGCAAGCTCATTGGCCGCACCACTGGCAATGGCAGCCGAACAGGGTGCGAGTGGCGGTTCTATAACCGGACTGCCACGCCTGAGAGGAGAAGGTCCAGCGTTATCTTCGCTTCCAGCGGCGCCGAATGCTCAGATCCCGACGGTGGATCCAGTCAATAGCATGAGCGGATTTCTTGGTGACCTGCGCAATTTTATGGTTGTGCAGAAGAAAGAATTGCAAAAACACGAAGACAACATTCTTGATGCAGTCAACGGAAAGAAACCTGACTCCGGCAGCAAGCTAGCGGATCTTCCACCACTACCCGCAGGCGGTGGATCAGATATCGGGTTGCCGAAAAATATGATTTCGTCCAGCGACGTGCAAAAACTTTTGAAAAGCGCCGGAGTTGCTCCGTCATCAGCGGCGAGCAGTGCGGCAGCAGGCAGTGCGGGTGCGACATCGTCGGCCGACATCGCCCGTTTACTTGGCGGCGGCAGCACCGCCGGCAGTACCGCTTCCGGCGGTGCGACAGGCCTTGGTGTGGCAGGACTTGCAGCGGCATTACCCGCACTATCAGGACTTGCACCAGGAATGTCCGGATTGGCACCGGCCAACCCGCCGTCGTCCCTGAGCGACACCTCTTTTGCACCACAATATAATCCAGGCAACTCACGGGTCGGCGATACGATCATAAGTTCGCCGAGAGAATCAGAAACTGTATTGAAATTGGCGGACACTCCCGCTATGTCGGCGAATACCATGCCACCAGTAGCACCACAACGATTTGCCTCAGTGGGTGCAGGTTCTGCATTCAGTGCTCAAACGCCACAAACTGCACCACAAATCGGCAATCTCAAACTCTCGCCGGAGATGATCGGATTGGCAGCACAAGCTCAATCATTATCACCGGAAGCATTGTCTGGAATCGCGAAGTCTCTGGGCATGGAACCTGCGCACGTGAAAGCATTGGCCAGTCAAGCTTTACAACAAGCACCCGGAATGATCAATAAAGGCATCGCTAACATAAAACAAGAAGACATCGATAAGATGGCGGCACTTCTAAAACACCATGTTGCTGCAAAACAACAAGCGCTCGGCATGACTGTTCCAAAGTCGACCGAGACCGTCACGACGAAAGCGACTCCGCAACTGGTCAAGAAAGTTGATTCGAAAAAAACAATCGTCAGTGCAACCAAAACGCCGGTGAAATTGAACACCACGAAGAATGCAGTTGCATCGAAGCCAGCAACTGCTGCCAAATCCACAGCAGTAAAACCGACTGTGGCGAAGGCACCATCCTCCAGCAATTCGACTTTCAATGAAAACGCCTTGCGTGCGGCGACTGGTGGTGGTGGCACACCAACTTTCAATCCAACTCCGGTAGCGGAAACGGCTGATGCGAGCGCCTCTACATTCGCACCAACATTCACACCAGCGCCTGAAGCTGAAGCAATGCCATCGGCAAACAATCAACGGTTGGACTCGCTCGAAGCGCAAAACAAAACATTGCTCTCCCAACTCGAAGACACTAAAAAGCAACTTCAAGAACTTCGAGAATCCGTCCTCAGCAAGCCAACTAAGCCATCGAAATCTTCGTCAAAAAAACTGAAGACCTCGAAGAAACAATCATCCGGCAGCACCGACAGTGGTAGCACACAGCCGCCAACTCAGGTCGAAAGCTCAGCACCACCTGTTTCCGGAATGGCTCCGGCTGGGAATTTCGCACCAAGCACGTTTGCTGAAACTGCAAACCCGAATCTGATTGCATCCAACCTATCGAATCCGATGATGACTGCAGCACCTGCTGTAGCGGCGATGGCATCCCAGGTACCATCGGCAGTTCCAGCCGCGCTTGATTCTGCATCTTTCATCAATTTGGAATTGTCCGGAATCAATGTCAGACCGAAAGGAGTCCGACTCAACGTTGTGCTCCGCAACGGCACAGGCAAAGAACTGGCGCTTCCGCCAAAAACGAAAGCCGTTGTCCGCATGGTAGGAGCACCTGATCAAATCGCCGACGTGATTTTTCCAGTGAAAGCGCTGACTCCGGGACAAGAATCCAAAGGCTACATCAGCGTCTCAGGACACAAGCTCGATCCGTCGGCCGATGTATTCATTCCGAAACTGATGGACACCGAAGCCGGCCAAAAGGACGTGCACCTCACCGTGCCAATCTCGGCGCTGAGCAACATACCGCACTAATTAAAACGAATACCGCCAACACTTCTCATCGAACGAGCTGTCGCTCATCGAACTAATTGTCGCGCGTCAGTAATCAAACTCACATCACAGTTGGGCAACCGATCCTTGAGCCATTTCCTGGTTTCCTCATCCGCAGGAGCACTTATTCGCAACTGAGTAAGATTTTTACAGCGCTCCAAAACCAAAAATCCATTTTTTGTGAGGTGCGGATTGCCATTGATGAACAAACCGCGCAAACCAGGAATTTTAGCTAACAACGCCAGATCGGAATCCCCGATGTGGCAGCTCTCAAAACTTATGAAGTCGAAATTTTTCTTTCTCGACAAAGCCCGACAGGTTTTTGTTGAAGCACCCGTTGAATTCGCTTGAATCTCCATCAACTTTTCCAGGCGTGTGCACGCATCTGCAATCGCACCGTCACTGAATTTACCTGCGTTGAGCGATAATTTCTTCAGATTCGGCAGTTTTGCGACTTCCAACAGAGCCTCATCTGAGACGTTTTCCATTTTGTTCATCATCAGTGATTTCAGCTTTTGTATTTTCGCAATCCGGGCAAATCCTTTGTCTGTGATCTTAGTATGCGAAACCGACAAATGCGTGATTGGTCTACCTGCAAGAACGCCCAGCCCATCGTCTGTGATACTCCAATCACTGGCATCAATTGTAGGTTTTCCGGAATTGACGGACTCTACCAAATCATTGTCATCATAAAAATAGTCGCTGAACTGTGGTGTTGTATATGGTAGCGAAAACTCGACCTTGCACCGTGGAGCAGCGGCAGCAAATGCTTTTAAACCTTCGGCCGTTACATTCTTACAACCAGCTACGAATGCGACTTTCAAGCGTGGTAACTGAGCCAGTTTTAAAAGCGCGGCATCATCGATACGCGCATTAGTCAAGTCAACGAGAACTAAAGATTTAATCGAAACAATCTGCTCCACTTGTTGGTTATTCACCTTACCGTAACGCAATGAGAGACTGCGAAGCTTAGGTAATTTGGCTAAAGGTGAGAGATTCGCGTCTTTCATGTCCACGTATTTGAAACTTACGGATCGCATTTCCGGAAGCTCACTCAAGCAGTTAAAAATCGATGACGACACGTTCAAATTCGAAAAATTTACAGTGTTCAGTTCAGGGTTGATTTTCAAAACGTTTTCCACATCCGCATTTTTTAGATTGGGAAGTTCCTGGAGAGTGAGCACCTCAAGCGATTTTCCCTTGCCCAGGACACTCAAACCTTTTCCTGTGACCGAACCCGCAGTCATCGATAATTGTTTAAGCTGAGTCGGCACAGCGATGGTTTGGATAAACTCATCGCTAGCGTATTTGTTGGTCAAAACGATTGCGCCGTTATCCAGCTGAAATAACGCATCGGAGTTACTGCCACCTGAGTGTTTATCTCGCAACACTTCAGCGAAGTCAACCATTTTGTCCACTGACTCGAATGTTCGCGGATTATAGGTGACGTCGCGAAATGCACTCTTATTTTCAACACGAAGAGTGGCTTTTGATCGAGATAACTGCAGAATAAACGAAAGTAGAACTCCCACTAAAATGATGAGAACGGTCAGATGAAGCCGCGAAAACTTAAAGTTCGGTCGAGGGTCAACTGCTTTCTTCTCGACCTCGACACGTTGCGCTTCATTGCCCATCTCCAGAGGCTCAATCGCATCAATAGCCTCACAAAACTCGTCCATCGATTGAAACCGATCGTCAGGAGACTTTTCCAGACACTTATAAATAATCCGCACGAGCTCTGAGTCTGGAGGTATGTCGCCGCGTTTCTCCGCTATCGCAGGCGGTTGCCCATGAGCGTGAAGATTCAACAACTGCAGAGCCGAATCTGCTTGAAATGGTGGCGCACCGACAAGCGTTTCATAAAGCAAACATCCTAGCGAATATATTTCTGATCGGGCGTCGTAGGTCTTGCCTTCAGCCTGATCAGCGCTCATGTACACGGGTGTACCTGCAAGTGTTGGATTTGATAATCCGAGATCGCCTTTGCGAAACTTGGCGACGCCGAAGTCGATCAGAGTGACATCTTTCAAAATGCCATCGATGGTCGAAACAACCATGACATTGCTGGGTTTAATATCGCGATGAAAAATGCCATGTTTGTGTGCAGTGGAGAGAGCATCAGCGATTCGGCTGGCGAGATATCGTGAATCATCGAGAGTCATCACGCCGACTTCTTTCAGATAGCTGCTCAGAGGCGTTCCATCGATTAAGTCCATTACCATATATGGATGACCACCGCCAGTAATACCAAAGTCGAGGGTTTTTACAATCCCCGGGCGGTTTAACTGCGCGGAAGCACGTGCTTCATTTTGAAACTGCACTAACTCGTCGGCATTCAGAACGTTTAAAACCTTTATCGCAACAAGCCGTTTAAGTTGTCGGTCATAGCATTTGTACACGGCACCACTAGCGCCTCGTCCGAGACTGCGCAGAGGCTTATAACGCGCATATGGAAAGTCAGTCTCCGTTAGAGTCTTCAGATCCTCCTCGGCATCAGGTTCTTCTACTGAAGAATTGGAACCTGCTCTTGAACTGCCAAACTCCAGAGGTGCGACACCAGAGCCGAATTCCATCGTTCGCGAATTTTGAACTTCAATGCCGCACTGACACGATTCCTGTCGAAAAATCCACTGGGTGAGAGAACCTGCACGTCCGCTGTTTCTTCTCTTGCCGCACGTAGAGCAAAACTCCACAACGTTTGTTTCTGACTGTTCGAGTGCATTTCGTTCTACCGCCACGACTTCGCGACCGCATTCGCAATATCCGTCTCCGAAGACCCACTGCGTGAGAGAGCCGGAGGACTGCTTCTTCGGCTTATGGCAAGTGTTACAAGTCACAGTCGGTTTGTCTACTTCTTCACTCATTGAATGCAAAACCATCCAAGTCGCATCCAGAGTGAAAACCAATCCTGGATATCGCGCGGCAGGTTTTCAACGACAATGTTATCCGTTTCCAGCCTCGCGACCGCTGCGATCACGGAGTCGTTGAGCGTCTCCCCTTGCTGAAGCTGCGATAGAATTACAAACGCTGCAAGATCAACTCGCTTCAGATAAACCGTATTTTCGTGACGATGTACGACGAGATAAACTTTCTCTTGCACCGGCCACGGTGCGTTGTGCCTGGGACGTTTCCCTCGCGGTTTACCGCTTCCCGCCTCACTTTGGTCGCGTTCATGGCGGTTGAACGCCACTGTATAGACATCAAGTGCGTGATTTAACTCGAGCAGTGTTATATACGGTTGCAACGTCAATTTCAAATTTTCAGGAGACGATGCCTTGATGAAGTGTTCATCGATAGAAGGTTTCGCCGGACCATCGAAAGCCACTACCCTAGCCCATTCAAATTCAGCCATTTCCAAACAAAGCTCAATTTCCGGCTCGATCAGATCTGTTCGATTGCGGAGGAATGAAACGAGATTAACGCCCAAGTTTCTTAGCGTAAAACAACCGGACGGATGAGCACTCAAATACTCTCGCGTCAGATCTAAAAAACGCTTCTCCCCCAAGAGTGACTTCAGACCTGGGAAGTCATCGTCGAAGCAATCGAGCAAACGATACCAATATTGTTGATTATAAATTTCCAGTCGATCGAAACTGCTAAGGTTTTTACTCGGCAGTACAAACTGATCGGCGAGTTTGTTCAAATCTCGGCCGTCAATCCAACGTTTTCGCATCTGGTAATCGCCAGTCAGTGGGCGCGATATAGCTTGCCAGACGAACTGTTGAATTTCTCTCAACGAACGAGGTTCCACATCAGCCAACTGATTGGATCCGTTATCGTCGCTATTTCTATTGCGGCGTTGGGTTGATTTCGCTTTCATCAAACGCTAGCCACCGTATTCGTTTCGCCCATGGCTGGCTGACTCTGATAGTTTCTTGCCTTCAATGCTTCTTCGTGCACAACATCGAAATCAGGAATATTTGCGTCCCATTCAAGCAGGGTGCTCGTCGATCCGATACGACCAATTACCTGCTCGTAAATTTGCCAGACCTCTGGTTTTACAAAATTATCGTGAGTGTCAAGCAGGTAACCATGCCGATCGCTATGTCCAGCGATATGAATCTGAGCAACTCGCTCTAACGGTATATTGTCCAAATAATTCATCGGATCGAACGAATGGTTTTTCGATGAAACAAAAATATTGTTGACATCCAGCAAAATGCCGCAATCAGCACGCTCGCAAACTTCTGATAGAAACTGCCATTCGGTCATCTCAGAATCGCGATATTCGAGATAGCTGCTGACATTTTCAACGGCAACAGGCAGCCCGATGTAGTCCTGCACGTATCTAATCCGTTCGGCTGTGTTCGCAACGGCTTCTTTGGTGTACGGCAGGGGAAGCAGATCGTGCGAATAAGACCCATCAAAACTGCCCCAGCAAAGATGGTCGGAGATAAACGGTGTCTTCGTGCGCTCAGTGAGACGCTTCAGCGCAGACAACTGTTTCTGATCGAATGGATCAAGCGATCCGAAATAAAGAGAGACTCCGTGCTGAACGACGGGATAGTGCTCCAACACCGAGTCCAAGTGTTCTAGCGGTCTTCCGCCGCCCACCATAAAATTTTCGGAGATGATTTCAAACCAGTCGATCTCCGGTCGCGACTCGAAGATGTGCGCGTAATGCGCGATCCGCAAGCCGATGCCGATACCTAAATTGGTGAAGCCGTTAAATCGATTGGCTGGCATTTCGATACGCCCGTTGAGACAGAAATCCTACCATGAAGCGAGGACCAGCCACAGGCCGGTCCTCGTCGTTTCTTATGATTTGAACGCGATTGCTGAGACCTCAGTGGCCGCAGCCGCCCTTGCCTTTGCAAGAGTTTTTGCCTTTGCAACCATTATCGCTTGAACCACATCCGCCTTGCCCTTTACAGGCATTCTGACCCTTGCATTCATGCTTGGTGGCAGTGGCTCCTTCGACAGGAGTTCCGGCTTCGCTTTTCGTTTCTGTCGACTCAGTCTTAGTCTCTACGGCACCGGCATCAGCAGGTTTGGTCTCCGTAGTCGTTTCAGTCTTCGTCTCCGTGGTGGCGGTGTCCGCCGGTTTGACTTCCGTGGAAGACTCCGTGGTAGTCGTGGTCTGGCTACCACCGGAACAACCGGTCAACATGCCCGTGAGCGCTGCCGCGGTCAGTAAGGAGACCGCGACTTTACTACTTTTCAATTCCATTTATGGTTTAGTTTCAACCTTGGTTTCGGTTGTTTTGGTTTCTGCGGCTGGTTCAGCGGGTTTGGTTTCCGTTGATTCAGTCTTCGTGGTTTCGGTTGTTGTCGCTGCTGTGCCGTCTTCAGCTGGTTTCACTTCAGTCGACTCAGTCTTGGTTTCTGTTGTGGCGGCTGGTTCAGCCGGCTTGTCCGTAGTCGTAGTTTCAGTAGTCGTCGTGCTAGTTTCGCTGCCACCACCGGAACAACCGGTCAACATTCCTGCGACAGCCACGATTGCTAGTAATGACAAGACTGCTTTATTACTTTTCAATTCCATCTCTGATCCCCCCTAATAAGCCTAAGGCTTTTAATTCTGTGGTCATATTATCCTGACTGACGGGAAATTGTACGGTGGTTTATCCTGGATTTTCTACCAATCCCCCGCGAGCAACAGCACGCTTGGGCTGCCTGGGTCCTTAATCTACGAAGCAAAACTTTATAGAAAATCACCTCGATTGTGAGCGACCGGCCCAAATGTTTATCAACCGTATTTTTGATTAAACAGACATATAAGGTGGATAAATGTAGATCAGTGTGCTCGCAAAGGAAAACTTATGGAATCGGCAGCTGGTATCAGAGTAGCGATCGTCGAAGATCACGAAGCGACGCTTGCGGGACTGGCGAGCGCCCTCTCACAGGAAACCGGAATCGAAGTGGTGGCACAAGCCTCCAATGCCTTGACCGGTCTCGATCTCGTGAAAGAAAAGTCTCCCGACATCGTACTGTTGGATCTACATTTGCCGGGCTCTGATGGACCTCGGAGCACTGTAAAAAAGTTCTGCGATCTGTCCAATTGCAAAATAATCGTGTTCTCCGCCGAGAATCGTAGAGCCTTTGTCCAAGCTATTCTTGACCTTGGTGTTGCAGGTTATTTGCTGAAATCCGAAAGTATTTCAAACGTTGTCGAAGCGATTAGAAACGTCGCCGCCGGCGGCAAAGTCGTCAAATCCTCCAGCATAGCTATGGGGAAAGAAAAACTGACGAAAGCGGAACAAGAGGTTCTCGTGCTCCTTTCCAGAGGGATGAAGTATCAGGAAATCGGAGACGAACGCGGGGCGTCACCAGCGACGGTGCGAAAACAATGCGAACTTTTACTGCTGAAACTTGGTCTGGACAATCGCGAGCAATTGATCGCCTGGGCTGTCGAAAACGGCTATGGAAAGCTGGACTCTGAATAAAATGACTTCGGACAAGGATAACAATCCCCTGTCAAATCTTTTGTCGACAGTCGGCAACATGTTAATTCGACTATCGGGCGAGCGACCGGAAGCCGCAGCGCAAACCGACATCGCCACATCTCAACACTTGCCAAGTTATCCTTTGAAACCAGCTCCGGAAGTAGGCAAAGAAGATTCGGACAACCAGAAAGCGCGCTTGTCACAGTCAGAATTGGACGAGCAGGCATTCTGGATGAAGCGACTGGCGGACATAACAGCTCAATTCGACATAGAGCTTGGAGTGACGTTTGGGCAGCGTGGCGAATATATTCATGTCGGCAAAGCGTCCGATAGTACTGATTCAATGCTGCAAGAGCTCTACTCATACTTCAATCAGCTTGCCACCGCTTTCAATACCGCGACATCTGCGTCGAACACCTGGCGGGTGCGTATTACGGTTTCTGATTTCCATCAGTCCGGCAAGCCGAAAGAAACCAAACATGCGGGCAATGCCCACTACCACTTCCGCCTGTCAACCACGTTCAGACAACTTCTGGTCGTAGGCAAGCCTGGAAAGATCCATTTCTATCTGGCACCGTCAGCAATGGCACTCAATAATCAGGATGAACGCGCACGCGAAAGACGAAAACTTTCCCTCAGGCTGATGACCATCGGGAAAGGGATGGGCTGGACTGTTTACGGACTGCCAGTGTCTGGTCGAGATATACGCTCATTTCAAAAAATGCTGTTTCGTGACCTGGTAATTTTGTCAGCGATGGATGCCGTCGCCGCCGAAAGCGGCAACAAATTCGAACATGTGGACAACATCTCGAGACTGAGTGATTACCGCGGTTTTCGCGACACCGTCTCACTGGCTTCGGAACCGACAGAGGACCTCGTTCGAGATTTGCTTCTGGCACAACAAAATGCAGTGCATAAATTATTGAACCAGCAAGAAGAAACACAAGCCTCAATCGCGCGAGACCTGCATGATGGCGTGCTCGCCGACATTCTTATGCTCAGACGGAAGATTTCGTCCGATGCGAAGCTGGAGCCCGAACAGATCGCTAAGATTCTCGACGGACTCACTGAGTCCATCCGGGACATCTGTAGTGGACTGGTTCCCCGTGACCTGAAGGACTGGGGATTGGAAGTGGTATTACAAGATCTCCTCGACAAAGTTGCGGAACAAACTGAAGCGGACTGCTCCTTCGAGGTCGAAGGCACAATCCCGGAATTGCCTTCACAGGTGCAATTGCACATCTTTCGAATCGTGCAGGAGTGCATGAACAACATTCGTAAATATGCAGACGCAACCTCTATTCTTTTGAACGTCAAATCTCAGGAAAGCGGTCTGGTAGTTAAAATTCAGGACAACGGCAAAGGTTTCGACCTTTCCGATCAGCGAGATCGGACTGATGGTGGTTTTGGTTTGCCTGGAATTGAGGAACGGGTCGAAATTATTAAAGCGTTTTTCCCTACTCGACTAAAAATAGAGTCAACTCGAGGAGAAGGAACAACGGTGATTCTTGAGCTTATGTTCGAAGGCGTCGTGTAAGTTTCAAGTCGACACACTTACTGTAAAAGGTCGAAATAGAACCTTCGTTGCCTGATTTTCAGAACGCCCGCAACGTGGACAGGCACGGCGCTTTCACACTTACACGATAGAGCTCGAAAGTTTTGTGGCAAACTGACTACAAAGGTTCTGAAAGAAAGCGCAGAAATTTCCGTTTTCTCATCAGATTTTCGGCATCAATTAAACAAAGCGATGCTAAGAAATTCCTAGCAGTATTTATTCCTGGAACACTCATACCCACCACGATTTTCGAGGGACCCCAAATCATGAACGACGAAGGCAAAGAAACACAGCCTCAGCTGGAGTTGGCTTGGCTCGCTCGTTATTTCTATGCGCGGGGCTTCAAGGACAAAGCGCGAGAGATAATGGATCGCCTCCACCCAAACAATAATCTGGTCGACATTGATTCGGCTAACGTGTACAACATGCAGGACAACGACGAAGAACGTCGCGCGTAAACAGATCTGACTTAATACAGAATTTTGGACACCAGAGCAGCCCGCTCTGGCTTCGCTGCTGCGTATGCCCGACAAGTGGCAACTGGTTTTTAATGGCGACAGCACGGAAAACCGACACAATTAGTCGTTTTTCGCACGTCAAGGAGCCGTTTAACCCTCTAAGTTAACTAGCAACTCGCGAATCAGGCACCATCGCTGGTACCACTATCAAGAACTCCAAACTACATCACGTACTGGGGATTCGTCCTGTAAAGCAAGCGAATGGTGGCTTTATCTCCCTCGGAAAGAGAGAAGACAACGTTGTTTTCATACATAACGTCATCGCGAAACGGACTGTGCGCTTTAATTCCTAAAGCGTGCCCAAATTCGTGAGTAGCACTACCTTGCATCTTCTCAGGCAGATAGTTGACCCTCGTGGAGAACTCCATGATTACTGGCTTTTGACGGAAATTAGGAAGCAAGACTTGATCGGGTGTAAATAGTTGCGCGCAAGTTAAGGCACCGACATTGGTACCACCCGGACCGGCCGCCCCTTCAAACTGATCGGTAAAGAACACGAAAACCTGCGCCTCATTCGGATCCGTCGTGAATCCGAACCGAAATAGACCTTCGGCCTCGAATTGCCGCCATTGTTCGATTCCAGCCGCTACTTGATAGTTGGTCTGCTGAGTCCAACCGGGAGCTGTTTGAAGATCACTAAAGGGGGCTTCCGACTGCAACATCTGGTAGACAGTTTCTACCCGGGTCTCCGGAAGTTGCTCAAACGGCAGTTGCGGAAGCTGAAGCCCGGGGCTAATCCAAATCTTAATCGGCATTTTATTGCGCGGCCATCGGACCAACGCCATATTTAGTTTTGGCTCGCCCGGATTATAAGGCTCTCGCGAATTGCGCGTACCGCGCTCCATCCCAGGCGTCAGGTGCACGCCCGGCGTGCTCAGACCGGTTCCACTGATCCCACCGAGTCCTGCACCACCCGATGCGCTCGGGAGGTTTCCAGAGAACCGCTGAAACCCCGCTTTCGGCAATGAACGAGACTGACCGAACGCCTCAGGTGGCAGCACCTGAGTCAAGGCTATGGTGAGAACCAACGCCGCTTTTATCAGTCGCTTACATGAGAAAAGACCGGTCAACTTGCGTACCTTGCTCTGTAAAAGCGCACCGGATCGGGTGCATCATCCTATAACGTCAAAGGAAAGAAAATCGGACACGCCCTATATGTCCATAATATAACAGGGACTGTGATTTCGCCCCTCCCCGACCGAATCGGGGTATGACATTATTCAAGCCGAATTTCGTTCGCTAGCGGTCGATACGACAAGTTCTAACCACAGGAAAATAGTTTGACTGACAAGAAACACGAATTGAGTGCACAGGCAGCCGGCACGATTGCCAATTTGATCCGCGAAAAGAAAAACGCCAATCTCGGATTGCCAACGGGAAATACGCCGCTGCTGATGTACGCGCACCTGGTGGAACTGACAAAACAACGGGGTCTCGACTGGTCCGCCGTACAATGTTTTGCTCTTGATGAATATCTTCAGCCTGCGGCAGAGCACTCGTTTCAAACTTATCTCGAAACCAATTTGTACAATCACGTTGGCGTTCCAAAAGAGAACCAGCACAACCCTGCGCAGACCGACAATTATGACCAGCTCATAGCACAGCATGGTGGGCTGGATTTGACGATTCTTGGTATTGGATTAAACGGCCACATTGCTTTCAACGAGCCTGGGACGCCACGTCTGAGTTTCACTCAATGCATATGGCTACAAGAGACATCTCGAAAGGCTCTCTCTAAAACTTTTGGAAGCATTGAAGCCACGCCTAAAACAGCTGTCACCATGGGCGTCTCCACTATTTTAGGCAGCAAAAAAATCGTAATGCTAGCCTTTGGTGCCGATAAAAAACAGATCGTCGAGCGCGCATTTTCCAACGGTGTTGATCCTGAAGTTCCCGCATCATTCCTCAAGCTTCACGATACAGTTTCGATTTTGACCGATACATAATGGTCTGCACGATACAAATCGGAATGGCAAGAAACTTCAGGATTGACTAAAATGCAAAGTATGGCTTGATTGGCAGGGGTATCAAAAATCAGTGGGTCACTCAAAATCAGGTTCCAAATCCATTCTCTTAGCGTCTTTGGTTTCGCTTATGTGCGTCTCATCGACGTTGAACCAGGCTGCCAGAGCTGACAGCCTGCCACCTGAGTTAATACCGCCTGACGTCACGCTGTCGCCAAATTCCGGCTCCGCGAGCTCCGGCAGCGCATCATCACCCGCAACCAACGCTTCAACGCCTGGTATCGGTAGTGGCGTCAGTGCCGGCAATCAGCCGCCTCCGCCCCCAGGTGGTTCAACCGCCTCCAAGTACAGCGGCTTCGGAAGCGCCCCTAAAGGCACACCCGCCGGTCACAAAGGCATGCCGTTCTATCCGCCCGGTCAGCAACCAATGGCGCAAAGCGCTGCGGGAAAACCGACAACTCCGGATCCGCTCGCAGTCATCGATACCAATCGCGGACAAATCACAATTCGTCTATTCAAAGAGTACGCACCAAAGACGGTCGAAGCATTTGAAGAAATGGTCAACTCCGGCTTCTACAACGGTCTCACATGGCACAGGGTGGAACCAGGTTTCGTAATTCAGGGTGGATGTCCTAACGGAAATGGCTCGGGAATGTACATCGATCCAAAAACAAATCAACCGCGAATGTTGATGCTGGAAACCGCTCCACAAGTAAAACATAATGCAGCTGGAGTCGTAGCAATGGCGCGGTTTCCAAAGAATCCGAATTCAGCAAGCTGCCAGTTCTATATCACCCTTGGTCCTCACGCAAACCTGGATTACAAATACACCATATTTGGTGGCGTAATCAATGGCATGGACGTCGTCAACCGAATTCAAAAAGGCGACAAGATGGATAACATCCGCATTCAAGAGCCATAGGATTCTAGTTCGGTATCGGCGATGCTTTAGAGGCGCTTGCTTTCTGGATTACATCTTAGATGCTATTCGGATCAGCGTACGGCGGAATTTTAGGCTTCTTCGGCTGAGCCGGCTGCGAATTAGGTATCAGATATGGTGTCACGTCTTCGCCACCCGGCATCGGAAGAATAAGACCGCGTCCACCGTTGGGTATTTGCATTCCTGGCGTACCGAAGCCTGGCATGCGATTCATGCGCTGCATCATCTCCATCATCGTGCGCAAATCGGAACTCATCTGAGCTTGAAAATCTTCTTCGAACGTCGTGTCATCATCGCCGTTATCGCGCGGCAATGGTGTCATATATGGTGAATTGAACGGCGACATATTTCTACGCCCAAGCGCTCTGGGAGTAGGTCCTTGAATCTGAGGCATTTTGGGCAACGGCGCTACGGCGGTTTCCACGCCGATCATTTTCTTCAGTCGTTCAATGCGATCGGCATACGACATCGCTGGACTTGGCTGACCCAGCAGCGATATTTCCAACCGCTCGAGACGCTGGTCAAGCGTTTCTCCCGAGTATGTTTTCTGAAGAGCTCTCCATTCCAACGTTTGCAAAATCGGATATTGCGAACTCGATGCCTGAGATGTTGCTTTCGGAGCCTTCGGCGCAGCCGGTGATGCCTCTTGCGCTTTTGCAGCACGATTCTTCTCAGCCAGATGCAGCGCAGCTTCCTTGTCTCGGGCGACAATAAAACTTCTAATTCGTCCTAAGCGATCGGTATTTTTTCCATTTTGGGCGGCACCGAATACAAGAAGTTCGATTCGCTCCAATCTTTTTTCCAGAGGATCATGATCGTATTCATGGAAAAAGAACCGTCTTTCGAGAGCTTTCAAGTCACGGAATGGGTCAGTTGATGCAGACGGCGATGGCGACGTCGGGTTGACGGCGTACGCCGGTGCGGCACAGATCAAGCCCAGCACAGCCATAGTCGCCAACAGAGGTTTATATCTTTTAGAAAAAACACCAGTCAGGTTCAAAGCTTGTCGCATACTCCAGAAATCGTCTCCACGGTGGATTCTTCGCATACAAAATGAGAGGACTCATTTAGTTATAACTCTAATTCCAGGATATCATCACTTTTTTTAAGGGACATCGGGAAAACCCCGAATTCGCCGCGATCACAGCCGGACAAAGCCAATTGTTCGGATATTGGAACACAGGCGCGGTGGACATTAAGGCCACACCCAAAATATTCCACGGCGAACGTGATCCAATTTCTCGGGCTACCTGACCAAGACGACAAGGTAACCCTCATGTTCCGAGAAGCGGTTTTGAACTTTTTAAAGCTGTAAGGGCGACGCATGCGCCGCCCTTACAAATTTTGTTCGAGTTGCAAGTGCGGTGTCGCACCTACAGATTCTTACTCTTCGCGGAATTCCGCGTCGACGACATCTTGCTCCGAGGCAGTGTAACCACCACCATCTTCGCCACCGCCACCGCCGTAGTCGTAACCACCACCGGCTCCGGAGTCGTAGCCTTCTTCGTATCCGCCGCCGCCTTCACCTTCAGCCCATGATTGATTGACGGCGTCTGCTTCCGTCTTCAGGCCTTTGGCGCGAGCTGCTTGTTGCAGGAGTACGAGGGCACCTCTGAGTTCGTTCATGATCGACTTCAGTGTGTCTAGATCTGCATCGTCTTTGAGTTTCTGCCTCAAGTCGTCGACCAACATCTCTGCTCTGGATTTTTCACCAGGGCTGACGCTGTCGCCGAGATCGCGGATTTGACGTTCGACGGCGTAGCAGATGCTGTCGCCTTCGTTGCGTACATCGGCAGATTCCTTGCGGCTTCTGTCGTCCGCGGCATGAGCTTCCGCTTCGCGGATGGCGCGCTCGATGTCGTCCTTGCTCATGTTGGTCGAAGCAGTAATCGTGATCTTCTGCTCTTTGCCTGTAGCTTGGTCACGGGCTGTGACGTTCAAGATACCGTTGGCATCGATGTCGAAGGTCACTTCGATCTTTGGTTGCCCTCTAGGAGCCGCTGCGATTCCGTCGAGGCGGAAGTTTCCGAGCAGCTTGTTGTCACGAGCCATCGGACGTTCGCCCTGGAAGACGTAGATGTCTACTGCCGTCTGGTTATCTTCTGCAGTCGAGAATACTTCCGTCTTTCTGGTTGGAATCGTTGTATTGCGGTCTACGAGCTTGGTCATTACGCCACCCATGGTTTCGATACCAAGGGAGAGCGGAGTGACGTCGAGGAGCACAACGCCCTTAACTTCACCACCAAGTACGCCGGCTTGAATCGCAGCGCCGACCGCAACTACTTCGTCAGGGTTGACGGTTTGGTTGGGTTCTTTGCCGCCGGTCAGACTGGCTACAAGCTCTTGAACGGCTGGAATACGAGTAGAACCTCCGACGAGTACAACCTCGTCGAGTCCTTCAAAGTTTAGTTTTGCATCCTTCAACGCCTGTTCCATAGGATGGCGGCATCTTTCGACGAGGTGACGGGTCAACTCGTTGAAACGAGCTCTCGTCAGTTTCATCTCAAGGTGCTTAGGACCGGATGCATCTGCTGTGATGAACGGCAGGGAGATGTTGGTTTCGGTTACGGCCGAAAGTTCAATCTTCGCCTTTTCAGATGCTTCTGTCAGACGTTGCAATGCCTGTCTGTCTTTTCTGAGGTCGATACCTTCGAGGTTCATAAACTCGTCGGCTACCCAACCTACTACGCAAGCGTCGAAGTCGTCTCCGCCAAGGTGCGTGTCACCCGAAGTCGATTTAACTTCGAACACGCCTTCGCCCACTTCGAGGATCGATACGTCGAATGTACCGCCGCCAAGGTCGAATACGAGGATTACTTCGTTTTCTTTCTTATCAAGACCATATGCCAGTGCTGCCGCTGTCGGCTCATTTATGATTCTGAGAACTTCGAGACCGGCAATAGTACCGGCGTTCTTCGTCGACTGTCTCTGCGAATCGTTGAAATAAGCGGGACAAGTGATAACTGCGCTCGTCACTTTCTCACCGAGATACTTCTCAGCATCTTCTTTGAGCTTGCGCAGAATCATCGCTGAAATTTCTTCCGGCGAGTAGTCCTTCCCCTGAATAGCGACTTTACATCCGCCGTCGGACCCTTCTTTCACTTTGTACGACACAAGCTTCTTCTCGGAGTCGACTTCGTTGAAGCGACGACCCATGAAGCGCTTGATGGAATACACCGTGTTTTCAGGATTCAAAACAGCTTGGCGTCGTGCCAGCTGTCCGACAAGACGCTCGCCCGACTTGGTGAATGCCACCACCGAGGGGGTCGTTCTGCCACCTTCGGCATTGGAAACAACGGTGGGTACACCGCCCTCCATCACCGCGACGACGGAGTTTGTGGTTCCCAAGTCGATGCCTACTGATTTACCCATATCTTTGAAACTCCCTCTGCTCCCCTTTGTTCGGGTGGAGACGCTGAAATTATACTGCGAGTCGAACGCCACGGGTGATGGCATTCTGATCAGCCGTTACGCAGGCAGCTTGTCCTGTGCGACGGTTCGAATTGCATGTAATTGTAGTACTAATGGTATTAAAAGTTTCATACTCACTTTTTTAAAAGCGATCATATTGTGCCCAGTTTGCAGAAAAGCACCGCATTAAACGGAATGATTTTTCCAACTTGCAAAACATTATTGGCCACTTTGCTAGTCCCTGATCTGAGCGTCGAGAAGCGTTATTCGGCTTTCGCGAAAAATTATTGAGCTCTTGGCGAGGTTTTTCGATTTTTTTTGCGATTTCTTTTTCGGTCAGAAAACTATTAGCGAATCCGACAACAGAAATCGCGTATTGAATACTAACGCGAGGGCGCCCTGGCTAGTGCCATCAGCGCTCCCAAGGTTTCGCAGCTGTCAGGAATCGAAGCAAATCCGACCGAAGCTACGATAGGGTACGAATCTTTTTCGCCAGCTAAATGTTTCGACATTAAAATCTCAGCCAGTCGTAAAGCGAAAGTTTTTGCAGATTCAAAACCTGTTTCGGGCATGAGGATGGCAAAACCCAGTGTCTCGTAATGAAACAGCGTGTCAGTTCTGCGAATCAATTTGTTGACGCGGGCAACGACTTCCTGGAGTGCTTGGACCGGCAGTGGCTCGATCCGGTCCTTTCTTTTGACCTTTATATCCAGCGTGACAACTGCAAAGTCGCGTTTGAATCTTTCATATCGGAAAAATTCCTTTTCGAGAAACAACAAAAATGCCGGGTACGTGTAGACACCCGTATCCGGTCTGCGCAAGACCGTTTCCACACGCTTGACCTGACTCCAATCGATAGACGCGTCACGCGAAGATGCAGCCAGATCAGGCACCTTATCTCTATATGAACACAAACCACAACTGACAAGGTTGAATACGATCGGCACCCATTGCGACTTAGGCAACGGAACTCTGCGCAAAATCTCAATCACAGTACTTTGATTATCGACTTCTTGATAGAAACGTTTTTGCAGTTCCATAGAAGCGCCGAAGCCGCCCTTGACCATCTGTTCAAACAGCGTTTCCGACATCGTGGAGTGGTTGCGAATAAGATAGGTCTCGAGCCCAACGCCGATGTTTTTCAAGAACGCTATGTGGTCGGTTAGAGCTGCCCCTTCCATGAGCAGAATTTGCAAACCTTTCAATATAGTTTTTTCGGACGTCTTCGGCTCTTTGAAAAATCTGAAACTGCCGGTGGTTACACTTAGCAATTCAAGAGCGGCGTCGTCGCCGTTGGAATCGTTGAAGACGCAGTGAACAGGCTCGCCTTGAACGAAGAATAGAAACGCGTTGCCACTTTGCGTTTCGACTTCCAGGCGTCCGGTTCCCTTATTCATTTGTATAGACTGCACTAAGGTCGGCATAGGCATGTCTATAAAGTCGCCTTCCAGAGTGGGTTTATGATGCTTGGTCTTGAGAGTACGATTTTGTTCTGTGTCAGCAATCGCACGCCGAACTATGGTCGCGTAGATTCTTTGCGCATCTACGTCGGCTCCTTCCCATTCGACCGAGGCAGTTGATACGCGCTCCAGGCGGTATTTGAAACCATTTGAATTCCTGTCGTGCAGGACCTTGAAAACATAGTTGTCGGGCGGTTCTCCGAATGGTAGTTGAAGAACTTGCCCATGGCGAGCGGCTTCCGACTGGAGTTGCTTGATCTGGTCGATCGAAGGCGGCGCCGTTTGCTGCGGCAGCGACTGCACTCCTCTATCGTCTTGACCCTTTTGCAAACTTCCTACGACAAACGGCGCCTGAGCGCCTTTACCGAACCCCGCCATCAAAGTCGACTCAGTATCTGCAATAGCAGAACGGTCGATCGCCATAACCTTGTTCTACCCAGAAAAGATTCAGTCAACCTTTCCTGGCGCCGGTTGTCGCGATGTAGTCGACCGGTCGAGTTTCAATTTTCGAATTTTTTCGAAGCGACAGAATAATTTGCCAGCGCCTAGTTTCGCTCCAAGGTCTCGCCGATAGCCAACGCATGAATCGATACTTTACTACCTTCCGTTTTAGCCAGCCTCAGAAGATCCGAAGGTTGGTAACGGAAGAAAACTTGATCCAAGAGCGGCTGCCAGTGCATCGGCACAAGACGTTTCGCACCAATTTCTTCAGCCAGTTTCAATGCTTCTTCGGGCGAGGCAGTGGCGTATTTGCCGCCAATAGGAACGCAGGCAGTGTGAACTTCAAGGGCCTTGATCGCCTCCGGTATAGCCGAAGAATATATCGTCGCACCGGAGTGGTAGTAACCGGCGAAGTGATATCCATTGACCGGCTTTGCCGGCGCGCGGCTTCGGGCAAACAGAGTCATAATCGTCTTGCCCAGGCGATTGAGCGGGTGGTGAGCAGCGACGGCAGTCACCTTCACATCCCCGAAATAGAGGGATTGTCCGTGGTCGAGCGCGATCATATCTTCCGCTCGAATTTGTTTTTTGAACTTCTTGCGCATCCAGGTGATCAGTTTTTTCGGACCAACAAACTGACACTTCCAACGTTCGTAAAGTTTAGGCGCGAGCAGAATTCCGGAATCGAAGTGACCATGACTGTATAAAACGACGTGAGCTCTTGGAAGCTTGTTGACGTCGACAGGCTCACAGAGATACGGGTCGACAAAAATGTCGACGTCCGAAACGTTAAAGTGGAAAGCGCTATGGCCGAGAAAAGTGAGCGTCAAAAGCGATGACTCCGACTCACTGAAAATGCTTCAAAACGTTAGAACTGGCTAGTACAGGATGGAAATCCTAACATTTTTAGCAAAGTAATTTTCCTTTACTAGTAAAATCATAGGTTTCGAATCAGTTGCTAAGCGTCAAGCGGATGACGCACGAGGAAAGCGAAACGAATGATGATTAATGGTTGGAGAATTTTGCCAGTCGCTCTGGCAGTTTGCGTGGCATCCTCAATTGGGCTCACAGGTCCGGTAGAAGCGAAAAAAGACGAAGCTAAATCCGGCGAACTCAAAAAAAACAAAGCCGTCGAATTGATGAAGTATCTCAATCCGGTTCCCGAGAAGACTTATTTGAACAAGTCTCAAGATCGGGTTATTAAAAAGAAAGGTTTTAAAACGCTATCCGTTGAGGGCGCCAAGCCTGTAGAGAACAAGGAGCTTGGATACTTCGCGATCGTGCCGTACGAGAAGGTTCAAGATAAGGATCTGGTTGGCGGTCTCTTGAAGAACCCCTCCGTCAGCGGCATATCGGTGGTTCTGCCATGGCGGCTGTTGGAGCCGGTCGAAGGCGAAACCAATTTCAAGCCGATCGATGACCTGCTCGCACTTTGCAAAGAGCAAAACAAAACCATGATACTGCGCATCTCCACATGCGGTGTCGACAACAGCGCGAAGTCGGACACACCTGATTGGGTGTTTCAAGATCCGACCTCACGCTCGATCATCTATACAGGAACTGATGGCAATGAGCACCAGATGCCCATCTTCTGGGATCCACAATATCTGGCGAAGTGGTCCAACTTGATTAATGAACTGGGCGAACAATATGACAAGAATCCGTCGCTGCACAGCATCGGCATCACTGGTGGTGGCGTGCTGGCAGGCACGAGTGTTTTGCCTGATTTCGTCGCTTCGGTAAAGAGCACGACGGGGGCGGATATTAAGACGAAACCAGAGAAGGAAGCAAAGCCGGAAGGAGATAAACCTGCTGGTAGCGCCGATGGTGACAAACCTGCCGACGACAAATCTGCTTCGGACACCGATAAGTCCTCTGACACTTCGGCAAGCAAATCCGGAGACGAAGGCGTGAAAACATCAGAAGACGCCGACAAGACTTCCGAAAAAGCTACCGATTCGTCGAGCGATAAGGGCGTCGCGGATGCTGGCAGCGAATCGAAAAATAGCTCTGATAAAACCGCGTCGAACAGCAAAGGCGCTGATGATTCGGCAGACGACAAGGGTCCTGGGAAAGAAGCGAAAAAGGAAGTTCAACGCATACTCGAGAAACAATTCGGTATGACCCAGAGACAACTGATCGAACACTGGAAATACGTCGCGGACCTTTTCCCGAAGGCATTTTCCACGACCCGGTTGAACTTCGATATAAGCCCGCCTACGCCTAATCGCAAAGGTCAGGATAGCCTTGACGAGATTTCAGATTATCTCGTCTATCGCTATGGGCAGCGCATCTACTTAACTAGACAAAATGTCGCTGACGGCAAACATGGATTCGACGATTATCGCGTCCTGCTCAAGTTTCATCCTGACACTTTGACCGGCTATCGCCTGCGTCAAGACTTCGCCCCGAAAGAACTCGTGAAGTTGGCGAAGAACGTGGGTGAAGATGGCATCAGCTTCTGCGAGCTGCCAATCGAAGTAATAACTTCGACGGACGAATCCGTGCAAACGGCTCTCACCGCACTGCATCAGTCGATGGGATATCAGCTAGTTTCGAAAGAGGTTTCCCTGCCTAAAGATTTGAAAGTGGGCACGCCGCTCAAAGCGTCGTTTACTTTCTTCAACCTGGGTGCGGCCTCGGCGTTGAAGCCATCTCGGCAGTTAGACAAAGATGTGGCCTCCAGCTATAAGGTGCAATTGGAACTCCGTAATTCGAATGGAAAACCAATCGCAAGACTACTGCATACGCCGGAAACTCCGACGAATCAGTGGTCTGCCGGAAAACCAATTGCCTGGGCGGAAGAGCTGAAAACGCCTCCACAACTGACTCCCGGCAAGTACGATGTTTACCTCTCGCTGGTCGACACCGATACACACCGCAAATTGCAATTCCTGCACGCCGCCGGCACTGGTGCTCCAGAACCGTTCTTCGAGGCTCCAGTAGGAAGCATTCAGGTAACCAACTAGAAACTGGAAGAAGCAGGCTGGAAGCCTGCTGGCTGGAAGTCTTCGTTCAAAGTTATCCGCACTCGTTAAAACTGCAAATCTACAGCTCGTCTGTTATGCAACGCAGTCGTTATCCAACGCAGTCGTTATGCAACGCAGTTGTTATCCGACGCAGTCGTTATGCAACGCAGTCGTTATGCAACGCAGTTGAAGAGCCTGACTAACGACAATAAAAGTAGGGCGATGCACGCGCGGCTCAGATCCTGGGAGCGCAGGCTTCCAGCCTGCTTCTCAAAGTTCGAACCTCAACATTCGACTTTCCACCGTTCTAATGCGGGGCGCCTCGCGAGGCGCCCCTACTGCGTTCGTCGTTTACGACAAGCCCTTAACCCATTGGGCGATGTCGTCCACGACCTGCGCGTCAACGTTAGCAGCGCGTTTCAAATATTCATTAGGACCGCATTTGCCGGTTCCCGCTGAAAACAGATGATTGAGGTCGGGGTAGAGTTTAAAAGTACTCTGCGACTCATGACCAGCGGTTTTCACCGCGGACTTCCATCTCTCGAAGTCACCATCTGCGGTGACCTGATAATCGCGACCACCTTGAAGGAAAAGAACTGGTCGGTCAACGGACTTAATCTCTTCGAGCGGATCATGCGCTCTCAGATCCAGCCAGTATGCCGGCGCAGCGCCGAGTATAACTTTGGGCAAGGTGGCGTCTGACGGTTTTAAATCTTTGATTTTTCCAGCTTCCACTTTTAGCGCCGAAATTTGTTTCATCGCCTGGTCACTCGGCTTACTACCGCCGAGGTCGATCAGGTATTGAGCTTGTCTAACGATCGCGGATTCCATCGGTTCATTACTGCCGGCCATTAAAATGAATCCACGCACGTTCGAATCGCTCTTCGCGATTCGCGGAATAGCCATTCCAGCCAGGCTGTGTCCAAGAATTACGATTTTTGTTTTGTCAATTTTGGGATTGCTTCGAAGCACTTTGGCCGCTTCAATAGTGTCATCAATCGTTTCTTCCTTGATCGTCAGCTTTAGAAGTTCTTGCCCCATGAGCTGCTTGCCATGCTGTTTTGTGCGCTTCTCGTAGCGAATAACAGCCACACCTTTTGATGCTAAACCGTGAGCGAGATCTCTAAAAGGTTTATTCGGACCGATTGATTCATCCATATCGTGCGGTCCGGAGCCGTGAGCGAGAACCACCGCAGGGAAAGGTCCGTCTCCATTCGGGACAGTTAGAACGCCGTCCAGTTGCCACTTTCCTGTGCCGACTTTTACTTTCTGTTCTGAATAACTTTTCGGATCGACATACGCCGCTTCCTTGTACTCACCCTTCGGCGGTTCTACAAAAAATCCCGTAATTTTCGTCGAACCACTGAAAACGATTCGCATATCTACAGTCTGGGTGCCGAATACGACAGGTACGAAGACTGACGTGTGTTGACCGGTTGGCTCCACTCGTGGTGCCTTACGTTGTTTGTAAGGTCCCATCTGCATGACTAATCCTTGCCAGGCCAACTGCAGTTTTGGAGCGGGGAGAGCGCTCTTGATCGAAGGCGCGAGATACGAAGTTGATTGCGCAAATTTGTTCGCGGCAAGTAAGTCAACGAATGCGGTCGCAGTAGTTAACATCCCAGCATTGGCGTGGGGTCGAGCAGCAGGCTTTGCGGCAAACGCGCAGTTATTGACGCCATCTGTATTCGCCGAAGCGAATAATGCACCGCCTACTAATCCTACAATCACGCTCAACTTCAATGATGCGCGCATTTGGAACCTCCTGATTGTCAAAGGCACATGCCCGTGCTTCCCGTTCCCGAAACATCCGGGCGAGGGGATCTGCAACCGACAGAATCTCAATGTTTCGATTTCCCAACAAGGGGTCAAATATTAGATAGAAGTGTATCAAGTCCAATTCGTTCGCTCAGTTCCTTCGCTAAAACTATTAAAGTCCGATCGCTTCCCCACTTTGAAACGACATGACGGACAATTCAATTCAGCAATCCAATAACTGCGCTTACTGCCTCACACCAGTGGTAGATAATTTTATTTGCGCTGATTGCATGAAACAACGCAACGTGTCGGTCGAAGACATTGGTTTGCCGTCTGAAGAAGTTATGGAACCGCATGCGGCACCGTTGAAAAAACGTACGCATTCCTCCTCGCAAAATTCAAGCAGCTCTTCTTCGGAGAAGTCCGATTTAGGCACTATTAGCGCACCAAGATCATCCCAATCAATTGCAGATGATGAAATTGCATCCACCAGGTCGAACGCAGCAAATCGAAAACGCAGCGTCGCGGAATGGAAAAAAGTTCCACTTCATCCGGATTTTAAGGACATCAATTCGCGCTCTAATCTAGTAACGGCAGCCTTATTCGTACCAGTCGCAATTGTCGGATTCGGCATCACGACAATGTTTGGCTTCCCTATTCCGCTTGCGGGAATAATTGCCATCGGATTAGCAGTCGGCTGGGTACTTTATCGATCAGAACAGAAGGCGTGGTATCACTATTCGAGTTGGGTCTACACTACTGGACAATCACTCGAATGTGATGTTGATCTGGTTTCATCGGGCGAGCTGGATCAACCTTATATAGTATTGAAAGACGAAAACCGATTGTCGCACGCATATGAAACGAAAGTGTTCAAAGTCGTCGTCGGCGATTCGAAGTCGCTCCTCACGGGTCGCTACGCTCCCGGTTCCAAAATGGCATTTCGCGCGTTAGTACACTTCGAAAAGAAACCGCAAGAGCAATCGGTCATATTCGAACTAGCAGAAACGAGACTGTGGTGCAGACCTCACCTGAGCAGAGGCTTCTAACTCCACTATGCTTTCCGGGTCATCATGTGCGTGATGAACGCAGCGCCAACCATTATCACCGCATTCAGGTAGAGCAGAGCCGCAATCTTCTTGCTCGGAAACGCTTCGTTGGCTACCCAGTAAGAAACGATTTTGACTGTGCCTAATCCGATTACGAGAACCACGGAAGCCAGCACCCACGCCAGAATCGAATCGACACCGCTGGGAGCCGCCAGCGAGGTAAACGCGAACAAAACCGACGGATATCCGAGCACCATAGATAGTGTCGAGGTCATCAACGCCTTTATCAGTTTGACCGACATCTTCGAGATGCCGGTATCGAGCACAAACCCTACAATCCATGGCACATAAGTGTAGAGAAGAGTAGAAACCAGCCCCATCGCACCTTCCGCCGAATGCGCCTTATCCGCGGCAAAGCATGGTGCAACGAAAACAATCGAGATAATTACCAGCAAGAGAACGATTTTGCTCATGGCAATCAGGTATCCGAAGTGAAGAAGAACTCGCATAACTAGACTATCAAATTTACGGTCCAGTTGAAATCGAAGCCGACCCTCCCGGTCGAGCGAGATGAAATCGTCGAAGAGACGCGTCGCGCTGACAATTACATCAATGTCAAGAAGGTAAAATGGACCCGAAGATCGGATGCCATGGTTGTACGCCGAGAATGGACGATGGGCGCCTGAACTAAAGCTCAATGGGCTTAGCAGGTTGTCGCAGATCCATCCGGAGCGCTCACTGAAGCAGCCAGCCGCCGCAAAGTTCGTGAAAAGATCGAGGCTCCAAACTCGGTATTGCTTGACGAACCGTTACATCGGCCGCATCCGTAATTTTCGATAACAACGCAACACAGACTCGATTGCTCCACAGGACACATCAATGCAAAAAACAAGCGAAATTCTTCGATTGATATCACTGTCAATATTGTTCGGAGGATCGGCGGCGGTTGTATTCGTCGCAGTCATTCTCGTCAGAGCGGCTGTAGCACAGGGAATACCGCAGAGTGAGGCGGCCGGCATAAATGCACCTGCGTTCATTCAATTTGCAAAAGTGGTGGCAGGCGCTGCAGTCATGCTCCTTGCCGCCGAGGCTTTAAACTTTGCCGCTATTAAGCAAGGCGCAATCGAAATGACAAAAACGACCTTCCCGAGACTGGCAGCCAGCCTGATTTGTGCAGTTACCGCATTCATTTTTGCGTTTGCGATCGTTCCACCAATGGACGAGTTGCGACCGCTGATTAAAACCGATGAGGCGAAAGCGGCCGAGTTCAGAAAACTGCACGAAGTTTCGCGCGGTGTTTTTGGAGCCACGATTCTATTCGCTTTAGTCTCGCTTGTGTTGCCGGTTTTCGGCGCCACGGCGAGCAAGCAACGAGCAGCTACCGTTTAAAACCCGGACACTTTAAGTCCACAGTAATAGTTGAACTCTCGACTTGAGGCCAGGAAATTGCCAAAACACGACACGAATTTGACAGCAGCACATCACGTTCATGAGATGCCGTTTGGACCTCGCAGCCTGGAGAGTGGCGGCTACGAATTTCGGCTGTTTGCCCCAAGCGCAAAATCAGTCGATCTCTGCCTGTATTTGAACAACGAAGACTCGATCAAGCCGATGAAACCGGTCGATGATGGATGGTACAAACTGACAGTCGATGACGCTCACGCCGGACAACGTTATCACTTCATCATCGACGGAGAGATGCGCGTTCCTGATCCGGCATCGCGTTTCCAGCCGGAGGATGTGCACGGTCCCAGCGAGTTGATCGATCCTACGCAATTTCGTTGGGACGATGACGACTGGCGTGGCAAACCGTGGAACGAAGCGATCATCTATGAGATGCATGTTGGAACTTTTTCTCCCGAAGGCACCTACGAAGGCGTCGGGCAGAAATTGGATTACTTACTCGACCTCGGTGTCACCGCAATTGAGATCATGCCGCTCTCCGATTTCCCGGGACGCTTCGGCTGGGGCTACGACGGCGTTTTGCCCTACGCGCCCGACAGTGCGTATGGTCGACCGGAAGATTTGAAACATCTGATCAACGAATGCCACAAGCGCGGAATGATGGTTTACCTCGACGTCGTGTACAACCACTTTGGTCCGGATGGCAACTACCTCTACGTTTACGCCAAGACATTCTTCAGCTCGAAGCATCACACGCCATGGGGCAACGGCATCAATTATGATGATAAGCGCTCTGAAATCGTTCGCGAATTCGTCGTCAACAACGTGCTTTACTGGCTTGAAGAGTATCGCTTCGACGGTTTGCGATTCGACGCCGTTGATACCATATGCGATGACTCCAAAGTTCACATCCTCAATGAGATTGCTGAATCAGTAAGGACAAGATATAAAGGCGAAAGAGAGATTCATCTGATTCTCGAGAATGGAGACAACCGCGCCGAGCTGCTTGACGGTGGACTGGGCGACTATTCGGATCGCTTCAACGCGCAGTGGAATGACGACATTCACCATGCCATGCACGTGCTCGCTACCGGCGAAGATACAGGATACTACGAAGATTATTCCGACGAAGTTTCACCAGCAAGCGCAATCGAGCACCTGGGAAGAACCTTGTGTGAAGGCTTTGCGTATCAGGGCGAAAAGTCGGCGTTCAGAGACGGAAAACTGCGCGGAACGTCAAGCAAAGATACTCCTCCCGGAGCATTTATCTCGTTCATTCAAAACCACGATCAGATAGGCAACCGCGCACTGGGTGAGCGAATCACCAAGTTGGCCGACATTGATGCGGTCAGTGCGATGGTGGCAATGGTTTTACTGGCACCATCACCACCGATGTTGTTCATGGGTGAAGAGTGGGGCGCTGATACGCCGTTCGTCTGGTTTGCTGACTTCAAAGGCGAGCTTGCAGAGAGCGTTCGCGCAGGTCGCTTAAAAGAATTCGGAAAGTTTGCTGATTTCAAAGACCCGAATAAACGCAAACTAATTCCCGACCCTTGCAGCGCAGAGACATTTCACAACTGCAAATTGAACTGGGAAGAGTTGCGTGATGCAGCGCATCAAGAATGGTTCGAGTATTACAAACGACTGATTGCACTCAGAAAGTTATCGATCGTTCCATTGATTGACGACATCGATTTGGCTGGTAAATCGTGGACGATTACCGAAGAGGGTTTGCTCGACGTTCGCTGGCCGGTTGCTAATGGGCAAGAGCTAAAATTGCTCGCCAACCTCAGCGATACCGGCGCGACCAGTCCGGTTTACAAAGCATCCGAGTTTTACGAAGAAAACGTTCTGTTCCAGATTCCACAAAATGCTTCCTCCGATATTGCCCTCGGCACTGTGCCACCATGGACAGTGATCTGGTTGCTATCCGCAAAAGATGAGGCCTACTAGAAATGAAAACCAATGCGAGCTCAGCAGTTCACCCTGCGGTGCAAACATTCGGCGTTAAGCCGACCTGGAAAGACAGAGATGGTCGGCTTCATCGGCCATCCGAGGATGCGATCGCAAAGATCGCGCAGGCGCTGACGACGAAAGACGAAGTCGCCAATCTAAAAAGCGAACATCCCGGATTTAACCGAGTAGAAACCAGCGATAAAGAACTGACATTGTTCGTGCCGCCGGTGGTAGTCCTCAAACGCTCCATGGCTAAAGCTGTTAGCCGACTGGAAGTCGAAGTTGGATTCGAGTCGAAAAACGAAGTCGTCGTACTTTACTGGTCGCTATATTCTGAACACGGCGAAGTTTACTCTGGTATTACCCACAGTGCGGACCCACAAGACACCAAATTTCGAATCGAACTACCGGAGTCGATCGGATACGGTTATCATCGACTGAAGGTAGCGCTATCAACCCAGCGCCAGCCAGGCATTCACAAACTGCTTACCCAGTTTCCGGTGATCGTCGCTCCCGACAAATGCTTCCTGCCCTCCACGATGACGGCGAATCCAAGATTGTGGGGACCGGTGGTACACCTGACCGGATTTTCCAGCAAACGTAATTGGGGTGTAGGCGATTTCACGGATTTGAAAACGGTTGTCGCGTTTTGCGCGGCACAAGGAGCCGGTGTTGTCGGTGTCAGCCCGCTGCACGGACAGGATCCGACCGGCAGTGAATTATTCAATCGCAATCTGCCTTCGCATCGCAATTTTCTCAACTACTTATATATAGATGTCGAAGCAACCGAAGATTTTCAAGAGTCGGAAAACACTAGACGGCATGTCCACTCCCCAGAGTTTCAAGAGAAATTGCAGACGCTGAGGAAGGCAGAAATAGTCGATCTCAAGCAGATCGCGGTTGAAAAACTGCACATTCTGGATCGCTTGTACCAACAATTTCGCAGCAACCATCTCAATAAAGTCACCGTTCGTGCGCAGGCTTTTCGAGAGTATCAACAAGCTCGCGGCAAAACATTGAAAGACTTCGCCACTCATCAGGCACTTGCCGAGCGACTTGCCAAAGAGGGCGAAAACTATGAAACCTGGCGCGCCTGGCCTGAAAAATATCAGGATGTGGAATCCGAATCAGTCAAAGAATTCGCCGCGGCAAATAACGAGCGAATCGAATTCTTCGAATATTTGCAATGGCAGGCTGAACTTCAATTGCAATCAGTCGGCAATCAGTGCATGAACTCTCGTTTGCCGATCGGTTTGCTCATCGAAGTCTCTCCACTAGTATCGCCGCACGGCGCAGAACTCTGGCAGAATCGAAAGTATCTGGCCGAATCGCTCCATCTCGTAGAACCGCCTAGACAATACCTTCCAGAAGGTAATGTTACCGACAGTCCGCCGTTTAAAATCAATGAACTGAGAAGTGGAGCGTATGCCCCTCTATCAGATTTGTTGTGCGTCAACATGCGCTACACCGGAGCGATAAAACTTGCCGGAGCGCACCATTGGCTGTCTCCCTTGGTCTCGGCAGATTCGAAGACGATTGAAAATTCAGCTCAATTAGACCAACCGATCGATGAAATTCTTGCAGTGATCGCATTGGAGAGTCATCGCAATTCGACCATGGTCGTTATGGATGCGGACTTGTATTTAGAACTGGATCCCCGCAGTTCATCAGGCTCTATGATTCATGGGCTACTGAAAAGTTGGAACATTATCTCCCGACAGGATCTGCTTAACAGCGACCTGGAGACGATGGAACAATTGTTTAAAACGGAAGCCGCTTCTGTCGACTCCGAAGATAAGCGATTACTGGAGATGGCTCCTGCTAGCCTGTCTCCACTGGCAGCTTTCTGGCATGGAACTGATTTGACTGCCAGAGCGGAGGCGAAGCTACCGGATGAGAAAGAGAAACGAAACCAATTAATTGACAGGCGCGTCACCCACCGGGTAGAGCTACTCCGGCTGCAACTGGTATCAGCAATGGTCGCCCTTCTGTCCAGGTCTTCTGCTCCGCTAGTGCTGTTCCGTATAGAAGATTTGGGTACCGGTGACAAGCCTCTCATTGCCTACGACGCCCCTGACTATCCACAGTGGAAAGTCAAAATGATTCCCACGTTCGAAGAGCTATCGGAGTCTGCTTCAGCGCAACTCGTACTCGATGAATTACAAACAGAACGTGGTTGTTTCTTCGACCAGGTCGATGTTTCCGTCGCCCAGGACGATTCGGTAAAAAGTCTTTTGTCGATCCCGTCGTCGACATACCGCCTGCAACTGCACAAAGACTTCACTCTGGCTCATGCAACGAAACTTCTAGACTACCTGGAAAAGCTCGGTATCAGCCATTTTTACACATCCCCACTGGCTCATTCTCGCCCCGGCAGTATGCACGGGTACGATGTGATCGACCACGGTCATTTGAATCCAGAGTTAGGTACGCAAGAAGAACTTGACGATCTGGGACAAAAACTCAGAAGCCGAGATATGGGGCTGGTAGTCGATCTGGTTCCCAACCACATGGGCATAGGCAAACACAACAAATGGTGGATGAACGTGCTCGAGCACGGTGCCGCCTCGGACTATGGGCAGTATTTCGACATCGACTGGACACCGGTGAAGGACGAATTGCACGGCAAAGTGCTGCTTCCAGTACTCGGCGAACCGTATGGCAAAGTGCTTACTTCCGGTCAGTTGAAAATTTCATTCGATGCGACCAACGGCTCATTCCGCATCAACTATTATGAAAACGAATTCCCGTTGAATCCGGCATCGTACCCGCTAATTCTCGGTCGGCGTCTCGACGTTCTCAATGAACGTCTGGGCAACAAAGAGATGGACGTGATGCGTTACCTGAGTATTGTCGATGCACTGTCGGCAATACCAGATGGCATGGGACTGACCCAGGAAGAACGGGCTCGTCGTTATCGCGAAATCAAGGTATCGGGAGTTCGTCTGGCTGACTTGTGCAAAGCGAATTCGCATGTTCAAGAGTTTATCGAGCAGAACTTACAAGACTTCGATTGCAGCGAAGACGATCGTGCGGCTTGCCGACGAATGAATGAGTTGCTCGAGAAACAAGCTTACCGACTGGCTTTCTGGCGAGTGGCGGCGCATGAAATCAACTATCGCCGCTTCTTCGATATAAATGAACTGGCTGGCGTAAGAGTTGAAGATCCGCGTGCATTCACCGATATGCACGCCTTCGTTTTCAAACTAGTGCGCGATGGAGTAGTCACTGGACTACGAATCGATCACCCGGATGGATTGTTCGACCCTTCCGGATATTTCCGCCGACTACAGGAAGAAGCCGCATCCAGACTGGATCCGGATGGAGAACATTTCCTTCCTGGTCAGAAAACATTTCGACGGCAGGATGAATTTCCAATCTATTTGCTCGGTGAAAAAATTCTGGCGCCTTTCGAACGCATGGAAGAAGATTGGCTAATTCACGGAACCACAGGCTATGACTTCCTGAACGCGGCCAACGGAGTTCTCGTCGACGAGAGAAACGCACGTGTATTCACAGACTTCTACACCATGATCAGCAATGAAACTGATTCGTACAGAGAGCTGGCGTATCGTTGCAAACATCTGATTATGCAAACATCTTTGGCGTCAGAATTGAACGTACTTGCTCATCACCTGAGCCAGATCGCCGAATCCAATTGGATGTTCAGAGACTTCACGTTGAACTCGTTGAGGCATGCGCTTTCTGAAGTTGTCGCATTCTTCCCTGTTTACCGAACATACGTCAAGGAAGGCACTGTCAGCAGTGTCGCCCGCGACTACGTAAGCCGCGCCGTCAGATTGGCAAAACGCGCCAACCGCACTGTGCACCCGGGGATCTTCGACTTTATCCAGAACGTTCTTACGCTCCGACTGGTCGATGACATGGAGAGTTATCCAGGACAGGAAGAGTTTCAGAAAAACGTGTTGAACTTCGCGATGAAGTTTCAACAATTCACCGGTCCTGTCATGGCGAAGAGTCTCGAAGATACGCTGTTTTACAAGTACAACCGCTTCGTCGGATTGAACGAAGTTGGAGGCGAACCTAACCACTTCGGATTGTCGATCGCCGACTTCCATTCACACAATGAAGCACGCCAGAAAACCTATCCGTTCTCGATGCTAGCTTCCTCGACGCACGATACCAAACGCTCCGAAGACGTCAGAGCAAGACTGAGCGTTATATCCGAAATCCCGGACAACTGGCAAGAACGCATTTTGAGATGGATGGATTACAACAACGGAAGATTGACATTCAATCTAGACAAACGCATTCCATCACGAAATGACGAATATCTTTTGTATCAAACTCTCGTCGGAACTTATCCGCTAGCCCTCTCGGGTCCTGACGAGATGACAGACTTCGCCAATCGAATTGAAGCATACATGCTGAAGGCTGCGCGCGAAGCCAAAGATCACACCAGTTGGATCAATCAAGATGCTCCATATGAAGAGGGTATGAAATCCTTTATTCATGCGTTGCTTAAACCTTCCAATGCCGAAGGCGGCAGCGATCCATTCTTCATCGATTTCCTCGAATTTCACGAGCATGTCTCGCGAATGGGGCTGATTAAATCATTGAGTCAGACGCTGTTTAAACTGACTTGCCCTGGCGTTCCGGACATCTACCAGGGTAACGAACTCTACGATTTCAGCCTGGTGGATCCGGATAATCGCAGACCAGTCGATTTTGAAAAACGTGATGACATGCTGACCGAGATGCTTCCTTTTGTAAGATCATTTGGAACGCCTGCAGCACTCGATAAGAAAGTCGAAGACGCCGCAAAAGAAAAAGACGAGCGTAAAAACTCTGCCCTCCCTAATGGAGCGGCTGATACCGAGGCGCCACCTCACGCAATAGCCCGGTCTCATGACGGCACCAGGTCAGAAGCAGAATTCGAAACGTTTATCAAAGACATGCTGCGAAACTACACTGATGGTCGATTGAAACTGTTTGTCACCGCTACCATTTTGCATTTGCGCAGACTCTATCCAAAGGTCTTCACGCTCGGCAAATACATCCCTGTAGGCATTTCAGGTGAAGGCAGCGACAATTTCATCGCCTTTATTCGAGAGCATCAAGGCAAGGTTCTCCTGGTCGTGGCACCAGTATTGGTGACCAAGATTATTTCGCCAGACCAGAGAGCACTTTACGATGGACCAGACGATTCCGCAGTCTGGCAGACAACCAAGTTGAATCTGCCCAAGGAGTTTCAACGCCGCAAATATACAAACGTACTGACGGGACAAACAATGGAATTCGGTGAGCGTCGACCACGCATAACCCACATTCTTGAGAAGTTCCCAATCGCACTGCTCACAAGCTGATAGCGTTGCACTGTCGAGAACGAGATATTGGAACGCTCACTCTATAGAAACCCGGAACCCGCACATAAAGAGAATTCGCAATGAGCAAAACCGAAGCTCCACAGCCAACCACCACGTATAAAATTCTGCCAGGCGCACCGTATCCACTAGGCGCGACCTCCGACGGTAAAGGCGTCAACTTCGCCATCTTCTCGGAGCACGCAACGAAAGTCGAACTCTGCTTGTTCGATTCCATTGACTCGAAAACAGAATCAGCACGCATCGAATTACCAGAATACACGCATCAAATTTTCCATGGTTACCTCAAAGGTCTACAACCGGGTCAACTTTATGGATACCGGGTCCACGGACCTTATGAACCAAAACAGGGTATGCGATTCAACCCAAACAAACTGCTCGTCGATCCTTATGCAAAGTGCATCGCCAGAGACCTGACCTGGGATGACAGTCTCTTCGGTTACAAAATGGGTGACGCCAAACTGGACCTTAGTTTTGACACCAGGGACAGTGCCGCGTACGCGCCGCTATGCGCAGTAATCGATGAAGAGTTTAACTGGGGTGGCGATGTTGCACCAAAGACACCATGGCATAAGACGATCATCTATGAAGCTCATGTCAAAGGACTAACCGCCCTCAACAAAAGCGTTCCGGAGCCGCTCAGAGGAACGTATCTCGGACTCTGTACCGATACGATGATCAGGCACTTCAAACGGCTAGGCATCACAGCGGTCGAATTGCTTCCAGTTCACTATCATGTCAATGACGGTTTCCTGGTTGAGCGCGGTCTGAAAAATTACTGGGGCTACAACACTCTCGGTTACTTCGCTCCCGACCTCAGTTACTCCCGGTCCGAGGACGTCACTGAAGCTGTCAAAGAGTTCAAAAGCATGGTTCGAGCGCTTCACCGCGCCGGCATCGAGGTGATTCTCGATGTGGTCTACAACCATACGGCCGAAGGCAATCACCTTGGACCAACGCTGAGCTTCAAGGGTGTAGATAACTTCTCGTATTACCGCACGACAATGAAAGACGCGCGTTACTACATGGATTACACGGGATGCGGCAACACTTTGAACATGATGCACCCGCGCGTTTTGCAATTGCTGATGGACAGCTTGCGCTACTGGGTAATCGAGATGCACGTCGACGGTTTCCGCTTCGACCTGGCGAGCGCCCTGGCACGAGAACTCTTCGATGTGGATAAACTGTCAGCGTTCTTCGATGTAATCCAACAAGACCCAATTATCTCGCAGGTGAAGCTAATCGCCGAGCCTTGGGACATCGGTCAGGGCGGATATCAGGTCGGCAACTTCCCCGTACTGTGGGCTGAATGGAACGGCAAATATCGCGACAACGTTCGTTCATTCTGGCGCGGCGACGCCGGTAAGGCCGGTGAGCTGGCCACGCGCATCAGCGGCAGCAGTGACTTGTATGAATGGAGCGGACGCAGCCCCTCTGCCAGCATCAATTTCCTCACCGCGCATGATGGCTTCACCCTGCAAGATCTCGTCAGTTATAACGAGAAGCATAACGAAGCAAACGGTGACAATAACAATGACGGAGAAAACAACAACGAAAGCTGGAACTGCGGTGTTGAAGGCGAGACCGACGATCCGGACATCATTGCACTGAGAGTAAAACAAAAGAAAAATTTGCTCTCGACCATGCTTCTTTCCTGGGGAGTGCCGATGATTTGCGGGGGAGACGAGTCCGGTCGCACCCAACATGGCAACAACAACGCGTACTGCCAGGACAACGAAATCAGTTGGAACCACTGGGATTTCTCGGACCGTGACGAAGAATTTCTCAAGTTCACACAAAAGTTGATTTCTATTCGAAAAAATAATCCGATTCTTCAAAAGAGAAAATTCAACGTCAACAGATCGGCCGAATATGATTCCGACAAAAAAGCGATCATGTGGATCAACACCAGTGGACGCGAGATGACCGAGGGCGACTGGAGCTTCGGAGGCTGCAATACTTTCGGCGCGCTCTTCGATGGAACCTGCGTTGACGAATTAGACGACGAAGGCAATCCGATTGAATCAAACACGCTGATCTATCTGCTCAACTCCTACTGGGAAGATGTGCCATTCTCACTGCCTCTATACCAGGTCGAAAAATATTGGCAGACGTTTGCCGCACACAACGTAGACCTCGTGTGGGAGCTGGTAATCGATACTACAGGCAGCATCAAGAAGACTTTCTGGAACATGGAAGAAACCTTCCCGATGCAAGCTCGCAGCGCTGCTTTATTGCAGCTCCGCGATAAAAACGCGCTCAATGAAACAATTCAGCCCGGTACGATTTTACCGCCGCTCTAGAGTGGCTGCTTGGCGATTGCCTCAAGCGCAATTGACCGTTCAAATATAGTCTTGGTGCGCTTTCGCGCGGTCAAATTCTTTTGACTCACCTGCGCTCACGCGCAGGCGATAGAAAAGAACTGGAGAGTTTGCTTAGCGTGCGGAACTATGCGGCTTTAGTTGCCATGCGGGCTTTGAGATATTGCATCACTTGATAAAGTGCGCTCACTCCTACTAAACCGTAAACCACTTTGGTCATGGTTGATCCATCGCCAAGTAGCGTGGTGACTAGGTTGTAGTTAAAAATACCGACCAGTCCCCAATTGATACCACCTACGATAAGCATTAACGTAAATAGCATTTCCAAGTTTTTCATATGTTGATCACCTAAACATCAAAACGCAACAACTACCAGGAACGTTTCCTGGAGCCGGATTTGTATGC
Source organism: Obscuribacteraceae bacterium (SeqCode) (assembly GCA_044225915.1). Lineage (GTDB taxonomy): Bacteria > Cyanobacteriota > Vampirovibrionia > Obscuribacterales > Obscuribacteraceae > JADYXR01. The sequence continues at coordinate 135,528 of JBGAHZ010000013.1, forward strand.
TTACGTACCAGTTTAGTAGCAGTTAATAAATCTGTCAATATTGCCACCACGCCAAGACACTGTCGACCAGCCGATTTGAATTGACCGACGTTTTACTCACCATCGCTTTTCGGCATCTGGAGCCGTTCTACACAGCCAAGAACTGTGGTGCTAAGCTGACGAATCCGGAACAGTAAACCAAAAGGTAGACCCCCTACCGACTACACTTTTGACACCGACAACGCCACCATGCGCCTCGACGATAGCCTTGCAGATCGACAGTCCCAGACCACTTCCGCGCTTAACCGAGTGGTCGTAGCGGCTGACTTGTTTATACCGTTCGAATACTTTGTCTAGATAGTCGGCAGGAATGCCGTTGCCTCGATCGGTAACACTAATTTCCACGCCTTCATCGAGCAACTTCACGTCGATGGAGATGCTCTTGCCAGGCGGAGAATACTTAATCGCATTGGACAGCAAATTGATCAGCACGCGAACGATCCGATCCTCATCGGCGTACATAGTCAAATCGCCGGACCAGGATTTTAAAGTTAACTTGGCGGACTCAGCACTGGCACTCACCGCATTAACAGCCTGATCAATCACTCTGGACACCGGCACAACGTCTAGGTTTAGCTCCATTTCGCCAGCTTCGATTTTTTCCAGATCCAGAAGTTCTCCAATCAGCGAAATCAATCTTCTGACACTCTGGAGAGCGCGCTTTATCATCACGTCCATCTTTGGATTTGTCGGGCCGTAAGCACCATTCTCCACTAGCTCAAACGTAGCTCCAATCGAGCCTAATGGACTGCGGAGATCATGACTGAGCATGGCGACGAATTCTTGTTTTGCATTTTCCAGTTGTTTATAAGCAGTTATGTCTTGACCGACACACATGAAGAGTTGGTGTTTCGATTCCCAGACAATGGACCAGAGAAAATCGCGCCGTTTGCCGCCTGCCGTCAGCATCTTCACTTCAACTTCCTGCCTTTGTGCACCGGACTGCGCTACGTCGTCCAGAACTTTTTGAAAACGAATCTGGCTTTCGGAGTCGAGCATTTTGGCAAACCGCGACTGCAAAATCTCAGTAGAGGGAACACCGACTACGCTCTGGAAAGCCTCATTGGCACGGGTAATACAACCGGCAGAATCGAGCGCACAAATAGCGTCCGCCGCTCCATCGAAATTAGCGCGCTCACGGTCATATGAATCTTGAAGAGCTGTCGCAACGTCGTAAAAGACACTATCGAATTCGGCAATTTCGTCGCTACCTCCAGCCGATTGAACCAGCTCCTGACCCGCGGCCAGGCGAAGACTGTTGTCTTTGAGCGCGCTGATTCTGTTTGTAATGTCCCGACAAAAGATCACCATGAAGATGACAAAAATCGCGTTGGAAATAATTCCTAGAGTGAGCCAGAGGTGAAGAAGAAGCCGCGTATCCCGGTGTCGTTGCTTGATTTCGTCGTCCAGTGCATTTCGAAACGAGTACAACTCTTGCACTGCTTCGTTGCCATCATTGATCTTTTCTTTCACAGACAACAACGAGAGAACCTGCATATCCATGGACGCAGATTTTCCCGTCCATGACTTTACCTTGTCCAGAATTCCGCCAAAATCGGCCCAAGCATCACGCAGATGGTGCACGGCGGCAAGCTGGCGCACATCATCCTTTTCGATGACTGTTTCGAGGCCTTGAATCCATTCCACCGAATTATTTCTGATGATAATGAACTTTTTGATCGTTTCGGGATCTTGCGTGTATCCATATTCCGCAAGAAGAAAGGCACATTCGTCTCCAGCTGCGACCACTTTCTCCACGGTCGTTTTAACAATCTGCGACCGAATTTGCTGCATGACTGCGACGTCTTCCTGGTTGACCAGATGCAGCAGAACGATTACGAAAACGATTTCGAAGACCAGAGGAATCGATACGATTGCCATCCATTTTTGCAGAATTCGCATCAGGGATTCTCACCCTCCGGAATTCTAAACCAGAATTTCGAACCGGAGCCCAGTCGGCTTGTCACGCCGATTGTGCCGCCATGAGCCTCGACAATCGCTTTACAGATAGATAATCCCAGTCCGCTGCCCTGCTTGTGAATTTTCTCAGCGTCTTGAACTTGTTTGTATCGCTCAAAGATATTCTGCAGTTTGTCTTGCGGAATGCCTGGTCCTTCATCAACCACGGCAATTTCTACAAATCCCGTTTTGGTACTCTCTGCCGTCAGAACAACTTTGTCACCGTTCTTAGAATATTTAATGGCGTTAGACAACAGGTTTATCAAAACACGGACAATGCGCTCCTGATCGGCCCGCACGCTCAACCCGTCATCCCGAGATTGCAAATCTATTCCGCGCTCAGATGCAGATACTCGCAATGAATCAATTGCCGATTCGAATATTGAAGTCACCGGCACCACCGACAGTGACACTTCCATTTCGCCGGCTTCCAGTTTTTCCAGGTCCAGCAACTCGTTGATCAAGTTAACGAGCCTGGCAACACTTCTTTGAGCCATAGCGAATAAGTTGACGCATCGCTCCGGCATTTTTTGGACAGCGCCTTCCACAACCATCTCGATTGTAATTCCAAGGGAGGTGAGAGGAGTCCTCAGATCATGGCTCAGCATAGCAACGAAGTCTTGCTTGGCCTGTTCCAATCTCTTGCGTTCTGTAATGTCGTGCGCCACGCAATAGAATGTTTTTCGAGAAGGCTCCCAGCGCACAGACCAGTGATACTGGAACGACTCGCCATCTGCTGAGATCATGTGGACTTCGATCTCCTGTCGCTTCCCTTTATCGGTTTTCAATGCCTCGAGGAAGTTATCAACCTGCGTTCTCTCCTCCAATTCGATGTAAGAACGGATGTCTGAGTTAATCGCTGATTCAGGACTGTATCCCAATGTATTGCGCAGAATCTGATTGACGCGCTCGATCTCACCTGCGCTGTTGAGACAAAAGATCAAGTCAGCGGCGCCGTCGAACATCGCCAACTCACGCTTGTAGGATTCGCTGAATGCCGACGCGACGTTGTGAAAAACACTATCCAACTCTGCAATTTCGTCAGTGCCTTTGAGGGACGGGAGAAGCTCCTCTCCTCGAGCCAGCCTCAAACTGTTCTCTTTGAGATGCTTGACTCGAGTTACGAAACCTCGACTGAACGCGAAGGTAACACCCGCGGAAAGAGCTATGCTGGCTACTACTCCGAGAATGGTCCATAACTTCAAACTATCTAAGCCGGCACCACGCTCCCGAATAAATTTAGAATCCTGACGGGCTTGTCCCTGAAAGAGCGGCTCGACCGTGGCATTTAAGTTCTTCATCCGAATGTTGAGGAGACTGTAGAAACCAAGCTTTTCATCATTGTTCAGTTTCACGTTATTCCTGTCATGGAGGAGAACAGCTCCATTCATCAGAACAAAATACTTTTTGACTTCCGCGCTCAAACGATTGAAAGCATCAGCCTCTTTCTGCGTCAGCTTGGCGGACTTCATCTGATCCAACAATCCGTAGGCTTTCGCTTCATGTTCTTTCAACTCGCTAAATACGCTCGCATCCGGCGAGATCGTATCGCTGGTTACTGCCACAACCGCCGAGTGACATTTCGAAAACACCTTATACGCCAGCAAGCGCCGCTCAGCCAGCTCGATTTGCGAATCGACGGTAGCCTCCTGTTCTCCGAGCTTTACGATCAGTGCAACAAAGAACACCAACTGAAATATCAGAGGAAGCGCGATCAGAAATAAGCCCTTGTGAAAAATTTTCATTGATTACGGCTCGCGTGGGATATTCGTCAAAGCCGCGTTCTTCTGCTGCTCGGCACGTTGGCTGAGCGCCTCGGACTCGGCTTTAAAACCAGCCGATTCAAATTTTTCAGTCAAATGTCTAATCGTCGTAACGTAATGCAGATCCTTGGCACCGAGAACGGATTTCATCCGATCAAGCGCTTGATTGGCAGCATTCAAGCTAATTTCCACAGGAGGGTGGTTAGGTTTGCCATAAAGGTCAGCGAGCTTTTTTATACTCAGAAAGAGACGCTTTTGCTCGATCACCTTCGCTTCTTTTCTGTCACGACCCGCTTGATCGAATAATTCCTTTTCCCTGACTGTGTCGCCGGCACACCAGCTTTTCAGCGCCCAGAACTCATTCATATGGATACGGTCCTGCAGGTCCACCGGTCCAGGTCCTACCCCCGCAGCCTGGCGAAAATATTCTTCGGACTTTTTAAACTTACCTTGATAGCAATAAACTTCCGCGGTTCGACAGAGAATCAATCTCATCATTGCGTTGGCAGCGCGGTATTCAGTAGTACCATTTGCGGTATCAGCCTTACTGAATGTCGTTGAATATTTCAAGGCGCATTGATGCGCTTTCCCGAGATAAGCGAGAGCTCGATCATAATGCCCAAGAGCCATTTCGGCGACAGCGGTACGAAGATAGGGTCCCCGAAAGCCTTGCTCCTCCTGTGAACCTGCTTTTTCCAACTCGGCGATCGAGTCCTCAAACATCTTTACTGCAAGCTTTATATCTTTGCGTTCTAAATATTGACCATAACAATTCAACGCAATAAAGCGAAGTTTGGAATTGTTCGAAGCTTTCGCCATGGCGATAGATCGTTCGTAGTAAGACGTTGCCTGTGCATCCTTTCCCTGCGAGGCGTAAACATCACCAGCCATACGCAAAGCAGTCCAGGCGAAATCTCTTGCAATAGTCGGATTGCGTTGCGCGTCGGCGACACACTTTTCGATCACCGGCAGAGCCATATCGAAATGCTTTTGCAGGATATAGATTTCAGCAGTTTCCGAAAGCGCGGCACTGTACAGGTCATTGTGCGGAACCTTTTTCGTTTCGAAGAAAGCGACCACCTTCTTCTCGTTGTCCAGGCTCTCATCAAGCTTTCCAGCTAAGCGGCTAACTCTGGCAAGTTCCAGATGAACACCCGGATAGTCTCCTGCGGCTTGAGGAACAGAAGCCAGTTGGGAGATCGCGACCTTGTAATACTGAAGCGAGGCCGGGTAATTGCGCGCAGAAGACTCCAGGCGAGCCAGACCCAGGTTTGCACTATAAGTGGTGGCGGCATCCGACGTAGAGGCGAGGGCGTTTTTAAACTCTATACGCGCAGACTCCAGCTGTTTGTCAGCCACATAAGAATTGGCCAACTGAATGTGATCGTTTGCGCTGACATCTTTCCTGACATTTTTCGAACGAATTATCAGGGCCTTCTGCAAACATTCCGCCCCTTCCGTCGGCTTCCCTAAACCGACCAAAACCGGCGCCAAAAGCTCCAAATCCTCAGCAAGGGCAACTGCGGTCTGTGCGTCTAGCGTCATTTCTTCCAGACGCGGTTCCTTGTGTCCGGCTACCAGATCAGCAATGTGATCGCGATAATATTTCTCCGCCGTCTTCCACTGCAAATGGTGCGAATAGTACATTCCAGCTAAATGAACCAGCTCGCATCTCTCTTTGTCGGCTGGTTTGTAAATCCGCTCAGCCTCTCCTATCGTATCTTCGAATGCGAGGTCCATTAGCTGTTCTGTAATACCCGTCGCTTTGTTGTCGCCGATTTTTCTAATCAAAGCAATGATGGTTCTCATGCGACGTCTGGACAACTCATCGGTACGTCCGCCGCGAAAAAAGTCGACGTAGCTTCTGTTCACCTCCGCCGATTTGCGAAGCAACGCATCTCGTTCATTGTTAGTAATTGATGATTGATTGCAGCTCGAAAGAAGAAACGGCAGGCACAGGACGCCGCACAATTTCAAAGCCCGCAAAAGACTGGAACCGGCTTCGCCTGGACAGCGTTGCAAAGCATGTACGCCGCGTTCAAAGTTGTTTCCAATCGGCGCCATGCCGTCTCCATCTTCGAAAGAACTGAATTTATTTTCCGTTCTTACCGTACGGATACCACCAGGACTTAGCCGCGCTGTTAAATTCCCAATGCACATGTTTGGTTTCGCGAAACTCTTCCAAACCTTCAGCACCCAGTTCACGAGCGCCTCCACTCAGTTTCATTCCGCCAAATGGTCCGGCGTAATTGTCGGTCAGTGGATCGTTGATCCAAATCGTTCCGGCTTTGACTTCTTCGAGGAAAATTTTAGCCTTCATCGGGTCTTGCGTCAGAATGCAGGCACCAAGCCCGAAATCGCAATCGTTGACATAGTCGATCGCTTGTTCGAAATCATCGTATTCCATCAAAGGCATAGCTGGACCAAAAGTTTCCTCTCTCATGATCTTCATGGAATGATTCACATGAGTGATAACCGTCGGCTCGTAGAAATATCCTTTTCCGAGATTGGCAGGGCGTTTTCCACCGGTGAGAACTTTAGCGCCACAACTAACGGCGTTTTGAATATGTTCATCAACTTTGTCTCTATATGTGGCACCAATCATTGGTCCAACATCTGTCGACGGATCGATCCCGGCACCCAGTTTCAAATTTTTGACGAAAGAAACGATTGCATCCTGAAACTCGGAGAAGCGCTTGCGGGGCAGATATATGCGCTCTGTCGATGTGCAAACCTGTCCAGCATTGGTGAGGGCCGCATATGAAAGTGCGCGAGCCGCGAGTTCCGGATCCGCGTCTTCGGCAATTAGAAATGCATCTTTGCCGCCCAGTTCCAGATGCAATTTTTTCATCATCGGCGCAGCCAGAGATGCGATGCGTTGACCGGTGGCGAGGCTTCCGGTGAAGGCGATTACAGGTACGTCCTTGTGCAGCACCAGCGGTTCTGCAACTTCTTTTCCAAAACCATTAACGACGTTTATGACACCCACAGGAAAATGGTCGAGACATTTTTCCACGAGAAGCATTGTCGTAAGTGGTGTCAATTCGCTCGGCTTGATAATGACCGTGTTGCCCGCCGCCAGTGCCGGTGCCAGTTTCCACGCGAGCAGGAGTAATGGATAATTCCACGGTACGATACAGGCGACTACTCCAAACGGTTCCTTTATCACCATATTGAGTTGACTGTACTCACCGGAAGGCAGCACTCGACCTCTCTCATGTCTGCCAAGTTCTGCATAGTATTCGAATGTGTTCATCAACCATTCGAATTCTTCTTCATTTTCCGGCACCGGTTTACCTTGTTCCAAAGTAAGCAGACGAACCAGCTCTTCTCTGTGCTCACGCATTTTGTGCGCCGCTTCGTGCATCATCTCAGCGCGCGAGTTAGCAGATACACGCTTCCAAGTTTTAAAAGCCGCCTTCGCTGCATCGATCGCCGCATGCGCATCTTTCTCCGTACCTCGAGGAACGGAATCAATCACTTCTTCCGTTGCGGGATTGATTACGTCAATATTTTCGGTGGCACTACCCCTGGTGAATTCTCCATTGATGTAATGCGATTGCATGCGCAAGCCCTCGTGAAACTGGTGTTCCACAATTTTAAATGACTGGCAACCGGCAATTCAGGATTAAATAAGAAAACTTAGAGAAAATGGAGCGGTTTAACTGGTCCAGCAGATGCGCGGAGCCGCGAACTCGGTGAAGGCGAAGCAGAGCAGGCAGGCACCGGTGAAACCGCGCAGAAAGGCGCGCGGTAATACTGCCGGAAGAGCGACACGCGGCGAGCTATGGTTTCCTTTTGTACTTATTCAAAATGTCATCAATCGATCGGTCGTTGATAATTTTTACGAAATTCTTGGTACAGCGAGCGCCTTCCTGTGGACACGGCGGCGTAGGTCACACCGTATCGATCAATATTGTTCTCGGCTTCATCCATCCAATGTTCAATACAACGAGTTAGCGCACCGCTAGCGATACTATTCGTTTTTGCCTTCGAGATTGCTCAACCGCTCGAGCAAGTCAGTTCCGGCGAAGCGAAATTGAACATCGCGGAAGTACAGTCCGGACGAAATGATTGTAAGAGACATCGATATGATGTTGTTGATTGTTTGCGACACAGCTTCCAACACACGCAGATAGAACGGCCAGTCATCGATGCCTGAAGCTTTGGTGACCAGATAGGCTTCATAAACTTCGAAAGGCAAAACGAAAAAACTGCATGCGAACAAAACCGGAATTACGGAAACGAAAAACAAGCATACGAAGGAACCGCCCCGCATCGGGTAACGGAGTCCCAATTCAAACGACATTTTAAAAATTTGACCAATGCTCTTGTCTTCACTCGAGACTGCGGCAAATAGCAAGGTGGCTATCAGAAGCGAGATGGCCGTGCCAAGCACAATGAAAAGACCACCGAGAAAAGCAATCGGAATTGCCAGAAGCTGCCAGGCACTGCCCAAACCTTTCAGGAGAAAAATTAAAAGAAAAACCAATATGATGCAGATGGTGACGAAGAGCGGGATGAGACTTCCAAATGTGAATAGAGAGAAAACAGCCCACTTTCGCCTGGCTGCGTATTTCATTGCCGCTTGGAAATCCGAATCGATGCCGAAGACGACCCGATAGATGGCGGTGGCGCGCAACGCGACAATCCACTGGGAGATTGCCAGGACGAATAAAACCAGCATGAACCAGGCGCAATCGTAGACTATTTGCTGGTATTGGTCGGTTCTCGCAGACTGGATCAAATCGGTCAAGACGATTTGAAGCCCAGAGGTCGCCAGGCTTGCTAAGAGCGACGGCCAAAGCAGCCGCGTAGTCAGAAAGCGCCAGTCCGCGCGGAACATCCGAAAGGCGATGCTGACGAGATCGCCGAGCCTCAAGGGTTTTAAAGGGAACTGATACAACCGTGAAATGGATTACCACCAGTGGGCATGGGGCCAGTATAATAGGATACCTTTTGTCAGAGCGGAAAGTTCTGTTAAAGCGAGTCGACAGGGGTCGATTTGCGGCAGAGCCACGAAATTCCGCTCCGTCATCCTTTAGCGGTTACCATGAGTTCCAGGACCGACAAACGTACTTACCTCGACCCGATTCATCAAGACATTGTTCTTGACCGCAAGAATCCGGCTGAGAAATTGATCATCGACCTGATCGATACCGAAGAATTTCAACGGCTTCGACGCGTTCATCAGCTCGGAGTTTCCTACTTCACATTCCAGGGTGCCGAAGGTTCTCGCTTCACCCATTCGGTCGGTGTAATGCACGTAGCATCCTCGCTGGTCGACCATCTCACAGAGATGATTGACGGCATGGAAGAGAAACGCCCACTGATTCTGGCTTCGGCACTCCTGCACGATGTCGGACATGGACCGTTTTCCCACGTCACGGAAAAGATTTTGAACTACGACCATGAAGACTGGTCATGCAAAATCATCGCCGGCGATACGCAAATCAGACGGGTTTTGGATAACTTCAAACCGATTCCTAATCTGGCAGAAACCATTGTCAAAGTATTAAAGAAAACCTACACACCAAAGTATGTTTCGCACATGGTATCCAGCCAACTGGACTGCGATCGCTTCGATTATTTGCTGCGCGACAGTTACATGACTGGTACCAAATACGGTTTATTTGCTTTGCACCGGATTTTGCGTTCGCTCGAAATCGACGAAGAAAACGACCGCATGATCGTGGTTGGTGAGAAGGGTCAGATCGCTGTTGAAGATTACTTATTTGCTCGGTACTCGATGTATGCTCAGGTCTACTATCACAGGAAAAATCTGGCGGCACGCGCTCTGCTTGCCAGCCTGATTAAACGAGTTAAGTCCATCATTGCCGACCGTTCTCGACCGGTTTGTTTCGTGGATGAGGCGACACTGAAGTGGGTTTCCGGAGATGAGCTCAAGGTGAGCGAATACCTGCAACTCGACGATATCCAGTTGAACTATCACATCAAAAGATGGGCAGAAGATCCGGATCCAATTCTCTCAGATCTTTCTAAACGTTTCTTGCATCGCCGTCTGTTCAAAGCTATTCGCATTCCGTCCAACGACCCCGGTCTTGTAAAAGACATCGTTCAGGAAGCGCGCAGACTACTTCAAGAAACATCGCTCGATCCTGATTATTACCTGGGAATCGAGTCGACCGGCTTCCGTCCGTATGACTACTATCGTCCCGATGACGATCATCCTCAGACCAATATCATTGTGAAAACCGATGGTGGTATCACTTCCGAACTCTCGAAAGTTGCACCAGCAATCGAGGCACTTGTAAAAGGAAATTACGAATCAACCTGGCTCGTCTTCCCCGATGAGATCCAGGACAAACTGTCTGTTATAAGGGAACTTATACCGGCTTATTAACGCGACCCCGAGTACAACAACGGCAACGAGGAAATCGAAACCATGTTCGATACACTGACAGACCGACTACATTCCACCTTTCGCAATCTGACTGGCGACGCCAAGCTAACGGCGGAAAACATCGAAGAAGCAATCAACGATGTGCGCAAATCGCTGCTCGAAGCAGACGTCAGCTTGAAGGTCGTGAAGCTGTTCATCAGCCGCGTCCGGCAGAATGCACTGGGTGCTGAAGTACTGGAGTCGGTAACGCCGACGCAGCAGTTCGTCAAAGTGGTTCATGATGAACTGGTCACCATCCTTGGTGGCGAGAATGCACCGTTGAATCTCGAGGGTGATCCGGCCGTGATCATGCTCCTCGGCTTGCAGGGTTCAGGTAAAACAACCGCCTGCGGCAAACTCGCTTACAAACTTCGAGCTGAGGGATTGAAACCGCTGATGGTGGCATGCGACGTTCAACGTCCCGCTGCTATTAAACAGCTGCAAACGCTCGGCGCACAGATCGACATTCCGGTTTTCGCCATCGAAGGTCAAACCGACGTTCAAGAAATTGCCGAAGCCGCGATCGAGCACGCCAAGAAAGAAGGCTTACATCCGGTAATCCTCGACACCGCCGGTCGCTTGCAAATCGACACCGGACTAATGGCTGAGTTGATGATTCTCGACCGCGCCTTTGAACCGATTGAGAAATTGCTCGTCGTCGACTCGATGACCGGTCAAGAAGCGGTTAACGTCGCCGACACTTTCAACACCCAACTGTCCGTGACCGGTCTCATCCTGTCCAAAGTAGACGGTGATGCCAGAGGCGGAGCGGCGCTCTCCGTGCGCGAGATCGTCGGCAAGCCTATCAAGTTTATCTCCACTGGAGAAAAACTCGACAATCTCGAGACCTTCTATCCGGACCGCATGGCCGGACGAATTCTCGATATGGGAGACGTTCTTTCACTGGTCGAAAAAGCGCAGCAATCGATCGACGAGAAAGAAGCAGAGCGCGTCGCTATGGACATGATGAAGGGCGACTTCACGCTCGAAATGTTTATCGACATGCAAAAGATGATGAAGAAGATGGGCTCCATCGGCGACATCATGAAGATGATGGGTATCGGCGGTATGTTCGGTTTGAGTTCTGCCCAACAAAAAGGTCTGGCTGAGCATGGCGAACAAATGATGAGCTTGTACGAAACGGCCATCAATTCGATGACAAAAGAAGAACGCAAGAAGCCTGAACTGATCGATTTCAATCGTCGCAGACGAATCGCTCGAGGCTCCGGTCTCAAAGATGCTCAGATTGGTCAAATGTTAAATGAGTTTCAACAAATGAAGACCATGATGGGCTATTTCAAAAACAGTGGCGGGCTGCCCGGAATGCCAGGACTTCCCGGCATGGGCGGTCCAAAAATGCCCGGAATGCCAGGCCTGCCTGGTCCTCGCGGCGGTGGCGGCATGCCGGGTGGAATGCCAGGCATGTTCGGAATGCCCGGTATGCCAGGCGGTCCGAAGGGCTCGTCCCCAGCCGGAGCAAGCCCGGCAGGCTTCGGTCGCGGACGTCGCCTGCGCAAAAAGAAGAGAAAACCGTAAGCCGTCGAGCCCGATCGCTAACTAATGCAAAGCATGATTAACAGCAGATCTGGCGGTAAACGCATATACACCTGTTAAAATAGACCTTTCATATACTTATTTTTTGACTCGCAAAGACTTAAGAGGGACAACCAGTGGTTAAGATTAGGCTTAAGCGCATAGGCGCCAAGAAAGCCCCCCACTACAGAATCGTAGCTGTAGACGGGCGCACGCGTCGTGATGGCAAGCCAATTGAAGAAGTTGGGTACTACAACCCCCGTTCTAAAGAACTCAGACTAGATAGAGAAGCAGTTGAACGATGGATGACAAACGGAGCTCAACCAAGCGATACGGTGGCGGCGCTAATAAAAAGGGCGGCGGCGGATACGGCGGCGGACGGAGCAGCGGTGGCTACCGCGGCGGCTCCGGCGGCGGGCAAAGGCGCTTCCAAACAAAGTTAGTCCAGACCCAAGCTCCCGAAGACTTGGCTGAATATATATTGAAGGTTCTTGCGAAAGAACCCGATTCGCTCATGTTCGAAAGAAAAAGCTTCGGTCCTAGAAGAAGCCGAGTAAGCGTCAAATGCGACCCCGCGGTCACTGGACGTCTTATCGGCAAGGACGGAAGGACCATTTCAGCGCTGCGCAACTTGATCAAAGCTGCCGCAGGACGTTTTGGCAAAAGAGTCGACATAGTGGTCTCTTAGTGGTCGCAGCCGAACAGAGCAATTTTGACGCGAGAGATCAAGAACTGTTGCGAGTTTTGCTCGACAACAAAGTGATCTCGAAAGGTCAGTTTGACCTTGTGCATAACGATCACGCAGTTACAGGCATGAATGTCGTAGACATTCTGCTCGCCCGCAGATGGGTGAGTGAGGAAACTCTGAATTCATACGCGCCCTGGCTTCTCGAGAAGACTCCTTCAGAAGACAAGAGCGCCAGAGACGTTGGCGCAGCCGGTTCGTATGAAGAGAATTTAAAAAAATATCGACTGCTGCTGGCGGAAATTCTGGGTGAATCATCCGAGTAAATTTCGCGCGGGAGAAATCAAGAGAGATGATTCGCCAAGCCACGACTGAAGATGCCGCAGCAATTCTGAGAATATACGCGCCGTATGTTGCCAACACTGTGATTTCGTTTGAGTCCACCGCTCCAACCGAAGAGCAAATGAAAGCGCGAATCGCAGAATCGAATTCGAAGCACTTGTGGCTGGTCGATGAAGAGGATGACGGCATCTGGGCTTACGCATATGCCGGACCGCACCGAGAGCGGGATGCTTACCGCTGGTCGGTGGACACTTCCGTTTACGTCGACAGCGCGAAACATCGCGCCGGGCTTGGCACGAGACTCTACACGCGATTAGTTGTAGAACTGAGAGAACGTGGATTTTACAACGCGTTCGCCGGTATCACATTGCCGAATCAAGCCAGCGTATCGCTCCATGAAAAGCTAGGCTTCAAGCCGGTTGGCGTGTATCGCAACGTGGGTTACAAAATGGGCAGATGGCACGATGTCGGATGGTGGCACCTAGTTTTAAAACCACACGATAACGAACCGGCAGAACCAAATTAAAAAATCGCGGATCTATTTTTCGTCAGGCTCTTTCTCAGGATCCGGTATCAAAGCCAGTTTGCACAAGTAAAACTCGTCGACGTTTGCGCCTTCGGCAATGCCTAATTTAAATTGCTCAGTCGCCTTATCCGAAAATCCGTCGATTTCCATCCGTTGCCCAATGTAATAATGGGCTTGAACCAGGCGCGCCTTGTTGTTTTTCGCGGATTGAAGAAGAGTGTTTTCCGTTACTCCTTTACCATCGAGATAAAGCATCACGGCTTGCCACCACTTATAGTCGCTGTATGTTTCGGCAGACTTGGTGAGCAGAATGCCGTATTCTGTTTTTCGCTTTCTCATCCCGCGACACAAAGCCAAATAAATATTTGCCTTCGCTACAGAAACAGATTTGACGCGGCTTTTGTCGGCGATGTACTGTTCGAGATCTCGTCCGGCTTCATCATATTGATGAAAAGCCATTTGCAAAACGCCGCGATGCAAATAGTTTTCTATATCCTTCGGATTTTCTCTAATTGCTTTGTCCAGACGGTTTAGAACTTTGGATTTTTTTACGCTCGTCATCGGCATCACTGCAATCGAGTACCGCTTCTGGCGCATGTGAGCCATCTCATAGAGTGGATCGTCAATGTGGGCTTTGCGCAGATCGCGCGCCGCAGATTTGTAATCACCGGCATCAAAGGAAACAGCGGCACGCTCGATGAAAAAGTCTGCCGTAGCATTGCTGGTGTTAACGCGGTTGAAGTCGGCAAGCGCTTCTTTGGGTTTCCCCAAAATCTTGAACGCTCTTCCTCGCATGTAGTAGTAATTGCTGTCAGCAGGTCTCTCTGCAATGGCACGATTCAATTCAGCGATACTCTTCGAGGCTGCTGCGATAGACGACTTTGATTTCGGTTTATCAAGAGCGACAGCCAGCAGTGGCGAAGTAGTTTTGATCGCTTTCAAGTATTGAGTGGAGGCTTCCTTGTAGTCACCTAACCGCTCATAGCAAGCGCCGATGCGTCGGTACACCATTCCACCCATAGCTTGTTCGATCTTAGCTATGAACTCAGGAGGTAGTTGCGATACCATCAGCCTCTTCGAAGCAGGAAATGCCTCCAGGGATTTTCTATAATCCGCGATCGCCTCCTGGTACTTTTTCAACTGCTCCAGAGCCTGGGCGCGCCAAAGCCATCCGGCGTAGTCCTTTTGATTAGCGGCGATCGCAGTGTTGGCGATTTCAATGACTTTTTCTGATTGCTTCAAGGATAGACGACATTCGACTTCCAGTGTCCGGCAGCTCGAGTCTGCTTTTCGGTAAGAATCCGTAATTTGCTCGATGTTAGACAACGCCAATCCATAATCCAGTTTCAACATAGCTTGCGTGGCCGCAAGCAGATGGAGACTGTCATTCAAGTCGACGAGATCGACTTTTTTGAAAGTGTTTAAACCATCCTTGTCAGTTTCGTCACCGGGGGCGGTATCAAGATTTTCGCTAACGTTTTTCTTCCACTGCCAGCCGCCGGAAAATGAATTAACCGCGAAGTGATAGACTACCGAGCAAACAAAACCCGAGGCCAGCGATACGCCGAGAATCATTAGAACGCCTGCCAAAGCCAGTTCGCGCTTCGGTTGCGAATTTACAGCCTTGATTTTGTTTCCCTGCGTCATGGTATCTACTAGGTTGTTTTAACTTCGTTTGGTGAGGCTTCCAGTTCTCGCAAGTAGCGAATTTTTTTTCTTACATAGTCGCTGTAAATTCCGGCAAGTTCTAAACCCAGACTGCCGTCAAGAAAACCGGCTCGACCAAAGTAGCGCAAGCAAAAGGTCCAGACCGGATGCAGCATCTCGTTGAGAGGATGGCACTTCCAACCGAATTTGTTTCGGCGCGCATACTCCTTAGCTGACAGTCGCGCATATTTTTCCATAGCCGCGGAAAAACCAGCCACATCCTTGTAGGCATAATGGCGCATGAAATTGTTCATTAGCTTCACGGGTCCATCCATCTTAATGGCCTCGTGCACGAGGCGATCGTTAAATTGCCCCTTGCCCCGCTTGATGAGCCGCAGCTGAGCATCCGGATAAAAGCCGCCATGCTTGACCTCTACATCGCCGATGTAGAGCATGCGCGGGATTCGGTAGCCATCATATTCGGTGGCATTAGGATCGTCGAGAACCTGTTTGATCTCCGCCACCAACTCCGGTGTCACTATTTCGTCTGCATCAAGACTCAACACCCAATCATGTTTAGCCAGACTGAGAGCGAGATTCTTCTGGGCCGCGTATCCCAGCCAATCCTGGTGCCGGCATTCGGCACCCAGCGCCTGGGCAATCTCGATGGTTTTGTCCGTAGAACCTGAGTCGATAAGCAGCACTTCGTCAGCAATCGGTTTTATCGCCTCGATAACTTTACCGATCGTGCGCTCCTCATCTTGAGCCACTATTACGACTGAGAGTGCCATCAGCTTTTAATTGCTTCCGCGGCTATGGAATTTGATCGCGTTGTTGATGCTGTCAATTGAATATTTCCAGTCACCGAAGAAGTCCTGCCCGAGCAGAGGATAAGGCATAGAGGCTCTTCCGACAACTTGAATCGGGAAATTAGATTTATCGATCGGACCCATCTTCAATCTGCTCACTGGAAAAATCTGGGTCTGGGTTGTGCCGCCAATACCAGAAGAAGAACCTAAAGCAGCATCATGTGGAATTTCAACACGACACGCCTGCAGTTGTTCTTTCGTGAATTGAGTAGCACCGGCACCTGTGTCCAAGCACATCGGAACCGCACGTCCATTGATCTCGACTTGCACCACCATCAGATTTCCCTGCCTGGTAAATGGCACGTTGTTGACGTTGCCGTAAGGCGTCGCGGAAGCCGTTGAATGTTTATAAACATCATTGCGCGTCAGCCTGATCTGACCACCCTGTTTGTCAACCTGACATTGATAGTCTTTGTAGAAGGTCTGCCCAAGCAGTGGTGGCGCATCCATCGATTCTTGAACAGTAATCGTGAAATTTTTTCGTTCGATATTTCCAACTTTCAAATCGACGTTCATCCGCCAGGCCTGCTGGTTGCCGCCGACACCTTTGACGACGGAAGTAGATGGACCGGATGGTGGCGATATGCCAAGTTGTTGCAAGTGATTCCTGCCAAACAGAACCATTTCAGCTCCCGTGTCGAAGAGCATGTGCGGAACAACGCGACCGTTCAATGTCCCACTAACGTAAGTCATGTTATTGCCGAGCGGATTGTCGGTGATCGTGAATTTGCCCTCTGCAGGCAACGATGGGTCGACACCACTCGATGATGATCCGGAAGATGCACTGGAGTTGCCATAACTTGTAACAGTCTGTCTTGAAGACGTTGAGGCCGTTGCACGTGTTTGCGTGCCTGATTTTTGTGCAGCCATAGCAGCCATGTCCGCACCAAATCGACCGTGATTGGGAAGCATCATCTGCAATTTGTAGTTGTAACCAGGTACGACGGATTTGGCGTATTCAACATCGATTGCAAGCAGTGCTTTCAGTGCATTGACGCCTGGCGGTTGGCTCTTGCCGTATTCGATCGCTTTGGCGTATGCCTGTTTTGCCGAGTTGATATTCTTCAATTGCTGGTAGCAATTGCCCATGTAGTAGTACGTGGCACCATCGCTCGGATACTTTTGCAGAGTTTCTTGAAACTTACCGAGCGCTTCTCTGTATCGACCTGCCCTGTAGAGGCTCGTGCCTTCTATGTATGCAGTACTTTGCGCTTGCACCGGCGCCATTGAAACGCCGCCGATGACCAGCAGAGCCGCCGTTAAATTTCGAGCCTTACGGTTTAAAAACACTTTGCATCTCCAACTAACTCGCCCTGATGAATATTCCACGCGTCACTTATCTAAATCATTCTATGCAATTTTAGAAAATCGGCACGGATTTACGTCAGCGGACTTTCAGCAGAAGGTTATTGACTGCGCGATCCTGAGGTCGTCAACGACAAAGGCTGCCAGAATTACGGCACTCGCAGGATCGCGACAATTAACACTCTAACCTTAAGTTCCGACCTGTTGGGCCACAACGTTTTTCTGAATCTCGGAAGTGCCTTCGGCGATTTCCATCGCTTTGGCGTCGCGGTACATTTTTTCGATCGGCTCGTCGTCCGACAATCCAAGAGCTCCGAAGATTTGAACAGTTTCAGAACTGTGAATTCGAGCAGCTCTAGCAGCGAAGAATTTGCACATGGCAGCAAACTTTCGGAATTCTTCCGGTGCGCCATCTTTCGCCCAACCGGCGCGATATGTAAGCAAGCGCGCGGCTGCGGATTCCGTTGACATATCCGCCAATTTCCACTGGATTGCTTGCAGCTTTCCGATGTTGCCTCCGAATTGTTCGCGTGTTCTTGCTCGTTCGACACTGGAGTTGACGGCATGACCGAGCAGCCCAATGGCGGCTGATGCGACGGTCACTTTGCTGATGTCAAAAGCGTGTTGAATGGCTTCGTCGATTGCGCGATCGTCGGCAGCAGTTGCCGGATCCGTGGAGCCAAGGTATGAATCCGACTCCAGAAGTAGTTCGTTGAAAACAATGTCATTAGTGGCAGCGGAGCGCAGCCCGAGCTTCTTGCGGTTGGCTCCGACCTTGATGGCACTGTTGTTTTCGAAATCGGTAAGCCAGATTGAAAGGCGCTTGTCGTCGCCTTTTTCGACCTTAGCAACAATTAGAAGCAGATTGGCGACACTGCCATTTACAACCCAGGTCTTTGACCCGGAGATCGCTATCTTTCCGTCTTTAGCCTTTGCAGTTGTTTGCAATGCCGAGTAGTCACTGCCTGCATTTTCTTCATTTAACGCGAACGCGCCAATGCACTCTCCGCGAGCAAGAAGAGGAAGGTAGCGAGATTTTTGTTTATCGGTTCCAAACTTAGAAACCAGTTCCATTACCTGGGCGTGAGCTGCAAGACTGAGCGCCAGACCGGGTTCTACTTCCGCTATCGTTTCTGTGAGCAGGACAAAGTTCAAGAAAGGAGCACCTTGACCACCGTACTCCTTGGAGACTGCTGCACCCAGATGACCTTCTTGACCGAGCGCGGCAAACAGCTCGCGAACGTTGTAGTTGCCCTCGTCAAGCGCGTCGGCGACGGGCAAAACATGCTCCTGGACGAACGCTCTATAACGGGACAAAAGCGCTTCCTGGTCAGAACTCAAGAAAGTATTCACGGTCGCCTCCTGCGGGTGCGGAACTTGATGCACTAAAGTCCTACATTTTAGCAATATGTCGGCAGTTTTCTATTATCGTCTGCTATCCTACAAAGCTGTAATCAAGCAGGTTTTCCTGGATCCATACATCCCCGGATTCTGACAGCGGCACGAGGACGAGACGGTATTATGCCAGTATTTGCAAAGATCATTAAAAAACTTACCTCTATGTTTGCAGAGAAAACGCCGATCAAACCTGACGATTTCGAGCTTGAACATTTTCTTCTCTATCACGGTCTGGTCGGGACAAGCCCGGAGAATCAAAGAAAGTTCAAAGATGTCAGAGCGGACATCCGCATGGCTGTTGAGAACCGAAGCAGCGCACAACTCGCTGGCACATTGAAACTGACACCGCTGTGGTGGGAAGAAAAGCTGAAAACGATTTTCGCTGAAATCGGTGAACGCGAGACAGTGATTTCAGTTTTAGCGCCTGACGTAGATCCGGAAGCGCTGACGTTCGAAGATATTCCACTCTTGCACACCGAGTGGCAAACGAGAGCCAGCGCGGCTCTCGCCCTGGCACAGTTAAATGCTGTTGAGGCAAACAGCAAATTAATCGACTCACTGCACGATACCGCCCGCAGTGCGCGCACCGCATTTTGCCATATCGCCAACGCCATCGGTCGCATCGGACATCCGAGCAGTGAAGAGGCTCTTGCCCAATATTTATTTGACGAAGAACCCTGGATTCGAGTCGACTCGATCTCTGCGCTTTCCGAACTCACGAAAGATAATCCATCCGCTCAGATCGCAACTGCGCTCACGAAGAAACATCCGCTGTCTGATTATGCGGCGATTGCGGTTTCAAAATTGATAGCACCTCAACGTTTCTTTGAAACGGATGATCCGGTATCAATCGCTGCTGGCTGCCAGATGGTTATCGACATTCTCAGTTCGTCGACGCAAACATTCACTAACGACATCGTCGTCGAGACTGGCATTCCACGCTGCCTTCCAGCACTCACCAAGCTGCTCGATGAAAAACCATCGTGCACAATTGCATTGGCAGCAATAATGTTGGCCAAATGGCTGGAATCACATCACAGCTACATGCTGTTAGAACCGCCATCACAAGATGAAATCGCGAAGGTGTTGGAGTTCGAACAATCGGCCGAATGTCGCAAACTTATTCAAGGTCAGCTCTCAAAAATCAGCACTGCATCCGCGTCCGATTCATTGCAGTTGTTGAACTTACAAAGCGCGATCTTGCTGAGCGGCAGACTCGAGGACCGATCCGACGCAGCGTTGCTAATTTCAGCACTGCAATCCGATCATCCGCTGCTCGATGACGTGATCAAAACATTGACGCAACTCGGTGCGACAGAGGCGTCGGAAAGCCTGGTGCGGCTTGCGAATCAGCTTGTCGATCTCGAGGATAGAACGCTGCAACCGCGTCAGACTCACCCGGTTCAAGAAACTAATCTGCGTGCTTCTAAAACGTACTGGCTGATTCTAAAGGCCTTAGGCACGATGCCGTCTCAAGCTAGCGTCGACTTTCTCTTAAAAGCTTGTGAGGACCACGCTCCCGACAAACGTTCTCAGGCATTGGAATCGTTGATTGCAGCCACCGAGGCACTGAACAAGCAAGAAACGAAGACCGAATTCAAAGGCAGATTGAGTGATGCGCTCTCTGATCCGTCTCCGGATGTACGAAAGGCGGCACTTCGCGGCGTTGCCATTTTTGAAACGGTTGGCGATTTGAAGAAGGTCGTCGGACTGACCAGAGCTCCTGAAGTTTCAACACAACGCGAAGCATATGAGACATTATCGGAACTTGCTAAGAAAGGTCACAAGAAAGACGTCGTAGAAAGTTTGGCTCAGGCCTTGAAAACAGAGCCTGATGCACACAAACGTCAAAAACTTCGAGATTTTCTTGAGTCGACCGACCGACAAACGCCTGTCAACCGACTTGAGCCGTGATAATGTAGAAGGTACCGGAGAGCCCGACTGTAAAGGCATCCGCAGATCAAAAACCTAACCTCTACAGAAAGTATCGCGAGGGTTGGACGGTGGAACCAGAATCCAAACCGGTCAACAACGACGAAGCAAGCAACAACGATCTCGTTCAAAAAGATTCCGAAAACTCGGAATCCAGTTTTCACGTTGATCCGTTCGATGCTGGTCCTGGAGAGCTGCCGCTTAACGTCGAGGAACTCGAGCGAATCGAAGAGCGCAAAAAACAAGCAACATCGATCGCCGGAAAACCAGACGGCACCGATGGTAGTATCACGTTTCAACCTTACAAAATGCGGGACTTCGACCAAGATCCAGTCATCCGCTTCAAGCAGCCGATGCTGTTCGATATCGTACTCGCCCTTGGTTTGCTGGTTGCGGTCGCCGGCTTCACCACAGGTCTGATGCGTATTTACATTACGCACATGGCAAAACAGAGTATCAATCAGCATAACTACAAAGCCGCGATTACAATTTTAAAGAGAAATCCGGTGCCGGAATTTTTCTCGGGATTTGGTTCTGATCCAAACGAACTCTTGAATCAAGCGTTGTATCTGGATGCAGTAACGAAATTGGAAGCGAATACCGAAGATCAATCTGCACTTTCGCAATTGAGCAAAATCACGTCGGAGTCTCGCTTTTTCCACTTAGCGCAAGACATTTTGAGTGCTAACGGACAGGGACCTGATGGGGAGAAGCCGCCGGTAAAGAGCGGAGAGAACGAGCAAGAGCCACTGTTTGAGCCGGACTTGCAGAAGTAAGATGGGTTGCCACAGACAAGGCGGAGAGAAGCAGGCTGGAAGCCTGCGCTCCCAGGATCTGGCACGATGCGGTTTCTACACTTCGATGCCAGGATCTGGCTCGATACGGTTTCTACACTTCGATGCAAGGATCTGGCTCGATGCGGTTTCTACACTTCGATGCCAGGATCTGTCGCGATCCGATTTCTTAGCTTCGCTTCCAGCATCTGTCTCGATACGGTTGTCACAGACAATGCGGAGAGAAGCAGACTGGAAGCCTGCGCTCCCAGGATCTGGCTAGATCCGGTTTCTACACTTCGATGCCAGGATCGGTCTCGATAAGGTTTCTAAACGTCGCTCGCAGGATCTGGCTCGATCCGGTTTCTGAACGAGAAGTGCGTGGTTAGCGAACGGCGGCGGGGAGGCGGGTTCCGCAGATTTGCATCATGTCGCGTTTCGCCTGGTCCAGTTTTTGTGTGACGTTGCTGTCGACTTTATCTGCTTTGCTGCTTGTTTCATCAAGCCGAATCTCAGCGCTGAATTCAGTTGGTCTAAATGTTTTCGAATCGTCTTTATCGCCCATAGCGATTATCGAAGTCGCGGATTCGGCGACCGATGAGTTTGTTTCGACACAGGCAAGAAACAAATTTGACGATAGCCAAACAGCAGCTGTAAACACAGCCAAGACCGATACTACCTTCTTCATGTTCTGTCCTCCAGTTCCATCTCGGCATTGTATGCTGGAACTGGCGGGCAATTTGGGAAATTAATACTTCGTTCGTTTTATCGTAAAGCTGATGCTTAACGGTTTTACTCTACAACGAACTCTTTATATTGGTCGGCGTTCAAGGCTGCGTCGAGCTCTGCGGGATCGGAAAGCTTGATTTTAATCATCCAACCTTCTCCGTAACAGTCATGGTTGACCAGTTCCGGTTCCGACTCCAGGCGCTCGTTGATAGCGGTAATCTCGCCGGACACTGGCATAAATAAGTCAGAAACCGACTTTACGGATTCGATAACGCCGAACTTCTGGTCCAGCTTGAATTTGTCGCCAACCTTCGGAAGCTCTACGAATGTGACATCGCCCAGTTGATCGGCAGCAAATGCGGTAATGCCTACAGTGGCACTATCGCCCTCGGTGCGCACATACTCATGGGACTTTACGTATTTCAATTGTGCCGGATACGCAAGGGTCATGATTCCTAGCTCCTTCTTGGTGCGTGGCAGATACCGGTCTCGACGAGAGTCGTCCGGTGAACTCAGATCTTAGCAAAGTGCAGTGATCGATCACCCTACTTTGATACTCAATATTGAATTGAGAATTTTCGAACCCGCCCCTTGACTTCCACCTAAGATCGCAAACGCTTATGTAATCACCCTACGCAAAAAAGACTGAGCGGGAACACAAACTGATCTTTTGACATCACATTAGTCACAAATTGAAAGGACGGTATTTTATGTTAAACACAATGAGACGACGCGCACGAGTACTGGATACGCTGGCTGTGGGTGGCTTTTTTGCCGCCACTGTTCTGTTTGCAGCTTGCGCCTGGTTCTAGTTGACTTGAACGAGCTGGCATCGCCCGCAAACACCACAGAAGACGCGATCAGCTCGCGAAGAAATAAACCCGCTGCGCCTCGCGGGAGATTGAGCCAATCTCAGTAAGGCAAACGAAAGTTCGATAAAGTTATCGGATCCGAAAACGAACCTACAATATTTCCTGCCGAATCAATCGCGGCAATTCGGATCTGATAATACGCGGGATGCTTCACCACCTGCGGTGGCAAAATTAATCGACCGGTAAGTGAATTTATGGCTTGAGTATAAGAGACATGTTTACTCTTAACACTCTGCCTGAACGAATGCGGCTGGAAATGAAATTCGTAGTACGGTTCTGACACTTCTACGAATGCGGATTTCGCTCCTGGAATTTTTGAAACATCGAATGAAAACGGCAGTCGATCGTTTTTCAGATCGATCAATCCGCTTGTATTCAGCTCGCCTTCCCCATTAAAGACAAATGCCGGAATATAATCCGTGGTCGATTTGAACAGCGCAGACTCGAGTTTTACATCACCGCCAACCGGCAGATCTATTCGAAAAGCGCTTGAAGACCCAGAAAATAGCCATGCCTTATACTGCGTCAGATGGATGCGATAGGTCTCGATTCCATTCTCGACGAAGACCGGGAAGTGGATGGGGAGACTGTAGTTACCGCGATTTTCAGCCTGCGCCACCCAAGAGAAGTAGCCATAGTGACCGCGTCTCAAATCAGCCACCTGGTTAGTAGATTCGGGAAGAATAACATCGTCTCCATTACTCGAAACCGAACGCTCCGAGGCATCCGGGCTACTGACGGCATATGAGCGAGCCATGGCCGAAAGGTAGTCATAAGAGGGAGGTTTGATTGCCGTTTCAGGATCGGGTTTAAACGGAGTCTTGTCGAATTCGTCGGCAGTTAGCGGTTCGAAATATTTGGTCTCTGGTCGAGGGTATTCGTGCCGAGCCGGTGAATTAACGTCGAGGTCAATCTGATTTTTCACATCCGCCGGTACCGTATTTGGTGCTTTGGTTAAATTACCCCGAGAGATTTTCAACTCCAGCAAATCGAAGTCGTAAGGCGCAATCGGCTGAGGAACGGTCAATAGATAGCTTTCGATATCGGAACCGGGTTGTTTGTTATCGAAACAATCGAGTCCACTTCTGACCGTTTTCAGGCGAGCAAACTTTCCAAGCGACTTGATCGTTGGTTCCTCAAACGGTCGCTGCAGGTCAAAGGATGGGAATTCGATCCTTACAAACTTTTGCTGCTCTTCCTGCCACAGGATGAACTGATATTTTTCACCGCGACCAGCCAGATCTTTTAGGAGCGAAACATTTAGTACGCGGTCGTTGGTAGGCGTTCCATCGATGCAGATGATTCGCGAATTCATATCAGTGCTCGACAATGGCGGCATCAAAAGACCAGGCAAAAAGTCTATCGTATAAAACGCGCAATAGCCGCTTATGCCCGTCGGCAAGCCTACAACGACAAGCTTGGAATCAGCAGGAAGATATTTCACATAGTCTTCAATTTGAGCTCGAATGACGTTGATATTAGAGGTCGCATCACGCCAGGAGCGAGCGTATTGCATAGACATCAGAAGGAATAAAACAAACAGGGCCCATACCAAACTAGTTCCACACCTGCGCAAAACGCTGACCAATCGGGACTTCTCGGAGGTGATTGGGTAAATGAGCACGATGACTGTGAGAATAAATGGAACGCATAACGTGTAAGCCAGTCGCGCTCCAATCAATCCATCGTTGACACCCCAGATTTGCAGACACGGCAAAACCAGGATCAGGAGCAAGAACAGATACTTACCAGCAGCTTGAAGCCTGGCTTTGGCACAAGGGGTTTTCTGGTTCAATAAGATTAAAACCGCGATCAAGAAATATATGACACGGAGAACCAGGTCTTGAGGACTGCCGGTTCCCATAACGCTTTCATTGATCGGATGCAGCAGTTTCCAGTACGCATCTATCGAGAATAACCTGGCGAAAAGCGAGTCGTTGAGGCTGACGCCGATAGTTCCCCAGTAACCGCCAAGCACCGTTCCGAGTGCTATCGACCGGATTAGAATGTACAGCACCAACACGGCGAACATCGGCCAACAAAGCACTACACCGGTTTTCAATCGGCGGAAGAATGCTTGCAGTTTTGAATCTCGTTTGTATTCGTTTCGCGGAGCTCCAATAAAAAACAATCCGATAACCACCAGCGGTATCGCCGCGCACATCTCTTTGATCATCAATCCGAATATCATCGCGAGCGTCGCCGCCAGAAGCCATCGCTTATCGCGGCTACTGAAGAGCTCGAAGGAACAGATAAAGGATGTAAACGTGAACGCAGCGGCAATAGAATCGATACGCGGCAACGACCAACATACGGGCTCTGCGTGTCCTGGATAAACAGCGAATAACAGCGATACCATCAGCGGTATCTTCCATAAAATGATGGGGTTGTACTCGTCCTTCGGGATATCTCGGAGGAGTACGTGCCGCAGAAGCGAGCGCGAAAGCACGAATACCAGACAGCTCGAGATCATGTGCCAGATCAGATTAGTCAAATGGTATCCGACCGGATTTCCGTTCCAGACCAAGCAATCAAGACCGAAGCTGATGTCTGTCAGCGGACGGTACATTCGATAAAGCGTTTCGTGAAATGAATAAGGCGCAAGAAATTGTCGCCAGATCAAAGACGGTTCACCGTGCAAAGCCTTGTACACAAGCGGCACATGCCAGACATCGTCAGCAATGAAATAGCCTTTTAGCGACTCGCCCCAAGCGAAAAAAACCACAACGATTATTGCGCTCACTGCGAAGAACCATTGCTTAAAGCTGAGGGAGTAGCTACTCACCTATTTTTCTCGTTTGTAAAACGGACGCGTCACAACGTGGGCGGGTACTTTCTTTCCACGGATATCGATGAATAGTTCTTTGCCAATTTCACCTGATGCCGAATCGATCAAAGCAAATGCAATTGGATAACCAACGAAAATTCCCTGGCTGCCACTGGTTACTTTTCCCACCAGTTTCTCGCCATCGTATACGTCGTAGTCCTGGCGTGGAAGCGCTTTTCCATCAGCTTTCAGGCAGACAATTTTCTTCGAGGTTCCACTCTCTTTCTGTTTTAAAAGAGCTTCTCTACCAACAAACTCGCCTTTCTTTAGTTTCACACTCCAGTCCAATCCTGATTCGATCGGACTGATTTCATCGGTCAATTCATGTCCATACAGCGGCAGTCCGGCTTCCAGACGAAGAGTATCACGAGCCCCTAATCCACACGGCTCGATACCATATTTAGTGCCTTTCTCGAGCAGCAAATTCCAGAGCCACTCGGTCTTAGATGCGCCGACCAGGATTTCAAAACCGTCTTCGCCCGTGTATCCAGTGCGCGCAAAAGTCAGCGTATTGCCGTCGATTTTTGCTTCACCATGAGTGAATGAACCCATGTCGTGCACGGCAACCTGGTCACCAACCACATCAGCCAGCAGATCAACTGCCTTCGGACCCTGAATCGCCAAAAGTCCGGTTGCGCTCGAGATGTTCTCCAATTGAACGTCGAAGCCTTTCGCTTGCTCCTGAAACCACTTCCAATCCTTATCTATATTGGAGGCATTGACGATTGCAAGATAATGAATCGGTCCGGTTTTCTTCAAACAATAAATAATAAGGTCATCAACCGTTCCGCCGTCCGGGCGTACAAGCTGCGTATAGAGCGCCTTTCCAGGAAACAGTTTCGAGATGTCGTTTGGAACGAGATTCTGCATAAACGCCGTTGCGTCTTTGCCCTGAACAACAAATTCACCCATATGCGATACGTCAAAAAGACCCACGGACGTTCTCGTTGCCATGTGCTCCGTCACAATCGACTTGTACTGGACCGGCATGTACCATCCAGCAAAATCCACCATTCTGCCGTTGAGCGCTTTGTGCGCATTCACAAGCGGCGTCTCTTTCAAACTTGTCGTCGTCATCTGATCGTCTCCGGTATGAAATTGGGCATCAAAATTTCGACCGCGATGTCAATGCATTCAGGACAAAACCTTGATCGAACGAAGGCAAGAGGAAACTCTCTGAGCCTGCTTCCTAGAGAAGCAGTACCTCGACACGACTGATTATCAGCAGCCCTCGAGCCAATATGATATCGGATTACCTATAATTTTGTTCGGTTTCCCGGCATAAACATATTGTTTAAACCTGAGGGAAGTCGCTCTACGTGCGCATTTCGGTGACACCCTTTGCGAAATTAAGAGCGTATCATCTATTGTCAATCTTCCATCTGAGGAACGAAACGATCATCATGTCGTCAAACTCTGAAGCAGGTTCGGCAGGGACCACCTGCCTGTCGGAGGCACTAGGAAAGTGGCAAACATGAATAAGAGAATTACAACTGCTCTGATGGCTACCTCAATTGCGTTGTTCTCAACGCTCGCTCCAGCGTCGGCTCAGTCGCAAGCCAGCACACTTAACGGCTCGGCATCGAAGGGCACCATTCACACAAGTGCAACCAAGAAATTTTTCTACGAGCATCCAAAGGTTAAGAGCGCCACAATCGGTGCCGGTGCAGGCGCTGGAGTCGGCGCCGTGACAGGGCTGCTTACCGGTCGAGGCGTCCTTCGAGGAGCAGCACTTGGTGCAGGCACCGGGGCTGGTGTCGGACTGATTCAATCCAGTCAAACAATGAAACGTCACCCAATCATGAAAGACGTGGCTCAAGGAACTCTAGTAGGAACTGGCGTTGGACTGGCGGCGAATCGCGGATATGGAACCGGCCGGAGAACAACACAGACAGCAGTCGCAGGAGCGGCTGTCGGACTGGGGATTGGACTTCTGAAAGAACTTCGGTAAGCCAAAGGCATCTCTGGTTCAGAACGAAGGCATCTCTGGTTCAGAACGAAGGCGTCTCTGGTTCAGAACGAAGGCGTCTCTGGTTCAGAACCACATCAAAACTTGTTCCAAATTTCTCCTTAGGTCATTTCGCCGATTTGTTTAAAGTGAAACTCGGCCTTCGCTGTGGATGTTGACGTGAAGAAATAGACTACGCAAGCGTTCTCAGCCGGGGAGCACTCAGATCGACGTTATCCGAATTTCAACGGATTGTTTAAACGATATAGCAAAAAATGAGCGACAGTTGGACATCGCTCATTTGGTGCTGACTTTTCCCGGGGTGTCGACTCTGCCGGAGGCATCAACTATGCCGTGGGTGTCGACTCTGCCGGAGGTGTCGACTCTGCCCGAGGCGTCGCCTTTGCCAGGGGTGTCGACTCTGCGGGGGGTGTCGATTTTCCCGGAGTCGCCCGCATCTTGCCGGTTTTTCGATGGCGGCTCGAGAGTTTCGGCTTTCTTATACAGGTAGACGCCGACGCTGTCGAATGCGTCATTGCGCCAAAACCATTCCAATCGATAGTTCTCTTTGAAGTAAGGGTCCTTCAATAGTCCGTTACGCGCGAAGCAATCGAGAAACAACATGCGTTCCGGTTTGTACTTCTCAGCATACTGCGGTGGTATGGATAAACCGCACGGAGCTTGCTTATCGACTGGCACGGGATACAGTTTCAATGCCTCAGGCGTGACCAGACCGAGCAGATCGAAGATCCGTCCTTCAAACTTGTAGCCGATAACGCCTACCTCAACGACCGCAACAGTATCCGTTTTCTTAGCGTACTTGTTCAAATAACCTCGTGCGGATTCGTAGATTCTGAGCCGATCGCTGACATTGTCCCAGTAGAAAATCGGCAGCGGCGAAATGACACTGGAGAAGGTTGCAAATTGATAATAGGAATGGAATGGAACCACCACCATGCTGAGCGCAATCATCGTCCATTCCATCGTTTTCGAGATTACGTCAACCCGTTGCAAGTCCTGCAATTGTTTTATAACAGCAACATAAAACAACGGCGGCAATGGTGCCCACCAGGACAGATACCATGGAAAGGCGTTCATCAGCGAGTTTCCGGCGCAGAAGAATATAGTAATTAAAAACAGCGAGACGAAGTAAACACGAAGAAATTTATACCGCCACAAGACTAGAAGAAAGGCTCCATAGAGCACGGCCAACAGAATTACGCCACCAAACCCGCCGGGACAGAGCGGTGGACCGATCAACGCTGAACAAAGTTGCGCATCGATCAGAGAAGCACACACCAGACTCGGTGCGTGATAAATCAGTGATTTTGCTAACACGCCTTGCGGCATTATGGTTCCGTAGTAGAAATAAATCGAAGTAAACACAGCAGCCACTGCGGCGCCAGGCAATGCCCAAAGCTTTAATGCAGAGGCAGGATTACCAACATATTGTTTGATTCTCGAGAGAAAGGACACAGCCGCGAATAAAACACCTTCCGGTCGACCTAGACAGAGAAGTCCAGATACCCAGGCTGAAAGCCGCTCGCGGCCGTTGAGCGTAGACCACATCGAGAGAAACAGCAAAAGGATAATCAGGCTTCCTTCTTTTCCCCTCACGACTTCCAAGATCGCGTAAGAAGACATAACGTGAATTGCACAACCGTACAAGGCCAGCTCCGCCTTCACGAAGACCCGCTTGAGAATGGCAAACAGAACGAACAGGCTGCAAATTTCCTGGACCAAATTGATGGACTCAGAAAGTAGAGGAAAGTCTCTTTGCCCGGTCAGAAAACTGATCGCCACAAGAAGCAGAAAATGCAGTTGCGAGCTTATCGTGTTGACGTGGCTGCCGATATCGAAATCCGGCATCCCGTGCGAAATCATGTTGTCGGCATATCGGAATATTATGTACGCGTCATCGATGCAATAAGGAAACTGCCAGGTTCGCGTCAGGATAAGAACATTCAATAACGTTGCGAAAAGCGCGGTGACAATTAGTTCGGACTTGAAGGACAGATCACGCAAACTCGCTAACAGTTTGCCTCGCAGTGCTGCAAATACTGCCCCGGCAGCAATCACCCAGATACAATAACGAGACAAAGCAGCCGGTATCATTGCAGCCAGTTCAGGAATCAATAGTTTCGTATAGAAGGCAACCAGCGACTTCTCAAACAAGCTCGGCACAAGGAAAAGCAGAGCAACGCCAACAATAACTCCCGACAGGATCAGTCGCTCTTTTTGTGAACGTTGATTTGGCACGGCAAGTTGATTGGATTCGCTTGACTCAGCTATCACCGGCATCTGCCTGTTATCTGACGGCAGCCGCTGTCGCTGCATGAAGGTGCTCTTTAAGCGCCGCACTAGCCGTTTCTACCGCGAAGCGAGCAGCAGGGGTATCCATCAGCGCATGCAGCATCACAAAGTCGTGAATCGTTCCCAAACAACGGACGGCTTTGACTTCTACACCGGCTACAATAAGCTTATGTGCGTAGGCTTCACCTTCGTCGCGAAGAACATCGTTCTCGGCAGTAAACACCATAGCTGGTGGCAGACCTTTTAATTGTTCAAGCGAAGCCTGCAACGGACTCGCTGTTGGCTCCTTGCGTTCCGCATCATTGGATGTGTACTGGTTCCAGAACCATTTCATTGCTTCACGCGACAAAAAATGTTTTGTTTCAAATTTGTTGTACGACTCTGTAGTGAAATTTGCATCGGTTACTGGATAGAACAACACCTGGAAATCTATCTTGGGACCGCCTCTCTCCTTAGACATCAATGTGATTGCGGCCGACATATTGCCACCAACACTGTCACCAGCAATCGCGAGTTTGGACGAATCAATGTTCAACGACTTTCCGTTCTCAGCGACATACTTGGTGACCAGATAACCTTCTTCAATTGCCGTTGGATACTTAGCTTCAGGAGAGAGGCTGTAATTGACGAAGACTACTGCAGCTTGCGCTCTGTTTGCGATTTCCAGAACCAGTCGGTCATGAGATTCCCATCCACCGAGAACCCAACCGGCTCCGTGCATATAAATGACCGCAGGAAGCGCTTCCTTACTGCCTTTAGGTCGAGCAATGCGAACTGAAACATCACCCTTCGGACCACCTGGCACCATTACATCTTGAATGTCAGCGGTCATTTTTTTGACATCGTCCGACTGCGCTTTGTTCAAAAACGCCCGCGCATCCTCTACACTCATTTCAAAAATCTGAGGACCAGTGCCGGAGTTGACCGCGTCTAAAAACTTGCGCGTAACTGACTCGATGCCATTACTAAGTGTGCTCATGACTTGCTCCATATGAGGTGACTCGATCGCGCAACGCGTCGAGTTAACGGAACGGACTGCATTAGTATACCGTCGGATGTTTAAACTTGATCGTTGGTTATCTGAAGATATTGACGTCGAAATGCCAAACGGGATAGAGCATGCAAAGGCTGATTACACCAGCGGCTACCATCAACGTGGTAAACAAAATCACCGCCACTTGACCAACCCTTCCGAAACGACTGAGTCCGCCAAAGATGAGAGCAGCAATGCACACTTCGCTCGGAAACAAGTAACGCCCCTGGGGCGGTCCCGTCGCGTTGAGCGAACTAGACGCCGCGACCAGAGCTGCAAAGTTGAAAACGAATGCGGAAGCAATTAACAACCACATTGCTATCTCGATACTTCTGTTGTTCGCCGCGTCGAGAGATTTCCCTTTCAGCCAGGACAAAACAAATCCTACGGTCCATCCGCCGGTCGCTATCGCTACACCTAAAGAAAACAATTTATAGATACGAGAAGGCAGCAATCGGTCCATGTTTCCCAGATTGCCGACATAGCTCAAGAACGCACAATAACGCCAGTCAGCATTGTCGACGACCGGCCACTTGTAAAGCTGCGCCGGCTTGCCCCAATGACTCCACCAGAGATCCAGCATCGTCTTCATTCCGAGCAAATCGCCGTTGAAAGCCATCCAGTTGCGCGCGAAAAACGGCACTGCAAGAGCTGCGGATAGCGATCCCATAATCGCGAATTTCTTCAAGACCGAACGAACATTTTCACGGTGAAAACAAAATGCTGCGACCACTGCCGCAAGGAGAACAGGGAACATGCAATAGGTCGTTGGTTTGCTGAGCGCGAGACACCCACCGAGAAGCCCGATGGCAACTGCGAGTTTAGAACTGATACCACGCTTGACCGCGACCAGTGATGCGTAAATGACGAGAGTGGCGATTGCCATCGATGCAGAATCATTATTGGAATAGCCGTTCACAAACGCCAACTGCGGATGGAAGATCAAATAGATGGGCACCGCCAGTGCTACCAGTTTAGACTTTGGAAAAAGTTGCCTGCCGACTCCGTATGAAGCAAGCACGCTGACTACACCCATGATCAGACTGCCAAAGCGGTATGCAAATGGGGCGTTGACGAAAGGCATCGCCCACGCGCAGAGAAGGTGCGGAATATAGCTGAATGGAGAAAGTGCGCCATAGTAAGCAGAATCAGCGTGCTTGACCATATCGCTCAACTCAGGCAAACGAAGGTTTTTATGAATAAAGTCGAGAACCCAGTAATGGGCGCCTTCATCAGGCGCCTGGCTAATCGGAATCATGAAGATCCAGGGCAGGCGCATCGCGACGGCAAGGACAGCCAGTATAGTGAGTTCGACCCACAGGCTTCGTTTACTCGACGCAATTGAATGCGGAGAACTTTCAGTTCTCGATTCCGAATCTCTCACGATAGTTGTCGCATCCACTTTATTGAATCGCTCCGCTAGACTGCGTCTTCGCAGGGGGATTCAGTGGCGTCAAGACGCCGTTTTTCTTTTTGCGCGTACCGTATGCAACTTGATTCTTCCAATCGTTGATCGTGTTGCGTGACAAACCGAAGAACGTTCCTTCTTTCTCAACTACCTCGATGAATTGCTTAGGACCACTGATAGGCTGAACAATACTCAATCCTGGCGTGACCAGCACGAAGTTCCTCAATGGATACTCAGCACAGGCAAATCCCAGTGCTATATCTTGAACGCAATCACTTCCAACTGCCATACGTTCCGATACCACACCACCTTTGATATCACTTCGACCGAGTGCAAGATGAAGCGCCTCTTCGAAATCCCAGGTTCCATCAAACACTGGGGTCGCATTGACATAGCGAGGGCAGTTCATTAGCACTACACTCTCGACTTTCTCGAACTCATTCTTCCGCGCTTGCAATGCATCAAATGTTCGGCTTTGAACAGACCACGATACTTCCCATGGTTTGGCCAAACCCCAGTTAGCAAGGGTGAATGTTGCTATAAGAGCGCCGAGAACTAAAGATGACGTGAGAAGTTTGGCCTTAAACAGTTTCGAGCTAGAGAGTGCCAATCCGAATAATCCGGCTACGATGATAGCTAGACCAAACGCCGCTCCTGTGTTGATGCGGTTTACCAGAGTGATGAGCGTTGGCGTATATTCAGGGTTTAAACCAAAAATTGAATAAGACATCACCGCCGTAAACAAACCTAAGGCGATGAGAGTGTAAGCGGACTTGCGTTGATGAACGCTACCAGGTGCCGTGATGAGCGTACCTGCAACGACTAGCGCAATCAGAATTCCCAATCTGATGCAAGTTGCGGAACCGAACCCTTCGGCTCTGGCAAAATCCGAAACGTGACTCGATATGTAAGGCACAGTCGCGATTGGCGACACCACGCGCAGACCTTCGCCGATTGTGCTCGCAATCAATCCCGGATCGATATGGATTTTATGCAAAGCCGCTTTCATGATAAGAGGAACCACGTATCGTTGATACAGTAGCAAGCTCGCCACTACTCCAGCATAAGGGAGACTGTGGAGAACTAGCGATCGCAGCGATGGCAGGAATTTTTTCAAATCCGCGGTGAGCATCACATACGCCACCACATTCAACGCAGCGAGGGGAAGAAACGGTTCATAGCCGTAGATGCTTAGCGCGAATAGCGTGTACGCAGAGACGAGCCAGCCTCCCTTGTGCCTGGACCCGACCGCCTTGAGCGTGCTCCACAAACTGCCCAAGTACGTCGTTAAACTCAACGACACGCAACTGCAGACAGCCCAGTAGTGACTCGAGTCATGCACAGGGTAAGTCAGAAAGAACATCGCGGCGATGAAGCCAGCTAATCGGCTCACGGCCAATCGCGCAACGATTAGATAAATCAGGAAGGTTGATGCCACTTCCATGACGAGGTTGGATAGCCGCCAGCCCCACGGATCAGTTCCGCTGAAGTAGAAAACCGAGCCGAAGTGCAGTGCCTCGATCGGGCGAATGATGACGCGCGGGTCTGTAGTCAAATACTTGTAGATAAGGTCGAAGTAGTTCTGCGGACCGAAGCTGAGCTGCCTGAGCATGAGCCAGTCGTCGAGGTAGAAACCAGTGCGCCTGTATGCCGCACCGAAGTTGATCCACTCAACTCCGATGATTATGGCGAGAACTGCAACGCTTACAATCGCTGATTTTTTCTCACAATACGCCGCCCAACCTTTACGGTCGGAATTAGTTTCTTTCGACACTGGTACCGCACCATCGCTGGTACCAGTAGGCGGCGCCGCCACATTCATCAGACAGTCACTCTTTTTAGGACCAAATGAATAGTTGTCAACTTTAGCAAAGTCAACCTCTGTTTCACTTAGCTAAAGTTCATAAGAGGTACACAGCCGCGAGCACGGGGCGCAACCCCCGCAGCCCGAGCCATGCTTAAAACGATTAAATGTTCTCGTTTAAATCGCAACATATGATGACCTCAGACATGCGCACCAAAGCGCAGCCCGGGCGAAAAGCAGAGGATTCGAAATGAACAAGAGCGGACCAGCCGTCAGCGAAAACACCAGCACTATCCTGACCATCAAGGACACTGACGTCCGAATCGATGCTCTCAAGGTGGTGGAAATCGCACTTGCCGCCGGAGTCGAAGTAATGGCAATTTACCAGACAGACTTCGCAGTCGAGCACAAGGCCGACGCTAGCCCGTTAACCGAGGCCGACCTCGCCGCCAATCGCATCATCAAGGATGGATTGAAAAAACTGACCCCAAGCATTCCAATCCTCTCAGAAGAATCTTTAGTCGAATGGGAAACACGCAAAGATTGGCAATATCTCTGGTGCGTCGATCCTGTTGACGGCACTAAAGAATTCGTCAATCGCACTGATGAGTTTACAATCAACATCGCACTTGTCGAAGGCGACAAACCGATACTAGGGGTGGTGCATGCACCCGCACTCGGCGTCACCTACTTTGCCACCCTCAATGGTGGCGCATTCAAAATTACAAATGGTGGCGAGCCCGTTCGAATAAGCGCTCGTCCACTGCCTATCGACGGTCCTATCCGAGTCGTCGGCAGTCGCTCGCATCAGTCAACCGCGATGGTCGAGTACATGAGCAAGTTGACCGAGACCAGAAAAGAAATCGACTTCGTAAAATCAGGCAGTGCTCTTAAATTCTGCCTCGTAGCCGACGGCACCGCGGACATGTACCCCCGCCTGGCGCCCACCTCCGAGTGGGACACCGCCGCAGGCCACATCGTCGTCAAAGAGAGCGGAAAAACAGTTCTCCAATACGGGCTCGAAGAAGAACTCGTCTACAACAAACAAGATCTACTCAACCCCTGGTTCATCTGCTCTTAAGCTAGTTCTTTCGACATCGCACAAAGCTCGTTTGACATCACCAAACGAGCCTTGCGCTTGACATCATTAAGACTTCCTGAAACCTTGTCCTGTACGGGCTTTTCCTAACCGCTCCTTAACCAAGGTTTTGGGACAATCGGGAAGCTTCGCAGAGGTTCGATAAATGAACAGTTCTCAGAAAAAAGCAGCTTCTTTGTTAAACATGAACGTCCTCGCTCTCAGCGCAATACTTCTTTTTCCAACATGCGCTAGCGCTACTGAAGTA
>JBGAHZ010000092.1:0-10714 GCA_044225915.1 Obscuribacteraceae bacterium (SeqCode)
CTGTTGCGAGATCCGGAGAAACTGCAGACCTTCCTGGATAAAAACTTTGCCGGTGGCAAAGACTATAGAGAACAGCGTGAACTGCGCGAAAAAGTATTTACCGCCATGATCGATCTGAGCGAAGCTACTAAAGCCGGATTGCCAGCCGATAAGTGTGACGAACTGAGACAAGCATTGCTCAAGGCGCAGAACGATTACATCGTTCAGGAGCAACTATCCGAGGACATTATCGTTCGCAGCCTGGAGAGTCTGGTACCAGAGCGAAGTGGTGCGTTGTTCAAAGACAATCCCGATGCCTGGCTCAAGGTAATGGACAAAGTTCGTACATTCGTCAGCTCGCCGGTTAGGCAAGAACCGCCGGCGGTGCCTAAAGATGCCGCTGGAATGCCGGACTATCTCCGTCAAGTTGAGCTCTGGAAGGCTCATCCTGGTACGATTACAGGCCGCGAGCAGATGCGCGAAGAGAACCAGGCTAAGGTAATCGCGATGCTGCCGGCACTTGTTTTGCCTGGTAAGGGCGATTCCAACGAACTCCTCGACGTCAAGAAAATGGAACGTGAACTTTTGCTTGGCAGTTCGGGCAATCCGGGCAAGTTGGAACTACTTATTCAAGCCAGGGGCATATCCGATTATCCGTTCATTGGAGAGGCCGCGGTCAAGGCAATCGGTGGATTGAAACCGGAAGGCGCGGATGTTGCCAGATATGGTGAGTTCATGCGTGCGATTGTGTTGGATCCGGAAAAGTATCCGCCTCTTGTGCGTCGGGCCGCACTGGAAGAGATGATCAAGCTCAATCCACCAGGACTGGAACGCACTTATCTCAATCTTCTCGGCACGGAAACAGACTCGGAAATAAACAAGCGCATTCGCGAATTGATTCTGCCGTTCAGAAGACCGGAGCCAAGTTCGAAAGAGTATATCGATGACTTCGAGCGCGCAAAACGTGAGCTCATGTTTCAAGCGGTGCGCGGTAACTTTTTGACCTCGTCGTACGATTTCATCAGCTACAACTTCGAAGTTCTCAACGGTGACCACGCCCGTTGGGCCGCCAATCGTAAATTCAATCAAGACACCGGACTCAATTCAAATAATCCGTGGGCTCTAAAACGAATTTTCATCGATGACGCGAAACGAACTGCAACCCTGGATATT
Source organism: Obscuribacteraceae bacterium (SeqCode) (assembly GCA_044225915.1). Taxonomy (GTDB): domain Bacteria; phylum Cyanobacteriota; class Vampirovibrionia; order Obscuribacterales; family Obscuribacteraceae; genus JADYXR01. The sequence goes on from JBGAHZ010000092.1 coordinate 1,153, forward strand.
AAACAGCAGCAGATCGAAGCGATTAATGCCTTGAAACGGGCGGCCGAGAGCAATCCGGCCGCTGACGATCACAGCCCGGCCGCGCAGTCGGCCCGACGTGATGCCGATGAAGCTCGCAAAGCGTTGGCTTACATAATCATCTCCAACGGTATGCCCGGCGTCGGATCGGAGCAAAAAGATCACCTGGTTACCGTCGCCGCTCAGAAACTCAAAGAGGCGTGTGAAGCCAATCCGAAAGAACGCTCCAAAGACTTCGCGCAAATCTTAGAGATGTGCTTGATGCACCAACCGATGATGAGCGGCGCCAACCGTCAGCGTCTGCTTGACGCGATGAAAGCGCTCAAGCCGGGCGAGTTTGAAGGTGGTATCACCAAAGAACAGGCTGCTGTCGCGATTGCGGCAGGCTTGCAGGTCGACCTGGCCCGTACTCGTGGAGCAAATGGAGAAGGCTCGACATTCCAGAAGGACGCCATCGAGTATCTGTCCCAGTTAGGCGTGAAGAAAATATTGCCGGTTTTAGAGGCGGTCGCCAACGCCGACGACATCGAGCACAAAGACGAATCCGTAGTCCAGGCTGCTCGCAAAGCTGTGAGCAAATTGCGCGACGATACGTCGATAACTGAAACTCAAGTCAAGGATTTGATGAAGACTAAAGAGTTTACGATGCATGAGCTTATCACCGACCTGGAGAGCAAACTCGGGAAAGGCGGCAGTTCGGATGACCTTGTGCGCGCCATATATATGGCCGGTGAGCGACCGCCAATCACGGATATCAACGAACGTCGTGTCAAAGCGATGCTCCATATAATGGCCAGCGATAAGGAACCGGAGCAAGCCAAAATCGCTTGCGCCAAGGTCCTCGCGACCTGTCATATTCCGGAATTGCGTAAGCAAGCGATTGAAGCTCTGACAATTGAAGCCAATTTCGGAACGCGAAAAGGATATCGTGACGATGCCGGCGCTATGCTTGAGCGTCTCAAGAAAGGCGGGAAAGACGGCGAAGCGATCGATGCCGCCAACAAAATGTTGGCCGAGCCGATCAAGCTGGCAACCGACATCCGGGCTGTTCTTCTCGACAAGGGGCTGGAGAGTCCTGATCCGGCAATTAGAATTGAATGCGCGCAGAAGCTCCTCGCCAATGAAAGCGTGGAAATTCGCGAGAAGGCAATCGAATCTCTTGCTATTACAGCTAACCATGGCTTCCGCGAGAGTGACAAGAAATCTGCCAAAGACATTCTCGAGGCTGTGAAAGCGGCTGAAAAATCGAACCGTCCCGGCTTCCATAAGGGCGACAGCGCGCTGATCGACGCGGCTATGAAACGAGCTGCTGCTATGAGTTCGCAAGACTACGTGCAAAAGCTTGAAGGCCCTGTTACCTTCACGCTGCTCGATACCCAACGTTATTATGACGGCGTCAAGCGCAACATGCTGGACAACAGCTACGCTGATTTGAAGCAGTTCGAGGGCGACTACTTCCGCAGAAATGGCGCGTACAATCTGCTCGACGGCAACGCCCTCAATGACGCCTACGAAGCGAACTTTAAACGGGTAAGAATGGAAGCGCTCAACCTCGCCCAGGGGGTCGGAACTATATGGGCAGATTGGGCGTTACAGGGAGCTTATTACACTAATCCAGTGGCTCTCGTATTCTTTGATCCACCGGACCATCTGCACTTCAATCCTGACGAGGGAATCGCTGCTGCGGACAAGAAAACCACGGAGGATCGCGATACTCAATTCAATAACCTTGTCGATGCGGCAGGCAAAAAAGATGGTCCGAACGCGACCGACGCTAGAGACGCTCGCATGGCGCTTGCGTACATCGTCGCCTCCAATGGCATGCCGTTCCTCCCTCACGAGCGAATCAAGTTTGCTGAGAAAGCGGCAACTGCACTCAGAAAAATTTGTCAGGATGGCAACGTTGAGCGAGGTGAGCTGATAAACATGATGACCTCATGTTTAATCAATCAGCCGGGCCTGTCTGGCTTTGCCCGCAATGAACTCTACGAAGGGTTGAAGAGCATGCGCACCGTAAATGGTGGCACAATAAGTAATGAAGACTTCGCATCCATCATTACCGGTGCGTTGGAAACGGAATTCAAATCGATGCCGGTGCCCGGAAAACCCGGATTCAACAAGATCGCTTATGACTGGTCCGTATACCAACAAGGTGAGTTCATCAAGGAACTCGACAAGATTGGCTACCGCAAAGCGACACCAATTCTCGAAGCCATGGCTCAGTATCATCCTGACGCCAACCTGCAACGTAAAGCCAATGATGTAGCTTTGCGATTCGCCGACCGATTGGGATCTTATAAACCTGTGGCTTTCGACAAGGAGCCACAGTTCCCTGCGACCAGGGAAGGCGAGAGTGAGCGCTTGAAGTGGCGTGCCGATAGGCTCACCGAAGCCCTGAGCGGTGACGACAGAACAAAATTGATCAATACGATCAACTCCGCCGGACTGGATAAGCCGATCACTGACGCAGACGATCCAAGACGTCCGCTTCTGACGCGCTGTTTGGAAAGCAAAGAGCCTCTTGTCCGAATGGCTGCAGCCAAGCTGCTCTTGACCAGCGAAAATCCCAAAGATCCGGATCGAGAAAAGGCCTATCAGGTTATGAAAAACTTGGCTGCCTACGGTACGACACTGTGGTTCCGCAAGGATGCGAAGGACATTCTGGACGGCCTCAAGGGGGGCAATCAGGATCTTCGTTTGCGTGCTCAGGCTGATATCAGTTCGGAGCAGGGTGAGGAAGATCGTCTGGTTAGAGCAATAGCATCGATCGAGTCGACACGCGGCAAGACTAACGATGCACTTTACGATCCGCTCTGTCAGTACGCCAGAATATTGCGAACGAAAAACACTCCGCAGGATCTGGCCAAAGCGCGTGAGATCGAGCAGAGAGCGCAGGAAATTGGCGATGGCATGCACCAGCGCTACATCAAGGCTCAGCAGGAATTGGCAACCAAGACTGGTGACGAGGGACCAGTGTTGAAGGCGATGTGGAGTCACGCTGCCTACTTGCGCAGCCGAGATTGGGCTGGCGATTCACAGAAGGCTGCCGAACTCGAAAAGCAGTTTTACGGCAAGGTCGAAGTGATCTGGAGCAAACACATCGAAGACGCCAAAAAGCAATTTCATACACCACCGACCGCCGCTGAGCAGAACGCTCTGTCTGCCTTGCAGAAACGCTATGCGGACAACATGAGTGGTAGCACGGATCCAAAGCACCAAGAGTTGGTCAAAAAGCTCAGGGAAGAGAGCAATGGCAACGTCAAGTCGGCTTGGGACACCACCATTGATGGCATGAAAGCAGACATTGCTGCTGGAAAGAAAACATACGATGACCTCAGTGCTGTCTATCTCGAACAGGCGAAGTACTTCAAAGGAAATGGGGACAAAAAAGGCGAAGCAGATGCTACGCGCAAATCACAGGAAGCCACTGAAGAGGGCTGGAAAGCGCGCATCAAGGTCTTTACGGATAAGCAGGATACACTCAACAGCGCTGACAGTTGGAAACTGTCCGAGCAATTGAGCGGCTATGGCGGCTCTTTGTTGAAACGCAACTGGCCGGGCGACAAAGAGCAGGCGGAGAAGCTGTTTAAACAGGCCAGAGAGGTTCAGGAAAAGAGCTTCGATCGCTTCCTCGATGAGTCTGGCAAAGGCTCCGGCGGTAGGGTCTCCGGTTCACAACTGTCCGCCATGGCGCAGTATTCCGATTTTTTGCGTAACCGCAACGAACCCGGAGATCGCGAGCGTGCACAGAAGTTTGACGATCAAATCTGCGCTGCTGGTGATTTAAAGCTGGCTGAGTTCAAAAAGCTCGCAACCGGACCTATGGACAAAGCCACTGTCGATGAATTCCGAGCGATTGCCGACGTTCTGGAACACCGCGGTCAGCAACTCAACAGGTTGAGTCACGGCAACATGGGCATGCTCAGGAATCGGCCCGGCAACGAAACCGATCTTCCCGTATACGCTGATAAAAAGGCGATTCCCGGAGATCCGGCCCGAGCTTTCAAAATGTACGAAGCCGGGCACCAAATCAAAGATGCTCTGTTCAGCATCGAAAGACAAAGGCTGGAAGCCGCTTTCGGTCCTGACAGCTTGGAAGTGCTCAAGTGTTTGAAAGACCATGCGGCGTTTCTGTCGAGCAATGGAGACGAACAAGAAGCTGCTCGGGCAGAGCGTCTGGATGACCTGGCATACAATCGAGAATTGGCTTACTGGGACAAACAAGCTCAGGAAGCTGAAAAAACAGGTAACCTGTCCGCTCGCGTAGAAGCGCTCGGCAAGAAAGTCAACGTTATCGAAACTAAGGATAACGATACATGGAGACGGTATGAAGAACTCAACAAAGCGCGCGCCGAATTCCGCAGCGAAGCGAAAAAATTCGGACTGAAAGAAATCGAGCGAATCGAAAGTGAGTATGGCAAAAATGCACCCGAATTGATCAAGCCGCTCACCGAGTTGTCGAGTTTTCTGCGCTATGGCAAGGGCGCATCAGACGAAGACAGACGTCTTGGCGATGAGCTCAGTGAACGTCGATGGGCGGTCGAGAAGGAATTCAAAGGCAAACCCGAAGAAATCCCTCCGGCTGTTTCGGTATTCAACGGTCTCAAAGATGACTTCAAGGCTGTTCAACGTTCGGCTGTTGATCCGGATAGAGGCAGAAAGACTGGTGAGAGCGGTCGTCTCAACAAAGATGAGGCTGCTGTAATTGCTGCAGCGCTTGCTCTAATTGCGATCAAAGGATTGAGCGTTTTAAACGCGACAGAACAAGTCAAAGACAGCACACTGCCTGAGAAAACCAAAGACCTCTACAAGGAGCGGCTCGAAGCAAAACAGATGACGGCCGACTGCGCCGCCAAACTGGCAGGGATGGATCCAGTGCTGCGTGAGCGTGTGTTCGATCCGCTCGTAACCGAAGGCAAAGTAACTCCGGAAAGGCTCGAGCAGCTTGTCGACTTGCATTTGCGCAATCAAGCTCGCACGCCGGATAAGCGATTGAATACAGAAGCTATGACTCTACTCGCTTCAATTGAATCGCCGGAAGCTAGAGCCGGTGTGGAGTCTCTTGCCACACACTGGTCTGTCGATTCGAAAACTCTTGTGAAGTTGGTCACCGCTAGTGGTGGCGCAGCAATCACGCCTGCTGCGGCGAACATGATGGCGAAAGCTTGTGAATCAGGAGTTTGCGATGGACCGTCGCTGGCAAGGGTTGCTGATCTGGCTGCGGATAAACGGGCGGTCGTGGAGCAGATGCTTGCTGAGCAGGTCGTATCTGTCAAACCTAAAAATCAGTTCGATGCAGCGGCATTCTCGAAGATGGTCGACAATGCCGGCAAACTTTCGGTTGATGAACTGAAGACTCTGGCGTCCGCATTGAAGTCGTCCGGAGAAGGTAAGCCGCCTGTCCTGGATGGCAACACCATGACGCGGGTTTTCAATCTGCCACCTGACGCCATCAAAGATGTTTGTGTCTATCTCAAGCCGGGCGGTCAATCGCTCGAAGCGTTCAACGGTCTTTTGAATTTGCAGCCGGAACATATCAGTGCCGTGGTGAAGAAGGGCATGAATCCAGCCGATCTGAACCTCATATTGGAACAATTCCCGACCGAATCGGTTCCCAAAGTAGTCGAATCGATGGGCACTGTCATTGATAAGCCGCTCTGGGACAAGATCGTCGAGCATCAAAATAAGCAAGCGAAAACTGGCGATGTTTCGGCTCTTCCTGTTCTAATTTCCGAGTTGGTGAATGTTCCGAAGATGGATCGCGCCACGCTAACCGCGATTACCGATAAGGTGATTGCCAATCCCGAAATTGCCGAGATCGTTGAACGAGCGGCGGCAGCAGGCAAAGCGAATTTGCTGGAACCGGCACAGATCGTCGAAGTTTTGAATCTACCGGATAAAAGTCAGTCCTTCATATCAGAGGTTCTTCGTGCGGAGGCGAAAGGCGAAAGTTATATGCGCCGAAATCTCACCAAAGAAGATTACACCAGATTGCTTGCCGACAAGCCTTTGATCGCAGATTTCGCCAGGTTTATCGAAGCCAAAGCCGTATCTGAGTACACCGCTACCAGTCTATTGAAAGGCACTGAGACAGACAAGGCGTTGATTGAATTTCTGCGCATGCAGACAAAACCCGGACTGGAGAAGTCTGCGCAAATATCCGCTAATACCTTCGGCTATATGGTGACTATGGCCGAACAGCACGGACTGACGGCCAAGTCCATCGACGCATACCGGCATGCTCTCTCGACCGGTGTGATGACTAACGTTCAACTCAAAGCGTTGAGCAGTATGTCTCAGGAAACGCGTCTTGTCTATGACGGCATGCTGCAACGCGGACAGCTTGATGCTAAGACTCTGGCAGCTTTTATTGACGCTAAAGCAGATATCGAAACGCTTAAGAAGCACGCGGAAAGTGCACCGGTAACGCGCGACCCCGAGGCGGAAGCCGCAAAAGCGAAGGAGACGAAGCCGGCTGACAAAGCCGGTGAACCGGCAGTCTTCAAGGCGGTGAAAGATGTGGTGAGTCGCATGGAGGCATTGATCACGTCGGCAGCGAGCGCGACGCCGTCGGATGCTCCAGCTGATGCGACGGGCAGTAAGCCCAAGCCGGCTGCGTTCGACGACGCACAGAAAGCGAATCTTGCCAAAATGGAGACGGATGCGAGGTTCGGCAAAGAGATCGTCGATCAGATTCGCGGGCTCTCCCAGGAAGCTCTAGACCGTTGTGGACTTGGCAAAGACTTGAAAACAAAAGTGCCTCGCCCTCGCGATGTCACCCTGCCTCTCAAATGGGCCACCATATATGATGCCGCGACTGCCTACCCTCCGGAGCTGCAACGCCGCGTGCTCGACAAGATCGGCTTGCCTGACAAGGTGACTGGCAACAGCACCAGGCTTGAAATACTCGACAATCTCGTTTGTGCCTTGAAGGACCAGCCTGCCGATGTTGCCGCCGAGCGCATGGACAAAGCGCTCAAAGCCATGGAAACTTTAACTGATGCTGATCGAGCCGGACAGCCTCCGATCAAGAAGATGGAGGAGGTCTTCAAGCCTGAACAATTAGCGATTATCGAAGCCAGACGCAGAGCTCAAAAGGATCTTCCCGTCTTCGATCTGGGCAAGAATCCAGGCGTCAAGGAAGACTTGACGAAAAAGAATTTTGACCAGGCTAAGGCTGCCACCAAGGGTGGTGAGCCGACCAAAGGTAAAGTCTTGCATATCGTCATGGGACCGAGTGGTGCCGGTAAGTCGTCCAACCTGGTCGATCCGCTGGCAGCGAGCTGCAACGGTATGGTCATAGATTTTGACCGGGTGGTCTCGACCGTTCCAGGATACACTGCCAACAATCTCGAGGGCCAACCCGAGGTCGGCTTGGGCTACGATGCCTGTAAAAACGCCGGCGGCACGGTCACCATGGAAGTTCGTCGCAAGGCGATGGCAGAGGGTTACAACATCGTATTTCCGACCCTTGGCCAATCACCTGAGATGATGGTCCGGCTGATTGCCGAGGCTAAAGCGGCCGGATACGAAGTGCAGATTCACATGGCGGACGTCTCGCCGGAAGTGTCAGCCGAACGGGGATTTCTCAGATCATTCGAACCACCCAAGGATGGGGTGAGACAAATTGTTGATCCCGCGTTCGTGATCGATACCAACAAATACGATTCTCGTTTGGTCTACGAAAGGCTCAGAGCCGAGATGGGATGGGCTATCGATGGCTACAGTCGTGTCAACCTGGAAGTGAAGAAAGGAACGCCGCCGATTGTCATCGAGCGTGGCGGCAAGGCCACGGTAGTCGATGGGTTCACTGTTCTGCCCGACCGCAAAGACGGAGGACCGGATGATAAGCCGCCTGCGCCGCCGTCCGACGTCAAGACCGAGTTCGACAAAGCGCGCGCTTCCGAACAGATAAAACCAGATACGCTTGAGATAAACGGCGACAGATGGCAAAAGGATAAGAGCGGAGAGTTTTACAAACGTTTCGATCGCGACGGTCAAGAAGTCGAACGCATTAAAGCGTACAAAACGAAGGACAACGAACTATACATCAAAGACGCTCGGGGCGAGACGCTCGTCAGACCGGACGGCAGCCGGGTAACAGTCGACAATGCCGGCACGGTTCGCACCTACACCGTTGATGGTACCATCCAATCAGCTGTGACGCGCGGTGGTGAGAAAATCACCTACGAACATTGGACTGATGGTCCTCTTAAAGGGCAGATCAAAGAAATTTCCGGACCTGGCGATTTCAAAGTCACGGTGGTCGACAAAGATCACTTTGAAGTTAAAAAGGGCGGTGAGACTTTCAAACGCGAGGGCTCAGTACGAGTCGACAGCGAGGGGGCATATTCGCAGCGCATCAAAGGGGCCGAGTTCTCTGTTCAACGGACGGTGGACGGCACGGAGCGCTTAGTCACGCACGTCAAGGCCGGTGAAACAGAAATTGACCGCGTGACGGTTGAACATGCTGATCTCGCGTCTCAGAAGGATCGCTTGAGCAAGCTCGCGGACTTCCATTTTCCCGATAAGGAGCGTCGCTCTCGCTGGGATAAAATGGTCGAAGCTTTTGAAAAGGGCGGACTTTCTGCCACTGACAGAGCCCGAGTCTACGATCAGCTCGCGCGCATGATGGAAGCGACTGGACAGACCGCGAATTCTCAACACGACCGAGTCAGAATGGCCCAGCAACTGCTCGCTCAAATGACCGACATCAAGACCATCTACCAGGGTGGAAATGAATCTTGCACGCTTGGTTCTATGGAAAAGATATTGGCTAAAAGAAACGCTCCAGAGCTGGCAAAAATGGCTGCGGATCTGACTATTAGTGGCAAGTACGTGGCCGCAAATGGTCAGGTGTTTGATGCCACCAAGGTTCCGGGTGCATTGCAAGCGGACGCTGAGGCCGCGCGCAATGCCTTCGTTCCGGCTGGAGAGATCGAAACTCGAACGGATTTGCATACCGCTCAGAAACGCAGTCACGTCAGCCAGGTATTGCAAGTCGCTCTGGCCAACATGCAACTGATGTCGGACAGCCCTGCTCTTGCCGCCTTGAAAGAAGAGCCGTGGGTGAAAAAGCAGTTGGCAGATCTCAAGCTCGATGCCAAAGAAGTCAGTTTCCGTTATGCCAAGCTAAGCACCACAGATGGTACTACCGGTGAGCGTATTTTGATTTGTGGTGCTGATGGACAACCCAAGGCTGAACTAACTTTTGAAGGCGGCAAGAAACTCTCTTCGCCAATTATCTTCAACGGCGACCTTCCGGCGATGTATCAGCAGGTCACCGGCAAGTACGTTGAAAAGCTTGGTATAGCCAACGCCAATCTGTACCCGCATGATGGCGAGGGTGTCCACGTAGCGTCTGCCGAAAGTGTCAGAGCGACCATACGAGTGGACTCTCCGCAATCACTTGCCAGAGCCCTATCGCATACGCCAATGCCGATTGAAATTTCGGTTTGGACAGGTAAGCTTCCTGGCGAAACCGGCAAACCGGGCTGGCATGCCATGGTGATCTCCGGATATGACGCCAACACCGGTATGGTCG
>JBGAHZ010000092.1:10738-19768 GCA_044225915.1 Obscuribacteraceae bacterium (SeqCode)
CAACGCTCCAGCCGACAAACGCAATGGTTTTTACGTCGAAGGCGGTGCTGATGGATTGGTCGGTCAGTCCGCGGAAGAGTGGAAAAGACCAGCGCATTTAGACGGTTTAGCAACGTCCGAAAATCCGCTGACCGACAAAGCGTTAAAAGCGATTTCCGAATTGCCCAAAGACGTTCAAGACAAACTGGCTAAAGAGAAACTCTCGAAAGTGGCTGCGGAAGCCATTAATCGTGGATTTCTGGAGCCGGCGTCTCTGTCCCGATTTCTGGAGTTGGAACCGGAGCAACGACAACTGACTGAGAAATTGCTCGAACGTGCCATGAGCGACGCGACAGGTCAGCTGGATCCAAAAGCGATCAGCAATTTTGCAAAATTTCAAGCCGATGAAATGAAGGCGTTATCCGAGCGCAATCTTACCCTCACGGAACTGAATGCGGTGCTGCGCGCATCGGAACCTGGGCAGAGTCTCATACTCGCTAATGCGCTGAAAAACGGAACGGTGACAGTCGAGAACCTGGCGGAAATTGCCCATTTGCCGGCGGAAGCGAAAGCAGTAATCACGGATTTGATTACTCACGATCTGATCAATACGAAAAATAGAAAGGCGCTGGCGGATATCCTTGCCGCTCATCGCAAAGGTGAGTTGACGCTCGACATGGTCGAGACGATCAAGAAGGGCGCGCTGTCAGACTCTGTTCATCCGGACGCATTCAAGAATCTATGGGCTGACAAGGAAACTAAGAAAATTGCAGACGAGATTCTCGATAAACAGATAAAAGATCTCAAGGACTATCCGAGCGAAGCCTTGAAACCCGAGCGTCTGGCGCAAATACTCCGAAATCTTGGTGATTGTTCAACTCTCATGCAAGCAGGCTTAATCAGTCCTGAGATGATGAAAGAGATGGCGTTATCTACGAACCCAGTCGAGCGCGCGGTAGTGGACATGCTAGTGGAGAATTTGAAGCTGAAGCCTGGACGTCGTGTGTCTCCGGATACGGCTGCCCGCATGATTGAAATGGCTCGCAATGGAGCGCTCGCAATCAAAGACGTCGAGTCACTCGGCAAAGAGTTTGCTGCTAAAGACAGTAAGATGGATGATCCGAAATTAAACAGACGTCTGGTGGAGATGGCAAGCAAGTCATCCAAGGAACGCCTGGAAGGCGAGGTTCTCAGACGTGCCTCAGGTCAGACAGAGGCTCCAAAACCGGAGAGGAAAATCAGTCCGGATCGCACAGGCATCGACCATATCTTCCAGAAACCTCTCGAGGTAGTTGGCGCAGACGGTAAAAAAGTTTCTGTAAAGGGCGTCCGCAAGCCGCTCGGAGGCGAAGGTGAGGTAACGTATCTGGTCGAAGGCAAAGGTGGTCTGGTACCAGATGCGGAGCTAACCAAAGCAATTAGAGAACGGATGAGCGGCAACACTTTGTTGAGCGAAGGGCTGGCTAACCCTACTAAGGCTGTGGATGTTTTGTGCAACTATGCTCAAGCGTCACAGGACGTCCACAGTACTGTTGGTTTCGATACCGCCGGTAAACTCGTCGACTATAAAGTCGTGGCTTCTGAAGCTCGAAAATCACTCGGTCCGACAGCCGTCGCAGATGGTGCTGTCGTCAGATTTCGTTCCGAATCCGGCATCTCGATGGTCGTAAAGTTCAAACCTGAAGAAGGTAAGAAAACCGAGGTTCGTTCCTGGGGCGAGGCGGATTTAACCAACGATAAGCTGGCGAAGCTGATTGAGGAAATGAAAATTGCCGAGCCTGAAGTTAGAGCCGCTATGGAAAAAGCAATGAAAGAATATCTCCAGGGCAATCCTAAGGCTGTCGATTTCGAGAGCTGCAAGACCGAACTTGCAAAACTTATTCGCGAAGGGAAAGGCGGCGAAGTTGGAGCCGACATGCGCGAAGTCTTCAAATCGTACGGCGTCGAGTGCGAGAACGGTAAGCCCAAATTCGAAAACGGGCATCTCGTTCTCAGGCCGAAGACGGAGGGCACGCCGGAACAAGCGCACGCCAAGCCGGGAGGTGCTTTCGAGAAGTGCAAAGGAAAGCTTGTTCCGATCATGATGATCGTGCTTGCTGTGGCCCATCAGTCGCAAGATCGACCGACGCTTGTTTTGCCGGCTCACTAAGCAGTTCTGGTCTAGCAAAAGGTTTGGAATCAATTGCCTTGCAAAGGTAACTGTTTCGATCCGTTATAAAACAGATTCGATTCGAGTTTGTGGAACCGGGGATGAAGCTGGAGTGGTGGCTCATATGGTGGCGCACTCCATAGATGGTCGCATTTAATAAAAAGATACTTCTGATATTGTCCGAATTCAGCTCTTTTTCTGTCTACGAATACAATCCAGCGAATACATACAAGGGTCAGAAGCCTCCAAGGCGCTGACTAGAAAAATCCCTTAATAACGGCAGTGACAGATGATGTATCAGCAAACAGAAAGTCAGCAAATTAACGAGATCGGCTCAAATAGTGGTCTTGTAATTAATGCCCCACAACCGATTTGGGGGGATGTTGGTGCAGCATCGCAATCTAAGTCCGATTATCAGCTTCCCGAGCTATTCATCACCGATGCCGTTGAGACAAAAGAGATTTCATCGGAAAAAGTTTTTGACCTCGATCTGATGTTGGCGCAAGAACTTCTTTCCGACTTGACCTTGAGACCGCAATACCGCAGCTGAAGCCGATCGGTCGGCTAGTTGAGAAACGGCAGACCATTTCGTAAACCTCGGCGCTGGAGTTGTTGATGATCTAAGATCTAAGTGTTCAGCCGTGAATTTGTCTTGATGGTGACGTTAGCGCTAACTAACATATTTGCTTTTAAGCTAAGCAGCTGTGCATTTGCACATAAAATAGCGTTTTACAGCTGCAATTAACGTGTGAAATGTAGTTAAGTAATTACATCCTCGTCTCCCCTTTTTTCCAGAAAGTTTTTCAAGAACCCAGATTTTGAACCGCTAAGCTCTATCACCTTTAGCCTCTAACGAGGAAGGAGAAACAATGTCCAGCCTCAATCTGCCTCAGCGCCTCGTCGACATCGATGAACAACTTCTTCCTGCTGAGTGCCGCGAAAAAATCGCCCACATGGTTGGACTCGGTCATCGGCGTTCCCACATGATGATCAGCTCGCAGTTCGAAGTTCACATCAGTGAAGAACTGGCGATGCTCGAATCCGATGAAGAGCAAGACGACGAAAACTAAGGTGTTCTGTTCTGTCAGACCAGTCGACTGACAAACGTTCAATGCCACCAAAAGCTTCCCGAATCAAAGTGATTCGATAAGCCAAACCATGTTTGCCGAATCAGTTGATTTCGGTAAGCCTAACTCCCGAAAGGAGAATAGCCATGAACAGTCTGAATCTGCCGCAGGCTCTGGTCGACATCGACGAGAGCGAGCTGCCCGCTTCGGTTTGTGAAAAGGTGGACCATCTGGTCAGCCTGGGTCACAACCGCGCGCACCTGATGGTCAACGACAAGGGCGATGTGCATGTCAGCGAAGAGCTCGCCATGTTGCACGCCGAGTAGTTCCGAAAAACTGAACATAGGAGAGCCACATGACCACACAGGCTACCACCCCCCGCACATCGCGGACACGGACATGCACAAAAGAGTGACGCAAAACGGCAACCCCGACTTTGCGTCACTTGTCCTTGGAAATTTTGATACTATACAATGTCGTTTAACCTCCCAATTTCAAATTGGAAACGAATTACCGGCGGACGTCCTCTGTTTGTGCGGCTTTTGACGGGCGACCTCATAAGCACTCAAGCAGATTCGGTCATGAATCGTGAGGTGCAATCAGCCTGAGTGCTAGTAAAACGCCTGTCCAGAATGGGGTGAAGCAGTGCAGGCAACTTCATAAATCACCGTGCGCTGTTTGATTGATTAGCCCTGACTACGCACCCGGCAGGCAGCATGGCTTTAAGAGCCTCTAGTTCCGCCGGCTTTGAAGCAATACTTTGTCCTACGTACAGCTTCTTAAGGTGTTTCAGTTTCTTCCAATCTTTTGAGTATCCTGAGATTGATGTATCTTCGATGTACAGCTCTATCAGCTGTTTAATTCGAGACAGATCCGGCAGGCATTTATCGGTAATTTTAGTATTTTGGCAAAGTGAAAGTGTGACCAGATTCGGCATCGTGGCGAAGGTTGGAGCGCATTTGTCAGTGATTCCGGTCCAGTCCAGATCCAGTGTTGTGCCACCGAAACCTTTCAGGTCCTCGACGCTGCGGTCGTCTATCCGCGGATTGCTGCTCAGCTCCAGAAGTCTTAAATCCTTGCACCCGCTTTTGAGTTGCCTGAGTCCTTTGGCCGTCAAGCCTGGGACCGCACTAAGACTGAGTTGTAAAAGTCCTGGCAGTTTGGTCAAGTGGGTTATTCCCGCATCCGAAATTTTCGGACATCGACTGAAGTGAATTATGCGTATGCTCTTCATCTCTGCGATCACCGCCAATGTTTCATCGTCTATTTCGGATGCGCTCACCTCTAGATTGGCAATCGGCAGCTTGACGATGTGTTCGAAGAATCGCCTGGTATCCCCTTTGCACTCAACCAGCTTCAGCTCGCGTAAATTCGACGCTCGGGAAACTACCATGACTTCGCTCGAGGGAAGTGCGCTTCCGGTGATTGTCAAACGGGTCGGGTCGCGCTTTAAACCGTCCTCGATCAATTTAGCACCGTCGATGCTCGACTCTAAATCTGTTTCGCCAATCATGAGTGGAGAGTCGCTGTCAGCGCTGAACGGATTTGTGGCTCGAGGAGCGGTATCGGATTTTTTTTCTGATGGGAGAGACATGTTGTAGATTGAAAATCCTGCAGTCAAAACGAGCAGCCCGATTGCTGTCCATTGAAGCAACGCCGGATTCGAGCGTGGTTTTTCTTCTGCTGTGTTTGAACTTTTTGAACTCGCGTCTGCTTCACTGTTTGAACTTGCCACCGCCGGTGATGCGTACAAAAGGGACTCCTTGCTCAGAACGCATGCTAGATCGGCCTGTAAATGAGCGGCCGTCTGGTATCGGTCTTCCGGTGTTTTTGCCAGACACTTCCGAACCACTGCCTCGATAGACGGAGAGAATTCCGTTCCCGTTCTACTGGCGAGCGTTGGAATCGGCTCCTCTTCGTGCATTCTGCGCAGCTCTATCAAACTCTCGTTTTCAAATGGCAGCGTTCCGGTTAAAGCCTCGAACATCGAGCAACCGACGGCATAGATGTCGGCGCGGCTATCTCCTGATGTTCCAGCGAAACGTTCAGGGCTCATGTAAAAGGTCGTGCCTACGATGTCTTCGAGCGGGCGATCGGCACGGCTGGAAACGGCAAGCTCGGCAATTCCGAAGTCGAGAAGTTTAACGCAAGTGTTAGAGTCTTCCGGCACGAGCATAATGTTGGCCGGCTTGATGTCTCGGTGAATGACGCCTTTTCCGTGTGCAAATGCCAAACCCTCTGCCAGTTGAAGGAATATTTCGACGACCGCGCCAACCGATAGGGTGCCTTCTTCAGCGAGGAGCTGTTCGAGTGTTTTTCCGGGAAGATAGTCCATTGCATAGAACGGCAGGCGCTCTTTGTGCACGCCCAAGTCGTAAACCTGGCAGATGCTTTTGTGATTCAAGCCGGCGATAATTTTCGCTTCGTTTTGAAACATCATCCAGCTTGAAACCGATAACATCGATGGCGCCAGCACCTTCACTGCGCACGTGCGATCGAGTCCGATGTGCTTACCCAGGAAGACCAGCCCCATACCGCCCTCTCCGATAAGTTCGAAGATTTGGTAGTTGCCGCCAATCACGTCGCCGCCGGTGAGACCGATTTCCTGAATGGAGTCCATCGTGAGCGACGCTTGTTCTAGTTTCAGTCTGGTCAACCGAGCACTAGTTTGTAAAACGGAGGCCGGGTGGTGTCGGGCGTCGAGGTCCGGACGGCTGGGTTTCGAGAAAGGCGAGTGACCGTCGGGCGTGGGGCAATCGCAGCGCACGGCTTGAAAAAGATACGAAGTAAAGCTGCCCCTGCGATTGACTTCAGGCACGATTCGTCCGCATTTACGACAAAAGGACGCGTCGTCCTGACGTGGTCGGGGAGTTGACCGCGCCGCACTCGAGTTGCACAGGCAATAACTATTTTCGAATAGGAAACGAGTAAGAGAACCTTCCCGAGCCGAACGCACCCGTCTCTTGCAACTTGAACAAATCTCTAGGTCGATTGAATCCATTCACGCTTCCGGCGGAACACAAAGACCTTATGCCCGGGGCATCTGGTCAACGGTCGGTTGAAGCCTGTTATTCTCGCAAAGCCTGAAGAGGTACTAGGAGTAATAGTAGGTGTTCCGGTGAGTGCAGAAGAACAGCATGAGCCGTTCTTCTGCGAGTTTAAACTATCGCGATTAGGTATCGAGCCGGTTTAACGCTCGACCCAAGCACGCAGCTTCGCGACCCGGTTATTCAGCGCTGCGGCGAGGCAGGCGATCGATGTGACGCTGCGCAAGGCAAAGCGCGGTGATCGAGTGGTTGTCGGCGATGCGTTTGCCGAGCTGACGGTCGACTTCGTCAGCGGTCCAGAGGAAGACCTTCAATCCATCGGCACCGTTGAGTTTGGTTGCGAGCAGCGCTTCGTCCACCTGGATTTGCACCAGGAAGTGGTCGGGGGTGACTGCGTTGGTGCCGGTGTTCTCCGCGATTTTGCCGAGGTGCGTGACGGAGGTGATTTCGGCGGTTGCCATCACGGCGTCGCCCAGTTCGCGGGTCAGCGTGCCGATTGGCAGGTCGCTGATTTTGAGCGTTCCGAGTTCTCCGCGATTTTGCGCGTTGTCGAGCTTTTCGCCGAAGCCGCGACAGACCTCGTAGGTCCATACGCCGAGCGGTACGCGCCACTGCTTGATGATGGCGAACAATCCGTTGATTACAACGACAATGACTGCGCCATCCGAAACCTCGCCGTTGGCGTTGAAGCGCACCGTGAATTCGCCATCTTTTCCGCCCGGGAAGATGGCGGCAAATTTGACGTCGGTGAAGAAGCGTTTGGAATGGTCGTAGATCTCAATGATTTTGGTCGTTTCGAATTCGCCTTTGGTGTGGTCTCCGAGCTTTTTGAGCTGTTTGAGACCGCGTTCTTTTAACTGGGCGTTGATTGCCTCCAGTCGCTGTTTGCGCAGCGTGGCGGGGCTGTCGGAGGGCTCTGCGAAGGTTTGATCGGCGGTTTGGTTTTGTGAGTCGGACATGATTTTCCTTTTCTGCCTCTGCAGAATTTGGAGGTGATGCAAGCGACCGATCGCCTCTGCGTTCGGTTGCCTGGAGGACAGACCACGACAGCACGCTTATGTTCTGCTTCGCCCGCGGCACAATCCAGTCGCTGAACGACGAGAGAATGTTGGAGTTAAGCCGAGATCAGTTGCGCGTAGTAGTGGTCTGAGGAATCAAATGGAAGATATTGAGACTCTACGTTGCCAAGTAACCTGAATTCCAGTGTGATTTTATTAGTTCTGACTTATCGCGGAGACTGTGGGTCAAACCTCGCGCGAGGAGTCAATATCAGATGTGTGAGCGAGCTACGCTACCGGGGATGATGAGAAGTTGTTCGAAATAGGCTTGGTTGCGGCGCTGACCATTGGTTCGAACTGGCGAAAGCCGCGGTAGCTCTTGCGGTATTGCTTGCACTCCGCTGCGGTTACAGGAAGAAACGAAGCGTTGATTGAGTGCGTTCCGATCGCGTAGTTCAAGTAAACCATTCTCTTTTCCACTTTTGAAAGACGCCTATGTAACGCGCAGAAACTGCATCCAGAGATACTTGAACGAACTGTCGAAGCAGTTCGGTAATCCAAATCGGGCTTTCGGAAACTCGTGTTTTCGAACTCGTGATGTCCATCATCAACCAGGAGCGGACATGCTGTACAGAATCCAGAAATTTTTGGTTAGTAGCGCTCATCTAGCGCTTTTCGTTCTCCTTCTGCATGCGTTGTTCGGGCTGCTGCCCGTGTCGCGTGCTGTGAGTTTTGCGGTGATTTCGTGGGTGTGGCTGTCCATGACGATCTTCCTCGAGAGCAAGCTGCTTTCGGCGTTCGAGGATCGCATGCTCCGGCGGCTGGTTTACATTCCTCTGGCGCTCGGGTCGTTGCTCTCTTTGTCAGCGCTTGTTCTCGCCTTGCTTCCCGGGCTGCCTCCCGCGGAAACCAATTTGCTGACCGCAATCGGTGCTTTGATTGAACTTGTTGGTTGGGCGATGGTTTTTCGAACCTACCGAGAGGCGCGCTCCGGCTATCGAGCCGTCGGCAGCGGTTTCCTCTCCAAGTCGGTCTGGCTCAATCCGCCGCTTGAAGTTATCCCCGATGGCGCTTTGATCTTGACCGACGGTCGCATGGCTCGTCGGGCCCGCAACAGCATGGGGCACTCGGAGCTGGTGGTCAAAGACAAGCAAGGCAAGCTCCGCGTCGCCAGTTCGTACATCGAAACCGGCGTCTGCATGCACACGTTGCGCGCTCTGATCGCGACTCAGCGTAAGACCAAGGAGAACTACATCGTCCTTGTGCTGCGCGAACCCTTGACCGCCGAGCAGAGCGCCCGCGCGTTCGAGATCGCCGAAGCGATGAAGGTCGCCAATGAAGCCTGGCGGGATAAGGAAAACGTGCGCCGTAACTGGCTGTTCAACTTCCTGCCCCTGCCGGCGAAGTGGCGTGCCTGGCTGCTCAAGTACGGCATGTCGACCGGATATGATGGCATCGGCAAGTACTGGGGCGGCAATCGCAAAGACCGCTGGACCTGCATGGCTGCCAATCTCAAGGTGCTCCGCGAGGCCGGAGTTCCTGTAGGCGAGTACGGCACCGGGGCTTTCGGTCTGGTTGGCGAAGTCAATCCGCTGGTTCCAGTCCGGCTCATGCAGGACCAGGCCTATCGGGTGCTGACCACTGCCGACGAGGCTGCTCTGGCGAAGGGCGCGACCGGCGCGAAGCCTGCTGTTGCGTAAGTACTAGAGAGTTCACGACTGTAGAACGCCCGCGAGGCCCGTTCTGAAACCGCGCATCGGCGGGAGTTTTCAGACTCCCGCCGATGCCAC
>JBGAHZ010000093.1:0-19579 GCA_044225915.1 Obscuribacteraceae bacterium (SeqCode)
TCGATTATCCGTGAATTGTCTTGTGGATAATGTCGAGCATGCCGTCGATTTTTGAGACGTCTGTCTCTTCGACAAACACCGCGAGAATTCCGACATCGACGTCCGTGAGCACTGTGGTTTTTTCCTGGTCACCGGATTTGGTGAGCATAATCATCTGTCGCAATTTGCCGATTTCGAGTTTCTTCGTGGTCAAATTGCTCGTTGAGAGAAGTGCGGTGGACAGGGCTCCCATGATGTCCTTGTCCCAGCCTTCTTTGAGTGTGGAAGCCATTACCAAGCCGTCGTGACCGACGATGATGCTTCCGACTACGCCTTCGTATTTGTCGATCTTATGGAGCAATTCCATAATTCCCTGACCGCGAGCGCTCGATATGATTCTTGCTGTTGCGAGATTCTGACCGAGTTTGCGTTGTTCACCGGCCTTGATGATGTTTTCAATTGCTTGATTATCGATCAGAAGTTTACCGATCGTTTTCATCGTACCGACGCTGTCGCCAGTCGGTTTAGGCGCGCTTGCAGAGCGTCCGGATAGCTTGCCGAACTCCTTCAGCTCCTTCTTCAGTTTAGCTGCCTCAGGAGACTCAGGAACTACCTCTTCTTTTGATTCTTCGTCGTCTCCCTCTTCGTCTTCATCACCTTCGGACGCTTTCTTGATGTCGTCCTTAATCCTCGCTGCCTGTTCTTTAGTCATTGCCGGCATGTCGCCAGTTTGCTTGGCCGTTTTCGCGGAATCCGCGTTAATGACAGGAATTCGATCGCCTGTCTCGACAAGCGATGCGGGAATCGCAATTTCTGCTTCTTCCTCTTCTTTGTTTTTCGCCTTGGCGAGTGTCTCTGCGTTGACGTCCAGTTGCTCTCCGGCCAGTCCGGCGAAGATATCGTCTACATCAGAGTCATCGAGTTTGAGCAGTGTTTCGTCTTCTTTAGGAGCTTCCTCTTCCTCTTCTTCCTCGGCTTTTGGAGGCGAAGTGAAGTCACCGGTGGCTTCGATATCGTCGACAGGAGCTTCTTGTTTTTTCAGTTTCACATCGCCGACATTGAGCTGTGCTTCGGCCGGTGCCAGGTTGCTGAACACGTCATCCAGGTCGTCATCGACACCTTGAGTGAAGACCAGTCCCTCTTCCGGTTCTGCCTCTGCTTCGGCTTCCGGCTCCGCAGGCTCTTCTTCTGCTTGCTTGGATTTGAGATCTTCGATTGTGCGATGAGCTTCGGCTGGCGCGAGGTTGCTGAAAACATCATCGAGGTCGTCATCAACGCCTTTCGCGAAGACCAATCCATCTTCAGCAGGCTCGGCTTCCGCTTCTTCAGTAAGTGATTGAGAAACTGGAGGCTCTTCCTCTTCTGGCTCCGGCAAAGGAACCACGTCGGATTTCGCTTCGAATGATTCTGGTTCCGGAAGTGTCAGTGCGGACTCTTCCGGTGCTGCTGGTTCTTCCTGAGTTACCGCTTTATCTTCCTCAGTAGGCTCTTCTTCGGTATCAGGCACTTCACGTTGAGCCTCTGCTGGAGCGAGCGAAGAGAAGATGTCGTCTATTTCTTCGTCGACATTTTCAGCGAATACTTTTTCATCTTCGGCACGTTCTGGTTCGTCGTGTGCAGCGGCAGCCGATTCCAACTCTTCTTCGTCGTCGCTGGATAGCTCCATCAGACGCTTCGACAGCAACCCGCCAGCATCCGCGGCTGGAGCCGGTTCTGGATCATGTTTTACTTCAGCAGGTTCTTCCACCTTGCTGACTGGTTCTTCAACTCTGCTTACGACTGGTTCTTCAACAGACTCGTCGTCACCTCCGCCTAAATTCGCTTCGGCACGATCGAGCAGATTTGCCAGACCTGGTGAGGCGCCACCTGCAGGCGGTGCTTGTTTGTTCTGTTGCAACTTTCCAGCCAGACCGCCGGGCTTTGCATCGCCACCGGTTTTTTGACCGGTTGGTCCGGCACCGCCAGCAGTGGCAGGAGTTGGTTTTGCTGGTGTTGCAGGCGTTGGCTTCGGTTGTGGTTTTGCCGGCTGACCAAGCGGTGTTGGTTTTGCTCCAACAAACGCTTTTGGTGCCGGTTTAGACGAAACCGACTCTTCGCTGAATAATATCTGTACTCGAATTTCTTCAGGAGTCGGAAGCGATTCGTAATCGACATCATCCGGTTCTGAATCAAGTCTATCCAACAAGCTTCGCAAGTCACCACCGCCGGTGCTGTCCTGAGCGACCGGTGTAGGCTTGAGCGATCCTGTCCCGCTGGCGGAAAGAGCCTGGAGTTTAGTAAATGTGCTCGTGTTGCGTCGTTTCTGCGCTTGCAAACGATTGCTCGTGGCGTCTGTGCCCTTAGCCGCTCCAGGTCCACCAGGAGTTGCAGTCGGACTGCCGGTGCGAGCTGTCGGTGTACTCGGTGAAGGATTTAACGGTCCTGAAAGCATCTCGTCTGAAGCGTCCAGATCGATTTCGACTGGCGGAGTCATGATCGCGTGAGCGCTCTCAACGCTTGTCGGTCCGCCCTTCTTGGCCATGACTGCTTCTTGCGGTGGTACCACGGCTTGAATGTCCGACTTCGATGAGGTCATTCCGCCTCGCAAGCCGGCTTTCGATTTCATGAAGTCTTCGGCAGATTCTGCGCCTTGGAACACAGTTTGTTGTGGCTCAGCACCGATTGCAGCTGCCGCGGCTGGATCTTGTGCCGCCTTGTTGCCTTTCTGCAATCTCTCCAAACCACCGGCAGCCATCGTATCCACTGGCTCAAGCCGGAAGAAAGACATCGCGACGATTAATCCGCCAAGTTCCATCACGCCCAGTTGCGCCAGGCTAAACTCGAGTATTCCGCCGGTGTTCCACCGCCAGAAGTTAAAGAAGATGTTGCCGATTAAGCCGTACAAGGTCGAAAAGGCGATGATTGCGAGCGTCATCCGGTACTTGTGGACGATCGTGCCTTTCGCGTAAAAGAGCGTCGCGCTCACGAGCGCTACGCCGATTATCACTAAGTACAAAACGCTGTAATGAAAGGAGCTGGTCATCGCCAGTTCCGGCCTCTGTGGCAGCACGTAGGCTGCGGCACCGAAAGCGAGAAAGGCAATTACCCCCAACACCGAAAACTTGAATGACAACTTGTACATCTAACGACTACTTGCCTACTTTTTAACTGCCACGTGTGAGCTATATACCCGAACAAAAATGATCTAGTAATGTCACTTACACATTATGTCAAAGAAGGAATCCCGTTGCGATGTGTTGGCAACCCAATTCAGGCTCTAAACTTGGCTTTTAATCGCGAAGCCAGAGAGTCCCTGACCTTGCTCAACGCCTTGTCCAACTCTTCGGCAGTTAAGGTCTTCTCTTTATCCTGGAAGGTTAAACGGTAAGAAAGGCTCTGCACGCCCTCTTCGAGCTGATATGTACTGACAAGCTCGGTGTCCGTGAGCGCGCCGCCGGCCGACGCTTCAATCACTGAAACCACGGCTGATTGAGCGACGTCTTCTTTCAAATCGATCGTCAGATCCCTTGTCACAGACGGCGTATGCGCTGGTTCTTTGAACGTTTTTTCGACTCGGTTGGCGGATATCTGCTCGATATCGAGTTCGAAGACGTATGCGGCTTCTCGCAAGTCGTGCTGCGCCAAATAACCCGGGTTTAATTCTCCAAAGAAACCAAGCCTGACAACTTTATCTTCCAGTTTTCCTTCGATGTCTCGCGGAAATTTATCAGCCGGAGCTACCGCAATTTGGCAGACTCGATACGGATGCATAAAGGACGGATTTGAGGCTGATTTGTAGAATCTCAGACGCTTGACTGGAATACCGGCAGATTCGAGGGCATTTTCCACGATGCCTTTCATGCGATAGAAATCGACGGTTTCATCCAGTGTTGGTTTACTGGAAACCTTGTCTTTCACCTTTTGGCTCTTGGTCACTTGCTTTGCCAGCGAGCCCGCGATAATTCCGCCGACCAGATATCTTTCCTGCACGCCAGTTTTCCACTTATCCTGCGATGAATCGGAAACCTTGGTGTACGAACGTCCAGTCTCGAACAACCAGACATCCTTGAGACCACGGTCATGGTTATATTTGACGGCATCGACCAATCCGGGGATTAAACTCTGGCGCAACACCTGGTGATCCTTGGAGAGCGGGTTGAGCACTCGGATTTGGGATGGATTGTTGGATTTTTGATCGGCGTTGGACGCAGAACCATTGTCTTTGGCATGTTCTGCACCGCCGTCAGAGACACACTCTTCGTCTCCGGTCAGGCTGCCTAGCCATGCTTCTGACAGTCCCTGAGCCGAAAGACCAAAACGAAGGTCGTTGATCAAGCGGTCGGGACGTTGAGGGCAAGCTGCAGAACCCGGCATGGCTTCCGGCAAATTGTCGTAGCCGAACAGGCGGCAAACTTCTTCGATCAAATCGATTTCGCGAGTGACGTCGTTGCGTCTGAAGCTTGGCACGGAGACCGTGAGTTGATCCGCTTTTACGTCTTGCGAATCGGCTGTGAAGCCAAGACTTTCGAGATACTTGAGCGCCTCTTGAGCCGTCATGTCGACGTCGAGCAAGCGCTTGACGCGGCTCATTCTCATCGAGACTTTAGATGGTGCAGTCTTCGGACTGCCTGATTGGAACAGTGCTTTCACGACCGGACCTTTGCCGTTGTCGCCGTTGCCATGGTCGTTTCCGCAGTACTTCAAAATCAAATAAGTGGCGCGATCGGAGGCGTTTCTCACCGACTCGACATCGACTCCGCGTTCGAAACGTAGTGAGCTGTCGCTCGAAAGTCCCATCAATCGACTGCCTCGGCGTACTCTTGCCGGTGCGAATGCGGCAGCTTCCAATGCAATTGCGGTGGTTGATTCGCTAATTTCGGAATCCTTCCCGCCCATGATTCCTGCCAGACCAACGACTTCTTCAGCGTCGGCAATGGCGAGAACTTCATCAGTCAGATCGCGAACTTTACCGTCGAGGGAGGTCAATTTCTCGCCGGATTTTGCGCGTCTGACTGCGAGCGTCTGTCCTTTCACTTTCGCCATATCGTAGGCGTGAAGCGGCTGTCCGAGTTCCAGCATGACATAGTTGGTGATATCGACCACGTTGTTGACCGTTCTCAATCCGAGCGACTCCAGTCGGCGAGCGAGCCATGCCGGAGATGGACCGATTTTGATGTTTTCAATCAATCTAATAGAGAAGTAAGGGCAATCTTGCGTCGACTCGATTTTGGTTGTGAAACCGGCGGCTTTGCCCTCGTCGTCAGAGAAGGTTTTATCCGCTTCAGCGCTTTGCAAATTCCACTCGGGGAGCTTGAGTGGGCGTCCGGTCAGGGCTGCGACTTCACGCGCCAAGCCGACCACACTCATGGCGTCGCCTCGGTTAGAACGCGAGCCGACGTGAAAAATATATTCCGGTTTTAGCGACATGTGTTCTATCATGTCGACCCCTAGTGGAAAGCCTTTCTCTCCAGGTTTTGACAGAATGTAGATTCCTTCGCTGTCACCGTCAGTGATACCAAGTTCCGGCGGAGAACAGAGCATGCCATTGGAATGAACGCCGCGAATTTCAGACGCTTTGATCTCCAACTTATCTCCTGTCTTGCGGTTGAGAACCACGGCTCCAGGTAGTGCCACCGGAATGCGCTGACCGACTTCGATGTTTTGCGCGCCGCAAACAATTTCAACCGGATCCGCACCTTCTGCCAAACGCACTTTCGTAAGCCGGATTTTATCGGCATTAGGATGCACTTTGATGTCGAGAATCTCGCCCGACACTACCGGACCAATGATGTTCGGTCCGGATGTGGAAATTTCTTCGACTTCGAAGGCGCCCATTGTGAGCTTGTCGGCAACTTCCTGTGGAGTCAATCCGGTCAGATCGACGTAGTCGCAAAGCCAGCTGTATGAGAGTTTCATTTATCGATAATCCTGATGGTTATTGGTTTTGTGCAAGTGATGATTCGATGTGATTCAAAATAGTCTTGTCGAAATTTGAACATTCCGTTTCGGAAACGCCGTCTGCAAGTCGTGTTTGGAATAGCGAAACCGGCGACGGCGAATCTTGCGATTAAAACTGATGTAGAAATCGCAAGTCGTTATTGTAGAAATGACGAATGTCATTGATGCCGAATCGCAGCATGGCAAGCCGTTCTATACCCATTCCGAATGCAAAGCCGGACCATTCTTCCGGATCGATTCCGACCCCGGAAAGAACGTTGGGGTCGACCATGCCGCAACCGAGCAGTTCCAGCCAACCTCTGCCGCCACAGGTTCTGCAGCCGGCGCCGTCACAAAACGGGCACTCGCTGTCGAGTTCTGCGCTCGGCTCTGTGAACGGAAAGAAGTCGGGGCGAAAACGCGTTTTTACCGGTTTGCCGAAAAGCTCTCGAATAAAGGCGTTCAATGTTCCCTTCAATTGTCCGAAGGTGACATCTTTGTCGACCAGCAAGCCTTCGACTTGGTGGAAGAGCGGGAATTTCCTGGCGTTGATTTCCTCGTTGCGATAGACGCGGCCAGGCGAAATCACTCGGAGTGGCGGTTTTTTATTCGCCATCACACGAATTTGAACCGTTGAAGTCTGGCTCCGCAAGAGCACATCGGGGCGCACGTTTGTGTAAAACGTGTCTTGCTCATCGCGGGCAGGGTGGTCTTGAGGCGTGTTGAGCGCATCAAAGTTGTGAAAGTCGGTTTCCACTTCAGGACCGTCTGCGACCGAGAAGCCCATCCCGTAAAAGATTGAGATGATTTCTTCCGTCACCTGAGTGAGCGGGTGAATATGACCCAGCTCCATTCTGGTGCCGGGCAGCGTCACATCGATCTTCTCCAGGGCAAGCCGCGCAGCCAGCGCCGCCTCATCAAGAGCGCGTTTGCGCTGGTCGTGCGCTGTCTGGATTTCGTCCTTGACCTCATTGGCTACTTGACCAACGCGTTTGCGCTCGTCTCCATCCAATTTGCCGAGTCCGCGCAAAATTGTCGTTATCGCGCCGTTTCGGCCGATAAATTTTAGACGCAATTCTTCCAGCGATTCTAAAGTTTCGTTTTTAGATATGTCCCTGACCGCTTCCTGTGCCAGATCTCTGAGCTCTTGCTCGAGCGTCATAACGAAGTGCCTCCAAATGCAGTCCGTCCGTATGCACGGTTCAGACTGACTCCACTAAATGACTTTTAATAAAGTATCAGACAGGGAAGCTGTTTAGCTCTATTCGAGCTTGAGTATTTGCGATTTGCAATATGGGGCGAGTTGGCAAAGTTGCCGTACAATTTCTTTTTGGTGACCTATTCGATGTGAGTGATTTGACCAAAAGAAGGTTTACGCCGAAAAAAAGAACTATTCCGACCACGCGTATATCGGTGGTGGTTCTCAACAGGGATGGCGAAATCTTGCTTGTCAGGCACAAAAAGGGCAATCAGCGCTACTGGGTCCTGCCGGGCGGGCGCCTGGAATACGGTGAAACCTTCGAAGAATGCGCGTTGCGCGAGGTTAAAGAAGAAACTGGGCTCGAAGTCGAAATGGAGCGGTTTCTTTACCTCTCCGAGGCGATCGCTCCTGACCGCAGCCGTCACATTGTAAACATCTTTATCAAAGCCAAAGTAGTGGGCGGGACTCTGAAACTGGGGGACGAGCCGGTGCTTGCCGGAGTAGAGTTCGTCAGGCTTGAAGAGCTGGCTCAGATGACGCTCTTCCCTCCTGTTAGCGACGAGATTGTCGAGTCGATTTCGAGCAATTCGCAGAAGGGAATCCAGTATCTTGGCAACTTGTGGGTGTAGCCAAACCTGGCGCCTTGACGGTATCATTTGACCTTCCAGCCCTCTATGTTTGTTTCTGAACCAGGCAGAGGGCAGGTTAAGCCGAAATCAATTCTTCTCGAGGAGAATGATTGTCGCGCAAATCGGCGTGAGCCGATGGACCGAGCCACTGGAACGGTCTTTAGAAAACAACAAATGGAGATAAGCCAATGGCTGAGCAAAGAGGAATGAAGCGCGCTGCAAAAGTGCTCAAGCGTTCACGTAGACTGAGAAAGAAAGCGAAAGAACAAAACTTGAGACGTCTTGAGCGTCTGCTCGAAGCTCCTGGAACACAACAAAAAGAAGAAGAGTAAGTCGAACGACCCTCTAGTTCTTTGTGTCTGAATAAACTAAACATCGCTGGTATCGCCCTTCACCAAAGGTGAACGACACCAGCGTTTTAGGCCGTCTGTCTCCGGAAACCGCACCGTCAACAAATCCTGGGAGCGCAGGCTTCCAGCCTGCTCCGAATGCAGCCAGGATGGCTGCGCTCCCAGGATCTGCGAAGCGCATCTCCGCTACCGGACTACCACTCTTCGCCGAAGATGAACTCTACGCCGCCGATGTTGATGGTGCGCCCGGGTTCGATGCCCTCGTGTAGCAAGGCGTCGATCACGCCCATGGAGCGAAGCGAGTTGTACAAGTGCTGAACCGAATCCGGATCGCGCATGTTAGTGACGGAGACGAGGCGCTCGGCGCGGTCTCCTTCGACGGTAAACACATTCTTCTTGCGAATAATCTCGAATGAACTGTTGCTGCGTGTCTCCGCGTAAGCGTCTTCGTCCGGTTCCAGGAAATCGCTGTCGTTCAGAAGGTCCGGCTCTTCCTCTCTGGACTTCTGCATCTTCTCAGTAAGCAGGTCGATCAGTTGCTTGGTACCTTCTTTGGTGGCACCCGAGATGACCAGCAGCTCGGCATCAGGTTTTAAACCCTTCACTGTCGCGATAGCAGTGGCGGTGGCATCTTCGTCAGATAAATCGGTTTTGTTCAAAACCATAATCTGCGGTCTGGTCTTCAGTTTCGTACCATAACTGCTCAATTCTTTATCGATTGTCTTAATGTCCCGTACGATGTCATCACTGGTGATATCAACGAGATGTATGAGCATTCTCGTTCGCTCTAAGTGTTTCAAAAACTTGTGCCCAAGACCTAGTCCCTGAGCGGCTCCTTCAATCAATCCGGGAATGTCGGCCATGACAAAACCATGACCGTCCGACATTTTGACCACGCCAAGTTGAGGCGTAAGCGTCGTAAACGGGTAGTCCGCAATTTTGGGTTTAGCAGCCGTCAAAACGCTCAACAGAGTTGACTTGCCTGCGTTTGGCAGTCCGACAATGCCAACGTCGGCCAGCAGTTTCAACTCCAGTTTCAGAGTGCGTTCGACGCCCTTCATGCCGGGTTCGCAATAGTGAGGAGCACGCTTCTGCTGCGTAGCAATAGACGTATTGCCGCGCCCGCCTTTGCCTCCCTGTGCCACCATAATGGACAAATCGGCTCGAGTCAGATCGGCAATCACGTTGCCGGTTGCGACGTCATAGGCGATCGTCCCGACCGGGACCTCGATTATCAAATCTTTGCCGCCCTTACCATGGCAGTTTTTAGGACCGCCTTTAGCACCGTTGTCGGCTTCGTACTCCGTCCTATAACGAAAGTCGAGCAAAGTACTTTTATCGGAGACGGCCTTCAGATAAATATCTCCGCCTTTACCTCCGTTGCCCCCCGCGGGACCGCCCAGCGGCTCGTATTTCTCACGGCGCCATGCCACCATGCCGTTGCCGCCGTCGCCTGAGCGAACAACTATTTCTGTTTCGTCTATGAATTGAGTCATTTAAATCGTGGTACTTATAGCTTGTATTGAGATTTGATTTTATCTCTGAAGTACTAGGTTTATATACTGGGTATAAGCTCAGGAATTTAAATCTTATAAGTCACTTAATAATGACCAGGTCGATTTAGCGGAGGATAACACCTTGGAAGAGAGAATTACGGTTCACGAAAAGGCCAGAGGCGAAACCATCAACGTCTACATTGGCGAGTACCGAGGCACTAAGTACCTCCACATTCGCGAGTGGTATGTCGACAAGGATCAGGAAGAAAAGCCGACTAAGAAAGGCGTTGCCATCCCGATCGACAAGATTGAAGCACTGCAAGACGCAATAGAGAGGTTGGTTCCAAAGGGCAAAGAATAAACTCTTCTTGCCAAACGGAGGCCCAATCGATTGAAAAACAGATCATTTGCTCACCGAGCTCAACGGCTCATGCTTCTCTTTTTCGTTCCCACTTCTTTATCAGTCGCCCTGACAACTAACAGTTTCGCAAGCTCTTCAAACTCGCCTGGTGGCAATGCAAATAGCCAGGCGAGTTTGTGTATTCAATCGAAATCCGCATCGGAAGATGCGAAATCCGCACCGCCCAACTCGACGAGTCGTTTAAACAGACTCGCCTCCACAGATGGTGGCAGCCAGTTTTTAGCTCAAAACGAAACCGACGATCGGAGCTCGGCTGATTCGTCAGCGACCGGCATTACCTTGTCTAACCCTACTCCGGCACAAGGCGAGCCTGTAAAAGTTATTCTGTCTGGAGCGCAAGCTTCATCCGTCGATCAGATTACGTTCGATGGTGCGACGGTGAAGACCTTTCCCGAACAAATTGATGGTAAGCCAGTCAAGACGGCTATCATCGCAATTTCTCCACTGATGAAACCCGGTCAGTATAAGTTGACGGCCGGCTCGGACGTCACGACAGTCACCGTCCATGATGCTCACTTTGGCGTCCAACGTTTGCGTCTGCCAAAATCCAAAGACAACTTCAATGCATCGCCCGGAGAGAAAGAGGCAATCGGCAAAGCTAAAAGCATTGTCTCTGATGAAAAACGCTGGCAGGGCACGTTCGAAAAACCGGTGAAGACAGGAAGACTCTCCACTCGTTTTGGCGTCAAACGTGTGGTCAATGGCAAGCCTCTGGCGGACTATTTTCACTCTGGTCTCGACTTCGCCGCACCGGTTGGAACGCCTGTGCATGCAGCCGCTCCCGGTCGCGTAGTCGTCGCCCACACGGGCTGGAAACTGCATGGAAATGTCGTCTGCATAGACCATGGTCGCGGAGTTATTTCGATCGGCATCCACATGACCAAAGTCAATGTCAAAGTCGGCGATCAAGTTGAAGCTGGTCAAGTCGTGGGCACAGTCGGTCAAACCGGACGCGCAAGCGGACCTCACCTTCACTACGGGATCTACGTCAACAACGTCGCATCAAACCCCGAGTTCTGGTTTCGCAATCAGTATTGAATTGAGTGCTAAGATCGAAAGACATTCTTGAGATGTCTATGCTTTAGATGCGAACGCCAACTCCCAGCGGTGAGAAGTTCGATACCACACGACAATGGTGTCCTCACTGTAGTGGTGATAGTAGTTTGCAAGGGCGTTGCGCTCACACTGATGTCGTTCAAATCGATTGTCCTGAGCCTGGTTCCATTATCGCTTCTGATTACGAATTTATTTCGCTTATAGGCAGCGGCGGAATGGGTGTCGTCTATAAGTGCAAGAATATTCATCTCGACAGAATGGTGGCAGTCAAAATGTTGATTGCGCGTCGCTATGGTCAAGAAGATGTCGTTCGATTTCAAAAAGAAGCACGAGCGGCTGGAAAATTCAAACATCCGAATCTTGTTTCAGTCCTGGACTTTGGTATCGCCGATGATGCCGAACCATTTATGGTCATGGAATATTTGGAAGGCGTGACTCTCGATCAATTGATTGAGCAAAACAATGCTTCGATAGACGACCTGATTTCCATATTCATCGATTGTTGTGAAGGACTTGCGTACGCCCATCAACAGGGCGTTCTGCATCGTGATCTTAAACCGTCCAACATCATGATTGTAAATTCTGTTGATGAGTCGATCGTCAAAATTCTCGATTTTGGTATCGCGAAAATTGCGGATGCCGGTCGATTCGAACACACCGCTACCGGCAAAGGATTCTTCGGAACGCCTTCATACATGAGCCCCGAGCAAAGTTTTGGGAATGTGCTTACGAATCGCTGTGATGTTTATTCCATGGGTTGCGTAATGTACGAAGCACTTACCGGTTACCGTCCGTTTGAAGCAGACAGTGTGCTGGAATTAATTACTTTGCACCAAACAAAGTTTCCACTTTTAATCGGAGAACGCGCGCCTGATCGGTCATTTCCAGAGGACCTCGAAGTTCTGATCTCCTCAATGCTTTTGAAAGATCCTGAATCTCGACCATGCATGGAAGAGGTCGCGAAGGAGCTTATTCGAATCCGAGAAGAAGGAATCGAAATGCGCCAAGCTGAATCACTTGCCAAAGTGGATTTGCCTCCTGAACCGAAGCCAGTTAAAAGCAAAGATGTACTGATCGCAAGGCGCGCGATTGGTGCTTTCTGCGTGTTCGTTCTGGTTTTGGGTATTGGGCTTTCATGGAATCTGAAAATGCAAAATGAAAGTAAACCTCAAATGCATTTGCATACTGAGCATGTCCTTGTTGACTCAATCGGTTCTTTAACTGATGACGATGAGCTCATGAGTACTCAGATGCGCAATCAGCTCACTAATCCTGAATTATCGTTCAACGACGTTGCGCTGACACCGGTAAGTCTCAAAGCGCTCGCGACGAACGCAAAAAACTGCCACGGTCTCCGTTTTATCAATTGTCCTGGAATGACTGGAAAGAATCTCGAACTTCTCCGCGATCGAAATTTGACGAGCATCGTGATTCGCGGTCCCCATTTAAAAAACGAAGGACTCGATGTTCTCTCTACTTTTCATTCGCTCAACTCAATTCGTTTGGAAGAAATATCAACCATCGACAGCACCGGGATTGCAAAACTTAAGAACTTGCCGAAGCTGAGGATCCTTGCAATTCGCGGTGCGCACGTCGATAGACAGACGATAAAACTTTGCAGCGAAATGAATTTGGCGAGACTTGAACTCTCAGAAATTCGTGATCTCGACAACAGCGCGTTGGCGTATTTGACCAGGTCCTCAACACTTATTGAAGTCGACCTAAATGATTCCAACTTTACAGATTCAGGTTTGGAATTAGTGTCCAAAATTCCTAATCTGTGCTTACTTCAGGCAAATAACACAAAGATTACCGATCGCGGTTTTATCGCGTTAAGCGACGCCACACACCTCAGGGGTCTAACGATCTCCTATTGCAGAGGCATAACCGATCGGTCCGTTCCAGTTTTGATATCACTTTTCGCACGCAGTCCCGATCAGACTGGCAGTGAGTATCGGCTCGACCACACTGGAATAACAAGCGCGAGCATACCGCAATTGAAAAAGTTGAAAGGAATCAGATTAATCGATTTGGGCGGTCTCGAAGGTTTCGATCAAGCGATGATCGAAGACTTGCGAAAAGCACTACCTAAAACTCACTTGGACACACTGGAATAACAAGCGCGAGCATACCGCAATTGAAAAAGTTGAAAGGAATCAGATTAATCGATTTGGGCGGTCTCGAAGGTTTCGATCAAGCGATGATCGAAGACTTGCGAAAAGCACTACCTAAAACTCACTTGGAGTACAGTAGTGCGAAAAACGATGCACCTGATGAGGACTGGCGTGGGAGTAAATGGAGAGAGATTATCGACCAGAAGTGAGCCGTCATGTTGTCGGTTTCTTGTTCCCCTGCACTAGTAAGTCAAGTGCGACATGGAAAGTTCCTTCACTTAGAAATACGGCTTGTAGTGCCAGTCTAAGGCCTTTTGTTTATTTTGTTCGGCTTCTGTTTTATTGCCGCGAAGTTCCAGTAATTTCCCTTTCCACCAATAAATTTCCGCATGTAGCGGGTCGAGTTGAAATGCCGCATCCAAATCTTTTTCCGCTTCTTCGAGTGCTCCAGTGTAAAAGTATGCAGCAGCCCTTGTGCAAAGAATCTCTGGTCGCCTGCAGAACGTCACTGCTTCATTTGCTAAGCTAACCGACTTTTCAAACTGCTTCTGTACCATACAGACGCGAGCTTTATTAGATGCGATAAAGCCGCGTGCAAAGTCTGACCTCGCAATTCCCTCCGCGTGCTCCAGATCGGAAATCGCTCTTTCCAATTCATTCAGAGCAGTTAGAAAATGGGCTCTGTTTATATAAGAGAAGGGGCTTTGGCTGTGGAGTTCAATTGCGGTATTTTGATCTTCAAGTGCTTTCGGAAAGTCGCCATCGATATAGGAAACTAGTGCCGTTGTTTGTAAGACCATTGAAACTTGTCCGGGTTTTGCTCCGGATAGTCTCTCCATCATCAAGTCGCAATCAGCCTTGGCGTTTTCGAGATCGTTCTGCTGAATGTTCGCCCAACACCGTTGCATGTAGCATTCAATATTTCCATTTAACTTAATCGCCTCATTACAGTCTCTCAATGCTTCAGTATGTTTGTGCTGTAATCCACAGACATAAGCGTGCGCCAGAAGTGCCATTCGCTGCAGGGCTGGCGGCGCGTTAGTTTTTAGAACTGCGCGATTTGCATCTTCAAGTGCCTGCTCTGAATCAAACACCAATGCTCTTGCAACTGCGCGATTCAGTAGCAGCTCAATCGGCTCGTTGCGAACCAACAATTTTGCTTTTTCGCAGAAGCGAAGTGCCTCCGCCGGATCATCGCGTCGAATGCACGCTGCTGCTGCGGTAACTAACGGGCGCCAATCTTTTGGATATTTCTTGGCGGCGGCTTCGGCAGATTGCAACGCTCCTTCGAAATCACCAGATTCGAGTTGCGCATTTGCTGTGAGAAGAAGTTTCCATCGGTTTTTCCGATAGAGTCTGTCGATGACACAAACCAGCACGGTTCCGCCGAGCCACCATGCCAACAAGAATGGATTATCCATTTTTCGATTCCTTCGTTGCGATGCAATAGAGCAGTGATACCATCGTCCACGCAGTATTAAGCATACTAAGTTAGCGGGTCAAACCATCGCGGAATATGGTAAACCGGATGACAATCTCGGAAGGGTCTTTGCCACCATCAAACGTGATGTGGTTTCCTGTTTCCGAAAAGTCGGAATATGCTGATGTAAGTATGCATCCACTCTGTGTTGCTGCGTGAGATTGAAGTTTAGGGAACCACTGTTTGAGATCGTCAAATGTAATAAGTGACAATGGATAATTGAGCGCGACTGTCAATGAGGGTGCGTTGTCGGAGTCATTGGAACTTTTCTTATGCAAAGAGGCGCTCGCAATCAGAGAATCGGAGCGATCATCGAAACTGTAGTAGTCATTTTTATTTTGATTTACAAAGGTCAGTTTGTGTTCGAGGATCTTTTCCAACAAGCTTTGGTCTGTCCAACGGCTATCAGAAATGAGCGTCTCAATTATGCGATGCACTTGTGCTTTAGCCGTCGAGGTATCAGGCAGTTTCGACGGAGGAGCGACATTACATGACTCAAAAAGTTCAATCGCCTTTTTCTTCGCGTATGGGTTACAACTGCCGAACAAATACAGTTTGTTCGCAACGCGAATGGCACCATCTTTATCTCCCATTGCCAACAATACTTTCGAACGTGGTATTAAATCAGCACCTGTCGGCACCCAATGTCCAATCGCCCCACCGTTCGTCGTTGAGCCATCGCAGACCTGAAGCGCTTGAGGGTATCGTTTCAATTCAGTCAGGAGTTCAATTTCTGCCAGTGAAATCATGTCCGGAGAAATTTGGTTTCGGCATTTACATTCGGATAGCACGCGAAGCGCGTCTTCTTTTTTC
This sequence comes from Obscuribacteraceae bacterium (SeqCode), assembly GCA_044225915.1. Taxonomy (GTDB): domain Bacteria; phylum Cyanobacteriota; class Vampirovibrionia; order Obscuribacterales; family Obscuribacteraceae; genus JADYXR01. Next base: position 15,456 of record JBGAHZ010000093.1, read on the forward strand.
CCAACGGCATCGAGACAATATGCCTTTCCGAGAATCGCTAGCGCGGTTTCTGGCCAGAGCTTCACTGCGGTTTCGAAATGCATCAGAGCGGATTTAACGTCTTTTTTTTTGTAAAAATATGTCCATCCCTTTTCTGCGTGTAGCGTTGCCGTCACAGCAACGTCTCCTACCTGCCAATCACGATCCTCCGCGGGGCGCTTCAACTCTGCGTCTGATTGTGAACTGGTGAGAATGGGTTCTAGCGCATGAGACGATGTTTGACAGATAACGAGCAGAACTAGTGCGGCAAGAAATGTAAATAGGTTCATAGAGTTAGATTGTACGTTCTTTTTCGCAACGGTGCGTTTTCAGATCGCACAGTTTAAATTCCTTCCAGCCTTGAATCGTATGGTCTAAGTTCGCGAAAGCCCGTTTCTCCTATTCTGATTGCATTGTCTGACCTTACCATCTTCCCTGCACGAACCGATTTCGTTGCGAAATGGAAACACAAATCATATGAGAACTGCCATCATATTTGGTGCAAAGACGAACAGTCCGTTCGCAGAGCTCTTAAATAGTACTAAAATTATTTTAGAAATATGGGGTGCGCCCCAGTAGCGCCATCAGATTTACGAAGGTAAGCCAAGACCTATCCTGTCCAGCGGCTGCTACCTCCAGTTTCCAGCAATTGTCGAAGAGTCTTTTCGTCTTGACCGTTCTCGGTTCATCGCCACGAAACACGGTCTCCAATGTCTTAATGCCCTTCGGATTTTTTGAAAAATACCAAAAATTCAGAATCTCAGGATGATAATCATCGGCTGACACAACAAACCCGATAGCTTGTTTATCTGCTCTTCCGCAAGCATCCCACATTGAATGCTTATCGTAAGGGGACATTGGATCCGCACTTATCTTCTCATAGTGGCGGAGTGCATAGAAGGCTGCATCTTTCGAAACAAATTGCCACTCCTGAAGACTCGCGGGCATTGCCCTTTTGCCTGCTCTCGACTTCATTCGCGAAAGAATTGTGCGCATGTAATTTTCGCTGGAAGTTTCCACCAACAAATTTTTCTGCGGCAATGCGATATACGATTGTGTTGTGCCAAGACCCACCTTTTCACTATTGTTTACGACATTCGTATCATCAATTGTTAGAATGGTCCCTGGCAAATCCTCAACTTTAAAGTTCAAAGGCTCCTTGAACAGGAAGATATGGCAACCTTCGTCTGTGTTTGTATCATTACCGCCAGGAAAGCGAAAATCTCTGCATGCCTCAATGCCAATCAGAATAGTTTTTCCTAGTAGACCCTTTGTGTCGAGAGTGTCACCCTCTTTGATGTTCCCGATCACGAGTTCACGGAGTTGAAAAATAGGCTGATCTTGAGATTCTGCTTTCACTGTGAAAGGTTTTTTCGCGACCAAAAGGGTCTCAACATTAGTCGGCAGCCAGTCAATCATTTCCACCTCACTACAATAAATCGCGTCGGCAGCAAAAGCGGGTATCAATGTGCGCATGGCCAAAACAAGAGAAATAATAAATAGAAGACTTTTTGACACAGGACTTCTCACAGAACAGCTCTTTCCTCATGGTACTCTGCGAAAAGCGACAAGTTTGCTTTTCAACACACTTGAGAAAGTGTCTCCAATAGACACAGCGGCTGTTCGCCGAGGTAAAAAAGCAACCACTCAATAGCTGACAATTTCTGTTCTGGGCAGTGCTTTCTTTAGATCTGCAACAACACTGCTGTTTATGCCCGCTAGTTTTCTCAAGTCTAACCGGTGGATTGTTTTCATCTGTTTGATGAACGGGATGCTTTTGGCCGTGATTGACGTATTACTTAGATTGATATCGAGCCCGTTAGGATAGTAGCTGTGTTTATAAAGATTGAGCAACGAAGGGACTGCTCCGTCTGTAATCCCTTTGTTGCCTTCAAGATCTATCAGTATCAGCTTTGTATGGTGGCTTAGTTCTTCCACGCCTTTGTCCGTTATTGCCGTATTGCGAATAACAATGTTTTGTAGTTTTGGAAGTTTTAAAACATATTGCAAACAGCTATCGCCGACATCCATGTTCAGCAACCGTGCGTCGTAGATTTTCGTCACTCTGAGGGGCAGAAGCCAGCGTTCGTCGAAATTCGGAATGTCGTTCAAACTAATTAGATCCAAATTCATTTCACTGAAGATCTTGAATGCTTCTGCGTCGAGTTTTGTGTGTTTAAACTCAATCGCATTGAGAGTCAGACTTTTCTTTAAAGCAATGAAACCTCTATTGTCATAATTTCGATTCCCTTCCAGTTGCAGCATCTTTAAATGAGGAAGCGCCGCGATTGCAGCGAAACCATCATTATCCAGATCTGTGTACGAAGCGCTCAGATTCAAAAGCTTTAAAGGCTTGAGGCGTTTGATGTTATCCGCGGTCACACCTTCACAGTTTCTGAAAGTAAGATAGTAAAACTTTGGTGGTGCCTTTGCGAGTAGATCGAGTTGTTTGGCCGTCACTGTTGTGTCGGAGTATGTGCCCATTCTCTGCTTCATCATTTCGAGGGTGCCATCCGTCCCGGCGTCGTCGAAAGCCTTGTCTACTTGGAACTCGGTAAGTGCCGACCTGTTAAAATCGACCTGGTGGGTCAATTTTAGTGGTCTTGGATTTTCGTCTTTTTCGGCTACCGAAGTTACTTCTGCTACTCGAGCAGTTGTTTTCTCGTCGGTAGTCTGAGTTCTGAAAGCGACCAGAGCGGCAGTTGCGGATAGCACCATAAGTAGTATCAATATCAAATACTTGTTTGCGAACTTTAACCTGTTGGCTGTCCAATCTGGTTCTTCATTTTGTTCAGCGACTGATGATGTGTCGAGGAAGAAACTATCAGGTTTTCCAGCGGCTGCGATTTGCTCCGAAGTGAGAGTCTGCTGGTGATTTGTTGCGTCGATGTTTATCTGCAAATCATTTGCCAGTTGAGCGATACTTGAATATCGATCGGACGGATTTTTTTCCAGGCATCGACGAATAACCTGTTCGAGATTCTCGGTATAGTCTTGATCAGGACGGACCGCTTTCAAGCTTGGGGCGGGGACTTCGGCGTGCTGACGTGCAATCGCGAGTGCGTTTTCGCCATGGAATGGTGGGCTACCTGTAAGGCAGGTAAAAAGGACACATCCTAGCGAATAGATTTCTGATCTGGCATCGTATGGACGACCTAAAAATTGATCGGGACTCATGTACAAAGGAGTTCCCGACAGGCTCAAGCCTTGCGTCTTTATGACGTCCTTGTTCTGCTCAGTAAACAGTACCAATCCGAAATCAATTAGTTTGGGTTCTCCATTCTGTTTACTAATCAGAATGTTTTGCGGTTTTAAATCGCGATGATAGATTCCTTTGCTGTGCGCATAATCAAGGGCACGACAAATTCCAGTCATTATCGTCAGCGTTGCCGGCTCGGACAACGCTCTATCGGCCTGAATCCAGTCGTCTAAGTTAACTGCGTCGGCGAACTCCAACACCATGTAGGCGGACCCCTCGTTAACTCCGAAGTCTAAGACCTCGACGATGTTTGTATGCTTCAGCAGAGCCGTAGCTTTAGCTTCTTGTTGAAATCGAACCAGTTGCTCAGGGTTCGCGAAGAGCAAGGTTTTAATTGCAACGGTGCGAACGAGCTGGCGGTCGAAGCATTTGTAGACCACACTTGCTGCGCTCGTTGCGATGCAGCGTAATGGTTTGTAGCGTTCATGCGGGAAAGGAAGTGTCGATAAGTTGATGGATTCATCCGCATCAGGCTCTTCGACTTCGTTTTTTGAAATGACGCGTTGTCTGTTTTCGGAAGTGGCGTTGACGGTTTCCGGACCACATTTACACTGGTATTGCCGAAACATCCACTGTGTAATACTTCCGCTTCGCCGACTTACCTTTTGATTAAAACACTTTGGGCAAATTTTATTTGCTTTCTCATCGGAGACTGGGATGAGCACCGATTTCCGGCAAGAACAAGTTGAACCGTCGAAGATCCATTGCGTCAGGGAACCTCGTTGCTCCTTGCGCACTTCTTTATTGCATTTTGTGCAAACTTCAACGTTCATTGGACTTTTGTACCCGGAATCCAGATTCGCCGCCGGACGTCGAGACCTTAACTCATTAGATCAAGTGTAGAGGC
>JBGAHZ010000094.1:0-19210 GCA_044225915.1 Obscuribacteraceae bacterium (SeqCode)
TACAATTAACGTCGGTTGGATTAGCGTCGGTTATATCAGCGTCGGATGTATTGGCGTCGGTTGTATTAGCGTCGGTTGTATCAAAGTCGGTTGTATTAATGTGGGATATATTAACGCCGGTATATTGGCGTCGGAGATTTAGGTTCGCAGGTCTGGGAAAGGGGCGCAGTTGCGACAGGCTTTTAGAAGTAGTATGACCGGAGGGGTTTTTGGTCGGGGGAGCGTAGGCGGCCCTGTTCGATTGGTTCGGGTTTTGGTATCGCGGGTGGTTCTTGCTCGGAGGCGGTGGTGTTGGCTGGTAGGCGGGTCGCAGAGGTTGATGTTGTGACGTGCTGAGCGGATGCGGAACTCGCCATCAGTTCGGTTGACTTTTGCTCCATTTCTTTGGCTGCGCTCAGCTTGTTCATTTTTGTGAGCAACTTGGCGTAGTTTCCGAAGAGGATGCCGCGAGTCATATTGCTGCAATCAGGTCGGCCTTTCGATAGCGTTAACGTCGTGCGATATTCTTTGTCAGCCTCGTCAAATTTGCCCATCAGTTTGTGTACGCGAGCCAGCTCACTGAGAGTGACTATGTAGTCGTACGATTTTTCGGTACAGTTTTGATGGATTGTTTTCAACGCAGTTTTGTACAAAGCTTCCGCTTCAAGCAATCGTTCTTGTCCGCTGTAAACAAGCGCGAGATCGCCGAGCATAAAGGCGATTTGCAGCTTGTCCGGATCGTGATCGTCGAGCAACTCATGCATTGATTCGACCGCTTTCAACTCTTTTCTAACCATGACTTCTGCTTCGACAAACCGGCCTTGCTTGTAGTAAATGCGCGTCAAACGATCGACTACTTTAACGATCTCGTGCCCTCTTCGAGCGCTTCTCTCGTTTAGATTCTTCAGCGTTTTTAAATAAATTTTGACGGCTTGATCGGTATCGCCATCAGTATTGAGCATGTCGCCTTCTTGAATCATAGGATCGACTTCTTTGAACGCTCTAGTCGGAGGCTCAGGTTTCATGCGGTATTTCGGATGCTGAATCGTATTTGTAACCGGCAAGATCAGATCTTGAACTTGCTTTTCCGTCAATTTTTTTCCTTGCTTTTCAGCACACTCTTTGAGCTTCGCAATCGTCTCTAACCGCTTTGGAGAGTCTGGTTTAAAACAACTCGAGTGTTCGAGCGCCGACTCTAAAAGAGCAAGTTGCTTTGGTGCATCTTTCGCTTTCCCAGCGGCTTCAGCCTGTTCCATAAAAGCTTTCCAGACGATCGCGTTGCCTGGCGTTTCCCACAGCCAGCCATCGCGCTGCTGTTTCAAATGCAACATGTAGTCACCGTCACCCGATTGGTTGTTCAACGCGAATGCATTCTGGGTGCAAAACATGACCGCTGAGACGGCGAACGGAATCGAGGCACTTATCAGCGCACTATGAACGTCTTTGGATGAAGGTAGGAAGCTCATGATTGCGCCGCGATGCGCATGAAATACCGCTTTGTTCTGTTGATAACCGTCTAAATTTTGCCATAAAATCTGACCATACTGCAAGTCAGTTGCTGATTTTATGCAGTTTTCAAGAAACGTTGACAATGCCGATGGGCTGCCCAGGCAGTTAAGCTTCATTTTTCAAAAATGTGATAGTGTTCATACTCCGTTCTAAGCTACTTCTGTTCGGAGCACACCATGCCAACCACAACGACTATCGATCCATTGAATCCGTTGCTTCCCGAATTCCTGGAAAATCCCTTTCCGACCTATCACAAAATGCGCGAAATCTCGCCTGTGGCATGGAGCGAGAAGAGCAAATATTGGATGTGCACGGGATACGAAGAGATTCGAAACATTCTCGGTGACATGGCTTATGAGAAACAATTGCAGCGCTGGAAGCAGGTGAATCCGCTGCTCAAGATGGTTCCCGAAGTGGCGAATTTGATGAAGTCGCGTGCGGTTTGGATGTTAAACATGAACCCGCCCGACCATACCCGCCTCAGAGGGCTGGTGAACAGAGCGTTTACGCCGACTATGGTGAAGGGCATGCGCCCGCACATCGAGACGATTGCCAACCATTTGATAGATGGCTTGGAAGACAAAAAAGAATTTGATTTTGTTGCTGAATTTGCTTTTCAGCTTCCAGTGATAGTCATCGCAAAGATGCTTGGTGTGCCGGAAGAAGATCGCGAGAAGTTTAAACATTGGTCGAACACTTTGACCGACACGTTGGAGCCAACTCCAAATCTTGAACATCTTAAGAAGGCAAACAAAGCCAACGAAGAGTTGTACGAATACTTGCGACCGCTCGTTCAAGAACGTCGTCGCGAGCCGAAAAATGACCTGATCAGCGCGCTTGTAGCCGCTGAAGAAGACGGTAAGAAACTTACCGAAGAAGAGATGCTTTCTAACTGCATTTTGATTCTAGTTGCAGGTCATGAAACTACAGTCAACTTGATTGGAAATACGGTTCGCATGTTGTGGCAACATCCCGATCAACTCGCTCTTTTGAAGAGCAATCCAGAACTAGTGCCCGGTGCCATCGGCGAAGTGTTGCGCTTCGAAAGTCCGGTTCAAACAACTCGCCGTCTTGCGGGCGAAGATATGGAGCTGTGTGGGCAGCACATCAAACAGGGCGACATGATGGTTCTGTTTACCGGTGCGGCTAATCGCGATCCGAAACAATGGACCGATCCTGACAAGTTTGATATCACTCGTGATACCAAAAAGCATCTTGCCTACGGTCACGGTATTCACCATTGTCTCGGTTCATCTCTGGCCGATACGGAAGGTCAAGTCGCTCTGGAGACTCTGCTCAAGCGCATGCCGGACCTGAAAGTTCTTCCACAAAAAATCGAAATGCGGAATACATTCGCACTTCGAGGCGCGAAGAGTTTGATGGTATCGCCGAAGTAGTTTCCATTGGAAGCGCTCTGCGCGGACGTTTGAACATCCCATATTCCGCTCTTTCTCTCGTGCCGTGGCGCGCCGAGAACTGTCGGATCAGTAATTAGCTTGGTCCGAAGTCACGGATTATGTAACCGAGCCAAAGCATCAAAGGGGGAGCCGCCCGACAGGATGACGAACAGCCCGGCACCGGAGAACATACCGCGACTTACCTTTTGCATTTTGGTCTCGATGATGACGTTTTCAAAACTGGCTATCGCAAGGTAAATAGCGCTCTTGAATCTCGTCGCTGTTGCTAGAGGGATATCCTTCAGCTCATTGTGCCGCAAGGGTTTATGGCGAAAAGTAGACTTCGTCTTGACAACATTGTTTTATGGACCTAAACTTGCTGGATATTCCCGCGTGCACTTACTACGATTCGTTCCATCCATGAAATTCGGGCTTTCCATTTTAGCTCTGTTTTTTTGTCTGACTTTGCAAACAAGTCCGGCAAACGCACAGAATGTTCCTCCGCCACCAAATGGTGCGACACCGTATGCGGTACCACCGCAAGTGCCGGCGGGAACACCGCCAATGCCGATGATGCAAACGCCTCCGCCGCAAGGTTACGGAGCGCCTGATCCTAATCAACAGTGGGCACCGCTACCATATGGAGCACCACAATGGGGACCGCCGCAAGGCGCTCCTGTGGATCCATCGCAGATGCAGATGGGCGTTCAAGGATACCCTCCGCCGACTGTTCCCGGTCCAGATCCAACGCTGATGGCACAACAAGGATATCCTCCAGCTCAAGGCTACCCGCCGCCAGGAGCGCCACCACAATATGGAGCACCGGCATATCCGCCGCAATATCCACCGGAAACGCCGCGTGCTATGAGCGCTTACGAACAGCAAGAAGCTGCTCTGCGTGACTCGGAGATGGTAGGTCAGCTCGAAGATGCAAAACAGCAAAAGGAAATGGAAGAGAGTTTCCGCAACGGTGTGCTCGCTGAGTTTGACGACGGAAAGAACGGCACGCCAAACACTGGATTCAACGGCGACCAGAGTAAGGTCAAGTCAGGTGCAAAGAAAGCCGGTTCTGTCCTGAAGGGCGGTATGCGCGCCATTGCTCCAACGGCTTCGTGGATTGGTACATTCTTCATTCTTAACGCTGCTACTGGCGGTTTCTAAACGCAGAAGCAGTGCGATAATCGTTCATTCGGTTTTACGTTTTTTATTTGCAGCGGACTTTGCCACCGCCAGTAATGCCTTGCAATCTGCTGTTTGTTTCGCGGTAAGACTGGCGATATTGGGTTTTGACAGCGCCTCTTGCAAAATTGCTGAGGCGTCGGTGCTCTGTCGCGACGCTTCGAACGTTCCATATGCAACGAGTGTCCATGCGTAATCGGGTTGAGGGCAGCCCTCGAATTTCAGCACTCGCAGCGCTGATTGGAATTGGGTTTTACATTCATCCCATTTTTTTTCGTTCCTTTCAAGCTTATGTGCGTTTTCGAAAAATTCACAGTATAGGCTTGAAATGAAGTCTTCATCGAGTCGCGCCTTTTGTCTTCCGGCGGGAAGTGTTTTGAGGACGGCTAAAAATGATTCACCCTCTTTGTCGGGATGTGACGTGTCGATCGTTCGCAATTTTTGTTCGATCTGTTGTGCGTCATCCGCGTGTCCTGTCTGTTTCCAAACGTTCAAAAGGTTTCGCAATGCCGCAATGCCATACTCCGGCATCAAGAAGCTCATAACATGCAGGTCTCGAACATAAAGAGGTTGAGCTTTTCGAAATTCGCGCTGATAATAGAGATTGTTGGCTAGCCGTGTTTCTGTCGCTATTACATAGATGCTGGTCGGCGCATGCATCGCTAAACTAGTTTCAACACAACGTTGCCACAGAGGTTCCGCGACGGAGAAAAGCTTGGCTTGCTCCGCGGTTGATGCCAGTTCTGCGAGGCTATGCCAAAGTGTAGCGGTGTGGTGGTTGTGGCTACTTAGATAGCCTCTCGCCTTTTCAATCTCCTCAAGTGCTGCTTGCGATTTCTCGATCTCGAAGTTCGCTTGCGCCAATCGCAAGTGACAGAGAAGTTTTTTATATACAGCTAAAGCATCTGTATCGCCGATTAGCTTTTCTGCAAGAGCAAACATTTTTAGCGCTTCCGGACCGTCGTGATTTTTCAATGCTAGTTGACCGGCTATAAATGCGGATTTCCAATCTGTCAGGGTCAACTCGCCAGTGACCTCTTCATCTTCGTCGTTTTCCGGGCAACCTACCTTCATGAATTCGGTGGTGTCGAAAACATACTGCGCATCAAGACCTTCGACTGGGCTGCTGCCAGTGCTCAGGCTTCCGATTTGATACGAAGTCCTTCCGAGATGATAGCCAGAACTGCCGTTGACGTTCGCACCCGGAGTCAACTGATACTTGGACTTTTCGATTTTGCCGCCAACATTTTGAGCAAGCGTGTGTTTCAGGTTAGACTCGGCGGCGGCGGGAGGCGAGCCAAACAAAAAAGCTGTGGACAATAGAACAACTGCAATTGAACTGTTAATGACTCCAAATCGAATCATTTTAATTGCCTCGACTTACTGGTAAGTTTCACTACCATATCAGGGGAGGGGGCGGGTTGGTAGTGCTAATTTTTTCTCGGGCGGCAGTTTGATAGCCGGGGCGGAGTTGATTGGTGCAGTGACTGATGGACTCAACAGTTGGCTTCTTGTGACTGTTCGTCCGTGGGTTTTGTGGTCAAGAAACCTAGAACAAGCCAGAAAAGCGAGTTGGCGAATAGAGTCGGATGACCGATGTAATATTCGAATAGTCCATGGAAAACAACGATTATTCCAATCGTTATTACTGCAAACTGGTTAGCGGGACAGCCTTTAAGGTTCTCGATTGATTTTAGAAACAGTAAACCGATTATTGCAATAAGAAACAGCAGTCCCGCGAAACCGAAATATTCGATTGTCCCTAACACAAGACTGTGAGGCATATGCTCCGTCGTTGGCAGCGGCAGCCCTCCTCCCCATGGGTTTTGCGCGATGTTCGAAAGCGCTTGATACCAAATGCGAATGCGTTCATGCATCGATGGATCTAATCCAAATTGCAAAGTCTGAAACACTAAGAATCCGAAGAGTAAGGCAAGAATGGAAATGCAGATTGTTTTGAATAAGCGCCCTGATTTTGACAGATAAATCCATAGAATCGATGAGGCAAGAAGAGTGACAGAAGCCCCTCTGGAGCACGTCAACAACAGGTGCACTGCGGTGATAAACATTGTAAGCCGGTAAAATAATTTTGCGCGAGCCGTGACAACCATCGATTCCGCTATTGCCGCCATCGGCGGTATCAGCATCAGTGCGATTGCCAGTGTGTTCGGATTCCACGCCATGCCGGTGACAAACATTCCACTGCTACCTAAGACCATCGGTGCTCTACCCTCAGACTTAGCAATGTCGCGGTAAAAGAGCATTTTTGTATTTGAAAGCCAGAATCCTATAGTGAGGAGCGAGTGCCCAAAAAATATAAATAACACCGTGGCAAAAACAACGAAGTAGCTTCTGCGATCCAACACTCTAGGACAAATATAGGCAAACGAAATAATTGGTATAAAAACTAGCAGCGCATGTCGAATAGCCGGTATAACAGGTTCTATTCCAGCTGAAATCGAACGGGGTACCATCACTAGTACTACGGTTGCAAACAATGCAATCAACGCAAGCAAGATCTTATCCGCATTTACTTCGGTACCCTTAGGTAATCGAAGCGTGCCAAGAAGCTGATGTTTCCACGCTATGGCAAATGACGAAGCGAGAATAGCCGCATGTGTTGCGAAGTCGATCCAGGCAACCGATTCAGTGTTCAGCCTCAGAATATTGTCTAAAATCGTCTTGCTGTATATCAACGCCAGTAGATTTATAATGACAAGCCCGCAAACCAAAACTCGAGCGCAAGGCCGAGTTGTTGATTTGCAATTTTGGGGTTCCGCCATTACGTGGCTTTCCGAGTCGTTCTTGCGCTTCTGCGCCGAACTGTTTACTAGTAGTCGTTAAGCGATAGCACCAGTTGTGGTGTCGGTATGTGGTGGTCCTGACGCATTGGAACGATCGCCGTTCCAACGACAAAGAATTCAATTACGTTGCTGCTCCAACTGTAGTTGCCTTCGTGGATGTCCACTCCGACTATACCTTCTGCTTTCAGGTGTTCCGCTTCGGTTTGCATGCGTTCCATCGCCAATTCGCGCGCGTCGTACAAACCCTGAGTGAAGTTGACCATTTCGATGTTTTGTCCCATCGTTTTGAAAAACTGACCTACGGTTTGGTGAGCGATGTGATAGACGCAATTGCCCATAACCATGCCGACCGGACGATATCCTGATTGCAGCAATGTCCAAAAATCTTGCCCGGAAAGATCGCTGGTAAATGCTTTTCCATCTACGGTTCTAAACGATTTGCTCTGAGCCGGATCTTTATGGTGAACCGCCGTTCCAATCGCAACGAATTCAGCAAGATCTGATGCCCAGGACATGTGCTTAACTTTCAAACGCACACCGACGACTCCGTCGGCGCCCAGTTCATCAGCCTCTTCCTGCATCCGAGACATGGCCAATTCGCGAGCGTGGTAAAGCGCTTCGGTCAGCACCGTCATCTCTTCGTTCTTCGTCCATCGCGCTTGTTGAAAGCCGATGTGATAGATCGAGCTTCCGACGACCAGTCCTGAAGGTTCGAAACCCGCTTCTTTGATCAGCAGAAATTCGCTGACGGAAAGATCGCTGGTAAATAGCTTGCGATGCCCACCTTCGCCACGCATCTCGCGCAATCGCTGGCGCGCGTGTTCTGGCAAGTCAAAGTGTTGGGGATCATTGTCTGGCATTTTTGCCTCTCCTGTTACTCATCGAAATCGTCGTCGTTAAAAGTGCTACCAAAACTCGAAGGGATGTAATCCCCATAACTTCCTACATCAGTCCAACTGCCGCCGCGCAAGCGCATGACCATCTTAGGCTTCTTAATTTCCTTTGGTTGACCAATGTGCGCAATCGAGGTGCCGGTCGCGATGAAATGAAAAATCGGATCGTGAAATGTTTTGTTGAATTGCATGTACTCAACAGTTTGAATATCGCAGCCTACATCCATGCTGACGATACCGTCCGCGTGGACTGCCATGGCATCAGCTGAAAGCCGGTCCATTGCATAGCTGCGAGCTTCATAGATGCCTTGCGTGAACAATAAAATTTCTTGGTTTTGTGCGCTCTTGCCTTTCATAAAATCGATCAACGTCGGATCGATGATTTGGCGAGTTTCGGGATCGCATTTCACGTAATAACTGCAGACACCGAAGGATAGCTCCCGCGGCACGTAGCCTGCGTTGTAGAGCTGCCAAAATTCTTGACCGTTCAAGTCGCTGGTAAAAACTGTGCCATTGGATTGGTGACCTGGAATTCTTATCGCGGTACCAATGGCGGTGAACTCGGTCATTCGTTGTTGAAATGAAAAATGCGACGATTTTACACGCACACCGATTACTCCGTGCGCACCCATCGCTTGCGCTTCGAGCAACAATCTGTCGACTGCCAGTCGTCGCGCCTTCAATTGCGCGTCGGTGATTTCGACGAGCTCACCGCTCTTCGGTCGCAAGCTGCCACCAGTGCTGACGTACTTGTCGTGGTTATATTCGCTCTGGGTTAAACCAAAAGTTCTGCCCACACAAGCCAACAAGCTGACGTTGTAAAAGCAAGACCCCATAACCTGTCCGATGGTTTCAAAACCACCTTCGCGGCAAAGCAGATATTCGCCGACGCTCAGATCTGAGGAAAAGAATTTATTTCCAAGCGCTTTCTCGCGCTCGATTCGTTCTTTCGCGCGTGGTAAAAGTTCTCCGCGAGTCAGCGCTGCAATCGAGATGGCTTGCTCGTTTGCGAGTTCTTTGTCTCGACGGCGACCCTCTTGAAAGTTGTCGACAATTTTTTTGAAGAAATCCATCTACTTTGACGCTTGTCCTTTAGTTTTTTTTCTAAGTCGTTTAACGATGTCATTGACTAGTCGCACGAACTGGCGACTTGTAGTTGCAAAATTGATTACGAACCACACAATGACTACCTGAGAATTTCTTGAAACGTCCACCACTAATGATTTGAGAGCACCGCTTGAATGAACTAGAGACATCCTGGTCGAACAAATTAGGAGCGTGCTTTCTGTCGATTATCTAAACTAATTTTGCATCCGCATACTATATATGTTTTGAGTGCAAACGTGAGAATGGGCGCCACAAGCGCCCCTCAATAAACCTCGTCTATCCGCCGCCGGAGACAAACTTATCCAGCGCACTTCGAGTCGCCGCGTTTTTCTCCCCGAGTTTGACGAGTTCTTTAAGTATGTCATCGATGCATTGCTCCATCGATATGTCGGTGTTTTTCAAAGCAACACCGCGCACAAGTTTTGAAGACCTTGCCGTGACGGAGCCGTGCTTATGCCTGGTAATCTGAAACTGAAAATCATCAAAGCGAACCACCAGCTCTTCCACCGGTCGTTTCGATGACATAAACCAACCTGCGCGCGAAATCTTAGTTCCGCCCGCATAACTCGCCTCCAACATCTTTGCAAGGTGCTCGAGCAAATCTCCCGAAGCGCCATGATCCGCTTTTAAGTTGGCGGCCAGCACTTCAAATTGCATCGCGGAGTTGTCGAAGTTGTCGTCAGGCATAGTCGTTTGGGGTCAAATCGGAGAAGCCCGACAATTAGACCACAAACAACCAATCATTGCCTTACATAGATGTCTTGTTGTCAACCGACCTTATTGGTGGAATTTAACCGCCGCAAAAACCGCTGCAAAAAAGCTACACGCAACTAAACGACTTCGGACATCCCATAGTGTTGATGATGAGCATGCGCTTGCGATTGTGGTGATTCCAAGCTGGAGAAGCGACGAAGCTTGTGCAGAAATGCCGGATCTACATTGCAAACACCATATTCACAGTGTGGTGAAATCAACGTCACATCAGACGAATTGTCTACCACTTTCTGAAGCACCATGCGCTCGTCTCCTGACAGCGGCTCAACGTGCCTATCAGATTGTTGCTTACTACCAGTCGTCACCGCCGCAGAAAGTACTCGAACCGCAATCAACGGATCCAGCCAAACTGCGCCAGTTTCCACAGTCTTAATGGCAAGTTCTAGTCTCTTCGGACTCATTCCGGATTTTAAAATATATCCTTCTGCGCCAGCCTGAAAAGACTGAAAAAGATCATCATCACTGTCGTGAGCCGTGAGCATAATCGCTCTAATTTCCGGATTTTTCTCACGAATTTTTTTGATCATCTCGATCCCGTCGATCCCCGGCAGACCAATGTCGGCAAGGATTAGATCGGGCTTGGCGAGGTGCGCACTTGCTACAGCCAACTCGCCAGTTGCGGCGTCGCCAACGACGTCGAAATACCGGACTTTCATCAACATCGCTTTGACCATCTGTCTGGTCAAATCATTGTCTTCTACGATGAAGAGTCGGGTTTTCTTTATGGACTTACTCATTGTCAATCCTCCAAGATTGAATGACACTCGTATTACAGAGTTTTGATTGAAGCCTCAGCTGCGACAAACGTTCGCTTGAGGTCTGAAAGCAGTGATTCGGCATTCGACCAATCGCTGCTCTCTGCACTTTCCTCGATGCCACGGCACAAATCGACCATGGACGGTATGTGAATGGTGGCGCACATGCCTTTCAGCTCGTGTGCCGCATCCTTAGCTGCCTGGAATCTCTTTCCGGAAATTGCAGTCTCAAGTCGTGACAGCAGGGATGGTGTCATCGACGCGAAGAGGTTTAAAAACTTTTTCGCAGATTGCGATCCGAAGGTTGATTCAAGAGCGTTGTAGTCAAAGAGATTTGAAATCTCGATGTCATTTACTGTATCTGCCAGCAAGCGTTTTCTAACGCTTGACCCCGCGGGTGGTGGCATGCTGCCACGACCAAAATTGTCTTCTGAATTATTCATAATAGAATCCACTTCCGATAGCGCCTGAGCAGGCGACATGTTGATTGTTTTGACAGAACCGTTTGCCGCTTTGGTCGAACCACTCTGTGCGACAGCTGGTGTTTTGTCCGAGGATGAAACAGATGCGAGTGCATCATCTAGCATCGCTTCCGCGGGCGTCGACAACTTGTCGATTTGATTGCGAACTTTCGATTTGTCGATACCGAGCATTCGCCGTTCAGACTCGAGCGTTTCATCGCATGTTGGCGCCATGTTCATGTCGGCGGCATTTAGTTGATTATCGCTGAATTGCTTTTTCGACTCGCTCTGAACCGATGAATTTGAAACAGTGCTCAGTGGCTTTTGAAACTCACCAGAGCGCTTCGACGGTGACTCTTTAAAGGACGGAGTGGCCGACTGTGATTTCCAGTCAATCATTTCCTGGATGTCCTCTGCGCTCAGCAATGGTTCTGCGTCCGGTTCGATAGTTTTGAGGTCCGGCGCTGTGGTATTGCTAGCGGTGACACCTGTCTCCTGAGGTGTCGATGGTGATGAACCGATGTGTTGATTGAAGATGCCCTTGAGATCAGCTACCGCCGATTTTGAGTCACTCGAAAAACTTGACTCCCCTGGTTCTCCAACCGAATTCGAGACGGACGCGTCGAAGGCGTCATTTGAGTGAGCTCCCGTTTTGGAGCCAGACTTTATCTCGAGTTTTGGTCCGCCGACTTTGTCTGAATCTTCCGACGTCGAGACTTCCTGCTCATGCATCGCGTCTTTTGCTTCTGCTAAAGCGCGCGCCTTGATAGCTTCTGCTTGGCTCCTGGTCATCGCCGGCAACGACTGACTGGTAGTTCGCTTGTGGGACTCGCGATAGTTCAACCAGCGCGCTACGACATCCCGCAATCGAGTGATTGTCACTGGTTTGCTAACGTAATCATCCATTCCGGATTGCAGACATAGCTCGCGATCTCCTTCCATTGCGTGCGCGGTCATGGCGATGATTGGAATGTGATCGGCTGATTGTTTTTCGCGCTGTCGAATTAGCATGGTCGCCTCAAAACCATCCATCTCCGGCATTTGGCAATCCATCAGTATCAACTGGCAATTAGGATCCTGTGATGCCTCGAGCGCCATCTTGCCGTTTGCCACCACATGCGCGTTAAAGCCCAGTTCTTCAAGCAACAGAACAGCCACTTCCTGATTGACTATATTGTCCTCAGCGACGAGAACAAACTTTGTCGATGGTGGCTCTGCGCGGTTTACCAGTTCGAGAGTATCGAGCTGATTGTAGACGGCGCGCGGTTCAACGAGGACCAGCAGGCTGTTGAAGAGTGACGATTGTTTGATAGGTCTTGTGATGGTGCCATCGAAGCCGGACTGCAAAGCAGTCTCTGCTTGTCCGATGTCATCGATGCTTAGCAGCAGAAGTATCTTTGCTTGGGACATTTCGCGTAGACTGGCTGCTAGTTCAATTGGGTCCGCGTCCTGCAGTTGCGAGTCTACGAGGACGATCATATAAGGATCGTTTTCCTTGAGTGCATGCGCTGTTTTGAGCACAGCCTCCTCTGCATAGTTGGCGAATGCAGGTCGCAGCCCCCAACTTTCTACATATGATTCGACAACGGTTGTTTCTGGTTCCGGCAGCCCGACTAATAGAACGCGAACATTTTCGAGACTCGTCACCGGCACGAAACTGTCTTGTTTTGCGTGGCTGCGCGCAAATGGAATGGTGAATGTGAAAGTTGAACCGTGACCCTCTTCGCTCTTGACGCTAATCGAACCGCCCATCAATTCGACGAGCCTCTTCGAAATCGTTAAACCAAGACCCGTCCCTCCATGTCGTCTTGTCGTCGAGCCATCGACCTGAGTGAATGGAGTGAAAAGAATTTTTAGTCCTTCCTTAGAGATACCAATCCCGGTATCACTGACGGAGAAATTAACAACCACGGTATCATCAGTTGAAGATTCCACTTCTGCTTGAATCAAGATTAAACTTGATTGCATTGCTCATCAAGTTCAATAGAATCTGTTTGATCCTCTGACCATCTCCACGAACAGTCTGTGGAAGTTCGGGCGATAGGAATGTCGTAAGCGAAACTTTCTTCTCACGCGCTTTGTCAGCGAGCAACTCCGCAGTATTTTCCACTGTTGATACGAGATCGAAATCAGCAGATTCGATGTCGAGTCTACCTGCTTCAATTTTGGAGAATACGAGAATGTCGTCGATGATTTGCAGCAATGACTGTCCGGAGTTCACAATCAGATCGACAAATCGTTTTTGGTCTCGGCTCAAGGCTGTTCGACTCAGAAGGTCGCTGAGTCCGATTACCGCATTCATCGGTGTGCGAATTTCATGACTCATGTTGGCAAGAAATTCTGACTTCAACCGAGAACCCTCAAGTGCGTGGTCTCTGGCGATGATCAATTGATCGTTGAGCAGTTCGACTTGCGTTTCAATTCGTTTTCTGTCAGTTATGTCTTGGATGAATGCGCAGAAAGTGGCTTGACCACTTACCTCTACTGGGAAGACTGCCAGCTCGATCGGAAAGGTTTCTCCGTTTTTTCGCTGCGCGGAGAATTGCATGCGCTTGTTTAAAATCTTACTGTCGCATCTGGTCAAGAATTGCTTGAAGCCGCCTTCGCGAGCGTGGCGGTACTCCGATGGAATCAAGGCGTCGAGGATCGATTTGCCTAAAATTTCTTCTCGTTCCCAGCCAAATATTTTTTCAGCCTGTAAGTTCCAATCAATCACTTTACCGTCGCGATCGATTGCGACAAATGCATCGTATGCTCGGTCGATAATTAGCCTGGTCCGTTCTTCATTGCGTTGAAGCGCATCAATAGCGGCTTTCTCTCGACGGCTAATGCGCGACAGGAAGTGACAATGCCAGAGAACGATCAACGAGAAGCATGCGCCCATTAATAGGACTATCAAACTGGTATCAATTGGAATTGCATACCAATCATATTTTTGACCAAACAAGCGCAAGTATCCGAGCGCGATTGGCGCGAGTAATGCGACAGGCAGCAGGAGCCGCGCCGTGCGTCCTCCCAAACCTGATTCGGTGACGATACCAGCCAGTCCCATCGTCGGTCGAGAGAAGAACATTCCCATGCCCAGGACGATGAATGCCACACCCGTCGCCATCGCCACGGGCGCATAGTCGCTGACGCTGTAGAGGAGCGGAGTGCCGTATGTGTATCCACAGATGACAGCGAGACCCGTGCCGAACACAGCGACGGACAGTGCTTGCGAGAGATGACGGGCGATCCGACTACGCTGCTGGGCGAGTATGAGTGCCAATGAGCCGGCTAAGAGTCCGATAGCGGCGTGCGGCGCCATGCGACCGACCAGATCAGCGACCTCGGTCTGGATTACCGATTGAAAAACGATTGCGTCCAGATCAATGGACGATAGACGCAGATAAAAGAGCATTACCAGCGAGGCCATCACCAGTGGTATGAACGCAAAAAGATAGCTGGCTGTTCTGGTCCACCGGTTCACCTTAGGTAGAGTAAGCATGCTCAGCGAGATTCCGCATGAGAGGAAGGCTAGCCCGGTCGTCAACGCGACCGGTATCGGTCCGATTGGCGCGGTCAGCGTGGGGAGTCGCAGGCACCATCCGGCGGTGACGAGCACTCCGAAGCTGATAGAAAATAGAGCGGCGAGCCGCGAGAATTGAAGCGCGCCGCTCTCCCACCTCGAAAGAAAGGCTTGAGAACCAGGGTTTGATTGTGTCTCGCTCATGGTAGTGACCCCTCAGGTCTTTTCAGGGGCATGTCCGAACCCGCAGAAGGCTTCAGACGGTTTGATAAATCGGGGGTGGGTCCGATACCTGGTTGGTTTCTGTCCCTAGGTAACCAAACTGAAGGTAAACAAGTCCATTGGAAAACTTTCCCCTGATTTTCATTACTTGGATAGCATAAGAAGGTGAAACCAAGGCCTACGCCAGCCTTTCATGACCGACCTCAATGTTTTGGAACCCAGGGCGGCCCGAGAGTGTCGTATATACTGGTTTTAGAAACCCTTGTGAAATGTTGAGGTTCAAAACTGAACGCGCAACACAGCCGTCCGTGCACCGTGATGTGGCAGCTACACTGTCTGCGTCAGATCAGTCTGGCTACATGCCTACTCACCATGTCTTTGTTTCTACTGACTAGACCAGTGTTCGCGGAAGAGAACGATCCGTGCTGGACCAGCGCTCTACCGTCCGGCAATCAAGTTCTTTCAAAACTCGTTACAGCAATCTCCGGCAAGCCTAATAGCGAGAAGACTGATGAATTGCTCAGAGGCGTCGACCGAGTTTCGGTCGCCGAAAATTCGTTTACTTTTCATCGTGAAGATAATCAAGAACTTTCGATCGATGCTGGTACCACACTCGGTGACCGCATGCTGCAAGGACTCGAAAAAGCAAAAGCTGACACCGATAAGTACAGCGGCAATCTGAGCCAGTTAATTACTGGGCTCAAAGCCGTTCAAGTTACCGGCAATCACGTCGAAGTAATTCGCGACGGCGAAGAGAATGTGAATATCGCCGTCACGGCCGGCGTGAAAAAGCTTCCGTTTCGACTCAAAGAAGTTCGCCTCAGTCGGCTTTCCCTGGACCTCGACGAAAGCAAAGGCTTTCCCGCGGTGAAGAATTTAACCGGCTTAGAAGCGATCGTGAAAGTTGGAATAGACTTTCACATTGTTCTAAAAGAATTTTGGCGAACGAGAAACGATCGTGGTGATACCACCGTGACGTTTGGAATAGTAAACCCGCTCCCTCGTGCGGTAAGAATGGCTCTAGGTCTCAAAGAGATAACCTATGTTAGCCACACTCTGCGCAAAAAGCAGGAGCGGGTATCACTTGATTCGGCTGGTTCAAAACAGGTGGGTGGATGACCGAGATCAAACTCGGCGACCGCTGATCATTTCGAACAAGAACAAGACACCAGCTACGACTAACAGGGTATGGATGAGTCCACCACCAACGTGTGAGAGTAGACCGATTAGCCATACAAAAAGGATAAGACTTATAAGGGTATACATAATAATCTCCTAGATTCGCACGCGAGAGCTATAGCTCGAAGACCTTAGTCCTTTCGTTCTAACTTCCGGCGTTTTTAAAACTGTTTCCAACAAAAAACTAATAGCTCAACATCCAAGTGTTGATGCGCTTTTAATCGTGTCAACCTTGCGCCAACGTTTTGTCGATACATATAGACGCTGTGTCAGTTGTCTGTAAACGCATGCGACCGAGCGCCTTTATTATCTGCTTGACACTAATTTCGCGCAGGTGGGAGCGCCCATGGGCTTTGGATAGCATGGTGATGCCGCTTCTCCTGTAGTGTCTTAGTCTCCACCCAAAACTCTCTAAAGTCCCGTGGTATAACGCTTTGACCTTCGGTCTAGAAATTGGGGCCCATAACCTATAATCGGTGATAAGCCAATTCGATCCGGGGTATAGTGAGGTTGTCTCACTCAAGCCGGAGGGCCGTCTAAGTGCTCAATCCACGTCGCAAAGCTCACCTTCTTAGCGTGGCAACCGCAGTTTCACTTTCTATTTTTGGTGGCTCATGTCTGGCTGCGACCAGCGCTGATGACATCACCAGTAGTATCAACAAAGCTCGGGTGCTTGCACCAGGAACACAGATCAAGGCACGTGTTCAGGGAGAACAGGCTATGATCTCGACGTTCCGAAACGAGCGCGCCGACGATAAGGACTGCAAGATTGAAGCATTACTGGTCGGGAAGACGATTTTTGATATTCCAGGTTCTGGTATCACGAGTGTGTCGGTCTATTTCTATAATTCTAAATCGCCCAGCGAATTCAAAGGCGTCACTATCAGATCGAGTGATGTAAAAGCTTTCACTTCAGGACAAGTCGGACAGGACGAGCTGCTCTCCTCTATCGAGATCAAGTCAGGCAAAGTTCAGGACGCAGCGACCGCGATCGAAAGCCGCATGATGCTTGCGGCTTCAGCACGTCGCGATTTCCAAATCGTCGACAAAGGCGAGGAACTGGAAGTTTCCTGCAAAATGCCGGCACTTTCTGAAGACGAATACAAAATGGAGGCGTACAGAATCGCCCAAATAGCACTCAATTTTGCGGGTGATAAGTCGGTCGCAAAACGTGTGCAGGTTTTGTTCTTCGACCCATCAGAAAAAGGCAAATACAAGTCAGTTTCAATCGCGCTTGCAAATCTTACAAACATCCAAAGACAACTTGCTGCTGCATTGTCTACCCTCTCATTTACTGAAGGCGTTTCGAAGATCGCTGCACGCGATCTGGTGCCAGTGGACGGTGCCTTGCAGACAGAACGCAAAGCTCTCCTCGATCGAATTAAAGGACTTGAGGATAAAGGTGTAGGTGTTGCACCATTCATTCAAGCGTTCCAGAGTATCGATTCCAAAGTCTCGCAAGTTTCCGAAACGGCATTGGCTGCTGACATCAAGCGGTTGAACGAGACTATAACTGAGCAAGAAAAACGCTATGCCGACGCCAAGACGCACAAGCCTGTCAAAGATGGAAAAGGCGAAGATACCAGTTCCGGACCGTCAGTAACCGTTGGCGAAATCGTGACACCGAAGCCGAAACCACCAATTTCGCAATGGGCACTCAACTATTTCCCTATGCCGGTCTCCAGTATTTTGCACAATCCAAATCAGTACCTAGCAACGTGCAAAGAGCGTTTTGAAAAAGAAACTCACGCAAAAGCAGAGACAGACATACGATGGGCTCACGCGCTCTTCTGGTTCTCAGAGGTTTTGAAAGCGAACAGCAGAGTGGATGAAGGCAAGCGATTCGAGGACCAGGCCCGCGCCGTTGCATTGACGGCAAAACCGGTGAAAAAGGGCTGACGGAAATACATCGCAAAAGCCTTCCTCAGCCGATTGTCGCGGGTACAATGGGAGAGAGAAACTCGCTGAGAAAACCTTATCGATGACTGAAGAAGAACCAATCCTCGAAGCCAGCGAGGACGCTAGAAAAAAAGCCGACCCGTTAATCGGACAAATACTCAATGGAAACTATGAGGTGATTGATCTGCTTGGCGAAGGTGGGATGGCAATTGTCTATCGCGGCACTCAAGTTTCTACTGGTCGGCCGGTCGCACTGAAAACATTGAAAACTCGTGATGTAAACATCATGCGACGGTTTCAGCGCGAGATGCAGACGCACGGAAGCCTCAATCACAGAAACATAGTTGAGGCGATCGATTGTTTCGAATTCAACGAGCAGTCGTTTCTGGTTATGGATTGCGTCAATGGAATCTCTCTCCTGGACCTGATAACTAGAGACGGTGGTGTAGAGAATGAAGGGGAACTCCTTGTCAATCCTCTCACAGATTTGCGATGCACTGGATCATGCGCATGCGAAACAGCTGATACACAGAGACTTAAAGCCGGCCAATGTCATTCTTATGGACCGCCCCAATGACGAAATCGTTGTTAAGGTTCTGGATTTTGGAATTGCCAAAATGCAAGATGACATGCAGAAATTGACAGCGGAAGGGCAGGCAATGGGATCGCCGCTGTACATGAGCCCCGAGCAGTGCATGGGTCAACAATTGAGTCCATGCGCAGATACTTACTCGCTCGGGATTCTCGCGTACGAATTGGTAACTGGAAATCTTCCGTATGAGTTTCCGAAGCTTGTTCAAGTTATGCAAGCACACTGTGATCCAAATATCAGACCAAAGCCGCTAGCCAGTCACTGTCCCGATCTCAAAGGGGTCGAACAACTTAATCAAATCATCATGAGGGCGGTCGAGTCAGACCCCGACAAACGATTTCAAACAGCGGCCGAGTTTAAACGAGCGATTCAATTTTGGATCGAGGTCGTTCGAACTAACTCCGGAAAAGCTCTGCCAAAAGAGTTTGCAGTTGCCGCTCCGAAGAAGGTCGACGAGGCGCAGAAAAAGCAGGACAAACAAACTCGAGCTGCTCAGGCACTAGTCGAGAAAAAGACAAAACAAAGTCAGACTGGACCGCAACCCGCTCAGGATCCGAATGCGCTCGATCCAACAAAACTGATCGTTAACTTCTCGCTCGGGCTTGTGGTTTGTTGTATCTCTCTGGCTGCTGTCGCTGGACTGATTTTTAATTTTGAAAAGGTCAAAACAGCTTGGATGAGTGCATCTCAACATGTAAGCAACACCCTCGCTAAGAAGACCGAACCAGTGCAGAAGGCGCCGCAGGCAACGCCTGATAATCAAGTTCAAAACACAGAAGAAGTGCAGTCAAACTCAGAAGAAGTGCAACCGAATTCGGTGCCGGCTGAGGGAGAGCTATCGAATGACGCTATCGAAGCGGCGAAGGCTCCAATAATTCGTAAAAGACGTCGAATTCAGTGACCTCCAAAACTGGAATACAAACGCATTTGGCACTATATTGAGAGAGGCATC
>JBGAHZ010000014.1:0-162260 GCA_044225915.1 Obscuribacteraceae bacterium (SeqCode)
TAGCATCGTTTTCATCGATCCGAATAAAGTCGAAGGTGCACCTCGAACAGCAAAAGAAAATGCACAAGACAACTTAGATAAGATGATCGCGCGCAAAAGAGAGCTCGACTACGCTGCAACTGCCACCGCAGTGGCAGGCATGGAAACTGATCCTGACATGGAAACCGAATACATTCAGCTCTGCAAAGATATTGACGAAGCCATGAAGTTACTGAAGCTTCTCGACTAAAACTAGTTCCTGCGCTACTTACGATTATATTCAGCCACCGTCCGGTCTATTCGCCCGGGCGGTTTTTCTTCGAGTAAACGTAGACTAAATCAACTTCCGAGGGACAGGGACATTTTGGGGACAACTCGAGGACATGAGTGGGACGACTGGCTTCTAAAGTTGTTTGTAGAGGCGACGAACGGCGAGTGTTGCCGATGTCTCAAATACAAACAGTCCCTGAGGAAGAGGTTAAACATAAAATGATTAGCAGGTTTGTCAAAACGGTTGGTGGAAATCAAGGTCAGAAGGCGGGCTTAGTGAGCCTTGCAGCGATCATCGGACTTTCCGCCATCGCGCTTCCGGCGCAGAGCGCACCGCCTGCGAGTGGAACACCGGCGCCGAAAAATTCGCAAACACAAACGAAGATGTCTAATGCGCAAAGGCTCGCATTATATAAGAAGGAAGTTGCTCGCAGAGGCGGTGGCAAAAGCTATTTCCGTGATTTCTCAAAAGAAGATATTCTCCTCGTAATGCCAACTCCAGGTGCGAAGAAGGATGATTTGAAAGAGGCTTTCGAAGATGTGCACGGCACCGTACTCGGTGTCATGGGTACGGGACCGATGAAGGTTCTAATCGTCAAGGCGGAGAAGGGAAAGTCTCATGAGATGGAGCGTAAGCTCAGCAAGGACAAAAAGAATTTCAAGGCAATCAGTTTCAATAAGCGCGCGACTGCGGACTATGTGCCGAGTGAACCTCGAATGTCGGAGTCCTGGCACCTTCCAGTCATGAACTGTTATGAGGCTTGGAACGTTGGTCGCGGAACGCTTGCGCAGAATGGTCAGCGTTCCAGAATCGCTGTTCTAGACACTGGATGCTCGTGGCAAGGTGACACCGGCGTGACGCCGAGCTGGGGCGCTGATGTTTCAGGTATACACAAGGATATAGGAGAAAAAGTAGATGATGCGCTGGATGGATTTCTCGGAACAGGTTTATTCTCGGACGATGTCGAAGACATTGAAAAGGATATGGAGAAGTGGGCTAACAAAGCACAGACGCTCAGCATGGGAATCAACGACAACAACGGTCATGGAACTTGGGTAGCGTCGACTGCGGCTGGAAGAGAAAACGGAAAGAACTCTCTCGGTATCGCTCCTGGTGCTGATATTTATCCCATCAAAATCGCCGATGCCGCCTATGGAGCAAGAGCAAGCGCCGACGAAATGGCTCTAGTTGCGGGGATGGTTATTGCAATCAACTCCGGAGCGCGCATCGTCAACATTAGTTATTCGGATATGAACAATGCCGATGACTACGAAGTTCTGCACGAAATGTTCAAGTACTTCTACTATCACAAAAACGGCTTGATTTTTGTCTCTGCAGGTAATGATGGACAAGTCAAAGACTTTGACGATTGCGTATACCTCAACACCGTCTCGGCACTGCAAGAAGTAAAAGTGATTCCTGGAAAACCTGCACCGCTCCGACTGGTTGATATGGCTGCCACCAATGGTGGTTGGGCTGCCAGCTCCGGCCGTTGCGTCGATTTCGCAGCGCCTGGTCTGGACATTCCGGTCAGTAACCCTGATGGAACTGCCGCCAGCGTGTCCGGAAGTTCTTTCTCAAGCCCGATTGTCGCTGGTGTGGCTGCTCTTATTCTCAGTATCAATCCAAAGCTTACGAATAAGCAGGTTGAATCTATTCTCGTGAACAGCTGCCACGGAGTGAACGGTCGCAACACAAAATTCGGATTCGGAATGCCGGATGCTGAGAAGGCTGTCAAAATGGCTCAGTCTATGTAGTCTTTGTGAGGAGCGGCTGGGCAAGCCGCTCCTCGTTCCGGGGAATTCGATTTTAGCGATAAGAAAACTAGAAGTTCAATTGGAAAAAAACTTGGAGAGGTCATGTTTAAACAATCAGAAGTTATGAAAGGATTGTCGAGCGCTGCATTGCTGGTAGTGGCATTGATTGTCTCGACGAGTCCCGCGAAAGCGGCACAAAGAGCCTGGGATTTGAATCTCGAAACAGAAGAACTGCAGAGGCAGTTTGCCTACAAAGGATCAAGCATTAGCCAGGTCGCAAAGATTGTTACGACGTACGCTCCAGCAGGGGAGTCTTCGACAGAACCCAAAAAATATGAATCAGTTTGGTTTCACGATGGCAAACCAATTGGTTTAGAAAAACTCGGACCCCTGGCTATCAATCGTGGAGATATTATCTACGTCAAGGTCAAGCACAAGAAAAGGTCGAGTGACGAAGAGTGCAAAGCTGCTGCGTTTTCACTGATGCGTATGGCATTGATGGCGTACCACAGCGCCAATTCAATCATCACAATGACGGTGCCTGCTGAGTCTTTCGATAAAGTCTCACGCGAATTGCAGAATCGGAATTGTCGCGAAATACCTCAGCAATCCGATCAATCGAACATCAGTCAGGTTCGATTCAATCTCGAGTCAGAACCAGAAGGAAAGCAACAACACCTGTTTTTCGAAACAGACAAAACTAAGTAGCACCTGGACTTCTACACCTGGCATGGGCGCAAGCTCGAACCGATTGGTTCGGGCTTTTGCGCGTGAGGACAATTTAGGGACATTTCGAGGACAAGAGCGGGACGCCGCAGCCGTATTCTAAAAATATAGACGGGCGCTGGAACCCGAGCGGAAGTAAGAAACGGTAGTGGACCATAAGAAGAAAATGAAAACTCAAAGTAAATCCGGAAACCAAATGCGTACATCATCGCGAGTTTATAAATCATCGCGCTCTCATGCCGGAAATATTTTAGTGATTTCCAGCGTAAGTTTTACCATGGTTTGCCTCGCGATAATCATCGGTTATTCTTTTGCTGGGCTGTTCTTCGTTAATAACAGACTGCAAACTTCAGCAGACGAGATCGCGCTTGCTGGTGCCAAGAAGTTAAACGATAGAGATCGAATCGGGCAAATGAACAACATGGTAGCGCGTTGCCGTCAGCTCGTTTTCTCCTCTCGCCAGGACTTCGAACAGACCAAGAGGGACTTCCCTCATCTGGAAAACTTTGCTGAACCGTTGTTGACTGACGCACGTGATTCTGCGGTTCAATTGGAAACCGAACGACAAAAAATCTCAAGTCTTGCGGAAAGCGAATCCAAAGCAGCGATGCGTCAGCGGTTTGATGAGATTAAGACGACGTATGCAATGACGCTTCCCTGGCTGAAAATCGCGGAGCCTAAGCTTACCGATCTGAGAGTCGGTCGTGTTGAAGATGTTGAAACCAATGTCGAGCAGTTGAAACATTTTGCCGAATTGGATCAGAACGATGAAAAAAATGGTTTTGTGGTTAACTTGCCGCCCCCTGCGTTGCGATTGTACCGAAGTGAATTGCCAGATGGTATGCGGCTTCCGGGTGACGATAATGACCTCGTGTTTAAACTGTCGAGTCTACCGGCTCCGGTCGATAACATAATCGCCCCTGCTCGTGTAATGCTTCCGAACAGCTTGGAACCCGCCACTGCTGGTAGTGCCCCATCTGCTGCCCGTGTGTCGTTGCAACTGAATGTTGAATCAGGTTTGGGATTTAGTTCCGGTGGTGTGCTTCATTCTACTGGTGCGGCCAGCACTACCGGAGCATGTATTCAGCAATAGGTTCAAAATAACGAATGCCATATCAAGATTCTTGGCTCGAAAATTGGAAAACGAAATTCTAGTATGAAAACTTCAATCAAGGAAAAGGAAATGAAAAGTCACAGACCTCGCGCAAAAAAAGGACAGGTAACCGAGTTCGGAGCTGTGTTCTGTGTGCTGATTTTATTTGTAATTCTGCCACTGTTTAACTTCTCGTTCATGCCCGTCAGATTTTTAATTTCTCAAGGTGTTTTCTGCGAGTTTAGTCGGCAGTTGGGACACTGCGAAAAGTTCTCCGAAGCTCAGGCGTCGTTGAAGAAAGATACACGTTGGTTGCAGATGCTGAGCTTGTTTGGCGTTACCGTAAACAATCCGCGATTGGAGTTGCTGGTCACCAGCGGTGATGGCACGCGTAGCGCTGTCTTCAATGGGAGTAATAAACTTCCGGATGAGTGGTTGCCTGGTGGTGCTAACAGCCCTTGCATTTATTCCATCGGACTAACTGGCGATTGTACGATCTCTGCGCTATACCAAGGTCCGCTTCAACCCGCTGTTGTGAAGGTTGCCGCTCACTCACAATGGGAAAACTTGTCCAAAGATCCAAAGTCAATTGATTACTTTATTAACGAATAGGAGGCACCATGCGAGTGTCATTGAAGTCACGTAAATATTTATCGACTTTCCTCTGTCTATCTTTTACTCTTGGAGCAACTGTTCTACCCCTGTTGGCTGATGAATGCGTTGAAGGTGTCGAAGTCGCAAGACAAGTACCGACGAGTTCAGAACGCATTGTTCCTGAGTGGTACATCGAAGCGACGACAGAACTTTCGAAAACCGAGTTTCAACATGAGTGTTTTAGCATTCGTTCGATTGTTGAATCATCGATCCAGTACTACGAGGCTGGCAAAGAAGGAAAAAAGAACGTTTACGAAAAGCTCTGGTATCACGATGGACGCGCTCTGGGAATGGAGAGAGGAGCCGACCTCGATATACCAGCGGACAAGAAAATAGGAATTCGAATTTTGCAGACATCATCGTCTTCCTGTTCTTCCTTTTCAACTGAAGAAGGAAGAGCGTCTGCGAATGTGATCATGCGAATGGCGCTTGATGTGCTACGTCACAGAGACACTATTGCGGTCGTCGAAGTACCGTCGGCGTCGTATCAAGACATACTTCGAGAACTGCAGGCTCGTCGAGCACAGGTTCTACCAGCTGGTGCGAAGGCTCCAGCCGATGCGAGCGTCAGTTTTCAAATGGAATCAGAGTCAACGGGACTAAGACAAACAGTTTATTTCATCTAGGAAGGTATAGGAAATGAAGATCCGAGCAGGTATTAGAACTCTCTCTCTAAACGGCACGAGAAAAAGATCTCGGGGTCAGGGTGTGGTTGAACTTTGCGCAGCAATAGTTGTTTTGGTACCTCTGGTTCTCGCCGGAATCGATCTTGGTTTCATCGCTCTTGGCTCAACCATCAATGACGCGGTATGTCGTGATGCCGCTCGTGCAGCCGGGTCTGGTCCCTCGTCCGAATCATTGCCATCTCCGGCCCACAAGGTGCAACCAAATTCATCCCCATACCAGAGAGCTGTTGCGGTTATTAAAAAGCACTCGCCAAGCAATTTGCCGATTAAGGTTATGGAAAATCCGGAGGTGATTGAAACTCTTCGCGACCTTCCGCCCGACAAAATGGGTGGCGCAATCGACGGTGATATAGCAGTCAGGACCAGCGTATTGATTGTTCCTCCGTGCATGCTGAAATCTTTCTATCCGCTCGGAATCACTTTAAATTCGCGGCATATCGTTCCATTTACCTATGTAGTGTTACCTCCGAAAAGCTGAGTCAGTCAGCATTGACAGCTTTTATTCAGGTTTAATTCAGGACATCACTGGTACGATCTTTGAGGTATTGTTAATTTACAGGACTCAATTCAAATGCGGTCCCACAATAGGATGATTGGATTTGGGTTTTCAAACGAGCTAAACGGTGTGTTCTTGATGCCACGTCAACAAAAAATGTTGTTCCTGTTCGGATTGTGTATTTGCTCGTCAGTCACGCTAACGGCTTGCTCGCAGGTTTTACATGCGGTTCCCAGACCAATTCAGAACAGTTTCATAAACATGGTTAGCAACATCGACAAGGATGAGTTGGTTGACGATACTGAATTTTATGCACCCACCGACTGGGATTTCGATCGCCTGACTAAGAAAGTCCTTGCCAATCCACAGAATGCCACCATTTTGCGGAATCGCGGCAGAGCCTACTATTGGGGACAAAAATACGAGCTCGCCTTGGCGGATTACGACAAGGCACTGTCTATGGTTACCACAAAGGCTAAGTGGTATGACGAGCGAGCCAAGGTTTTCGTTTATTTAGATAAATTTGCCGAAGCGCTCAGGGACAGTGATACCGCGATTAAGTTGGAAGACAGTGACGCGTCGTTTTTTACCACCCGAGCGGAGGCATACGATGGTCTTGGGAAATGCGAGGATGTATGCAAGGCATACGCCCAGGCAACCAAGCTAGATCCTTCGTGTGGTTACGATTGGGGGAAGGCTCTGGTAAAGTGCGGTCGAGATAACGATGCCGTTACGGTTTTCAATCAGGTGATAACTGAACACGAAAACTTTAACGCTTCTGACGAACTGATTTCCATTTACATTCGACAAGGTAAGTTTGATCTAGCGCGTAAATCAGCTGATGCCTGGAAAACTGCTTCACCAGACAGACCGGAGCCGTTCCTTTGCAGTGCCAAAATATTCGAGGCTTTCGGAGAACATGCAGAAGCTCAGTCTGACTATAGGCATTTGATCGAGATCTTCGATGAAGAGAATGCAAATCGGTATACGTGGTCTGATCGCGCTGACTATTTTGATAAATTAAAGCAGCCAGAAAAGGCGAAGGAAGCTAGACGACGGTCTCTTGCAGAATGGGAAAAAGATTACGGTGATGATCTGGAATCCATGGCTAAACTTCATGAACAAATCGGAGAACCTGATAAAGCGAAGGAACTGCGAGCGCGTGATCTCGCCAAGAGTCAGACGGTAGTGGAAAAATCTCCCAACGATGCAGACGGCTATCATTCCCGAGCTGTATCGTATGAGCAACTCGGCAAATATCAAGACGCTTTGGCGGACTTCCAACACGCTCGAGAATTAGATCCAAGCGACGCTCATCTTGTCGGACACCAAGCAGATACTTTGAATTCGCTAGGGCGTTACTCTGAATCACTCGTTGAGTGCAAGGCGTTTTTGAAGAAGAAGCCGGATGATGGGGATACCCTGCTTTTCAGCTCGATGGCGAAAGCTAGTGAAAAACTAGGCAAGCATGCCGACACAATCGAATGTTGCAATGCCTGGCTCAAGAATACAAAGGACGATGGAAACGCTTATCACTGGCGAGCTCAGGCGTATCGCGAACTCGGCAAAAAGGAACTTGCCAAACGCGACGAAATTCTGTCGAAGTGGTTTGTTTGCGAAGACAATGAAGAGGACAGTTCTTCCTGAGATTCCGTTTTCGATTCGGAACTATGCTTTTTTGAACTTGGCGTGCTCGATTGCACTTAGAAAACCGGCTTCGTGCTTGCGAAGTTCTTGAGGGCTGCCTTCGAGCCACAGATAGTATGCACCGCTTTCACTGCATGGTTGCGGCATGACGAGAATCGCTTCTTTACTGCTGCGAGAGCCCGTGTGCGTAATATATTTCAGACGTGCGAACAAAACGTTTTTGTCGCCCAGTCTGCGAATTTCCCATTTGCTATCGTCCATGTCGATGCAACTGCCGTTGGGGGATAATGCGCCGCCGCAAACAAAGCTCTGGCAGAGCGCACCATATACGCCACTATCATCCGGAGCGTTTTGGTCTTCTCCGTAGAGGTTTAACAAACGACTTGTTTTCCCTTCCAAATTCTCAGCGAAAAGGCGTTTCATTTCGGTGACGTCTTCTTCGCCCAGCGGCTGGTCTAGCTGCTCATAGCAGATCTTCACCGATGATGCGAGCCATTTAAACTCAGCATTATTATGCAGGGTTTTACCTTCAGGCAGGTTGACCGGTGCGAAGCCATCCGGCAGCGTCAGGTGTTCGATGCCACCATGATTGGTGATTGTTTTGCCTTTTTCGGTCACGGCGCCGATGCCTCCAGGATGATCTTGCATTGGCCTATTCTCCTACATGATCGCTAAAATTTCTCTCGTTGAAGCTTAACTCTCTTCGCCGCTCGAACCGCTTGATTTTATGGAGTCATTCAACTATGCCGCTTGTGCGTTCTTGACCGACGCATGCGTCGCCCAGGTCACTGCTTCCAGTTTACGCTGCGTTGTTTTTGTCGTCCTTATCAGAGCTGTTGCTGACGTTGTTGGTGGTTTCTTGAACCAGGTTGTTCAGTCTGTTTTTGCGCTGACCATAACGTCTGTCATCATTCAGAATGTCAGCCGCGATTTTTTCCAGACGAGCATTGGCTTCAAGATCTGCAGCCTCACGCGACTTGCGGTTTCTGTATGCTTCATCCTGTGCGTTTCTCCAGTCAGCGGAGGACATGTCGCTGCAGCAACCATCTTCGCATCCACCGCGGAAGAGTCTGCGTATGAAGAATCCTGGTCTCCATCGACCACCTGGGCCTCTGCCGCCGCCACCGTCCCATCCTCCGGGTGGTCCCTGTCCAGGACCGATCGGTTGATCTTTGCATTCCGGCAGATCGATGTCAGGGTTGTAGCGCATGCCAGATCTTTGAACCGTCCAGTTTTTCAGATCCGTGACCGTGCCGTTGACGCGTCTGCCGCCGTCGCCGTGCTGCATGCTGGCTACGACTTTCCACTCGTTGCCGTGTTTCTCGAGTGCGCCGAGGTACATGTGACCAGGCATCAGGCAGATGAAACCGCCCTTGGTGAGCAATTCTTGTTTCAACGATTGACCCATCATTGCGCGCTCACCGGTAACTCTCCAGGTGTCGCCAGTGATTTGCTTCATCGCATGGTTGCAAGCAGACTCGGTGCCACCGCCGGCGCCTCTATCCATTCGACGTCCGTCGTTGGACATGTAAGCGGCGACGCTTGTCCAGATTTCTGAGGCGGGGCTGCGGCGCGTGTTTCCGCAGTTTTCAATCGTCCAGCTTTGTCCATCGCGGGTCAAAGATAATAGATGTTTCGGCGGATCCCACGTCTTGCCGTTGTTGTCGGTGTACTTGCCGGTTGTAGCCAGTTGCGACAACATCGATGCCATCTTATCCGGATATTGGATTACACCACAATAGACTCCGGAGATCATCCAGCAGCAGCCCCAGCCGCCCTGGTCGTCAGCTTTGACCGGGCATGCCATTGCGAAGGCTGCGTTTTCGACGAGCTTGGCGCGTGTCTTGAGATCGTATTGTGCGTTTGGTGCATTCGGATCGAGCATTTTCGCGAGGTGATCGTAGGTCTTAGCAATTTTCGCGTCCCACTCTTCGGTTGATTTTTCCGGATCCAAGCCCCCGGCAGTTTGCGCTTCGACGCGCTCTTTGCCGCGCTTTTCGAAACGATCGAGGATTGTTTGGAAACGTTTTTTCTGCGCTTCATCGAGATGCGATTCCATCATCTCTGTCAAACGCGCACGTGCTTCATCAACGCTATCTGAAAAGCCGCTCTCGAAGCCTTTATCGCCAACTTTCGCAATTTTGTCTTTCCCGGCGCTATCGATGTATGAATATGATCCATTATCAAGGATGTTGACGTTATGACGTGCTGTGACTTTGCCGTCTTTACCGACCTTGCCCCAGGAGTCGGTGTAGTTGCCGTTCTCCATGACACGACGATATTCTTCAGTCTGTTGCTGCCCGCCTTCTTTGGTCGGTTTGCTGTCGATCATTGATATAGCGTTGCCGGCATCATCGCGAACGAAGGTTCTCATATAACCTTTCGGGCTGACGGTCTTCGCGAGGAAGTCTCTGCCGTTAATTGTCTGCCATTGCTGCCAGGAACCATCGGCGGTGGTAGACAATTTCATACCATCGGCATCGGTGTATCGGATGATACCATCGGCGCCGGCGCTCATATCCTTGCCTGCGATAGTGCGGCTCTCGCCGCCCTTTCTGGTTTCATTGACTGAAACAAGTTTGCCGTTGTCCCAGTTAAAGGTTCTGCTTACGGTTCCATCTTTCGAAATTGTTCTTTTAACTTGTCCGAGGTTATCGAGTTCGGATGCGGAACCATCAGCATTTTTGACGAAGCTGGAACCATCTGCGTTAATGTTGCGAACCGAACCGCCGATGTCCGTAATCTGTGTAGCACCGTCGCCGATGGCTTCCACTTTTTTGAGATCGCGGAAATTAGGATTGTTGGATTTGTATGAACTGCTGGCTGGATCGAACGTGTAGGTGACTTGCTCACCAGTTCTTTGTGTGTCGATGATTTGTGTGGCGAAACCATTGGTTCTTTGAACCTCTAGTTTTGTGCCGTTGGAACGCTCCATCAGCAAGAGCTGTTTGTTCATATCGAAGATTGAATGAGAGCCCTGACCGTCATCTTTGAGCAGGTATTGCGTGCCGTCTAGTTTATAAACAGCCCACATGCTCTCTTTATTACGACCATGTCTTGGGTCTTCGTTATAAGCGTATGTACCGTCTCTTCCGACCTTGATGTCGCCGAACCAGCGATCTTGTTTGATCGGATTACCACTGGCGTCGTTGACAGTATAGATCCATGAGTTGCCGGTACCTTCTCTTTCGTACGTGCAAGTCTGTCCGCCCTCGGCTCCGATTTGCGAACGCAGAACCTGTCCGGTTTCCGGATGGTAGACGATGCCTTTGACTCTCAGCCCATTGGCGTCTTTGAGGTCGGTGAATCTTCCTTCTTTATCGAATTTGAATTCTGAACCATTTGGATTTTGATTCAATTCGATGCCACCACCGGTGATGGTGTGCTTTACGTTGTCAGCGGTTTGATAGCTGACGTTGCCGTTGTCGGCGACTTCAAATGCTGTACGTTCTTGCGGCGGATTTGTGTTGGAAACCCACTTCTCGCCTGCTTTTTTCCACGATGTAGTTTTACCATCGGCAGCGATTTCGTTGATCGTCGTTAACTCGCCTTTTTCTCTGACGCACTCGACTTTGGACTTGTCTGGTCTAGTCAGAAGTTGAACCGTGTTGTCGTCATTGAAAGCAACACGTGCTCCGGATGATATCGAGCGCTCGATGACAACGCTTCCGTCTGGGCGCTCTGCGCGCCATTTGCCTTGATTGTCCAGTTGATAGGAAAGAGTTCCATCCTTTGAAAATTGAATGTCACCAGGTAGCTCGGCACGAAGTCCGCCGATCTCTGCATACCATTTTTTCGTTTCTGGGTCTCTGGCGAAAACTGTCTTACTTGGCTGACCCTCAGCGTTTTTCTCGGTTGTTTCGATCCGCGCAAGCTCGCCATCTTTGTGGGTCAGTTGTCTGACTTTGCCGTCGGGATATTTGATTGTTTCAATGTCACCGGTTTCAGGATTCTTGTTGATTGACCAATTGACGTTCCTATCACCTGAATCGGTGGTAATCACGCGACCTTTCGCGTCGGTAATTTGCAGGGGTGTTGTTTTTTCTGGGTCGTGAAGTCCGACAGCTGGAGCCAACTTGTCGCCAGTGTTCGGACGGTTGTCTAATATGAAAAAGATGGGAGTTTCTGATACATCGGCGATAGATAGCGGTTTGTCACGACCGGCGTCGGCATCACCTTGTGGTGCACCGTTGGGGGTGTCACTGCCGGCAGGCTGCTGATCAGCTGCTGGTGTGCTCGTGGTGTCCGTTTTCGTCTCGGTCGTCGTAGTCGTGCTCTCTAAAGGACGACGACGACTCTCGGGCGAATCGCTCTTCGGTGGTTGTACATTATCTAAAACAGAAGACCCCATGGGCGTGCCTCGCATGTCCATAAACTTGTGACTTTGAATTGATTCGAGCTATTTTTAGTTGGGGGTGTCTAACGATTTTTCGTTTGACCACTAGTCTCGCCGGAGGGCGATGTAGTAAAGCGTGGTGTTTTGGTTGGTTTACACAGATTACAGTTCAACTGTGAACTTTTTGGAGTCGAAAAGGCTTTGATATTGAGGGTTTTGCGGTTTCTCCCACTCCAAATGAGTGAGAAATACGTAGTTGACAACAGATTTTTGTCAAAACCTGGAGGCGGTTGGATACAAACTCATCGGTGAGGTGTGTTCAGTCGATCTGATAGAAATATTTTTGAAAGGTTTGGATGAGCGCAAAGTAGAACGCAAACTCAGGAGTCCTTGGTTTGCGTATACATCGATATTCAATTGGTGGACCGAGTAGCCTAAGCTGCCTTGACCTCATGACCGAGTAGTCGTCTCATTTCAGTTATCGGTATTGATATGTTGCCACCTTCTGTCGAATAGGCAATTTGTTGTTCTTTGACTAGCTGCCAAAGTTTCCGCTCTGTGATTAGACCACCAGTCATTTGACAGGCGCCCTGGATAGACAGCATGACAGTCTCTTCTTGTTGGATCTCTATCATGGCTTGCTCCTCTGGTTTCTCGATCCTCTTATAGCCGACTGTATACAAATCAATGCCGATTTCAAGTGATAAAGCAAGCTATAGCTGGTTTTAATTGAGTTTTCTGCCGATTTCGATATCCTATGTTCGTGTGCTAACGGAATCACGGGAAGTAAAGCAGTGGGCAAGCTCAAAGACATAACCGACGACAAAACCGGTAAATTCATCAAAACGCCAATCGTGGTGGTGCAGGACATCGTTCCGGCAGATGATGTTTCGAAGTCGATTCTGGAGCATCTTAAATATCGCTATCAGATGGTCAGCATTACGCCCCTGACTGTTGGACCACACGGTGGTCGGATTCTTTTGATCTATAACTACACTGGTGGAGCGGTCCAGCTACAGGCTAACACCGGTAGAGCGCTCTAGCGCTTATAGGGCGTCCAAACGATTTGAATTTAAACGGGTTTTCGGAAGCCGAGTAACTGGAATGGCTACCGCTCGAAAAACTTGGTTCGGTTAGTTTTGCAAGGTGCAGTGCTATTTAATCGAGGTCGATAAAGTAGTGGTCAGCCTTCTGTTTCAAAGGCCCCTGAAGGTGCCGAGGGCATGTTTTCTCCAATTCTCCACCAGGATTTTGGTACGCGCTTGGATCGACCCAATGGGATTTCTTTCCGGTGTCCATCGCTGTCGACGGCTTTTGCGCCCAGGCCCATAAGTCAGCGCTCACGCTTTCCTTGCGAACTACCACCATATGGAGTTGTCTGTTATCGCGCGCTTTATCAGCGTAATAGTTAGTGGCTGTTGAGAACTGGGTTGTCCAGTCTTCGTAGTTGGCGCTGTCTTTTGCTTCACCTCTTGCAAGTACAACAAAGCTATCGAGCGGTTTGGTTAGCAAATCAGGATTTTGCATGTATGCTCCGTAGCGCAGCGGGTTATTTATAAACGAATAAGCCAGCATGTATGCGTCGTCAGGCGACTTTTTCGCTACGTCTAAGAGGTGTGATAGCTGTTCTCTGCGCCAAGGAATTTTGCTATGTGATTCCCATTCCCGGTTGGAAAATTCGGAATCATCAAACAAATATTTGACCAGGTCCTCTCTTGCGTCATCGTCAATGCCAAGTTCTTTGAGATGGGAATCGAGCCGCTCTCTCGCAACTTGAGGATCTAGGTTTCTGAAGTCTCCGTCAGTTAATGCTTGCTCGAACGGGTCAACGGGATTGGGCATGGACTCAGCGCTCGTCACCTTGCCCCGGGGGTGCTCCGACGGGGTGCTGTGCGGAGCGGTTGTTCTCTCGAGAGGTTTTGCTGCTTTTGCTTTTTCTGCGTTGTCGATGAAGTCGAGCAGGTCCTTTCTTAGTTCCTGGTGTCCGTAAAACTCACGAATCATTTCAATCGGCATGCCCGCGTCTGCGAAGATCGAAGGAATCTCTTCTTCTATAGATTCGAATGTTCTGACTCCGTAGTTGTCTTCAGTCGCCTTTAATTTAGCAGCGTCTTCTCTCATTGTGAGATGCGGATCAGCTTTGGCTGCTTCAACATGGCGAGCATAGGTTTCAGAAACGAACAAGAAATTGTTTTCGACTTGTCGGATGTGAGCTACTTCTTCTGCCATGATTGCCGCATGTTTGGAAACCATCTTTTTTCCGGCTTCGCTTTCAAGCAGCTTTTTCACTTCAGCAATGTCTTCAGCTTTTACTAACGGTGCACCGTCGGTGGTGAATCCTGGTTTCGTGATATCTATATGTGTACCGCTGCTGAGTTCAACGATCGAGCGCGGTGCGTTGATCTGGTAGTCACCATGACCCGGATACTTCATCTCCCACATTCCACCGGCAGGTCTGCTGGTCGATTGTCTGCCGACCTGCTTCATATGCGCGTTTGCGTTAATCATTGCTTGTTCGGCGCCGACCACATCAGGATTGATATCAGCTAGCTTGATCACCCTCGCCGGTTCGGTGAACTCAACTTTGAACCCATCTTTGGAGACATCGCGTGCCTTTTCAAATGCTTCCTGATATCTCCCTTCTTTCATCAGGTCGGTGAACTCTTTAGCCCATTGGTGCGTTTCTTGAGCGCGGTCGGACGGCTTCCAATCGAGACGATCGCCTTTGACCGGGTTCAAGCGGCTGTCACCATTGGTGGTGCTCACGTCTGATGGTTGAACCGTATCGCGGGGTCTTGTTGTCTCTGCCCGCGGAGTTGCTGCTGTGTCGGCATGCGCTTTTGCAGCTGCAAGTTCCATTGCCAGTTTTTGGTCGTAGGCAGCATCAAATCGTTCTAGAATTTGCCTTAGAAGTTCTGAATCTGCGGGATCCTCATGAAGCGGATGACCTCCATCGCTCATTGCTCTTCTCAAGAATTCTTCCGCGGCAAGATCTATATCCTTTTGTTTTGCGAGTTCTCGAAGAGCTAGAGGACCCGCTGGAGGATCGGCGTCGTAGGCGATCAAGCCCAGTACATGGTCTCGATCTTTCGGGCTGTCTTCGAGATGTTTGACTAACGATTGGATAAGTTTTTCTTGTTCCGCACCCTCTGCGCCCACAATCGCGGAATACATAATGCTTGGTCCATCTTCCAAATTACCAGCTTTGATGAGCTTTTGGAGGCTACCGTCATGAATTTTGTCCTGTGCCATTTTCAAAACACTGTCTGAAACTTTTGAAGATCCAAACACATGCTTGAGTGCTATGGTCTGCTGAGGTCCAGTTGTATTGAGCATCTGCGTCAAGACGTCATCAGTAAGCAACTCCGGATTTTTGTTGTGAACTGCGAGGAATAAACTTCGAACAGTACTGCTGTCCGCGCCAGGCTTGAGAGCGACTGCGAGAAGTTGTTTACTGGTACCCTGATCACCGAGTTCGCTCAACACATTAACGGCCCTGTAGTTGCCTGCGCTGGCGAGTTCTACAAGACGTTGTTGCGCACCTGGTTTTAAACTCTCAATTGCGTAATCGAGTCGACTGAGCAGTTCATCGCTACCATGCATCTGCACGCCATCTGCAGCGGCCTTGTACATTGAATCTTTGAGTGCCATGACTTCCAGCAACACTTTCGGGCTAGAATCAGTGTTCTTGACCGCGTTGATCATTGCGTGGAAGGCATCAGGTTCTTTCGCCATCATGACCTCACCGACGTGAACAGCCCAATCTTCCGATGAGTTATATCCTGCGTACTCTCTGTGCAAGTATGGCTTGCCGCCGCCTTCCGTCTCGAGATGCATTGCACTCTCGTGAGTGGCGCGAAGCTCTCCGCTCGTTTTTTCAAGGATGTGTGCCCACTCGTGTTTCAACACTTCGCCCGTGTCCATCCGGTGTCTGCTATGAGTAGGATAGAACGTGATCAAACCTTTACTGCTATCGGCAGATGCGGCTGATTTGAAGTGGCTCGATTGTCGGTCTCGGTATTGGAACGTTCGCCAGGTATCATCAGGGTTCGGCTTGTCTGATAGAACGATTTGTTTAATCGAGCGGCCTTTGTCCGGCAGTTCGTCGAGGTGTTTAACGACATCTTCCGGCAGCAACTCATAAGCGTATCGGCGGTCTTTGAGCTGTTGTTCGGCCATCGAGCGAACCAGTGCGTCATCCGATTCTGCCTTTGCTCTCAGTGCGCGAATCTCGTTATGCAGCGGCACCTTTTCTTCTGGTACATAGATCTTCAAGTCGCCGTGTCCATCTACTTTATAGACTGACATCGGTCGTTTGATTTCCGGACCTGATATTTCGGCGAGATATTTTTGATAAGACTCGTTGGTAAAAGCCTTCCGCTTCGAACTTCTCGATCAACTTGTCACGAGACATTGTTCCGAATTCCGGTTTGACCTCTCTAAACGCCAGTTCTTCCGGCTCCGATGCGACCAGTCGTTGAGTCAGAGTTTCGAATTTCTCGGGAGCCCTTTCGGGTAGTGAAGGGACGCGGCGAAGCATCTCTTCGTTCTCTAGTCTTCTGCGCTGGGTGTCCAAAACCTCTTTGCTCGGCTGTCGCAGACGCATTTCACTTGGAGTCAGGAGAACGATCTCTTCGGCTGGGAATCTCATTCCTTTGCCGTCAGGTGTTGCTTCTACTTTGAAAAACGTATTTGTGCTCGTGTCCTGATAGTAGTCGACTTTCGCTTTGTTGCCATCGAGATCGAGCACATCAAGTTTGCGATAGCGCGGGTTGGTTTTTAAATCGGTAGGCGCTGGGATACCAGTGGCTGCCGCGTCTTTGACGGCGCTCGGAAGGTGAAGCAGGACCGCTCCGCGATCGGTGGTTTCAATTACGGTGCCAGGGTGACCGTCCACTTCGACGTGATCGAATGGGCTAAAGTGATGACTGGTATCAGTAGCGGTGCTTGGTGCTTCAGCCGCCGGTGTCAACTTTCGCTCTAAAGCAACCAGATTTTCCTGGTGTTTTTTGATGCTCTCGATGGAATCCTTATAGGCCTGTTTGCTTGGACCGGTAGCCGCGTCGGCTTGCTGCTCGAGACGACGTGTCAGAGCTGCGAGTTCTTGCGGACTGCCGTTAGTGGCATCTAGTTGCTTCATCACATCAGCGATGACTTCGGAGCGAACTTCGAAATCCGGATTGACCACGCCGTCATGCGGACGGTAGCCATCTAGATGACTATCGAGTGACAAAATCAATTCGTCGCGTGATTGCGTTCGCCGTGTGGCGACATCCGGCGTTGGTGTCTCATGTGGTGCCGGCGATCCGTGCACGCCTGCGGGTCTATCCGAAACCGGCTTAATGTCGAGACCTCGGGCGGCCAGCATGCTATCCAAGATCTCAGTACGATCTACCTTCGGAATAGCTGGTCTTGGAATTCTCTCAGGTGCTTGCTCCGATAGATAACGGGCAAGATTTTCCGGTGATACTCCATCCGGCAGACCAACACGACCTTCGATGTGTCTCAGATACGTTTCCAGCGCCTCGCGGAACTCTTTAGGTTGCGATTTTGGATCGACGTTTGAAAGTTTATCCAACAGATGGTTTTGAACTGGATCTTTCTCTCCCAGCACCGCGGCTCTGATTTCGTCCGGGCTGAATTTGTAATCGAGGTATGCATGTAGTCGTTCGACTGGCTGGTCTATCGGTGTTTGTCTCAACACCAGAGATCTACCTTGCGCGTCAGTCAGATCGTTATACAGATCGCGTCCGAGCTGGAGCGCTTTTGCACGTTCGCCGGGATGCAACTTGTCGACGTAAGCGTTGAGTTTTGCGCGAGCATCCGGCGACAGCTTTAACTCAGGCATGCGAATAGTGCCGGGACCGCGACCAGGCGTGGTGGCTTCAATTCTTTGAGCGATGGCAATTGGCAGCCATGACTGAGTATGCGTCATCTCGTGTTCGAGAATTTGTTTAGCGATTTCTGGTCTTGCCAGCAGCTCTTGCCCGAGTTCGACGGCTCGACCATCGAAGCGTGCCATAGCACTGTGACCCTCGACGTAGTCGAATCTCCTGACTGGTGAGTCGACGCCGGGAATGTTGACGTAGCGATTCTCTTTCTGCATTTTGTCGAACGATTGTTCTAATTCTTGATAGAGCTTCGTTCTTTCCATTAGTCGCGGAGTCAATGCCTCTTCGGCTTGCGCTTCTAGTTCATGCGGGCGATGCAGATAGAGTTGGTCGTATTTTGCTTCCATTTTGTTGGTACGAGCCGAAAGTTCGTCGCGGAAGAGCTTCGCCACGGATTCGTCATTGAGAGTTGGATGATCGCCTCTGAAAATCGCATTTACTGTTTCGCGATTGGAAACAATTTCTCTGATCTTTGGTGGCACGTCGTCACCAAATACGGCTTTGAGATTACGCTCTCCATCGGATGGATTGGAGAAAAAATCCAGGACGCGAGGCACGTCCGGTTTGTCCGGATTCAAACGTTTCAACAGACTATGTGCGCGATCGATGTCTCTTGCCAGGGCTTGTCTCTCTGCCCGAGTTTCGTTCATCCCTTTCATCGAATCGAGTAAAGTTCTCGCTCTTGCCGAATCGATCGGCTGTGGTGAGTCTAGATCCAGCACTTGTTGGATCCACTCCATGCGTGCCTTTTGGTCGGCTTCGACTACCGGCATGCCCGTTTCTTTTGCATAGATTTCGGACAACTTTCTCAAGTCCGCATCGCTAGCTCCTTTGCCGATGCCGTTTTGCTCTGCCAGGTGTCGAATCATCAACTGATCCTGTTCGGCGTGTTTGAGTTCATGTCTTGCGGTTTTCAAAATCGCAGTTAAAGGATCAGCTCCGTCGGCACCTTTCACTAAATTGAATGCGCTGAATTTCAGAGTGCCCTCGGATAGTGCGTATCCGCCGTTGGAATTTGGTTCGGCGGACAATTCGAACTTGATTGGTGGTTGTCCTGAGTCTCTGCGATGAATATTGATGTGGTTTTCAATCTCTGGTGCGAGCTGCTTCAAGATTCCGTTTTCCACTTCAGCGCGAGCCGTTTGATAGGCTTTGACTGCCTTCTCATACTGCGCTTTGTATGGGCTGTTCATCAGCTCTGGTCCGGTCATTCCGTACATGCGCTGAATCATTTGAACGTCAATGCTGGCTTTCTTGACCTGGTCGAGACCCTTCTGGAGCGCTTCTGCCGGGATTGCATCAAGTTCGCGTTTGAGACCGGTTTCTAAACGGGCGAAGCTTTGTGATTGATGAATATCTAGTGGTACCGTATCTGGTGCTTTTCCAGGTGTGCTGAAAACGTCACCTTTCTTAGGAGCGACTGGAATCACTGGAAGATCTTCCCAGACTGCTTCTATGTTGATCTGCCGGAGTAGATCGTTTATCTGATCGTGATGGTGTGAGTAGGTTTTGCTCTCCGCCATCTCCATCAGTCGACCACGGTAGTTCTGCACCGGATTTTTTGCCATCTGGTCGAGAGCGATTGTGGCGAATGTCGGAATTTCAGACATCGACAAAATCAATTTTTCTTTCAGCGCCGGACTGTCTGCCAGTCCATCGAGAACTTTATGGATGCGTTCGCCTGCTTTGAGGAAGTCGAATGAGCTTAGTGTGAGGAATACTTCCGGATCGTCAAACAATCCGCGTTTGAATTGATCGAGCAATTTGCCGCTGTCGAGAAGCTTGAGCGCGTGCTCTTCGCCTCCGCCAGACAGATAGACAAGCTGCTTGGCTGCTGGTCCCGCAGCAGAAGAATCTGAGTCTGCCAGTTTTTTGAGCAGGTCCATTTTTAATTGGTGATCTTTCATGATGTCACCGGATGGACTCTTCTCTAGTTGCGCGACAAGGACGTCCACAGCTTCTTTTCCAATCTTTGGATTCTTGCTGGTCAAAGCGGCTTCCAAGATCTTCGGAGTGGCGGCAGGTCCATCAGTGGCTGCGAGCCACTTCATCGCACCGGATGCTTTAACAGGATCACCACTGGCAAGAGCTGCATCGACTGCCGATCTTGCGTTCTTCATTACCG
The DNA here is from genome assembly GCA_044225915.1 of Obscuribacteraceae bacterium (SeqCode). Lineage (GTDB taxonomy): Bacteria > Cyanobacteriota > Vampirovibrionia > Obscuribacterales > Obscuribacteraceae > JADYXR01. The sequence goes on from JBGAHZ010000014.1 coordinate 19,662, forward strand.
CGCCTTTCGGATCGAGTACGTAATCGACGCGATTACGTAACGCGAGGTGCGCTGCGTCGCGTTGTGCTGGCGGCACTTTGTCGAGGACTTCCTTCAGTGCTTCCGCCATCGCGACTGCGCGGGTCGGCGCCTTGTCTGCGAAGACATAGAGTTTCGAACTGTCGCGATGCACGAAATCTTCAAAGTGGACGGCCCAGTTTTCGTGGTCGTTGTAAGTTGAGTAACCGTTCTTACCATCGACATGGAAGCCACCACTTTCAATGGCTGCAGCGTGTCCAAATTTTTCTCTTGGTCCTGGGGCTGCATTTTCCAGGATGTGCGACCACTCGTGTCTTGAAGCGTTGTAGAGGAAGTCCGTGTTCTTCGAGTCGGTGGCAGGGAAGAATCTCACGTGACCAGTGCTGGCTTGCGCATCTGCGGCGGAGACGAATGTTTCCTTCCAATCTTTTCTCGTCCAGGCATCTGTAACGCTTGGATGAGGTTCGAGAACAATTTCCTGGACCAGTGGTGGCAAGTCGCGCAAGTGCGGAAGTATGTCTTCCGGCAGTACGCGATTTCGCAGAGGATGTTTTGCCAATTCCGCTTTGGCAGCGTTGATGTCCGCTATTTCCTTCGGTGTAGTTGCCAGGGATGGATCTTTGCCGGCCGCAATACGCAATGCTCTGACTTCTTCCAATTGACCGGCGTACTCTTTGTCGATAATTACCTTAACTTGCTGATCGCCTTCGCCGATTCGGTATACCAGCGCATCTCTGTCAGTCATTTCGCTAACGCGTTCGGCATACTGAGCTTTGCTTTCGCCCGGTTTTACCTCGAGATCTGCATTGTTTCGAGGACGCTCGAAGGCTCGCACTTCCGCTGTAGGTTTCGGCAACCGCGCACGCTCCAATTCCAGATTGGTGCGTTCCGGCGGAATATCCATTGCCTTGACCAATTCCTGGTGAGGCATGTCGGTATGATATCTAGGAATGACATCAGTGTCTGCCGGCTTCAACATGCCCGCACTGTCGCCAATCTTCGGCACTACAGGCGGTGCGTCAGTAACATTAGTGCGTCTGAACATTCGTGTGAGAAACGGTATTGAATCCGTGTCATCGTCATGTCGACTTCTTCCACGTCTTCTCCGACCGCCGCCCGAGTCATCGTCATCGTCTCCACCGCGACCACGTCGTTTTTCCTTTTTCTCCAATGCTTCGAAGGCGGCATGCTCATAAAACTGCTCTCCGCCTTTTTTGACTGCATCATAGTCGACAAGAACGACTCGGCGCAGTGGTTCGCCATCGGTACCTCCGACGACTATCGATCCGGCTGGTGGCTTTTCACCCTCCGGAATATTCACGTAACCGAGTTGTTTCGCGCCGATCTCGTTGTCCAGAATATCCCATGGTTTCAAGTTTGAAGGCAGGGAGTCGCAGTATTTTGCCAGGTCCTTCTGAGAGACGCCGGTTTCTGCAAATTCCTGGAGGTAGTATTTGACTCCGTCATTTCGTTTGTGCGGTCCATCGAGAAGCTGAGCGTCACCGCGTCTTCGACCCCAATTGGCTTTGAATTCGTCCTCGCCGAAACCAACTTTCACGACCGCATGATCCAATATTTTTCCGTTTTCTAAATGGATCGGACCTTTGACTTTAATTGCGATCCAATTGGCACCTTCGCCGAGCACTTCCTCAGCCTGCAAGTTCATGCCGCGGAGTGCATCTGCATACAGTTCCATTTTTCCGGCGTGCTCTGCGCGTTTCGGTTCATACGCTCTGAGCATGTCACCTGGAGTAACGGCATTATCCGGACGATTCTTCGCCGCGTCCGCATATGTCTTACTCATGTCGGCTTTGACTCGCGGTGGAGTCGGTTGGAACTCCTCCATTCGAGAGGCAAACGCCTTGGCGGTTGTCTTGTCGCTCAGTTGCTCAATGATGTCATTGAGGAATTTTTGTTGTTTTGGACTATCGAGAACGCCCTTATATTTCTCTGCGTAGTCGAGGAGTTGGGCGATGAATTTTTCAGGATCGTTATTCGTGCTTCGCCAGGCGGCCTCCATGAAGTCGCCGTTCCAACCCATATCAGTTGCCTTTTTCAACTTGCCGGCTAGTTTGTTAGCACTATCGATCGCATCAAGTGCTTTGTCCAAGGTGATGGCAGGATCTCCGCCGGAAACCTTTTGGACTTCTCTTGCCAGAGCGCGAAGTTTGTTCTGATGTTCAGGCTCCTTCGTCGACAGACCTTTCTTCTCGGCGATGCCCTCCAGAAGCGTGTCTTGATCGAGTGAAGAAACCGATGACGTTCCATGGAGAGATTCTTTCCCGTCGATTGCGCCACGTGGACGGAAGGCTGCATCGTGCTCGCCTTTCAAGTAGTCGTGGACTTTCTTCACTCCTGCCGGATTGTCAGGACGATATTCGTCTATAAGTTTTTGTAGCGCCGCACGATCGTTGGCATTGAGGGCGGGATTCTCGATAGCCATGTCGAGAACGGACTTGACCTCAGGGTTATGAGCGGCGCCCAGCGATGGATTGTCGAGCGCTTCTTTGAGTTCGTTGAATTGCTTGGTCGCGGCATCAAGCGCGTTGACTTCGTCTGGAGTATAGCGTTGAGGCGGCACCACCTGCGGTGGTGGCTGGGTCGGTTTTCCGAATACGACATCAGGCTCTTGCTTGCTCAAACGCGCTGCGGTGCGCTCGATGATCTTACCTTCCGTCATCTGCTGCTTGATCGCTTGCAGTTCTGCCCGTCTTGCAGCGGCTTCCTTCGGTGGAAGTTTGCTGGCTTCATTGAGCGCGTTCAAGTACTCTTGGTTGAATACGTCTTGAACTCTTTGTGAGTCAACCGGAGCGCTAAATCGATCTTGCCCTCTTTGAACGTTGATCGTGTTTCGATCGATGCTGACTTCACCGGGCTTGTCGAGAAGCGTAGTCTCAGTGAATGCTTTTTTGCCTTTGTCACCTTTTAAGCCGAGCAATTCACGCGTTGCTTCATGCAATTGCTTGTCAGTCTCCGCCGTCATTTTGGCTTGAGCGGCTTTGTATTCCGGACCACTTTGTCTGATCTTGTGTCTGTGGAAGTCCTCTACGCCTTGCAGATCGCGAGCGCCGAAAGCTCTCACGTTTGGATCATCCGATTGGCTTAACGCATGACGGAAGGCTTTTACTTGATCCATGCCGTCTTGCAAACTGGCTCTGCGCAAGGATGGTGGCGGATGATCGACGACGTTCAACGATGTTGGTTCTTTAACCATTGCATCGATTCTTTCTCTGACTTTATCGATACCGGTCTGTGAAAGAGTCATGGTTTGTTGATCCACGTGAGTGTTGTTCCACTCGATCCGTTTAACGATGTTTTGACTCTTCTGTTGCGCGGTCGCATCAACTATGTGATAGTTGCCGGTTTTAGTGTTTACCAAAATGTAGTCGGCTTTAGCGAGGTCGGCTACAGAGTTCTTCTGGCTTTGCATGATGCGCCAGCCTTGATCGGCGAGTGACGGAGTGCCGCCTGGTCCTTTGCGATTGAGGTGAGCTTGGATTTCGTCGAATATTGCTTCTTGAACTTTATCCGGACCGCCTGGAGTCTGTTTCAAATTCCTCTTGATGTCGTCCGAGTAGCGGAACGAACTTTCAGCTTCCATGCGGGCAAGTGTGTCTGCTCGCATCTCTTCGACAGTTTGCGGCTTGGCCGGTTGACCGCCATCGGTGACTCGTGCTGGTTCTGCGGCCTTGAATACAGGCGGCAGTTCATGCGGCTCTTTGACTTGAGAATCGAAACCGTATCCTTCCTTCTCCAATCGAGTGGTGGCATAGTCATCGATCAATTTCTTATGCTGCGCGTTGACTGAATCACGCGTGTGCTCGAATTTGCTCGCCAATTCCGTACGCGCCTTCGGTTCTGCTTTAAATCCTTTAGCTAGTCCTGATGGGTCTTTTGGAAGGGCTTGCCAATCCTTCAACATCTTTTGCACATTGTCCGGCACCGTATCTCCGAACAAATGTTTGCTCAAATTCGGACCGCGAACAGGGTCGCTCAGGTCTTTCATCAGGCGATTGAGCGCTTGCGGGTCGTGAGCATTTCTTAGCTCTTGTGCGCGTGAGTGCAGAATACGCGCGGTGTTGCCCAGTTCTGACGATTTGGCTGCCACCGGTTGTGATGCCTTTACTTCCGAGGCAAGTTCGGCTGCGCGTTGCAGTTGCTTCGGAGTTAGTGGTGGAGCATTTTGCGTTTGGTTGTGAACTGATTGCAACCATTTCTCGTTGAGATCTTTACCGGTAGCGGCTTTGTAATGCTCGCTAATAGCTTTGACGTCAAACGGCTTGCCACCAGCTGTGGTTGCCTGGATAGACGCCCGGATAATGTCCATGTCCTGTTGTGCGTGTACCATCTCGTGGAAAGTGGCCCGCGACAATCCAGCTGCACCCTGGCTGCCCACTAGATCGGCCTTCGGTAAAACAAGCACGCCCTCGCCGAAGCTGTATCCGCCAGCAGCGTGCATGTGCTCTGCCAGTTGAACTGTCAGTGGTGGCAAAGGATGGTCAGGATTTTTCAGGTTGCGTTCTTTTATAAACGCGTTCAATTCTTCTTGTAGTTGGTCGCGTCTAAATTGCGTTACGTCATTTATGCGCTTCGTATTAGCCTGGTGTTCATCGGCGAGCTTTTGCCACTTGGTATTGGTGTCATGCAGTTTCGCTTGTTCATTAAGCGGATGATTTTTGTCTGTTCTAGCCAGTGCAATATCGGCATCGCTTGCGCCCTTAGCCTTGACTTTGGCAATTTCTGCATCGAGTGCAACACGAGCGGCATCGACCTGCGGTTGCAGTTCTGCTGCGCGTTGAACCATCGGGGTCAGATCTTCTTTCCATGTTTCTCTGACTTTCGCCATTCTCGGGCTGAACTCTTCAGCGACTTCCTTAGCCAGAGCCGGTGTTTCCGCGCCCATCGCGGCAAGTTCCGCTTTACCCACTCGTGGAATCTGTGGTGAATATGCTCCGTCAGATGGAACGTCGGCTGCCGACTTCAAGCGTGGCTGCGCTTCTCCCGAGCCAATGATGTAGCCGTCTCTTGGAGGGAAACCGTTTTGAAGCAAAACTTCAGCGCGTTTTCGCATGCGAGCGACGTCGAGATCGTCGAGACCGGCATCCTTCAGAGATTGTCTCATCGCCTGTCCTTCCGGCGTTTGTGCGTGGACAGTGTCGTAGAATTTCTGAATTTTTGCACGACCTTCTGGAGTCAGAGGTTGGCCGGCGAACTCGCCGAAGCTGACTTCGCGACCGATTCCACCAATTCCCCAATCCGGTATCAGCTTTCTATCGAAGGCGCGACCATAGTCAATGTTTGCGACTACAAAATCACCGTTGGCATTTTTCGAAACCACGAAATTGTTGGCGTGGAAATCGTTATCGCCCATTATGTGGCGCTCGGCAATTGCCTCTTCCATGCTCTTTGCGAACGTAGCTCTTTGCGCATCCGTCATGTTGCGGAATTGCGGAGTCTCACGGAACTCTTTGAGGATCTGTCCGGCGTGCTCTTGAACGACTGCCTTCACTTTGACGCCGTTGATCTCGACCTCACGGATGGTGGCAGCCGGATAACGACCAGGTTCGCCATTAATAGCACTGCTGGCCGCATGAGCTTTTTGTTCCATCTCGAACCGTTTGAGAACCGGCTCCGGTAGCTCGGCTCCGGGTGGTCGTCCGGTGCGCACGATGACTGGACGCTCAACTCCATCTGCACCTTTTTGAACCGCCTGGAAGACCGCGATCGGCTCTTGACCCATGTCGAATTCTTTGACGGTTTTGATCGTTCCTTCGTGCAGAAGGTCGACTGCGTTTTCTCTGCCCAGAGCGCCGCCTGAGAATGGATCGAGAACCGTCGGCGGCGGATCCAAACGCTTCAATGTCTTGTTCAACGGCGCGCCGTCCGCACCGACCAATTCGACTTTACCCTTGCTGCCGTGGGCCAATTCTATTGTGGGATCGCCGGATTTGACCACGACTTTGAGTGTTTCACCTTCAGGAACGTCGACCGTTACTTTGCCTTGGCCGGAAACCTTTACTTCGCCACTTCCTGAGATGTTTGCGTTGGCACCATCGGCGACATCAACACGACCGTTCTTGATTTGAATGTCTACGTCGCTTGCACCGGCATGCACGTTGATGTTGGTATCCGGTCCATTGCCCCATACTCTTGCCGATGAGTGAATCTCGGCCGACGCGTGTTGATTGAGAACTACGTCGGGTTTGCTCTTAAGCAGAGACTTCGCCACTTCCACTTGTGAGTGGTCATTGGCTATGACGGTTGAGAATTCGCCGGCTCTCGCGATCGACTTGTCATTGAGTGTAGCTACTGAATTTTCGTAGAACATGCCCTGGCTATCGCCATGCAGCGATGCTTTAGACCGACCCGAAGCCGTGATTGTGGCTCCGTCATGTGCCGCTACGACAGAGTCACCGCTCACCGTGGCGTTTGCTTTTCTTCCGCTTGCCACCACATGGTTGGCACCATCGCCGACACCAGCAGCTACGGCGTTGCCGTCTTCGACTAGAACGTTGATTCCTGGATCGAGTCTGACTTGCTGCCCGGGGTCGACACCATAGAAGGTATCATCAACTGCGGTTGAGGGTTTGCCACCTGGGTGCTTGTCTGCTGGTGGATCGGGCAGTCGCTCTTGCAGTCTGCCGTCTGCATTGGCGTCCGCATGGTGTCCGCCTCCCGCGCCATCGACGTGCACAGTCGCACCATCAGGTGCTTTCTTGCTCCAGCCCAGTTTCTCCTGTGCGTAAATTCTGCCGTTGTTTGCATAATGCAATGCTTTTCCTGCGGCTGCAAAACCGACGGTGAAACCACCACCCATGCCTGCGCCCATGCCGGTTCCCATTGCTAGCTGTTGCATCATTCCGTCGACACCGGCATTGGTATCAAGCGTTGGCAACGTGCTGAAGAAGCCGGCTTTCATGCCTTGCTCCATGTTCCACTTAACTTCTCTAAGGAACATATTGGTCAGCAGTGCTTTTTGCTGTTCCACTGATGCATTGAACGTCCGTTCTATATTCGCCTGCAACTGGGCGACGACTTTTTCTCTCAACTCCGGAGCCAGAGACTTGCTGACCATATCGTCGGCAAGATTCATTAAACCGCGTTTTGGATCTGCACCCTTAATAGCGTCACTGGCAAGTTTCTCAACCGAGCTGAGCGTTTTCTCTGCTCCTTCTCTCAGGACCTTTTGTCCCGACTGTTCGAGCGCCTCTCTCGTAGCTACATCCAAGCCTTCCTTCAGCACTTGTTCTGCGAATTCTTTTCCGGCACCTTTGCCTAATTGCGCGCCGACTTGCTCTGCAACCATGCCTGCACTCTTCTTGGCAAACAAACCGACGTCGGCATTGAAGAAACCGCTGGCTGCGCCGGTGAGGAAGTCCAGGCCCTGCTCGTCATGACCGGTGATAATGGCGGATTTTGCACCGACTTTAAACATGCCGCCGCCCACTGCCCAGGCAGCGTTAACACCATATTTGGTGCGGTTCAGAACCGTGGCTGTTCTTGCAATGGCGGCTACGACTCGCGCGCCTGCCGGAATTTTGCTTGCGATGTTAGCACCAAGTGCTACCAGACTTCCACCCACGCTAGGGATGGCTGCTGCGATCGCGGCTATCGTAATGACGGCATCAACCGCGGTATCAACAATAAAGTTCTGCGATTCAATGTTCGACTTCTGAGCTTCATCGACTCGAGCTAGATCTTCTCTGGCTTCTTGTGCCGTGTAGACCTTATCCGGATCGCGACCGGCTTCTTCGATGCGGCCCATCATGCGCTCATACGAATCGTTGAGACCCTGAGTCGTGCCATCCCCCAGGAATGTGTTGTCGACCAGCCAGGTGCCGAGCCCATAAGTGTCTTCAAGGACCTTCCGGGCCATGAATGATGCCTCTAGCGAGTCTCGTGCTTCTCTGCGAATTCCCTTAAGCGAATCTCGCAAATCTTGTCCGCTCATTTCAGAACGGAAATCGCCTTCGAGATTGTCTCCGTATTTTCTTTGATATTCGGATTTGAGAGTATCGATCTTCCGATTGACTTCGTCGGTAACCATCTCGTCAGTGATCTGCATTCCTGGATGCGATTTCTCCAGTTCTGTTTTTGCAGTTTCACGATTTCGCACTTCAGCGAGTACTTGCTTGATCTCATCCTCGCTAGTGCCAAGACCGACCATATAACTGCGAAGTTTGTCCTCCGGACGGAACTCACCTTGCATGAATGCGTTGACCGCGATTTTCTTCTCGTTGTCGCTGAGATGGCGGAAGGCAATATCTAGTTTTCCTGAATCGCGGTGATGTTCGCGTTCCTGAACTGAAAGCGCTGCTCCTACTGACGCCGCATCTTTATACGAACCTTGTTCATCGTCGCCCCAGATCGATCGGTTCAACTTTTGAACCTTTTCTAGGTCAAGTTTGCCATCGCGCAATAGTGGTTCGATGTACTCCTTATAGTCACCGGAACCGATTGCTTTTTCTGCTGCTTTCTTGAACTCAGACGAGTATTTGGTTTCCTTCGAAGACAAGTCTTTGAGCTTGGCTTGGAATGCTGAATCTCCACCTGAATTGCGAGCCTCAAGTAATTGCTTCCTGTACTCCGGTGGCAACTCATATGCCTGCTTCAACTCCGCAGCCGTCACTTTGAGTGTTGGATTATCTTTGTTCATCGCTTCGGCTTGCTTGGTCAATTCCTGATCCAATTCGCCTTTGCCTTTAGCTTGTTCAAGCAGATAGCGTTGGTCTGCTCGCAGCGAAGAACTTAATTCAAACGCGCGCTGGAGTTGCTCCGGCGTGCGCGGATTATTAATCCGATCGCGCAGTCCCGGATCGTCTTTAATGGCTTTGGAGATGTCGCGCACGACTTGCGCTTCGTCGTAGAACCAGTGCGAATTCTCGCGACGAAGTTTATCCATGATTTCCATCTTCGGCTGTTTGCCTTCGATGGCCTGCTGCAAAAGACCTTTAGCGACGGCCCATTCGGAAGAACTGAATCGACTTACCGCCGTGTTATCGCTCAATCGTCGCAAAATTTGCCGTTCTTCATCAGGCAGATCTTTCCACTTTCCAGGTTTTTCGAGAATATCCTTTCCGTATTTTTCTCCGATGTCTTTCCACTTTTGCAGATCTTCCGGAGTCATCTTCTGAATCGCTTCGAAGATGTTGTCTTCTTTGTCGTCGTACCAGCGCAGATTGTCTTCGATTGCGCTGCGCAGATCGCGATTGCCTGATTTCGCTGCAGCGTCGTACGCTTTTTGTTTATAGAATTCGAGAGCTTCCATCTTTTCGACGAGCTCTTTACCTTGTTTATACAGAGCTTTCTGATCGTCCGGAAGTTTCTCGGGATCTGCACCAGCACTACTTACTTGACGATACACTCCGACGGCCTTGGTGTGTTCTTGAGTCATCTTATCCGGCGAGATTTTGTTCTCATCGAATACTTTCTTACCGAGCTCGTACTTCTGACTATCTTGATAGGTTTTAAACGCGGTGATTTGTTCGGCGAGTTGTTTTCCTTCCTGGTAACGCGTTTTCTGCGCAGCATCCATGGTGGCAAAATCAGGCGTGTCTCCACGTGATGAGAATTCTGCTAATGCCGCTTTTTGATCTTTGTTTAAACCGCTTGGATCAAATCCATTGTCTGCAAGTGTCTTGCCCAGTGCGATTTTGGCTGTGTCTTCCGGAGTCTTAAATGCTTGTTGATCTAATTTCTTGTTGATAAGATCGATTGTTCGTTGAATCTCGCTCTTCTCATGCGGTTTCAACGCAGACTTCTCGCCTTGCTTTTCTACGGAGCCATTGGCGAAGGTGTGCAGCAGTCGCATGGTATCAACGTAATAGTTGCCTTCAACAACTGTTGATCTCGGGTCTTCAATCGCTTTCTTCAGATCCTTTCCGGATGCGATAAACTCAGCGCGGGCATGCTGCAAGCGTTCCCAATCAGTGGAACTCATGCCTTCAATTGTCTTCATCACGTCGTGCGTTGATGAATCAGACCAGAAACCTTTGTGTTTAAACAGCGCACTGAGCATGTTGTCGCCCTTGTAGGCGGCAAGCGCATCCCAGCTCAATTGCTCCGATTCGTTACCAGCGCGCTCGAATGCTTTCTGCGATTTCTTGAAGAATTCTCGAGCTTCTTTGTCGAAGCTCTCATCTTTTCTATGACCGACGTAGAAGTCCATCGCTTTTTGATCTTCTACCGATTGCTTGGTGATTCGATCAAATACTTCTATTGCCTTTTTGTCTTCAGGTTTCAGATTTTCGCGATTGACAGGTGGTCTATATCTCGAGATCTCGTGTCCTCTGACATAGTCTGCGCGTTCCGAATCCGGCACATCGTTAGGATGTGGTTTAAACGCGATTTTTTCTGTTCCGTCGATTAGAGCTTTGCCACGAGCGTAAAGTGCCTTTTCTTCCGTGGTGAAGTCAGCTGGGTTCTTAACTGGCTTGGTAGGCTTGTCCTCGGTCAGTCCGAGTTCCAACATCCGACCACGCAGATAGAGTTCTCTTTGTTTCGGCGGAAGTTCGCGCGCGGCTTTTTCAATTTCAGTTTCGTTGTCACCCCAGAAGCTGGTGTTTTCTGAAACCTTTGTCGCCAGGCTTGTCTCTCCGAGTTTGGCGAAGTCCATGGCGCGATTGAGATCAGTTGTTGAATTGAACGGCCAAATTCCCGGACCAAATACTTTTTCGATCCGTTCCTTTCCTTTCAATCCATCCGGTCCGGCAGTTTCGAAGAACTTCAGCCGAGCCTCATCAGATGCGCCGGCCCAGACCTCGTGGAACATGTCGAGGTCCGCATTTTTGAGAGCGATTTCGGATAGCTTTAAGGTATCCTCGACAGTTCGGAAATCCTTTCCTCTGATGTAGATCTCATTGGCATCTCTAGTTTTCTTCGACAGATCCTCATTCGTGACCGTCATCTCTTGAAGCGATTTCGCTTTCTTGCCCGGCTCGATTATTCTCTGCCGTTCTTGTGCTGCTCGATCAAGTTCTGTCAATTCCTTACTATCGCGCTCTCTCAGCATGTCGCGAATGTTCTTTTCAATTTGCGATTGCGATAGTCCTGACTCTCGGAACAGCGAGCCGAGTTCACTAGCTTCTCGTACGTTCTTCAACAAGTCCCCGGCATAGTCAGGGCGGTCATCTTCCCGTCTCAAAAGTCCAGTGAATTCGATCACTTGATTTTTCGAGAGTTCGTCTTTGAATTCAGATACCAGAGTCCAGTTATATTTTGGTATTCCGTGTCTGGTGTTCCAGTCGTGTTCAAGCAGTTCTCTATATAGTTTGTTTTTGCCTTCAATTTCGTTTTTGACGTTTTGAATATCGCCGGAAGTCGTCCAACCGGTGCCACCGTTGAACGCGTACTCTATGCGGTCGGAAGCGGCTCTGACATCACTGCCTTTGGCTACTTGTTCCGGTCTGTCGAGATAGAATCGTCTGTGTTCGCCGTTAAAATCGGCCGGTATTTCTCTGTAGTTTCCGTTGGCATCCGCGAAAACTTGACCATGCCAGGATTCACCTTTTTCATTCGTCCAGTGATTAGAGTTGTATCCGCCCTGCCGCGTCCAGACGGCACCGACACCCTGGTCTGTGTATCGCTGTGTTGATTTGACGCTACCATCGGCATTCCAGGTCAGCCTGTAACCGGTTTTTGCTAAACCGTTGTAGGCGTCGACCATTTGACCTGCTGGATTGAAGATGCGCTTGCCACCATGTGCATCTGTAATTTCTTTGGTGCCATCCATCTGCACGACGGTTTGTTGTTTTCCATAGATGGCTTCGCCCTTCATGACCACTTCAACTTTGGTGTTGTCGGGGCTCAGTTTGACGAAGGCTTCTGCGGTGCCGGGCTCTACAGCTTGCTCTCGACCGGCGACTTTGTAACTGGTCAGTTTCCCGTTTGTGTAAGTGAAGTCTGCAACAACCTTGCCGTCTTTGTCTTGAACCTGCGTTACCTTGCCGTCGTCCTGGATGAAAGTGGTGCCATCGGCGCCGCGAACACCGACAATTTTCGGTCCAGGTTTCGCGGACATGTCCATATACTGAGTTTGACCGTCGGGCTGTTTGATCGCCAAAACATCTTTGACTTCGACTTTTCCGTCGGCAGCTCGCACGGATAGCTTCGCTTGCTCGTGGGTGACGCCGTCACTACCGGTAGTGCTGACAACTTTACCATCGCGGAAGACTTTTTCGGTACTGTCAGTGGTGCGGAGGGTGGTCTCTTTTTTACCGTCCTTCATCATCTCTTTGAATACAGCGCCGTCAGGAAGCACCTGGAAGCGCGCTTCTACGATCTTGCCGTCCGGACCTTGCCATTTGCCCATCGCTGTTGGGCTGCTCGGCGGTTCGACCAATTTGTATGTTTGCTCTTTGCCGGGCTTGCCTTCGGTCACTTCGATCATGTTGTTCTTGTCGTCAAACTTGAACGAATGGCGAACGCGATCACCGGGTCTGTCCGCTTTGAGTGCGGCTAGCGATTTAGACAAATCGGGCTCGCCAATGTGCTTTCTAATTTCGGTTTCCAAATCAGTTTTTGGATCTTTTGCTTTGAATGCTTCGGCGATTGCTTTGCGTTCCAAGTTGCTGGAGCTGGCGAGAATTCGCTCTACTGCCGCACCATCTTTTCGCCCGATGGCGGCGACGAGTTCACCAGTTCTATTATTCACTACTTGCGGTAAGACTTGTTCCGGCTCGATTACATCTGTGATCAAACCTTTGCTGTTGGCTAGAATTTCTGAACCGTCTTGCTTAAAAATTTTGCTGGACTTGTCAGAATATGTTTCACGGAATGCGCCGGTCTCACCGATCTCAGGTGTGAATCTGCGCTCCTCACCTTTATCGTTTGTCCAAACATTACTCTTCGTATCGGTTCTCGACCAGTGCACACCTTTGGTATCGGTTTGCCCAATCATTTGACCCTGTTTATCATATTCGAACTTACGAGTCTCACCGTTTTTCAAACGGATCTCGGAGATCAATCCGTTTTCGTTTTTCACTACGGTGGTGCCATCACGCTGTGTGATTTCGACTCTGGTTTTGCCGTTTTCTTTTATCTCGGTCGAGCCGTCCGGCCTGAAGGATTGTTCTTTTCCACCTTCTCTGGTTACGAGCTTTCCGGTATCGTCGACGCTGATGGACATTGGTTTGGCCACAGCGCCATTAAGCGTCCAGTTCTTGCCACCATCTGTTGTTGCGTAAACTGACTTGTCACCATTGACGGTGCGCGTTATCTCGTAAGGTTCTTTCGATGTTGCGTCTTTGTATTTGAATTCGCTGACTCTGCCAAGGCGATCGGTTACAGTGTTGACGCGACCCTGGCCGTCTTTGACTATCGTGGAACCGTCCAGTCTTCGGATTGTTTCTTTGTCTACAGAGCCATCGGCTTTGCGTTCGATTGTTCTCCTCGTTCCATCTTTAGGATCGAACGATTCCTCGCGCTTCTGTTTATCATCGCCCTGCAGGGTGAAGTTCTTTCCGTCGGAACTGGTCCAAACTTTTCCATCCGGATCTTTTATTTCTGAAATCTTGCCGTCCGGACCTGACTTGATGTCTGTCTTTTTGCCTGCGGCGTCGATGATTGTTTCGAATTGACCGTTGAGGCCTCGCTGCAGTCGAGAGCCGTCATCGTTCAATCTCACCATCTCTCGCGGTCCGGGTGGATTCGGTCCGGTCTTGTCGAGCACGGAAATTACATTGTTGGAGTCACGAACGAAGCTGGTACCGCGAGTGGTGTCGATTGTGTATTTGCCGTCGGGGAATACTGTGAGATTTCCTGCAAACTCGTCGTTGGCACCGGTGCGCGAATACTTGATGCCGTCCTGAGATCTCCACTCTGTTCCGTTTGATTCCGAGATTCTGGAAACGAATCGGCGGCCATCCGGGGCTACCGAGTGCTCGAATGTGCGTTCTTGCCCATTAGCCATCAATACGTGTTTGATGGCGCCTTCTTTGTCATACGTGGTGACTGATTTGTCGGCGTTGCGTTCTACTCGTCCGCCGGCGACACCGTTTTCGAATAAATACTCGGTTGAAGTGCCGTCCGGGCGCTCCTCTTTGAGAACGCGTTCCGGATTGTTTTTGTCAACGGTAACAGTCTTGCCGTTTGCCGAAATACTGGCGATGCTATCGGCGGTGGTCTTCGTGACCGTCCCATCCTTCAGATCGAAAGAAGCATTTAACGTGCCGGCATCTTTTCCGTCTTTTGTGACCTTCCATTTGTCCAGACCGGAAGCATCATCCTTGCCCTGTCTTGTGAGGACACTGCCGTCAGGCATTTTGACAGTATCGATCTGTTTTGGATTTTCTTTGTTGCGTTCGAACTGATAACGTTCACCACGGGCGGTGTATACTTCGCGGACCGACTGGTCGGGATTGAGCGTTGTAAACCCGCCGTTAAGCTCATATGTCCGTGAGACACCCTTGATGTTGTCGGCTAAGTATGTTTCTTTGAGAGCGCCGTTCTCTTGCAGCTCAAGGGTGCCTTGCCACGTTGTAGTCGACTTGTCCGCATTGGTCTTGATCCACTTTGTCGCCTCCGGATTCTCTGCGCGCCACTCTTCGCCTCCAGCGGTTTTGTAGTAGTTGAGTTTGCCTGTGGTTTTATCGTAGTCGTATTCGCGAGTTAAACCGGCCGCATCTGTGACTCTTGTTATTCTTCCGTCGCGAGTTTCAACTGAAGAACCGTCAAGATTGTCTGTCACTTCAGTGCGCCCGGAGACTGGTTTTCCAGCCAGTGTTTTTCCTTCGACGAAGTATTTTGGATTGCCTTTGTCGTCGATGCCTTTGAAGTCATCCTTCTTGATCGTGGTCTCGACGCCATCTTTGCTCTTGTGAGTCCAATCGCCATTAGCTTGGCGAGTTAAACTGCTGCCGTTTGAGTCAACTATTTTACTGAGCTGATTGTCCGGACCATACTCGTAATTGCGGCTGCGCCCGCTTGTCGGATCGGAACTCGAGCTGATCTTGCCGTCTTTGTTGTAGATGCGAGTTGTGCCGTCGGCATCGATTGCGTTTTTAAGCAGTCCGTTTTCATAGAATTCTTTGTTACCGTCGATCTCGGTAGCCGCGAGCTGCCCGTTGACGTCGTAAGTGTCGGTGCCGCCATCGTCTCGATCGCTCTTGTACTGTCCGTCTCCTGCCGACATACGCGCAATCAGTTCGCTCGCGTTATCTCTGCCTTTTCCGGTGAATGCTTTGTCTAGTATGTTTTTGTAGAGCGCTTCTTGCGGTTTGTCGCCATTGGCGCGCGTCGACCTGAGCGCGGCTTCCAGTGCCACTCCATCAGCCTTGCTAAATTGTCCGCCGTTGTTTCTAACTTCGTTGGTCAAAAGCATCGCCGATCGAGATTGCACCATGCGTCGCACATCATCAGGTAGTGCGCTGAGATCAGGGGTCTTGATTGTCAACTTGCTGCCGGCGGGATTTTGCAGCGCATCCAGTTGTTCGCCTGCTCCGCGATTGGCCGCAATTAATGCATTCAACGCCTTGTGGGCTTCAGGATTGCCATTGCGAGCCTGTTTCGCAATTTCATCAAATGCCTTCTGTGCCTCAACCGGGTTTTTCGCGGCGGTGAGTTCCACGAGCGGCTTAGCGACTGACACCCAACGAAGTGCGTCTCCGGCACCTTGATTGCCAGCCGTAATCTCTTTCTTCAGAGCCTCCTGGAATTTACCAAGATCTTCGATGGTCGGATTTGGAGGCAATTGCTCGTTGATTCGATCTAAACGCATCGAATTCAACTTGGTGTCGAGAGCTGGTTTCAGTTTGTTTTGAACATCAGAAAGCGCGTTGGCTGCCTCTCCCGGTTTATCTGATCTGAGACCGGCTTGGAGTTTTTGAACTGCGGCGTCGCCGCCGAGTTGTTTCACGAACTCTGTCGCCATCGGATTTGCCGGAGGACCCTTCGCCATCGCTGCTAGATCTTGCACTGCCTGAGCAGTAGTTTTCGGATCGGTGCCCAGCGATTCCAGACCTTTGTTTAACGCCTTAGCCTGGTCGATTTGCTCGCCAAAAGTCTTCCTGCTGTTTCCTAGCTGCGCATCTCGCAGGCGCTCCATCTCTGCGATTGCTTTGAGTCTGTCTTCTGGTTTTGTCGCTCGATCGATTAGCTTGTCGGTTTGTTGGCTGAGTTTCTCGACATACGCTGATTGATCTTTCAGACCTTTGATGACTTGTGCGTCGAAAGCTTCGAGGTCACCGCCGCTTTCTTCGATTTCTCCGCGCAATCTGTCTATGTCTTCTGGATTGCGGCGAACAGCCAGGTCTCCATTCTGCTTCGAGATTTCGTCTATGTTGAGCTTCATCTCGGAGAGTGGTGGCAGTGTGGTGGCACCGGTCCTCAAGATTTCGTTAGCTTGATGCTCTGCTTGACGCGCAGCTTGTTCCGCCTCCGGCGAATCAGCCAGTCTAAGGAAGTCTTGTTGTGCATCGACCAGTCTCTGTTGTTTGAACTGATCTGCGAACAGCTCCTGGTTGCGATCCACTTCAGCACGCTGCTTAACGCGAGATGCCAGAGAATCGGCTGAAAGCGGAGGATTAACGCCATCACCTTTAGTCCAACTATCTAGTGCGGTTTTTGCTTCAGGGACGTTAATCGACAATTCTGCCAGTCTAGCCAGTGCTTGAGTACGCATCTCTTCGGCTTGTCGGCCTTGTCCGGTCTCTGATTGCTTTAACGCGAGTGTGGCATCGACAACGGCTAATTGTCTCGCGGATGCAAGAGCACTTTGATTGCCACCAATGGCTTCCCGAGCCAGTTCTTTTAAAGCGAGGCTGCGTTCGCCGTCGGTTTTTGCATCATAGAATTTACGTGCCAGAGTTTGAGTTCTAAATTCTGGTGTGTCTGGTTTTGCTCCGTCGGTGAGCCCGGGAAGCTTATCTCCGTAGATCGCTTTGGCGCGATCCAGAGTCGTGTCATTGTTGATGGCAACTGGCACCTCGCCCACCGGCAGTGGTGCCTCGGCCTGTGGCACGACCTCTTCTTCTGGCACGGACTCTGCTTCTTCGGGTGCCACTTCGGTGGATACGAATTGAACTTCGTCGGGGTCTGCCTCCGAAGCCGCTTCCGACTCGTCAGTATCATCGGCGCCTGCTGTGTCGTAGTCCTCGGAATCTACCTCTGCTTCCGCTTTTGGCGGCTTCGCCGCAGTGCCTCCCGGCTTCGCTGCTGGATCTCCGGGTGTCATTACTTGTGGCAGACCGGCGGCAGCTGCGCCGGATTGACCGTCGATTCTGGTTACAAACTTTTTGTCAGCACCGGTGCCCTGTTGTTCGAAGGACATTCGCAGTTTCGAATGGGCTGCGACTTGATCTTGCAACAGGCGTTCTACTGTAGCTCGATTACCTTTTGCGTCGGCAGATTTGAGCATCTTATCGATGCGGGTCTGCAATTCCGGAGTCAATGGTCCGGTCGACATGACGATGTCTCTGGCGAGCATCAAGCTTTCTTGGCGCTCACCGCGAGTTAGTTTTCCATCTTGTTTTTGTGGCGTACCGTCAGCGGTCTCAGGTTTTGCAACCTGACTGTCTTTGAACCGATTTGTGGTGACCGGTGTTCCACCTTCAGCTTTGGTAATTACCGTGCCGTCGATTTTCTCGACCTTATACGCAGCCGGCTCGCCACCTGGTTGCGTCGGTGGTTTAACTGTTTCGATTCTATGTCCTAGTGGTTCTGCTCCGCGGAAAACATATTCGACTTGAGTTTTCGGTTCTGCCACCGTCCGTAGTGGTCCTGCGCCCTCGGCTTTTTCGACAACCGTGCCTTCTTTATCACCGGCCTTCTTCAGTTTCACTTCGGTGATGCGAGAGTTGGGCGGTGCGCCCTCCCATTTGAAGGAACGTTCGTTGCCGTAGACATCAGTGGTGGTGGCTGCTAATCCCGTGTCTTTGTTGTAAGTTATGTTGGAGCCATCTTTGAATTGATGCTTGGTCAGTTTTCCATCTTCGAATGTCTTCGTGGACTGATCGGGAAGTTCGTGCTTTATCTCCTTATTGCTCGCGTCGCGATGGACTTTTGTTCCGTCCCGTCGCGTCTCGATAGATCCGGTTTCTTTGCCGTCAGGACCGATCTGAGTGATCGTGCGGTTGCCGGTTATCGGGTCGTAAGCGGAGCGTTCATTGGGCTTGCCGGTTGTTGGGTCGACGCTATAGCGCTGCTTGGGATCGTTGGAGTCCGGATTTTTGACAGGGACGAGGACGTCCTTGCCGTCAATCTTCACCATCTCATCGGTAACGACTTTCTTGGGAGGTGGTCCAGCTTGATGCTGTTCTATTCGGCGCAGTTGATCCGGGTGAGCCCTGTCACCGTCAGGCAGATCCCGCTCACGAACGAAATCGCGCGGCTGACCATCGTGATCGAAAACTTGCAACAACCCACTGCTGTTGGACAAAATTTGCGCGTCACCATATGCGCCGGTAAGAAGTGTTTCACCATTTGCTTTGTCGATGCGCAGACCGGGCGCATCTTTTCTTTGCGTGCGCTTATCTCCGAGTTGGAGGTCGAAACCGGCTTTCTCGTTGCTACCTGGTTTTTCACCCGCTGCATCTCGAGTTTTTGTATGTTTGAAAACACCCGCTTCTTCAGACGGCGTGTAGACTTCATCTGGTTTGCCAGGACGCTTTTCGACGATTTCGGCAGGCACCCTCGATGGTGGCTTACCAGCTTCGTCTTTGTATACGAACTCGCGAGTGAGCTTTCCGCTGTCGTCGGTGGCGGAAACCAGTCTTCCTGCACTGTCAATCTTCTTGACGGAATTATCTAGAGGGCTGCAAACGATCGATTCGACCAGTTTGTTGTCTTTGTATCGATCGATGCTGCCATGCAGATCGGTGACGACAGTTTCTTTATTGCCATCGGGCTGACCTGCGATTCTTGTGCCGTCCGGTTCGTACCGAACATTCGCACCGAAGTCTTCCGGATTTGTGGAATCAGGCTTCGCACCAGGCTTTAACTCGCGCAGTTGTCCGCCAATTGTGGTCTCCGTAACGCGAGGCTCTTTGCCTTTTTCGGTCACTGTAACTTTTGAAACTACCGGACCTTGCTCTGACGATGTGTGTTCGTAGTCGCGGACTGTTTCGTTTTTATCTCGCGTTTGTTTTAAAGAGTTGTCGTCGTTACGCAGAATGTAAGCGCCATTGTCGTAGCGCCTCTCTGTTTCGACTAACTTTGCGTTTAACTTGGATGTGGACTTGTCGCTGTTACGCGTCATCAGACTGCCGTCGGCTTGCTCGACAGCGACTCTGCCGTCCTCCAGCATTTTGATCTTGCCTTTGAAGGCGGACTTTTCGTCACCCGGCACTTTCCAGGTTTGCTCGCCCTTGTCGTCGGCCGGTCCATCCGGCAGCCAGGTCTGACCCTGGTTGTCTACTACTTGAACAATCTTGTCACCATCTTTAGTGACAGCTCGTCCGTTCGTTTCAACCAGTGTTGTCTTGCCGTCTGCGCCCTTTTGTTCTATTTGTCCGTTGTTGAGAGTAAAATTGCCTTCAAAGATCCCAGGCGCTGCGCCGGGCTTCTCGACATTCCATTTCGGAACGCCACCGGCACCGGTATCTCCCCTTCTTGTATATTGAGTGCCGTCCGGTCCTGCCACCGCGGTGACCTGTCCGCGCAGATCGCGTTTAAACGCATATTTTTGACCGTTGGGATAGTGGACTTGTTCGATACCGTTGTCTTTGTTTCGGATTACTTTGGCGCCACCTTCGTAGCTCGCGGTTGTCTGTCCGGTCTTGGTATCAACTACTACGTCTTTCGGTCCGGGTGGATCAAATCCCACCCTGTACATACTCTTGTCCTGACTTTCGCCAAGTAGCTTACCCGGCTTCCAGACTTGTCTTCCGTCTTTGTCGACTTCGCCTGTGTTGAAAAATTGTTTCTTGGCGCCGCTGGCATCTGTGAAAGTTTGTCTTTGCGCTTTCCATTCCGCTTCGTATTTCGAGCCGTCTTTGAATTGCACGGACAGCTTGTCGCTTCCAGCTTCTCGTTCGGTTTTAACAGGACGACCGTCCATCGGTTCGAAAGTGACAACGGTTTTGTCTCCGACTTTCTCGACGTTGAGCGGTGTTCTCCAGCTGTAGCCATCCCAGAATTCTTTTTTGCCGTTGACCTCTTTTGAGTATTCGTTGAAGTCGTATTTTTCTTTTGTGCCGTCGGCTTTAAGAAACTCTTTGATACCATTTCCCTGGTCGACGACGATATCGCCGTTTTTCATCAATTGGAAATCGGCTTTATCTTGAAGCTTATCGAATCCAGGTATCTGACCGTCCGCAGGCTGCCATTTGCCTTGTTGATCCTTGGTCAGGACGGTTTCTTGTGGCTGACCATTCGCTCCAGGTTTTGTGACCGTGATCTGAGCGGCCTTTCCATCAGCACCATATTTGACACCATACGATTCGCCGGCGTGTGGTCCCTCAGTAAAGCGCATACCGACGACCAGACCGGTCTTATCATCGACATCGACGAAACCTTTGCTGCCGCCTTTTTCGAACGGTTGCGATTTTCCCTGGGAGATAACCTCGCCGCTGTCGTTGGTGACAACGAAGTTGCCGTTCTCATATCGTCTTTCGGTAATGCCGCCGGCGCGCCGCTCGGAAAACTTGCCATTCTCGTCATTGCCCTGGCGCTCGACAGAAATTTGTTTGCCCGTGCGATCGACGACTTCTTTTTCGAGAGTCGTGCCTTCTTTGTTCTGCCGGTCAATAACGCGTTGACCTTCCTTACCCGCGTATTCCGTTTCGGTCGCGACATTGCCTCTGACCGGATCGAATTCCCGTGAGACAATTCGTTTTTGTGGATCTTGATCGTTGAAGTAGGTTTCTTTTCTGACTCCGCCATTTTTGGAAGGGTCGGCACTTACAACTTCTGACTTCCTGCCTTCTTTGTCATTTGGTGGAAATTCTGTGGTTGTCTTGCCACTGTCTGTGGAGACACGACTGCCGTCAGCGTAGATTTGTCTTGTGACGCCGTTGGTGGTGACCTCACTGATTGGTTGCATTGCTTCTTCGGCGCTAAGCGGCTCTGCTGTTTGCTCACCGTGACGCCGACCTAAAACCTGCGGTGGATCCCCGGGTTTTTGTCCGGGTTTGCTGACGATCTCTGCATAGGTCGCGCTGAGAGTCCCGGGTAGTGAGTTCTTAAATGTAGTGACGACTGAACCATCGCTGTTATATCGCTGCTGCAACTCCTGTCCGCTGTCGTCGGTAAAATTGCGGTAGCTGAATGCTTTGTCGGTGCCCTTTTCTTTACCTTCGCCTTCAGTGTAGGCGAGGTCGCCGAACTTGTCGTAGACGTCGGTTTCCTTGGTTCTACCGGTGGTGCCGTTGTATTCGCGCTCTTCGTGTTTGCCTGCCGGATTTTTCGCATCGACAGGTAAAATTGTGCGTGCTGTGAGGTCGGCATCGGTAGCGTCTTTGCGTTTACTGGGGTCGTATTCCAGTCGAATAGCGCCTTTTTTGTCAGCTGGCGCATTTGCGGCATCGTACGCAACTACTTTGTTGACACCTTGCAGACGCGTATCATCTATCTTCATGCCAGGCGGCAGCATGTCTTTGTTTTTTACAGGGTCGAAACCATCCTTGAATTCGGTTTCTGTTCTGTCCTTGAACTTCGTGACTTTTGTGCCGGCTTTCGAATCTTCGGTATCGCTTACGCGGCCCAATTGATCGTTTAATGGATAATCTGTTTGTTTTTTCCCGTCACCGAAATCAGTTACCCGTTTGCCATCGGCATACGTTGTTTGGGTTTTGCCGTCGACACTCTCGACTTTGGCAATCAGTTCATTTTCCTTGGCGTCAGTGATTTCTTTGGGAGGCGCTCCGCGGTCTAGAATTTTTGGAGGCTTACCTGGTTCGAAAACCGTGGTCCCAATCCTTCCTTTCTCGAAGGATGTGACTACTGTGCCATCCGCGTATTCCAGTTGCGAAACTTTGCCCTTGTCGGCTGGACCTTGAAATTCATTTCTGACAAATTTGCCGCGCTGATCTTGTCCGCTCGATTCGCGACGAACCGGATGTTCACCTTTCGGGTCGCGAGAGTAGTCTGTTGTTTTTGTGGTGCCATCACTGCGCGGCGGAATAAACTCTTGAGACGTTCCATATAAGCCATCCTTAAAGCTCTTCGTTTCGGCAGCCAAACCAAGATTTTTGGCAGGATCTCGGAAGTCCACACGGCTAATTCTTCCTTCTCTGTCGCCTGGCGGATATGTGGTTTCCTTACTACGCGGGTCGCTTGGTGGGAAAGTTGTCTCGCTTCGACCATCGGCGAAAATTGTTTTCGTCTGTCCTTCGCCGAGTTTGAACGACCCGATCGCCTGATCTTTAGGAAGTCCGTCGACTTTTTTTCCATCTTTAAAATAGGTGGTTTCACCTGTTTTAGGATCGAATGTTGAGCTGGTAAATGGCCGATCTTTCAGGACGTCACTCGATGTCGCCGTCAGTTCTGTTGTAACTTTGCCGTCGGCATGGCGGACCTGCGTTGTGACCAGGCCCTTTTCGCCCAGCATTTTAGATTCGCTGGTGATAAGCTTTCCGTCAGGACCAACCTTGTCTGTTTCAACTAGTTTGTTGCTGCCTCTAACATATTCGCGCTGAGATTCTGATGCCTTCCCGCCTTGCGGAGTGAAAGTCTCCTTCGTAAGACCATCGAGGCGTGGTGGATTGTATGACGTTTCGGTTTTTCCGTTGATAAACGTTTTGCGTTCTGATGTTTTGTCCTTGACTGTATCGATAGGCGTCTTGCCGTCTTGAAGATCTTTGATCAGCGCGGCCTTATCTTTGGCTTTGCCTTTTTCGCTGAGTTCGGTTTTTTCCTGATCGATAATCATGCCGCCTTTTCCGTCAGGCTTCACGACGATTTTGGCGAAATCACTATTCGGATCTGCTGGGGTTATTTCTGTTCGACCATCAGCAAACGTCTTTGTTCTGCCATCAGGGGACTGGCTGACTGGAGCCTCTACTGCGGGCTCGGCGGGTTTTTCACCGCTGTCGGTGTCATCGACATCGTCGAGGTCATCTGACTCGTCAACATTGTCTGCATTCTCGTCGACCTCGTCTCCGACTTCGCCGATTCCTTTTGCTTTCCCTGTGACCGGGTCGATAACCGCTGCCACTTTGGGAGCTTCAGCTGGTTCTGGTGCGACTTTTGTGGTTCCGTCGCTGAGAATGGATAAATTGTCACCATTGGAAAGACGCTTGCTGCCTACTTCCACAGGATCAGTCGCGTCGTCTTCGACATCGACGATTTTTCCGTCTACTTCATACTGTGGCTTTTCACCAGGTTTTTGAATGACGCGGTCAGCGTTGTGCGGACCCTTCTTTCCTTCGAAGGTCGTGACCGTCGTGCCATCCGGATACGTTCGTTGGTTTATCGTCGAGTCAGCGGACGGCTTGTATTCTCGACCCTTATATTCGCCTCGCTCATCCTTGCCGCGGATAAATATGTCATCGCCTTTGAAAGCGCGCACTTCTTTGTTGCCGTTCTCGAAGTCTTTGACGTGGGCGAAGACACCATCGCGGCGGATGAATTCTTCCGAGTGCAGACCGTCACCGCGTCCCTGATAGCTGGCGCGACCGGTACCGTCCGGTTTTAACGTGAATTCTTTCAGCCCTTCCGGTCCGAGCTTTCCGAACGTTGTGGTGATGCTATCGGCGCCTTTGGTGCTGGTTACGGCCCCGAATTTCTCGTGTTGGAACTCGCGTTTAACACCGTCGCTGCTATGAGTGATCTTTCCACCATCGGCTCCCGGTGCTGGAAGCTCTCCGATCGCTTTTTTCAGAAGTTCCTGGAATTCCGCCAGTTCTTCAGGCGGTTTGGTCTGGGCCTCAGCGCCTTTGCCGTTACCGTTGCCATTACCATTACCGTTGCCATTGTCCGTGGTTGTGCCGGAGGTGGAATCCCCAGGCTTTGGAGTGGATTCGGTTTTAGAACTTTTGGTATCGTCGAGACACGCAGAAAGCCGTTCCGAACTGGTAGTGTCGGTCTCAGGTGCTTGCTGGGGCTTCTTCTCGGGCTTCTCTTCAGCCAAAATTGTTAACTCATGACGTGATTCAAAAGTTTATATACTTAGTGTTCCCTTTTGGTTCTCTTACCGGATTAAATTCGGCGGAAGAGGGATGTTTTGCTTGCTCGGAATTTACCGAGAAAATCGTGGAATCATTCATCTTGTGGCGATTGAGGGAATTTCAAGTTTGGGTTTGGATATACTGTAATATCAAAACCCTTTGGTTAATTCGGAAGATGACTGTTAATCAACGACTTCGGGCATGATGAAAATCCACAGTTGATCGTTTCCAACTGGGCTTGAAAGAAAACATTAGTTGCCGATTGCACTGAAAACAGTTGGCAAATAAAACGGGTAGCAAGTTTGTAAGGGTTCCGATGATTAAACTCTCTGAAATTGGCGGTGTGAAGTCGATTTCCATATCAGATGGCTGGTTTGAACTGCCGCAACAACCTGACCCTATGGCTGAAGGTTGGCGGCGTACCTTTATCTTGACCGGCGACTCTGATGTGACGATGGCATTTTCGTATCGTGGAAACCCAGTCGATAAGTCATCTGCTGAAGCACTCCGAGAAATCTTGACGGCAAAACCAGCAGCGATTGGCGACGAAAAGCTTACTCCGCAGGAAATCATCCTGCTTCGCGATGTGATGGATTACGAAACGGCGGGCAACAATCAGTACACCAACAGCGTAAAGCCAGGCGCTCCAGGCGGTCCGGTTTTTGATCTGATTGAAACGAGCACTCGTCGCGTGGTATCACGTACGGTGCTCTATATCCGTGGCTCTCTTCGCTCTGGAAGGCAGTATGCTGGGATATTT
Source organism: Obscuribacteraceae bacterium (SeqCode) (assembly GCA_044225915.1). GTDB lineage: Bacteria > Cyanobacteriota > Vampirovibrionia > Obscuribacterales > Obscuribacteraceae > JADYXR01. The sequence continues at coordinate 44,481 of JBGAHZ010000014.1, forward strand.
TATGACGCTGATTCATCGGGGCAGGTGATCGAAGAGTTTGTGATTCATGCACCGAGCAAGAAGGAACTAAAAGAACATATCGGTAAGTTTGAAGCTGCGCTGACTACGATTGCCTGGAGATAGCTTTGAACAACGTCCATGATATGAACTACCGGTAAGCCCGTAATTGAAATCGCCAGTCGTATTGGAACAACCAACCGGCAGGTTCGTCTCCTGTTTCGTTGATGGTGGAGACAACTCTCTCGTGCGCTCCTTATTATTACCGCTGGCCCTTTCCGCACTCACTCTTCTGAGCTGTGTTCCTGATGTCGCAGCCCAACAGTCATACCGACTCCAGCGTCCGCCGGTCTCAGGGGCGTCAACTGCTGATCCCTATGCAAGCTTCCAGCAGGATCCCCGAGCGAATTCCGGACAGCAAAATTATTCGTCGACTAATTCTGTTCAGCAAACTTATGCAAGTCCATCTGATTTCCAACCCCAACAATTTGTTGTACGAACGACTACGACTGCGCCTGCTCAACCACCATCGCAGCCGCTTTTCGGAAAAGCCGACGCGTTGAATCTGGGCAAAGCGCTTTTAAATGGTTTCGTTCCGACAAGACAAACGGCCTATTCTGCTCCGCCCAGCCGTAACACCATGGCTCCGTTGCAAGGCTCAGCGTCTGGTTCTTTCGCAGTTGCGAGTATCGATGAGTTGAAGCGGATCAGCAACCGTGATGTGGTGATCATCATCGACAAATCCGGAAGTATGAGTTCTGCTGACTGTCCTTCGGATAACATGCCTGCTGCTATGACGAGAATGTTTTTCGGAGTTCCGGGGGGCGGTGCGCTCACTCGATGGGAATGGTGTCAGCGTCAGACATTTCACGTCGCCTCGCAATTGCAGCGCGTCAATAACAATATAAAACTGGTTTTGTTCGACAGTCGTGTTACTGAGTTCAATAACGTTTCGATGAACTCGATTGCCGATATCTTCAATCAATACAGACCCGGTGGCGGAACCAATGCGACGAAGGCGCTGAAAACAGTGGTTCAAGAGTACTTCGATCGTAAGAGACAGTTTGCGAATGTAAAACCGCTATCGATTGTTTTCATCACAGATGGTGCTCCAGCGAGCCCAACTTCGCTGAAAGATTTGATCGTGGAAACGTCTTTGAAGATGAGTAATCCAAACGAGATCGCGCTGAGCTTTTTGCAAATCGGCAATGACGATGACGGCGATAGACTCTTGCCTGAACTGGATTTCGACATGGTAAGGGAAGGTGCGCGATTTGACTTCGTCAGTTGCAGACCGTTTGCTTCAGTATCTCGCACCGGATTACTTCGCGCGGTTCTGGACACTGCACGCTAGGTCAAACAACGCGTTCGTTCCCGATTCAACTGCTGCCGTTATTTAACTGGAAAATGGTTAGTGCTGGACATTTCGAAATCACCGTTTCGCTTCGACAAGGCCGGATTTAGCAGCCTGGGCGCTTGCAAAGCGCCCCTACGGTTAACCCTCATGTATTGTGGGTCTCTGATGTCCGTTGATGAATATTTGCGTTACCGGCGGGCTTTGGCGATCAAATATGCGATTACGCCGATTATGAACGGCAAGAGACCGGGAGCCCAGGCTGCGATCTCCGGTGACAAGCGGTTATTGTCGCCGAGCGAAAGACAAGCTTGCTGGACTATGAAGTAGACTGTGACCACTATGCCGATATATGCAAGAGGTAGATAGCTGCGTTTTCGCGGTTTTGCAACGCAGAAGGGAAGCGCCGCAAATGCGAGGAATAGGCATGAAATTGGTTGGGAGAATCTGCGAATGTATCTGATCATCACCACATTCGGTACTGGTTTTCCCTCAGCTTCGTATTTCTGAATTTGTTTTTTCAACTCGGCTGTCGTTTGTTCTGTTGGCAGCGGTCCGCGGTTCTCAACTTTGCTGATAAAGCGTCCAATCGCATCAACTGTGAACTTCTGGAAGTGCGAGTTTATCCGTCGAGTTTCTGCGGAAAACAGTTCGTAAATATATCCATCCTGAAGTTGCCACTGCCCGCGACACCAAGTGCCGGTTCTTGCCCAAATCACTTTTGGCACTTTCGTGTGTGACATATCAAAGATAACGACGTTCTTCAGTTCCTTATCAACATTTCTTCCCGCCACGAGGATCTGCTTCACGCGCGAATCTTTCGACGATTCATCGAACTGCAGGAAAGTCAAACACGCTTCGCTTTTGGGTAGATTCGAGTTTAACGCACCGGTGAAAAAGAGTTTGTTGGCAATTCGTCTCGACTCCGGAACAATTGAATCGCTCAAGAAAAAGGAAAGCGCGGCGGCAGCTACCGACAAAACGATAAACGGTCTGATTATGCGCAGGGTGGTTGCGCCCGCAACGGAAAGCGCCAGTATTTCGTAGTCAAATGTCTTTCTCCAGAGCACGAGCCCAGTGGCGAGGAGCACGCCTGCTGGAAGGCAGAAAACAACAGTGTTTGGCAACTGCAAACAGGTGATCAAAACTGCGGTATTCGATTCGATGCCTAGATCACAAATCAGTGTCATGATTTTTTGAAATTCGGCCGTGGCAAAGAAAACGCCTGCCACCATAACGATGCCGATGATCAGCGTTTGCCAGGTTTCTGAAATCGTAGATCTGTCGAGAATTGAGAACATCTAGCGAAACCATCTCACAAATGGTGTGATATCAGTCCGCCGGTATGTGCTGTGGGTGAGCAGCTCTGCTTGATGCGGCTTGGTAACTCCTAAGATTCTTCCGTCCGTGTGAACGATCGCAGACGGCCCGGTTGTGGTGCAGAATGATACTGAGCGAGATGTTTCCACCGCACGCATAACTGAGAATGCAATCAGTTGTTTGCCTACATCCGGAGACGTAAACCAGGTTGTGTTGCTTAAATCCGTAAGTATCTCCGCGCCGTTGCGAACGCTGTCAGCGGCTAATTCAGGTGATACTACTTCAAGACAAATCAGCGCTCCGGCTGAGGCGCTCTGGAGATTGATTACATTTGCACTTGTACCTTTTTGAAGACTGCATCGATGTGGTGAACAGGTGGCGATTAATCCACGCACTCCGAGTTTCGTCATCCAGTCCGGCAAGAATTCACCGAAGGGAACCAGGTAACGTTTTCGATAAGGTGCACTGCTGACGGTGCCCTTGCTCGAGACGCCATAGATCGCGTTGAACGTGTCGGTGCCGTCCTTTTCCAGCGCGCCGACCAACCAGTCTTTCCGCTGTGATGCAGCAAGTGCTGAGAGAGCATCTAGAATAGGTTTGTTTTTGTTGAGACTTATGGGTAAAACCCACTCCGTCCAGAGGCAGACTCCAAGAGGCGCCTGCTGCGACATCGTGACGTAGCGTGTCACTACCTCAGGGCTCTCCGTACCATGGATAGAGCCTGCAAGATTGCCCTGTATCAACGAGATCGCGATCGGAGAACGGTCCACTTTTGCTGGATTTGCTAACGCAAAGTTGCCGTACGAGAGAATCCCGGCGATCAAAATTGTCACGAGAGAAACGCTGAGTGCGCACTCGCGCACTGACGGTTTGTAACGAGTAGCTTGTTTAAACCAGTCGAATTTCTGTGCCAGGTTTGCGCCGACCAGGTATAAGGCTGTATTTGCCATGATGATCGTGGCACCGATACCGATACCACCGATGTACTTGGCTATTTGAAGAAGAGCTATGTTTTTGTACTGAGAATACTCCACCATAGACCATGGGATTCCGACAAACATCGGCGAATTGCCGACTTTGTTGAACAGAATTACCCAGAGTACTGGGAGGACGAGGATAGCTGGTAGTGCTTCGCGCCTGATCGAGTTGGCAGTAATCGGAATTTTTCTAGCTAGCACTGCAAAGACACCGAATATGGTGCCCTGGTGGAGTGATGCGAACGCCCACCAAAATACTGCAGTCACCATTGTGTACTTTGGAGAAAACCAGGCCCAGGCTGGATCTAGCGAAAGGAACCAGTGTAAGTAAACCAGGTTGTAGCACGCTCCGAAAGCAAATGAACGCGCGAACGCTGATTTCGAGGTTGACGCAGAAAAGATCAGCGCGAATAGCGGGGCGATACCTACCCAGGCGAGGTACCATTGGTCGTAACCGGGAGCGGAAAGCCCGAGGACTGTGCCTGCTAGAGCCGCAATAGCTATCTTCGTTAGGACTGAGCTTCTTGGAACCTGTTCATACTTCCCGCTCATTCTGGCGACATCGTTTGCGTTTGACTTGATGGATACTGCCGATGCGTTGTTCGCCAACGAGTTAGACGAAGTGTTGGCGCGCGACGCATTTTCCAACCGAGTTGTTGTCGGTTCTTCGCGTACTGCATTTTCGACTTGTGAAATTGGTGGCACAGCTCAGTTGCTTGTTGTCATGAGTCCGGAAAAGTTTACCCTGGAAAGGAGTAATTATCCGGTCTTTGCGCTTGGTTATCATGTGATTAAGAAAGGCTAATGGGATACTAACCTTGCAACAGCATTACAATAGTCTTCGGCGCACCTGACCGATTAAGCGTTTGGTGAATTGTTTCGAACTAAAAGCTTAGGTCCGCTTATTACTAAGTGTCGCGAGATTTAGAAACGGTGTTTATGAAACGTGTAATTCTCTCTAGTCTGGTCCTGGTAATGCTCTCGTTGGCAGTACCATCGGCTACTTTCGCAGGTGAAGGCAAGGACGACGAACAGCTCGGTGCGCTCAAGAACAATGAAGTTCTCGCAGCGCTGCTGATTATCCTTCAGCAGCAGCGGAAGAACAGTGAGCCACCACCGCCACCACCACCTCCGCCGGACAAACCAAATCCACCGCCTCCCGCACCTGAAGCCGGACCTCAGGGTGGCGACGGACCTGTCGGCAATTAATACTGTCCGAATGAATATCTAAATGTGTGTGTGTTCGCTATGCTGAAAAGGCGTTCTAGCGAGCCAATCGATTCTTGTTGAGCTATTTCCCTTTTCTGCCGGAAGCTCGTCCAGGTGTCGGTGACTTCTTGTCGTCATCGTCGTCGTTGCTTGGTATTAGACCGCCGGCGTTGCTGGCAGCGTCTATAGCCGTTTTAGTCTTAGTCGTCGTTGTGGTCTTAGTCGTGACCTTGGCGGTCGGGGCTATGCCTTTTTGCACTTTCGTTGTCGGCGTGATGCCCTTTGATACGACCTTTCCGCCAGTGCTGGAAGCGCCAGCAGCGTCAACAGCGACAGCCGCTGCGGCAGCTCTACCGCCCACGGCTGCGTCATGTGCTGCGGCCGCTCCGATGGCACCTGCTGCCGTAGCTTTCCCGACACCAGAGGCGGCATGACTCGCACCTACCCCAATGCCGGCCGCGGCTTTGCTGGCTCCGGCTGCCGTTGCTCCACCGACTTTTGCGGCAGAACCAGCTACGGCAGTCCCTTTTGCTGCACCACCTGCAGTTTTGCTAATTGTCGCCGCACCTTTGAATAGTGCTCCCAAGTTAGGCCAGGCATGGGCCGGCATGGATATAGCGCATGATTCCAAGATAATTAGCGTTGATAGGAGTGTCATTCTATTCGTCATCATGCGGTCCTCAGCAAATCCAAACTCTTGAATATATTTGCCACCAAACTGGTGGTTCCTCTCGTTAGGTGACTTACATGAAGATTTGTCGCTTTTAGGCGACATTTAAAACTGCTTAATGCCTGTCGCTAAGCTCTTGATTACGTCATCTAATGAAAATCTGGTCACGGGGCCAAGTAGGGATTTCGAAAGTGTTCACGCTTACAAATGAGCGATTTCATCTGCGAAAGTTTGTTAGATGCGAGCGTGCACATTGAGAATTGCCACCGTATATGGTGATATGGCATCTCTAAAACAAACCCAACTAGTTCAAAAGCTTTGTCTTTAGGGCGTGACAGGTTTTGCCGGAGTTGTGGAAGTGGCGGGACGCAGATTCGTTAAACTCAGTAACTCGTCGCCCAGTTCCTTAATGAGTCCATCGGTCGGCAAGTACTGTGTTGCACTTTGATAGGTCCTTCTTCCGTCCCAGTTTTCCAAAATCCAATAAGCGTATTCGCTGGAATTTTTACTGTACGGCACTTCTTTCCAGAGTTCCGGATAATTGACCTTGTCCAACAGCGAGTCCGCCTGCTCCTTGGTCAACTCTGTTGTTTCGTTTTTATCCAAACGATTGTCCTTGCCCAGTTCTTTGGACGTGATTGTAGCTGTGCCGTTATTCATCGACTTGAAATTGACGCTTATCAAGATGGGCTTGTGACCGGACTCAATCAGGACAAAGCGAAGAATTTGGTCGACCCCTTTGATTTCAGAAAAAGGTTTTTCGTGGAAGTTTTTCAAATACGAGTAATACGCTGCGTTCAGCTTCCCGTGCGCATCCACGATGTGCAAAGTTCGTGTCGTATCGCTGATTACCGGTTTTCCCACTTTGACATCGTTACCTTGATTCCCGATTCGAAGTGGTTGAGGAGGGTGCTTGGTGTAATCTACACCGTAGACCTCGGCAGGATGCTCTAATCTAGTGGCATCACCCGGAATAGGTGGCAGCGTGTGCTGAACGAATCTACCTTTATTCATTTGAGCCAGATCCGGCGGGAAATGACGCGGGTTGGTCAAAGTTTTCAGGTCAGGTTTCTCAGCCGCGGATCGTTCGTGCGTCGGGTTCGTGACCTCCGCTCGCGCTTCACTTACAAGTGCAAAACCACAAGCAATTGCAATTGCAATCAGAACAGATTCAGTGGACACGCGCCGAACAGATACCGAGATGGGTTTGTTTTTCATGATAAGTACACATACGACCAACGACAGTAATTCGTGCAGATATTCTATCTTATTGTCTACGTCGCATTTAAACAATTAATGACCGAATAAAGTAGATGCTTATTGCAAAATCAGCAAAGCATCCAGTCTGCGCATCGGCTTTCCTTGTTGAACTTTTCCAAGTAGTTTTTGCTCGAGTCTCGATAGTCTTGTGAGAACGTCATCCGACTCGAATGGTTTGCCAAAAGTTTTCATCTCCAGGCTCTTGATGTTTCTGTACATCGTATCGAGCTTTTGAGAAACTCCTGACGGTGCACCATCAGCGGTATTATCCTGAGTAGCATCAGGGAACTTTGGTTGGATTGGTTTTGCCGCATGTCCACCGGGTTTTCCAGGAGTGGCGGGATGTCCCGGTTGATTCACCGATGGTTGACCATGAGTTTGGTTTGATTGATTACTTTGTCCGCTGGCATTTATTTGCTGAACTGATGCACCATTGATGATGGCATACAATTTTTGCTGCGTGATTGGGTCAGGTTTGATCGCTAATGCTGCTTCATACTCAATTCGGGCTCCAACCCGATCTCCTTGATTCAGCGCTTTGTTTCCAAGGTCCAGCCGGTCCTTAAATACTTTGGGATTTTTGCCCATATACTGAATGATCGTGTCGAGATTTACCTTGGTTTTTTCATTCCCGGGATCGAGAGCGAATGCTTTGTGAAACACTTTGATAGCGTCGTCAGGACGATCCTTCAGTTGCAAGCCGTAGTTGTTGTAAGCGATTGCCAGGTTCGTGCGCGCTTGCTGATAGGTTGGATCGATCTTCAATGCTTCTTCTAATTTTTTGATTGCTGTTTCGTAGTTGTTGTCGGCAATTGCCACCACCGCATTGTTGTTGAGCAAAACCACTCGCTGACTCAGATCTTGCGAACCTGACATATCTGTCTGTGCCGGCTGAGAATTATTTTGCAGTTGATTCTGCATGTTCTGTTGTGGAATTTGTGCGTTTTGTTGTGGAGGAAGGTTATTGTGCGACCCCTGCGCCGGCTTGTTCTGAGCAGTCTGCGGTGTTTTCGGTGCGCCGGAAGCAGTCGTGTGAACAGGTGGTTTTTGATTTTTATTCGGTGGAAGTTTTCCAGCTGCTGCCTGCCCAGTTTTGTTAGCGCTGGACGCAATCGGTGCTTTCGCGGGCGGAGAGTTTAAACTCTGGGCTGTGCTCGCCAAACCTAGTGGTTGTGCTTGCAGTTCTCCAGTCTCCGGGTTGACATTTAAGTCAGGCTGTTCCGGCGGATTCGAGCCGGATGGCTGAATCCATCCGGATTGACCACCAGTAGCTTGAGTTCCAGATGGTTGAGTCCATCCTGATTGACCGCTATTGGCACTTGCCGATGGATCGATCCAATCGGATTGACCGGCCGCAGTCGCCGCTAGTCCTCCATCATTATTTCCGGTACTGCCCGAGGGCTGAGTCCATCCCGATTGACCGGAGTTTGAGCTTTGCGATGAGCTGTTTAACGACATGCCACCACTGGCGGCCTCATCAACGGCAAGCTCCGCCCATGGTGCCTTCCCGGCGTGGAAGGTCGCGACGAAAGCGATGTCCTTGAGATAGCTTGGTAATGCTGGAAATGGTGCGACCTTCTCTGCTGCGTCGATGCATGCTTGATCGAACTCCGGGCTGCCTGCCGAAGTTTTCAACGACGGAGCACCAAACAATTGTCCGTTTTTCATTAACTTGAAGGAGACGACTGCTTTGGCGCCGTCGGCTGCTGCCGGTGCATGCCACTTTTGTCGCAGTGTGATTTCAACGACCTTGCGGATTTTGTCAGGCGTAATCGTGCCACCGGCAGAGTCTCCTCCGTCATTCTGAGCGATCAGTCGGGACTCGGAAGATGCTCTGGCAATCAAAACAGTGTGGGCGCGATCAATTGAATTTGAACGAACAATTTGTTGACTTTGCTCTGGAGAAGACGATGTTGTGATCTCTATTCGATTGCGAAGACCGGCTTCCAGCGCATCCCCGGGTGGTGCGTTTGCGACCAGACCCGCACAAGTGAGCGGGATGAATATGAAAATCTTCGAGAGGATGTTGTCTTTCAATTCCACTCCTGGTTAATCCCGTTGCAAATTCAATCTATGTAAACGAATCGGGGGATCAGTAATCGTAATTAAAAGTCTATCCTACTCTACCCAGAGTTCGCCCGCGCGGGGTTTCAAAAGTGCGCTCGCGGTACTGATCTCAGCCTTGTCAAATGTTGTTTTGCCTTTTGACGTTATAGCCACTGTCTGTCGTACATTATCAGCTTTGACAAAACGAATGGCAAAGTTTTTCTCGACGGTTGCTCCTGCCCATCTTGATTTGATTGAGCTTTCTTTCAACAACTTTCCTGTCAGTTCCATATGAGTTAAGGCTTGCCTGTTAACGTTGGCTCGAAAACCGTTGACGATTTCCGCCTTTTGCTCGGACTGATCGGTGAGGTCAACGTCTGGCGTCACGACAGGTCTGACAACGAAAATCAATGCGTCATCTGCAGATTTGTTTGGTACGAAGTCGACTGTCGTCGGCTCTGCAGGATTCAAGTTTTGAAATCGCGTTGCAAAAAAAAGGTCGAAATACTCTTCAATCGAAAGAATCGCTTGTTTGTCTGTCCATTGGCGTTTCACTTCAGCCGCCTGGACAGATGGAATGCAGAGAACGATGGCGGCGAATATCGGCATTATGATTTGCAGCGAATTGCTTCGGTAGTTTTGAAGTGGTATCACTCTTTTTGACATTGCATCCTCTTTTATTCCGTCTACGTTATCGTTTCATCTTACTAATTAGTTGGCGGTTGAACCGTCGCATTTTTCTTCGACTGTGCCTGAATCCACGCGTTGACCTGGGCTTTCTCCGGTGCTGATAGACCGGCATCCCAGTGCATCAATTTGTAAGGCAAAATCGGCATAGCGTTGTTTTCCACTACATTCTGTATGCGTGCCAGGTCAAGTTTGCTGAATTCCTTTTCGCCACTCAAATGTTCTTTTGAAAAAATTATTTGCTGTTGCGCGGCGTCCATATCAGCTTGAATCAATTGGCTAGCGCCGGGCAGTTTTGCATAAATCGGTTCGCTGATCATTCCAGGTGTGTGGCAGTCCACGCATTTATTTTGCATAATTTTCGAAACGGGCTTGAACTCTTCTACGCCACCGGTCACATCGATCGTATTTCGTTTCAAGTAATAGTTGGAAAATGGCATTGCAAATGCCAGAACACCGAACATTGTGATAACGATAATTGCAATTTTGTGTTTCGCCAAAGCCATGAGATTCCGCTTCTATAGTTCCTGGCTAACATATCACATATGAAATAAGCGATCAAAAAAGAGTTCGAAACCTTTGGCTCGAACTCTTTTTCTCATTCAGGGATGAATTGCAATTACATGCGGTGCGTTGGACGGTTAGCCTCTGGGAAATGGCTTCTTCATTGCATCTCCGAGACGCGTCTAATTCGCTCATCCAGAGGTGGATGTGAGGAGAAAAGTCTCTCAAGAAGACCAATCGGTTTATTTGAAATCATCAATGTGCTGGCTGAGCCTGCTACTGGTTGAATCTGAGCGAATTGCGAGCGCAATTTCTCCAGCGCATGCTGCATTTTTCTTGGACCGGCTAGATTGGCACCACCGGCGTCAGCTCGAAATTCTCTATGTCTGGAGTATGCTGCGACGAGGATCGAACCCAATGTCATGAAAACAAAGTCGAGCACCCAGGTTGCGAGGTAATACACCAAACCCGGTCTGTTGTTTTCCTCGCTGTTTCGCGGTCGAGTAATCGCATAAGCGATCACGCGTGAGAGGAACATCGTGAAAGCGTTTACAACCGCCTGAAGTAAAGCCATTGTCACCATGTCGCCGTTTGCGACGTGACTGATTTCGTGTCCGAGCACACCTTCGATTTCTTCACGATCCATGTAATTCAGCAACCCGGTCGATACCGCCACTAGTGCGCTATTTTTGCTGAATCCGGTAGCGAATGCGTTGATGTCTGAGGAAGGATAGATTCCCACCTCGGGCATTTTTTCGATGCCTGCACGCCTGGCTAGATCGTAGACAATGCTGACCAGCTCTCGGAGTCTGGCGTCGCCTGTGCGTTCGTCGATCAATTGCACTCCATAGTTTGACTTAGCAATCGATTTCGAGAAAAACAACGAGATAATCGACGCGCACGATCCGTAGATCAAACAGAAAAATGCGAGACTGACGTAATCAAGACCGGCTTGTTGCAGATACGGTTGCACTCCGAAGATCGCCATGATGATCGACATCGACATGACGATCAAAAAGTTGAGCGCTAAGAATAGAAACACACGTTTGACGAAAGTCACGATATTCCTCCAACGGAGCGCGGGACTGGTTGTTCATAATAATCTGTATAACGAAATTTGGCGATAAAACTTCCGCTCTCAATCTTTATTTAATGGGGTAGTGCTTGCAGTCTTCGTTGCTCCTCTGCACGAGAACATCTCCGTCGCAAGAGAGCTTCTTAAGGGCGCTTATAAAGTCCGGTCAACTTCCCACGACCAACAACGTGACCGGCTACAGCTTTATAAAACTGTTTTTTATCGCATCCTGGTTTTAAATCCAATTTTTGATCTAGAGCAAAAACTTTGAATTGGTAGTGATGCTCAGAACCCTTTGGCGGAGCCGGTCCGTTATAACCTACGTTCTCGAAGTCGTTGATGCCTTGCGCGCCACCACCTGCCAGTGGCGCTTTTCGATCCACGCCTTCCTTCAAGTTGGTTGTAGTCGGAGGCAAGTTGAATGCAATCCAGTGAAACCAGACGCCGCCCGGCGCATCGGGATCCTCACAGGTGACTGCTATCGATTTCGCTGTCGCCGGTGCCTTTGACCAAGTCAGTTCCGGCGAAATGTCTTTGCCGTCACCGGTATGGTTGACTGGGATTGTTTTGCCTTCTTGAATTGTCTTGCTAGTGACGGTCAATATTTCGACTTTGGGTTTTGTGACATCATCACCCGCAGTAGCCGGAACGGGACTTGCCAGCACTGCTGCGACTGCCATTGTCACTGCCGTTTTCACGAATTGCATGTACATCTCCTGACGCTGCGACACCAAATGATTTTAGCTCTTCAAATTGCTTGCCAACTCTTCCCTGATAATATGTTTCCATGTTACCTATCGACGATTCCGTTCTGTCCGCATTAAATCCTGACGTTCGTGCGCGGCTGCAAGAACTGGTCGGGAGTTGGACCATAAGTACGCCGGCGCTGTTTTATCGGCCGGTCGATTGCGTGATTGACCCAAGTGCCAGTTATCTGGGCGGCTCGCCTGGCAGCGACAATCTTGATTGGCCGAAAGATAAAACTGGAAAGCCGATGGTTTTTGTGGGTCAGGTCAACTTCGAGAATGCCAACTCATGCAATCAGTCACTGACTCCCAAAAGCGGAGTGCTGATGCTTTTCGTCAGTGGGGAATACAAGAACTTTCGAGCCAAGGATCAATCCTGGTTCAAGCTCGTTTACTCGGCGAATCCGGACAATGCGAAGACATCTGCAGACCCGGGAGTACCAAAACTTTCACCGGTGGCAGAACTGGTGCCGCAATCGGTTGATTGCTTGCGCTCATTTGATGCTTCGGTTTTGATGAAAAAGCTCCCGGAATTGGATTCGATTCCTGAGCGCGACAAGGTTTTGACGTGGTTTAGTTCAAAAAGTAAACGCGCTAAGGAACTATTGAAAGATGCTCATCAAATTTGTTGTTCCGAGGACGAACAGTCGCGCGAAGCTTGCGTGATAGCAGCGTTTTACGCCAATGGCATTTCCTTTGATCAGGCTCGGAAAGCCGATGTGCATTACAAGCATCTTGTCGATTACGCGTCCGAATGGGAAGTTCTGTGGCGACTCGGTGGGTTATGGCGTCTCTTACCGGACGAAACGAGACAGTTATTTATCTGCATCAGTCGAGTGAATTTGGCTGACTTTGAGTTTTCTAAGAGCATCGCGGTATTTCTTTAGTGAAAACGGGGAATATAGGGGTAACGATCAGATATTAATCACAAGTGATTGATATTATCCTAATAGGCGGAGACTATTAGCTAATCATGGTCAAGAGACGAGAAGACGCAGCTCAACAAGCGATGGCGGATATTCGGTGGCTCATCCAGGGCACCGAACAGGGCAATTCTGGTGCGGCTGTACCAGATGACGACGAAGAGACGAAACTTGACGGTCCGACCATAATTGCGCTTCTGGAGAAGAACTTCGCAAGACTTGATCCGAACAATGATGGGATCAGCCGCGAGGAGATAATGGTCGCGCTGATGAATCCGCAGGCGTTTTCGCCGGAAGAGTATGAGGTTCTGCGGCTCGTCACCAAGTATTTTGATACCATCATCAATTTATCAGAGGATGAGGATGGTGGAGAAACCAAAATTTCTCGCTATGACATGCTCGTGCTTGAACAGTTTTTAGTGCATAGCAGCATGACGTTGAAGCAGCTTCATGAGTGGTACTCGATGAGCAAGGCTCCGGGCGGAGTGGGCGAAGATACTATTGGACCGCCGCCGCTGTCGGGCAAATGATGTTTGCAGAATTTGGCGTTCGATGGTATCGCAGGTAGTGTGGTATTGGATTTAGTGGCGTACGTGCGGAAGCGTAATCAGGCGGAATAGCTGCATGGGCGCTTGCAAAGCGCCCCTACAATTATTCGCCATCAACGTTGGAGCGCCATCAACGTTGGAGCGCCATCAACGTTGGAGCGCCGTGAATGTTCTAGCGTCGTGAATGGGTCGGGAACGTTCCGGCGCCATGATGCCTAACGTTGCGACGCTTAATTGTAGGGGCGCTTTGCAAGCGCCCACGTCGCTATTTTGCGACGTGACGTTCAACCGTGGCGACGTCTTCAACTAGGGAAAAGGATTAGTGCAGTTGGATCTTCTCTTTTCCGGCGGCGCCCAGTTTTGTTGTTGGGACCAGGGAGGCGAGATAGTTGCCTTCGCTGCGGTGGTTGAAACCGTTCTGTAAAAGGTGGAGAGGATCGTTGACGGTGTGCATTTCGGCTCTGGTCAGACCCGGTCCGAATTGCAGACTGAGGTGTGAATCTTTGATGGGAACCGTAGTGCCTGGCCACATGGCGTCAGCCTCGATTGGTTTGCCTCCCAGTGCAATCGGTCTGACGTTTACTTCTGAATTTGCTGGCGTGATTTGAGTTTGCAGAACGAGCTCTTGAGGCTTTTGTCCATCGAGCTGGAGCTGGAGCCGTTTGACTTTGGAGTGGAAAAACTCTGGTGGTTTCGTTCCTTCTAGTGCGGTATCGAACAGTTTTGCAACATTTGCTTTTGCTGCTCCGACATCTGTTACCTTGTATTCGCTGATTGTGTGGACCTGACCGGAACTCACTGCCGGCGGTGGCACACGTTCGCCAAAGCGGCTGACGCGATCGATTTGCCATGTTGGGGAGGCTAATGCTTTGCCGTTAGGGAAGCCGGACTTGACGATTCCGATCACCGCACCGTCGAAGGTGAACAGACCGCCTCCACTGTTTCCATTTAGAATTGAACCGTTGAATCCGAGATCCAAGGGTGTTTGGCGCATGTCGTGTGGTATCACTCCCGGTGATGCAGTCAGATTGTTGGCGCTGTCGAAATGCCCGACAGCGACCACGGAAGTTTCTTCTGGTGCTTTGTATCCATCTCGGTTTTTGAACTTTGCTTCGGCAAATGCATCGAAAGATGTTCTATCTCGAAGTTGTACGATTGCCAGATCTGGTGTCGTATCGAATGCGACAGTGTAAGCTTTGTGAGGCTTTCCTGTTTTGTCGAAGATCGTGATGTCTGCGGCATTCTCCACGACGTGATGATTGGTTACCATCCGACCTTCGCCCAGTGATACCGCCGTTGCTGTCTGTGCGCTGACCTTTTCACCATTCACTGACAACACTTCGATTTTGCCGAGCGACTGTGATGCCGACTCAAAAGTTTTCGCCATTGGAGACTCTGCCGGGAAGTTTTGAACCTTCACTCCAGGACTGCCCATCTCGACGACCGGTATCTCAACGGTTGTACGCGATGGCATTCCCGGTGTCTCTGCGGGTCTTCTCGCGAACTCCGCGGCGGCCATGCCCGGATGAGGTTTGTATCCGCCTTCGACGCTGACTGATTTCGCCATCGGTCTAGCTACCAACTCGTTGCTGGTGGAACCGGACGTGCCGACTTCTCTGCTTAGCATGCCGGGTTTAGGCGCTTCTGGATGGACTGCAAGAAAATCAGTTTTTCCTCGGCTTCCCGCAATTCCTGCCGTCTCTGGCTCCATCCGGAAGGCGCGAGATGGTGAATCGCCACCAAAGAATCTCTTGGATGCATACTTGCCGGCTCCGATACCTGCCGCACCACCGGCTCCGTAGATTCCGAAGTCGACTACGAAAGGTCCGAGTGTGTCGCCAACAGCTTTCTTATTCGCTTGAGTATTTTCTGGCGTATTCCAGGTGTCCTTCATAATGCCAAAGGTCTCCTCACCCTTGCCATATAAATCTTTAGCAAATGCTCCAGCCAGAGCTATAGAGCCTACTTGAGCTGAAAGCTTCAGCAGTCCCGCTTTTCCCTGCGCGACGGTGAGACCGGTGGCGATTATGGCGGAGGTGCCGAATTTTACTAGAGTGGAAGGGTCTGTCAGTGCCTGTTTGCCGTGCTCATAAGTGCCTTGAGCCGTGCCTCCGACCACGACATCTGCTTCGCGCATGAGCTTCGTTAGGGTGGTCTCGTCCAGGCGCTGCCTTTGCGAATTGAGCTGCATCTCGAGCATGACTGACTGCGACAAAGCTTGCGCCGGGTCCTTTTCAGAACGACCACGGACAAGGCTATCGCCACTGCTCAGTTTGGGCAGATCTTCGGGCGGCATTCGCATTCCAGCTAGGTGAGTCTCTTATATTTAATATCTAAAGTCATAAGCTGTCAGTGTGGTAATTACGAAAACGATGAAGAACTTTCTTCCTCAGGTTTTGAAACGGAGGGGGCGAAATTTGAGCATTGATGAAATGGGTGACGTTGGAGTTGGAAGTGGCACCGTTGGTGGTGTCGGTTTGTTGACGATATGTGAACGCGCTGCTGTCTGTTTATTCACGAAAAAGGAAGCACCATATATGGTGTAAGATGGAAATATTTTGTCATCCGCGAACCAGCGGCTGGGCGCCTGCAAGGCGCCCCTACAAGGCCACCGGACTCACAGGGCGTTCCGATCTACAGGGCGTTGCACCACAAGGCAACCCGACCCACGTGGCAACCTTCTGTATTATTTTAGTTCGGTGAACACGACTCGTCTATTGCGGGCTCGACCCTTCGATGTTTTATTCGAAGCGACCGGTTTTGCAAAGCCGTAGCCGATAGGTTTCATGCGTTCTTCGGAGACGCCGCATTCGACCAGATATTTTTTCACGCTGTGCGCTCGGCGATCGGAGAGATTCAAGTTATAGCTCTTGCCGCCGATTGTGCAGGTATGACCTTCTACAGAGAGTCTGATGTCCGGACTCGAAATCAGGTACTTAGATAATTCATCCAAGATTTGTTTCGACAATGGCTTAAGTTTATCCGAATCAAAATCGAACAATATCAAGTAAGAAGTGGCTTGGCCCTTCGACTTCAACTGTTTGATTAAGTTGTTGGCTTCACGTTTAGCCTTATTCAGGTCACCACCGGCGCCACCACCCTTACCTATCGGTGATCGGCGGAACAGTCCATCAGCGTAATCGAACTTCAGTTCTTTCCATTGAAATGGTCCTGAGCCCTGCAGCATGATTGGAAAGTTCGGATTATCCAGAATCCAATATGTCCATCCCGCGTCAGTTTTCGCGCGGATGGCGCGAACGGGAAGGCGCATGCCATCGATGATTACGGTGACATTCTCATATCCTTCAGCGACAATTTCGTGAGGCAAAGGTTTTACTTCGCGTTTGTAGACCAGTGGACTTTCAGGTCCGTCGAGTTCGAATCTAGTGACCTGGCCTGTTTTTAACTGTTGGTACAGGTGGTCGGAAATTCGGACGATGCTCGTGAAACCTATCAATGATTGTGATTCGTTGGCTGGGTAAAAGAAACTTACCTTATATGCATCCTTTCGATCTTCCGCCTCTACAGCACGAAGACCGGCAATGCTAGCGGGATGAGTCATCTGCCAATCGAATCGATATCCGCGGTTATCGTTGTACTCGATATTACATATAAAGTTGTAATTGCCGACCAAATGCCAGCGTGTATCCAATCCGTTTGTGATCGGAAAACTGATCCTCAATCCTTTTCTAAGGACCAGCTTCTCCGTGAAGTCAGAAGCCGACGCAGGCGGCTGAGGTGGTAGAGGTGCTGTCGGTACCAGTGGGACCACAGGGGCGGGCATCACCGGACTGCTTGACTGCTGCTGCTCACCAGGAGAGAGAGGTGGAGGAACTGGGGAACTCTGCGAGTCGGCTGGCGCATCCGGCGGTTGTACCGGCTGCACCAGTGGTGGGATTGACAACTGGTCCTGAGGCGATGGCGTCTGCGCCAGAACCGGTACCATGGTCACGCCGAAAATACAAAAAATGATGGCGGTTGTAACGGTAAAAGCGAATTTTGCGGTTTCCATTAACATTGACAGGCTGCCATCCTTGAGGCTTTCAGTAAAATGCGCGTCGGGGCTCAGAGCTGTCAGCTCCGGCACAGGCAAGTATTAGCGAAACGTGACTTTAGCGCAATAGATGATTAAGGAAAGATAGCGTTTTCGGGTATGGCACGCTGGTTTTAATACATTGAGAGATAGATGCGTCAAGATTGACTGGCAGGAATATTGAAGTCGCTTCGATTGAACGCCGAAATCCTGCTAGTGCACTGTGTGTAATTGCTGCTTTCTCGTGACGGTTTAACCGTCCTGGTATCGCAAAGGGGGCGAATAGAAAGTATGGGTAAATCTGTAGGAATCGATTTGGGAACGACAAACTCGGTAGTCGCAGTGATGGAAGGCGGACAGCCTACCGTTATCGCCAACGCTGAGGGCGGGAGAACAACTCCGTCTGTCGTCGCCTTCACCAAGACCGGTGAGCGGCTGGTAGGGCAACTGGCTCGCAGACAGGCTGTGGTCAATCCACAAAACACCGTTTATTCAATTAAACGATTCATTGGTCGCAGATTCGATGAAGTCGAGTCTGAGAGATCCAAAGTTTCGTACAGAGTAGTTAAAGGACCTGATGAAGGTTGCAAAGTAAGCGTTGGCGGTAAGGACTATGCGCCGGAAGAAATTTCAGCAATGGTGCTGCGCAAACTAAAAGAAGATGCAGAAAAGTATCTTGGCGAAAAAGTGGATAGCGCCGTCATCACCGTGCCTGCGTATTTCAATGACTCTCAAAGACAAGCTACCAAAAACGCCGGCACCATCGCTGGTTTGGACGTCCTGCGTATCATCAACGAACCGACAGCCGCTGCGCTCGCGTACGGTCTCGATAAAAAAGCTGATGAAACCATTCTGGTATTCGACCTTGGTGGCGGTACTTTTGACGTCTCCGTTCTAGAAGTCGGCGAGGGCGTTTTCGAAGTTAAGTCTACTCACGGTGATACCCACCTTGGGGGCGACGACTTCGATCACTGCGTAGTCGAATGGATTGCCGAAGAATTCAAAAAGTCAGATGGCATCGACCTCCGCAAAGATCCGCAAGCTCTTCAACGTTTAACTGAAGCAGCGGAAAAAGCGAAAATCGAACTCTCTTCCGTAACGGAAACTTCGATCTCTTTGCCGTTCGTCACTGCTAACGAAACCGGTCCAAAGCACTTGGACATGCGCCTTTCTAGAGCTCGCTTCAACGAACTGACACATGATCTGGTCGAGCGTTGCCGCAATCCTGTTGAGCAAGCTCTTAAAGATGCTGAACTGTCGTACAAAGATATCGACGAAGTTGTGCTTGTTGGTGGTTCTACAAGAATTCCTGCGGTCAAGGAACTCGTGAAGAGTTTGACCGGTGGAAAAGAGCCTAACCAGAGCGTCAACCCCGACGAAGTTGTGGCAATCGGTGCTGCTGTACAAGCCGGCGTTCTTGCTGGTGAAGTAAAAGAAGTAGTGCTGCTCGACGTCACTCCGTTGTCTCTCGGTATTGAAACCATGGGTGGTGTCTTCACCAAACTGGTTGAGCGCAACACGACCATTCCATGCCACAAGTCCGAAATCTTCTCGACTGCAGAAGACAACCAACCTGGCGTTGATGTCTATGTATTCCAGGGCGAAAGACCGATGGCTCGCGACAACAAGATGCTCGGCAACTTCCGACTTGACGGCATCACCGCCGCTCAAAGAGGCATGCCTAGAATCGAAGTTTCTTTCGACATCGATGCCAACGGTATCGTTTCAGTTTCTGCCAAAGACCAAAACACAGGCAAAGAACAGAAGATCACAATCACCGCTTCGACCAACTTGTCGAAGGATGATGTAGAGCGACTGGTCAGAGAAGCTGAATCCAACTCGGAAGAAGATAAGAAGCGCAAAGAGAAAGTCGAAGTTCGCAACGAAGCAGACTCGATGTGTTACGCCATGGAGCGCGCCATGAAGGAAGCCGGCGACGCTATCTCGGAAGGCACTAAGTCAAAAGCTGACGCTTTGATCGCGGACCTCCGCAAGAAGACCGAAGCTCAAGATCCGAACGTCGAAGAGATCAAGAAATTGATGAACGACCTTCGAGGCATGGAAGTCTTGATTCAACAAGACATCCAGTCACGTCAACCAGTCGGAGCCGGTGCTCCAGCAGGTGGCGGATCGGGTGGCGGTTCCGGACCGAGCTCCAGCAGCTCGGCTGGCGACAACGACGACATTATCGATGCCGAAGTGCAGCCATAACGCACGCAGGTTTGAGTGATTCAGGGGTAAGCCCTGGAATTGCTGAACGATCGATGATGAAACAATGACGAAAGGGTGATGCCAAGCGCATCACCCTTTTTGCTTCTGTCGGGTAAAATCTATATGGTTCGAGACTTTGGGAGAACTCTGATGGACGTTGCTACTTTTGCTGCAGGATGCTTTTGGGGTGTAGAACACGAGTTCCGGAAAATCAAAGGCGTTTCGGAAGCGATCTGCGGATACATCGGTGGGCATACGGATGCCCCTACATACAAAGAAGTCTGCGGCGGCCGCACCGGGCATGCCGAAGCGGTCGAGGTAACTTACGATCCGTCAGTGGTTTCGTATGAACAACTAGTCGAGGCATTCTTCGAGTTGCATGATCCTACTCAAGTTAACCGACAGGGACCGGACATCGGCGATCAGTATCGCTCGGCAATTTTTTGCCACGATGAAAAACAAAAGCAAGTTGCCAACGAGATTAAAGCGCGAATTGATTCGGAAGGTAAGCTGAAGAAACCAATTGCCACTCAAATTGTAGATGCGAAGCCGTTCTTCAAAGCGGAAGAATATCATCAAAAATACTTCGAGAAAAACAACATTCAATATTGCCATTAGTTTTAGCCCGCTTTTCGTGATACCGAATATGGTGTATAGGCATTAATGACAAAAATTCTGCTCGTCGAAGATAACGAAGACCTCGCTCAGGTGGTGCGGAGCTATTTGCTTTTCGAGCACTATGAAGTCGAAAACGTTTTCAACGGTCGCGATGGCGTGACGCGTGTTAAGACCTACGATTATGACGTGATTGTTCTCGATCTGGGACTGCCGGATCTCTCAGGTTTGGAAGTGCTCAAGACGCTTCGTGACTCGGGAAGCCGGACTCCGGTAATTATTCTGACCGGACAAAATTCCGTCGAAGAAAAGGAAAAAGGTCTTGATGCAGGCGCCGACGATTACGTCACCAAGCCGTTTCACATGAAAGAATTGGGCGCCCGCATTCGGGCTTTGCTCAGACGCCCGGCGCCGCTTGCCGGCAACAATTTTTTGTTGAAGCTGGGCAATGTCGAATTGGACACATCCAAGTTTCAAGTAATCAAAGAAGGCGAAGTGATTCCGCTGGTCAACCGCGAGTTTCAACTGCTCGAGTTTTTTATGCGCCACCCAAATCAGGTATTCAGCACCGAAGCGTTGTTGAACAGAGTGTGGCCAAACACCACCGGATCTGCCGGACAGGCTTTGCGCACAACGATGAAGAGACTTCGGAAGAAGATCGATCCAGACGGGGCTTTGATTAAGACCGTCCACGGAGTGGGATATAAGTTAGAGACCGAGAGTGAAACCGAAAAGTCGGAATCCTGATCGTACTTAAGGCGACTACTTCGAGGGGCGAAGCGCGATAGCGTTTTGAAACTTGATCGCCACCGGTGCAATGTCACAAAATCCCACTGCATTCAGCTTTAAGTTAAGCCATCAGGGTCTGGTGCTTGTCGCTGTGCTGCTGGTGATTGAATTCATTTTCGTCGGCAGTCTACTTGCGCTTTTGAATCAAGCAGAAATGGAGGCACGCAGTCAGGATCGGCTGCGGCGCATCACTGTCGCGACCAATCGTTTGATCGAACTGCATTATGTGTCGCTGTATTCGATCAAGGATTTTATTCAAACCAAAGATTCGTTTCACGAAAAGAAATATCTGCGAGCGCGCGAAACGCTGAAGGAGAATCTCGATTTCCTTGATCAGAACTTGTCCAAGGATCCCTACCAGCGCGAGGTTTTGAAAAAAATTCGTCAGAAACTGAATGTCGTGATGGATGTGGCTGAGCGTGCCAGAAACGTCGTGAATAATGAGGGTTCGATTTCCGATCTCGCAGACGTAATGCGAAACAAAGATAAGTTTCAACAACTTAATCGCGAAATCGTGCCCGACTTTCAAGAACTGATGCGCTCGCAAAGACGCATCGAAGACGAATCTCCGGTACTGCAGAAAAAGTGGCGCGAAAATATTCGATTGTTGCTGGGCGCTGGACTGGTACTGAATGTGGTGATAGCTGTGGCTATGGCTGTATTCTTTACCCGCAACATCATCAAGCGATTGGAGGTTTTGGTCGATAATACCAGGCGTCTGAAAGACGGTGAGAGTCTGCGTCCTGAGTTGTATGGCGATGATGAGATAGCTAAACTCGACGCTGTATTTCACGAGATGGCCTTCGATTTGACCGAGGCTTCGCGCAAAGAACGGCTTGCTTTGTCCGACGCGCAAGAAGCAGAATTAAGAATTCGGCAATTGATCAACTCCATGCCTACCGGCGTTTTAACTGTCGATCGCGGCGGTACCATAATGTTTGCCAACCCGC
Organism: Obscuribacteraceae bacterium (SeqCode); assembly: GCA_044225915.1. Taxonomy (GTDB): domain Bacteria; phylum Cyanobacteriota; class Vampirovibrionia; order Obscuribacterales; family Obscuribacteraceae; genus JADYXR01. Next base: position 66,395 of record JBGAHZ010000014.1, read on the forward strand.
GGGTTTCGTCAATGTTCGGGTATTCCACAAACGATTTGAAAGGACTGTCCGTGTCTAAAATCGTTCCATCACTCGAATTGAAAAAATCCGAGGGCGGTTCTATGGAACAGGTCTATGAAGATTTTAAGGACCGAACTGCCGAATTGCGCGCTACTGCTGCATCGGGCGCGCAAATAGATATCGATTTTTCAATCACCCCATTCGACAGTAAAGGTGACAAGCGTTTTCTTCTCACCCTTGTCGACATAACTGAGAAGCTGGAAATTCAGCGAATGCGCCAGGCCTTCGTTGCTATGGTCAGTCACGAATTGCGGACTCCGTTAAACTCCGTACAAGGCTATCTCGAAATTTTGGAGATGGGTGTGTTTGGAGAACTGACACCGGAAGCGCGTGATGGCGCAAGTCGTGCATCAGGAAATATCGAGCGCTTAATCTCGCTAATCACTGATTTGTTGGATCTCGAGAAAATAGAATCAGGCACCATTAGTCTTGCTCCCGAAGAATGCGATGTCCACGAGACAATCACTCGTTCTGTCGAGGCTGTTGAAGATCTTGCTGAACAGAAGAACGTGAAAATAGAAGTACTGCCATTTGATGACACCACCTTTTACGCCGATCAAGATCGAGTGGTGCAAGTGGTCGTTAACTTCCTCTCGAATGCATTGAAGTTTACTCCCAAAGAAGGCACTGTCGAGATCTCTGTAAGTGACGGAGCTGATGCCGATTTTGTCGAAGTTTCAGTAACAGATCAAGGACCGGGTGTGCCACCCCGCTATCAGGAAATTATTTTCGAACGCTTCCAGCAAATTCGCGACGAAGACGGAAAACACAAAGGTGGCACAGGTCTCGGATTGGCAATCTGCAAAGCGATAGTCGAACAGCACCATGGCGCAATCGGCGTCGACTGCGAACGCGAAAGAGGCAGCCGTTTCTGGTTCACCATCCCAAAACAGCGCCGAACACAGTAACTGTACACGCACGATCACGAGATCGTGAAACCGCACCATCACGAGATCGTGGAACCGCACCATCACGAGATCGTGAAACCGCGCCATCACGAGAGCGTGGAACCGCGCCATCACGAGAGCGTGGAACCTCACGATCACGAGATCGTGAAACCGCACGATCACGAGATCGTGAAACCGCACCATCACGAGAGCGTGGAACCGCACCATATCGACGTTTAGTGTAGGGGCGCTTTGCAAGCGCCCGGGCTGCTAGTCCTACAAAATAAAAACCGCGGAGAATAACTTCATCCGCGGCTTTTGCAGTCCTGGGAATCTCTACCCTGTCTGATTTACGAAACCAGATCGGTGATCTTTCTCATCAACGGTATCAGCGTATCAGTATCGGTACCTTCGGTGATGGTGACCAGAAGCCCGCCGCCGAAGTCAGCGATTACGACGTATCCTCTTGGAGTGCGTGACACTACCTGGTGAACACGTTCGTGACCCATTTTCTTGGTGACGTGCTCTGTGTTCATATAAACACCCAGAGCCCATACGCCGATTGACTCAGCATCCACTTCTTCAGGCATGGTGTTGGCGATCAATAATCCATCGTGTCCGACGATTACCGAGCCGATTACCTTCTCTTGTCCGCCGATTTCACTCAATAGAGTTTGCAGATCTTCGGATGCCTCAAGAGTGAGGATACGCATTTTGATGTCTTGTTGATCGGCTGCGGTGATCTTGCTCAGCTTTTCCAAATCCTTTTGGTCAAGCAAGAATTTACCGATTGCAGCGATTCTTCCGGAGCCGGTCTCAGCAACATCGGCGCTAGCGTCGAGTTTGCCGATACCTTCGATTTTCGGTGGTGGCATCGATGATTGAGCCGGCACGTGCGCCATTGCCTGTGGTGGCTCGGGCATCGCTGGCGGAGGTACAGGTGTTGGAGCTGGCGCACCGCCTGAAGGCATGCCTGGATACTGACCGTTGCCAGGTGCTGCTCCGAATCCCATTGGTGCAGGCTGTTGCATTTGTGGTGGCATCGGAGCCTGACCCATCGGTGCTTGTGCTGGTTGAGGCGGCATTGCCGGAGGTGCCGGAGGAGCAGGCGGTGCTCCAGCGGACTTAGGTTCTGCGCCCGGATTCATCAATACTTTATCGAAGAGATTATCCATGTCGCTGTCATCGACAGAGAAAAGTCCTCGGGCTTGATTTGCTTGCGCCGCCGGTTGTGGTGCTGCCGGTGCTGGTGCAGGCATCGGTGCTGGAGCCGGAGCGCCCATAGGCGGCGCGCCGAAACCGCTCGGAGGTGCCATTCCGAATCCCGGAGGAGATCCGGCTGCTGGTGCTGGTGGCATCCCTGGTGCTGCACCCATAGGAGGAGCCATGCCAGGCATTCCGCCCATCGCCGGAGGAGCCGGCATCGCTGGAGGTTGAGGCATCGCCGGTGGTGCTTGAGGCTGAGGTGCAGGTGCGGCTGCAGCTACGGGAGCTGGGGCAGCGGCCTGCTGATTGACGGGAATCGAGGATTCTTCGACACCAATCTTGGCGAAGATCTGATCGACCGCATCATCGTCGAGTTGGAACATCCCATTGCCGCGCTTGGCAGCAGGTGAGACGGTAGGCGCAGCCGGCGGTGTCATCGCCGGAGGCGTCGGCATCGCTGGCGGTGCTGCTGGAGCTGCCGCTTGCGGCTCGGTGGCGGCCTTCGGCGGGATTGCCGTAAATCGAGGGGCTTCTCCAGCCGGCACTTCAGGTGCGAAAGACATTGCGCCTGCTGGTGGTGTCATAGCTGGTGGCAGTGGAGCTGGTGCTCCCCATCCGGTAGCCGCCGGCATTGCAGGAGGTGCTTGCATCGCTGGAGGCGCTGGCATCGCTGGAGGTGCCGGCATTGCAGGCGGTTGTGCGGCTGCAGCCTGATTGGCTTGAACCGAATTTTCTTTGATTCCCAAACCGTCGAAGATTTGGTCCATTGCCTGGTCATCTAATTGTTTTCCAAACAAACCAGCATTTTGTGGTTGCGCCTGTGGTGCAGGAGCCGGAGCTGGTGCTGGTGCTGCAGGAGGAGAGCCCCATCCAGGCGCGCCGCCTGGAGCTGCTGGTGCCTGCGCAGCCGGTGGTGCGCCGAATCCTGCAGGTGCAGGTGCGCCACCGAATTGATTTGGTGGTGGTGGTTCCGCAGATGGTGCGCCGAAACCTGGAGGTGCGGCACCCGGGGCCGCTCCAAATGCTGGTGGTGCTCCTCCTGGTGCTGCGCCAAATGCCGGCGGTGCTCCAGCCGGTGCGCCAAATGCCGGAGGTTGACCGAATCCTGGTGGAGCCGCATCAGCAGGGGCTGCGCCGAAAGCTGGTGGTTGGCTGAATGGTTGTACCGGGTCGGCCGCTTGATTGAACTGAGGTGCAGGAGCGCCGGTTTGTGCTGCCGCGGCAGCTGCTTGTTGTGCTTTGATTTTTTCTTGAATTGGCAGATCCCAATGGCTTTCGCCGCCGGTCTGTGCCGCCGCCGCTGGTGCTGCCGGAGCTGGCGCTGCTGCGGACGGAAGTGCGCCCCAACTGTCGGTAGCTGCCGGTGCAGGCGCTCCCCATCCGGGAGCTTCTGCTGGTGCCGGCGGAGCTGCTGGCGCTGCCGGAGCACCCCAGCCACTGGTCTCGGCTGCAGGAGCACCCCAACCAGATGTCGCAGGTGGTGCTATGTTTTGATCTGTCTTTGCTTTCAGTTTTTCTGAGATTGGCACATCCCAATGACTGTCAGCTGGTGAAGCTTGCGCGGCCGCTGCCAGCGGTTCGGGCCCGCGTTCTTGAATTGGTTTGTCAAACCGATCCTGAGCCATCTCGTTAGCAACTTGGGTTGCTGCTGAAACTGCTGGATTGGCTGCCAATGAGGAATTAGCTTGAGCACCATAGTTGTTCCAGGTGCCGGTTTCCATCTGTTCTGCTTCGATGGACCAATTGCCGCGATCCCTGTCTGACTTCTTCGGTTCTGACTTGTCTTCCCATGGTTGGCTATCCCAGCCCGATTTTTCCTTCGGCGCGCCCCAACTGGCATCAGCAGATTTAGCTTGTGGTGCGGCGCCTGCGCCCCATCCACCAGTTTGTTCTCCACCAGGTGAAGACCAATCGCCTTGCGACTGTGCGACCGGTTGAGCCGGAGCGGCTGGAGCCGCAGGCTGTCCCCATCCACCAGCTGCAGGTGCAGCCGCTGGTGGCGAGCCCCAATCTGGGGAGGATGTCGCTTGTGGATCGGCAGCTGGTGCCGCTGGTGTCGATGCACCCCAGGATTGCCCACCGCTTGATGGAGTTCCCCATCCGCCTGCCGCTCCAGCCGGAGCTGCTGCGTTAGCTGGTTTGCCCCAACTGTCGTTCGAAACTGATTGTGATTGTGCTGGTGTCGCCGCTGGTGCCGGGCTTCCCCATGAAGTTTGTGCGCCTCCACCAGTGCTTCCGCCCCACTGGTCGTCGGCTTTTGGAGCTGCTGCTGCTGGTTGACCCCAGCCTTGTGCGGCTGGAGCTGGTTCTGCTGCTTTCGTGGGCTCCCAGGAGCCGCTGGATGTGCCACCTTCGGACCACCCACCGGTTTTAGCTGCCTCGCCTTGAGCCGGCGCGGCACCCCATGAACTCACGCCACCGGCCGGAGCACCACCCCAATTTGAATTGGCAGGCGGGTTTTCCGAGACTGGTGCATTGGTTTGATTCTCTTTGGCTGACGGCACATTCCAACCGCCACTGCCGAATTGATCGGAAGTCGGTTGGGTTGGAGACGGCGAAGTCGCCCAGCTGGCCTGAGCACCAGCTCCCCAAGAACTGTCCGAACTTTGCGCCGCCGCTGCTGCGGGAGCCGGTGCGCCACCTGGTGGTGGGCTGCCCCATGAGCCGGATTGTTGTGCTGCTGGAGCGCCTCCCCAGCTTTGACTTTGTTGTCCGCCGCCGGAAGGATCTTCCCAGGCTCCGCCTGCAGGAGGTGGACCCCACCCGGATTCATCGTCACCTGGGCTCGTGCCTTTTGGTGCGCGCTTGTCCGCGGACCATCCGTCAGTTCCCGGTGCGGCCAAACCGATATCGCTGCCTGGATGCGGTGCTCCGCCAGGTTGCTGCTGCTGAGCGCCGGTACCTGCCCAACTGTTCGCTGGGGGACCGCCTTGCGGTGTCCAACCTGGATCGGGCTGAGGTTGTCCGGGCATCTTAATAGGTGCGTTCCAATTATCATTGCCTCCACCGCTTACGGCTGCAGCCGGCGGTAGCAAACGATCTTCGGAAGCTACAGAACCACCACCGTCTTCTTCTTCGACGGAGATTTTCTGTGACTCTGAAATTTTTCGACGAATCGATTCTGCCAGTGTCAGCGGAGTCGCTGTCTCTTGCGGATTTAGTGCGTTGTTTGCAAATCCGAATTTCTCGCCGAGTCCTTTGGTGGTCGATTGCACTTCGCGGCTCTCATCGGGCTCTCGAGCCAATGATTTGAACCGACTCGACACTGCGTCTTCATCTTGTTCTTCGGCTGGACCTCGGCGTTTCTCAACTGCTCCGCCACGCGAAGCTGCTGAACGTTTTGGAAACTCGGTTTTACCCTTGTCGGATTTTCCTTTTCCTTTTGCCGCGGCACCACCGGCTACACCGCCGAACATGTTCGAGAACATGGAAAACACAGAAGATTTCTGTTGCGGTAGTTTATCTTGAACCATTTTGGCCAGAGCTTCCGGATTAGGCGGCGTCAGCTCTTCAGGTAGGGGCATTTCTTCTGCGCCCTGGATCATTTGATCTAGTTGATGTTCAAACTTGGCGCAAGACTCACATCCATCGATGTGGTCTTCGACCGAGGATAATTCGTCTTGATCGAGATCATCGTCGAATTTGGTCTGAATTAAATATCGATACTCGTTGCAGCTCATTCCGTTTTACACCTGCAAAAATTTATGGGGCATCTCTTATCCTCGACCCAGGCACTTTACGATTTGAACCCTCGCCCTGAACAACGATGCCATCGTCATTTCGACGGATTGATTCAGGACAGTAGAAATCTGCTCGTAGTTGAGGTCCAAGTGATGCCTGAGGTAGAAAACCTTTTGCTGGTCTTCAGGCAATGAGCCGAGACATCTTCTAATACGTTGTACACCTAACAATACTGTGGTTTCCCAATCCATATTGGCAGAACCGTCAGCCGCGGGGTCAATGTCGCCTTCAGCAGGAGGATCCGAATGACTGGCGTGATATTCGCCACATGCTTCAACGACAAATTGTGACAACCAATCCCATATTGTCACGTCACTCTCTTTTTTCGGCACCGCCTGTTTTATCGAGGCGAATGCATTTCGGAAGGTCGCGATAGTTATCTCTTGAGCGTCTTGCGGGCTGCCAGTAGCTAACAAAGCAATCGCATAAATGCGTTCTTGGTTAACCCAAACGAATTCGTTCCGCTTTTCGTTTCCCCCCTTCTTAATATCCGTGAGCACGGAAGAAGCGGACATATTGAAACTGGTTCGAGAAGGTAAAAGTGTCATCGTAGTTTTGCTACTAGTTTCCTTTCAGATGTACTACGCACTCAAGCCAATGGAAAACTAAGCCCAAGGTGGGCGCGTCTTTTGAGAAGATATCGCGTCTTGTCGATTTTTACTACGCTCAGGAGCCGCGTTATTCCCTTATTCTGCATCTAACTTTCCCCCATAGAAAGCTAGGTGCCTGCCGCCTACACGCCTATTTCCAGTTTACATTATTATCAGCTGACCGGGTGTCAGCTAACGTCGGATAACTTGTATGCTCCTCCTTACGTTGAGCTAGTGCCGATTTCAAGTCGTTAACATAGATGTACCACGATTGATCGCTTCAATATACTTGTGTCAGGAAATAAAATGAGCCTGAGAAAATTACGTATCAAATGTCTTGAAAATGACGCCTTCGGACTCTACTCCGTAGTCGCCAATCCACGGGACGTGTCCCCGCAGGACGTCAAGACTGCGACACAAAATACAGCTCTTGAATTCGAAGGAAAAAAGCCGGCGCGCGACATCGTATCGCTTGTCAATTATGTTCTGAGCGGATACTTCGAATACGCCCACCGTACGGGTCTCTACAATCGTCAGAAAGAAATGTGGGAGTCCATAGCCCGCACCACTTCCTGCAAGGTAGAAATCGTTCGGCAAGGGGTTCTAATACCGATAAAATTGCCGGTGCTTGACCTGTACTTCTACAACAGTCAGAACGTTCCGCTTATTGTCGCTCGACTGGTGAAGCCGCAGAAACGAAAAGATTTTGACAAAAGATGTGAGCGTTATCTTTCTTCATTCATCCAGAAGGTGACCAAGCTTCAGACGAGAAAAGGGACTTTGACTGGTGCCATGATCTGTTTTCCGAACCCGGTTGGTGCAAATGTGATCAGCAAGGTTCAAAACAAAGTCGGCGCAAACGACCCTGCAAATAGATTTGATTCGAGACTGCCACCAACCAACATTCCTTTCGATGTGGTTGCCATGGATTTTGGTGACACGCAGCCAGATATCTTAGCTGCAGAAACCAAAGAGTCTGATGCACCAAATCCGGAGAGCAGCGATCTAAGATTGATCTATCCCGAAGAGAAACTGTTCGCAGTCTCGATGGTGCATCCGAATCTTTCTGCCAAGCGCTAGCCAAAGGGGTAATTATTCAAGCTGCTGATGTAGCCGAGGTGGAAGCTCGCGGTTATGACCTCGTTTCTTCTTCCTATTCTCTATCTGATGCTGAATACGCTGTTGGAAGAGCCGCTAAAATAGACCTTCCAGGCGGTAAATTCCTGTTTGAAGAAGATTTGAAAACTAACCCAAAATCGAACTAAAGCGGAATGTTTCCGTGCTTGCGCTTTGGTCTCTCGACGCGTTTGTTCTTTTGGAATTGCAGCGCGGCGAGGAGATGTTTTCGCGTTTCGGAAGGCATGATCACGTCGTCGATGTAACCCTCTTCGGCAGCCACATACGGGTTTGCAAAACGATCTCTGTAGTCGGAGACTAGTGGTGCGAATTTTGATTGGTCTGCTTTTAGTTCCTTTCGATACAGCAGATTAACGGCTCCCTCTGCGCCGATTACGGCGATTTCGCCGGTTGGCCAGGAGAAGTTGTAATCGCCGCCAATGTTTTTTGAACCGAGTACATCGAAGGCACCACCGTATGCCTTGCGGGTTATAACTGTCAGTTTTGGAACGGTTGCTTCGCAGTATGCGTAAAGTAGTTTGGCACCATGTCGAATGATGCCGCCGAATTCTTGCGATGTACCAGGCAGGTAGCCAGGGACGTCGACGAAGGTAATGATCGGAATGTTGAATGCGTCGATGAATCTGATGAATCGCGCTGCTTTCACGGAAGCGTTGATATCGAGACAGCCAGCCAGTTTGTTGGGTTGGTTCGCGACGATGCCTACAGCATGTCCGCCGAGTCTTGCAAAACCGGTAATGATGTTGGTGGCATAGAGTGGTGCTATTTCGAAGAAATCACCGTGGTCGAATATTTTGCTGATCACATCATGCATGTCGTAAGGCTTTGTCGACTCTGATGGAATCAGCGTGTCCAGATCCTGCCAGTCTTCTGGTTGTGCTTCGTCGCCGACTTCTATAAATGGTGCCGACTCTAAATTGTTAGACGGCAGGTACGAGAGTAGTTCCTTTGTCAGCAAAAACGAATCCTCTTCGTCTTCTGCAAGAAGCTGAGCTACTCCCGATTTCGTGTTGTGAACTACTGCGCCACCAAGTTCTTCCAGTGTCACGTCTTCCCCGGTAACTGTTTTCACAATCTCGGGACCGGTGATAAACATGAAGCTCTTATCTTTCACCATGATGGTGAAATCGGTTACGGCTGGACTGTAGACTGCACCACCGGCGCAGGCACCATAAATTACTGAGATCTGAGGAATGACGCCGCTACTCTTCACGTTGCGGTAGAAAATGTCGGCGTAACCAGCGAGACTTTTTACGCCTTCCTGAATGCGCGCGCCACCACTTTCGTTCAAACCGATCACCGGGCAACCGGCTTGGTATGCCAGGTCCATGATTTTACTGACTTTGCGCGCGAATACTTCTCCTAAGGCACCACCGACGAATGTCACGTCGTGGCTGAATAAGTAAACCGGGCGTCCATCGATGGTCGCTTGTCCGACAATGACACCATCTCCCAGCACGCGCTTCTCATCCATGCCGAAGTCGGTTGTCTGGTGCAACGCGTAACGATCGATTTCCATGAACGAACCGGGATCGACAAGTTTCTCAATGCGCTGTCGTGCGGTCAGCGAACCTCGCTCGTTCTGTTTCTTCTGACTGGCTTCTTCCGTCTTGCTCATGGCCTCTCGTTTTTCTTCGAGTTTGCCGTGCGGACTCAGACCTGTAGTAGTCATTGCCAATCTCCTTAATCTCCGTTGTAAGCGTGTAACCCGGGTCTCAGCTTCAATTCGATCACATCAAATTTGCGCGAAAGTAATGAACGATGGTCAGATAAATGGTCATAGTGGAAACGTCGAGAATACTGGTGATGAATGGACCGCTGGCATGAGCTGGATCTATACCGACCTTCTGGAAGAGCATCGGCATGATTGTTCCAATCGTCACTCCAACCGTCATGGTCAAAACCAACGACGCGGACACGATGATACCAAGTTGACCGTGAGATTGGTGCATAAACGCACTTATCAAGAATGTGCATGCTCCGCAAAGAACAGCGAGGAGCAAGCCTACCTTGAGTTCATGGACAAGATTTTTCAAAATCAATTTGATGTTGAGGGAATTTTTGTCCTTGGTTCCGCGGATGATGATACAGGTGCTCTGAGTGGCGACACTGCCTGTGACCCCGGAGAGTAAAGGCATGAAGGATGCGGCTGCGACTGTGTCTCGGATGACAGCATCATAATGCGTGATCACTGTTGCGGCACCGGACTCGATGATCAAGGTGGCGATCAGCCAGGGAAGCCGCGCTCCGAATGCTTTGCCGACGTGATGTCCGAGCATGTCTTGCGCTTCACCGCCCGGAGATGCGATACCAGATGATTGATAAATGTCTTCGGTCGCCTCTTCCTTTAAAACGTCGATCACGTCGTCGGCCATGATGATGCCGCGCAGCTTACCGTGCTCGTCCACTACCGGCAGAGATAGCAAGTCGTAGTGACCGAGTTTTTCTGCAGCTTCTTCCTGGTCGGTGGTCGTCTGCACCGAAATTACATTCGTATCCATGACGTCGGCGACGATCTGTGTCGGATCTGCGGTAATCAGCTCTTTTACGCCGAGGTGTCCGACCAGTCCGTTGGTTTCATCGACTACATAAATGTCGTAAATATCTTCTTCCAGATCTTCGTACATGTCGCGAAGGTGAAGAAGAGCCTCTCCAACAGCCATTTTTGCATAGAGAGACAAGTAGTCGGTGGACATGATCCCACCGGCGGTATCTTGCTCGAACTTCATCAGTTCTTCGAGATCTTCTTTCGCTTCCGAATCCGGAATCTGGCTGATAATCGCTGAGGCTTTGTCTTCGGGCAGTTCGGCGAGCAAGTCGACGGCGTCGTTAGGCGACATCCGGCTGATTAAAGGAACAACGCCGATGTCGCCTAATGAACGCAAAAGATTTGTTTGAACGTCAGCATCCAGCTCGGCAAGCACATCCGAGGCGTGATCGAGATCGAGTAACCGAAAGCACGACAAACGGTGATCGTCTTGCATCTCGCTCAGCATGACTGCGAGGTCAGCCGGGTGCAAGTCGTTGAGAAGCAATCGCAACTTCTGACGCTGCCCGCTTTCCGCCAGATTCGTCAATTCTTGTAGTTCGACGATTTCCGTCTCCGTAGCTGCTGGCGTCATGAGAGGGTTTCCTAGATCTGGTTTCCGTTGCTTGTATAAGCTATCAAGTGATCCGCATATAAGATAAGGCTATTCCTCTAATGCTGTTACATCTCAAGGGGCGGGTGCGGCGCTTGCCGGTTTTGAATGTTTGATGAGACTGGCTGTTAGAGCGGAAGTTCAGATGGTTTAGTTCAAAAAAAGAAAAGCCAGGAGGGTAGTCCTGGCTTTCAAAATTAGTTACAGTCTAGGCGTTTAAGAACAGGGCGCTTACAAAGCGCCTCTACAAGCCCCCGCCGATTAGTCGTCTAGGTAGCCGACCAGCTTGTTGCTCCACGATGGCTGTCTCAATTTTCTGAATGCTTTGTGTTCAATTTGACGGACGCGCTCGCGAGTGATGTTGAATAATCTGCCGACTTCTTCCAGCGTGCGCTGTCGTCCGTCTTCCAGACCATATCGCAAGTGCATGATGTCTCTTTCGCGTGGTGTCAGTTGGCTGAGCATTCGCCCGATGTCCTGACGCAAAAGTTCTTCTTCCGTACTCGAGTCTGGGCGTGCCGATTCGTTGTCTTCGATCAAGTCACCAAGATAGGTTTCTTCATCTCGGTTGAGCGGCATTTCCATAGAGACAGGCTCGCGATCCGCGGCCAGAATCTCCTGAATTTTGTTGACTGAAAGTTCCATCGCCAGTGACAGTTCGTCTTCATTCGGCTTGCGGCCAAGTTCTTGCGAGAGTCTTGCGCTGGTCTTTTTCAATTTGTTGATTGATTCAACCATGTGAACAGGAACGCGAATCGTTCTGGATTTATCGGCAAGACCGCGGCTGATAGCCTGTCTAATCCACCATGTCGCGTAGGTGCTGAACTTAAATCCTTTGGTGTGATCGAATTTTTCGGCAGCACGAATCAAGCCGAGGTTACCCTCTTGAATCAAGTCTTGAAACGGCAAACCGCGATTCACATACTTCTTGGCGATCGATATAACCAATCTCAGGTTGGCCTGGATCAGTTTCTTTTTCGCTTCACCATCACCGGTAGCAATTCGACGAGCCAACTCGATTTCTTCATCGGGTTTGATCATTCGAACTCGACCGATCTCTCTCAAGTACAGGCGAACAGAATCTTCAGTGAAGCCGTCTTTGCCTTTCTTGCCGGTCGGCCCGGCGCTTTCCTCATCGGGACTCGGCTCTTCTTCGTCCACAACAGAGGATGGCTCGAAGTCAACGTCGGACCAATCATCAATAATATCGTCAGTGACTCGGGTGCTCACGCGCGCCTTTCGCTCCATACATTTGAATAGTAACGGTTCTCTAAGTCGTTATTTACCCAATTCCTCATAAGCCCTAGCATTTTGCGTATGAATTAACATTTGTAAATTTACCGGAGTCGAAATTGCGGGAAGAACATTGATAAGGGCTGGCCTTTTTTTGCTCTTGAACTGAACTCACCCACCATTGAAAATTGAATAGGCCGAACGCGAGAAGGTACATACAAAGATGATAGAGGGCAACCTAGAGGACATAAGTCTGCCGGGGCTTTTGCAATTGCTGGCGGCAGAATCCACTAAGAGCTATCGACTACGAATCAGTAAGGGCGGACAGAACGGAGACGTTTTTGTTTGCGATGGGCATTTGCTCGTGGCGACCTTCGGCATTCTGGAGGGGCTGGACGCGCTTTCGGAGTTTTTGAACTGGTCGGATGGCGAGTTTGTCGTTGAAAAGTTACCGTCGCACTTCAAGACTACGATTCGCAGCAACATCAATCTCGATCTGTCGGACCCCGGTTGTTTTGCCGATCAATGCGCATTCCTATACGAGAGTAACGTGGGACTCAACACTGAAATCGTTCCATCCAGAACGTTCGGTACTGCGGAGTGGCAAGATGCACTTTCCGTGCAGCCTCTAGAGAAAGAAGATTACGCCATTCTCGGTTGGGTAACCGATGGTCGGACCATGCGTCAGGCGATGCGTGAGTTTCAATTTGATTTGAAGAAAACGATTGGTGTTCTATATCGGCTGCTGATCACGCGTTCCGTTGAAGTGGTCAGACCAACCGCTTTTGCAGAACCGCCACCGCCAGTAGATAGTTTTATCAAAGAAGTTAATACAGAACTTGCGAAACATGTCGAAGAACCGGTCAAGAAGCAGGTTACAGTCGAATTTCATGCCACCGATATCGGTGGTGCTAGATCTCGGCCGCGAGATACCGGTTCTGGTATGCGCGCTCTGAATCCGGCCGCACCGTCCGATAATCCGTTAACGTCCTCACCCGAGCTTATTCAGAAAGGAGATGGAAGATCACCTAAAAAGGATGAGACGGCGAAGTCTGGTTCGAATGCAGAATCGAAATCGCAAGTCAGCGATTCTAAATCCGGTAAGGAACCTGCCGATTCGAAACCTCCGGCTAAGGAGGAGGCGAAGCCGTCTGCAAAAGAAGAAGTAAAAGCTCCGGCGAAAGAGCCCGCTCAGAAAACTGAGGAGCCCAAGTCTTCAAATGGGGACGCCGGTAAATCATCAGCACCGGAAAAAGCAGTTGCCAAAAGCGCTGACGTGAAACCAGCTGTTAAAAACGATGTGGGAACCGACACTGTCGAGACCTACGCAGTAGGAAAAGCTCCTGAGGCAAAAACCGTAGGTGATGCAATTGCTGGTGATGCTGAGGAAGTGCACGACAATTTTAAAAAGCAATTGAAGAAAGCTGCATCAATGGCTGCAGGAGCTGGTTCCGAAACACCTGTTGCCGTCGCTGCCGTAAGCGCACCGGAAGTTACTGCTGCAAAAACAGCTTCGGCTGCGGCTTCTGCATCAGGTTCGACTACCGCTTCGAAATTGCAATCGGTAGGTGATACTGTTGCCACCGTATCTTCGGGGGTATCGAAAACCGCGGATTCCCTGACGGCTCCTGCGTCAAAGTCGAAAGACAGTGAGAAAAACGATGGAAAAACGCCGAGAGAAACTCAAGACAAAATTCCGGCATTGGAAGAAGCTCCGACAAATACTCTAAGCGCATTACTAGGTGCCGAGTTTGATGAAGAGACTGTCGACATACGAAAGGTCGAAATGCCTGATTCAAGCAAGGTATTAAATGTGGTGGCACCTGCAGCGCCGCCACCAAAACAATTCGATGAGCGCAGAACTGATCCATTGCCTCTTGTAAGCATAGATATCGAACGTCTTCTCGCCAGCACTTTTCAACTGACGGCAATCGGACAACGAGCCGTAACGAATACGTCGCTTGACGAACTGCTCAAGCAAGTATTGCTGGATGTCGAGAGAGGCAAGACCTTGTTACTCGTGTTAACGGATAGCAATCGATCGGAATCGGCAGTACTTGCGAGTTACAGGTATTGTCTCGATCGCGGATATATCGAACACACTGATTCTGTAATGAGTTTGACCGTGGATCTGTTGCTTGGCAGGTTGGAACTCGAGCAATACCTGCTTCAGCGCCGCCGGATTACGGGAGACCAGCTCCGCGATATAGTCGCCATTGCCAATCGGCAGGGAATTGGGCTTGACAAGTTGCTGGTTGCCGCCGGGTACATGCTTCCGATAGACATGGAGCGGGTCAGAAAAGAGAAAGAGCGGTTCTGTCCTCGCTGAGACTGTGAAGGTTTAAACATGATATATTCTCCGTTTGGCATGGACGTGGGAAAATACGTCATGCATTGATTGAGACCGTCGGTTTCGTCGGCACTCGATTCTTCCTTCGTCGAAGCGATCGGGATGACTGGGACGGATGAATCTCAAGGACAGAACTTCAGGAGTTTCGAATGAGACAGTACAACGCTAGAGAAAAAAGAGCTCGTCGCAAAGCTAAACTTAGCCGCAAGAAAGACAGAATCAAAGAAGCAATCGCCAAGAGCCAAGAAAAGAAAGGCCGCTCGGAAGGTTAAGCTCTCACCGTTGCCCGAAGTGGAGCGACTCGAGAGACCGATTAGAACGGTGCAAACTTTGAGACTGCTCGCTTGAGCCCATTAGAGCGCGTCAACACGCGCTCGTTCTGTGATAAAGGCCTGGAATCTTGACCTCGACTCTTGCGAAAACTAAGACTAAAAGAATTATGTCCGGGATGCGCCCGACGGGGCGTCTGCATCTTGGACACTACTTCGGCGTGTTGACGAATTGGGTGCGCTTCCAATCTGAGTACGAATCGTATTTCAGTATTGTGGATTGGCATGCGCTAACCACCAAATTTCAAGACACGAGTGGTATCAAAAACAACATCAATGAAATTGCTCTGGATTGGCTTGCTGCCGGTATTGATCCTGAGATTTCTACCATCTACGTGCAATCCGGTGTTCCGGAAATTTCTGAACTGCATTTATTGCTCTCGATGATCACTCAACAAACCTGGGTTGAGCGTGAGCCTACATTGAAAGATATGGTTCGGATGCTAGCAGCCGATGAGGAAGAAGCCCGCGAAAAGGCGACCTACGGTTTGTTTGGCTATCCTGTTTTAATGGCTTCGGATATTCTGACCTTTAAAGGTGAGCTTGTACCTGTCGGAAAAGATCAGGAATCACATCTTGAATTTGCGCGGAAGATTGCTCGAAGATTCAATAACAACTTCGGAGTGGATTACTTCCCTGAGCCTCGTCCCGAATTTACTGAAACACCACTGTTGAAGGGCGTTGATGGACAGAAGATGGGTAAGTCTGCGGACAACGATATTAAACTCGCTGATACCGATGACGATACCACCAAGCGCGTTTTGAAAATGATCACGGATAGAACCAGGATCGCAAAATCAGATCCCGGTCACACAGATTTGTGCGAAGTGCCGTGGCCGATGTACAAAATTTTCGGCAAGGATATTCTCGACCAGGTGAAGACCGAGTGCGAGAGCGCTCAGATCGGCTGTGTCGATTGTAAGAAACGGCTTGCTGGAAAGATCAACGATTCACTTAGACCAATTCGTGAGAAGCGCGAAGCGCTTGCGAAGGACCCTGAAAAAGTTCGAAAAATTCTCGAGTATGGAAACAAAAAAGCAAGAGAAACAGCGAAGCAAACGCTCCGTGAAGTCCGGGAAATCATGGGACTGATTAACTGGAACACTGACTAACAGCGCGGGTTTAGTGACTAAACTTCAAGCATTCTATCAGCGGACAGCAAAGCTAGAGGAATTTGTAATCCTCGCTTATGCGGTGGCAGTATATTTGCCGATTACATATACCTGGATCGTCTTAATCGCTGGAATCGTCGTCTTCATCCTTCGAGCAATCCTCGAAGCCGTTCTAAACAAACAAGGCTTGCCGCTCTCAGAACCAGGACCGCTCTCCGAATCCGGTACGCGCTCACAACACGAGTCGTTCTCAGAACCTGGGAGCGCAGGCTTCCAGCCTGCTTCTCTCCGCCCCGAAACGACGTGTGTCTCGATTAAGTCTGCACCATTTGCGATACCACTACTGGTTTTCACTCTAGTTGTTTTTATAACCGGCTTTTGCAAAGGCGGAGTTTCAGAAGCATTTGCCTCTGCGATAACGCTCAGAGCTTTTCTAATTTACTTCATCGCGTACCGCGCTTTTAGCCGTTCAGACGCGCTTCTTTCTAAGACCCTCTTTGTTCTCCTTTCCGCCGGTGCTATCGCCGGAGTTTACGGCGCCTATCAGCAAGTCTTCAACTTCCATCCCGGCTATCCATACCTTCAAGCGTCTGGCTTTGTCGACCATCCAATGGCGTACGCAGGACAAATGGAAACTACTGCGTGTTTATCGCTCGGATTGTTGCTTTCAGGTGGATGGCAGAATGTTTTAAAGAACAAAGTTGCATTCGCGATTATCACGATTTGCAATCTGGCGGGAGTCTTTTATGCCAGCGAGCGGAGCGCTTGGCTAGGAATGCTGTTCGCCATCCTGGCGATGTCTTCGCTAATCTCGATTCGAATGCTCGCTAAAGTTGTCGTTGGATTAGCAGTGGTTGGTGTTGTGTCGTGGTTCTTTGTGCCGGTTGTGCAGACGCGCATCACGCCAATGCTAACTAACATCAAAAGCGATGTTGGTGTTCAAGCGCGTTTTGTTATTTGGAAGCAATCGTTCGATATCTGGAAGGAGCACCCTGTCGTTGGTGTGGGACCAAGAGACTTTCCGAAGATCGATATTCCCGAGGCTATCGTTCCAGGTGAATCTACTCACCTTGTACACGCCCACTGCAATATTCTGCATATGATGGCGACGATGGGTACAGTCGGTCTGCTGGCGTTCCTCTACCTGGAATTGTCGACGCTGATAGTCGCTGTCCGTACTTGGTTTTCGAAAAACGGAGATTTATTTCACCGCGCAATTGGTCTCAGTGTCTTGGGCGGCATAGTATCACTAATGGTGGCAGGCCTATTTGAGTACAATTTCGGCACGGGTCATGTGCGGCTAATGCATTGGTTTGCTCTTGCGATGTTGGTGGGAATCAGTAACACTCGTACCGCAGCGCCACCCGAGTGATTAAGCCTAAACGTGTGTCTTCGTCCAACCAAGACTTTTGAAACGCCATGCCGTAAGTAAGCCCATTACGAAGCATGAGATCGACATCGACCACCAGCACCCGGCTGTCTCCATATTTAGTACCAACGCGAGAACGTACGCGGTGGGAAGGCGAATGATCCAGTTGCAGATGAAGGTAATGTACATCGGCGTTTTGGTGTCGGCAGCGCCTTGCAGGGCGCCGCTGAGAATCATTGCTAGAGCAAGGAATGGTTGAGCGGTAGCGTTGATTTTCAGATAAGATTCGACGAAACCGATTGTGATCGGGTCGTGGCTCATCAAAGCGGCGATAGGCGTGGCAAGCAGGTAGAGAGCGGCTCCCATCACTGTCAGCATTCCGACGCCGACATACGTGACTCGCCATCCAGCATTTATCGCTCTGTCAATTTCGCGTGCCCCAAGGTTTTGCCCGACGATGGATGCGACGGCCATTGAAAGTGCCATGATCGGCATGAATAGCATGCCTTCGACTCTCATGCCGATCGACCATGCGGCTTGACTCTCCGTTGGATTTTTACAACTGGCTAGAATGAAGAACAATCCGAAAACGGACAACGACCATGCCATCCGTTGAATCGCTGATGGTATGCCGATGACGGCAACTCGTCTAATCATCATCGTTGATATCGGCCAGATTTGGCGGAGGCATTTTTTCAACGGCGAGCGGTTGAGTCGGAAGAGTGCCACCATGCACCCGGCGGTTCCGCCGAGAACCGATGCCAGTGCGATTCCGCGAAGACCTAAGCCGGGAATTGGCCAACCGTAAATCACAGTCAGAAAATCAACTGAAATTTGAATAGCAGTCATAGTTACGACTATGAGAAGAGTTGTTTTAGAATCGCCGATTGCGTTGAATGCTGCGTTGGCAATGTACACAACGCTCATGGGGAGCATCGCCAAGCTATAAAGGCTGAGATAAATCGCGCCCAAGTCGCGAACTTCTTGCGATTGAGAAAAAACTCCCAGTGCAAAATGTGCGATGCCTTGCGCGAGAATGGTTAGCAAAACGCCGAGCGTAATCGAGAGCAGGAGTGATTGTCCAGCGAATCGCGTAGCCCGTTTTTTATTTCCGGAGCCCCAATGTCTCGAGACGATCGCGGTCGTGCCGGTCCCTGTCGCCATGAGAAAGAGTTGGAACATGAAGATGATATGTTCGGACAAACCGACTGCGGCTTGAGTCGCTGAGCCGAGCGAGCCAGCGACATAGACATCGGCGACGCCGACAAGGCTTGTTGCAACTGTTGTTATCAATAGGGGCCAGGACATCACCCAGATGGCGCGCCAAAGGTTGCCGGTGATAAGCTCTGCGCTTTTGTCTTCTTTCGAAGCATCACTGGTTTTACTTGCCGTCATGTTTGAATCCTTCACGGCGAGCGAGCCCACTGGCTCGAAGCCGCCTTACGGATTTTGCCATATTTCATTGCCTGCGTGCTGAATTCTGTTTGTGTTTAAAACGACAAACAATCGACGAATGGCAATCCATTGATTAATGAGAAACTTGTCAACTTGCCAAACGCGCAGGGCTGCTCGGGTTCGTATCTTATCGATACGTAGGACAGCCGTTTACATGGCATTTGATTGTTTATCTGATATAACTATCAAATTGCTTTTCGCTACGACCGCGACCTCCTGGGGCGGTTCAGGCTGCGAATCGCTCAAACGAAATTTTATGAGGAATGCATCAGTGACTAAAATGCACAGCAGGATTTACGGATGGAAGTACGTCTGGATGGAATTCGCAGACGAGTTCAAAGCTGACGTCGAAGATCCGAATCCGGATTCAAGTCACACCGAGATGAGCGTTATTGTTCCTGTGAAAGACAGCGGTTGGTCTTTGACGTATACAATGCATCCCGGTAAGAAAGGTGGTCAAGATCACACAACGGTTGAGACAAACTACAATCCGCAAGGCGATTTCAAATTCACTTTGTACCCTGAGAAGTGGACCGACGGTTTTGCAAAAGCACTCGGAATGCAGGATATCGTAGTTGGTCATCCTGAGTTCGACAAACTGTTCATTATCAAAGGCAACGACGAACAACGCATCATCGATCTTTTCCAAGATGAAAAGCTTCGTCGTCAACTCATCGATGAACCCGCAATGCAACTCTGGGCTCACACCGAACATACCGATGTGTCTCCATCGCCGAAAGCAATGCGTGGCGGCCATAACCGTTTAGCAATGCGCGTTCAGGGTGCAGTCGATGATTTCGAAAGACTGAAATCGTTCTACCACCTCAAGCACAAAATGCTCGCTAACCTGATCAGAATCGGCGCAGCATCCGAATAAAATCAAATAGAAATCGTGAGTGTTGAGCTTCTATCTTCACTCATGCCCAGAACCGCGTCTCTCGAGTTTACTCAAGATTCGCGGTTTTGTTTTCACGTCATTTCATTTTCTCGTGGAACGTAAATCGGCGAGTGCCAACTTGAATTGTCTGTGCTATGTATAAACACACGTTCAAGAGGTTTGGCGGATGATATTGGTATCGGGTGCATCGGGGCGGGTAGGCAGACGAGTCGCTCAATATTTGGTCGCTCAAGGGCAGTCAATACGGCTGATGTCGCGCACACCTGAGGAGCTTCCGGATAATGAAGGCGTGCAGAAAGTGTACGGTGACTTTAACGAACCGGAGTCTTTGAGTACTGCTTTTGATGGGATATACACAGCGCTAATAATTTCCGGTCAAGACATTCCAGGCAATCGATGTGTTGGGCACAAGCTCGCGTTTGATGCTGCCAAAGAAGCAAATGTCGGCCATATTGTGTACCTCTCGCTTTTAGGGGCTGGACCTGAATCTGAATTTCCTTACTGCCGCGACCATTATCAGAGCGAGAAATTTCTGGCGGGGACAGGGGTGCCATTCACGGCATTAAGACCGGCATTTTACCTCGACTATTTTTTGACAAAGTTTGACGAGCACGGAGTAATTCGTGGACCGGGTGGTACCGGAAATGGTGCCTTCATTTCTCGCGAAGATGTCGCTCGCGCTGCCGCTGCGGCGGTAATAGCCAAGCCCGGTGGAGTCCAGGAAATCACCGGACCGGAGCTACTGAGCATCGATGATATCGCCCGTAGATTGGGTTACCTGGCAGGTCGTGAGCTTATCTATAAATGTGAATATCTTTCTGAATCAGTAGAACGTCTCGAAGCTGCTGACAAATCTCAGCTAGCACAAAACCTAGAAATTGGCTGGTTTCAAGCGATTGCAAAAGGCGAGCAGTCCAAACTCACCGACGATTTTTCGAATTTGACAAACGCTGAACCGCAAACGCTTGAAGAATATTTTGGCGAGCACATGGAGTTGTTGAAAGGGTTGAGAACGCCTTCAACACGGGTCCTCGAAGATTCGTAATTATCTAGAAGATATCTACTTTAATAACTATTCCCAGGCTGGATCGTCGGCAGTTATTTCCGGCTGATTTTCCAGAGTCACTTCGACTCGAGCCGGTTTACCGAAGCGCAGCTGAGTAGGCTTCTTCGCGCAAGGTGCATCCTGAATCTCATATCCGACCAAACCGGGAAATTGGGCTTTGAGGTTCTTTAGGCGTTGCAAAAGTTCCAAACCCGAAATCCTCAGTCTGTGATCAGCCGGTTCTCCGGCAGTCCAATCTTCGTCACTCAAGAATGCGTTGTTTGCTTCGTCTCCACCGACCGCGGCAATGCTGACTAAAACAATTTGACCTTTGGTGTCATCGACGTGCATAGAGTTATTCGAGACGCTGCCGATCTGGAGTGGTGTCTTTGCGGCGATCACATTATTGCCTTGATCCTTTGATGGATAAAGGGAAAGAGTATTGTCTTTGTCGTCGATGTAGAAGACATATGTGTAGCTTTTTCGATCGGTCGTAACTTCGATTGTGAATGGATCACCGTACCAATAGTCTTGTGGGTCCTGATTCCACTCGCCTTGAATAATTGGCTCTGCAAGCCCATATACGCTGCCTATGGATGCCATAAACGCTAGTATTCCGAGGCTGATTAGGAATGAAGCGGCAAATGTTTTGACCTTAAATGGCAGTTTAAATTTGCGTTGAGACTTTGCTGGTGGAACGCCACAGAGCACACCACGAAGCGCCATCTGTAGGTCAAGCACTGAGCCGTAGCGTTTGCTCTCGTCGTCTTTCAGGCAACGTTTTATCACTGTTTCAATAAACGCGACCTTATGCTCGTAGACCGATTCGAGTTGTTTGTTAGCCGAGATCAGGGTGAGCTTTTGTGTGCTCTTGGTAGTAAACGGTGGCGCGCCCGTCAATGCAGTGAACATCATGCATCCGATTGCATAGATGTCCGATCGTGGCGACGGCGCCAATCCATCAAGTTGCTCGGGACTGAGATAATTGGCTTTATCGAACGGCAAGCTGATCTCGTCTGTGAATGCGATTCCTGAGGGGGCACCGGATCTCTTGATATGCACCGATGTCAGCTTATCGCCTGAGCGCACGATGACGATGCCTTCGGGATGCAAAGTGCCGACGGCATACCCGTAGCTGTGAGTCTCTTCGAGCAGCTTGCAGACCTCTATGAAGATTTCCAGGACGAGGTCAATATCGATCGTGACCTTTTCCCATAACAACATTCCGAGCGTAGTCATATTCGGCCCGGAAACTTCACGACAGGGTCGATTCGGCACCGGCAACAGGAGTTCTG
This sequence comes from Obscuribacteraceae bacterium (SeqCode), assembly GCA_044225915.1. Lineage (GTDB taxonomy): Bacteria > Cyanobacteriota > Vampirovibrionia > Obscuribacterales > Obscuribacteraceae > JADYXR01. The sequence goes on from JBGAHZ010000014.1 coordinate 88,242, forward strand.
AACTTGGTTGTCTCATTCGCTACACACACACGTATACGGGGGAGTAGCGTTTACGCTTGAGTTTCGAAAATTAGGAGGGAACCCAGAAAAGTTTTTCAAAATTTTTCTGGTACTTAAATCCGACGATCGAAACTTAAGTCGCGGAAGCACCGGAAACTAATCCGCACTCGTCTAATACGTCTAAACTTCGACGTTTTCGTTGGTTCGATCAGTTGCAACATCGTCGATAAATTGGTGATGATAGAGCCGTGTGTTTCGTGCCTAAATTAGTCATTTAATTTGGTGGAAGGATAGGCTAAACCTCCAGGACTGCTGTTGAACGAACTTCAGAAGTTCCGACTTCCAATTTAGTGACGGCTGCGAGGTTTCTGACCGTTTCCGCCAGATCGCTGGTAATACTGTTTTTGTCCGCAAATCTGTCTCTTATAATCTCTACCAGTTTCGAGCCTACGACAACGCCATCTGCTCCGTGTGAAAGCATTTTAGTCACATGTTCCGGCCTTGAAATTCCGAAACCTATGCATACTGGAAGCTGGCTCTGTGAGCGGAGCATCACAATGAGTTCGGATAGTTTGTCATCGCATTTTTCAGATAGACCTGTTGTCCCTGCTCGCGAAATTAGATAGAGATATCCTGATGCAAATTTCAGAATGCTCTGGAGTCGGTCTGCTGATGTTAGTGGTGAGACTAGCATTACAGGCGCGATGCCGTTGTTTTTTGCTTCAGTGAAAACCGATTCGCCTTCTTCTGGTGGCAGGTCGACAAATGTAATTCCGTCAACTCCGGAGTTGCTCAGATCTTTCATGAATCGCTCGATGCCGCGTACCAGAGCCAGGTTGAAGTAGCTCATGATCACGATGGGAATGTCGTGATGACGTTGGCGAATTTCTGCGATTAGTTGCAGCGCATCACTGGTGGTGAATCCGGTTTCTACTGTTGCTTTGGAAGCACTTTCGATAATTGGACCATCGGCCATCGGATCCGAGAAGGGAAGCCCAAGTTCAAGAACGTCTGCGCCATTGGCAATCATTGTTTCGATCGCCTCGAGACTTGTTTCTCGGTTTGGATATCCTAGAACCGTAAACGGGATCAATGCTTTGCGATTGGCTTGTCTCAGCAACTTGAATGTCTTATCTATTCTGTTGTACATATTCTAAAATCCTCTCTAAATCTTTGTCGCCACGACCCGAAACGTTTACAAGTACTCGTTTGCCATAGAGCTTGGTGTGACCGTTACGCCGTACATATGCGAGTGCGTGTGAGCTTTCCAGTGCCGGAATAATTCCTTCGAGTCGTGAAACTTCCTGATACGTTTCAACAGCCTCAACGTCGCTTGCGAACGAATACGTAGCACGACCGATTTTGTTCAAATGAGCGTGCTCAGGACCTACGGATGGGTAATCCAGACCGGCCGCGATGCTATGCGTGTCCTTGATTTGTCCACTTGGATCTTGGAGCACCTTACTGATCATTCCGTGAAGGCATCCATCGGTTCCAAGTTGAAGAACGGCACCATGCTCGGTGCTTTCGATGCCTTTGCCGGCTGGTTCCACACCGACGAGCGACACTTGAGGAGTGTCAACGAAAGCGGAGAATATGCCGATGGCGTTGGAGCCTCCGCCTACGCATGCGACCACTTCGTCAGGAATCGTGCCTGTCATTTGACTGAATTGTTCTTTCGCTTCCTTGCCGATGATGCTCTGGAAAAATTTGACGATTGTTGGAAACGGATGTGGTCCGGCGGCAGTGCCGAGCACGTAGTGAGTGCTGTCCAGGTTTGAGACCCAGTCTCGTAGAGCCGCATTAATGGCGTCTTTTAAGGTGCGTCCACCGATGTCGACTCGGTGAACTCGTGCGCCGAGAAGTTCCATTCTTTGTACGTTCTGATATTGGCGTTCCACATCGATGCTACCCATGTAGACCTCGACCGGGATGCCTAGCATCGCTCCAGCCATGGCACAGGCGACACCGTGTTGTCCTGCTCCTGTCTCTGCAATAATGCGCTGCTTGCCCATGAATTTGGTTAACAGTGCCTGACCGATGGCGTTGTTCGTTTTATGAGCACCACCATGTAGCAAGTCCTCTCTCTTGAGGTAAACTTCCGCGCCCCACGATCTGGAAAGATTCTCTGCATAGTAAAGCGGTGTCGGTCTGCCGGCATAATGTTTGAGTCGTTGACTCAAATCTTCCATGCAGTCTCCGTCTGCGCTAAACCGCAAGAACGAGTCTTCAAGCTGCTCTAGTGCGGGCATCAGTGTCTCTGGCACAAAGGTGCCACCATAGTTTCCGAATTTTGTAGCCAGTTTCATTTGTTCACTACCTGTGGTGCGTGTGTTTGTGATTTCGATTTTGCTGTGTCGCAAAATTGTTTCGTGAGGGTGTGTGATTTAATTCCGGGAGAAAGTTCGACACCGGACGCCACATCCAGAGCGAATGGAAGAACGGCTAGAGCTGCTGCTTGCACATTGTCTGGTGACAATTTGCCTGCGAGGAAAATGGGTGGAATTTCATTTCGAACCGGGGCGAGGAATGAATTCAGATCAGAAAAACGATCGGATGATTCAATGATGGTTGATTCCTTGTCGAGGTCGAACAAAAAGAATTTGGCACCGATGAATTCTAATAGCTGGTGAGGGCTAGAGGCTTTCGGGAATGGATATCGAAACACTTTGATTACAGGCTTTGCGCAGGCGTTTACGAATTCGGAATCTTCTTCTCCGTGAAGTTGGATGAAGTCTAAAATCAATTCGTTGGCGATTTGATTGACTTCGTCCAGGTTCTGGTTTTGAAAAACACCGACGACCTTGGCTCGATTGCCAACTACACGCCTTATGTCATGAGCCTCTGATAGGGAGACCTGACGCTTTGATGATGAGGTTAAGATCATTCCGATGAAATCCGCTCCGGCATCGACGGCCATTATGGCGTCGGCACTATTGGTAATGCCACAAACTTTTATGGATGGGGCGTCGGAACGTCGATCTTTAAGGTCGCGCAGGAGAGACTCTGGATCTGGGCTTGACATGAGCGATGTGCCGATTAGAAAGCGGGTGGCACTTGGTAGGAGTTTTTGAATGTCGTTTTTCGTTTTTATTCCGCTTGCTGAAATGATGATTTGGTCTTCTTTCAGAAAGTGAGCGAGATGATTTGTCGTCGCGAGGTCGATCTGCATGGTATCCAGGTTCCGGTTGTTTATTAGAACAACTCGAATCGGAAGTTCTGCGATCGCCTCCAGGTCAGCAAGGTTATTGACTTCAACAACTGGGCAAAGTCCAACGTTCAAAGCAAAATTTAAAAGTGAAACGAGTTCATCGCGCTTCAGAATTTTGACGATGAGCAAAACGGCATCTGCACCGTGTTTCTTCGCCAATATGATTTGTTCTTCGCTGACTATGAAGTCTTTGCACAAGACCGGTAATCCTGTTGACCGTTTCACTTCAGCAAGTAGATCAAAACTTCCGTTGAAGTATTCCTCGTCTGTTAAAACAGAAATCGCAGCGCAATGTTTTCGGTAAATGTTCAGAATTTCAGGGAGTCGCTCTCTGTTCAGAAGCTTGCCTGCCGATGGAGAACCTGGCTTGATCTCGCCGATTATCGAAAGTCCGGGTTCTAATAGGTTCTTGACGAATGGATTGTCTTCGAGAAGCAGCCGATCCATCGCGTCGCCCCTGCAGGCAGATGCGTCACTTCCTTTTATCGAAAATTGGAGGCGTGTTTTGTCGACTGCCTTCAAAAGTTGGAGACGTTCTGTCTCACTCACGTTCGGAAATTGAAGGCGTTTTGATTCGACGATGGTATTGAGAATGGTCACGACATTACCCTCCTAACTTGATCTAGCTTCCGAGCGGCTGAACCATTCGCGATCAATTTTTTTGCTGTATAAACTCCGTCTTCCAAGCAACTGACTGCGCCGGTAGATAAGAATGCAGCACCTGCGTTGAGAACTAGTCCGTGAAAATGAATGGACTTTGTGTCGCTGCCGCTGATTATGTCGAGAAAAATTTTGACATTGGATTCACTACCATTAAGTATTCGAGCGCTCGTTGTTGCCCCGAGGTCCGGTGTTGAAGGTACTTGAAGCGTTGCCGGTACATCGAGGATCTTGACTGTTGCTGGATAATCGCCACCGATTGATTGTTCGATCAATGTTGCGGTGTTTGATGTGTACGGAATAAACTCATCGATTTCGATTATCGGGTAGCCTGAACGAATTGATGAATGGACCGTGATGGCGCGTTTAGTTATTCCATCGGTCTTGATGAACTGGTTGATAAGCAGATGCATGTAGCTGTTGCTAATGCCCATGAGTCTGTATGCCGGTTTTACTGGATTTAGTAGCGGCCCGATGAAGTTGAAAATTGTTGGTTTGCCGATTCGCTTTCGTTCTCCTCTTATGGAAGCGAGTTTGGGGTAGCAAGTCGGAGCGCTAAGGAAAAGAAGATTAGTTGAATTAAGAACGTTCTCCATATCTGTGACTTTTGGCTCTCTGGAGCATCCGAGTGCAGACAGAAAGTCCAGGCTGCCGCTGGTTCCGGTAATGGAGCGGTTACCGAATTTGACGACGTCAATGCCGTGGGCTGCGACAACGAAGGCGGCGGCTGTCGAGGTATTGAACTTCGACATGCCACTGCCGCCAGTGCCGGCTAAATCAATCGCTGTGCTTCCAAGTTTGAAAACCGCTCTGGAAATCTCGTGGTCTACGGTCAGACGCAAGTACTCTATGGCATTGCGGAGGAATGGCAAATCGATCTCCTGTATTGGTTTTTGGAGCAATTCCATTAACCTGTTATCGATTGGTTGCTGGTGAGTTTCTCTTTTAATTGTTTGCATGGCACATTACCTTCGTTTGTTGAACGAAATTTTTCAATATAAGCTTGCCGTCCGGCGTTCCGATGGATTCGGGATGAAATTGCAGACCAAAAATCGGAGCACTTTTGTGCTCGATCGCCATAATTGTGTTTGATACGGTATCGCGGGCGGTTACTGTAAGACAGGCTGGTAAGGTTTCATCGACGGCGACGAGGGAGTGATATCGCATTGCGATAAACTCGTTTTGACAATCCTGAAAAATGGCTGACTGCTTGACGATTTTGACCCGGCTGGTTTTGCCGTGCATGATCTGGTTGGCTCTAATAATGGTGCCGCCCAGGGTGTGAACAATGCCTTGATGACCCAGACAAATTCCCAAAATTGGACAACCGATTCGAGCTTGATTTTGAATCAACGCTGAATTGATTCCGAAATCTCGTTCGTTTGCCGGATGTCCCGGACCGGGCGAGATAACCATGCCGTCTGGTTTCATGGCAATCACTTCCGGCAGAGTGATTTGATCGTTACGTTTAACCTCTACTGATTGGGATGAAACTTCTCTCAATGATTGAACGAGATTGAATGAAAACGAATCGTAATTGTCGATTACTAGAATAGTCATTATCTTGCTCCTGCGCGCGCGTAGTCTTTCGATTCGATTTGCTGAAAAACGCTTGCAATGGCGCTTGCCTTGTTGATTGTTTCCAGGTATTCGAATTCAGGTTCCGAGTCGTAAACAATCCCCGCGCCTGCGTTGATGTGTATGAACCCTTCTTTGAGGAGTGCGGAACGGATCGCTATGGCGGTGTCCATATTTCCCCGTCCATCGAAGAAGCCGACTGCGCCTGCGTATAGACCTCGCTGTTCGGTCTCCAGCCGGGAAAGAACCTCCAGCGCCCTTACCTTCGGTGCACCGGAAACGGTGCCTCTAGGGAAGCACGACTTCAATGCTTTAAGCGGAGTGTTGCCGGATTCGAGCGATCCAAAAATTTCAGTGCCCAGGTGCATGACATTGCTGTATTTGAGTACCTGTGCGATTGGACCGAGTTTAATCGAACCGGGCGCACAGACTTTTCCAAGGTCGTTGCGACCGAGGTCGACAAGCATTAGATGTTCCGCCAGTTCTTTTTCGTTGGTTTTCAATTCCGCTTCGTTTCGATCGTCTTGGACTTCAGTCGAGCCGCGCGGACGCGTTCCTGCCAATGCACAAAGCCTTACCTGACCGCCCTTTGCGCTGATCATTGTTTCCGGCGATGCACCGACGTATTGAAAATCCGGGAAGTTGAAATAGTAGTTGTATGTTGATGGAGCCGTGTCCAGGAGTCTCGATATCATCTCGTGTGCGGTAACCGACGTCTCTGCGGAAAAGCGCTGAGAGAGGACGATTTGGAAGCATTCGCCTTCTTCGATCAGTTGCTTTGCGGTGCCGACTTTATCGAGAAAAGCCTCTTTGCTCATTGAGGCCGAGAGTCCTGCGTGAGAAGCGGAGCTCGTTGTGGCAAATTCCGTGCGATTTCCATCTGGTCTCCGCATGGTTGGTGAACGGTCTGACGTTTGGCTTTGAGCCCTATGTGGCGTGCCGTTTAGCGTTTCGATCAGTTCCACGACGGCACGAAATCGTTTCCCACCTGCATGCGAAACCAAATGTATGGAGTTGCTTGAATGATCGATGCAGACAATTGTTTGTGGAATCATCATCATCGAATCAGGAACATTGAATGGATTGTTCTTTTGCTTTTCAATGTTTTCAATTCGACTAGTGAGTCCAAAACCAGCATAGCCAATCATCCCGGAAGCAAAAGCCATCTCCGTAGGTAGCGAGCTATAGTCTATGACTTGTGTATGCGCCGACAGCAGGTCGTTGAGAAACTCAAACGGGCAACCTTTGAGCTGCATCCGCTCAATTGCTTGGCGGCCGTTTCGATTTTTGGATGGTGTTTCTACCGAAACCGTCGAATCTGTGATGCTAACGAGGTAAGACGCGTCGATGGCGAGAATGCTATACGACGGATTCTTTAGTGAGCGCTCGCGCTTCTGAAAGAACGCAGATGGTGAGCCCGAGCCGGATTGCATCGCTATTAGATCTTGAACTTGGAAATGCTTTACAGGAAAGGTTCTTGTTAGAGTCCTCTTGTTACGCTCAAACAGCTGGCTGAAAGGCTCGCTGGCAGAATTAATGACACGGCAGTTCTTCGAATTTGTGATTTGCATATTCATATGTTTAATCTCGGAAAATTTAAGTGATACCAGATACGATGGCGCGATAAAAGACCACCTGATCGAATCGACCCAGGTTATTTAGGATGAAAACAAAAACCGCAGACATCGATTGCGATGAGCTGCGGTTTTAAACACTTTATGTGAGCTACTCTAGAGCATCACCAGCGCCAACGCGGCCCGTCTGCAAAGTTGCACCAGGTCCACCATGATTGAGCGTTGAATGAGTTCGTAGCCATTATCTTCTCTGATTTTTGCCGGCGTTATGCGCCGAGCGAGATGACGAATATGCAGGCTATGTTATCACGGTAAAACACAATTGCAAGCATTTTGTGTTTTGCCGTAAACAAAATTCAATGAAGGTGCGGTTTGCACATTGGCTGAAACTGCCAAACTAGTGCTTGAGAGCGGCGAGCAAGAAGTACGCGAACACCCCGGAAAGACTGATTAAGATCACAACGGCGATGCCAATCAAAACATGCGGTGGTATCTTCGCAAGGGCAGGCGGTTTTGCTTCCACAATCGGCTCTGGTCGATCGCGTCCGGCGAGTCTATCTAATGTCTTCACTTCCATTGTGTCTAGAATTCGTGCGTTTTTTTGAACGGGTTTCGGTTTCGACTCGCTTACCTGGAACGGATTCTCCGCTGCCGGATTGCCGACGTTGATTGCATTCCACCACTTGCCCATTGCAATTTTGAATTCTCTGATCGATGGTGGTCGATCTTCCGGCTCGACTTGGAAAACGTATTCAAAAACTTTTTCGAGTTCTGCCGTACCGGGGAGGTCCGAACGATAGGAACTTATGCGAAGCGGCATGATATCAGGATCGCAGTGGGCTTCCATCATGTCGACGGGAGTTTCTTTGTTGTAAGGAAGATTGCCGGTAATAAGTTCGAATGCCATCACACCAAGCGAGTAAATATCGGACCGTTGATCGAGCGTTCTGCCAAGACATTGCTCGGGGCTCATGTACGCAGGAGATCCGAGGACGACACCAGTCTTCGTCAAGCGCTGAAGATCTTCCTGAATTTTAGCAACGCCAAAGTCGAGAACTTTTACTGTTGTCTTGCCGTCTCCGTGATCAAAACAACGTTTTCCGGTTTAACATCGCGATGAATGATTCCCTGATTATGAGCGCATTCCAACGCGTCACAGATCTGAACGATGATGTTGGCAATTTGATGTGGCTTATTGCATCGACCGTATTGAATAATCTGATCTTCCAGGCTATGTCACCATCAAGATATTCCATGACGAAGTAGGATCGACCGAACGGTGTGGTTATGCACTCAATTGCTTCGACTATATTCTTGTGCTTTAAATTGCTGTGAATTGATACTTCTCGAGAAAACCTCTGGCGAATCTTGGTCGACGAATTTCAAAGTTTTAATTGCTACGATTCGCCCGTGGATAGCTGGCGAGCTTTATAAACGACCGCCATCGCACCTTCACCGATTTTGTCTATGATTTTGTAGTTGTTGAGCTGTTGACCGTCTACTGGATCGGGAGATTTTATTGCGTCGAGTACGGGCGATGCAAACTCGTCCGGATCAGTAAATGAAACGAAGACTCTAGGCTGATGATTATCCATGGAATCGCTCATACTTGAATCTAGTATACCCTTCCGGACTACTCTGCTTGCCTTTGACTTGCACCAAAACTAATTGATTAACTAATGCCTGCCGATGCAAACCGATTGATTTGAAACATTCCGATTGGACGTTCAGTACGCCCGTCGATAGCAAGATCCTTCAAAATGCTTCCGACGATCGGCACGAATTTGAATCCATGCCCTGAAAATCCAGCGGCAATGATTAGATTATCGTGGTGGGGGTGCTTATCAATTATAAAGTGTCGGTCCGGAGAATTTGCGTAGAGGCAAGTTCCAGTTTTTGTGATTTCAGGCGTGAGGTCAGGAATTAATCTCTGAGCTCGTTCTGTTAGGCGAGCAAGTTTTTCCGGGTCAGGAGTAAACGTTCTCGTTGCTGCGTCCACGACGGCTCCAGCTCTATGCTCTGCGACCTTTACGCCCAGGTCGCGGAAAAATGGAAATCCATACAAGTTATCTTGACCGGGGTTGACGTAAATTATGAAGACAGGAAACTGATTCTCGCTAAATTGATCAGGATGTTTTGGTTTGAAAAACGAATACTGTTCAAACGTGACTTCAATTGGAATGTGCACACCAACCAGTTTTTCCAGCATCGGGGATGCCCACGGACCAAGAGCGAGAATCACTTTCTTTACTCGAAACTTCTCGTTTTCCGTTTTCAAATCGACGAAATCATCGCTTACCGTAATGCCATCAAGGATGGTGTTATCTTTGACCACCGCGCCATGTTTTTTTGCCAGGTTGATAAATGTGGGGACACACACGTCAGGCTCGAGATAGCCGGCGTCCTTCTGGTACAGTCCTCTTACGTTTTCTTCGACGTTGAATTGCGGGTACCTCTGGTTGATTTGAATGCGATCGAGCACTTCGTGATCGACATTCTCGCGTGAAAGCATCTCAATGCATTTGTCGAAATCTTCATTCTTCGGGTAGCCGAGATCCAGACCACCTGTGGTGATCAACAGCGGCGTCTCAGCTTCTGCAGATGTTTCAGCCCAGAGTTTATAAGACTCCTTCGCCAGTTTGACATAGTCTTGATATTCATATGAATAGCGAATGATTCGATTTTCGCCGTGCGATGCGCCTCGAATGTGACCTATTTCAAACTGCTCCAGAACGACGACCGATTTGCCTGCTTTAGCCAGATAGTACGCGGCGGCGCTGCCCATTCCACCTGCACCGACGACGGCATACTCGAAATCCAAGCTCATTAAAAAACTCCGCGGAGCCAAAACAATCTAATTATAGAATGCCGTTTTTAGTTGTTGCCTGAGTCGTCCATTCGGTTGGACAAAGATTTTTCTGGGACGCCAAGACTCATTGATTTTTTACTGAACGGGTTGGTCTTTCCATGTTCGACTGCGCGCTGGACCCCGGCGACGCTGCCATGAACAAGACCACTGCCGATGCCAAACGGTACTGCGCATGCGCCGGACCACATATGACCGGCGATGTCGCCAGTTTTTTCCACACCGAATCCGTCATTCATACTTTTCTTCATCTGACCGGTGTACTTTCTGGTATCACGTGCGATGCTTACCGGGACTCCAACGCAGACACCACATGTGACACCAATTGCTTTCTTCGGACCATTAACGATGCGTGTCAAAAGATTCTGCTTGGGCTCTGGAGTAGTGTTAGTGACAGCTTCGTAGTCACTGACGCTCAGGTCATACTCCGGGGTTTTGGATTTTATCTTCAATGGAGTAACAGCCGATTTTGCTTTGGAATCTGATGGCGCCGACAACATCAGATATGGAGATTGTTTTTCTTCGGAAATCGGAGTCGAAACGGTGTTGCGTTTAGTTTTATCCGCCTCTTCGTCCATCGAGGGAACTGCCGTCAGATCAAAGGTTTCCGTATCTCTTTTACTCGGAACCCAATCGTTGGCACTAGCCATCTCAACCGCAGTCAATCCCAGCAAACATGCAAAAATCGCTGACGCAATTAATTGCTTGTTTTGTTTTTGTCCCGAAGGCAGGCGAGAAAATTTCGGCATGTATACACAACAATCTCATTGAAAATCTGAGCGCGATTGTACCAGGCTGACAGCTTTTCAACCTGGAGTAATTCCAACGTACTCGTCTCGCGAGCCGTAGAACGCGACAGAGCAACGCAATCTTCGATTGTAAAACCGGGTTTAGGCGCGACCAGGCGATTAGCCGATTGCCGCTTTGACCTTGGCTCCGAAGTGGTCAGTGAGCCGCTTCAGCGTAGGCGAGATGTCTTCTTTCTCGATGCATGCATCAATTAAGAACATCTTGTCGCTGTTGGCGGCGCTGGTTAGCGCTCTCTGGAATTCGTCGCGCGTAGTCGCTTGCACGCCGTCTCCGCCGACAGCCTTTGCCAGTCCGGCATAGTCCCAACGCGGCAGATCGTAGTATTTGCGATCTTTATCGATGAAGCGCAGCATGGCGTAACTCGAGTTGTTGAAGACGATAATGATTGGGTTTAAACCAAGCTTAACCGCAGTACTCATCTCCATTCCCGTCATTTGGAAACCACCGTCGCCAACGAGAATCAAGGAGCGCCGCTTGGGCTCAGCCACCTGAGCGCCAATACCGGCAGGGACGCCAAAGCCCATGCTGGAATAGTATCCAGGCGCGATGAAAATATCGGTCTTCAAGCTAAGCCCGGCGTAAAGGCAGTCTCCAACGTCTGACACGACTGAATAGTGTTTGTTTAGCAGCTCATTAACGTCTTCAATGATTCCTGCGACTGAGAGATCTTTTTTGCCTTTGTGTGGCGTCAGAACTTCCGGCTCGATAAAAGGAATGTCGAAGCGCATCGCGGGCTTCACCTTGCTGGTCAGTTTTTCAATCAACTGGTCGACAAAGTCGGTGAGTCGAACGCCAGGATAGGTGTGATATCCGATGTTGACCTCAGTTGCTGTTGCCTGAATCAGATTTTCCAATGGCAGCTTGGCCGTGAAGCCGGCAGTTTCCATCTCGGTGAGAACGGTTCCTAGTGACAAGATCAGGTCGGAGTCCTCTACATATTCTTTGAGTTTTGGATTACCAAACTGACCGAAATAATTGCCGATGAAATTTGGATGACTTTCGGGAAACGAAGCCTTGCCCAGAATAGAAGTGACGACAGGCAGGTTGAGAGCCTGGACGAGTTGAACGATTTTGTCTTTCAGACCGAAACGTCTCACCTCGACACCTGCAAGGACCACAGGGCGTTTTGCCGACTTCAATCGTTCGATGACTTCGCTGATTACTTCAGATAGACCAGGCGCCGGATCTGGTTGTGGTGCCTTTTCTCTGTGTTCGATTGGAATATCCTGATTGACCATGTCCCGCGGAATTTCGATGTAGCCTGGTCTTGACTGAGCCAGGGTCGTGTCGATTACGCGGTCGATCTCGTCCTGTGCGATTGTCGGATTGCTCAGGAGAGTCTGCGATTCAGTCACTTCTCTGAAAACATTGTATTGAGTATCGAACGTTTTTACGCAGTGATGAAGATGCGGCTTCTGGCTTCTGTAGCGCGTTTCGGGAGAACCGCTCAATACCAGAACTGGCGACTCCTCAGCGTATGCCAGACCAATCGGATTAACCATGTTGAGTCCGCCCGCGCCGTATGTGACGAGGGCGACGCCCAGTCCTTTCAGTCGTGCGTAGGCGTCGGCCGCGAAGCCGACAGATGGTTCATGAGTCATTACCACGGTATTTAATTCCGCACGCTCTTGAGCTGCGTACAGAGGAAGGACGAAATCACCTGGGATTCCGAATGTGCAATCGACACCGTGTTTTTTGATTTTCTCAAAGAGATAGTCAGCCAGCTTGCTTTTCGACATTACGTTTTCACCGAAATTCGCGGAGGGGTAGGACGAAGTCTATATAAATAAACTCCATCACTGATAATCTTGAAGTTGTACCTTTTTTCGACTTCGAATTTCTATCCTAAAACCGCTTAAAATGCTGAAGATAGGGATTAGAAGACATTCGAAAGTGATGTATAAGTAAGTAGTGGCTGCGCTTAGCCCGCACCGAATGGACCAGGACTAGACAAGTGTCAAAAAGCAAGAGAAAGCTTAAGCGAGCTCCCGTGCCGGGGCAGGCTGCCGCTCAGAACGAGATTTCGTCCGATCAGGAAGTCGGCGAAATCTTAGATGAGTCACAGGTGGCCGGTTCGAAGCTCTCTGAGTCAGAATCTGCTAGCTCCGCGAAATCCACAGCCAGCACCACTAAGCCACCAGCTCCAGCGATCGATAGATACAACGAGCCATCGCTCCTTGCGAAACTGGCTGGTGCTAAGAAAGTCGAGTATCGCCCTGGTTTTGTCGATCCGGACGCTCCGCACGAATTCAAGCGGTCTGCGTTCAAACATTTCATCCGCTACCCTGTGTCGATGACACTGCTCCTGCTAAACGTTGCTGTCGTCATGAGCTTTGTAGATCGAATACCGACCCACCAACTGATGAATCCGCTCAAGGAAATCTTTTTCTTTGGAGTGGTTGGTTTTGTCGATATATTCATGTTTATTCCGGTGCTTTTCGAAGTCAACAGAGTCAAAACAAGCTCAGAGGGACTGGAGATCAGTGCACTCTATTGGAAGAGAAAGCTGCGCTGGGACCAGATAATTGCGTTTGACCAGCCCAAGTTTTTGAAGTTTGCGATTTTGAAAACCAAGAAGTCGTTTTATCTACTCAATAAGTACGACCTGAAACCATATTTCGAACTGGCTGAGATAATTTCCGCTAAGATGCCGAGTGCGATCGAAGATCGGGAAGCCTGAGGTTTTATACTTCTCTATGAGATATTCTCGTGATTTGAGATTGATATCTCGGCTCACCAAGTGAGGAATTGGCAGGGATGACCACCACGATGACGAAAAGAAAACTTAGAGTTCTAATTGGTAAACCAGGATTGGATGGGCATGACAGAGGCGCCAAAGTAATTGCGCGCGCTTTGCGGGATGCCGGTATGGAAGTTGTGTACACGGGTCTCCACCGCTCTCCGGAAGAGATTGTCGAAACTGCCATCCAGGAAGACGTTGACGCAATCGGACTCTCCATCCTTTCCGGTGCCCACATGACTTTGCTTCCAAAGGTAGTTGCCATTCTGAAAGACAAAGGCGCTGAAGATATTCTGGTTTTTGGCGGCGGAGTTATTCCTGACGAGGATCGTCAGATGCTTTTGGGCAAGGGAATCAGCGAAATTATCGTGCCGGGCGGTGGAACTGCCCGTACAATCGAGTTTTTGAAGGAAAGATTTCCTGATAGGTTTAGCTAAAACCCAAACGGTAGAACTACGTACTAAACAAAAATTTCGTTTTTCTAATAAAAGTTTCTGATAAATCGCGATTAAAACTGGTGAAGTGGGTATATCTAGGTATGGAGTTCCTAGCCCGGAAGATTAAATCTAAGTTTTAACATTAAAAACGCTGGATTTATCTCTTGGTAGCCTGGTACAATCCCCATTGACTCAGTACTTTCGCCATCTTGAGAGGCCCATTTAAACGATGTCGTATTTTGAACAATCTGGCGACAATGAGAACAAGACAACAACAGCGCCTATTTCATTTAAGGCTGGTCTGCTAGACGCATTCAGTCACATTAAAGAGAGCTGGAATGTTGACCGCAATACTGCGGTTGCTTTCTGCGGAAATGCTCTTCTTAAAAGCCGTGACACTGCAATGGAAGATGCCTACGCTGATATTTAGGTTCACTGGTAGTTAGTTGTTTTGAAGAAAGGGTTCTCAAGGGACCCTTTTAGTGTTGGTATTGAATTTCTTAGTAAAGATGGCTTCGGATTGGTACAATAGAGCGTGCAGGATTTACTGCCCTCGCTCAACTTAGTAGTGTCCATCCCTTGATGTCCACAACAAAACCTTCAGCGTACAAGAAAGGCGATGTTGTACTCGTCTCTTTTCCGTACACCACCGACGATGGTCAAACCCAGACCAAGCGGCGTCCTGCTGTGCTCATTTCCAATGACTACAATAACGCCCGCCTTGACGACGTCCTCCTCGTGCCACTGACGAGTAATGTCACGCGGGCCACTCGCGAACCTACTCAGGTTGTTGTGAAGATGGAGACTCCCGAAGGGAAGCAGGGCGGATTGCGTTTGGATTCGGTTATCGATTGCACCGTCATCGCGACTATCCCGAAGACTTTGTTGGTTAGCAAAATTGGTTCGTTTCCGCAGGAAGTCATGGAACGCGTAGACCAGTGTTTGATGATCGCCATGGCAATCGGTCGCCCGATCGACGAAGGCGGCGAGGGCCCAGCCGCCGGGGCTGTTTCGCTTTAGAAATTTGCGTCAGAAAATTCGCTGCAGGGCGCTTGCAAAGCGCCCCTACAATTATTGAACAGAGAGCGGCAAGCGTTTAATCGTAGGCGTTTGAACCGTCGGCGTAATTGTGGCATCGCGCGTTGGCGATTGAACCGTCGGCGTAATCGTGGCATCGCGCGTTGGCGTTTGAACCGTCGGCGTAATCGTGGCATCGCGCGTTGGCGTTTGAACCGTCGGCATAATCGTGGCAACGCGCGTATTGACGTTTAATTGTAGGGGCGCTTTGCAAGCGCCCTAGTCCTGATCGTCTTTCGCGTTGTAGTACGGGAAGTGCACGAGCTTGATCCCAAGAATCGCAAGCACGACAGTGAAGAGCTCGGCTTGGTCAGCGTCTGGCGGGAGCACTTGTTTCAGAATCATGAATAGAACGAACGTCAAAGCGAATGCGATTGCCACTTCTTTCGTGAAGCTCGCCATTCTGCTTTTGCCCTTCACGTATGTGCCGGGCGGAGCGATGAGCAAATAAACAAAAATCCCTGCGAAGAAAATCAGCGAATCTTTGGCGAAGACGACCGTACCAACATAGAACATGGCTACTGCCAAACCAACAAGCAGCAGACCGCTCAAAGTGGTCAGCTCGCTTTCCTTCTCTGTCGCTCTGCGCGCGATAGTTTGCTGCATTTGTTGTTCCTCCATGTCGGGACTGGTCAACTTGACAGGAGCAGCGGGCGAACTGGCAGTCGATCTGGTTTTCTCCTCAGAAGCTGGTGCCTCTTCAGCAAATACAGCTGCAAGTTCCTCAACGTCTTTCATGGCATCTGCGCCATTCGCTTCCGGAACGGCTTTGGCCTCGTCAGTAACTGCTGTTTTATCGTCGTCTTTCACGTCCACGGATCCTAGACTCTAGAGGAAGCAAATCTTCCAATACAGTTATTCCCACGTATAGAAGATCAGAGTGATATTTGTGTGAAGTCCAAAACTATCGGTCATTGATTTGGTGAAGAAACTTCGACAATCACGTCTGAGCCTAACTCCCCGCCGGTCGCCTGATCGGCGCGTGCTTCACATGCGGCTATCTCGAGAAAGCCATGACTGCCTCGAATCGCGACAAGATCGCCTTTTGCGACCGAGTGATAAGTCGTGCCGACTGAGCCGATTCTATGTTGATTGATTGAAACGATCGCCTCAGGAGTCACTTCTGTTGCCGGAATGCTCGTAATCAGGTTGCCGAAGTGATCTACATGCGCTACTTTTCCGCGTATGCCCGCGGCGGTCCTTTCGAACTGCGAGTGTTTGTCGATGATCAGGCTATCCACATCAATCGGAGTGGCAAATTTTTTGAAAATTGAACCATGAAGATCGGAACTCAAATGTGCCACCACGCGCGCGAAGACATCCCGCGCATGGAATGTTGACGATACTGACGGATAGTAGTGTGACTCTCTGGCAAGCTCGAATGCTTTGAGTTCGCTGTGTCCGTCTTTGGCGGAAGAGCGCTTGCCGAGTGGATCTTGAACAATAAGTGAAAACACTCCATTATCCGGACCTACAAAAATAGCACCTGGTTGGCGCAAGATTACCCCGCGTCGATCGGCTCCTACTCCTGGATCTACGACGACCAGATGAATTGAATCGGGCGGAAAGTAATTATAGGCGTTGTAAATGATCCACGCTGCCGTGCTGATTTGAAACGATTTGATCTCGTGTGAAAGGTCGATGACATGAGCGTTATGATTGATCGACTTGATGACGCCTTTGACGATTCCGACATAACCGTCGGAGGAACCGAAGTCGCTGGTGAACGTGATTACTCGATTACTTTTGTCAGTCAAGCATGTCACCGTTTGGGATTGACGCGTCGAACCAATAGGTACATGATCTGGCGGAACTAAGCGCACCAGGCGATCGCACAATCAAGTCGCCTATTCTGAGCGTATCAGTATGCCACCAAAAATGCCACCGCGAATTCCTTCTCGTGGCTCATGCTCAGTTCAAACCGTGTCAATCCAAGCTGCTCTGCGCGAGCCGCCGCACGCCCGGTCAGGCTCAAGCGAGGTTCGCCAGAGCGCTTTCGTTTCACTTCGACCTCGTGCCAACCAACTCCTATCCAACCTGTGCCGAGCACCTTCACTGCCGCTTCTTTCGCGGCGAAGCGCACTGCAAGTCTGGTCAGCAAATGCCTCTCAGAACTTTTCACGTATTCTATTTCCGCGGGAGTCAAAACTCGCCTCAAAAATTTCTCGCCGTATTTTGAATAAACTTCAGTGACGCGAGCGACAGAACAGATATCGACGCCTACTCTCAAACCTGGTATTTCAAGCTTGTCTCCAGAGCTGTTCATCTTCGTTCGTCCGGTCTCCTTGTGCCATATAGCAAAACTTGTTCGGGTTCCGGAAGTTCTTCGTGCAATTGCGCAACCGTTTTGTTCAAAGATGGGTGCACCATATCTGGTGCAATTTCCAGTAGGGGAACGAGAGCAAAAGCTCTTCTATGCACTCGCGGATGAGGCACGTGAAGGGATGCAGTTTCCAGGACTTCGTTTCCGAAAAACAAAATGTCCAGGTCGATGATTCTCACTCGACCACGTTTCTCTTTCGAGCGCGGCGCATTCGATGCATCGGTTCTGTTTAAACCTTCCAGTCGCACTTCAATGTCTCTGAGCACATCCAAAAGTTCTTCGCCCGACAATTCAGTCTCGATGATGAGAACGGCGTTGACGAACCAATCCGTGTACTCATCACCGATTGGCTCGGTTTCATACAAGCTCGAACATTCGAGTACTTTGATTTGTGGATAGTCTTTTAGAAACTGAACAGCTTGCTGAATGAAACCGACGCGATCTCCTTCATTGGAGCCCAACCCCAAATAAGCGGTTACGCGTCTCTGATTGCCTCTGAATCGTCTTTTCTCTGTCACCGGATCTCCCTGGGAGCCCAAACTTTTCGGCTCCGTATTGTCAGCTTACCGCCAGCACAGCCAGTATCGAGTAATCGACCGGCGCTGTTGTCATTTCGTTGCATCGGTAAATTATATCTATCGAGTGGTATAAAATGGACTCCTTGACTTGATATTAGTGAAGAGTCTAGGAGACCGAGCTAACGGAACGTACTTTATCTGACTGGTGCAGATTCTGAGGCGATCACTCGAATATGAATACGACCAAGGCACTCACGAGCGACTACGTTGTCAAACCAATTCAATCTAGCGACCTTTCGCGGGCGATTGATATATGGTCTCTTTCTTTTGGTTTCATGGATCGTGACCGCTGGTCGATGTTTTACGACTCGTTTCTTGATACCGCAATTGGCGCTTATGCCGACGATTATCTTGTCACCATTATTGGTATTACGAATTTCCAAATGTGGTTTGGCGAACAACTAGTTCCGTGCGCCGGCGTCTGCGCAGTCGCCTCGGATCCGGCGCACAGGCAGCGCGGCTTGGTTAGAAAATGTCTTTCTGTCGGACTGGCGGAGTCTCATCGCAAGCGTGTGCCTTTAACTGCGCTGTGGCCATTTTCCTATCCTTTCTACCAACGCATGGGTTACGAAGTCACTGACTTACAGCACATCGTTGAAGTCGATATTCGCTCGTTGCCTGACGTTGGTGATGCCACCAAATATCGGCGACTGCATCCCGATCACTATGATCCGTTGAAACCAATTCATGATGAGTGGATCAAAGGAAGCAATCTCAGCATCAAGCGCGGCGATTTGCAGTGGCGAAGATTGCTCAGCCACCCGGAAAGACAGATTTGTACATTCTTGCACGACAACGGTTACATCCTTTGGAACATAAAAGAGCGTACGAATAGAACGCTGGATGTTTTCGAATGGGCATGGACGAGTAGAGACGCTTTCCTTGATGGATTGTCATTGTTGAAGCGTATGGACGATTTGAATTTCGACAAGGTTCGTTTTCGTATGGGCGCACTTGATGAATTGGTTTCACTGGGAATGACTTATCCGGTGCCGAACATTGCGGTGAAGCCTGGCTTGATGACCAGAGTTTTGCATACCGGTGCATTCGTCGAACTGCTCGGAAAAAATGTGCCACCATTCGCAATCAACGATCCGCTCGGCGTAAGTGATTCACATGGCAATAGCAACGCTCCTGCACTGACACCTGGTGAGGTCGTCCAAATGGTCACCGGCTTCTCTTCCGTCAAAGCCGATGGACTGCCGGATGAGCTCTTCCACTCGGTTGCCTCGAAGAAAAACTATACTGTCGAGTTTTTCTAAATTTACGCAGCTCAATTGCCTTCAGTCATTTGATTTAGTTCTGCTGCCTGGGTTTTAGTGAGACCGAACGAGGAGGGCTGTTTTGTGATGAACGCACCGAGGAGGTAAAACTTCTCTCGTTGGTCGAAGACCAGGCGATCGTAGAGTGATTGTTCTTGCGGGTCTTCGCATCCGACTACGCAGTAGGCGATCGGATAGTGCGAAAAAATGTAGTTGGAACGTCTTGTGTGCGCTGCGGAGGTTACTACTATTGCAGATTTCCATCCGCGTTTGCGCATGATGGCTACTGAGTCGAACGCGTTTTGCGGAGTGTTCTGCGCTTCTGGTTCTCGGACGATTTGCTCTTCGGCTACGCCGTTTTCTTTGGCCAAGTCCGCCATGACGTCAGCCTCTACGAATTTATTGTGTGCTGCGGCGCCAGTGAAGATAATGTATTTCGCATAATTTGCTTTGAGTAATTCGACGCCTTTTAAAACTCGGTTCCGCAGTGTTGGTCCGGCTTTTCCCTGGCGATTTGCGGGAGTGCCTAGCACGATGATCACGTCGGACTTAGTGAGCTGCCAGGTTCGAGGAGGGAAGTTGGCTATCAAATCTGGAAGAACGTTGAGCGCTGTGAGCGCCACGGTGACGAGTAACACTACAAGGACACAGAACTTTTGTAGAGCTTCTTTCGTGCGCGAATTTTTCTTTTCAGTTTCCGACAAGCGGCACATTCCCCCGATTACCGAATAATTCTACATACTAGAACGCCCCTTCGCACGGGGAGTGCTTAGGGCGTTCTAGGTGGCACGTTCTCGCACGGGGAGTGCTTAGGGCGTTCTAGGTGGCACGTTCGCGTGTCGGACGCGGGAAGAAGACCTTCCTTCAGCGATCACACTGTGGGGGAACAGACAGCGATCGCTTTTCGTTAACCATTAAGTTGTCGTGTTTCACTTACTCACTCAAAGACGGCGGGGTCCCGATTATGTTTCATGAGTCTTCTCTAATTTGATTGTCAAGAAAATTGATAGTGCGCAGTACTTGTTTTTAGTGATTTTGATGACTCTACAGCTGGTGCTTGGGATATGTATTCGATATCAAGTTGGTCACAAAATCCTGTCGGTTGTGAGCGCTTCAACTTGAGAACGATCATCCTTCTTATATGATTCCGCGGTCAGCCGTTTGCTTACTTGTAGTGACGATTGAAGCTGCTCGCTCGGATTCGTAAAAATCCCAAATTTCGGTTGGTCAGTTCAACACTTGTTCAGACTTTTTTCGCTAATGTCGGAGAGTCTCGAACTCAAGGTGGATCCTTTATATGTCCGACAAAGTTTTGATGCCCCCAAAGCCAGCCGATACAGGTTCCAAGCAAACTGCAAGGGAGCTGCCTCCTGGTAGTGTGCCGATGAATAATGAGGATTGGCAAGCTGCGAACGCTAAACATCAAGAAGGTAAGGGACAAACGAATTGCTGTGACTGCAAGATCACAGGCAAACTTGATGAAAAGGAAACAGCAAAGATTGTAGATCAGCTGAGCAAGGCAACTAGCACGGGGACTCAATTGACGGCGTTAGGAAAATTGGCGGATGGCGGTGTAGACAAGTTTTCCATAAAGGATAAGGATGGAACAACGCGCCAGTTTCGAATTGAGACGGAGAAAGTCGGCGGTAGCACCCTGTTGCATTGTTACGGTATGGATGAACAGAAACAAGAGCAAGTTGTATTTCGTGCGACTCGCTCGGCCGATGGCACGTATAAACAACAACGCAATAGAGAAGATCAGTTGGTGTCATTCACTGGAGATGCTTGGAGCAAGAGCATGTCCGGCAAGTCTTTCTTTGTGGGTAATGAGCAGAAATCTGAACATCAAAACAAGAAGGTGGCAGATGCAGAAAAAACTGGCGATAAAAGATCGAATAAAACGGGCACCACCGGCGATGACCATTCGAAGAAAGTCGTATCTTCGCGAGATGATTCTCCGCGAAAAAGTAGGACCTCCGATGGCAAGGGGCGCGTCTCTTCCGACGAATCCTCGCATGGCGAGGGGCAGACGCGAAGTAAACATCGCAGTATTGACGATCGACGTGAGCGCGGAGACGACCGACACGAACGCGGAGTCGACAAACATCGAGTCCGAGAAAAGAGCCGATTCAACTTGGGCGAGGCATTTGGGACTGTAGTACGTTTTGCTGCGCCTTTCCTGCTATCTGCGCTGGAAAGGAATCAGTATCGTGACTGCAATCCTTACCGAGATCAGCATAGATACCGGTCACACGGCGGGTGTCAGGAGTACTACGGATCCGGCTACGATAGGTTTGACGGTTACGACCGGTTCGACGGCAACCGCTTCGGACGCGGTTCCGGTCACTGCAGCAACGACTATGACAGACGTTATGGCAACCGGAACTACTACGATCCGTACAGGCAACACGGTCATCAGCGCAATCGACACAGTTCTAACTGGCTGAGCCGGTTAATTGGCTCGTAGCGCGGTGTCGTTGAGTTGAAACGCGATGCAGTTTTTACTGCTGGGACGCTGTCTGTAGTTGAGCTGAGCGTTCTGCTTGTTTCGATCCTTCGGGAAACTTGATCGGAATAGAGACAGAGCAAAGTGATTCTTCACCGAGCTTGTACTCAACTTCCATGATCGTGTCATGTCCGTTTTCGAAATCAACGCCGATGTTTGTCGCTAAGACGACTGCTGCGCCGTGAGTTTGACCTGCGCGCATCTCGCATAATGCCTTGTGTTGGACTTCGTGGCCGAAATCAGGAAAGCGAGTGATACACACTGGTTCGACCGTTGCTTTATCTTCGCCGGAAAATCGTTCGATATGCATCGACAATCTTGCGTTGGCTAAAATAAAACTGTCCGCCTTGTCTTTAGCAGGAGTGGCTGCCAGTTCCTTCGCGATCACACCGTTCTGGTGGATTGTTATTGGACCGTATTTGACAGTGAAAGGCTCTTGCGTCGCGCCTTGTTCCTGCGCGCCTGAAGCGCGTTTCTTACTTCCAGATCTATTAGCATGCATTGAATTGATACCACTTCCGTTTGGTTGGTTTTCCCTCTACTAGACTCATGGCAAGTTTTCTGCCATCGATACTGTGGCCGTTTAAATCGTCCACTGCTTTCTGTGCTTCCGCATCAGTAACCATCTCAACAAAGGCATAGCCTCTACATTTCCCCGTTCTGGGATCGGTTTGAATGTCGACCAGACTCACCGTGCCCGCAGTACCGGTAAAAACGTCCCGAATCTGCTCTTCCCGAGATTCGGTAGCTAAATTACCAATCAAGATTTTGATGTGCGCTTGATTTCCCATAGTTAACTCCCTGTCGTGAACGAATAGTCTTGGTGGCTCTTCGTGCACAGCAGAAAGAGAAACTGTTGAAATCTTCGGATAGAAATTGGAACGGCTAGTTTCCTCACCTTTGACCAAAAAACTCAAAGGAGAGCAAGACGGCCGAACTACAATACTTATATACCCATTATCGCACGTGATTCTCTCGTGTTGGGTCACGGATGCCGTTTCTTTCGATGCACCATGGAATCAGGGTTATGCGAATATTGCTTTCATGACGGCGTCGGTATCTGCAAGGGAATCGAACAAATAATCCGGTTTTTGCTCTTCCAGATCGGCCTTTGAGGTTTTTCCGGTGTTGACTGCAATGCTTTTAGCTCCGTAACCCTTAGCGCAGAGGACGTCATATATGCTGTCACCGATGATTACGACCTGATCTGGTCTGAAGTGAACTTTGAAATGCTCTCGGGCTCTCACTGTTGCGATTTCAGGCAACTCCATTCGATTGGCATGGTCCGATCCGTACGCCCCGAGAGGGAAGTATTTGTTTAAGCCAAACTGTTCCAACTTCATGCGGGCGCCCCGTTCGATGTTGCCCGTAAGCAGACCAAGGTAGCCGTGGTCGTGGACCGTCAGGCTATCCAGCAGCTCGACGACGCCGTCGTGCATGATGAAGTACTTGGCGTTTTTTATTTCTTCTTCGAGCAAACCGAGATAGATTTCGAACATCTCTTCCTTGCGGCTGAGCAACTCTTCGATTTCTTCGTCAGTTTTGTCGGATGCTTTGAAGATTTCTCTGAGAATTTGCGGATCTGTTTTGCCTGACATACTCAACGTAATTTTGCTGGCATCGATTCCGTAGATGTCACAAAGCGCGCGGCCGATAGCGCGACGACCCGCACCATCCGATGAGGTTATTGTTTCATCAATATCGAACAGAACTAATCTTTCCACTATTTGTGCAGGTCTTCGAGACCGGATTTGTCTCCGTCTTGTGCGGATGACGAGAGTGATCTATTTTTCGTAGCTTCTGGAAGCGCCGAGAACTTTCCATTTGCTGAGAAATTCATCTCGTCTTTCTTCTTCACACGCTCGACTGGTCGTCCGCTCATGTAATCGACGACGATTTCCATTGTGTTGACCGGTTCGAATTCCTCTGCCGATTTTGGTGTTTCGAAACTAGGCATGTCTTCCGAATCTTCCGGTTCGTAAATCTGCGCTTGATCGCGTCCACTGTTCTTCGCCTTATACAAGGCTCTGTCAGCTCTTTCGACCAGTTCTTCAGCACTAATTGCCTGCTTCGGATACGTAGCCGCACCCAGGGATGCTGTGATGCGTCCCAGTCCGGGCACGTGCGCATTGCGGATCTGTGTGCACAGACGATCTGCGATCAATGCTGCTTCGAGTAGTGAAGTCTCCGGCAGAATGACAGCGAATTCTTCACCACCATATCGAGCTGCTGTATCGCCGCTTCTCAGGATGGTCTTCAGGATTTCGGCGATCTTCCGAATGGCCTGGTCGCCGACCGGGTGTCCATAGTTGTCGTTGATCATCTTGAGTTTATCCAAGTCGATCATAACGAGCGAACAAGATGTTCCTTTTCTGTCGGCAAGTTTCAATTCTTCCTTCAAGCGATTCTTGAAGTAGACATGGTTGTAGAGGCTTGTGAGACCGTCAGTGATTGCTTGATGTCTGACTTGAGCAAACAGATGCGCGTGTGTAATCGCGATTGCTAGTTGGTCTGCAATTGCGGTTACGAGCTGAATGTCCATCTGCTGCCATTCGCGATCGCCCGAACATTGATGCACAATCAACAACCCGACCAATCTGCTTTCATGCAGAAGCGGCGCGGCAATAAGTGATTTTGCACCGACTTTGACGATGAATTCTTTAAACGGCAGGCATCGGCTATCTTTATCGACGTCGTTGATTACCGCAATTGGTGCTTCACGCATTGTCGTCGCCTGGTCAACGGCGCTCATCGGTTTAATATGAATCTCTTCGACATCATCGCCGGTGGCATCGATCAGACCTTCGAGGTTGATACCAAGGACGGTGTTACGCCGCGTGCCTTGCATGCGCGATGACATCTTCGGATTGAAGTCGAGATTGTCCGGATACATGGTGGCATTGACGCAGGATTCTAAACCGTCAACCGTGAATTCATGCGTGATTACGAGTGGATTCTCGGAGCGCGGCTGGGCGATTTGAACACGCTCTACACCGAGGGCACCGAGCAATTCTCTTGTGACTGTGTTCAAAATGGTGTCGAGGTCGAGTGAGCTACGCACTGACTTTACGATGTGATTGATCAGTACTTCTTGTTCTGCCATGCGTTTTGTTCTTTCGAACAATCTGCCGTGCTCCATCGCCATGGTTACTTGTCCGGCGATTGCTTCTACCAATCCGAGTTCTGATTCGGTCCATACGCGGAGACTGTCGCACTGATGCACGAGAATCATTCCCAGAGGTCCATCTTTTGTGCTGATTGGGCAGGCAATGAGAGATTTCACCGACTTCCAGTCCGGTGGTGAAGAGTCTGCATTTTCAAACAACGGCACTCCCGCTGATTCGTCGAGGACGTCCAGCGATATGATTCCGCCGTGTTTTAAAATAGTGTTGAGAACGCTGTGTTCAGTAATCAATATAGAATGATTCTGAAGTGGTGCACCATTCAATTTTTGGTTGTACCAGACGTAGTCGAATACCAGTTCGTCGTCGCTGGACGTTCTCGTGCCACGATTGTCGTACAGCGCCAGGCAGCAACGGCTCGCCTCCAGGTGCTTTCCGAGTTCTCTGACAGTAGTGTTTAAAATGTCATCGAGGTCGAGCGACTGTCGGATTGAATTCGAGATGCCTTGAACCATCGCCTTGTGTTCTTTGTCGAACAAAAGCATATCGGCCATTTCATTGAATGCTCTAGCTAGTAGACCAAACTCATCGCGAGCCGGCACGTGGACCCGTTTTGTGAAATCACCCT
Organism: Obscuribacteraceae bacterium (SeqCode); assembly: GCA_044225915.1. Classification (GTDB taxonomy): domain Bacteria; phylum Cyanobacteriota; class Vampirovibrionia; order Obscuribacterales; family Obscuribacteraceae; genus JADYXR01. The sequence goes on from JBGAHZ010000014.1 coordinate 113,614, forward strand.
TACCGATCGTGAGCGATTCTTTCACGAGGACATGAATAACTTTCGTGAAATGCGATGTCACCGCGTAGGCTAAGCCGACAGATACTCCGATTGCCAGACATGCAAGTGTGAGCATCGTGTACAGCCAGTCATGGGCTATTCCGTAGATTTCTGTCTTTGGAACACCGACGATTAATACCCAATCGTTGGCAGCATGATCGAATGCATATGCTCGTGCTATCGGATCAGCAATGCCTACGGCTTCTAAGCTGCCGGATCTCTGCTTTGCTGCAGCCCGCACTGTGACTGAGTTAGAGAAGTCTTTGCCCTGCCAGTAGTTGTTCTGCAATGTACGGGTAACAACTCGGCGGTTTTTATCTACTACTGTTATAACTGCGCCGTTCTTCGTTAGACCATGAAATACTTTGAATACCGATTCCGGTTTAATTGTGGCTACCAGAATGGATTTCACTTTGTCGGCTTCGACGATTGGTGCCATCACCAGCAGTGCTGGCTTGCCAGTCCATGGTGAGTGACAATAATTTGAAAGCACAGCTTTCTTCGTGGTCAATACCTTATTGAGAGAGCTGCGGTCATTGCACACTGTGCTGTCCGCATGCTGGTGTTGGCGCGGTTCTGTCTCAACAGTTTCGTCCTGGCTAACTGCAAATAGAGTTTTGCCATCCGGCTTTATAAGGATTAGTTCGTCCCAATCCGGTTGAGCTTGCAACGCCGTCACAAAAATTGGTCGGGACGTGGTGACGTTGAACTGCCTCAACTGAGCAAGGTTGGACAACGCGTCCAGCGTCTTGATCTGGGAATTGGTCCACTGCGTCAAAGTCCTTGCGGCGATCGCTGCCTGGAAAGATGTGGCTCTATGCGCTTCATCTTTGAGAGATCCGTACTGTTTCCAAATCGAGAAGCTGCCGATAGCAAGCAGCGGAAGTGCGACGCCGAGACAAAGCAGCAGCAAGCGCGTTCTGATATTCAGGTTGGAGGTAATCTTGCTGAGCATGGGCTTCGCTTAAAACCTGGGGTGCATCGTTTCCCGCTCTCGTAGGCTATGGTGCCTTCTTAAACTGGTTTGGGATGTCGTTTCGGCTGGTCGTAATTATGGGATGCCGTAAGAATTATAGTTGTATAAACCGCGGTGCAAAATGGGCAAAATGCGCAAAATTAGTAGATATTCGGTGCTTAAATGGGGTTCCTACGTATTGACCCGAGATAGAACGGGATTCCAGCTTAACTGTAGCGATTTTCGAAGATCTGGCTGCTACTGGGCTTTTCGAGGTTAGTTTTTGCTAATCGCTATTTCCCGCGCACTGAGCCCGTCAACTCTGCAGTATTGAGAGTCTCGAGCAGGCGACGACCGCGTTTGGTTTCTTCAACCAGCACAATCGATTCAAAAGTTCTGTCCATATCGAGTGGAACTTTGTTCTCCAAATCGAGCGGCATACCGGAATGCATCGCTACCAGAATTTCTTCGGCAGCCTGTTCCTTTCGCCCGAGCTTGAGGTAAGCATCGACTTTGACCATGCGAGCAACCATTGAGCCATCGTCAAACTCGAGTGCACGTTCGGAAAGATTGAGTGAGCCAGCCGTATCACCGGAGGCAAAAGAAGCGCAGGCAGCAGCCGCAAGTAGACTTGCTTTGAGCTCGCCATCGATCTCCGGGTATTCCGATGCGCGCGTGAATTGCTTGCAAGCCAGGCTGTAGTTGTGCCGTTTGTACGACATCAAGGCATCGAGAAAAGCCGTGTAGATCGACTCGCGATAATTGTTTTTCAAACTCTTGAGCTGTTTCTTCGCCTGGCGACGCAGACCTGCGCGGTCATACATAAGTCCGAGACGGCAGGTCAATCGTGCGCTTTCAGGATTGGTCGAGTGGTCGGTAAGCGCGGCTTTGAGGCGGTCGGTGGCATCCGGTCGCGTCAGATCGGAGAACCACATTCTGATTCGACTGTTGCGAACCATCAAAAGGAAGCAGATTGCCAAAGCGGCATGCACCGCAATTAGTGGCACTTGTTCAGTCGCTGTCGTCTGGCTGAGAGCCAGTTCCCATTTATTGCCAGCCAGCCCGGCGATTGCTAAAAACGGTTCTACAACGAGATTCAAACCGAGAGTGAAGCAGGCGGAGTATCCGATCAAGGTAGCAAGAAACGGATGCGGACGGAATAAGAGAGTTGCGAACAAGCACACGACGAGGACTGCTTGAGCAACTTCGCCTGAGAATAATGAGAGCACTAATTGTTCTGGACTTAAACCTTTAGGCGTGGCCTCGAACCACATCAAGCCATATTTCCAGTCTTGAATTTGACCGCCGAAGAGATCGCAAGTCACCATCGTGCTGCGCAACTCGATCAGCGTCAGAGCCGGGAAAACCAGGAAAAGAACGATGCGCCAGATCAACGAGCGATCTTCATCATTAAGATCGTCCTTCGACATCCGATGTCTCTCGGTCCAGAGTCTTACCGAGGTGTCGAGTGCCACCAGGAGCGAAACTCCTGAGATGCACCAGAGGGATAGATTGTTTGGGTCTGGAAACATGTCGCCAGCTTGTCAATAGTACGGGTTGCCGTTTGAGCTTGACATTATATTGAGCCCTAACATGACAAGCCTGAGAGAATTTTATTGCTAGCGCTTATCGGACTTCCTGGCAACCTTTAATTCCTGATGGTAGAGCTCAGAAAGCGCCGGGTCGAGCCATTTCTTCCCTTGTAAATCTTTCAACACTTTTTCGGCTTCATTGTGAAGCCCGACTTTATTAAGGATCGTGGCCTTGTAAAATCCTGCATCCCCGAAATTGGGCTCCATTTTGGCTGCCTGGTCGTAAACCGTGAGTGTCTGGTCGAAGTCGCTCAAAACAGGAGCCTTTCCCTTCCGAACGTCGGGGTCCTCTACCTTATATGCAAGGGTGTGTCCGATCGAAAGCAGGGCGCGGGCTTTGGTAATCGGTTGCGCCAAAGGCGAGTCGATTATCTTGTCGTAGGCTTCGATAGCGCGTTCGGAATCGTTTTTGTTGTTTCGCAGATTGGCGATCAGAAAGTACCGCTCCATCAGATTCGGGTCTTTCTCTTCCACAATATCCAATGTCTTCCATGCAAGCCTGTCCAGACCTACCAGGTAATAATCCCAAGCCAGATTCAAATAATTGACGGCTGAGGGGTCTTTAGCAACGGCGTCTTTGGCGCGGAGAAAGTCTTTGTACCACTTTGGTCTAGTTTTTCCGGAATACCAGATTCGAGGCTTTGTTCCATATACAAGGTAGGCAAAAAAGGCGACAAGCGCGGCATGTACAGAGGCCACCACAATGAGCCATCCTGTGAGGGGCGAACTGTAGATGTTGACCCAGTCGCCGTAAAGACCTCCGACACCGAGCAGCGGATAAGTGACTACCGCTACTCCAATCGACGATAGCGCGGCATAGACAAGGAGCGCCACCACCGGTGGTGATTTGAGCAGCAGTGCTGCGAACAAAAACGCGAATGCCATTACTAACTGAAAAACAGTACCGGCCAAGTCAATCACCAATCTCTCACTGGCTGTGAACATACCTATAGGCATCACATACCCGGACCAAATGGCGAAGTGAAACTCACCGATCTTGCCATGCGCCCAAAGCGTGGCGACGGCATGTCCGCATTCGTGAAACAGCACGCTGAGCGGGAGAACGAAATATGCGTTAATCTTTTGCAGGTTGCGACGATCTTGCATCGTCAGGTCTGCGTCCCAGATTTCTCTCCAATTGTTCTTCACGTCTTTGGCGGTGATAATCGCCAGCGGAAGCCAGATCAACATCTGCAGATCGAGCAGGTGTAAGAGATCCGTCTCACTCATCGTGATTGATCTCCGTACGGGATTCTGCTCGGTTCTGGATGTTCAATACCACTCCTGAGTTTGTGCGTTAGCGTCCGAAGAGTTTCAACAGTAATACTGAGATCGTGTAGAGCCCTACCAGCGCTCCCATTACGAGCAACATGGAGAAAGCGGTCGGGTCCGGTGTTATCACTAGCGCCACGATCGAAGCCGCAAAAACTGCATAGCGCCAAATCTTGATCAGCTGATTCGAAGTGACAAGACCTGTGAAAGAGAGTGCGAAGAGTACGATGGGAAGCTGAAAGCAGAGACCCATGTAGAGAAGAATCGATGCCACAAGCGACATGTAAAAATCGAGACGCTGGTGAATTGGAGCGATGCCTTGCCCGAATGTATTGAAGAAATGGAACATTGTCGGCAGCAAACAATAGTACGCAAAAGCCGCACCACAAACGAATAGTATCGGTCCGCCTACAAGCGCCGGCGTAACGATCTGTCGTTCTTTTCGCGTTAATCCCGGTGCAATGAATCGAGACACTTCGGACAAAATAAAGGGCGATGCGATGATCAATGATGCGTAGAATGACACCTTGAAGTAGACGATGAGCGGCTCTTCAATTGACAGCGCCTGGAATTTCATATCGCCGGCGGGGCGCTGTAGAAATTCAATAATGTATCTTCCTAAATAGAGTGACAGTGCAAATGCTGAAGCCACATATGCGATGCAGCGCACCAGGCGATCTCGCAACTCTGTCAGATGCTCGACCAGTGTCATCGAACCAGGCTCACTGGGCTCGTCTTCATCGTCAGAATCGGAATACGACTGAGATTGGAGTTCTAAATTTTCATCGTCTTCGATTGAATCGTCGTTGTCGTCGTTGTCAGCTTCTTTCAGGCTGATATCATGTTCTTCCTTTGCGATCTCTGCTTTACTCGCGAAGGAAAACTCTTCAGCCAGCTCTCGTGGCGTCAGATCGAAGACAGGTTCGTCCGCCTTTATGTTATTCGAAGATGGATCGTTATCGACCGGCATAGGGCTGGCAACTGTTTCCTACTGTCATCGGTACCCGGGTGTCTTCGACATTCTACCAAGTTCGATGTGAGGAAATTTCTGCCTCTGCTATTAGAAACGCGGTGCCGCGACTATAAAGCCGGTAGGCCCGTTGACTGCTCGTGACATTTCCAAATCAAATGTTACGGAGTGCTTATTTGCAGGGAGCGGCGGTAGTTCTGGAATTTCATATTGGCTCAAGTCGTTGACTGCGCGCAAAGCTGTTACGCGGAAGGCGGTTTCTGATACCGAATCCGATTCGGCATAGGCTGCGGTGCGAAACCCGACAACCTCGCACGATAGATTGCGGAATTGGTCCACTGTGATTCTGACCTTCGCCGCGCCGGGTCCGACTTCTGCTCGTTCCCAACGGCTGTATATAGAACGTCCTACTTTGTCGTACCATGCATCCCAACTAGCGCCCATGGAGCTATGCGGTACGTTGAGAATCTGCGCCGTAGCCTTCAATCCTTTGTTGTCATCGGCAACTATGGGCGTCACGTACGTTCTATTGACCGGTAAGGTTTCTGTGTTCGCAACCAATTGCGGTATGGAGTCAACAATTGACGGAGAATACCAGACTCCTGCGATCGTGTTTTTACTGAAATCCGCCATAGCTACAGTTTCGACGTGTCCTGGGTTCCACGTGCTGGAACTTTTCGGAGTTGCGGCGATGGTTGTGGCAAATCCAGGCACGTAGGAAGTGATGCCACCGTGAGTGGTGACAACATTGGAATCTGAGTTAACGCTTCTGGACGAGCTGCGGCTAACAACTGGAACCGTGGCGACCTCATATCCGGGGACATACGACATCACTCCGTGTCCGATGGCCAGGCCGTTGCCGCCACCGGTGCCGGTGCCATAGTACATCGATCTGACTGTTTGAACGCTGTATCCGGGAATGTAAGAGGTGACGCCGCCACTACGGGTGATGCCTTCCGAATGTCTGACCGATTGGGTGCTGACGACATGATCGTTGGTTTTGACCGTGGTGACTTCGAATCCTGGAACATACGAGCTGACACCCTTTACGGTTGTCGCGGACGGAACGCTGTAACCGGGCGTCGTGATCACCCCGATTCGAGGCGTGAGGCTGTAGCTCGAAATCGGAGGAATAAAATGCGGCGTGCCCGTAGGGGTCGCAGGCATCGCCGAAACTGGATTGATCGTGATTGGCTTTTGGGGAGCGCGATCGTTTGAATCAGCAAGTGGATAGTTGACTTGCTTCGATTCGCCCTTCAAAAGCATCGGCTTGGAGGCGCGGTCAGGAATCAACTTTGCTGAGTGATTCAATGATCCACCGTCTTCAATACCACCCTGAAGTACAAGGCCAGAAGCGGAGTTTTGATTAATACTTCCGTTTAATTCTGCTGACTTTGTCGATGAGTCTAGTGTCATCGAGTCGCTATTGGCAGTGTTCAAATTGAAACCACCAGTAGCGCTCGACGACTTTAAATTTCCGTTCTTTACCGATCCGTTTAAGCTTTTTGCTTCTGCTGCTGCACCGATTGAGAATTTCTCGATGTTGCCCGTTAAGGGCTCGGCGGCTAGTGCGATTTGATTGACGCTGATAATCAGGAAAAATTGCGACGCAAGACCGCGCCAGAGCGTGCTCATTTGCTTTGGACTCGTTGAGAGGTTTAAGTACTAAATCGAACGTTTCACCACTATAGCAACAGCTACTTGGCTACCTCGCTTCTTTCGTTTTTCCTTAAACAATTCAGGCTTTTGTGATGGGAGGTGGGGAGCGTAACATCGTGGAATCTCAGTACCCTTCCGGCTTTCGGTTAATCGTAGGGGCGCTTTGCAAGCGCCCGTGCAGCTAATCCCGTCAATTTCGTCGCCAAACGGCACGGGCGCTTGTCAAAGCGATAGCGCCGTACACGTCGAAATCGATAGCGCCGTAGTTCTTAGCGTCGAAATCGATAGCGCCGTAGTTCATAGCGTCGAAATCGATAGCGCGTAGTTCATAGCGCCGTAATCGATAGCGGCGTGTTCGTAATGCGGTTTTGTAGCGCCGAATTTGTAGCGCCGTAATATGCGGATCTCGGTTTTATTAGTCCATCCAGAGGAGGACGGAATTGCCGTTTTGGCTGGCGGTGCTGAAAAATGGTTTGAGTTCCGAATCGATTACTTCGAAGAGCCATTCGAATGCCTCGTCGCCTTCGTCCCAGACTCCTGGGTAGACTCCTGCTTTGTCCATCGCCTCGGGATCGAAACGTTCTTTTAGCTGTTCCTCAGAGAGTTTTCCCAATGCGTCGCTGAATTCTTTTACCTGGTCTTTGCTCAGCAGCATTGCCGGGCCATAACCAACATCTATATCACCAACGGGACTGCCGCCGTCCATGAGGTAGCAGTGGGGTCTTTCGCCGCCGGATGCGTCTCCGGTCAAAAGGTAATGAATTCCATGCCATGCTTTTTCCAGATCGATTTCGCTTTGACCGAGACTGTTGTCGAGAAAATCCTCAATTTGTTCTGGGTCCGCAGTGAGTTTTGCGGCCTCGTTATTGGTAATTTCTCTGAGATGGTACATCATGCTCATGGCAGCAATCTCCTTTTAGTTTTTGCGTCTGCGCCTTTGCGAAGAGGCTTCATACATGACGATCGCATTCGCGATCGCTACGTTCAAAGACTCACTTTCATCTTTCATTTGAATTGAAACAATCATGTCGGCACTTTTTTCGACGGCCGCCTCGAGACCATTCGCTTCATTGCCGAGCAAAAGAGCTGACGGAACGGTTAAATCAACTTCGTCTAAGACCGAGTCCCCATCAGCAGAGAGCGCGAGTACCTTTAAACCGCGTTTGCGACATTCACTCACACACGTTTCGATTGAGAGATTTTCAACGAACGGCAAAGAGAACAACGCGCCAGCGGCCGATCTTACTACTTTAGGATTGAATGCGTCGACCGAACCTTTGGACAACATCATCCCGCTAGCGCCTAGAGCCAGTGCGGTGCGCATCATGGTACCCAAATTCCCTGGATCCTGTATTCGATCAGCTATCACCACCAGTGGTGCCTTTCCCGCGAACAGCTCATCAATTTTGCATGAACGCAACTCCGCAACAGCAATTATGCCTTGCGGAGTTTCAGTTGTAGCAAGTGGCGTAAACAGCTTGTCTTCGACGACGACGACTTGAGATACAGCTTGGTTGAACGCGCTGTTCTGATTGTGTGGATCGAATTCGCGATCGAGAAAGGTCTCCGAAACCACGACGTCTTCGATAGCGATGTTGTGTTTCACAGCCTCGTCAAAGAGTTTCATTCCCTCAATAAGGAAACGCCCTTCTTTCTTCCGGCCGGAAGCGCTATGAAGCAACCGAATTCGCTTGAGCAGAGAATTCGCGGCACTGGTTACTTGAGTTATTTGCATTTCAAACTAGTCTGCAACAGCCTTATGCACAGGTTCTACGCTGCTGAGGTTGAGGTTCCTGATTAGTTGCATGGGCGGCTCTCGAGCCGCCCCTACAATTACAGAACAACAATACGCAGAACCACTAAAGAATCACAGGACGCAGAACCGCTACAGAACCACAGGATGCAGAACCGCTACAGAACCACAGGATGTAGAACCGATACAGAACCGCAGGACGCAGAACCGCTACCCAACGGTAGAACACAGAACCAGATAACACGAAAGAAGCCGGCATCTTGCCAGCTTCTCAGTTGTTTACTAGTTCTTCGGAGCGTGCTGTTTAGCGACTTCGACGAGCTTTGTGAAAGCGGCTTTGTCGTTAACAGCAAGTTCGGAAAGAAGTTTACGGCAAGCGGCGTTGATGCGCGAGATCCACAGGCGACGGAATACGCGTTTGCGTTTGCGTCTGTCACGGAAGGCATTTCTCCATGCCTTCATGATCGTTTGGTTAGCAGCGATAAAGAGTTTTGAATTAGAGCCGCGGAAGCCCTTTGCGTATTTCAGAATTTTCTTGTGCCGATTTTTCAGCACATTGCCGCGTTTTACTTTGGCCATTTTCAATCTCCTACTTGATTGAGAAAAAAGTTCTATGTATCACTCAAGCGTGCCCGCCATCGGGGAGGAGATTCCCTTAGACCTGGTCACTTTGAATCCTGTGAGAACCGTTTGGCGCTCACAAACCGTCGTACCTGTTTATCTCAGATACTTGCGGTATGGAAACATTGAGAGAACGTGTTCTTTAACATCATCGTGAACAGCAGCGAATCCGCGCAGTTTGCGTTTTGTAGAAGGAGACATCCATTCGTTGATGTGTCTCGTTCCTGCTTGAGTGCGCATGACCTTGCCTGTTCCGGTTACTTTGAACCGGCGGGCAGCTGCCTTATTGGTTTTCATTTTAGGCATGGTTGTATTCCAAGTTGTAGCCTGACGAGCAGGCAAAAACTACGTTCTAAACGCGCCTATCTCTTGGGAGAGATTGGCGAGAGTATCATTATAATGGCACGCCCTTCGATCTTGGCGTCTTTGTCCATGGTTGCTAAATCTTTGACATCATCGAAGAAGCGGTTTGCCAGCTCCATCGCAATGTTGCTGTGCTGCATTTCCCGCCCCCTGAGAGGGATTACGCACTTTATCTTGTCGCCGTGCGTGAGGAATTCTTGCGCTTTACGGAGCTTAACCTGATAGTCGTGCTCCTCGATTTTGTAGCGCATCTTGATCTCTTTAATATCAGGCTGATGCTGCTTCTTGCGTGTTTCGCGAGACTTCTTGTCGAGATCGAATTTGTATCGACCGTAGTCCATGATCTTGGCTACAGGCGGGTTGGCGTCAGGCTGTACAAGAAAAAGATCCAGTCCGGATTCTTTTGCTTGTGCAAGGGCTTGTCTGGTAGGCACTATTCCGACCTGGCCGCCTTCCTCGTCGATGAGCCTGACCTCGCGAACTCTGATGCGCTCGTTCAAAAGCGGTAATTCTTTTCGGGGGTCTTGAGGACGCCTGGGATCTTGAGTCAATGCCTAACCTCTCTGTAAGGAAAAAATCTGCCGAAGGTGGGACTTGAACCCACAAGAGCTTGCGCTCACTACGCCCTGAACGTAGCGTGTTTGCCATTTCACCACTTCGGCACGTTATAGCAAATCTTACAACAGGTGATAATCACCCTTCAACCTCGTTGAGCCTGTTTACTTCTTCGATTATCAAAGAGTTGGCTTGCCGAGCCTGTTTAGTAAGTCGAATCTTTTTTCGCAACGATCGGCTGTCAGCAGCTTGGACTGTTTTTCTGACAGCCAATCGAATGAGAAAACAAAACGGATTATAGTTCCAGTTTAGCCGTCAGCCATGTAAGGCATAAGGGCAATGTCGCGGGCTCGCTTGATTGCGACGGTCAAACCACGTTGGTGACGGGCGCAATTGCCGCTGATGCGACGTGGCAAAATTTTGCCTCTTTCCGTGATGTACTTTTTCAGTCTGCTTGGATCTTTGTAATCGATGTATTCAAGCAGGTCGGCGCAGAAATTGCAGGTCTTTCTTCGTCGCGGCGGTCCATCGCCATGCATACGTACCATTTGTCAGTATCTCCTAGTCGAAATTATTGGTTGTTAAAACGCGCTGCTTATCAGGGTTTAGAACGGAATCTCATCGTCACTCGCGAAGATCATATCCAGATCTTCCGGGGCGTTGGCCGCTCCAACTGCGGCTCCTTGCGGAACCTTTGCCTGAGTCGCTGGCACTGCATCGGAAGAGCCGGCGCCGACAGCCGAGAGATTTTCGACGCTGATTGCGTCGATCTCGGCATCTCTGCGTTTGAGACCATCAGATGTAGTGTGCGTGTTGATCTGCAAGCGTCCATCGACGCAAACCAGATCGCCTTTTTTGATTTCTTGAGAGCATCTCTCAGCGAGCTCTCGCCAGGTAACAACTTTCACGGCAGTGGTTTCTTTCGAACCATCTTGTCTCGGTTGAGATTCGACGGCGATCGCAAACTCTGTCACGGCGACATTGTTATTAGGTGTAAAGCGCTTTTCAGGGCTCTTTATCACTCTTCCGGAAACAACAATTTTGGTTAAACTCATGCTGAACCTACCTTAGCTTTTCGAGCTCTTGGCTGAGGGTGTGCGCTTTTAGACTGAAACTGGCGGAGGTGCCAAGAGAGCTGCTTTTGGCAGCTGCACGATCAAATTGCGGATGACATCTTCCGAAAGACCCATCATGCGCTTAACGGGCGCGATTGCTTGAGTCGGAGCCTTGAAGACTGTGTGGACGTAATAACCGTCACGCATCTTTTTGACTTCATAAGCAAGGCGCTTGCGGCCTTTCTTTTCGGTAGATTCAATTACACAACCCTGGTTCTTCATGAACTCCTCGACTTGGGCGACTGACTTGTCAACGCCTTCTTCGTCAAGGTTGGGACGTATTATGTATACGACTTCGTACTGTTCTAACTTTTGTTCACTCACAGAATTTCCCCTTCTGGTCGTCTGCGTCCAGCTAACACTGAGCGAAAGCTCATAGCCGGCAAGGGATAACAATGCTCATAATCACAAGGTGCGCGATTGCCTTACGGGTTTCGCCACCTGAAATCATGAAGCAATCGCAAATTCTATCATGGGTTCTGGATGCAATTGACCGCTAAACTGCGTATTCTTCACATTGATCGTATTATTAGGTTCAAATAAGATCTAATCGTGAGGTGGAAAAGAAACCGCTCACGCTACACAGGGAACTGATCTTTGCTTTTCAAGAATAAACAAACCGCCTCAATTAAAACCCTTCTCACAGTTGGTTGTATGTTGCTTTGCTCGCAGCCGGGTGAATCGAGGGATCAGTGGCAAATCCCCCGACAAGACCCGCCGCCGACGGCTCCGATGTCGACCAATCGTTATAGTGGTCAGGGCGACGGAAATTATCAGGGACAAGGTCAGCAAGGACAATTACCGGGCTTCACTGGTTCTAGCGGTTACGGAATGGCTGGACAAGCCGGAGGCGGACAGCCTGGATCGGCAAATGGCGTTCCTGTGCCAAGCTTTCTCGGTGGCGGTGGTCAACCGTCCGCAGGCGGTCAGCCTGGCGGTTTTGGAAATAATCCTTCTACCTGGAATCCCACAGGTGGTGCGCCTGGTCTTACCGGTGCGCCTGGGAATCGTGGAGGGCTGCCACCGCTGCCGGTGCAACCTGGACAGGGCGGCGTAATGCCTGATTTCTTCAAGAATATCGTTGGGAAGAGACTTAACGCCGGGACAATCTTGACTGGTGTATCCGAAACTAACCTGTCTTCAGTAAAAAGCAAACGCGGAGACGTCTTCTCTATAGGACTGCCTCATGGATTGATTACTGAGGGTCAGGAGGTCGTACCGATTGGGTCGCGCATTCTTGGCGTAGTTGTTGATGCCTCACCGGCGAAGTTTCAACGGTCTGGTATGCCGGGGAAACTCTCTATAAGTCTCAAGACACTGGTGTTTCCTGATGGACGTACGACCGCGATCAACGGTTTTATCGATCATAATCCGGCGCACGATCAGGTAAAGGAACCGAAAGTCAAAAATCCTGGTTTTGGTCTTGGCGATTATGGACAAGCCGTAAAAGGCATGCTTTATTCGTCCGTATCTGGAATTGCCTGGGTGCACAACAAACAGATGCGCGGAAGTGAGTTCTTGCTGAAGGTTGGCGATCCTGTATCAGTGAAATTGAACACATCAATAGACCTTGCCAAAATGTCGAATCCTACCGCTCCTCTGAATTACTCGCAGAACGGCTTGCCACCTGGGGCGGTGCCGGGCGTTCCCGGTCTGGTTCAGGGTGCGATACCAAACAATGTTCCCGGACTGGCACCAGCTTCGATACCAGGAATGTCCGGTATGCCGAATGTACCTGGGCTTGCGCCAGGGGGCGCTCAGGGCTTGCCGAATGCATTCGGTATTCGAGGACCCGCTCCGGGCGGTGTTCCTGGACTTGCGCCGCAAGGTGGCGCGCCGGATTACGGAAGCGGATCATCTCCAAATTTCGCGGCGGCGACCGGAATGCAGCAAAGCAATATTGCACCATCCTCGGTGTCAGGCTTGAGCGGTTTGCAAAACTCATCGCAGTTGCCACCAGTAAATCAGGGAACCTTCTTTCCGAACAAATTGCAATCGCCAAACCAACTGCCATCAGGCGGCGTGACTCAAGAGCCGGCAGGCTTCGAAAACGATCCCAACAGTATTTTCAAAACGCCGATCTCGTCGCCACAAGTTCCGACGCCCGAACCTTTTTAGTGGTGAGTTCCTAACTCGCCTTTACCTAAATCGTCGAAAAGGACGCCGACTCCTGTGTCGTTCATTTTCTTTGTGCTTCCGACAACAATTCTCGTGACGGATTTCGTTGGCGTGAGACCGCGTGGGACCTGAAATTTCGAAGCGGGGACATCCTCATACGAAATTTTCTTTGTCGTTAAGAAGGCTCGCCGCTGTCCTTCTTCGCTCAAGTTTGTCATCCAATCTCTACCCGTCAATCTGACGACATAGGTGATCGGAATCTGACCATCAGTCGGAAGCTTGTACGCGGCTAGAAAAATGCGCTCTATCTGTGGTGGCGTAAACTTTTTATCGTTGAGGCTCTGGTAGATTCCATCAGACCACAAGGTCTGCTGCACAGTGACGCCGGAGACTTTGCCCCTGTCCTTTCCTGCGCCGGTTCCCAGCATGCGATCTTTCTGGTTCATTACCATGTTGGAGAATAGTCCCTGATCGCAAAACTGGTTTAGCGGTTGAGTAAAACTAATTCGATCGTCTTCGCGAAAAACCGTGATACGCCAGGTTGGTGCAACGGAAACGAGCGAGAAATGGAACTTTCCGAGACCATCCATTCTGATTCCGGTGGGTGAAACAATCACACTCGTATCGCCGAGGTATATATGTTTCTGTCGAAGGACTATTGCTGAAACAGTTTTTTCTTTGATGGAATGTGGCTTGTTAGCGGCTTGCGCATCGGGCGACGAAAAGACAGCACAGACGATGCTGAAGAGGACAACGGGCAAGGCAAGTACTTTTTCAGCCTCAAGTACTCTGCTCGACTTCGACGCTGCCGTAATAGTCTCCAAAGCCACCTCGTCTGGTTTGGACTCAGAGCGAGAGTACGCTGTTGAGCCAACATAGCGTGTCGTCGAGGGTCTCCGGGCCGCAGATGCGTTTTTCGTGCGACCAATTCTATCTACTATCTAATCAATTCTAGCTTTTACTGTCCATCGTAGCTATTACTGTCCAATAAAGTAACCGGTCACTCGCGGACGTTAGAGGTCCTCTGTTTATGCGGCGATATGTAGGGTCAGTCTGTACGGTCAATTTGTATTTTCGATCTGTATGTTTGACGTCGATCTGCTGGTCGATCTGTATGGGCGCTTTTAAGCGCCCAGGCTGCTAATTCCTATTGTTATCACAAAAAACGGCAGGGGCGCTTAAAAAGCGCCCCCACAAAAACCATAAAGGTTGTTAGTTTTAGTCGTCTTTTTGAGCTGCTGTGGTTGAGCGATACTCAGACAAATGGCGCCATCCTTGGTGCAGGATCAATTGATAGGCGTAGATTTGTTCCAACCATCTGCGATCGCCTTCCGGCAGATCTGGGCGCTCCAGGCGGCGCTTGAGAGAACCTGTGATCGCTCTAGTTTCTTCAATCGCTTTTCTGTAACTTCTGACTTGAGTCTTCAGTCCACCGATGATCGGTTGTGTAACTCCGACGTTTTGCGATGAAGGTTGAATCTGTTCGCGGTCACGTCTTGGTGGACGTGCGCTTGGTGCGATGCGTTCGCCGCGCTCCGGACGGTCCGAGCGATCGTTGCGATTGGATCGTTCTTGACGTTCAGGACGTTCTGGACGCTCAGGGCGACCTTCAATTTCTTCTTGCTGTTGTTGCTGCTGTTGGTTAGCCATTTTGCTGGCTACTTGCTGAGCGAGCGGATGCTGGATGACATTCTTGTGTCTGTCACCACCGCGACGACGCTCTTTGCGTTTTGCGCGGTAGCAATCCAGGCAATCTCTCAATCGCGGGTTCATGTGTTCGAATGATTTGCCACAAGTCTGGCAGGTGAGGGCGTGCTTCAGGCGACCGTCTGCAGGAGCATCTCCTTCTTCGGAGCCATTTTCACCAGATTCGCCGGTTTCTTCTTCGCCCTCTGACTCTTCAGCTGCTTCTTGCTCTTCTGCTTCTTCTTGTTCTTCTTTAGCAACTTTTTTAGCGACAGGACGCTTTCGTCCGCGAGCTTGAGGGACTTCTTCTTCCTCAGCCTCCTCTTCGTCTTCATCGTCGTCATCGGCAGCCGGAGCTACTTCTTTCTCTTTGGTTTTGCCTGGAGATTTTGTAATTCTCGTGGCACGTGGTTTTTCTTTTTCCGGTTTTGCTTCAGCTTTTACATCGCTGCCGCCTTTCGCTCTCGTCTCTTCGAGAAACTCGAGAACTTGAGGATTGGTATTACCTTCTTCTTTCAGGCGGCGAACTTCTTGAAGTTCACTCATTGCCGCGTCGGGTAATACTTTGATGCCGTTTTCGTCAGTAGTTGTTTCGATGCCGAATTCACTGATGTAGCGGCGAATCGTAACGCTCGTGACGTTTAAATCTTTAGCTGCCTGAGCAATTTTAGTACCGGTGACTTTGGTTGTTTTTCGCATGCACTAAATCCTAGTTTTTTGATGTTCGTTGTGTTGCACAAACTCTTAGTTGTGAACTGTACTCTCGATGCCACCGACCGTGTGCCTGACACAACCCTGTTGTGTCATCGGCATGGACTGGCTACGCCTTGTTACGGTCTGTCAGACTCACTGTTACGGTTTCGGTGAAACACTGGGCGGGACGTAAGAGCCTTGCACTCAAGAGCTCCCAGTGGAGGTAGACATTCAATCGAAAGTCTCACCTAAGTGTACTAATACATAGATTACTACAGTTGGAAGGGTTTATTAAATTTTAGCCATCAACGTTCAGAATGGCGGAGAAATAGGCTCTGTGACCAGTGTATTGACGAACTGACTCTGCGCGCTATCGTATGCTTTCTTTAAGTGCTGTCTGCTGACGTGCGTATAGAGCTGAGTGGTCACCACGCTGGAGTGACCCAGCAATTCCTGCACGGAGCGCAAATCAGCGCCGTTTTCGAGCAGGTGGGTAGCGAAACTGTGCCTCAAAGTATGAGGCGACAAATCTTTGGTGACCCCGGCTTTCGTGGCGATTCGTTTGATTGTCTGCCATACCACCAGCCTGCTGAGACGCTGCCTGTGCGAATCACGGAAGACAGGTTCCTTCTGCGGGTCGCTATCTTCTCCACCATACTGCCTGTCGCGTTCTGCGTTACTCTTTCGTCCTCGTTTCGCAGGAGCCGATTGTTTCTTCGCCTCGGCGCTTTCGTGGGCACGCTTTTCATCTTCAATATATGTACGAAGAGCCGTCACTGCTGGTCTACCAATCGGGACAATCCGCTCCTTCTGTCCTTTCCCAAGGCAGCGCACCATTCCCTGGTCGAGGTTTAAATCCTCTTTGTTTAAACCAATCAGCTCGGAAACTCTCAAACCGCCTGCGTAGAGCATCTCTATTATGGCGACCTCACGAGGATTGGCTGCAGCTTTCAGCATCCTCGTCACTTCGCTGGTGGACAAAACGGTAGGAAGCTTTTTTGCTTTTTGTGGATTGTAAACCGCGTCACATGGGTCTGTCTGCGCCATCGCCGAGTTTTTCAGCCAGCCGAACCAGCCTCGCAAGCTCGCCAGAACTCTTGCGCAAGACGATGTCTGGTCGCCCTTCTTGCGTCGGTACGCCAGATAATCAGAAATATCCAATCGCGTCGGAAACGGAGGAGTTTGACCTTTACTCTTTTGATACCAGAGTAGAAAAGCCGTGATGTCTCTTCTGTATGCTGCCACCGTATTTGGTGATAACGACCGCTCGAATTGAACATAGTTCAAATACGCTTTGAACTGTTTGTCCAGCGGGAGAGAAACTTTGGCTCTAGTTTTCGACGCCTTAGGAATAACGCCGAGTTTGTCCGGTGCAGAACATCGCGCTGCGGTGCCTGATAATTTAGATTTGGATTTTGACTTCCCTTGGGCACCATCGGTGGTTGCCGAACCTGTCCCATGCGGAGAAAAACACTGCACGCCAATACTAATTCCAGGTGCGCCCAAACCGGGGGCAAAGCCTGTCGACACGAGTGAAACGGTCGAAGGCGCAGATGATTGATTCTGCTCGTTGGGCCCAAGTCCGGTGATCGAGGGGACAGAAGAGTCCCCGCAGGTCAGTGAGATTGCCACCGAAAGTGGTGTCTCACGCGCACCAGCCGACTCAGGACCCGCAACCGCAGCCTGACGCCGGGCCTGGTCGCCCGCCGGAGAGGGATATTCAGTTGTGCTCATGACATATATAATACACAGCTTCTTGATAAATGCAATCGTCGTGCCACCACCGGCGGAGCTAGTGGCTGAATTGATGCGTCTTTGGTGTCGCCCTCAGATAGTTCTTTTCTAGAGAAACGTTTGCCAGTCTGTGTTTTGGCTGAACGCGATACTCAGATGCGCCCGGCTGCCTGTTTATTACAGTTTTAGCTTACGCGAGTCATTCTAGTTGCGCGACTCATAATCTTTTAGTGCGAACGTTCCGAATGGCAAGAACCACAACCTGCGCGAACTAGGGGCTGAGCGATATTTTTGGCTCTGCAGGTGTCTGTTTATCGATGTTTTCGATGTCTTCAGCCTTCACACCAGCACGGTAAAGAATGTCTATGGCGATCAGCTGAGGGAACTGCTCGAAGACTACTTTGGGATCGTTTTTGATGTCAGCAATTGACATGAATTTCTCTACGACAAGATTGTGGTTGATCGCTTCCAGCCGCACGGCGCCTTCGGTGGAAAGGTTTTCCTGGTCGTACACTTTTACCCACTAGAAATACAATGGGTATTTTTCTCCGACTGTCGGCATGTCGCGAAGCGACTCGAACTCTGCTTTTACGGGCTTCTCTAGAGTCTTTTGAAAATACGCCTCGCCATCACGTTTCAGCACGCGATCGAAATCGAAATTCGATGGTACATTTGCGGACATGTCGGTGATGACTTGCGGAATCAATCTGACAGTTCCCTTGCTGGACGGTCCCCAGGGGCGATCGAAATAAAAGCTTGTTGATGCCTTATCGGGAGTGTCGCCAGTTTTTCTCTTCTCCAAGAATGTAGCGTATGAAATTCGGTTGAGTGATTCGGTGTCATCCGGATCAAGTGCGACGGCTTTTTGAAACTCAGCGATCGCTTTTGTAGCCTCATTCCTATTCAACAGGACGAGACCGCGCTCGCGATAAACTGCAGCGAGTTTTGAATCAATTTGCTGAGCTCTATCCAAATCGGCAAGTGCCTTGTCGAATTCTCTCGTGACACGGTACAGAATCGCACGATTAACAAGAGCTGTGGCGTCTTTTGGATCATTTTGAATTACGTGATTGAGATAAACAACTGCTTCATCATTGGCACCAGATTTTGATAACGCCGTGGCTTTATAGATGTAAGCGAGTCGTTCGTTTGGTTCGATCCGAATGGACACAACCAGGTCTTTCAGCGCGTTTGCCGTATCGTGTTTTGCGAGATATGCATAGGCACGATCGGTATAGTAGTCAGAAACTTCATTCGGAAAAAGTTTAATCGCTTCGGTCAAATCTGCTATCGCTTTATCGTACTCCTTCAACTGAAGGTAGCATCTGCCTCGACAGAAGAATGCCGGAGAGTACCCAGCCCAGATCGCTATCGATTTTGTGCACGCTTCAATCGCCTTTTCGTATTGTTTTTGTTTTGCGAAGATCCAACCGCGATGGCTGTGAAAAGCCGAATTATTCGGATCCATTTTTATTGCGCGATCGAGATCTTCCAATGCTTTTTCTTGCTGATGCAATCCGGAATAAGCCATTGCTCTTTCTGCGTAAGCGACTGCTACATCAGGATTCAGCTCGATCGATTTGTTGGTGTACTCAAGGTCCGCTGCGTACTGATCCAGATTTCTGCTCGCATACCCGAGATCTAAATATGCATCAGAACTATTTGGATCGACTTTCAATTTCTCTTTGGCCTTTCGAATAATTTCCAAAAAGTCGCTACGTGTCGTGGGTATTTTGCTCTTCTTCTTTATGTCCTTCGCGTCGGGAGTGTCAGCCATATCTGCGGGCGGCGGCAGCGTTGAGTCCGCTATAAATCCACTTAAATTTCGAACCGATGAATTCGCATCTGCTCGTAATTGAGTGATTAAACAACTAAGTGAAAACAGAACGATCAGGTTTTTTTTCATTTCGAAAAACGCTCTGAAAGGGAAAACTTACATCGGGGTTACTACACCAGGCACCGGGTGAGCCGTGGCGTCAGGTTTGTTCTGGAGCCATTTGAAGGATTTTTCGATTGAGCGGGCGATAGTTTTTGGGTTGTCCAATTCGGAGTCGATGTTGAATGTAAATGTTCTTGGTTTGTCAGTGGCGATGGCGCCCAGGACAGGGAGCGCCGGAAGGTTTTCCAATCGACCCAGTGTGACGAATTTCATCATCTTTTGAATCGTGATATTCTTCGAGACCTCGCCTAGTCCGCCACCCAGGCGGCTGCCAATGACTCGTGGAATCTTTCCTGCCATATCGAATTTGATCTTGTTGTTGATCAGGCTGGCTGTTCCTGTGCCCCACATACGCATGTCTTTGCCGTTGAAGCGCATTTCTTCGATCTTGAGCAATCCGTCTGCAAATGAGAATTTGTTTGTTAGAGAAGTAAATTCGCCTGTTTTAACTGGCCAAACAGACTGAACAAGGTTGTTTACGTTGAAACCGAACACGCCTTGTGTGAGTAGGTTGTACTGCGTGAGTCGCGTTTCCAGGTCGGAAACTCTATGAACGGTGCCGTTCTCAACTTCGATGCTGCCATGTCCGCGCAGATTTTTTGTCATCTCTTTGTTGTCTTCACCATGTGTTTCCAAAACAATAGATGCCTTTCCCTTGCCGGTGATTTCGTCCGATGAACCCATAAGTTCGTCGCTGATTCTTGCCGCCGAAACCTCTGTAAATAGTGCATTAAGCCAGATTTGATTGTTGGTCGGCTTGAGCGTCGCGTCAAATTTCATGACACCATCGGCGAGGCGACCTTCACCTTGGTAGATTTTGAGAGTTGGACCGTCATTTCGTTGAACCTCTGGGAACGTCAGGGTGACATGCGCTTTCATGTTGGTCACTGGAAGCTGTCGAATCTTCACCGACGTAACCTCAATCACCGAATCTTTTGATGTTAGAGACTCGAGGGTGGAAACGGCTGGTTCTAATTTTGTTGGATCTGCCGAGGACACAGCCTTCGGTGTGTCTTCAACGTCGTTGTCATTATCGACTACGACCGGTCCGGCATCGGCGAGCGCCTGAGTTTTCGGTCCCTCGACCAGAGATTTTCCACCACTCCGCAATCTGCCGTTCAGTCCGGTGATCTTGAATGCTGGGACATTTATATTGTTGACCGATAGATCGCTCATAATCTTTGGATTTCGAAGGTCTCCGTCAAGTGTCAAGTAACCGTTGATGGTGCCCGAGATCTCTTTGGCTAACGGAGGATCGAACATCGCAACGAGCGTGTTGACAGGTGACTTTTGAGGAACTCTGAAATTTAGACGAACCATCGGAGATGGTTTATCTGAGTCTGTTTCAGAAGACTTTGTACTTTTACCTGTCGCGCTGTCGTCCTCTGGAAATGTCAGCAAACCATCAAGGCTGATCAAGGACTGACCAATCAAAATATGTGTATCGCCAAGCGTAACCATTGATTTGCTGACGCCAATAAGTCCGTCGAGTGTGAGTGGCGAATCGGGCGGCTGGTAGACCTTTCCGAACGGACCCTCGATGGTGAGATGATCTTTCTTGTCAGCTACGAGCGAGTATTGAATTTTGTTGTAATCGAAATTACCCTGAACTTTTGCTCGCAGTGTCAGTGGTCCCTTACACTTCACTTCGACTTTAGATGTTTTCATCTCTTCAGTAAGATGCGGAATCAGTTCGATCAATTCGCGAGGAGCCAGTTTTGCTGCAAGCTCCGCACGCCAGGATGGTTTATTGCTTCGATACTTGTCGATGTATCCGTCCAGTGAAACTTTACTTCCTCGCAAGTAACCACTGAGATCTTGAAGCAACAATTGATCGCCGGAAGCCGCGAAAATTCCTTCAATCTTATTGATTGGATAGCCGGAAACATTGGCTGCGGTCTTGTAACAACCGATCAATCCATCAAAGGTGACATCGCCCTTAGCGCCGATCAAGCAAAGTATGTCGCCGTAAATTTTTCCGGAAAGTCCTGAGATTTTATACTTTGCCAGAAAATCTTTGTATGCCTGTCGCATCGGTGGTGGCATTGCAGTCGATGAAAGATAATAGTTGATATCCGCCAACTCCATGCTGTCCGTCTTGGTTTTGACGCGGCTAAGAATACATTCCTTCGAGACTTTATCTATGGTCAAACTGGTGACGATCGTTTTTCCGTTGGAAATCAATGCCACTTCCCGCAGTATCAACTGATCTTTGTCGTAAACGATCACTCCCGATTTCGCTCTCAGCGGTTTCGCCAAACCAGGCGGTTGGTAGTAGAGATCGTCCGGCACGGCATTGAAGAAGATATTGGGATGCGTACTGGGTCCTGTGGCTCTGAGAACGACATCCTTGACCCGACCGTATAGCTGTCGTTCTGTTAACACCGGCATCGCTTGAATCTGAAATAATTTCATCATCGTGCTCAGATGTTTCATATCAAATCGGGTCGCGTGCAGCGTAATGTCGACCGTGGGCACCGCTTGTCCAATGCTGATTTTTCCATCGAGCTGGAAGTTGCCTTCGCCCATGTTGCCTGTGATTCCGCTCAGCGTCATGGTGCCCCCATGGGTGGCTTGAACCACGGCGATGTTGCCGTTGACCCTGTCCAATTTGAGTGAATTGTCTTTCAGCGCGAATATCGCATCTTTCAGTTTTACCTTCGCGTCGAGCGCATAGCGCTCGGCTTCGGTCTTCAAATTAGCGAAGACTGTTGCCGTCCCGCCGAGTGTGAAGCTGTTCTTGCCGGGCAACTTTATGCATCCCAGCACTTGTTTAAATGCACCGTCGTTGTTGCTGATTGCCACGGCGGTGTTGGAGAGCGCGATGTTGTCACCAGTGATGGTGAGTTCGCCATTATCGCTTTTCAGATCGAGCCAGCCTGTTGCAGTTAGGTTGGTTCCTGGTCCACTTAATTTACCGTTGACTATCTCTATGCGGTCAGCATTCAGAACTCGCAAGTCAGTTTCAATTTTGGCTTGATTGCTGAGTCCAATCGCGCAAAGGATTGGAAAACGCTCATGCGCTTTTGTCAGCATGTCCTTAATTGCCAGGTCTTTGGTTTTGAGTTTAGTCGTGAGATTGGTGGCGTTGGCGGTGCCGTCAATTTTAATCTCGATTTCGGCTCGACCAGTAAGCTGAGCCGGCTGCAATGTTTGCGTCAAGCTGCTCAAGCCTCGTGCTTTCTGCGTATTTGAACCGGGCTTCGGTTTCAACACATCCTGCAAGACGCTCAAGTCCGGTAAAAGACCGTTCACAACGGCCTTGATTGACGGGTCATTCTTCTGCCAATTAGATAGCGCGCCCGATGAGCGCATTTGCATTCCGCGCAGTTTCAAAACCAAATCGGACCACACCAGCTTGTCGTTGCTTATATCGGCCGATAGGGAACCTGCAGTCGCTCCTGCGTTGACCTGCCCGTAGGTTGAATTCTTTACGACCAGTCCGTCTGCAGTGGTCTCGATGGACGCCTTGATTCCCTTTTCAAAAGTGCCATCACCAGTGATGGCGAAGTTAAATTTACCGTCGACGGAATGAAGGAGGTCAAGCAATTCTTTTTCGTTTTGCACCCCGGCATTTTTTTTGCCATCATTCTCATCTGCAACTGCCTTAGCGTCTGCGGTTCCACCGATTGGCTTGGCCGCAGCGTTTTGTTCTTGCTGAACTGAAACGAATCGAACTATTCGTTCCAGATCTCTAGGATTGACCTTTTTTGCGTCAGCCTTGAATGAATAGTGATTGGTTCTCCAATTCTCCAGTTCGCCGACTCCAAGCCCATCCAGCGAGAAGGTGCTGATATCGTTACTGGTTGTTGGCATGGAGAATGAAACGAAGAATGGACGTTTTCGATCCTTCTTCGGAAAGTTCACTTTCATTTCGACCTTTTCGAGCTGAACTGGCGCGATGCGCTTTTTAACTTCAGGAATCGACTCGTCGTAAACGCCAATCTTGCTTCCCGTGAGTTGAACGAGTCTGATTTCCGGACCCTGTTGCCAGAGATCGTCGAAATTCCACGAATTACTTCCGGTTTTCACTAAGCGAACATTGGCTTGGTCGGCTTCGATGTACGTGATAACGACCTGATGTTGTATCAGCCCGAGCACCGAAAGACCGATTTCACTGTGCTTTGCCGAAAAAAAAGGAGCACCGGTACTCTCGTTGATGGTCAAGTTCTTCGTGCCGATGGCGATTCCATTCAGCCCCAGGCTCCAGTTCATCTTGCCCAGCTTGACCTGACGATTGAGAATCTGCCCCAGTTCGCGTTCCATGTAGGGGCGCGACCAGCTCACGTCGCTCAGCAGAGTCACTGCGAGGACGACTATTAAGCTACCGACCCACAAAAGCAGAAATTTTACGATGAACAAAACCGGACGGCCGGTGACGGTCTCCTGAGTTGACGCTTTCTCTTGTGTTCCACTCTGCATTTGTTGCTCGGAGCCCTGCACCTCTGGTCATGATAAGCTAGAGAGACTTCAGAATAAGACTTTTATTTTCCTCATGCGGTATCCCAAGCAACAATTCTTTTTACTATTAGCGGTTTCACTGAGCCTTTCGTTCTGGCAAACAAAAGCATTCAGTCTCGATATTACCGATGGACTCAATGTCATCGGTGCTGGTTCCCGCGGGGCGGCAGTCCAATCGGATGATGTGAAACTCTTGTGCCAGAAAGGCTCTTCGATTCTGGACATGGAAGAAGCGAAGATAAACAATGCTTCAGATCGGACTGATAATGGGATTTCTGAAGATTCCGCTACACCAAATCTGCCCAGCCACGGTCAGGGGATTAGTCCAGCTTCGGATTCTAGCGGGGTCACTCTTTCAAGAGAGATTCCTGAATCCAGTGAACCAAGTGAAACCCCAGCGGCCCCTGAAAGAATCAATCGCAGTGCCGCTCAACCTGTAGAACAAGGTTCGGACTCGCATAGCAGTCGCGGATCAAATCGACCTGAAGATGCTGCGCCAGTCGAAAATGGTGGTCCGGATCCGTGGACGGAAGTTCAGCCCGAAGTCAGAAACATCAACGATTACACGAAGAATGCGAAAAAATCGTCGAAGAAAAAACTGAGCAGTAAGAAAAGCAAAGCGAAAAAAGCGCTCGGTAAAGAAGAAACAGAAATGCCGGCAGTCGCTCCAAGTCGAGTCAGTCAGCCTCCGGAAGTCGCTAAACCTCCTGTCGTCAAAATGGCTTCAGAAGAAGCTATGCTTGAGCGGCTTGTCAAAGAATTGGAATTTGGAACACTGCTCAATTCGATCACATTGTTGAATCAACTGGTCGCGAAATATCCGGAAGATCCCGATTACAACTCACTCCTCGCAATGGCGATTCGATTGCGTGATGGCGATGTGTGGTATCAGTATGCACGCAAAGTCGATATCAAAGAAGATAAAACTCCGAAGGCATCGGCTCCAGTTCAAATCATGAAGCCGTCTGCCAACGAGACGGTTAACGAGTTGAAGAAATCATCGTGGTTTTTGATTCGATCGGCCAAGCGCTAAATTGTTCGCCTGTCTTGCGACCTTTCAGATGCAAGGCTTGAGGCTCAGCGGTAAAGAGTTTCGAAACGATTCGCCATCTGATCAGGATTCGAACGAATCCTAGTCCGTACTAGACCCGTTCTCTGAACGCTACTATCCTGGCTTTGCGACGTCCCGCGAAAGTTAGTTTTCTTCTTCTTCGGAGTTATTGGCACGGGCGTTGACTGAGAGCCGTGCCGTGGCGAGGGTCTTGTCGAAGAGTTCCTCGAGGGGTTTGTTTGCACCGCGCAAACCTGCCACCACTTTTTCGCCCCAGTTTAGATATTCCTGCATTCGTTCAATCGTCCAGAATGCCGGTGGTGACTCGCTTATGTCGCGGATATTGCTTATCTTGTCAGCCATCTTGATGCACTTCGCCTGCTGCGATTTGTGCGGAGCGTTCACTACCTGCAGGCGTTTGCGTTCTTCCTTCGGCAATGATTTATCGTCCGTGCATTCGAGAACGAGATCTCGAATGGTTGGCCCAAACAGTTCTCCGATGTCTTCTGCTGTTGCCTCGGTATCTTCTACGGTATCATGCAAAATCGCTGCCGCCAGTGTATTCGCATCCGTGATACCGCCCGTAGTGACTAGCATTCGAGCCACATCGATAGGATGATTTATATACGGCGTGTCTTTGTTGTCTTTGCGCCGTTGAGTTGCGTGCATCTTTGATGCATAGCTCAAGGCATTGAAGAGCACGTTTAACTCAGTTGGTTCGTTTGTCATCGCTTACTCCGCTTCTTGAACGCATCTGTAAGGAAGGTACCTATAAGAAGGCAAGCTTTTTATTGGTGGCGTCAGGAAATGTGGTTGTCGTAAGCGTATTTTACCATCGCTGCGCGGCTGGCCAGTCCCAGTTTCTTTCGCAAGCGTGAGATATGCACTTCAACGGTGCCTTCGGTGATATTGAGTGATTGCGAAATGTCTTTGTTGGTAAGTCCCAGCGAAACTTTCTTCAGAACTTCCACTTCCCGTTCGCTCAATTGAATTCGAATTCGCTCTCGGCTGGCGGTTCTTTGCGTCAGTTCCGTTGTCGATTTGACAACATCGTTTAACTGCGTGCAGAGGTCCGTGAGTTTGTGAATACTTGTGCTTTGTGCTTCCACAATCTGGTGCAACTGCGCCTGACTCAACGCGATTGCAAATTGGTTGGCAATCCGCATGAGCAGATTGATTTCGCTCACAGTCCACAAACGCGTGAAGTCTGTTTGATCCAGATGCAGCAGACCTGTCAGCTTCCCTCGATAAAGCAATGGCACCATGATCATCGATTGAATTTTGTATGTCACCATCTCCGTGCGCACATCTTGCGCAAATGCGAATGTGTCGTCCTGCACCACGACTAGCGGGCGACGTTCTCCGACATCTAACAGCATGTCGTGATAGTGTTCGAACAATTTACTTTTGTTTGAAACCGGTGCCACGTTGTCCTGTGTAATCTGGCGTTTGATGCGCATCTTGCTTTCCGGACCTTCGCATAAACAACAGATCACTCTGGAGACTTTCAACTCTTCCAAAAGATTTGTTGTTGCACTTTCCATCGTGTCAGCAAGGTCGAGCGAGCTGTGAATACTGACAATCATTCGGTTGAGCAGCGCTTCATCGCGTGATGCTTGTTCGACGCGGTTGTACATTTCACGCAAGTTTTCCAACAACATCGAGCGTTGCAAATTTGTTGTGATCGTCCGTGGCAGGAAGCGCTGATATTCGCCAATCTTAGGCAGATAGTCCATCGCGCCGGCGCGCAGAATTTTGAGAGCAAGTTCCGGACTGTCGATACTTGTCATCACGACGATCGGACAGTTGGGATGGATTTGGATCAAGCTGCGAATCAGCTCTTCACCAGCCATGTCCGGAAGGTCGTAATTCATTACGACAACGTCATATTCGCGCTTCGCAAATTTTTTAGTGGCTTGATCTGCGGATGATGCAGTATCGACGTCGTAAAGTGGTGATTGCGACACAATTGATTTCGCGCACTTCTTTCTATCCTCATCAACTGGTTCGATGAGAAGTACGATTCGTTCCCGATGATGTTCCGGGAGATCTGGGCTCTCGAGAGCCGTTACATTCGTGTCGGATTCCATTATCGTTTTGTTCTTAATGAGGGAAATGTAGACGCCTTTGCGATTTCCTCACCATGCCTATATCGGCATTTTCCATCGGACTTACCATAGGAATTCCCATATTGAATTACCGTCTAACCTATAAGTCTCGCACGCGCGGGACTGATATATATTGATTATTGAAAGTTTGATGCCTCGATTCGTTTAGTCCACTCTGTTCCCTCACCCAGCCCCCACTATGTGAGACAGTCTAAAAAAGCGAGCGAGGAAGTTACTAGAGGCAGCCCCTGGAGGGCTGCCTTAACTTTTGTGCGAAAAAAATGACATCAGTTATTTATTGCGCAATGCCTGCGTTGCCTGACATGCGCACTGGCTGTCTGCCGCGTTGGACATAAACGTTTTCAATTCTCTTATGAGCTGCACCAGGATGATCGCTCAGGTCAGCGTTGTAAGGAAAGGCTTGGGGATTGAAATCCAGTTTCGAAATGCGTTCGCCATCGGAATCATAAAATTCACCGGACAATTCATAATCGCCTTCTGGAAATGCCTGCACAGTGGGGTTCAAGAAGTAGCCAACATGAACTCCAACAGGCGTGTAAACATTAACTTTGACGTCGCTCATTTCCGGTATTCAGCTCCAAAATTTTCCAATGGTCTCAATGTACGTATTATTGTCTCCTCTTTGCATCAGATCTGGGTTTTCAGATTAAGAAAGAGTCTGAATCAACAATGTTGAAAATTGATTGATGGGCATAACAGATGAGTTAGACTATTTTCCGTTAGAACGTGATTCACACTTGCATCTTTGGAAGAGTGGATACACAATTACTAATGGATGCTAATGAGGAGTTCGAAAAATGGCATACACCATTGTGGCCGATGTCTGCGAAGGAATAGGCGACTGTATTCCGGTTTGTCCGGTAGAGTGCATTCACTGGGCTGATGGCAAAACCAACGCCAAGAGCACTGCTTACACATATATCGATGATGCAACATGCATCGATTGTGGAGCTTGTCTCTCAGCTTGCCCAATCGAAGGCGCTATTCTTGACGAATGGAAGCCTGAACTGCAAAAACCATAGGTTTTAAGCGGTTTACTCAAAAACTAGGACTGACCTTCAGGTCTTTCGACTCTATGAGCCGTGAGACCTGTTGTTGTTTTGGGTGTTGACGGATGGGTGAAAGAATTGGGTTCAAATTGATTTAAACGCCGATGCCCACCTTCCAGAAATCGGCCAGGCGAGCGTCCATGCCGACCAGTCGTTCTTCTAGAAGGGCACGGGCTTCTTCTCGATCGTCATCAGTCATGTGCTTCTTCAAATGGATCGGTTCACCATAGATGTAGATCATTCGGGTGTGGAGAAACGGGATGATGTATTTATCCCAGGAGTTGATTTGCAGGTTCTTTCGCCCATCACAGACGACCGGCACTATCGGGACACGTGCGATTTCTGCAATTCTGATTACCGAATTCTTAACCACGTGATGAGGACCGCGCGGACCATCCACATTGAATAGGATGCAACGCTTCGCGTTGGTTTCTCTGATCAATTCGCGTGCCGCTTTCATTCCGCCCTGGGTGCTGGAACCGCGCACCGTGCCGAATCCCATTCGTTCTGCAGCTCTGCCAATCATCTCGCCATCGCGACTGTTGCTGGCTAATGTTGTCATGTGAGAGCGCGGTGAAAGCGCCATAAGAGTGACCATTTGTCCATGAAAATAGGCAAACAAACAGGGTGGTCGATCGGCAACGTTGACCGGACGTCGGCTCTGGTTGACTGCCGGGACGTACGGCTTGGCGCCGGGGCAGATCACTGCAGTGTGGCGATACGACTCGTCAATCATCGTGACGCCGATCTTCATTAATGCGGCAAATCCGTTAACGCGGAATCTGTCCAACATTGGATATTTAAGGAATAGGTCCCGCAGCCGAAACTTTTTAGTCTTTCCCATCAGAGTCACCAGGCTGAATTGAAGAAGTGTAACTTGAAAGCAATAACAGCGCACACTTCGAGAGGACCGCCAGCAACCATATGTTATGATCTCCTCTGCGAAAATGAGAACTATAACTTAAATTGGAATGAAGTAATGGGACTTGCTGTAGAGAAAAAGAAAGAAATCATCGATACCAACCGCGTCCATGACAAGGACACCGGCTCGCCGGAAGTTCAGGTCGCGATGCTCACCGAGCGTATCAACGAACTCACAGGCCACCTCAAGGCCAACAAGAAAGACTTTCAAAGTCAGCGTGGGTTGTTGATGATGGTCGGCAAAAGACGCCGTCTTTTGCAATATCTGAACCGTGAAGATCACGGCAGATACAAGAAATTGATCGAAAAATTAGGTTTGAGAAGGTAACCAGTCAGGCGGGCAGAATGCTCGCCTGTTTTGTGGAATCGCTGAGTTTTCGTCAGGCGAAACTCAAGCCTACTTGAGTCATACATCAGTGAAGAAGCAAACTGTGCGGGCAGCCTCAGCGAGGCTCTCGGACGGTTTTTGCCTTTTTCGAGAAATCGTGGCGCCCAACAAAGTGTTGTGAGTAATTAGCGTAAATCGCTTCAGAGGTAACGGTAGTGCAAATGACTGAACAAGCTAGAAAAGAATTTGAACTCGAAATCGACGGCAAACAAATCGTCATCAAAACAGGTCGTTTAGCCAAGCAAGCCAGCGGCGCATGCGAAGTTTATTGCGGCGATACGATGGTTTTGGTCACCTGCACCGCAGGCGGCACTGCTCGCGATGGGATCGATTACTTCCCACTCTTGATCGATTACGAAGAAAAGCTCTACTCCGTTGGTCGCATTCCCGGAAGCTTCATGAGACGCGAAGGTCGCGCTCCCGATAAAGCAATTTTGATCAGCCGTTTGATCGACAGACCGATTCGTCCTTTGTTCGATTACACATATAGAAAAGATGTACAAATCGTCGCCACCACAATGAGTGCCGACCAGGAAAATCCACCGGATGTGCTGGCCATGCTCGGCGCCTCTGTCGCCACATGCTTGGGTGGACTGCCGTTTGCCGGACCACTTGGTGCAGTGCGCATCGGTCGCGTCAAAGGCAAAATGATCGCTAATCCTACATATGAACAGTTGGACGAGTCCGATATGGATATCGTCGTGGCTGGTACCGAAGATTCGATCATGATGGTAGAAGCAGGCTGCAAGCTGGTTTCTGAAAGAGATGTGTTAGCTGCTATCGACTATGCTCACAAACTGATCAAGAAACAAGTCGAAGCTCAAAATGAATTCGTCAAAGCGCTTGGCATTGAGAAGAAGCCTTACGAACAGCCACCTAAGAATGAAGCACTGAATGAAGTGATTCACAGAGTGACTACCGAACATCTCAAGAAGTCGATGGATCGCGTCACGATCAAATCAGTCAGAGCCGAGAGTATCGACGCTGCATTGAAAGCAATCGTAGACGCAATCGCAGAATTGCCTGAAGATAACGAACTCAAGTCAGTTTCCATGAACACCATCAAGGCATACTTGGAAGAGTACGAAGCCGAGTTGATGCGTGCTCAAGTTTTGGAAACCGGAGTGCGTGCTGACGGTCGCAAGTGCGATGAAATCAGACCGATCACCTGCGAAGTTGGCGTACTGCCTAGAGCTCACGGCACCGGTTTGTTCACTCGCGGTACCACTCAAGTATTGTCAGTAGCAACACTAGGTATCGCCGGTGATGCTCAAAAACTTGACTCAATCGATCCACAAACAGAAAAGCGCTGGATGCACCATTACAATTTCCCCGGCTTCTCAGTCGGTGAAGTCAAGCCGATGCGCGGACCTGGTCGTCGCGAAATCGGACACGGTGCTCTTGCCGAACGCGCAATTCAACCTGTACTTCCGGATCAAGCAGACTTCCCTTATACACTTCGTGTCGTTTCTGAAGTTCTCGAATCTAACGGTTCTACTTCTATGGCTTCGACATGCGGTTCCAGTCTTGCCCTTGCTGATGCAGGCGTTCCAATCTCTGCAACCATCGGCGGTATCGCGATGGGATTGATTCTGGAAGGCGATCGTTTCGCTATTCTTTCGGATATTCAAGGGCTCGAAGATTTCCTCGGCGACATGGACTTCAAAGTCGCTGGATCACGCGAAGGAATTTCAGCCTTGCAGATGGATATCAAGGTTCAAGGAATCTCGGTTGAAATCATGAGAGTAGCTCTCGAACAAGCGAGAAAAGGAAGAATGCACATCATCGATAAGATGGAAGCTGCACTCCCTGCTCCTAGACCAAGCCTCTCGAAGTGGGCTCCAAGACTGATAACCATTCACATCAACCAAGAAGATATCGGTACGGTCATCGGACCTGGTGGCAAAATGATCCGTCGGATTATTGAAGAAACCGGCGCAACGATCGACATCGAAGACGACGGCACGATCGTTATCGGCAGCATCGAAGCTGCTGGTGGTGATGCCGCTCGCGATATGATTCTTCAACTCGTCAAGCGCATCGAGATCGGTGGAGTTTATGCCGGACGCGTGACAAGAATCATTCCGGTTGGATGTTTCGTTGAGTTGTTGCCAGGCAAAGAAGGCATGGTGCATATTTCTCAACTAGAAAATCGCCGCGTAGCCAAAGTCGAAGACGTCGTTTCCGTCGGTCAAAGAGTGATTGTAAAAGTCAGAGAAATCGACGAACGCAATCGCGTAAATTTGACGATGAAAGAAGTCACTGACGAAGAAAAAGCACAATACGAGCCAGTCGCATCCTCCTAGGATACGGATGACAATGTTTAAAGTGATGAGCGCGGAAAGTCGAAGCGATCGGTCAGCGATTGGCACGAGACTGAAGACTCTGTCGAACCTCCTTTATAAGGCTGGTTTGGCGTTGTCGATGGTATTCCTGGTGGCAGTCACACCACTGCTGTTGTCGAGCGGATCGGCTTTTGATTGTCTCAGTGCCGAAGCACGCACGAAGAAAAAATCGGCTGCACCGTCTCGCTCGCGAGGCGGCTCGACCAAATCGAGAGCGGCTGCCGAGAATCGCAGATCGGCTAAGCGATCGGCAAAAAATGAGCGACGCGAATCTTGGCGAGCCGCTCGCGGAGACGACCGTCGCCACTCGAGGTCGTCGCGTGACAGTCGCCGAGAAAGCTCGAGACCGTCGCGCCACGATAAACATTCTGCCCACGCCGCGCACGCGTCAAAATCGGCTCACCGAGGGCATCATCATCACCATGAAGAAGAAGCACCCAAGCACGAGACCGTAGTCAAGCCACCACCTCCAAGTCCGGAACAAGTGGAGGCCAATTCCAGACGCGAGTCGTCGTATCAAACCATGGCGCGCGCTTACCGTCTCTACGACGAGGGTATCAATGCGCGTCTGGCGGGCGACTATGGAACTGCTGTAAGTAAGTTGAATGAGTCTTACAACTTGTTCAATGATGCGCGCGGCTATCAACGATCGGGCGAGTCGAGTCTTCAAGAAGCGCTTGTTCACTACGAATTGGGACAGGCCTGTGAAGGGCAAGGCAACATTTTGTCGGCTCGAGATAGTTACGTTCGTTGTTTAAATATCAGACCCACAATGGTTGAAGCATCAATTCGACTAGTCAGCATGCTGGCAACTGCCGGTCAGTGGCAACTGGCATTGGCAAAAGCACAAGATGCAGTGAGGACAAATCCAACTGATCCACGAGTTCACC
This sequence comes from Obscuribacteraceae bacterium (SeqCode), assembly GCA_044225915.1. Lineage (GTDB taxonomy): Bacteria > Cyanobacteriota > Vampirovibrionia > Obscuribacterales > Obscuribacteraceae > JADYXR01. The sequence goes on from JBGAHZ010000014.1 coordinate 145,912, forward strand.
AACTCATGGCACTCGCTCTTGGAAAAACTGGTCACGCGGAAGAGGCTCGGGCTGAGGCTTCCAAAGCACAGCAAATGCTGCGAATTACACCGAAATACAAACCGATGGGAATCGATGCAGTCTGGCGTCGTACACATAAAGAAGATGGCACGCCGATAACCGAGACAGAGACCGGAGTTGCTGAGGGTGAATCGACTGCAAAACCTGACACCGGCAAAAGTGATGTCGACAATCCTGACGATGTAATGGGTGTCGAAGAAAATGATGACGAGGATGAAGACTAGTCTTTATCGGCGCCTCGGAAAATTACAAAGCACTTTGAATGTTATTTCGAAGTGCTTTTTCGATTTGCAAAACTTTGCGCGGACAATTTGAAACACTGCGTGATAAACCGGTAGAAGCGGCCAGGAGCAGGCTGGAAGCCTGCGCTCCCAGGATTCGAGTTTCAAGTGAATCGTGTACTTACTAGGATTCGCGTGCTCCCTAGGATTTGCGATTCGCATTGATCGCGTGCTCCTAGGATATGGAACACCTACTCCTCGGATATGGAGCACCTACTCCTAGGATTTGCGATTCGCATTGATCGCGTGCTCCTAGGATATGGAACACCTTCTCCTCGGATATGGAGCACCTACTCCTAGGATTCGCGATTCGCATGGATCGCGTGCTCCTAGGTGGAACACCTTCTCCTCGGATATGGAGCACCTACTCCTAAGATTCGCGATTCGCATGGATCGCGTGCTCCTAGGATATGGAACACCTACTCCTCAGATATGGAGCACCTGCTCCTCGGATTCGCGTAGCGCAGGGAGCGATGTGTTTTTCGGCATGTAGAAGCGTTCTGAAGGCGTTTAAACAAACAGAAAGAGAGACATCCTAAGACATCTCTCTTCATGTGATTTATTCGTTGTCCAAAGACTGATCGCGGGATTAACCGTTGACCTTTTCTTTGAATTCTTTTCCTGGTGAGAATGCTGGCACTCTCTTCGCAGGTACTTTAATCTTTTCGCCGGGCTTTTGCGGATTGTTCGTTTCACGTGCATTACGATTGCGACGTTCGAATGTTCCGAAACCTACGAGGGTCACGCGGTCGCCTTTTGCGACTGTATCGATGACAACTTCGGTCAGAGCCTGAAGCATTTCTTCTACGGATTTCTTGGTATTGTTAGTGCGGTCGGCTATTGCAGCAGCTAATTCTGCTTTATTCACAGAGTCTCCTCCTGTCCCACAAGGCTAGATTCTAAACTACGCGGTCGTTTCCGAACCACGTAATCGGGAAGAATACAGCATCTCATTCCCCGAAACAACCATCACACGATAAAATTCGTAGTTCTGAACAAAAAAATTTTGAAATTGAACTACTTGGATGCCGAGCATCAGTCAAAATCTTAGGTTTATACTGTGAAAAGACAAAGATAATGGGAACAATGGTAATACCGTTTATAGAGAGTAGGACTGACTTGGCACAAAGATCCGCCACATCATCATTGGAATCGAGGGAAGCCGCTTTTCAGGCCGCCAACGCGGCGGTAAGAAAAAAAGCAAAATCGACTGTAGTGTTGGATGTAAAAGAAGTGACTTTACTTGCTGACTACTTTGTTTTCACCGGAGGTGAATCGAAGGCACAAGTCAAAGCAATCGCTGACGAAATTGCTTACACTTTTAGTCAAGCAGGACGAAAGCCGAAAGCAATGGAAGGAATGACCGAAGGACGCTGGGTTCTACTTGACTTCGGGGACGTGATAATCCACATCCTGCAAGAAAAGGAACGAGACTACTACAAGCTCGAACAATTCTGGAATCAAGGGCTGGTGGTTGCTGAGACCGAGTGGTCAGAAGATAATCTAGAGGGAAGCACGACTTCAGGAAAAAATGTCTGAGTGGAAAGAGTCCGACGATGATGGACTTGCGGTAAAGTGGGTAGGGTAGCCGAGGTAAGGGATAAGGTATGAGCTTCAGGACCAGACTTCAAGGTTTTGTTGAGAGTCGGCAGAAAATTCAGATTTGGTACGGGATGGGCTGCCATAACACAGTGACTGGTCGCGTTCTTGGCGTCGACCATGACCACATAGATGTAGAGTCTTATTCGCACGAGAGCGATGGTCAGATTCATATTCGTCGGATCCTGATCCCACTGCATTTGATTCTCCACATCGACATTACGACTGCGGAAATTGAAGAACCGGAAGAATCATATGAGGTACCTGAAGAGAAGGACGGAAAGGAGACCGGAAAGGGTCAATCGGTAATCGACTTACCTGATGCCCCTCGCGGATATGCCGTCAAAGTTCTCTCTCAGCTCAATGCTTCGTACTCCAATCGCTTTTCAAGAATGACCGCTGGACCAGGCGGAATTTATTTCTCGTGCGATGGCAGCGTCTGGTTTGTAGATAGCTCGGGACAACCGAGTGAGTACGCCAGAATTCGCGGCAATAGCACCATATCCGGTTTGCGATTCGATCGTAAAGGCGTTTTGTACGTTGCCACAATTCAAGGCACTGTCTACAAAATCGACCCCAACAAGTCGGGACGCATTCTCGCTCAGCTTGATGGAGCCCTCACCGGTGGTGGAACGTTCCTTTCTGATCTGGCAATTGGGCCACGTGAAGAAGTTTACGTCTCCAACTTCCCATCGAATACTGGTGGCATATTCAAGATTGACAGAACCGGTGAATATGAGGTTCTTATCGGCGGACCTGGACATGGAACTCAAGGATTGCTTCTCGATCCGGATGGTTTCTTGTGGTGCCTCGAGCATGCCACGGGATCGATCGTGAAACGATCGCTCGATGGTCGTGAGGTATCGCGCGTCAACGTCGCCGAATCGGACAGCTTCAACTTTGCTGACGGATATGATGGCAATCTGGCTATGGACAGTCTCGGTAGACTCTATGTCACGGCTGGCCGCGCTGGAACCGTCGTGCGCGTCAACAGAGAAGGACGCACCGAATCCTTCCTCAACGGATTGATCAATCCGACTGGAGTGGCGTTCGGTTCTGACGGTGCCCTCTTCGTACTCGAAGCCGGTCGCAGTCGTGTGCTTCGCGTAGCGGCGCTCGACAAGGCTGATCGCACACAATCAGCAACTCTTCTCAGCTAATAAGAGTTGAAGAAAACTTCAAAGGCACTGGCATCACCGCCGGTGCCTTTTTGTTTACTCAAGCAGGTTTCAATTCAACTCGTCGAGTGTCGCAACAGTTTAAGCCGTTTTGGCATGCATACATTTTGCTGTGAGATTTGACGAACCAAAACATTAAGAGGGAATGAATTTGTGAAGGATTGTCAAGCGCTTGAACTAGAGTAGTACCAACAGAATTCAGCAACAGGAGAAACGACATGAATGCAAATGTTCTGAGCGTGCTGTGTCTAATAACCTGGTTTGCTCTGCGTGGTGGCGTTGCAATTGCGGCACCATATGCGGTTTTATGTTGCGATATTATCGTTGGTGTACTCTGCTTGCCATCGATTTTCTATATCCTCAGCGTCTTGCTTTTGTCAGTGGGTCTCGATAACTCTCGTTTTAACCAACTGATTTGTTTTTATACTGGTCTTTTACTAACTCGAATTGCCGCCGCTCTGGATGTCGTAAATGGGCTGATTCCCGGCAATCCATTCGTCGGTGGGCGGTCAAGTCGTCAGGTCATGATCGGCACGTTTTTACACGCGCTGGAAAAGTCGGATGCTGCAAGCAAACACGTGAAACGGTTTATCAAAAACTACAAAAATGATGGGAATGCGTCGGGAGATTTGTCCAAGTGCATGTTGATTCTTGCAGAAACCGAGATGAAGAAAGGAAATTACACAGAGGCGAAAAAATACTCCGATGACGCGCTGGAATTGATCGAATCGGGCCGAGAAAGCGCAGCTGTTAAAGGCTCCGCGATGGTCGACCTTTGCGCGAGTTATATGAAGATGGGATTGATCGAAGAATCAATTGCAGTAGGCCGAAAGGCGGTTGACGCGTTCGATCAGAATGATCCGATGCAAAACCAACTTCATGGAATTTCCTACAACAACCTGGGACTGGCATATTCGTATGCCGGTAACTATTTGGAGGCGCATAATTGCGCGAAGCGTTCTTTCAATTTGAAGAAGGCCGCACATCCTGTGCCGAATGTGTCGCATGCAATATCGCATGTGAATCTATCAGAGAGCCTGCTGTTTCTCGAGCGCTATGATGAAGCGCTGGATGAAGCCAGAGAAGCGATCGCAATTATGGATCAGTTAGGTTTCGGCGATAATCTCATTCGCGCTACGGCGTTACAAAACGTGGGCGCTGCGCTTGTTGATCTGGGGCGTTTCGATGAAGCGAAACCAGCTCTGCAAGCTGCATTGAAGGGTAAGAAAAAACATATGGCTGCGAAAGATCCGGAATGGTATTCGCTGTATCTGGACCTCGCGAAGCTGCACGCTGGGCTAAATGAATCAAACGTGGCGGAAAAATATTTTACTGATTCGTTGGCTGTGGTGAAAAGACAATTGAGCGAGGATCATCCTAGATATGCGCGGGTTGCTCTAGAGTATTCGAAGTTTTTGGATAAGAAGAATAGATCTGCTGAAGCTGCGGAGCTGCGTGCCGCCGCTGAGAGGATTAGTGATAAGTGGTCGTCGAAGAAATAGGTGAGCACCGTATTTGGTGCGGGGGCTGTATGGCTGGGCTTGAGGGGCAGGTTTAGAGGATTAGGGAATTAGCAGCCGGGCGCTTGCAAAGCGCCCCTACAATTAGCTTCGACTAGGACCGGCAGGCGCTTGCAAATTGCCCCTACAGTTAGCTTCGACTAGGACCGGCAGGCGCTTGCAAAGCGTCCCTACAATTAGCTTTGATTAGGACTGGTGCGAATTCTGCGGTTCGGTTTTAGCGGGGGGTGCCGGCGAAGTTGGGGGCGGATGATGGCACAACATTCGTGGAGTCGTCGTAGAGCGAGTCGATTAGTGCCTTGTAGTTTTTGGCGACCACATTGCGTTTTATTTTGAGGGTGGCAGTCAGTTCGCCGTTTTCGACCGATAGTTCTTCAGGAAGGACGACGAAACGTTTGACTTGTTCGTACTCTGGCAAGTCAGCCGTGCGCTTGAGGATTTCTTTTTTCAGATATTGGTTGAGCTCTTTGCTCTTCGCCAGTTCCTTATAAGAGTCATACGGCCAACCTTGCTCGCGTGAAAAATCCATCGCGATTTGTTCGTCAAGTGTGAGCACGGCGGCCAGGTATTTTTTCTTGTCGCCGAACACGACAGCCAAATTGATCATCGGCAATGTTTTTATCACTGCTTCGATTTTCTGAGGCGCGATGTTTTTGCCAGAGGAATTAACGATGATGTCTTTCTTCCGGTCAGTGATTTTTATGTAGCCATCGCTGTCAATCGTGCCGATGTCGCCAGTTTTAAACCAACCGTCTTCGAGGGCCTCTTTGCTGGCTTCGGGATTGTTGTAGTAGCCACTAAATACGCTACCACCCTTGACCATGATTTCGCCTTCGTCGCTGAGCTTGGCCTGTACTGATGGCAGAGTTGGACCGACTGTTCCAAGTTTGTTTTTCGGAAAGAGATTGACGCACGCTGGAGCTGCAGTCTCTGTCAGACCGTATCCTTCCAATGTCGTAATGCCGATTGCGCCAAAAAATTCGAGAGTCGAGGGAGTTGCCGGTGCGCCTCCGCTGACAATCAATCTCAAGTTTGGACCGATACGTTCTCTCAATTTTTTGAGTACGAGTTTGTCTGCAATTCGATGTTTTAAACTCAGGATGAAACCTGGTTGTTCTCCGCGTGATTCAACTCGGCGAACTTCTTTTGCAACTTCAAGAGCCCACTCAATTAATTTGCGAGCGCGACCCGACGCGCCATCGATGCCGCTTTTCACCTTCGAACAGATCTTATCGAGTACTCGGGGAACTGTTAGCATCATCGACGGTTTTACTTCGGCCATATTCTTCGCGAGGTATTCGATACCCTCTGCGAAGGCGCATGTTCCGCCGCTGTGTATCCAGTAAAACTCGCCGCATACGCGCTCGAACACATGAGACATCGGCAGGTAAGAGAGATAGACTTCGTCATGTGTGATAGGCAATACGATCGTCATATCCTTGCACACAGAGAGGATGTTGGCGTGTGTTAATGGAACACCTTTTGGCGTTCCTGTCGTGCCGGATGTGTAGATGATGGTGAGCAGGTCGCTGGATTTGATCGTATTGCATCTGTTTTCGATTTCGCTCGAAAACTTGACGGCATGCTTCGATCCAAGTTCATGGATTTGATCGAAGGTAAACAATTTCCCGTCTTCCAAGCCGTGTTCTTTGGCTAAACCTTCAATCGATATTTTCTTGTCCAGACCTGGAAACATGACGATAAACGCCTTCACCCGAGGCAGTTTGTCCTTCACGCCCAGCACTTTCGACAATAGTTTTTCGTTTTGAACAAAGACAAATTCCGCTTCGGAATTATTCAAGATGTATTCGACGTCCGCGGTGGAGCACGTCGGGTAAATCGGCACTGAGACTGCACCGCTGATGATAGCGGCGAAATCGCTGACTACCCACAAATGAGAAGTATTCGCGAAAATTCCGACTTTTGAATTTTCAGTTAGACCTAGCTGAGCCAGTCCGTAGGCGGTTTCTCTAACGAGCCGACCAAATTGCGTCCAGCTGATTGAGGTGTAGGGGTCTTTCCCGACTTTGAATTTGAGTGCTGGAAATTCGCCCATCTCTGCGACTCTTGTCGAGAAGACTTGTGCGACGTTTTGAAGGTTGTTTTTCACTTTCTTACCCTTCCGTTTGATGCACTGCCGGAGCGCTTTCCGGGCGACTCGGGTGCCAATGATTAGTTGTTTCGACCCGGACAAAAGTTCCCATTTTCGGGATTCTTGTTACCTTCAGGTAACAGTGGGGCGCTCGTTATATGTCCAAAGTCGCACCAACGGGCAACATTATAATCAGTTTTCAGGTGGTGACAAATTACGCCAAAATCAGGTTGTCCGGGATTTTTCGCGACGTCCCCACTGGGACTGAGCGTTCTGGAGCGGTAACCTTTTTCCGGTTTATTACAATAATTTTCAACTTGCCTTCAGAGAGGCGAGAGTTAGTTCAGTTTTAACTTCGCATCGACTCGAGTGACCGAATAAATCGTTTAAGCGGAGTTAAACCGGAAGCGGCGCAACCTTGGCGAGCCATTCGGAAACCGTTGCTAGAAGCTGATCTATGTCAGGATCAAACATCAAATCGTGCCACGAATCCTTCAGGATAATGCGCGTTTTTGATGGGGATTGAATGCCGTCGAAGACTTTCTGGCTGGCATTGTTGTCCACGATTTTTTCGATGCCTGCGGTTGCCATAAAGACCGGACAGGGGATGGTTTTCGACTGGCTTTTAATTGATTGAGTGAGCTTGAGGAGCTCAATTCCCATTCGTGCGTTGATGGTGAAGCGGCGCTGAGGATCGTTGTTGAGGAAATCGCGCACGCTCTGGGTGGGAGTGATGTCGTCGACTGTGTATGGCAGGGTCAATTCGCTATCCGGTGCGAACAATCCCGTCAGCAGAGCTTTTACCTTGTACAGCGGACTGAAAGTAACCGGATGTCCATCAAATCCGGGAGAAAACAATATCAACGCATCCGGCTTGAGCTCAGCCGCTCGGCTGTATGCCACCACGGCTCCCATACTGTTGCCTATAAGGTAAATCGGTTTACCAGCCGATTGTTGCTTCAGATAACCATAGCTGGCGACCAGATCTGCGAGCCACTGGTCCTTGGATTGAAACCTTTCGTCGCGCCGTGCGCCAAAACCGACCTGGTCATAGGACATAGCAAATATGCCCTGGCTGCTCAACCGACGGGCGAACGCTTCAAACCACCCACTATGCGCTCCGAGTCCGTGAACGAGCAGTGCAACCGCCTTTGAATCTTCCAGGTGCCCCCAAGTGCGTGCGTGTACAGTCCAAGACTTCGAGCCGGCGGTGGCCTGAAAAGTCAGATTGGTGGCAGTAGATGTCAGGTTGATCTCTTTGTTCATAACAAAACGATATTATAGCTTCAGGGAGACCTGCGCGCTTCCGGTCCAAAAGTTTAGTCGCTCAGATAGTCAGTAAGTATAGTGTCAACCCAGGCAACGCCAACTGAAGCCCAAGAGCCAGCCACCAAAAGCGGTGGCACATGGTTGCGCACCATTTTGATAATCGTGGTGATCTGCGTGGCCGCTTATGCGACGTATGAGTACACGCGACCGAAAGAGACTGAATTTATCAAAGCCGTGAAGATGATCAAACACGGCAAGGCTGCCTCGGCCATTCCTGTGCTCGAGAAGTTGACTCATGAAGACCCTGATAACATCAACGTCTATCCGTGGTTGGCTCAGAGTTACTTGGCTTGCGAACGTTATGCCGAAGGACGAACTGCTTTAGACACTGCGCTCAGGTTCAAGCTTTCGGCAGAAGAACTGGCACCGTCGATTCAGGCGTTTGCCGAGTACTACCAGCGCCGAGGCGATCATGAAGAAGCCGAGAAACTCTACCAGTCAGTGATGAAACGGCACAGTGGACGGAGTTTTGACCTTGGGCGCGCCAAGTTGTATATCGCATGGGCCGAAAAAGAAATTGCTGATGACAAATTGAATGATGCGATTTTTCACCTCCAGCAGGCGGACAAACTGGCTAAGGGACTGGATGAATCGATCTCGGCGACTATTCCATTAAAGTTGAGTGATTGTTATCGACGATTGGCCGGCATCGCGGAACACAATAATCGTGACGACAAAGAAGCGATAAGGTTATTGGAACAGAGTCTCAGCGTGTGCGATGAACCGCTGACCAGAGTGCTGCTTGCTGCGATATATGCGCGCACTGGTGCCAAAGACAAAGCAATTGAAAACTACGATTTCGTTAGTAAGGAAGATCCGAATAATCTTGAGGTTCGTCATCGTCTAATAGAACTATTGCTCGAGAAAAAAGATTACGAAAAGGCACAAGTCGCGCTCAGTGAGCTGACCGACAAAGAGAAAAGTGTCGAAGATTATGAGTTGCTTGCCGATGTTAATTTGAAGATTCGCAACTATGCTGGTGCGGTTAGGGCGCTTGAAGAAGCCAACGGTTTGCGTCCTTCGGTTCCTCTGCTTGAAAAACTGCGTGATGCCTTGTTCTCCTGGAGTGACTTGCTGGCATCTCAAAAGAAAAACCAAGAGGCGATCTCGGTGAAAGGACATGCTGCCCGTGTCTCAGAGCAACTGGCAGAACTCAAGGGTGTTGAGGACGACACTGATGAAGAGGGCGAACCGACAGAGAAGCCTGTCGGCTGGGATCCGGAAAAGCCGCCCATCACCATCGTTTTTTCTCGAAACTGGCTTGCAAAGGACAGCTTGACTCCGGAAGGCAAGATTAAGATTAAGAACATTACCGGCGCACCGATCACGGACTTGACCCTCAGCGCCGTCTTCTTCGATAACACAAGTAGAAAACGCAACGGGACCATTATGCTTCCGGTGACCAGTCCATCATCACCTGCGTTCGAGACTGACGGAGAAAGATGGCTTTATTTTTCGTGTCCTCAAACCGTCAAGTACGACCATCAATTGGCTGTGTTGATAATCTGGAAAGGCAAGTTTCTCAAAGAGTTTCCAGTCGCGAAACGATGAGTCGTCGCAAGTGCTAGACTATCGATTGGAACCATTGGATCGCATTCTTTCAGCCGTCGACGGTCGTGTCGGATGTGATAGCGATGCCTAGATGCGCAGCAGTAGAAACGGATTATGACTGCAGACGATAATTTTCCAGCCGACGACCAGAAAATGGATGCTTCCGCTTCAGCGGAACAGAAGCCACCGTCTGATCAGGCGAGCGCGCCGCCACAGCCGGAGATCAGGCGATCGCCGATTATTCCGCCATTGCCGGTGGAATCGAAAGTTACTGCAATGGATAACGCGCCGGTTCGGGTTCATTCACGGAGGCTAATTCCTCCTGCAACACCTGGGGGTGCTCCATCAGCACCAGTGAATGTTTCTACAGAAACTTCGAGCGTTTCAATGGAACCCGCCAATATCTCAGCGGAGCAAAGTAAAGTCTCCACGGAACGCGGTGACGTCTCCACAGGACCAAGTAATCTTTCCACAGAGTCCTTGAACGCTCCCGTTGCGCAGGTAGACGTTCCGACAGAACCAGTCGTTGTTCCGCCAGAACCGATGACCGTTCCTGTCGAGCCAACCAATGTCCCTACAGAACCGACCAACGATTCATCAGAGCCAATGAGCGTTTCTGCAGAACAGACTGGAGTTACCTCTGACGCGCTAGCCGATCTGCCAGAAGAGAAGCCGATTCCGGAGAAGCTCGCTCTACAAAATAGTTGCCGGCATGAATATGTTCGCATTTATCAACGCCGTCTGAAGGGGCTTGATAGGCGGCTAGTCGCGACCAGAGCATATCTCCCCGTCGGCTTCAAATTGGGTGATTTCGGGCATCTTTCCGAGGGCAGCTATTGCTTTTGCACTAAGTGTCGCAAGCGTCTCTTTCCAAAACGTTCGCAGGGTGAAAAGGACCAGGCGCGTCTGGAACGACAGCAAGCCAAAATCGCTGGTGTTGCCGCGGCATTCGCAGCTACTTCGCTCATGGGAGATGAAGACGACGATTCAATTCTCGCAGGCAACGACGAACTGGGAATGGAGGACGAAGAGGCTGCTCCGGTCGAAGAACGAGTTGATGAAGACAAAATGACGGTTGAAGTCACCGTTGATGAACTGGAAGTAGAATCGGTTGATGTAGAAGATATCAAAGCCGAAGGTGTCAAGCTGGTAGCCGAGGATGGTTTTGAAGAATCCTGTGAACTAATTGAGGACGTTGATTCGTGAACTTTATGCGATATTTGGATAAATTGATTTGCTTGCTTGTGTCGATGCCGCCGCTCTACATGATGTATCGATTCGTTCGCTGGTATGTCCGAACAGACTCCGATTCCAAGGACGAAGCTGTCGAGGCCGATGCCGTAGGATAGAAATCCCATTGCCATTAGGCAGTCACTAGCGCATGCTAGATGGCATCAAAGACGGCGTTACGATGAAAAGCAAGATGGGACCGTATTTAAACAGACTCTGCAAAGCGCTTGCAAGCATCACTCTTGGATTTGGTGGTGGTGTTGGGTTGTTCGTGATGATTGTGATCATCTGCACCAGGAACGATCACAATGCATTTGATTATGCGGTTAAAAGCGGACTTACGATTGGTTTGATTACCGGTATTTTGACTTGTGCCGTTTTGATTCCGCTGGATCTTTTCACCCGCATGTTCCTGGCGAAGGGCGTTTATAAGGATGTGTTCGAACTGGAACAAGTTCGCGAGATCAAAATGGAAGGATCTTCCAAAGAAGTGCTTGCTGCATGTCGCGAAGCCTTACTAAAAATTCCGCACGTCAAATCCGTTTCTGATGACGCAGAACAAATGGTGACTCGAGCGATAACCGGCACGAGCTGGCGTTCTACTGGCGAAGAAATGGAAGTCGAAATGAATCCGATTGCCGAAAACAGTTGGATAGTCCGCTGCTCGAGCAAACCAAAATCATCACATGCTTTGTTCGATTATGGAAAGAATTACGAGAATGTAGAAACATGGCTCGCCAAGATTCTGGATAGCGGAAAGGCTGTTAACTCTTAAGATTGGCTGTTAGACTCCTACTGGAGCACTACGACTGTTGTTAGAGTGCTTGCCGGAACTGTTTATCCACGAAGTTCTTTTCTGAAGCGCCGCCATCTGGCGAGATTGAGCGCAAGGTTTGACTGACCACATGTTGAGACTAATGGACTAGGCTCTCAGCCTACGCGCCCAGGAGTCGATAATTAGTGATGCAGTCTCTTTTTGAGTGCTGTGTAAGTTATAGGCGGCCACGCTGACTCTGCATTTTGATAAGCGTATCTGACCAGTGATTGGCTGACAGTTTGAGTTCTCTTTGAGTCGCTTGAAAATCCGCTAAACGTGCCTCTTCCCAATCTCACGGGCCTGTCATTTGCTGACTCCGGCGCACCGGATACAGTGGCAGCTACTGCTACTGGTGGGTCCGCCACAATTACTACCCCGCCACTAAGGCTGATGGCACCAGCTTTAATAGTGTTGGTAAATTGAACATCCGCACCCTTTGCAAAGACTGTGTTAACGCCTTTACCGGCAACGCCGAAAGTACCCCAGAAGATCTGATTTGGAGGCACTTCAACGAAAGCCACTCCTTTTGTAGGAGCGGTCCCCGTGACTGGTGCCGAGGGAGTTCCGACCGAAACGAGAATGTCCCCGAAGCCCGGTGCTGCATTAGTTTGGAGGGATGCGTTTGTTCCAATCACGATTTTTTGTTTGGTGGAGGCCAGAGGATCGCTTAATTGAACAGTCATGTTTCTTCCGGAGACCAGACTGACGCCACTACCGACGGTGAGTGTTCCAGGACCATTTATCACTACGCTCAGATCGCCGGATCCGGTTGTTATGTTGCCTGTGATTGTTGTGGTGTTGGTGCCGACATAGTCGAAATTGACTCCAGCAGAGCCTCCTGCGAGAAAGGCTTTTGAGATGGCCGGACCTTGAAGGTATACACTGCCATTAGGTGCGAAAGCTGCGATGGTCGTCACGGTAGGACCGGATTGCAGTCGCTGCGCCATGCTACCGATGTCACCATTCAGTGATGTGACATTGAGAACCGGCGATTGAACGATGGGTGAAACTGTGGAAGCATCAATTGTTCCTGGTGTAATCAACGAGACAGAAGATGTTCCTCTAAGCGTGCCTTGAACAGAATTGAATCCTAATAGGGGTTGCAAAAGTATATTGGTCGCGACGACTTTCTCATCAGAAGCCAACGTAATTTTTCCATCGGTAGTGAGACTGAATGTGCCCCGCGCTTGCAGTGAGTCTCCACCCGTGAGGTTAGTCGTTCCGACATTATTGTTGTGGACAAAAACATTACCGCCGAGCCCAGCTACGAACAAGTCATCGGCTGTGACTTCAAGTGGTCTAGATGAATTGATTCCGACGCCGCCCGCGAAGGAGCCGATCAATAACTCGCTTGCGACGATTGCACCCTTCGAAGGATCTGAAATTATCGTTCCTTGTGTGGCGATGTTCATGGATGCCGCGGTGCCGGAAACCACATTCAGACCGGGATTGAAAGAAACGATCAGTGCGTCGGTTGATCCTGCGTCGCCATTTACGTTGATGAAACTGGCGTTGGCGAATATCGGAATGTTATTTGTTGAGTCGCCGATATCTCCTGTTGCCGTGGTCAAATTCAACGTCCTTGCTTTGATCGTTGAAAACTCTGTGTCTGTGATGTTGCCGGTTCCCGTTACTAATAGATCAATGACTCCGTTGGCACCTTTCGATGTGACGTTGAATTCACCAATCGCTATGTTGCCGTTTAGTCCGGTTCTTACCGTTATGTTTCCAGCTGCCGTCAGGTCACCTGCCGTCGCGATGTTCGATCCCGTGGAGGAGCTGGGGCCGGCTACAATTTGTGCTACAGAAGTTCGATTTCCATTCATGTCATAGCTGATTGTCCCGCCTGATGATTGAGGGCGGAAACCGGATACTGTGATATCGCCCCCGACACCACTTCCTCCAGTCGTATCTACTCCACCGACCGTGATAGTGGGACTCGTACCCGCTCCCAGACCGCCGGCGATGAGTGTAACGTTGCCATTGTTCCCTGTCCCTCGTCCGCCGGTGTTGATCTTCGTGTTGGTCAGATCAATTGTTCCCGTAGTTGGAAGACCCTCGAACGCGGCGAACAACACATTGCCGCCATTGGTGTTGGCGCCGCCTGATGACCGAGCGTTGATGGTTATAGGTGCAAGTGCATTCGTGCCGAGCAAAATGTTGCCGCCAAAAGCACTGGCGTTGCCGCTTATGTCAGTAGCGACTCCGGTACCTACCGGAGGAATCGGCCCAACAATCGAAGAATCGATGCCACTAGATGTGATGTCGGCTCCGGCGATAAATGTGACATCGTACCCTTTGTTGACATCACCTGCGGTGATCACTGCCGATACATTGTTTGAAATACTGCTACCGGCTATCAGGGTCAGTGACTGCTGTACGGTTATGTTGCCGCCGATGATTATGTCGCCCAACTGGTTTTTGTAAGTCGGGTCACCAGAAAGACAGATGTCTCCCAGAGTCAGTGTTTCAGTATCGGCTGTTACATGCGAGGCGAAACCTTTTTGGTTCAAAACACCGGTCAACTTATTCACGGTGAGATCGGCTACTCCTCGTCCTGTAAATACGTTCAGGTTCTCACTCAGAAGATCTCCGCCGTACACGTAGGTTTGAATATCCGCGTGAAACGATCTGTCCCTTATGTTGATCGAACCCGCTACCGCCTGTATTTCACCGGCGCGGTTATCTACCGTTAACGCGCTGTCTGAGTTAAGTGAAACGTTGCCTTCCGTCGAGCGAATCAATCCATGATTTTCGATCGTTTTTGCGTTTAAATCGATATTTCCCCGAGCGCTGATTGTTGCTGTCTGCGCTGCAGACGCGGAGTTCGAAATCAAACTTCCGGCTACCAATTCCAAGTCGCCAGAACTTACTATCGTGCCCTGGTTGATCAACTTATCGTTCGCCGAGAGTGTAAGATTCAACCTGTTTGAATCGCTCCCGTTCGCTGCCTCTGACGATATTAGCCCTGTTGATGTATTGGTCAGATTATCTGCACGAATGGCACCACTTGCGGTACTGCGCTTGCTGTCTGATGCATAGATCGATCCGGCGTTAACGAGATCGCCAAGAATTTGAAAATTGGAGCCTCTGCTGAAGTCACCATATGCGGTGACATTCACAGGAACTGTTAGATCGTCTGCTCGCATTCGATCGTTGCGCGCGGTGATCTGAGAAAGGTCAACACTGCCTCCGACGGCTTTGCCGGAGTTGTCCAAGCTGATCGTTTGCGTGCCTGACGATAGCATTTGTTTAACAGCTACATACTCCGCCGCTGTCACAACAGAACCTGCGGCTAGAGTGACTTGCTGCCCGCCTCGATCAATCGTCACCGACGATTGACTCTGAAATAGTTTTCCACCAAGAGTTATTGATTCGCTGTCTGAGTCCAGATTTAAATCGATTCCGTTCCTAGTGCTAGCTCTTCCGCCTGACTCGGTGAGTTGAAAGGTCTGATGCCGGAATCCGTGAATGTGATTCGAAGTTGACGAACTGTTTCCCGCGGCTCCGGAAACTCCCGATGAAACTGCCGATGGTTGTATCGTCAACGCGTGACGTTGGCGCGCGGGCGAGAATTCGGCTCGATACTGACTCCGAATTTCGTGTTTGCCCAAGTCCGGATTATTGGCGCGAAACTCGCGAAAGCTCATTCCACTCGAGTCGGCTTTAGCGATCGACGGTGCCAGGGTGAGAGTGCCTGCGAGGACAACCGATATCAACCGAGGATCTCGCACCAGAGCGAAAGAAACCGGATATAGGTCGACTTTTCTCATGCCCCAACCATCCCGTGTTTTTAAACTGAAAGTTTAACCAAAGCCTGAACAGGTTACCACGCCCGGACTACCGGTGTCCATTAGGCTGGGCGGGAACCGGATATAGGTCGACTTTTCTCATGCCCCAACCATCCCGTGTTTTTAAACTGAAAGTTTAACCAAAGCCTGAACAGGTTACCACGCCCGGACTACCGGTGTCCATTAGGCTGGGCGGGTGTCTCTAGACGATAGACAGTCTGGCGCAATGGGTATGAAAGTTCTACAACGGATGGGCTGCGGTCAGCGTGAAAGTGGTGAATTTGATGCAGAAACTTCGATCTAAGTTAGGCATTGGGCTGACACTCGGAATGGCGCTGCTGCTTTTGACTAATCCTGTCAATGCTGGCACAAGCGATCCTAACGACCGCATGAGGTTGAGGCTTCCATCAAGCGGTGTTCGGCGTGACATCACTCGAACAACTCATGGCAAAACGTCATGTGCCTGGCGGTCCAATACTTTATTGGTGATGCCCTGCAAATCGTCGGATGAAGGAACGCTCGATGAACTGTCGGAGCTCAAAGGGACTGTGGTGAGAACTATCGGACAAGGCTCCATGACTGTTTGGGAAGTCGCATTTCCGGATACACAACACTTCGTAGATGCGGAGAAAAAGCTCACGAGCGATAAGAAATTCAGTTCCGTGCAGAGAGACTACGTCCTGAGTACCAAAGAAACCACCACTGATGGTTTCTTTTCTTCGGAATGGTATTTGAACGCA
Organism: Obscuribacteraceae bacterium (SeqCode); assembly: GCA_044225915.1. GTDB lineage: Bacteria > Cyanobacteriota > Vampirovibrionia > Obscuribacterales > Obscuribacteraceae > JADYXR01. Next base: position 162,100 of record JBGAHZ010000014.1, read on the forward strand.
CTGAATGTTCCAGCAGCTTGGGACCTGACTCATGGCAGTCCGGCTGCCAGTATCGCCGTGATCGACACAGGTGTGAACACCTCGACTCCAGATTTGCTCGGCAAATGTTTTACTGGCTATGATGCCGTTTTAAACACGACTAGCCAAAATGACGTCGAGGG
>JBGAHZ010000015.1:0-159947 GCA_044225915.1 Obscuribacteraceae bacterium (SeqCode)
TGCAGGAAGTCAATTCCTGTTCAAATGGAAAACCAGATAAGCAGGAAGACAATTCCTGTCCAAATGGAAAACCAGATAAGCAGGAAGAAGACAATTCCTGTTCAAATGGAAAACCAGATAAGCAGGAAGAAGACTCCTGTTCAAATGGAAAACCAGATAAGCAGGAAGAAGATTCCTGTTCAAGTGGAAAACCAGATAAGCAGGAAGACGGTCCCTGTTCAAATGGAAAACCAAGTAGGCAGGAAGGCGGTTCCCTGTTCTAATGGAAAACCAGATAAGCAGGCGGCTCCCTGTTCAAATGGAAAACCGGATATGCAGGAACGCGGTTCCTGTCCAACTGGAAAACCGGGTGTGCAGGAACACGGTCCTGTTCAAATGGAAAACCAGGTATGCAGGAATGGAGGTCCGACCAAATGGAAACACCACCTGCTCAGGAAAATCCTGTCAAAATCGCCATTTAAGGCTATCAAATTTTGGAAACTATCTAACCGATCTGTTTCTTCGGCTCGATGGACTTGTCATAAGGTTTCCAGGATACTTCGCACACACCGTTTCCGCAGCTGGCCCGCTCAGCATCTTTCTTGCCGCCAGGAAGTGCGTTGATGATGTCGATGGACTTGGCTGGTTGAACCTCTTTGTTGTTCGTACCGGACAGGGTTTCCGTGTTCATGATAGGACTCCTACTAGCCTCGACATTCGAGGATTAGAACTGTTGGGGAGTGACCCGCAACCTGACTACCGCGATTCTGCTGGTTTTCTTATTCCCAGCTTTCTGACAACTTAATTGGTCTTATGAGCTTAACGTAGACGCCAGTGCTTTCGACGCACATATTAACAGTGTGATACCAGAGTGCAATAGTATATAGGGGCGTTATCAGACTTCTTGGTGTTTAGATTGACGATCAAATTCGCTCGGATGGGCGTTTAGGCTTAGTTTTTGGGGTTACTCAAATTAAGAGAGAATTTCGTTTTTATTTGAAACGTTTGTTGATGGTCCGGGGAGTGCCAGTCCGAGCGCGGTTCGTTACAATCAAAATCGCGGGGCAATACTGGTAAGATTTTCAGTCAGGAACCCTTTCCTTACTATTGGTTCCGGCGACCCTCTTCATTTGTGTGCTGTTTTGATCAAAAACTGTCCAATCTGTTCGAATAAACTAAAAATGCTTGCTATCGGCGGGCGCGAGCGGATCGCCTGTGCCAGTTGTGATTTTGTTCACTGGGACAATCCGAAACCGGTGACGGCTACTTTGGTGCCGATCAATGGCGGCCTGGTTCTGGTGCGTCGGAACTGCGAGCCATTTGTAAACGACTGGTGCTTGCCTGGGGGGTTTATCGAAGCGCGCGAATCCCCGGAGGAAGCTGCCGCCCGTGAAGTATTCGAAGAAACGGGTTTGGAAGTTGAAATCAAAGAAATCCTGGGCGCATTCTCGCCGGGTCGCGGGATAAACGTAATCATCCTCTTTTACCTAGCCGGTGCTAGCAAAGGAACCATGACTCCAGGCGACGATGCATCCGAGGTCGCGATCTTCAAAAAATCAGAATTGCCGTCCAATGTCTGCTTCGATCTACACCGCAAAATGATACGCCGCTTTTTCGACGAGCAAGGACGTTAGTTCGTTCTGAAATGTAGTTAGACTCAGCATCGCGCCGAACGGCAGTTTGACCAAACTAACTCTTTTCAAACCTGCTCTTTCGCTAAGGATTGTTTTTCTTCTTTCGCTTTCGAAACTTTCGGTCTGCCTTCTTGCCGGTTGGTGCGGGCTTCGCCCGAACTTGTGCCTTCAGCTCCGCTGCGGCTTCAAGCACATCGCCATTGTTCTCTATGTTGTCGATAGTAGTATCGCTGCTAGTGCCTTCGGACTGCGCGGGAGTCGTTGATGTCGTCTCGAGTTCAATCTTCTGCTTACTGGCTGTGTTGATTGTATGTCCTTGATCGTTCGCTGAGTCGTCTATGTTTATCGACTTCGCTTCACCTGACAGGAATTCAGATTCAGCGGCACGAGCGCGGGCGGCACTGCTGGCGGTGGCAAGTGGTTGTCCGCCTTCGATTTTCCCTTTTAGTGATGCAACCAGCTCATCGGCTGAGTCCATGCCGTTTCCGATTAGAAAAGATCCACGTTCTGTCGCTAACATAAATCCTTCCGGTAGTAGCGGATAGGATGGTGTGATCTTTAAAACGTTTTGCCAGGTAATTCGACGAGAAAAAAGCATGGTATCAATAATGATACCGCTCGGAGTCAGTTCGACACTTTTCGGCATCAGGAAAACGACGCTGGTGCGCCATAAAAACATAATCGTAATGATAAGACAAAAAACAAACACCATTGAAAGATCAGTCTGGTTCGTCGATTGTCTTTGAGCCAGCTCCGCGAAGAAAAACCAGAAAACAATAACAAGACCGACACCCAGTGCCGCTTGCACGCATTGAAAAATAAGCGAAATGCGGTCCTGCGAAAACTTGCGAAATGGATTGTTGGCGCCACTGCCTTTGGGCAAATGCTGTCGAATAATTTCGAGCAAGTCATCAACTTGGTTGAGCCAGATCGGAAAACTCAGCTCTCCGCCTTGATGTTCGACAACATACCTGACCCAATTCCAATTACTGCGACGCGATATTCGTTTGATTGAAGACCAGGCACAATGCTCCTTTTTTGCCAGTGACATGGTTGTAAGTCCGTTCTGATCGATCTTCACACGCCAAGTGATAAACGCGTAGGCAGGCAAAATCACCGCTGATACCAGAGATAGACTGAATAAAACAACTTTGCCAGTAATCGATGCATGCTGAAACTGGCCGGTCAACATTAGGATTCCAGGCAGAACGAAAAGAATGAAAAGAACTGTCAGTTCGGCGAGCATGCGTGCCAGCACCATCGACTTCAGTCGATATCTTTTCGGCTTCGGTTCTGTAACGGCTTGCGACATTCGGGTCTCGATTTGGTATCTAGATATTAACGCAGCAGACGCTGGATAAGTAAAAAGCTGGTTGTCAAACGTGAATGAGCTGCGCTCACTCGCGAGAGCTTGTCGAGGTTTAACCACATGACAAGCGCATTTCGATTGATTCTTGGTTTCCTAAGTAGCTAAGTTTTCAACACGTATCTTTGACTTTTTACTTGGTCCCTCTCGTTTCTTTTTAACTGAAAACCAGCCTTCTCCCGACTTACTCCCGCTTCTACAGCCGGACGGAGACGTATTGTGTTGACAGTCATCGAAGCGAGAAAACGGGCTTAGCTCCTCTTTTACTTGCCTCACCTCGAGGCGACCTTTTAACGTCAGGAGAACTCCATGCCGGAAGACAATTCCACGCACGGCAAGCGCGAAGAGCGCGATTCGATGGGAACTGTTCTGGTCCCTGCCGATGCATATTACGGTGCCAGTACTCAACGAGCGATCGAGAACTTTCCGATTAGCGACTTGAGGCTGCCTCCCGAGTTTAACCGCGCTGTGGCGCGTATTAAGAAAGCCGCTTGCCGTGTCAATCACGGGCTCGGCTTACTTGACGGCGACAAGGCTGAAGCGATCGATCTTGCTCTTGAAGAAGTGGTGATCGGTCGATTCGACCGCTGGTTCGTTGTCGATGTTTTTCAGACGGGCTCTGGAACGTCGACCAACATGAACGTCAATGAAGTCGTCGCACGTCGGGCTCGTGAACTTATGGGCGGCGATGCCAATGCTCGCGACTTGATCCATCCCAACGATCACGTCAACATGGGGCAGTCGTCCAACGACGTCATTCCGACTGCACTTCATTTGAGCTCGTACGAGCAGATTCTCAGTCGTCTCATCCCAGCGCTCGCGAAGCTCGAGAAGAGCCTCAAGAAGAAGTCCCGGGAGTTTCGAACCGTCGTCAAGACAGGACGTACCCACCTGCAGGATGCCACGCCGGTTACCCTTGGACAGATCTTCGGTGGATATGCCGCGCAGGTCGGAGAAGCGCTCAGGCATCTGAAACAGACCAGTCGCCGATTGTCGAATGTCGCCCTGGGTGGCACCGCTGTTGGTACCGGTCTGAATGCGCACCCGAAGTTTGCGGGCGATGTCTGTAAGCTGTTGTCCAAGGATTTTGGCTTCCCCGTCCGGGAGGCGCGCAACCACTTCCGCGCGCAATCGTCAATCGACGATGTCGTAGCGGTCAGTGGTGCCCTTCGCGTAGTCGCCGTCGCTCTCATGAAGATCGCCGACGATGTGCGCTGGATGGGCAGCGGACCGCGTGCTGGATTCGGCGAAATCAATATTCCGGAGGTTCAGCCGGGCAGCTCGATTATGCCGGGCAAAGTCAATCCGGTGATTGCTGAGTCGCTTCGCCAGGTGGTTGTCCAGGTCGTGAGCAACGATGCTGCCATCGCCTTTGCCGGACAGTCGGAAAACTTCGAGTTGTCCGTGATGCTGCCTGTGGTGGCATACAACTTCTTGCAGTCAATCGCGATTCTCGCCAACGCCTCCAACAACTTCGCGACCAGGTGTATTGACGGCATCACGGCCACGAGCCGCGGTCCGGAGCTCGTCGAAAAGGGTCTAGCGCTGGTCACAGCTCTGGTGCCGGAGATCGGATACGACGAATCGGCGCGAATCGCCAAGATCGCAGCGAAGACGGGAGAGACAGTGTTCGTCGTTGCCCTGCGGGAAACCAAAATTCCCGAGGCGCGACTCAAGAAGCTGCTCAATCCGCTCAAGCTCACTCGGCGGGGCTAGACTCGTCGAAACCGTTGCGTTCTGCCTATCCAGTCGTATTACAAACACGTTTGGACGAGCAGACGTAACGGTTCGATGGCGGAAACCTGGGTTTTAAGCATCAGTCTGCGACCTCACCCAGGCACAGCGCCGACTTCCGTATCACGAACTTTACGAGTGCCGGTCGTCCCCTCTGGGCGCCGCTCGGCGCCTGCTTCTCAACCGTATCGGTTGTCCATCGTCAAATTGCACGTCTCGCAACCTCTCCCAACTATTCGGAGATCGAATATGAACACTCGCACCATCCTGTCCGCAATCGTCGCACTCGCTCTCGTCGCTGGTGGATACTTCTTCTACCGCGACTATCAGTATCGCCAGATTCATGGCACGGTCACGCAGGTCAGCCTCGTGACCTGGGATCAAGAAGTCGATCGGGTAAAGAACTCGGAACCGGTTCTCGTGTATTTCTACCGTGAAAACGAGGACCATCCGGTCAACGAAGCCCAGCTCAAGGAAGTTCGCGATTTCGCCTGGAGCACCGCCGGTAAGGTCAAGGTCGTGGCCGTCAACGTCGCCCACCTGGAAAACCTGCCTCTGGCGATCGCGCATGGCACCTTCCGGCAGCCGGGTTTCGTTCTGATCCTCGGCGACGATTTCGTGAATGGTCCCTCCGGTGTCCTCACCACCAAGGAGGACCTGACTCGCCTTCTCGAAGGCGCCATGTCGGCGAAAAACCGCTAAACGGTGTTGAGGGCCGGTCAGTCTAAACGTCGGCTCTCGGTTCAATCAGCGGATTCTTCAGTTCGGAAGAGCGGAATCATGTCGCGTCAACGCGCATGGTTTCGCTCTTCTACTGTTTTGTATCGATATACTATACAAAGTCGGAAGAAAAGTTTTGCTAAGAATTTTCAGCCACCATGATTTCGCGGATGAATTACTGTTGTTTAGGCAGGCAGACTTTGAATGCGGCGATGATTAGAACAGCAGCCAGAGGCAGTTTCAACTTGGCCGATGTGGAACGGTGGGCGCCCCAGTATGAACCGAGCAGGGCGCCGATAGTGGCGGCTACTAGAAACGGTATGACGTTGCCGAACTCTAGAGTTCCTGAAATGGCGCGGCCGGCAAGTCCTGACACCGAGTTTGCGATAATGAAGACGGCTGCTGTTGCCGACGTTGTTTTGGTGTCGGCCCAGCCGGCCAAAACAATGAGAGGGCTGAGAAAAACTCCGCCACCGATGCCGACGGCGCCCGATAGGAGTCCGAGTGTCGCGCCGGCTAAACCGGCCTTCAGCAAAGACGGGGACGCGACGAACTTTTCAGTCTCGTTCGTCGTTTTTCGTTTCACCAGGAGTAGTATGGCCGTAACAGTAAGGGTCAGAGCCAGCAAGATTCCATACTGCTGCTCGCTAACCTTTACCAGGGCGCCCAAAAACGCGCATGGAACCGAGGTAAGAACGAAAGGCAAAGTGAGCTTCAGGGAGAGATAGCCGGCTCTGGTGTACATGTAACATGAGATACCGGCGGTGACGCAGTTTAACATCAGTGCCGTGGTCGCCATTACCTGTGGTGTCACGTTGCCGAACGACATCAACGCAAGATAACCGGTGGCTCCGCCATGTCCGACTGCGGAATATAGCGCAGCTATCAGCAGAAAGGCTGGAAATGTCAGGAGATCCATAGCGATATTTGTCTTTCCCCGGCTTCGATAATACTTCGCGCAGTTAGCGGCAAGGTTTTTCTATAAAAGGGCAACTGTAGCGCGTTTAATATTCAAGGTTAACAGCAGCTCACCAGATTTAATCCAAAGTTTCATATTCGAAGAACTTTGTGTATTGAATCTCATGATCAGAATAGATAGCTTCGATTCATTGTTTTCTATCCATCCCTATCAATTTCAGGCGTCAGTTTTCCAAGCCAAATAAGCACTAAAAGCAAGAATTGAATCGCATCGGGTGATGTGTGTTCGGTTCACGCTGGCAATCCCCTGCATCGGTGTTCGGCAATTGTCTGCCCTGCCGATGTTGGAGATTGCTTTGCTGCAGGCCTCTTGTGAGCTGAGAACCTTAAACAGAGAGGAGCAAATAAGCGTATGAGAATCGTCTTTGTGAGCGACACTCACAACAGACTTGGACGCATCAAGGTGCCTGACGGCGATTTGCTGGTTCATTGTGGTGACTTCACCATGCGAACCGAAGCAAAAACGCTGGAAGCGCATCTCGGACAAGTCGAGCGTTTTAACCAGGACCTCGGTGCCTTGCCGCACCCGTTCAAGGTTGTCGTTGCAGGGAATCACGACACTCCATTCGAGAGCAATCCCGAAGAAGCTCGTGCACTCCTGACCAACGCTGTCTATTTGCAGGATTCACTCATCGAACTCGCCGGTCTCCGCATCTACGGAAGTCCATGGCAGCCGGAGTACAGGAAGTGGGCATTCAATCTGCCGCGTGACTCGGAAGAGCTCGCTGCCGTTTGGCGGAAGGTGCCCGACAACATCGACATTCTGGTCACTCACGGCCCGCCCAAAGGTTTCCTCGACCGGGCGCCGCTCTGGCCAACCCTCGGTGATGCATTGCTTCGCGACCGTGTTCTTGAGGTTCGTCCCAAGATTCACTGTTTCGGGCATGTCCATCACTCAGCCGGCGTTCTCGAGCATGACGGCATCACGTTCGTGAATGCTGCCACGCACAACGAGAACTACAAGGCCAACGACAGCGTCATCGTGCTGGACATTTAGTCTGGCAGCCGCTAACCATCAGGTGTCCGCAGCATTGATTGCGCGTGTCGCGACGGACTAATTCCGGATACTTCCTAGACGGACTGCCGGTTGTGACGCCAGTCGCCACTTTCGCAGTCCGCTGTCGCATCCAGTGCGAACGGAACACTTGCCTCCGAGGGCGGGAATCGAGCTGAACAGGCTCTTTTCCCGCCCTCATTCTTCTCTGTTTAAATACTATCGAAAGAAGTATTAAACGAAATAGGAGGGTTGGATTGAAAAGGTGGATACAAGAATTCGTTTCTTGTATGGTCACCCCCACGGCAGTCCGTGCTGCAATGCAATTGATTCCTTGTCGGCGGTTCCCAAACCAAGAAGCGGCGTCTTCGTTCGCTTGTCGGTCTGAGTTTTTTCAGGTGAAACGTCCGTTCTGATATGCGCTCCGGTTTAGACCACTAAGCGTAGCTCAGTTGCTCGCTTTGACGGAAGCGGGTTCGAACTCCCATTCGTCGCCTTCCGAAAGGACCGAATACAGCATGTTTCGTACACTAGCCTTGTCGCCTTTGCCAACGGTGGCAAGCGTGCTCGAGTGTTTGTCCGAGCGCTTGTAGAAGCGCGCGTGCCCTTGCCCGCGCACGGTGATCTTGTTGCCCGTGATTTCGATGGCAGTGTCTTCATCCAAGCCGATGCCGGTGACGTTCTCAATCATGGAAAGTGCGACCATCAAGCGGTCATGTCTGCATCGTTGAAGAACGTGAGTGTCGACCACGAATCCTGGGAGGTATCCTAATCCGTCACCCAGGAGCAACGAATCACTCTTCAGGAGTTTGTCTTCCATGCCACCGGCAATCATTCGCACGGGCGCCGCTGCGGCACCGGCACTGGTGCCACCGACCAGACCTCCTCGTTTGAGAAAATCGTGGATTTCGGTAGCGAGAACCGGGTCGAGCAGGCGCATCAAGCGGTTTTGGTCGCCTCCGGTGAAGAACACGGCGTTGACGTTTTTCGGCAACCCCACTTTCTGGTTGGGCATAATCGTGACGACGTTCTTTACGCCTCGGGCGGTAAACAGGTTGGCGGCCTCGTCAGCAGCTTCCTGAGGTACTCCGCTCGAGTGCGGCAAAATCGCAATCACGGCTTTGGCACCGCCGGCGATATCAACGAAGCGTTGCAGGCTCTGGTCTGCTCCACCGCCAATCAAGTAGAGAGTTCCCTTGAACGGCGCGCCGCTTGCCACCTCGGTGTCATCCGCTACGGCCGGCTTCAGTCCGCAGAAGACGACTGCCATCATTGCGGCAATAAGAAACTGGCGGCGGCCGAATCCGATTCTTTCCGTGAAAATTTTCATAGCTGTCTCCCTGTCGAGAATGAGATAAGCCCGCTGCTCGGATATCGTTCCAAGTGCGGATGATGCTTTGCGCAGTGCGTCTTGCACAGGCGGTGAAATGCTAATTGAAGAGCTGTCTTGGAGGCGCGTGAATTGGTATCGGAGATGAAACGAGATATGGCTAATGGTAGGTGATCGCTGGACAGCGATCTATCATGATATGGAAAATGAACTCAATAATGTAGAAAAACAAAAGAATTGAGATGGCGAAGTTCACGCGCCCCGGGCTGAATAGCGCAGCTTGAGTTTATGATATTTTTGATTTTTCAAATCTTCTTTTCGGCGGGCCGTTTCTTGAGTTCGGCAGCCCGTGCGATATCTTTGGCAGCCAGGTCTTTTTTACCCATGAGCTCGTAAAGCTTGGCGCGCTGACGAAAAGCATTTTCGTACTCGCCTGAGAGCGACAGTGCTTCGTTGTAGTCGGCCAAAGCGCGCTGATAGTCTTTCATTATGACGTATGTGTTGCCCCGCCGCAGGAAAAGATCCTCGTCGAGCGGGTTCAGGTTGATCGCTTCGGTATAGTCTTTGATGGCGTCTTTATAACGGCCGAGCTTGATGAAAAGCGTAGCTCGATACATCCGAGTTATGTACTGTTTAGGCTCGCATTTAATTGCAGCAGTGTAGTCGGCAATGGCATCGTCGAATCGTTTCAGTCGCGTCAGCGCATCGGCTCTTGTGACATATCCTTGATATTCGAGCGGTTTCAGTTTGATAACCATGTCGAGATCTTTGATGGCAAGTTCATCTTTATGCAAAAGGGCATACACTGCCGACCGATATTGGAAAACGGCACTGTCTCGGGGCGAAAGTGTCAGTGCTTTGGTAAACAGATCGACGGACCTTTGATAGTCTTTCTCGACAGTCGCAATTACGCCAAGGTAGAAAAATCCATCCGGTATTTTAGGATCCAGTCTGATAGCGGTATTTAAATCACTGGTCACTTGATCGGTGCTGCTTTCTCCGCCGAGATATCCTGACTTTCCGCGCACGACATATGCCAGCGCCATCTGCGGATCGAGGCTGATAGCCTTGTCGGCATCAGCGACCGCGCGATCGTAGCGTTTGCGATGCATGAACGATTTTGCCCGCAATGCATACGCGCGGGCCGACTTCGGATCGTTTTGCAACACCTTGCGGACCAGCTCCAGGACAGCTCCGTCGTCTTCGCGAGTTGACGCTTCTTCTGCTTGTTTGAGAAATTGACGGGCGTACGGATCTTTGGATTCGGCCGCTTCGCCACCGCCGGTAATACTACAAGCGTAAACGACCAGGACAACTGCTGTCGTTTTTACCCGCGACAGAAACTGCGCTTTCGAAGCCGAGCGCGAACGAGCCGTCGAATTTGTGCCGCCGTTAAACATGGCCGAATACCAAGTGCCGAACAGTTTTAACGGGTTACCCGGCAATCGCTTCAATCAGATCGGATGCTTCGATCTTTTGAAATCCCTGCCCTAGAGTCCTAGTTGTCTTGCAATTACAAGTCGCTGAATCTCGGAAGTGCCCTCGCCGATTTCACAAAGCTTGGCGTCGCGCAAGAAACGTTCGGCTGGGAAATCTTCTACGTATCCGTAGCCACCGTGAATTTGGACACAGAGGTTGGTTACTTTCGATGATACTTCAGAAGCGTAAAGTTTGGCTTGAGAACCTTCCAGAGTTACGCGTTTACCGTGGTCCTTCATCCAGGCGGCATGGTAGAGCATCAGGCGAGCTGCCGTGATTTGCGTCGACATGTCAGCGAGGTAGCCTTGAATAAACTGATGTTTACCGATTGGTTGACCGAATGATTCGCGTTGCTTAGCATATGCCAGGGCTGCGTCAAATGCGGCCTGGCTGATTCCGACGGCCAGGGCTGCGATCGACAGACGTCCGCCCTCCAGAGTTTGAAGCGCTTGTTTGTAGCCTTCGCATTCGTTGCCGATCAAATTGGCTTTTGGAATTTTGCAATCGTCCATTGTCAGGCTGGCTGTGGGGGAGCCACGCATGCCCATCTTCTTCTCGACTTTGCTGACATAGAATCCAGGTGTGCCGTCATCGACGATGAATGAAGAGATACCTTTCTTTCCTGCAGATTGGTCGGTCATCGCCATGACGATCGAGACTTTTGCGTGGGTGGCGTTGGTGATGAATTGCTTGGTGCCGTTTAGAACATAATGATCGCCGACCAGTTTGGCCGTGGTTTTCTGCGCGGCGGCATCTGAGCCCGTACCTGGTTCTGTTAAAGCCCAGCAACCAAGGGTTTCTCCGGAGCAAAGTTTTGGGAGATATTTTTGTTTTTGTTCTTCAGTTCCGAACAATTTGATTGGATTGGTGCCCAGCGAACAATGGGCAGCGTAGCTCAAACCGGTGCTGCCACAGGCTCTGGCAATTTCTTCGACGGCGATGACATAGCTTCGGTAGTCGGCACCGGCGCCACCATAGGCGGGGTCTACCGTGAGACCGAGAAGGTCGAGTTCTCCAAGTTTCTTGAAAGTTTCAATTGGAAATCTTGCTTCTTTATCTACATCCGCTGCTATCGGCGCAATTTCCCTCGTGGCGAAATCCCGCACCATCTCTCTGATGGCATGGTGGTCTTCGTTTAAAAATTCGCCGTAAGGCAACACGTCCTGATTAGTAATCATGGTGCTCACCATCTATCTCCTTGCTGACCTCGTTTTCGCGTAGCACGTTTGTGCCTTTGCGTTTTTTTGTTGTAGCGGCCCGGGGGCAAGGGGGACGCGACTAATCGAGTGGGTTGGGATTTACGCCAATCCACCACACTGCATTGATCATAGCGCTAAAAAAGTACTCAGTAGTTATTTCTTAATAGATAGAAATTGTTCGATCGCCTCGACGATGCGAAGCGACGCCTGTCCATCACCGAACGGATTGACAGCGCAAGCCATCTTTCGATAGTTCTCAGGTGTTCCTATTAGAGAACGAGCACCCTCGACTATAGTTTCCGTTTTGACGCCTACCAGGCGAGCCGCACCTGCCGTGACAGCCTCGGGTCGCTCCGTGTTGGTGCGCATGACGAGTACAGGTTTGCCCAGTGATGGAGCCTCTTCCTGAATGCCACCCGAGTCCGTGAGGATGAGAAAACTGCGTTGCATGGCATAGACGAAAGGTACATAGTCAAGGGGCTCAATTGTGATCAACCTCGAGTGGCCTTCGAACACGGGTTCGATTGATTTTCGAACAACCGGGTTTTTATGTATCGGATAAAGAATTTGCACCTCGGGAAATTCATCGGCGATTTGGCGCAAAGCTCTTGCGATCTCGTCCATTGACTCGCCCCAGTTTTCTCTTCGGTGGGCGGTCACTAGCAGAACTTTGAACTTTTCAAAATCGATCTTTCCGAACAGAGATTGATCGACCGGCGTATCTTCCAGTCGTCGAGAGGTTTCCAATAGAGCGTCAATAACTGTGTTGCCTGTCAGATAAACATTTTCAGTTATCCCTTCGGCTTTGAGATTATCGACTGCCAGCTGGGTTGGCGCGAAATGCAGACTGGCGATCTGGCTGGTCTGGCGCCTGGACATTTCTTCAGGAAACGGGTTGTATCGGTCTTTTGTGCGCAGGCCAGCTTCGACGTGACCGACGGGAACCTTGTTGTAGAAAGCAGCCAGTGAGGCCGCCATTACGGTTGTGGTATCACCTTGAACGAGCAAAAGATCAGGCTTCTCTTTGATGAGGAGCTCGTCGACACTGGTGACAACACGGGAAGTCAATTCCGACAAGGTCTGACCGTGACGCATCAGATTCAGGTCGTGGTCGGGTTGGATCTCGAACCATTTGAGCATCTGATCGAGCATCTCGCGATGCTGTGCCGTCAGTACAACGATCGGTTCGACGTGTTTGGAAGCCTTGAGGGCGTGCACCACTGGTGCAAGCTTGACGGCTTCCGGTCGGGTTCCAAACACACACATTATGCGCTTCTTCATGGCTTCAGATTCTACATCAAAATGTCTTTGCCCGATAAACTGCCACCACAATGCTGCGCATTTGTGATAATCAGATTCCCGCGCCATGCGGAGTTACTAAACAGCCATTCCAGGCGCCTTGCTGCGCTCGACAACCTGCTGCCTGACCTTAAACAAATCTGTTAGACTAGTTTTTTTGATTGTCATCCTCAGATTTGAGGAAGGATAGACAGAACGATTACATAAGCATGTCGAGGTCAATGTGGACGTAATTATCGAAGGCAAAATCACACGTGATGAGGGAGTCGACGAGGTCCTCAAAACATGTGCCGAAATAAAATCCGTCAAAACGCCGATACTTCGAATCAACGATAGTGCATCAGAGTTGCAGGGTCAGATTGCTTTTTCTCAGGGCGGTTACATTATCGGCGCCAAAATCAATCAAACCAATGAGATCGGTTATCCGGCCGTGCGCAAGCTGTTGATGATCTCAGACGGTAACTATGCCATTCTCGATCCGCTCAGAAAGCACATCACAGACGTCAATCAATCTCTCTGGCTCAAAATCGACAAGATCGTTCCGTTGCTACCGAACCTTCCTGAAAATCCGGACGGTCTGCTTGATAAGCAGCCTGAGGTCGAGCACAGCGTCAAGTCCGGGCAGTACGATATCGCCAGTGGTCTGGTTGGTTTGTCCGAGTCCAACAAGATTCAGGATGCAGTAGCCGCGCCACCAGTTGTTACCTCAGCGAAAGTAAGCAAATCGAGAAAGTTGAATCTCGGTTTCTGGCGAGTGTTTCGCGCCAGTATGTTGCTCACCGCCGGCTTTACTGCGATTCTAGCTGGATTTACTTACTACCGGGAAATCTTCGCGTTTTTCCAAAACCTGGCACCCCACTAAACCGTAGTGACAGTCACATCGCCGCAATTTGATGGTTTAAACGCGAGTCGCTTTGCGCCTCGAGGGTTTTTGTTGGAAACTCGCGCCAAACTTTTGATACTGCTCGCGGTTGCAGTTGTTTTTTTGCTGTTTAGACAATCCAGTGCCATGGCTCACGATGAGCTGATCAAGGAAAACTTGAATCACGAGAACATTCAGCGGCACTATTTTATTCATGTTCCGCCCAACTACAATCCGGCTGCAGCTACGCCCCTTTTGCTTGTTTTTCACCAGGAAAATTCTGACGCGAAGTCGATGAGCAAGCTAGCGCAATTCAACGAATTGTCCGATCAGAACGGTTTCATCGTGGTCTATCCGCAAGGTGTTCAAGGTTATTGGAACGATGGTAGACGAAACCAGGGCTATCGCGTTGACGATGTCGGCTTTGTTTCCAATTTGCTCGACGATCTGGAGCGTCGCTGGCATATCGATAAAAACACAGTCTGCGCCGCCGGTTTCTCCGACGGTGGTTTTTTTGCGCAGTATGCCGCGTTGAAACTTCCCGGTCGGATCAAAGCTGTGGCCTCGGTTGCCGCGACCATGCAAGACGTTTTGATCAACAAAGCAAGGTTGAAAGGAAACTGCTCAGTGCTTTATATCCTGGGCATGGATGACCGAATCGTGCCCTTTATGGGTGGCCCGATCGATCCGAGTCGCAATGGACAGAACCGTGGAATTTGCGCATCAGCAGCTAATTCCGTCGCATTCTGGGTGAAAGGCAATAAATGCGGCGGAGACTATACGACCGAGGATTACCCTGATGTGGACAGCACGGACGGCACATCGGTCAAAATCGCCAGATATAGAAACTGTCCGGACAGCAACGAAGTTGTTGTTTTCGCCATTCAAGGCGGTGGTCATGCCTGGCCGCAATGCCGTCCTGTCGGCAAAGCACCTGATGGCAAGACCTGTCGCGACTTCGACTCAAGCGACGTGATTTTTCGCTTCTTTTCCCAGCACGGCATTGCCGGGCTTCGGTAGGGGGGCGGGCGGAGGTTTCGTTGTTGCATGCAATTTGAACTTTCGACCTGAGATCTCTTGCTTGGCTAACATGAAGTCGATCTGCTGATATTTCGATTGGTCGAAGATTAGTGCTGTCTAAGCTGCGCTAGCCTTTAAATCAAATTGACTGTTTTTATTAGATCAAGAGGCTCTAGAGATCAAATTTTGTCATTCGATATTTCTATGTACTCGAGTGGTTTCAATTGCTGAGTTGAGAAGGAGCGAAAGTGTCAGGTGAGGTTCTGAATTTATAGCCCCTCATTATCTGGAGTTCATCTAGCTAGGCTAGATATTAATGCCATCTCAGCTACGTAGCCTTACGAAGCTAATTTAGTTTCTAGAAATAAGCTGAAGTAGTCCAAAAGGGTCGGGATCAAAGCTTGAAACGCTTAGCCCATAAGAGCTCTATGAGTTTATTACCAGAGAAGTTCCGGTTTTTTTGATGTAAACGCAAATGTACCCCGCTATTGCTTGACATCAATCAAGTTTATTAGGCTGAACTTATCTCTTATAAAGACATCTCAATTCACCCAGGACGAAAAACACCTTAAACCACCAGCTTAAGGCAACTCCCAAGCATTTACCCCTGCATCCCGATGCAGAGATGTCCTCCACCCGGAAATTCGCGGTCCAAACCGCATTTCTCACACCTGAGCGTTGCTCGAGTGTGAATACTTGACGCAGCTTTTTGAAGGGGCAGACGTGAGCTCACGCTCATGCCTTCGCGCTAGCTGTGGTCATGTTGTTTCACCAGCTCGACGATTTTGTACGAGCAGAACAAGAAAAAAAGGAGACAGCTATGACTCAGGACAAAACCACTTTCGCAGTCGTCACCAAGGACCACATGGGCGCTCTTCGCAGCACCATCTTCGTCTCGCGCCAGAGTCTGGTCGCGAACGTCGAACCGATGCTCGATGATGCCGAACGCACCGGCTCCAAAGTGACCATCAATCCGCTCCAGCCCGGCGACTTCGTCGTGCGTTCCGTTCGCAACGGTCGCCGTCGCAAGTTCGAAGTCCTCGCTGGTGCCGTGCCGGTAGCGCTCGTCGCGCAACTTCCGGAGTTCGCCGACCTGGACGAGAACCGCTTCATCGTGCCGGCTTCCGCCGTGTCCGAAGAAGGCGTGGTCGCCACCGCGGGACTCGCAGTCCGTCAGCAGTTCGACGACGTCGTCGTGCTCACGGATGGCGCAGAGGTCGTCGAGATGCCTGGCGCAACTCGCGTCAACTAGTAGAACAACACAGCGCAGCGGATGACGACACCGAACCGAGAGGCTTCTGCCGCCTCCACGACGGTGTCTGATTGCGTGCGCGCTTGAGTTCACATCCCCTATCCGAACCACCGGCGCTGCTCAGGCTCCATTGTGTCACCACATATGGTGGCATTCTGTAGTCCTTGCGCGCTGGACCTTTCGGTGGGGCCGCTGAAATGCGGTGCTGGTCAGTCCGGGATGATGGCGTCTGAGACGCTGTCGGGGACTGACTGGGGAGCAATCCCAATCCAAGACACGAGCACTAATGGTGCTCACGAACAATCCTCCAGGAGGTAATTATGATGAGCAATTCACATGCAGGAGGTCGCTTTCCCGGCGCACCCCCAAGCACAAGGCGCGACCTGCCACCCGTGCAGGTCACTCCCCCGGGCCTCAACCCGTGGGACAGGACACTCTCGTTCTCGGACATTCGCGTGTTCGAGGATTGCGAGTTGGCGTACCAGAAGCGTAAGAACCGCGAACGCAAGGCTCCGCGTCAGATTCACCAGATCATCGGTGACCTCACGCATCGGGGTGCTGCCGCTGTCGATCAGGCCAGCCGCGAGGCTGACTTAATCAAGCAGTTGCAGCGTCTTCCGAAGGAAGCCCGGCTGGAAGCGGAACGCGTGGTGCGCGAACTTCTTGAGACGGACGACGAACTCGACGAAGCCGGCGGTGAGGTCAAGGACCAGCAGAAGGACAAGCTCCTTCTCCGCTGCCCCGCGCCTGATCGCAACTGGGTACTGGTAGCCAAGCCCGACGAGACCGGAATGGTCGAAGGCGAGCGTGGACGCCCGGTGCTCCAGTTGGTGGAGAAGAAGACGGCGTTCAAGCTCAAGAAGAAGAACAAGGACCAGGTGTTCTTTGCTGGAATGGTAGCCCAAGTGGGACGGGTACTGTCGCACGACGGTCCCGTGAAGCTGGTTATCCGGCTCCTACGCTCCGGCGAAGAACATGTTTTCTGGTACTCGCGCCAGGCAACTGAGCGCAACATGTTCCGCATCGCTTCGGTGATTCGCAGAATCGAAGCGGCAGTGGCCACCGGTGACTTCAAGGCATCCACCGGTGACAAATGCTTCGGGTGCGACTATCGCAACAATTGCCAGGCGTTTGCTCTCTGGGCAGCGGCTCGCGAGAAGGCTGCGGAAATCGCACAAGTGGTGCCGATGAGGGAACCCGAAACGCCGCTTGCGGTGTGAGGGTTCGTTAACGGTGCGGGTGTCGTCGGGCTGAGTCGCCCGGTGGTGCCCGTTCGCGTGGTGGTAGTCGGCAATAACGCCGGCTGCCGCCGACTTTCTTAACCAAAGGCGGACGTCTCTGACCGGACGTTTGTCTAACTCTAGAAAAAGGAGGTCAACACAATGGACGGATGTGATGGACATGGAGGCCTTGACGGCCTCGACATGGGTCATGGCTCCGTTGCCGGACTCTGTGGTTTCTCGGACCACGGCTGGGACGGCAGCATGCACTCGATCGACCTGCTCGAAGGTGGCAGTCGGAGGCAAAGCGTGGACGCCAGCGTCCGCGCCGAGCCGCAGAGTGGCGTGGCTGCTCTGGAAGAAGGCAACCTCTACGCCGTGCGCGTCGTGCGTCACGGCGATGCCGATCTCCAGGGCATCCTCAAGGAAGCGGCCGAGCGCGCCGGGCTGTTGAAAGTGGCTCCGATCCTCGTTGGGCAGAAAGAGCTCAACGAGACGGCGTACTCGATTCTGCCCGTCAACGCGTGCCTCGGCGCCAAGAAGGGCGACATGCCGGTGGGTTACTCCGCTGGCATGACGGGCAAGACCGTGATGTTCCGCCTGTTCTACCAAATCCCGAAGCGTGCGTGGGGAATCTTCTCCGCGCCCGTCCGGGACAAGGACGCCGGCGTCTACCTGGACATCTCCGGGATGACGTGGACGATGAACGACGGCAGCGGCGACTCGCAGACGCAACTGCTCATCCGGGTCGTGCCCATGACGGTGCTCGACTCGCGCAGCAAGCAGTGGTGCCAGTGCACGACGAATGTGCAGGCTCACCGCAAGGTCGGGCAGGCGCTCAGTCTGACGATGTACCGCATCGTCTCGCACCACGCACCGGCAGATGCGAAGGCCGATCGCCTCAGCCGCATGTCGGCTGGTGGCAAGACGGTCACTCCTCGCCCCGCGGCTCCGGCTCCCCGAGCCGAAGTCGCTCAACCGCGCCCGCGCCGGCCCCTGGCTGGTGTGGACCTGTGGTCGGCCCTCGTCGGGTCCCCGCAGCTCAACGCGGTTCACGCCGCCTCGGCTGGCATCCCTTCGTCCGGGTACTCGATGCCCTACACGGAGCCGGTGCTGGAGTCGGAGACGGTCACTGTGCGTGTCGCGCTGCCGCGTCGCACGTCTGCCACGGTCTAGCCTGAATTAGACCGCGGTCGCAACATGAGACGGAGCCCGGGATGAAGGCAGCGATGCCCAAGTCCCGGGCTCTACGGTGGGCGCTCCCCGAGGCGCGTACCGCTCAATCATCCATCGGGGGCTCCGGGGCGTAACCAACCGCTGTCTGGAGTCTAAACCCGCTGTCGAGCCACAGCTCGTCAGCATACTCGCGAGTACTACAACTACCATGGAAACTCTCTTCGCCAAGGTCTCACTGCTTCTCACCGTGACCATGATTCTCGGTGCGTTCGGAACGTTCTGCGGACGCAAGGTCCAGTCGCTCGGTGCCGTCATCGGTCTCGGGCTGGCGTTCCTGCTCGGCTCCATCGCCGTCATTCTCGTCGCGCACGTCAATCCGATGGTGGGCATCTGCCTGCTGTTCGGCTGGGCGTACATCTCCGGTCTGTTCATCGGACCGGTGGTGCAGATGCGCGCCGAAAATCTCGGTTGGCAAACGGTCTTCGGTGCCTTCGCCGGTACCGCCGGTGTGATGGCCGTGTGCGGTTCAATCGGTCTGTTCTCCGGGGCTGACTTCAGCTCCATGGGAACGTACCTGGGCTTCGCACTGTTCGGTCTGATCATCGTCGGCGTCATCGGCATCTTCTGGCGCATGTCCGAAAAGCTCAACATCGTGGTTAGCCTGTTTGGCATGATCGTGTTCGCCGGCTACTTCGTGTTCGACTTCTTCCGTTTGGGTCACTCCGAAAATTCCTGGGCAAAGGCAGTCGAGTTGACGATGTCCATCTACCTGGACTTCCTCAACTTCTTCCTGTACCTGCTGCAGCTGCTGGACCACGCCAATAAGTAAGGGCTCGGCAGCGCGGCACTCACTAAACGAGGTCTGCGAGCAGGTGAAACCTGCTTGGAGTCTTCGATGAAATAAACCGGCGATAACTTCGTCGACGGTTGTTCTCAGACTCCGGGATGTTCGCGCGTTGCGTTCAACCCGGCACGACCACCTGCTCAGACCTGGCATTGGCTGGGCGGGAGGTCAACCCAGTCGTTCGCGGGTGCGAATGGCTGGCATAAGGCGGAAGGGTGAGTGTCAAACCTCACCCTTCTCGCTTTGGCGAGCGCCACTACAGGTGGTGCTCAAGGTCTCGAAACCAACATCGCATCGGCGCCGGCAAATGCCGCAGGCGACCGATAGGAGGTTTTTACCATGGCTCTTTCAACAGTAGGTCAAGTGACGGGATGCGAAATCCTGTTCCCGGTCAAGGGTGGCTGGAAAGTCGAACTCGACAGCGGTGAGTTCGGCATCCTGCCCGCCGGCAAGCTGAAGCGCGATCGCAACAGCGACCCGCGCGACGGCAGCGAACTGCGCGTGCTCGTCATCGGCACCCGCGAAGGTGGCGACGGCAAGCCGTTCCACACGGTCAGCGAGCGGCTGGACGAAGTGATCGATGTCGAGGAAGAAGGTGCGGCGCCCAGCGCCACGCCCGACTCGGCGCTGGTCATCAAGTTTCCGGTCGGCAAGCGCGTCAAGGGTTCGGTCGCTCATGTCCACGGCGATGCCGTCATCGTCATCCTCGATGGTCATCGCGCCCGCCTCCCGGTGAGCGAGATGAACGGCATGAAGACCACCTCGCTGCGTCCGGGCGTCGCCGTCAAGGCTGCCGTCCTGCGCGTCGATGGCACGGGCGTCGTACTCAGCCGCAAGGCTGTGGGTTAATCCCAGAAGGTTAGTATCGCGAGGGGTGGAAAGGTTTCACACAACCACCCCTCTTTCCTGAACGAGAGCTGAAGCCTGCTTCGGCTCGCAATTAAGAAAGGAGACAAGAGATGGTCTTCATCGCTGTCGATTGTCAACCGCGCTACTTTCCCTTCGGGGAACGGCTCGACGCGCTGGTTGACGAAATCAAGTCGGCTATGCAAGCCGGCACCCCGATCGCCCTGCTGAGATACGTCTACGGCGGGGATATCTACGAGCACATCCTCGACCTGGTTCGGGGATACGACAAGTGCATCGTCGTCGACAAAGACACCTTCGGTGGTGGCAAACAGTTGATCGCGGCCGCTCGCAAGCGCGGTTGGGATCTCTCCAAGGTCCGCATCGGTGGCGCGTGCACGTACTGCTGCGTCTCCGAAACGTCGGAGCAACTTCTTGGCGAACTCCCGGACACCGTTCAGGAAGTCGCCTCGAACGCCTGCTACGACACGTATTGTGGCGGACCTTTCCCGCGTCACGAAAACATCAGGTGGGTCTGAACTGACCTGACTACAGCGGCGTGACCGCTGAAGGACAGGTCGGAAAGCGCTTATCTGTCAGGTGAGCAATCGCCTGTGGTTCTGAAAAAGCATACTCGTAACAAAGGAGCCAAAGCCATGACGCAGAAGAAGAACCCGCAAATCAACGTCGCTGTCAACTTCGAGGACAGCCGCGGCTACGGGGCGATGGGACAGGGTCTGCCGACCAACTTCCTCACGTTCGACCGGGCATACGTGTGCGGCACCATCGCGGCGCTGTACAACAACCCCTCGGACGATGACGGACAGCGGCGCACCACCAAGGCGAGTCGGGCCATGACGCAGCTGGCGCTCTACGCCGGCGGCTTCGGGGTCACGCTCACCACCCAGCAGTTCCGCAAGCTCGAGCGCAAGGTGTCCGAGTACGCCTCCACCATGTCGGCGGCGCAGTTCTCGGGCACCAACAACCTGGGCTTCGCGCGTTACGTGCTCCGGCACGCCGCCAAGCGCGCGAAGGTCGAGAAGGTGATCTAGACCCGTGTAATTCCGGTTCGATGTCGAGCCGGCGCGCGGTCCCACAGAAAAACCAGAAGAAGGAAGACGAACTATGGATTGCAAACGCTGTGAAAATCCCATACCGGAAGCGCGTCTCAAGGCGCTGCCGGAGACCGAGCTGTGCATCTCGTGCAGCGAAGCGGTCGGTTCGGACTTCATTCTCACGACCCGGCTGGTGCGTACCAGCAAGGAAGGGAGCATGAAGCTCAACTACGGCGGAGTCGACGTCAAGCTCGTCCGCCGCCAGATCGTTCCCCTCCGGAACGGCGGTAAGTAAGGCGATTCTCGCCTTGCGGTCACTGTCTTGAGCGCAGCAGTGATTGTCGTAGCTCACGCGTACACCTGAGGCTCGGGTTTACGCGTTCGGCAAGAGCCCGGTGAGGCTTGCCTCGCCGCGTGGCTGGTTAACCTCCGGAAGCGCAAGCTTCCGGAGGTCCGGTCATGTGTTTTTTAGCTCAACCACGAATTTCGTCGAGGAGGGACTTCCGTCTCAATTCGGCAAAACAGTCGGCAAGCGGCGTGTGCCGCAGGTGTCGACACATCCCGAGGCGTGCCACCACAAGTGGTGCGTCTCTAACCAGCCCAATAGGGCACAGCTAGGAGATAATGACCATGAAGAACGCAATCAGCACCACCAACGACAGCGGTTACACGGACGCCGAAATGGGCGCGATGCTCAAGGACTATCAGCGCGACTGCCGGCTCGGCCACTGTGGCCATCACGCCTGCCGCCGCAAGGCTGACCAGCGCATCGCCCGCGCCACCCGCCCCGTCGCCCAGCCGGAAGTCGCCTTCGACCCCGGCTTCGACGTGGGCGCGACGCTCAAGGACTACCTGCGCGACCGTCGCCTGGGCCACTTCGGCCTGCACGACATCGGCAACGTGGCTCCCGACCTCACCGACGACGAAGGCGACATCAGCGCGCCCGAGTTCGAAGTGCCGGTCATGCTGCGCGCCGATGGCTCGCTCGACAAGCACGGCATGCGCATGCAGCGTCTGTTCGGCGAACAGCCGCTCTGGTCGTAAGCCAGCACGCAACGCGAGTGACGAAGAGAGTACTTCAAAGCCGCTGGTCAGGCGGTTGCTGAAGTCTTCGTCACTCGCGGTCCCGATTCGGGATTGTTAGTAAGAACCTGACCGCCGGCGGGCGTAACCACGCCGGTTCATCAGAAGCCCTTGAAGGCGGCAGGAAGCTCATCGCTTTCTGACCGCCTTCGTTTTCGGCTTTTGATACTAAGCAGTATAGTAAAAATTCCGGCATGGCTAAATGGTCGGTGGTGAACGTGCTTCGTTTCTGTAGAGGCGCTATGTAAGCGCCAGGTTGCTAGTTTCTGACTGTTAAAATCGAACGACCCGGGCGCTTACCAGGTCCGGAGATCTCATTCAAAACCTTTAACTGCTATATGCGGTGTATAGGCAGTTGGCTCCTCCGGCAGGCGAACAGTTGGCTTGCGGTCTGTGTTTTGGCAATGTATATCGGACGGATGTCTGTTCCGGTGCTCTTCTTATTTGCAATGAACACCTGTGCGACCTTGCAGGAAAAACGGGCGATATGCTTTTGGTATGCCTTTTGTTATCGGTCGGCGGTAGTGCTTATAGCTGTTGTGTTTCAAGCTGGTGACCAATAATATATGTGCCCCGCCGGTGGTGTCACGGCGAAAAATGAGCTGCCGATAATTCGCTATGCATGGTGGCACATGTGGTGTATATGCGAACGTTATCGCCGGTCTGTGAATACCCGCAGTCTGGCGGTTTTGGGACGAGGATATATCCTTGCAACGACATGCACTTACGCTATATCTAGGTAAAGTCCCTTGGATCGAAATCTCTCATTTTTCTTGTTCAAAAGTCTAGAAACGCAATGTTAGAAGTGATCGCGGGGCGTGAGCGTGGATGTCATCCGAACTTTACATACTTGATACATGACCCTATCCCTAGTACCATTGATTTCAACAAATTTTTTGTACGCACAATTTAAAGTCAGTCAAGGCAGTTAAGGCAAAAGTTATTTTGCTTTCTGGTCCTCATTTATTCGCTGGTGCTTAACCGCTCTGGCTGATTGCTTTCGTGCCGCGCGCCCAAGGGTGTTTGCGGTTGATATCCCTGTGTCTGTCCACCCGCTCTGAACCAATCCATATCCATACTAGAAGGAAGGGAAGCCCGAATGATGAATGTTACCGATCCCAAGCAAGGTCAAGAAAAGAAGCTGATTGAGAAGCTTGAATTGCAGGTTGCACCAGTACGTAAGATGGAGAACTACAACGACCGATATTTCGAGGCTACTCAAGAGACGCTCTCCGGGCTGTATGCCAAGCGTGATACCACTACTGGTCAACCATTAGAAGACGTGTCCGGCATCATCAATCGCGTGGCAACATCAGTTGGTTTGGCTGAGCTGAAGTACGCTTTGACGCCGGCTGAGCTGATCGAAATCTCGCTTACGGATGCGTTGAAGCATCCGACCGTCATTCAATGGGCACAGGTATTTGCCGATCACATCGGCAATCAGAAGTTTTGGGCTAACACTCCTGCCAACATAAATGCTGATCCGGAAGTTTCACTGGATGTGCTCAAGTATTGGGCTCACGGAAAGATTGGCGGTCTGAAAGAAACGGCGATCTGGCTACGTTCAGAAGAACTCAGAAAAGCGGTGTTGTCCGGCAACACTACAACGCTCTCTGAGAGCGAAGTGGCTATGGGACATCTGGCTGCTTCTCTGCGCGGTAAAGGTTGTCTCGCTGCTTGCGGCGTTACTTATGTAGAAGATAGTTTGGAAGGCATTCAGGAAGCCGCGCGCATTGAAGCATTGGCTGCAAAAGCGGCGATGGGAATGGGCATCAATACATCCACCCTGCGCCCCTGGGCTTCTGTAATTTCAAACGGAGCGGCCGCGTCGGGTCCCGATCGGTTCTACGAAAAGACAATCGCGAAGGCTGTAGAAGCAGTCGCACAGGGCGGTCGCCGCGGTGGTGCTCTAATTGAATTGCGCAATTCCGATCACCCCGACATTCTTTTCTTTATCGACAAGAAGAAACTGATACCACCACCTGTGATGTCACGCGTGTTCGAAGAAGTGCGTTCGGAAACTCGTCAGGATCTGGGCGAAGACGCCATGTCGTACAAGAAACGCATTCTCGAGATGGCTGAGAAAAGATATGGCGAACGCTTCCATTCATACATGGAGCGTCAGAACTTTCTCAAGAATACGAACGTTACGGTTCTTGCCATGCCGGGCTTCATGGAAGCCGTGGCCAACCGCTCCTTCTACGCGGCCAGTTTTGCTAAAGAAAAATGGACAGGCGAACTCTTCGATCCGAGAAAACCTGTTTATGATGAAAAAACAGGCGCCATCAAAGTTAATCGCTTGACCAAAGAGCCCACCTATCAGGAATACGCCGTCGACATCAAGGCTTATCCTGAGGCAATCGAAGCGGCCCGCAATTTGAAACATGCGATCGTCGAGATCACGGACAAATACGTTAAGGTCAAAGGACACTTCTATGCACCGGAAATATTCGACCGTATCGTAGAGGGCATGCGTGATTCCGGAGAACCTGGAATTGGATTCTATGACACCATCAATGCCGGCAACGCCAACGATCACGTTTATGATTTGAACACCTGCAATCCATGCGGCGAGCAGTTCCTCCCGGCCGGACCCGGCAAAGACGGCAACTATTACATGGGCAATTGCAACCTTTCATCTATGCATGCCGCTCATCCCGACTTCTGGAATCCTGATGGTTCCTACAACATGCAAGCAATGAAAGCGGTTGCTCGCGTTCAACAACGCTTCATGGACAACGTGACCGACGTCAGTTGGTACCCGATTCCATCGCAAAACATGACTGCTCGCATGGAGCGCCGCAACGGAGGCGGATTTGCCGGTATCGCTGAATTCCTGTCCCGTCTGGGCGTCGAGTTCGGAAGCCCGGAAGGTCTTGATGCCACCGAGAGTCTATTCCGTCAATACACCAAAGCCAGTGTCGACGCTTCAGTCGAGATGGCTAAGGAACGCGGCGTTTACCCACTCTGGGAAGGAAGCAAATTCCACAAGAAGGGATTGAGGGTGCGAAATAGCTGCATGACCAACAATGCGCCGACCGGCACTCTGGCTCAAGCGCTGCAGACCACCTGGGGTGTCGATCCGCATAACGGAATTGTTTTCTCTCGAAAAGTGCGAAGCCGTTATGTCGATTTTCTGGCACCGGGCTTTAAAGAACTGATGATGAAGCATGGCGCCTGGCCGGATACGGAGGAAGGTGAAAAAGCTCTTCTCAAGCGCATCCGCGATAACCACAAGTCTTGCCGTGGTTTGAAAGAAGTCCCGGCCGCAGTTCAGAAAGCTTATCCTGTGCGCGTGGAAGTAGATCCGGATAAATACATCAAACACCTGGCTGCCATTCACAACGGTGCCAGTGAGTATCCGGAAGCGTTCAACTCGGTTTCCAACACTTGTTCAATTCCGTTGGACTCGAGTTTGGAACTGGTTTCGGAAGCCTCAATGTTGGCTTGGAGACTGGGTGTCAAAGACATCACCTTCTATCCGGATGGTTCGCGACTCAGTCAGCCGGTCGAGAAAATCGCCAAGGAAGACTACGATCGTCAGTCGGATTTGCTCTCACTGCTTGGTCACCGTGAGCGGCGCAACATCAATGTCGAGGAGACCACGGGTCAGACATATAAAGTCAGAGTCGGCACCGAAGATGGTGGCTCAACATTGCACGTCAGTCTCAATCACGAGGTGGAAAGAGCCGGCGAATTGATCGAAGTCTATGCGCGTATGGGCAAGCCGGGCGCGATAGAAGGTGGTCTGTTCGAAGCCGTCGGTCGCCTGGCCTCCGCGTTCCTCAAATACGCGGCTGAGTTCGGCGAAGAAGAACGCTCGAAGGCTGAGATGGAGATCGTCAAGCAACTGGTCAACATCCAATCCGGCTATCCTGCCTTCTTCAAGTTCAAAGACTCCGATAAAGCCGTGGTCGTGCAATCGCCGTGCGACGGTTTGGCCAAAGCAATTCAGAACTACAGGCGACACTACGCCCTCAATCATGAGGGAATGGCGGAAGCTGAAGAAGCGCTCAATCACATTAGTGGAGTGAGTCGAGGGGACCGAGCGAACGGAACGGACTTCAATTCGGTTCCGCAGAGCGCGATTACGAATTCAGCATCCTCTTCTTCTTCCAACACCACGTCGTCAACGGACGCCGGACCACGCGGCAAATCGTGCGGCAAGTGCGGCAGTGCAGATTTCATCCGTATCGACGGATGCAATGTCTGCCAGTCGTGCGGCTACTCGAAGTGCGGCTAGGGTAACGTAAACACAAAGTCATCTCCGACTGACCGAAAGCAAGTGAATAGCCGCCCTCCAAAGGGCGGCTGTTTGCTTTTTTCGTAGTTTTTCGATCGTGTTCGCGCCACGAAGGGGTCGTTGAAACCCGTCGAATCTGATCTACGAGGCTTCGCGGTTAAGGAAAAACCGCCCCTTTCGAGGCGGTTCGTTTGTCTGTTCGGTTTTTCGGTTTTCGATCGGTTTTTGTCAGTGGGCGTACTAAAGTTAGATTGCCCAAACAATTTGTGCCGGTCCCAATCTCATTGATTAAATCCTGGCTGTTTATGAGACGGTTCGACGTTCGCAAAAACCGGCGGATTCGGTTGTCTGGACGAGATTCTTCAGGGCTGACCGACCGATAGGCGAGATTTGCGCCTGTAGCGGGTATGTAGTATTTGCTACTCCTTTGATACTGTGTATTATGGAGATGCTGCCCTCCCGGGCGACTTAGTAGCCAATCAAATCGCTGAACACGTGCCTCCACCCCACGAAAGTTGGGATGGTGCCTGGCAAGAGCTAAACCGTTTATGTCTAATGACGAAAAATCGAACGCGCCGACCAAGACGCACAAGGATTATTACTACATCCTGGGCGTGCGACCGAACGCGACGACTAATGAGATTCAGGAGAGCTACAACGAACTTTATGAGAAGTTTGGTCCTCACATAACTGCGCAATCTGTTGATGCCGAGGTCCAGATCAGGACCTTCAAAGACATAACCGATGCCTATGCCGTTTTGATGGATCCTTCGAAACGAAAAGAGTATGACAAAAATAGTGACGTCTTTCGCCAAACCTCCGACGTCAGGGCTTTGTGGGGAAAAGTGACGAAAGACAAAAAATCTACCCAGGATGCCGCAAAGCCGAAACCGGCTGAGGATGTGCAGATTCAGGCCCAGAGTCTGGAGATGGAGATGGAAATCAGTCTGCGCGAAGCGGTCAAAGGCACGCGAAAACAAATCATCATCACCGATCCGACGCCTTGTGAAGAGTGCGCGGATAAAAAACCGCTGGAGCGGATGCAATGCAACGCCTGTCGGGGACTCGGTTATTTCAACGTGGACCGCAACGCGGAATTTGATTTCCCTCCCGGATTGGCCCATGGTGCCGAGATTCGAAAACAAGGTCAAGGACGATGGGACCTGCGTGCCGGCAAGTACGGCGATATGATTTTCAAAATCAAGTTACGCGAACATCCGGTGCTCAAAGTGATGGGCAAGGAGATCAAATGCGTGATCCCGATCACGATTTACGAGGCGATGCTTGGAGCAGAGATTCAAGTTCCGACCGCGACCGGCAAGGTCTCGATGAAGATTCAACCACTGACGCAGCAAGGCAGAATGCACCGACTTAAGGGGCTTGGGCTGGCAGGTGCGGACATGCTCGTGATTGTCGATGTTGTTATTCCGAAGAAACTATCTGGTGAAGAGGTCAAGCTCTATCAGCGTCTTCAGGAGCTCTCGCAAGAGCCGAATCCTCGTCTGGCGATTTACGAAAAGATCGAACACCTCTCATAGAGCGGTAAAGCATGGTTCGTGCTAAGTCGGTTGTTTGATATTGAGATTCAACTTGCCGATATTGACCGTTTGAGAAACTGTCGTGATGGCGTGCTTTGGGATTCTCCCGGCGAAACGCCGCAAGGTCTTGACAATCCTCGGTCTTCGGAACTAGCGCATCGCGTGCGAGCGCTTAACACTTCGCAGAAGGCTGATCTTCTCTGCGTCTTGGCTGAGAACCTACTCATATTTCATTCTGCCGACATCCGCCGAAGCTTTCTAGACGGGTTTTCTCAGCCTCGCTAACTGTTAGACTTAGGTCCCTTATTATTAGCTCTAGCTAAGTAGTGTACTAGTTAGTGCTGACTGGTCTTTAATTCCGCGCGCGCAGAGGTTCGCCAAACGGGCTGTTTGGGGATCGCATCCTCTTATGTGCAATCGCTTGACAAGCGAAACCTGGATTAGCTGCGACTCATAAGGTCCTGATATTACTGAATTCTTCATTGTTCGCACTTCCTTAAGTTTTCTAGTCTCTGGGTATCTTCGTTTCCAACTCGCTGCCCGGTTGTCCTCACTCAAAACCCAAAGAACAACCTCGTTTCCACCAATATGAACCCTTGCTCCGGCAAGTGAGGGTTTTTCTCCCTGAGAGTTCAACCATCCGGTTTCTCTCGCAAACAATATTCTCGCCTCAATCGAATAGAGGCTTCGAACTCCTCGTGACCAACAGCGCACTCCCGCGATGTCCTCACGAGGTTCTAAACACGCCTCCGTTCACACGTAGGCGAGAAGGAGTTAATTAGCCATGAACAAGACACACGCGTCTTCAGTTGAAGATGCTGCTAAGAAACTTGCGAAGGCCACCGGCTACGAAACCCGTGAGATGCGTCAGCTTCTCACTGCGGAAATCGCTCGCCGGAATGCCAACAAGGGTCTTGGCCATCTCTCGTTTGCTGGAATTCTTCCCCTCGACTTGCCCGACGGCACCCGCATCGTCGTCCTGCCGGACATCCACGTCCCGGCGCACGATGTCGCCTCCATCTGGGCCATCAAGGCGTTCCTGAAGGACTACCAGCCCCACATCATCATCTTCATCGGCGACGTCGCCGACGTTTTCGCGCTCTCCCGCTGGGCTCGTCCGCCCCGCGTCGCTGCAGACATGCAGGGTGAGCTCGACGAAACCCGTCGCCTCGTCGACTCGCTCATCAAGATCTCGAACTGCATCCATGTGTTCTACATCATGGGCAACCACGAAGATCGGATGATGCGCTACCTGTCGGACCCCGCTCCGGGCGTCGCGAACATCCTGAACTTCGACACGCGCGAGCCGATCATGTCCTTCCACGGACTGATGGGCTACAAGCCGTCGGACAACGTGACGTTCATCTACGACCTGGCGGAGCGCGGCGGCTTCGGCGGTTCCATCCTCATCAACGGGGACCTGGACCTGCACCACGGCCGCATCGTTCGTCCGAAGCCGGGCGCCAGCCCGCGCGCCGATGCCGATGAAGCCGGTCGCTCCGTGACCACCGGTCACACGCACCGCGCCGGCATGACCGTGCGCCAGACGACCCGCGGCGAAATCCGCGCGATCGAGCTTGGTCACCTGGTCGACCCCACGCACCCGTACTTCGCGTACTCCCAGTTGACCAACAACTGGCATCAGGCGCTGGGCGTTGCCACCATCGTCGGCGGCAAGACCCACTTGCAGGTGCTTCCCATCAAGCAGGTTATCGTCGACGGGCGCCCCAAGGCGGGCTTCTGCTTCGGCGGTCACATGTACCGTTCGCCCAACCGCTAAGGCTGGCGACTACCTAAGGAGATTTTGAACATGAGTTCTAAGAAAACCACTGGCGGTCGCAAGTTGGTCAGCGCTGCAAGCGCTGCCAACTGGCCTCCGCGAAGCGTTCTTCGTTCGGACGATCCCGACTTCCGTTGGGAACGTACCGTCGTCCTCGACCTGCACAACACGCTGGTCAACTGGCTCGGTGCCTTCATCGAGTTCTGCAACACCCAGTACGGCCACAACCTCGACCAGAAGAAGGCCGCGTTCTACCACATGCAGATGGACCCGGACAACGCCCTGTCCGGCAAGGAGTTCCTCAATGCGTTCGTCGCCTTCGCGCGCCGCTCGCAGGGTGGCTACGCCGACCTCCAGCCGTACCCCGGCGTGGTCGAGGCGATCAAGGCCATCAAGGACGCCGGCATCGACGTGAAGATCTGGACCTGGGTGCCGGGTGCTGCCGAGATGCGCATGGACAACCATGCGCAGGGCTACGGCACCGGCATCGCC
The DNA here is from genome assembly GCA_044225915.1 of Obscuribacteraceae bacterium (SeqCode). Taxonomy (GTDB): domain Bacteria; phylum Cyanobacteriota; class Vampirovibrionia; order Obscuribacterales; family Obscuribacteraceae; genus JADYXR01. The sequence continues at coordinate 30,124 of JBGAHZ010000015.1, forward strand.
CAGCACGTCACCAAGCAGCTCGTCGCGCGGCTCGGGCTCAACCCCGACACCGACGTGCGCTTCGTGTCGCCGGGCAACAAGAAGTACGTGCTCGCCGACGAGCACATTCCGCTCATCGTGGAAGACTCTGCCGAAACGGCAGTGGGCGTTGGCCAGATGGCTCACGCTGCGATTCTGGTGCCCGAGACCTACAACCGTGGGATCAAGGCGCCGAACGTTCTCCGCCTCACAAGCCGGGATCAGCTCGCTCCGACCGTCATCGACTTCTTCGAGAAGCTCGATGCGACCGGGCTGATTCTCTAACAATCCGAAAGGAGATTCTTAGTTATGTCTAAGTCAACAAGCTTCAAGCGGGTTGTTGTGAAGGAGGACCCCAAGACGTCCCTCCATGAGGCCGGCATCTACAAGATGACGCTCAAGGACGGGATGCGCGTGGTCGCTCTCGCTCACATGTACTTCCCGCACCACGATCGTTCCATGCTGGAGCAGGTTCTCCAGTATCTGCGCGACAACAAGCCCGAGCTGGTCATCCTGCTCGGCGGCATCGTCGACGAAGAGGCCTTCAAGGCTTTCAACGAAGACGAAGAGAACTACCTGCACGACTACCCGCACGCCCCTGAAGTGGAAGAAGCCATGGAAGCGGGCGGCTTCGAGGAGCAAGTCCTCAAGATGGGCGAGCTGTGCGGCAAGTTCATCGAGCGCTTCCAGGAAGCGTCCGGCGGCAAGGTGGTCTACATCCCCTCCGCCACGCACCTCTCCATGCCGAACGAAATTCGGCTGATGGAGTGGATCCAGGCGACCAAGCGCAACCTGGACAACTGGAGCAGCAGCCACCCGAAGGCGAAGGAGTACCCCTCCGACCCGTCGATCTCGCTGCCCAAGAAGCTCGAGGTGCTGTTCAACCTGCACCGCAACCCGAACATCGAGATCCTGCGCTACGGCGCCGCGGTCCTCATCAACCAGAAGACCCTGTTCATGATCGGCGACTTCCGTCGTCGGCATGGCGCGGACGCTTCTGCGATCGAGTGGGAGCAGCGCCTGTACAACATCGTTCGCTCGTTCGACGGCAAGGTTGCCTCGGCGTGGCGCACGAGCTCGGACCACACCCTGCCCGGTCTCTCCCTGAAGTATCAGGAGTTCCACGAGATCGGCTACATGTGGGATCCGGCGCGCATGGGTCACCTGCGTGACTACGACCGCCGCGCCTGTGGTTTCTACCAGGGGCTGATGGCGGACGGTGAGCTGTTCGGCGTGTCCATCCCGGTCCTCCGTGGCAATGACGAGCGTCGGTCCTTCGTGGTCGACGGCGTCGCCTACACGGAAGCCGAGCCGGGCTGCCTGCCGAACGGTCACGAGATTTCGCTCGAGCCCCGCAAGCTCGAGTTCAGCGATGACGAAGATCCGCGCCGGGTCAAGGTCGAGCTTCCCAAGGAAGACGACGGCGAGGGCGAGGAAAATGGTGGCGAGGGCGGGGAATCCTAACGGATTCGTCGTCGCTACCAAGAGGTGAAACAGCGCCCTGCCGGGGGCTCGTTTTGCTTCGTCAGGAAGGTTTTGCCAGGGCTCCCGCGTAGTTGCCGCAAGGTGACCGGGAGCGCTGCGCTATGCCTTCCTGAAGTTAGAGGGCATGGCCAGGGTTCTCGCCGCAAGGCAAGAACTTTGCGCCATGCCCTTTAGCGGCGGAACACACAACCCAAAGAAGAGGGTATGGCCAGGGCTCGATACCAATCGAGCTTTGCGCCATGCCCTTTTCTGTGTGTTTTCGTTTTTGAATTTTAGATACTAGGCTGCATAATACGAGGCAGCGAAGTAGAGTGAATGCGAAAAACAACGCCCGATTTCCCGGGAAGGGAAACCGGACGCTGTCGTTCCACTCAGTGCCGAGAGCGACTGGCGAGACGGGCTAAGTCAGTCGCTTGGCGCGTGCGTTAGAACAGGAAGTGATGGATCGCGCAGTTGGCGAGCACCATGACGAGCGCGGCGCCGAGGGCCGAGCCGAAGCTGCGGACGTAGAGCACGTCCTTGAGCATGCCGGCAGTAGCCTTGAAGGCGAGCGCGTTGATCAGAAGTCCGACCAGTCCGAAGGTGAGGAACTGGAAGACGACTGTCAGTCCGACCGTTGCGATCGTGAGGATGAACCACAGGGCCATGTTGGTGAGCCCGATGCAAATCAGGGCCATGAGACCGCGGACGAAGCCGCCCTGGCGAACAGCGACACCATTGCTGGTGACGGCAGGCACGACGATGAGCAGGACGAGAACTTGCAGCGCGATGCTGATCAGAAATTCCATGAGAGTGCTCCTTACTTTTCTTAGCGTTGAACAAGCAGTGCCGGTCCGATGCGCATGCGCGAGGAGGGCAGCGCTGATGCGCTCCGCCTAGCGTCGGCATCAGGACGTCGGTCAGACTGCTCGAGTGAAGCGGTTGGACCGTTCTCCACTGAAGGTGGAGGCGGCGTCACGTTTGAGTCGGCACCTGGGTGCCGACCGGAAACATATTTGAGAATGCCTTCGTAAATCGAGTCTGCCACTCGAGTCTGGTAGTCGTCTTTGACGAGCAACGACCGCTCTTTGGCGTTGGACAGATACCCGATTTCGATCAGTGCGGCAGGCGAAAACTCATGGTGTACTACCGCGAGTTCACGTTTGCGCACCCAATTGCCATGCTCACCCAGTCCATCTATAACAGCCTGATAAATGGACTGGGCGAGCACGTCGCTTTCATCGTTGAAGTAATACGCTTCGATTCCGTCAATTGCCGGATTCGTAGACGCATTGCTGTGGACGCTCACGAACAGGGTTGGCTTATGGAGCGCGATCAGCGCTTTGCGTTCGTCCAGCGTGAGGAAAACATCAGTGTCGCGCGTCAAGATTACCCGGGCGCCCTGTTTAACGAGGACGTCGCGCAGCTTGAGCGTGACGGACAGATTGATGTCCTTCTCCTGGATGCCATTGCGAATGGCACCAGTGTCGGTACCACCATGACCGGCATCGAGCAAAATGGTCGCTCCGGTTAGTGGTAGCACAGGTGGTGGCTCGGGCGGCAGGCAGGCTTCCTCCGCGTCGATGCATTTGTCGTGGGTTCTGACGTCCGACTTTTCTGTCGTCGCCGACCGCGCGAGTTTACTTGAGGGGTGAGCCGTGTGGTCCGCGGAAGCGGAGGCGGCTAAATTTTTTGTCGATGAGGTCTCCCTCAGTCCATTCCCGACAAATGCCAGGGCGATCAGCGTCAATAGCGTGACCGCGAGCAAGAGAATGGACTTGTTCCTTGTAGTCATAACGAAATTAACCACTTCGTTTGGTCTGCCGCACAGTCCTTTGCGCGACTTCGTAAGAGTGAATGAGACCGGGGCGGTTTCCTAACCTGTCGCCCTAACGACAGGGTCAGTAATCCCGCTCCCGGCCTCATTCGGAAACATCAATTCGTCACCTCGGAGGCAGCCGGTTGACCTTCGCCATGCCCCACTGATGGTGGCACGATCAGGTCGAACGTCTCCTTGATGGCGGCGTTCTCTGCGTCAGAGAGATAACGATTGTGATACAGGACCTGTCCGGTCAGCGCCATGATCTTGAGGGTGTGATCCTTGTAGGGATGCATACCGCCCAGTTCCATTTCGATTTCCTTGAGGACCTTCGATTCGATGCGGAAGAGCTTGCGCACGCACTGGGCCACATCTTTGTAGTTCTGAACCGAGTAATCGCCCGATTCGATGCGCGCCCAGGCTTCGTCGAATTCACGCCGGGCAATTTGCCTGCGTGTGTGCCAGATGCGAGCCTGCTCGGCCTTCACTTCCTCCTTCCACTTGCGGCGCAAGTAGAAGGCGATCACGGCGCCCGCGATACCGATGACGATGTAACCCAGAGTCCAGGCGAGGTGATACTCGTGGACGAAGCCGGGCTTGCCGTCTTTGATCACGTCGCGACCGTCCCACGTTGGAGAGGTGTAGGGTTCGAACGCCGGAATGGCGATCGACTTGTCCTCATTCGTGGCCAGATCGTGGAAGACCATGCTCACCTTGAGGTTGAGCTTTTTGGCTGCCGCCATGCTCTGGACTTTGAACTTGATGGCGATCCACTTCGACCCATCGTTGAAGTCTCGAGTGACGACTGTCGGGTTTTCGACAATCTCGAAATCACCTTCGACGGCCAGGCTGTGGAGGTCCACGATGGTGCCGGGCTTTTGTTTCAAGTAGATCTCGATGGGGATGACATCGGCGATGCGCCAACCGAAGTCGCGCTCGAAAACTGATACTACCTGCGGTGCAAGCGGTTCGGCCGCCTGGGGCGCAGAGTTGAAATCCGGCCAGCGCGTCTGGTCGCTTTTCGTCACCCACAGCAGTCCCCCGATTGTCAGGGCGATGCAGAGGACGAGCGCGCCGACGTTGGTCAGTAAGTTTTTCATAACTTCCTTTCCTTGTCAGTTGGCTCGGTCTCGGCGTTTGCCTTGACCGGGTTTGTGAGACTTGTCTTTGACGAAACGATATCCTTGCGGTTCGTTTTTGCCTTTCAAAGTCCGTGGGATGAAGAGGGTGAGCATCAGGAAGAGCGCCGAGAACATCAGCGGCCACTCGAACAACTCTTGTTCGCCTTCTTTGCGCTTCACGTCTGCCTTGGAAATCAGCGAGCCGATTTTGAAGTCGGACGAGTTGACGACGCGGACGTATCGACCGCCCGTCATGTTGCGCATGAGCAGAAGAGTGTTTTCCTCGAGTTTCGAGGTGACAACCTGGCCTTCATGTTCGTAGAACTTCTTGCCCGAATAGCGCGACTGGTCGGATTTGGACAACAGGTTCACCGGGATTGGCGAACCAATCGGTTTGCCCAGACCGACAATAATGAGCTCGATGCCGCGCTTTTCCAGCTCCTTCACCGCGGCGTGCAGTTCGGGAGTTTCCGTGTCGTTGCCGCCATCGGAGAAGAGCACGATCACCTTGCGGTTGCCGGGCTTGGAGTCCAGATCGAAGAGCGTGAACGCCATGTTGAAGGCTTTGCCGATTTCCGAGTTTTCACCCGGTGCGCTGCCCATGATGAGAGCGCGTTTCAGCATCCAGTCGAGAGCGAGCATGTCGTCCGATAGGAAGGCCATCGGAAAACCGGTTCCGGAGTAGGCGACGATGCCCAGCCGGTTATAGTTGAGCGACGGCACCACGTCCGTAAGAATGAGATGTCGCGCCATGTCCAATCGGCGTCCCTCAGCGTAGGGAGTGCCCGCGAGCGCCTCCTTGTAGTCGGGGACTGCCATGCTGCGGCTGACGTCAACCAGGGCGATGACGTCGATTGTTCCGTGAGGAAACTCAGCTGTGCCGTTTTTGATGGAAGGACGCGCGAGCGCCACCACCAGTAGTGACAGACCTACGACCAGGCAGAAGCCTTTAGCCAGGTAGGTGCCGGAAGAGACCAACTCGGAGAGTCGTCCCACCAGCTTTCTGTCGCCGAATGCGTCCTGGAATCGCTGGTTGCGATACCAGGCAAACCATAGTGCCAGACCAGCCAGTGGCGGAACCGCCACCAGAAGCCACAGCACCGTCGGGTCAATGAGATGCATAGTGGCTCCTTAGATGCCCTTCTTGTCGTTAGACTTGCCGTTGGAAGGTGTCTTGTCCGGATTCTGGGGATCGCCGCCGCCCTTCCCCATGTCGGGAAACTGCTGCTTCAGGCGCTCCAGGTTGTACTTGGCGTTGAGATTATCCGGCGAGAACCGAAGACTGTCTTCGTACGCCGTGACCGCCACGCGAAACTGCTTTGTTTGTTCGTTGACCACACCCAGCATGAACTGGATCTGGGCGGCGAGCTCCTTCCTTTCGGGAGGCACTACACCGGTATTCTTGGTGAGCTGATTGAACGCTTCGGTGAACGCGTCCTTGGCGAGCTTGGGATCTCCGGCTTTGTAGGCTTGCACCCCAAAGTCGTAGAGAGCCACAGGCGGATCGCCGACGGAAGATTTTGCGGCGTCCAGGAAGTTCTCGGTCAGCATCGGATAGGAATACGAGGCCATGCGCCACGCGCCATAGAGAGCAAGCACGATGCCTGCCACCATAACGAGGCCCAGAGCCGGAACACGCAAAGCACGGATGAAGTCTTTTGAGCTTTTCATCGTTGTGCTCCAAATTTTATTGCTACCGTCGCGATACCACGCACAGTGCGCGACATCAGGAACGGCAGGTCAGCGGTTTAGCGGTTGAGAATCAACGCCTCACCGACTGCGCCGAGAAGAAAGAGACCGACCGCGGCCCAGGCGAAGTAATAGAACAGCTCCTCACGATTTTCGGAGGTCTCCACGGTGACCGTGGATTGCTCCATCTTGTCGATCGTGGTGAAGCAGTCCTTCAGGTTTTGCGGATTGTTCGCCATGAAACCGGCGCCGCCAGTGGCTTGCGCCAACCGGACGATGTCGGAGTTTTCCTGATTGGAGCCGATCACGATAACGTACAGCTTGAGACCGTACTTGCCCGCCAGCGTCTGCAGGCGGTCGAGAGCGCTTCCGCTGAGATTGTCTTCGCAGTCCGTGACCATGATCAGGACGCGAGTATTGGCCCGACCCATGTCGTCGAGATGCTCGACGGCTGCGTCGATCGGACCGGGCGGGGACTCACCGAAGTTGGTGCCACCACCGAGTCCCTCGTCCGCGAAGTGCACCTTGCGGTAAATCATCTTCAGGTCGTGGGTCAGCGGCCAGTGCCAGTACTGGTCGGTGTCGAACACAAACAGTCCGACGCGGTCTCCAGCTTTGGCCAGATAGCGGTTGCGGATGAAGTCGAGCGTAGCCGCCTGGGCGTTATCGACGCGACGTTCGCCGATGCGGTTGTAGCCATATGGGTCGGCCGGCTTGCCGGTGTCCTTGGCGCGGTCAGGGCGACCGGGGAAGTCCTTGTCGAGCTCGGTCTGACCGACGACGCTTTCGGGTGGTTTGCCGAATTGTCCAGCCATCGAACCTGAGATGTCGACACCGATGAGAATATCGCGGGACTTGAACGAGTTCGTCGAGACCACGTGCAGCTTTTGAGGGCGTGCCAGTGCAACCGACAAAGCTGCGAAGCCAGCGACAAGAAGCAAAACTGGAACCAGATGGACAATCCATGCGCCTTTCGACGTGGTCATCCGGTTCGTGTCGGGGAATCCGACATAGCCTTTGTGTCGTGCGATCAGCCACGGCAGTGGCACGAGCACGAGCAGCAAAAGCCAAAGAGGGTGTGCGAGAATCATATTTCCCTGTCCTCGGCTTGCGCCTGAGTGAGTTTCGGAACCATCGGGTCCCGTTTGAAAGCTCTATCTGGTGATAGCTGATTACTTTTCGCGTGCGAAAACAAATCCTCGTGGGAGGACTTCGCTTAGGTGCGCGGAAAAGCTAAGAACAGCTGTTACAGTGCAGAGGTACCGAAAGATCGGAAGAAAATGAGCGTGATGACTCAGACGTTAGTTATCTTGGCTGTTTAATCTCAATAAAGATCAGTTTAAGAATAACTAGGCTTGAAACCTCGACAGCTGATCCGTTGTCGCTCGAGGGACCGTTAGGCGCGATTGTGGAGCACGAAGACGCCCGCCGGTGCTGCGTTTGCGCCTGCTTCGCTAGCTCTGCGATTAGCTAACGTGAGGCATTGTTCATAGTCGCAAAGACTGTGGGAGTCCGCATCAGAACCGAACTTGTCAGGAGGATCCTGATGGAAGTGGTCGTGCAAAAACCTGGTCTCCAAACATCGTTTTGACTGCTTTGCAATTTGCCAAACCGTAATTGGTTCGCATGCACAGCCGCCAATTGGTTTTCCCAGACATGGTTTAACGGCGATTGAAGGTGATTTTGACGACGCGTCTGGGTAATTAGTACTTGGCAGAGAAAACAACCCGCAGGCGGCATTTAAACCTCGTGGTTGAACATCTGCCTTCGCATCAGATTGGACTAGTCGTCCGTCTCGTTTCTACCAAATTGTTACTGCACTCATTGAGCAAAAAAATATGCCACTTGATGATAATTCCTCAGGCGCCAGTCTCCGGCTCGGAAAACTCAACAATAATCCCAGCACGACTGAACTCGATTACGCACTCGCCCAAGCTAAGAAAAATACCAGCGCCGTTATCGAACTTCCCTGGAAGAGCCAATCGAGCCCCACATTCGTGCTCAAGGTTTCATGTTTCAATGGCGACGACGATGCCAACTGGGTCTTGTATCAGGGTGAAACTGCTGATGCTGCGGTTCTCTGGAGTTTTGACAGTGACGACACCACTTTGATTGAAAGTCTGATTTCGGCCGAGTGCTCCGACCGAGTTTTTACATCGGCTCCAGCAAGTCAGTCGCCTGGTTCTTCTGCGCCTGCTAACGGCGGATACACCTACGGTGCTCCGGCGCCGCAGGCGCCATCACCGGCGGTGCCGGCTGTCAATTTGCCGCCTCCGGTCGAATTCGACCATTCGCTCGTCGAAGAAGTGGAAAGACATTTGAAAAATCCGGAAACCGGATTTGTCACTCGCGCTGGTTTCTTCTACTTCATGGCGCGGGAATTTTCTCGCTACCAGTCGTTCTCAACTCCGATGACGGTTATTGTATTCGAGTTGCTCGCCAATTACGGCGGCGACAAAATTATGCCGATGCCGGAACGGGCTTTGCGTGAGGCTCTTCGCCGGTTTCAAACAATCATGAGCGGAGTCGATATTGTCGCTCACTATAAGGAAAGACAATTCGCTTTTTTGCTCCCGGGCATCTCATCGAACGACGCCATTCAGTTCGGGCAGCGTATTGAACGAGCGATCTTGGAGGCTCCACTGCAACCAGGACTTGATGCCAACCAGGGAATACTCTGCGCCGGAGTAGCCAGCATACCGGATACCTGTGAACATCCCGGAATTGTTCTCGCTGCCGCCGAGCAAGCGCTGGGTCAGGCTAAAGAGCGCAAAACCTCGCTCGCGCTCTTTTCCAGTCGTTAAGCCAGTATTCAAGCTCGCGATGACCGCTTTCAGACGTCAGTCGCTAACAGATCGTGTAATCAAAATGCGACGTCATCTTCGCGCATATTGTCGGCTTGCTGCTGGATAATCTTAGCTTCGTCGAGCTGATTGATCTGTTTTAAATATCGAGCGTACGAGTCCAGCCTCTTGCGCAGAACTTTAGTTTTCTTCGTTCTCTTGCTATCGTAAATTATGGCCGCCCGCCAATTTTCCTTCGCTTTTTCAATTTTGCCTTGGTCACCGTATACAGTGGCAAGGTCCTCGTACATTTCGCTATTTCTGTGTTCGGGCTTCATCGAATCCAGCATGTCGACAAGTGTTTTCTCTGCGTCATCCAGGCGGTTGTTTTTGCGATAGAGTTTGGCCAGCTCAATAGCGTATGAACATTTTACCAGGGCATCCTTGTTTTTCTTGTTGAGCGCCTTCTTGGCCAACTCCCAGTATTCATCGACCTTTTGTTGGTTGTCGACGTATCCGTAAGCTGCTGCGATGTCTCTAAAAGGCGTCCAGCGCTTATGTTCCGTAGCCTCGTCGATCACGAACTTTTCATAGGGGGCTGCTTTGGCGCTCTCCCCTTCGATGATAAAATGAACCGCCAGATCGCGCGCGCCATCAGCTCTCATGTCGCGCTGTCGTGCTGAAGATGGATTTTTGAATAGTTTCAGCATCATTACCAGGCAGCGAGTCTTGTCGTTTGGAAACTTGGTGGCGCGCTCGGAATAACTTTCCGCAAGATCGTCCAGTGCTACAAGAACCTCTCCGTGGTTCGGTCCCTGCAAGTTCTTGTCGTCGGAGAGGGCGAGTGCTTGCAAAGTTAACTTGTCTGCCTGATCGAGTTTTCCTTGAAGAACGTCTATGCGAGCCACTCTTGCTATTAGCTCCGCTTTCCAATCCTGCTCGAATTCTATGCCGGACAATTTGGCAATTGCCGTTTCGTAGTTGGTACGTGCTTCCTCGTGTTTTTCCTGAATGTCGAGAAACTTGCCGTCGTCGAAATATTGACGCCAGGTTTTCTCAGGGGCTTTTGGCTCCGCGCAACCGCTTATGACCAGCGCGATGGCAACCGCGGCAATGCTCTGTTTGCGCCATCGTGTAAATGCCAATTGCTTATCTCAGATTTTTCCAATACTTGCCGAAATGCCGCCGTACATCGAGAATGCGCTCGTCGACTGCTTCCGGTGAACGATCCTGATTGATTGGTGCGTCGCCTGCAGCGACTGGTATCACATATGATGTTTGAACAATCGCGGATGCTTCGGCGCCTTCGGCGTTCAAAATCTGCATGGTGGCGACCGCCGACTCTGATAGAGACTGCGTGTTGTAGCCACCTTCCAGAAAGCAAACCAGCTTGGCGCCGGTCTGATCTCTCATGTCGGCGAGGCGTTGAGACAGCATGGCAAAGCCAAGCGTTGTCACTCTTTGTTGGGCAAGCGGATCGAGTTCGTGAGCATCGTAGCCTGCAGAAAGCAAGATCACATCGGGTTGATACTCGTGACAAACCGGCTTGATTAGCTGGTCGAAGGCGGCAAAGTATCCACGATCTCCAGTGCCTTTAGGCAGCGGAATGTTCATGTTATATCCCCGTCCTTCACCACTACCGTCCTCGGTGTACCATCCGGAATCCGGCGGCCAGAATGGATATTGGTGAAACGAGCAAAACATGACGGAGGGGTCATCGTAGAAAATTGACTGAGTTCCATTGCCATGATGAACGTCCCAGTCGATGATCATTACCTTTTTGGCGTTCAGAGTTTTTTGCGCATGGCGAGCGGCGATAGCAATGTTGTTGAACAGGCAGAATCCCATTGGTTTGTCGGCTAGGGCATGGTGTCCGGGTGGCCGAACTGCAACGAACGAAGAATCATGCTCGCGAGACGACACTGCTTCCACTGCTACTAAGCCGGCTCCAGCTGCCAGTTTTGCAGTCTCATATGTTTTTGGACTCATGAAGGTGTCGGCATCCAGAGGTATTAATCCGTTGCGCTCGATCGCTTCTTTCGAACCTTCCTCCAGCTCAGCGATGTAATCGCGGGAGTGCACGCTGGCGATTTCGTCTTCTGATGCCGCCCGTGGTGTCAACTCTTTAAACGTATCGTTTAATTCCATCGAGTGCATCATATTGTCGAGCGCAACCAGTCTGGCCGGCGACTCCGGATGTTCTTCAGGAGTGATGTGTTCGCGAAATTTCTTATCGCGGATTAAGGACAGCCTGGACATTGATTTGCTCCTGATTAACGCATGCAAAGCTATTCCCGAGCGTGGCGCCCGACTTAGCTCATCATAAACGATCCGTTAGCGAGGTTGAGTTAGCGCTTGCTGCGCTAGGAGGAGTCCGAAAGCTAAATCGCAAATGAACATCGTCTCAACTAAATAAGAGGCAGGTTTCGACCGTCTGGTTTTCAAGAGTGCTTGCGGGCCTTGATTGTGCCTTCGTTTACCTTTCGCAAGGTCCTTTGGAAATTATCCAAGAACTTTTGATATTTAGTATTCAGCTCTTTTGACTCTTTTCAACCAGGTGTATTTCCTAAGCATTCAGTAATTCGCACTTATCGACGCCAACCATCATCAGGACACGGGTTCTGTTGAGGGGGGACGCTAGACTTGCGATTTCTGGAGGCGGAGATGGGCGTGGTTGTTGAGTTTGACGAGCGTTTCGTATGAACCTTACCAAGGAACCCAAATGAAAAATTTGCGAGCCGTCATGGTTCTCATGACACTCGGAGTGGGTCTCGTGTTTGGTGTTGCACTTGCCGCGGACGTCTCGATTTCCGGCGTGCACCGACACAGTGTGACTGTTACGCCGAATCCGGCTACCGGCCACACGACCGAACAAGAGAACATCCTCGAGCGTTATCACCAGGACAACGTGCCAGGAGCGCTGAAGCACTTCTACGTTGTTGCTCCCAAGAGTGGTGCAGTGATTCTGTACTCCACCGTTCGTGGGAAAGTCACATCAGGTGGGAAGCGGCTGACGCCGAAAACCACGATCGATAAGTACAGTTGCGGCAAAGACTGCACCCACTACGAGGGACAGCGCGTCCTGATCGGTGGTGCGGAGTACGTCGTCACGGACCTCATGCAGGACGATGGCACGTATGGCTCCTCCGCGCCGTACTTCTACTGGTTTGACGCCCAGGGGCGTTATCACCAGCACTTCTTCACGGAAGGTCAGATCATCGTCATCAGTGAGCAGCCGCTGGCCAATCAGCGGGTGATCATCAATGCTGACGTCCAGGCGACCCCGAGTCGCTGAAACTCGTCAACCGTCAACAACCATCCTTAACCAAGGAACCCATTATGAAGCGTTCACTCGCCTCTCTCGCCCTCGTCGTTGTCGCCGCCCTCGCCCTCTCCGGCTGCAATGAACAGGACGCTCCGCAGTCCGCATCCGGTGTTCAGAAAGCCACCGTGCACGTCAACGTCGACCCCAACACCGGCCTGACCGTTGAACAGTCCAACATCGCCGGCCGTCTGAAGATGGACAACACGCCGGGCTCGGTCAAGCACCTGTACATCATCGCGCCGGAATCCGGTCAGGTGATCATCTACTCGACCGTCCAGGGCAAGGTCACCTCCTCGGGCAAGCGCCTGAGTCCGAAGACCGTCAACGGCTCGACCACCGGCTTCAATGTCCGGATCGGCAACGAGACGCACTACACCTCGGAAGTGCTGCAGGACGACGGCACCTACGGCGACTCCGCCGAGTACATCTACTGGTTCGACGCCCAGGGGCGCTACCACCAGCACTACTTCACCGGCGGCCAGATCATCCACATCAGCGACTATCCGGTCCAGGTGAAGGGCGTGATCATCAACATGGAAGTGCAGCAGACGCCTGCCACTCCCGGCAAGACCGCCGTCCCCCCGGCGCCGGCTGTGCCCAACACGCCGGTCACGCCGACCGTTCCCGTCGAGAAGAAGTAAGCAAGCCCGCTTCCTTCTCTCAGTCTCAACCCATCATCTGAATCTCGAAACCAAGGAAACTTATCATGAGTGACAACTGGAACAAGCTCGACCCGAACACCAGCCGCGGCCCGGTCAGCTACGGCATGCGCATCATCCTCATCGTCTTCGCACTGGCCTGCTTCGGCGGCGTCCTGTCCTGGACGGCCGGCTGGTTCAGCGACGCGGGCAAGGTCGCCCAGGAGCAGTTCAGCGCCAGCGCCCTGCTCAAGAAGTACGAGTGGTTCAAGGACGCCAGCGCCCAGCTCGACGCCAAGGTCGCCAACATCGACGCCGCCCAGGCTCGCCTGATCGCGCTCGAAGGTCAGTACCAGGGCGTGCCGCGCAACCAGTGGCTGCGCGCCGATGCCGAGCAGTACAACCTGTGGCAGACCGAGGTCGCCGGACTGAAGGCGAACTACAACACGCTGGCCGCCGAGTACAACGCCGCGATGTCGAAGTTCAACTACCGCTTCACCAACGCGGGCGACCTGCCGGCCGGCGCCACCAAGGTGCTGCCGCGCGACTACAAGCCCTATCAATAACCAGTCGGCGTGAGCCGCTGCTGTTAGCTGATTCGGCGTGCTGAATGGGAGGGGAGCGACTAGTTCGCTCCTCTCCCTCCGGGGGGTTGGTGCTAATTTCAGCCCTTCGGTTTGTTAGATTGAGATATGATACAGCGTAGTAAATTGGAGTGGTATCAAATACGGTGATGACTAATGCTTGTTTCGAGTTGGCAGGACAATTAGCTCGGGTGACGAGTACGAGGAGACAGATTCAACGGAAACCGGTCGTATTCCTAAGAATAAGCCGATGAGTGTTTTCAGACTGTATTCCTTTGACCTCAGAGAGAACCGATACTCAGCGGCGTAAAGTTGCGCGTATTTTTTGCTGACCCCATGGTGATGTGTTGAAATAAAACCCTGTGTTTCCAGGATTGCGAGCCGCTCCTCGTCGCTGTCTGGAGCGCGTGCAGCGGTTTCATACGCTCCGTTGCCTGCTGCCGCAGTCTCTACGCTTCGACGAAATAGGATTTTTCGCAGTGAGTCGCAGTCCACCAAAACGCAGTGGTCGTCAACGAACACATCATTTATTAGCAATCGAATTTGCTGTCCCCAGCGCCATACAGTAGACACCCATAAGCCAATGTCGCGTGCGAGCTGTGATGCTGAGTGCGTTTCGCCGGAGAGGTGTGAGATCAACAAAGCAAAACATTTAGTGAGCGGGAGCTTTTTTCCGTGAAAGAAAGTTCCGGCTGTCAGAGATACTTGCACTCCGCAGCCGGAACACTCATACACGCCGGGGCGGCCAGAGATTTCATAGGCTTTTGTGTTTTTGCATTTTCGGCACACGAATTTTCCGTTTTCGAAACGTAGTTCTTTAAGCAGCTGGCGACAGCCAGCGTCCGTTTTAATCAGGCTTTGAATGTTGGAATCTATCTTCATCTGTCAATACCTTGATTAATCGCTCTAGATAGTTAAACGAAATTTTGGCGTGGAAAGTTCAATGATTTTGGGAAGGCCTTGCGAGTTTGTGCGGTTTTTCGAAATAGAGGGTTGTGGAACCTCCTGTTCAAATGGATAACCAGGTAGGCAGGAAACGGCTCCTGTTCAAATGGATAACCAGGTAGGCAGGAAACGGCTCCTGTTCAAATGGATAACCAGGTAGGCAGGAAACGGCTCCTGTTCAAATGGATAACCAGGTAGGCAGGAAACGGCTCCTGCTCAAATGGATAACCAGGTAGGCAGGAAACGGCTCCTGTTTAAAATGGATAACCAGGTAGGCAGGGAGCGGCTCCTGTTCAAATTAATAGCCCGGTCGGCAAGTCCAAATGTCAAAACCTGAACTGCCTATGAGGTATAGTAGAGGTCTCGCGAAAAAGAACGAGAGCTGCATAATGCAGCGTCTCGTTTAAGTTGGAGCATGCTATCGCCGAAACACTTTATTTATTTCATATTCGGTTCGGTAGCGATTACCACTGCGGAATTTTCTCCCGATCACCTTCCCATCTCAGATAACACTTCCGACCTTGCCAGAACTTCAGACCGCGGAAACGCATCAAAGCTTGTTCGGAGGCGGTTATCGCTTCGGCCTGTCGCTTGAGTGAATGGAGTTGACCCTGGCAGGACATCAGCCGCCAGCTCATGGCGTCTGAGTATTCCTTGAGCTTCTTGTCCTCCGGGTTAGCCTTGGCCTTATCGCGCAACGCTACGTCCGCACCAAGCGCCCAGTTGATTTCCTGCTCTGCAATTAGAGCCGTGACCTTCCTCATGCCATCAAGATAGTCGAACACCGACACACCGCTCTGGCTATCGCGCAAGGACTCGATGACCATGACGCTGCGATTGGCACTGTCCGCGGTGGCGGGCATCTTGGGCAGTGAGTCGGCATGTGTGAACAGTTTTTCCGCTGCGACAGACTGTCGATCGACGGCAGCGACCAGTGCTTGTACTTGCGCGAGGAATTTCTCACAGACTTCCTCGCCCTCGAACTCCTTCTGAACGGCTTTCGCCGTGCGGCGAAACAGCTTAATCTGCGCACGATGAATCGCGTGCAGACGCTTCAGTTGTTTTTTGTTCGCCATGGGTTCACTCTCCGCTCTCGTCAGGCTGTCCGGTGTATTGATACTTGCCGTCGGGCCCGACCCAGAACTGAAGTTGATTGGCGCCGAGAAGGGCGTTGAATGTCTCATACACCGCTTCCGTGTGACGCAGGAAAGCATGATATTCAAACGCGACACCACGGTCGTGTACTACGAGTGGTGTCGGCTCGTAAGTTTCGATCTGGGCGCGACCGAGGTCGCGTCCCTCATCCCAGCTAAACACGCGCGTTTCGGCGAAACGCTTCAGACGCACGAATTGGCGCGCCATCTGTTCGCCCTCAGCGGAGCCGAGCAGCGCGAGGATGGTTTCGTCGTTTGCGGTGTCGGGATCATTGCCGACTCGCGCGCACAGCGTGTCGACGATACGTGCTGCCTCTGCGACTTCGGTCAGAGTTTTGTTCACGTCGCCGATACTGATCAGCGGGTGAATCGTCCCGGTGAGCTGTGCCGAAAGAAGCTCACCCAGGGATGTCAGAATCCCGATGGATGCACGCTTTTCGGTGTGCAGCTGTTTGATTCTCGATTTGGACGAGATCATGTTGACTCCTGTTGCATCACCCGCGTGACTTTGCCGTCATGCGGGTTGAGAAACAACTAATCGAGCTGTTCTCGAATTGCTGTCTAGGCGTTTCGTTAAATCGATCGAACGCCCCATTTTGCGAATCGCGCAGCCCGGGCTGCCGCGGCTGCGCGAATTCTTATTCGCGTGTGCGACCCGAATTAACTTCAGGACGCACACGTGTTTCTTAGAGCGCGCAGGTCTCCGGCGGCAGCAACTCTTCTGCCTTGGCACGCGCCAGGTCCGCCCGTGCGGCGAACACTCGAGCGCGAACATTCCAGAGATGCGCGGTTTTGGGTGAGTCCTTGCCGAAGCGCTTCAGTCCGTCTCGGACGATGCGCTCGGCTTTGTCGAGCAGCCCGACGGTAAGGCAGCGCGACGCCGCGTGAGTCCAGGCGTTGACCGCCTCTTCGTCAGCGGCAAGCTGTTCGGCGGTCAGGCTCTTCGTCAGTTCCAGTCCTCGCATCGCCCGCAGATGCGCCGTGTCGTTGTCGCCGACTCGGGCATACATGACGCTGATGTTGGTGAGGTTGCCGGAGAGGCTGGCGGTGTTGCCATTGCGTTCCCATACAGCGAGCGCTTTCTCGTAGAAGCCGAGCGCCTCATGCTTGCGACGGGCGACCACGTGCTTGCGGCTCTTCATGAAGAAGAGCGAGAAGCACATCGCCGTGTAAGCGCTTGCCATGTCTTCGCTGTTCGGGTCGAGCTTCTCGAGAAGCTCGATGGCGTTGCGAATCTTCGCGCGCGCGACGACGCTGTTCTTCTCTTTCTTAGCGTCCTCGAGCAACATCGTGGCACCGCGCCGGTCCTGGTAGATGTAACGCGCGAAACCAAGCGTCACTTCCTCTTCGCCAGCGAGGCGCAGAACAGCTTTGCCTTCGCCGCTATTCTTCGGAAAGGCGAAGCTGATTCGCACGGTGTCGCCTGCCGAATAGTCAGCCTTGTACCATTGCACATTGTCGTAGAGCAAGCGAAACACCGCCGGCTTGGCGAGTGGCTCTTGCATTTCGATTAGCATGTGAGTTCTCTTCACGTTTTTTTTGAGATAGCTGAGTTCAGTCAGCCACTGTGGGTGATACCACGAGCGCTTGCTCATGACACCATCCCGGTTCGAACGATAAAGCAGTCCGCGTCCCTTGAGAGCTTCGTTGATGTGAGTTAGCGGTGTGCGGGTAGTGGTGGTGACGTCTTGTGAGTGAGGGAGAGCGGACAAGTATCTCTACACGAGATCAGAGTGTTAATTCAGAGATTTATTCAAGTTTTGAACTAAATCACTACTCATGAGTTTGATGTGTGATCTCTCAGAAATTCAGTAAGTCCTTCCTGCCAGGCTTCTTCCAGTCGACATGAAGTGTTTTTATCGAATCGCACAATCTGAAGTATGTGCTTGCGAGGCTGGCAGAGCCGGTCTTTGTCAAGTGGTGTGCGGGGTGGTGTGAACCCTAGCGTTACCATATAACGAAAGTTTTCTTGTACGTTGACTGGGAGCACGTTTGGTTGAAGTTTCAGCGAATAAACCGACGTTATTGCCAAGCGGGGCGGAAACGACACCAAAATAGATCCACTTTTGGCGTCGTTTGCTTCACCTTGACTTCAAGAAGAGCTGATTTGGCGCAATTTTCTGCACCTTTGCATCTCGCGAAGAAAAACGAGAAGGTGTAGTAGAAGGCCGGCGAAAAGGGAAAGGTGACAAGCCTTGCGGCGAATCACCAATCCCAGTCTGACGCTTGTGTCGGAGGCGCGGTCGACAGAACTTACGGAAGCTGGATGGGCTTCGCGATGTCGTTGACCAGACCCCAGACCATCAGTCCGACGAGCAACATGAAGAACAGGTTCGACACCTTGCTGCGGGTTTCGATGGAGATCGGCTTGCCACGAAGCTTCTCGATGGAGAAGAACAGGATGTGACCGCCGTCCAGCATCGGGATGGGGAGGATGTTCATGATAGCCAGGTTGAGGCTGATCATGGCCAACATCCAGACGAAGGCGAAGACGCCGGCATCGAATGCTTGCGCGCCGACCTGAACGATGCCGACGATGCCGTGCATCTCGAGCGCCGAATCAGGCATGGCCGCGGGCTTCTCGACGATGCCGAGCATCATGCCGAAGCCCTTGAGCATGGCACCCATCGCGCCGAATGACGTGGAAACGCCACTCTTCGCTGCGGTCCAGGCGTCCATCTTTTCGTTGTTTCTCACCGCGTCGACGTCGATGCGCACGCCGATGCGACCGTCGCCGTTGGGCGTGACGTTGACTGCGACCGGCTGTCCGTTGCGCGAAACGACGATAGTCGCCGGCTGGTTCTTCTTCGCCTGAACGGCGTTGAGGAGATCCTCGGGAAGCTTGATCGACTTGCCGTCCACCGACACGAAGACGTCACCCGGCTTGAGACCGGCGTCCTGTGCGATGGTGATGGTGGTATCCAGTCCGCCGACCTTGGTGGCTGCGATTTCCATCTTCGGTTGCCCGATGAATGCAAATAGCGCAGCGATTGCCACGATGGCGAACAGGACGTTCATGGTGACGCCGGCAACGGCGACGGCCATGCGCTTCCACACGGGGAAGAACGTGTAGTCCTTCAGATCCTTGCCCATCATCTCCTTCGCGGTCGTCTCGTCCTGAAGTTCAGGAATGCTGACGTAGCCGCCCAGAAGAATCGGGCTCAGGCGAAACTCGGTGTCCCAAAACTTGCCGAGCACGAGCGACCAGCTTCGTTTGCCGAAGCCGATAGCAAACACGGGCGTCTGAAACCCAAGCATACGAGCGACGATCCAGTGACCGAACTCGTGGATGAGAATCAGAAACATGATGCCCACGACCATCGACAGGATGCCCGGCAGGGCACCGCCAATGGTGGCGAGCAGTGATGCAAATGTCATAGTTGGCCTTGCAAGCTCTGCTAGAGCTTGTCCTTATTTTGTTGGATGGCAAGCCTGAAGAAGCTCGCCAACGTTGAGGGGTGAAACGTAGAAAAATCGAGAAAATGGCAAGCCCTGCTTCGCGTTAACGAAGCAGGGCGCCATTAATCAGCCGACTGATTTCCGACCAGTCGACGCGCGATTACTTCTTCGCACCGGCGTCGGGCTTGCCGCTGCCAGGCTGCTTCTCGGGTTCCTTGACCGTGAGGAACTGCGCCCAGATGGCCGCATTCGTCGGGTTGGCGAGAAGCGCTGCACCCTTGGAAAAGACGCGCCACAAGGGCGCATTGGTCTTGTCCTCGACAGACTCATCGAACTGCTGACCCATCGCGAGCGCCTCGCGCACGCGATCGTTGACGCTGATGCTCAGAATCGCGAACGATTCCGCGCCAGCAAAGCGAAGGCGACCGGCTTTCACCGCGTCGTCGTAGTGCTTGTATCCGACCAGCAAGTCGGAGTCGGAGTCGAACTTGAGACGGAACGCCTCGGTTCGATTGAGGAAATACCACTGAACTCGTGCCGCGTTGACGGGCACGTAAATCGCAGTCTCTTGCTTTTGCATGGTGGTATCCTTCTTATCCGCGCAATGGTCGAGCATAGGCGTCTGTGCGCGGTACAGATGCGACGCCGTATGCTGCGATAACGCTTTCGTCGAGGAGCAAAAACAACGCCTCCAGGAGTGGCGCAAGCCGGTTTTGAAACCGACCTGCAACCACCCTGGCAGCGTCCCTGTCACTTCCGAAAGCTGAAACGGTTACTTGCTACCGTCCGTGCCCTCTCCGTCGACCGAGCAGTCGCCACACTTCTTGATGGCGCACTTCGACTCGTTGCGGAGCTGTTCGAACTCGGGACCGAGGATGGTCTCCTTGGCGATGAGCACTTCCGCGATCTTGCGGATGCACTCGGCGTCAGCCTTGAGGAGGTCCATGGTTTCCTTGTAGCAATCGTTGACGAGCTTCACCCACGCTTCGTCGATCTTGTCCTGAAGGCCAGGACCGGTCTCGTGGTTGCTGGCAGCCGAGCGACCGAGGAACGGATTGGGACCGCCCTCGCCGACCGAGATCGGACCGAGGTCGGACATGCCGAACTCAGTGACCATGCGGTGCGCCCAGGCTTTCGCCTGCTTGAAGTCGTTGGAGGCGCCGGTGTCGATCGTGTTCAGGAAGATCTCCTGAGCCGCGCGACCACCCATCGCCATCATGATCCGAGCCTTGAGGTTTTTGTCGGTGTAGTTGAACCGATCGCCTCGCGGCAGAGCCTGTGTGTAGCCGAGCGCGCGAGCACGCGGCACGATGGTGATCTTGGTGACCGGATCGCCACCCAGATTCTTCTCGTACATGACCTGCGAGACCCAGGCGTGCCCGAGTTCGTGGTAGGCCGTGTTCTCCATGTCCACAGGGTTCATGCGCTTCGCAGCGCCTTCCTTGGCAGGGCCCATCTGGACGCGGTCGATACCCTCGTCCATGTCCGCCATCGTGATGACGCGCGGCACCTGCTTGTTGATCTCGCCTTCAGGCACGTTCTTTGCACGTAGTTCGGCAATCGCGGTTGTAATGCGACGCGCAGCAACTATCGCAGCGTTGTTCGCCGTGCCTTCCAGCTCCGCACCGGAGAATCCGGGGGTGTTGGTGGCGATGATGTCGAGGTCGACATCAGGAGCCAGCTTCTTGTTGCGGGTGTGGATCTTGAGGATCTCGTGACGCCCGTGCTTGTCGGGGTTGTCCACCAGCACCTGCAGGTCGAAACGGCCCGGGCGGGTGAGCGCCGGGTCGAGAACATCCGGACGGTTGGTCGCAGCCATGAGGATCACTCCATCATTGGCGCGGAAGCCGTCCATCTCGACGAGAAGCTGGTTGAGCGTCTGTTCGCGCTCGTCGTTGCCGCCACCGAGGCCGGTGCCACGCTGGCGACCGACCGCGTCGAGTTCGTCGATGAACACGATGGCGGGCTTGTTTTCGCGAGCCTGGTTGAACAGGTCGCGCACACGTGCAGCACCGACACCGACGAACATCTCGACGAACTGCGAAGCAGAGATCGAGAAGAACGCAGCATTGGCCTCGCCGGCGACTGCCTTGGCGAGGAGGGTCTTACCGGTACCCGGTCCGCCTACCAGAAGCACGCCCTTGGGGGGTTTGCCTCCGAGGTGAGCCAGGAGACCCGGATCGCGCAGGTAGTTAATGACTTCCTGCAACTCTTGCTTGGCTTCATCGCAACCGGCGACGTCCTTGAACGTCTTCCGGTCCTTGTCCGGCTCGAATTTCTTCGCGTTCGAGTTGGCGAGCTTCGACTGCTGGCTGGCAGCGCCTCGCATCAGGAACTGGAAGAGGAAGAAGATCAGCACCATCGGCAGGATCCAACCGGCCAGTCCAATCAGCCACCCGTAAGGGTTGGGCTCTTTGTTCTGAGCATCGGTCGGGACGCCGACCTGATCAGCAGCAGCAAGGAGGCGCGTGATGCCGGCATCACCGGGAATCTGCGCCTTCAGCGACGGTTTGGAAGTCTCCTTGAATTTGAGGAGAACCTCCTGAACGGTTCCGTTGTCGTCTTTGAGGAAGGTGACTTTCTCGATCGCTTTCGGGTCGGTTTCGACCGCTTTGCGAATCTGATCGAAAGTGGCTACTTCCTGCTTCGTCGCGTCAGTCTTGCCCTGTCCTTGAAACAGGAAGATCGCGACGAAAGCAAGGACAACGAACCACATGAAGCCTTTCTTGTCCATAGGTTTTTACTCGTCACTCACGACTACTCATGAGTGCCTTTTCGTTGGCTTGTCTTTGCACGTCAATGTCTTCGGGATGCAATTCAACGAGAACTACCGGACGGGGAGAGCTGCCTGTGTGCGACTGAATGTCGCGCAGCGTGCGGGCAGCCCTCCCTCGACCGGTTGAAAAACTGCTCAGTCTTCAGTTAGGCGGCTTCGCCCGACTGTCCGTCCTTCGCCGGGCGAATGATGCCCCAGCGAATCATGTTGGCCTTGACGGATTCGGCCGCTTCCTGGTTGTGGTAATCCATCGCCACGCGCAGGCTCTCGAACTCACGCTTCTCGATCGGCTTGCCGATGTCGGCCCAGCCGGTGATGGTCGTCGGCAGTCCGTCGACTTTCTCGCCCCGGCGGCTGAGGAAGGCCTCGCCGGTCAGGACGTTGAGCGTGTAGAGCACGCGGTCGCCGTCGCGCTCGAGTTGGTCCTTGGTGTATCGCAGGCCGATGAGGGCCAGACGGCACGGCTTGCCGGTGTCGGCCCAGTCGGCCAGAGTGCGCTCGGTGTTCTCGACCGTGGCGCCGGTGGCGGCCAGGTAGATGCGAGCGGTTTCGCCGTTGGCGGCGATTTCGTAGCGATAGGTGTGTTCGCTGACTTTGACGTTAGCGTTCAGTTCCAAGGCCTTGATGTGAGCCTTCAGACCCTTGATGGCCATGCCCTTGCGCTTCTGCAGCGCGCGGTCGCCAGCAGCGGATGTGTTCTGGAGGTGTGTCATAGGAGTGCTCCTTTGTTTTTGGTTTGAGCTTGAGAATCAGCCGAACACCACATGTGTCCAGCTGACACGGAGGCACTCACCACCATGGTGAATGCCTAAAATCGGCAGCCCGGGACCCTAGACCGGAGTGACCACAGACAACGCCTACCGAGCAGTAAGTTCTCGGAAGTTGCGTTCAACCCCTTCGCGACTTGCGGTCGACGAAGTGTTTTGTGACAGGTTGTTCTGGTGGTAAATTGCGCTGCGCGGGAAACCAGGTCTCTGTCTGGTTTTGGACCAGATAGAAACTTGGGCTGCTCAGCTACACATCACGCGCGAGCGGGACATGTAGGTTCGTTTTGAAAAATCGAACAGCTAAATATTGGGAATATTTCGCCTGAGCAAATCTAAAAGAAGGGTTAATTCAGAACCTAGGAGTTAGTTCCATATCAATTCAATATCGCCATATCACTAATAGATGAGAACAAACTTCCTTTGGGGAAGGCTCACCAGTACTGGATTCTTTGACATCCGCAAAACTTACCAAACTTCGTCTATATGACAACCGGCGGTTATTCGTTCAGTTTTCTTGCGGAAAATCGTATAGCTTAGCGGTGCTTAGCAAGCACTTGACATATGGTGCCCAAAACGCTTGGTCTGTAATGGTTTGCGCAGATGCGTCAAGTACTTGAGTGATGTCAAGGGTGGTGGCGCGTGGTGTCGGGAATGTCAAGAAGTTGCGATCCTTCCTACCTGTTGACCATTCGATCTTGTCCTAAATGCAAAACCTATTTCGATCGCGGCTTAAGCCAATTCGAAGCCGAATCTCATAGTTTGTTGCAGTTGAGCTTGAAAACAACGTGGTTCCATATCTCATCGAGTAGACTGTCGAAGCGTCTCCGGATCAGGTCTGCTTATGTTGGAAAAACTTTTCGGCACCAACAAACCCGTAATTGGTGTCATTCACTTGCTTCCCTTGCCCGGTTCCTGTCAGTGGGCTGGTGATCTCGAGGAAGTGATTGCTCGTGCGGAACAAGAAGCTGTCGCCCTCTCTAGCGGAGGCGTGGACGGCATCATCGTCGAGAATTTTTTTGACGCACCGTTTGCCCGTGGTCGAGTGGACGTTTCGACCGCTTGTGCTTTGACTCTGGCAGTGAAACGGATTATGGCCGTCACCGACCTGCCGATTGGTGTCAACGTCCTTCGCAATGACGCGCTGACAGCGCTTGCGGTTGCCGTCACCAGTGGTGCTAAGTTTATCCGTGTCAACATCTTGTCTGGTGCCATGGTCACCGACCAGGGGCTTATCGAGAGCTGCGCCAGAGAATTGCACATGTATCGACGCGAACTGATGGCCAAAGATTCAGTCAAAATTTTTGCCGATGTTATGGTGAAACACGCATTCCCGCTGGCTATCGGTTATGACATAGCTCTGTCAGCCAAAGACACCGTCAAACGATCGCTGGCTGATGCCATCATCGTGAGTGGCGCCGCCACGGGCGATGTCCCTTCTCTCGAGGATATGGAGCGGGTGAAGTCGGCCGTGCCCGGCACCCCACTCCTGATAGGAAGCGGCTCCAGTCAAGAGAACGTCAAGGATTTGCTGGGCACCGCTGATGGTATCATTGTCGCCAGTTCGCTTAAGCGTCAGGGCGTGCTTGAGAATCCAGTGGATGTAGAAAGAGTTCGCAGTCTCCTCAACGTCGTAAACTCAATCAGGTAATCGCCAATGGTCGACGAAGAGGATCTCGACGACGATGAAGATGATGATCCGGAACCGTCGAGTGTGCGAACAAAGACGGGGAAAAAACCTCATGTCATTTATCTTCTGGTCGGTATCATCGTGGTCGGAATTTTAGGCACGATATTTTTCATCAGCATAAAAAACAAATCTATACTCCCAGAAGAGCTCCGGCCCATCAAAGTTTTAATCGTCGGCAACGACACGCTGCACCTCAACGATGTTCCCAATATGGTGCGCGAGGTCGCCCGCATGTCGAAGTCCAAGCGCCAACTGGAAGTCAGTTGTATCGCGCGTGAAGACTACAGTCTGGGTGAACACGTCAAAGAAAACGAAGCCCAAAAACTAATCGATGAAAGCGACTGGGACTATGTCGTATTACAAGACCGCTGGCTGCAACCGCTTCAAGACCCAGCCGGCATGCTCGAATCAACCAGGACAATTGCAAAGTCTGCACGAAAAAAAGGCAGTCACGTCGTTCTCTTCGTCCCCTGGGCAGATGCCGGTGAAGACGAGCGTCAGGAGGTGCTCAGCTCTGTTTCCCGAAGACTGGCGGAACGTTTGTCCATCGATGTAGCGCCAGCTGGCGACGTGTTCTTCGCCGTTGTCAAAAAACACAAAGACATTAATCCGTACGTCCAGGATAAACACCACGTCAGCGCAATAGGCGCATGGTTAGCGGCTGCCACGCTGTTCTCAGTTGTGACCGGCGAGAAGCCGAAGCTGGTAGCCGATCAATTCACATATCAATCGGGCGCCGGAGAGGAGCCTCAGGTGCCGGTCGTGGGCGAATCAGCCGGAGATATCGAATCGATCGTCTGGGACACCGTTTCTGAACAAAATCGCGGACGTCATCTCGGTCCTGCGGCTAAAGGAAAACCGGTAGCCGGCCTCGATCTGAAGTAATCGTGCCGATTCGGTTTCATTACGTCAAAACTCAATCGATTGCTGGTTAGGCTTGCGCTCGTTGTTAGGCGGTTTGCCTGGATTGGTGTTGCCACCATCAGTAGTGTTGGCTTGATCGCTGGCGACATCGTCCGTAACTGTCGAATCATCCTCCTCCAGGTTGTCCAGGACGCTCGGTCCCGGGCGAAACAAGCTGCCGCCTTGATAGTAGTTGGCGCCGCGCCAGTACTGGGGAGAATCGTATGAAGGCGCATACATAGCCAGTCCGGTAGGTGGCTCGGATGGCGGATTGAAGACGTCGTTCGATTGTTGCTCATCCGCCTGACCTTCCGTCTCGTCGGTCACGCCTGTTGTTTGTTCGATCTGTTTGCGAAGTTTGTAAAAATCAACATCGACTTGAAACATCCAGCATTTGACGCGATCGACCCATATCACCATGTCTACGATGGCTTGCGATATATCGGGATTGTCTTGTTTTAGTCGAGAAACCACCCAAGCCGGTAGATCAACTCGGTCCTTATCCTCGAGCAGGAGCGGTTCTGCTCGTGCTGCCAGACCGTCGATCATCCAGCTCGAAACGGTGTGTACATATTCTCGTTTACTCAAGTGCATGTCGGCAAGCACTTCTTGAAGCGTGCTCTTACCGTCAAGACGTTCGATCCCGGGCATCGATAAAATTTGTTTTGCGAAACTAACGTTGGCACCAGTGGGTTTCAGAATAGATTTCGGTGTTATGTCGTAAGCATCAAGGTAATTTTTGGCTTCTTGGTACGACATACCATCTTTCAAAAGACGTTCGAACGACTGATCGGGGTCGTCGCTGTCGATTGAAAACGGTATGCCGTCGATGGTTTCCTCGTTGAATGAGAATGCTCCCGAGGCCCAGAGAAACAGTTCCATCAACCCTTCGACACCCTCCTCGCCTTCAGTTTCAGCGTGAATAGGGAGGCCGTCGAGAATAAAAACGGTCGCCAGTTTCGCACCCTGAGAAAACGTGATCTTGCCGGTCAAGCCGCCGGTTTTGACGAGCTGAAGCAGGTTGGCGAGATTGACTTTTGAGAGTTCTCCGGAAAGTTGCACCGATGGGATCCTGCGAAATGGAACGGGTCTAATAAGTATATCTAAAGGCCTTAACACCAGGCAAAAGAGAAAGCCATAATCTCAATCACTAGGATATACTGAGCGTTCTGGAATCTCGGCTCTGACGCCCGTGCGCCGCGAGCCCGTGCAGGAGCTCGACTTTTGCGCGCCAGGTCAATCATAACCGCATAAGGTCAGGAGTGGACAACCGCCATGGAAGTCAAGGAAAACGAAACAATGTCAATCGATGAGATGGAAGAAGCGGAGGACAAAGAGTCCGATCGCTCAAAGTGGTATACCGAAACCATCCTCCAATCGGAATTGGCTGACTACGCACCCGTCAAAGGCTGCATGGTCATTCGACCCTATGGCTATGCCTTGTGGGAAAACATTCAAAAAGCGCTCGACAAGATGATCAAAGACACTGGTCACCAGAACGCTTACTTCCCGATGTTGATTCCGGAATCGTTTTTGAACAAAGAAAAGCAGCACGTCGAAGGCTTTGCTCCGGAATGCGCGGTGGTCACGCACGGCGGTGGAAAGAAGCTCGAGGAGCCGCTTATCGTCAGACCGACATCTGAAACCATCATCAACTTCATGTTCGCGAAATGGGTTCAATCCTGGCGCGATCTGCCTATTCTTTGCAATCAGTGGGCCAACGTCGTGCGCTGGGAAATGCGTACAAGGCTGTTCTTGCGGACCTTAGAGTTCCTTTGGCAAGAGGGTCACACTGCTCATGCCACTGAAGCCGAGGCGGAGGATGAAGCGAAGTTGATGCTGGAGCAGTATCGTAAATTGGCTGAAGACTGGCTTGCCTTGCCGGTTCTCACTGGTGAGAAAACGGAGCGGGAACGCTTCGCCGGTGCTGTGCGAACGTATTGCATCGAAGCAATGATGCGTGACGGCAAAGCTCTGCAAGCCGGCACATCACACTTCCTCGGTCAGAACTTCGCCAAGGCCTTTGAAATCAAATTTCAGGACAAAGACGGGAACCTCGAGTTTGCATGGCAAACCAGCTGGGGTGTGTCCACCCGCCTCGTCGGCGCAATCGTGCTTGGCCACGGCGATGACAAAGGTTTGATTCTGCCTCCGAAGATTGCACCGATTCAAATCGTCATTGTTCCGATCTATAAAACACCGGAAGAAGAGACTCTGGTAAAAGAGCACTGTAAGCGCATTCACAAAGAATTGGCGGAACAATTCCGCGTTCATCTGGATGATCGCGATCAGCTCACGCCTGGATTCAAGTTCAACTATTGGGAGCAAAAGGGCGTCCCTGTGCGGCTTAACATCGGACCGAAAGACATCGCCAACGAAGTTGTCGAAATCGCTCGTCGTGATACCCGCGAGAAAATTCGCGGTGTTCGCCAGGCTGGGCTTGCTAACGAGCTTTCCGGTTTGTTGGATCAAATTCAGAAGAACATATTCAACAACGCGCTCGAGTTCCGCAAAAAGAACACGGTTAGTGCCAAGTCTTATGACGAGATGAAGAAGATTCTCGCGGATAAAAACGTTTTCGTCGAAGCCTTCTTTGATGGCAACGGCGACGACGAAGCGAAAATCAAGAATGAAACGAAAGCGACTGTGCGATGCATCCCGTTCGATCAAACCGAAGAGGGTGAGTGCTTCTTGACCGGAAGAAAGACAAGCCGAAAGGTAGTTTTTGCACGCTCGTATTAAACTTCCGGGGAGCGCCCATCTCTCGGTTTCCACACTGTATTGATAGCGGCGCTCCCAGGTTCTGTTTCGCTACTCCTGATTGATTGTGAGCGCATCTTGCAACTGTTGAATAAACAAAATATTGGCAATTTGCTCATTCAGAGCGTTGCTCTAGTTTCTCTCGTCAATTTTGTCTGTAGCCAATCGCCTGCGTTCGCGCAGGAGCATTGGGGCGGGCGAGGCGGCGCAGGCGGGTTCGGAGGACAGGGCGGTCCAGGCGGTTTTGGCAATTCCTTCGCGCTGGTTCCTGCAGTCGTTGCTGATGTGCTTCTGGTCCCGAGTTTGACGAAGGCGCAGCAAACCAAAGTGCGGACTTTATACATCGAGTACCGAGCTAAGTCGGCCGGGCGCATGGATGTAATGAACAAGTTGAGAGGCTCTTCGCGTCACGGTCATGATTCCGACCGCGTTTCCAGCTCGCATGAAAAAGGTTCGGATCCTGTTGGAAACGACCATTCGCGCGGCTCGGGAAGGTCGGGAAAAAGCGACGGTAGTGGTGATGGCAAGAGGAGGCATGGGCCGGGGAGCCCCGAAGACAGCATGGATAACGCTTCTTCGAATTTGAGAAAAACGATGTTCATGTCAATGATAAAGGAATACCAGAAGTTTCAAGAAAATGTTGTTGGGGTTTTGACCGAAAAACAGCATGCCGAGCTGAAAGACATCGCCAAGAAGGCCGGAAGTCCTGATTACTTTGCGATTAGACATTACGACATAATGAACGCGGATTAAATACGCGAGCTTGAATAGTCCCGCCCAGCTGCGATTTGCGGCTAATTAGCCCTGATTCATCTGTGGTCTAATATGCAGACGAATCAGTTCGACCATTTGATCTAATCGAGCGGATACGTCGGGCAGAACATCGACAGAGTGAACTCGTTGCGGCGAGCTTCGAGCCCGGGACTAATAGCCCGCAGGGCTACACACTAGGCGAAGGAATTATGGACCCACTTGTTTTATACGCACTGGATGCCGCTGAAAAGGCAGGTGCCGACTATGCTGACGCTCGCTTCATTGAAGAGCAGTACGAATATATTCAAACCAAGGATTTGTTGGTATCGGGATTCAACAAAGGGGTCAGTCGTGGACTTGGTATCCGCGTTCTCAAAGATGGCGGATGGGGTTTTTGTGCCACTCAAAAGTTGACGAAAATCGAAATCGATCTGGCGGCTCAGAGAGCCGTGAAGCTTGCTGCAGCCAGCGCATCGTGTATGCGCAGCCCGGTTTCGATGGCGAATGAACCGGTGTACAGCGCGGTCTGGGCGTCACCGCATTTGATCGATCCTTTTTCTGTGAGCACCGAAGATAAGCTCGAAGTTCTTCTCTCTTCGGCGCGCACCATGCTTGGTGTCAAAGGCGTGACCCTGACGCAGGGAAGATTGTCGTTTGTTCGCGAAGAGAAAACCTTTGCTTCCACGCTGGGAACCTCATTGCATCAGACTTTTGTGCGCTCCGGTTGTTGCATCGAAGCGTTCGCGACCAATGATTTTGAGCGCCAGCGACGCAGCTATCCGAAGCATGTCGGGCAGTTTGAATTATCCGGTTGGGAGATGGTTGTCGATTGGGATCTGCCGGGCAACGCTCAGCGCATAGCCGAAGAAGCAGTCGCCTTGCTGTCCGCGCCTCAATGTCCGAGTGGAAAATCTGATTTGATTCTGGGTGCGTCGCAACTCGGTTTGCAAATTCATGAATCCTGTGGACATCCGAGTGAGTTGGATCGGGCTCTGGGTCAGGAGATAAACTTTGCCGGCGCTTCGTTTCTCACGCCTGAAAAATTGAATGATCTCAAATACGGTGCCGATATCGTCAATCTGGTGGCTGACGCGACCGCGCCAGGTGCGCTGGGTTCCTTCGGTTTCGACGACGAGGGCGTTGCTGCACAGAAAGTTTATCTCGTCAAAGATGGAACGTTCAAAGGTTACCTGAGCTCTCGTGATACCGCACATCTCATAGGTCTTGGCAGATCGGGCGGAGCAATGCGAGCGCAGTCGTGGAGTCATGCTCCCATTATCAGGATGACCAACATCTCTCTGGTGCCGGGCGCAGCCGGGACTCTAGATGATCTGATTTCGGACACGGATGACGGCATTTTGATGGAGACCAATCAATCGTGGTCCATCGATCAGATGCGCTATAACTTCCAGTTCTCGACTGAGATTGCCTGGGAGATTAAAAACGGCAAGCGCGGCCGGATGTTTAAAAACCCCAGCTATAGCGGTGTGACAACCGAGTTCTGGAACTCGTGTGATGCCATATGTGGTGCCGACGATTATGTCGAGTGGGGCGAACCCAATTGTGGAAAAGGTCAGCCCTGTCAGACGATGTGGACCGGCCACGGAGCCAGCCCGGCGCGCTTCCGTCAGGTCCAGGTCGGCACTGCGTACTCGTAGGAGAGAGTGATGTTAACTGAAGAAGCATGTCGAAAAATTGTTGACCTCGCCACTCACCATGCCGGAAAAGCGGTCGATGGTATCGAGGTTCATCTGCTCGGGACCGATATCGAAACGTCGCGTTTTGCCAACAACGAAATGACTCAGCATCAGGCCAATACTATCGATAGATTGGCTGTAAGAGTGCTGTCTGAAGGTCGGCAGATTCGTTTGGAAACCGATGATCTGTCTACAGCTGGTGTCTGTGCGGTTGTTGATGATGCCATCGATGCCGTCAAGCTTATGGAGAAGGACCAATGTCTTCTGCCGCTTCCGCAAACTGACAATGATAGTCAGTGGCACTCCTACCCGGATCGCTACGAAAAGGATATAACCCGCATCACAGCCGCGGATCGCGCTTCTGCTATCAGCGCTATGATCGGTGTAGCCACCGAGAACAAACTGAGCGCAGCCGGTGTCTATGCCACCGGTACGCATTTTGAAGCGGTTGGAAATTCCAGAGGACTATTTGGATATCATCGCGAAACGCACGCCGAGTGCTCGGTGACGATGTGCGGTCCGGACTCCACCGGTTGGGCGAAAAATCAAGGACCGCATGGAAAGCAAGTTAATACGCTCGAATTGGCAAAGCGCGCGGCGTTTAAGGCCACCTCTTCGTCGAAACCCGAGGCCGTCACTCCAGGTCGCTACACGGTCATTCTCGAGCACTCAGCATTTCTCGATTTGCTCGCCTACCTCTGGTGGGACTTTACTGGAACCAGTCATCTCGACAAACGTTCCAGTTTGCTCGACAAAGTTGGAGAAAAAGTATTCGGCGACAACGTCACCATTGAAGATGACGTCTATCATCAGGAGCAGGCCGGCTGTCCGTTTGACGGCGAAGGTTTGGCTCGTAAAAAAGTGACGATCGTCGAGAACGGTGTTTTGCGAAATCTGGTTTACGGTCGCAGAAGCGCCAGTCGCATGGGTGTAGCACCTACCGGTCATGGTCTTCCGGAGCCGAATGCGCTGGGTGACAATCCGATGAATCTCGTAATCGCCGGTAACGGATCAACTGTAGCCGACATGGTGAAAGGTACAGATAAAGGCATTCTTCTGACTCGCGTTTGGTACGTCAGGCAAGTCGATCCAGCTCGAAAAATCGTCACGGGCATGACGCGGGACGGCACCTTCCTTGTGGAAAACGGCGCCATCAGTCGCGGAATTAAAAACCTGCGTTTTAACGTCAGTCTGATCGACCTGTTAAAAAACGTCGTCACTGTCGGTCACGCAAGAAGGACAGCTGGCGAAGAAGGCGTCCCTCAGGTCGTCCCCGCCATGAAGATCGCTGACTTCAACTTCACCGAAGTGACTCGCTTTTAAATCATGCGTTCGCGCAAAACCAAGAGTAAGGGCTATCAGCCCGGGCATTCTGAGAAATCAGCAACCGTTGAACGTTACTTCACGATGACGGCCTTGCCGTTTATTTTCAGCGAGTCGAAGAACTGTTGCACCGTTGGTGAATTTACAAATTCCGGCTTGCCCTCAACCGCCAGGACGTAATTTGCATTGTCGCCAACAACTCCCTGCACCCTGTACGCACCTTGTTCGGCAACAATCACGTCGTTGTCCGTGTACCGGATGCCTAAATGCCGCTTGCCATCAGCTCCTCCGCCGGAGCTATTGGTTGCGCCTTTCTCATCAAAGGCCAGATACTTGAAGTTGTGAGTGAATTTCTTATTCTCGCCGGGGAATGTGGCATCTACATATGAGCCAGCATGACCAGACAGTGTCTCAATTTCGTTCTTGTCTCGCACTGGTCTCTCGGCGTTTGTGACCTCAGGAATTCTCATAGGTTTGACAAAAACTTTGTACGAGCCATCAGGACAATTGAAAAAATACATATGCCCCACTTCCGTATTCTTGTCGCTGTGCGGTTCCGGCATGTCAACCGTAAAACCGTTGTCCAAAGCTGTGAATTGTTTGAGCGTCACCTCCACGGGCGGTGCCTCTTTTTTGCTGCATCCTGATACCATCGGCAGTGTCAAGGTTGCCAGTGCGATGACCAGAGGTAGTGAACGGCGCATTTTTATTCTCCGACCGAAGGGACTCTCATGTCTTACCCAGGATTTGAACAAGCCACCGCTCGGTTCGATGTTCGGAGGGGCAATCACCACATATGCACGAAGCGTGTGGTGGAACGTACTCGGTCAGGTCCAGTCTCAGTCCGATAGCGACACCCATCACTGTGCTAGCCGCACTAGCTCAGCGAGCGCTCTGGCGGGGCTAATGCGGATCGTGAGAACACACATCGGGTATACGTTTGCAGGTGCCCAATTAATACTCGGGCGAGAAGCTCATGGCTATTAGATTTCTTTCAGTTGACTGTTGATGTCATGAATTCATAACGTGACTATACACCTGTTCTTTAAGCACCCAGTCCCGCCATGTAATCAAAAGCTTCATAACTCCAGCTTTCGCGCACGGATCTCTGCCTTCCAAGGTAGTCGGGTGCTTCACGACAGTGACAAATTCACGATTCTTCGGACCGAAGAATCAATTCTCTGAATGCTTGCTTCCCTTCGTCCTCGCCGTACATGGCTCAGAGGTCGAACGGAATTTCGCATGAGGACATCGTTGCGGCGTTGGTCTCAGACAGGCTTGCCTGTTTTGCGCTGCCACAAAACGAACGAAAGAGGTTTCATATGCTCTATCGCCTGCAAAAAGGTGCGACTTCGGTCGCCTACCTGCTTCTAGTTTGGCTGACCTGGCAATGGTTCCAGGGTAACCTCGAATGGGGTTTCAGCCTCAGTTGTGTTCTCGTGAGCGGCCTCTGGGTCGGTCTCACTGTCTTCGAGCTCGGACATCTCTTCCGGACCTACTTCGACCTGCTCTCGCGGGCGAAGATTCTCGTACCGATCGCGCTGGGCTTGCTGCTCTCCGGTCTGGCGGTATGGTTTGGTCAGTTCGAGCTGAAGGTCGTCGGCGGGGTCGAGCTGGCAGCCTGGCTTGGCGTCTACATCGCCTATCGCATCAACAAGCGCAAGTACCAGGTGCAAGGTCGAGGACCGATGCCCAAGGGCGCTTGGATCAACCCGCCGGCTGAGGCGCTCAAGGGCAACCTCGAGCTTATGCTCACCTCCGGCAACATGGCTCGGCGCATGCACGAAACCGTAGGACACGGTGAGCTGGCTATCCGAATGCCCGATGGCGAGGTCTGGATGCTCTCCTCGTACATGGAGCGCGGAACGGTCTGGCAGCTTGCCAAACGCGTCATGGCCAGCCTGGTTCGCCGCAATGAGCACTACGTCGTGCTCGAGCTGACCCAGCCGTTGACCGACGCGCAGCGGGAGATGATCCCGTCGCTCGTCAAGGTCATGCGCGAACAGACCGACCTCTATCGCGTCGCCGCTCAGGCGCGCCGTGAGCGCTTCGTCAACGCGCTCTGGTTGCCCGCGAGCTGGAAGGCGAAGATCCTGAAGAAGTTCCCGGTCACCGGCTACGACTGGCTCGGACTCTTTACGGGTCAGCGTCACTCGGACCACTGGACCTGTATCGGGCTGTGCGTTGAGTTCTACCACCGTCTCGGAGTGAAGACCAATCAGTACGGTACCGGCATCCTCGGTCTCGGCACCGGCATGTTCGACCCGATCAAGCCCGGTCGCTTCCTCGATGACCCGGCGTTCCGACTGCTCACGGAGGAAGACCGCAAGGCGTGGGAAGCGAAACAGCCGAAGAAAGTGTCGGCCAAGTAGAAGGTTGTCTGAATAAGGCAATGAGAAGAGGTGGTGCTCGTACCGCGCGAGCGGCCGGGCACCACCTCGACTCGCCGGCAAGTGAAAAGCCTGTTCGAATCGGACTTAGAACCTCTGAAATCGAACTGCGCTTTTCGTTTGTTGGTCTTCCGGATTGGATACTAAAAAAGGTAGTAGACAATCGGCAAATGGTGTAAATGATGAGTAGTAGACGTATCGACCCCGGCTATTCGTTTCTGTAGGGCTGCTTTGTAAGCGCCTGGGGCTTGCTAGTCCCCAGACTGTTCGAACAAAACGACCCGGGCGCTTTAAAAGCGCCCCTTCGCTAAACCTCTGTGTGCTTCCAATCGAATGTAGAGACTGGCTTTCACCGGTTAAAACTTGCGGCGAAACAGCTCGTATGGATATTTAGTAAGATTCGCGGGTGCGGGTTTTGACAAGGCGGCTGACTTGTTGTTTGGCGGCTTCTTCTTGCTTTCTCAGTTCTTCTTTCTTGTCGTTGACGCGGCGCTCCCAGGATTTGCCGAGGATGTAGAACAGGAGGCCGACTGCGAGAACGACGCCGCAGGTGCAGTAGCTGGCGAGGAGTAAGTTGGATAGAGCACCATCATTGCGATACCACCGACGATACCGACAATAACGGCGATGACTGCAACGATGCATTCGAATGATCTTGTCCAGCTCGGCATTCCACCTTGAGCTTTCTGCGCTTTAGGAGCTTTGATAACGACATTAACCGGTGCTGTTGGTGTCTTAGAAGTTTCGGCTTCCATACCGAGTTCTACCAGAGCGTGTTCGATTTCACCGCGGGTGCGATCACAGTGATGGATTGCCAAAACTGCTTGTTGTTGGCTCAAATCGCCGTTTCCGACGCGTCGTGCGGTCTCGATCGCAGCGCGGCAGACCATGGCGCTCAGCATGTCGGAAGCGACGAGTGCTTTGAGCGCGTCCATTTCATATCTTTGTTGCTTTGCCATTGCTTGTGGTATGGACATAACATCGACGAGCTTGGCTTTGATGAGAAGGTCGAGTGCTTGACCGGCGGTGCTTGCGTCATCTTGAAGGCTCTTTCTGTTCTTCAAAACTTCGAGCACGGACTGTTTGTCCGTGACGACACTGCGGAGGATGAATGCAGCTTCTTCTTTTGTGAGCACTTCTTTTACGACCAGGTTTTGCATTTCGAGTGCGTCTTGCAACAGCTCGGCTGAGATCAGACCGGACCGTACAAGGATTTCGCCCAACAAGCGCTTCTCGGTCAGTGCTAGTTCAACTGCGGTCAGGGCATCCTTTTCGGATACGACACTACCGGCGGTGAGCAGGTCACCGAGTTTCATCTTCGATTGGGTGCTCTTTGGCGATATGCGTTGTCTCTTGAGAGCCTCAGCCAGGTCGACATTTTCGAACTTTATCAGAGTGAGCGCTTTAACTGCGACTGCTTGAGTGATGCGACCTTCGCCGATCAGGGTGATGCATTCGAGTACGTAGTTGAGATGAGCAAACACGATTGCTCTTGTGCTCATCAGGCTGCCGCACAGTGACATACCCGATTCGATCGAGATTCGTTTTGCTTCATCGAGAACTGCTTGCGATACCATTCCCGATGCAACTAGTAATTCTTCGAGACCGTCGGCGATTGGAGATTTATGGAAGGAAACTGCATTGACCGTTTCAAGCGCTTGACCGAAAGGCACTCTTTCACGGTAAGCCATTTTCAGCGCTTCCATCGCGACGTTTTCATCAACCAGCCCTTCGGACATCATGGATTGAGCGAGGAGTGCGGATTGAAGATCGCGGTCGTTTACTTGTTGAGTGCTGGTAAGTACTTTGCCGATTGGTTGTTGAAGTTCTTGCGAGATAGTAAGTGCTTCCTGGAGGCAGTCTTGTGAAATAAGACCGGATGTTTGAAGGATTCTTCCGATCTTCACCTGCCGTGCGCGCCGCGCCTGTGACATTGGGATTGTTGCGTGACTCCCGGTGATACTGCCCTTCATTGGGATCGGGTGATTACCTGTCGTGCTCTGTCTCAGAGGAACGACTCGGCTGTTGAATGATTCTTTAGTGGATTGCATGGCTCGAACTCCATCGCGGTCAGTCAGGCATCGGGGGATATTTCCATAATATGTTGGCAACTCGTCCGCGTGAATTCGCGAATTCTATTTAGCATAAACGTGTATAAAAGCATCGAAAGCGGCATGAATAAAGGCGACCCTCGTGCTTTTGTGCAACATTAATTTGCCAACTTATTTAAATGACCGATTGCGTGGGCGCTTACAGTCGCTCCACAAGACGGTTAGTGTGTTTAGAACAGCGATTTAGACGGGCGCTGAGCATCTTTTGAGCGGATGGACTGTGGATTCGCACAGTATTGGAACGGACAGCGCTTTCCACTCCTGGAGTCATCAAACAGTCTGTTGCGCGACCTGTCTGCGTGCGGATTCTCGTAAGTGCTGCACGGAGCCACGTCGCCCGCGCGCTCTCAGATTAAGTCAATTCGATTTCAATCGTGACCGTAGAGCCGTGTCCGGGGGAGGAGTCAACTGACAGCGAGGTGGGAAAGAAGCATCGAATCAAATCTGCCCGCTCCTTCATGCCGCCCATGCCCATGCCACCGACATCCGTGCCCGTGCGTCGGGTGGCGCCTGTCTCCTGGGTGCTGAACCCTTTGCCGTTGT
This sequence comes from Obscuribacteraceae bacterium (SeqCode), assembly GCA_044225915.1. Classification (GTDB taxonomy): domain Bacteria; phylum Cyanobacteriota; class Vampirovibrionia; order Obscuribacterales; family Obscuribacteraceae; genus JADYXR01. The sequence goes on from JBGAHZ010000015.1 coordinate 66,773, forward strand.
CGGACAGGCGGAAGCGCAAGGTCTTCTCCTTTGGTCTTTCAATCAAGAGAGCGACTTCGCTGGCTCCTGAGTATTTTTCGACGTTATTTAAACCTTCTTGGATGATCCTGTATGTGTGCAAACCTACTGGATCAGGAAGTTCCGGAATTTCGAATTCGCAAAGGAAAGTGGATTGAATTCCTGTGCGCTCGCTCATTCGATCGAGCGTGTCTTTCAAAGTCATCTTCAGACCCCACTCTTTGAAGTTGCGCGGGGCGAAATCGCTGCATATATCTCGTAGTTGCATAACAATATGATCGACAATTTCGATCGTCTCTTCGTTTGACAGTTTGCGATCGCCGCCCAGGTAGCGCTTCAGCATCATCAAGTCCGCGATGATTGTGTCATGCAGTTCACGAGCGAGGCGATACTTCATCTCTTCTTGCTGGCTTACCACCTTGTATGCGAGGTTTTGTTTCTCCAGCGTCAACTCCTGGATCGTTCTCATCCAGTCTTCTTTTTTGTATAAACCCATTACTTTGGAAGGATCCGGAGCGCTTCCGTAGTCTTCGAAAACATTGTCGGTTCTGCCGTTTCCGCTGAAATACGTTCCTGCCGTGCTGTAGGTTCCGCTCACTTCGCCGTAGGTGTTTTTACCGGAGTCGTCGCTGCGAGTATCGTGATATTCTTCGCGGGGCATCTTCGAGATGCGCTGCAGCTGTGCAATTGCATCATTGGGCGTAAGCGAGCGATTGTTCACCATGAACTGCAAGGTCAATGCTTTGTCGAGAATATGCTGCGGTAACAGTCCATGTTTCAGCAGCACTTGTCCAATCGGCATCTCATGTCCCATGCCCTTTTCGACAGCCGAGAGCAGATCGATCTCACTGACCAAACCGGCAGCGCTAAGAAGTTCTCCAAGCCGGATCGGGTCGGTTCGTGTGGCCGGGATCGCGCCTTGTTTCGTCAGCGCAATTTCAATACCGACGCGCTCCTTGGACGAGAGCTTCAGTGCTGCGATCGCCTGATCGCTTGTAATTTTTCCTTCTTTGATCATGACCTGTCCGGTCAAGGCGGCGTAGACCAGCGTCTCCGGAACGACTCGACGGACCACCAGCACTCGTCCAAGAGGCAGTCCGCTAGCCGTGCTTGCTTCGACTGCGTTGTTGATGTCGGCTTCAGAAACAGTACCCGATTCAACTAACAACTGGCACAATCTTCCGACCACCAGGCGATAGTCGGTTCTCCATCCCAGCTGCTCAAGCGCCTCTTCGAGATTTATCTTTTCTATGATCGCTTTGCTGACCGCTTCGACGGCCATATCCTGCACGATCAAGTTTTCAATCAAAAGCGTGTGGGCAAGCGCCGCGGTGCGCACTACTTCAGGATCTGTTCCGTTGGCGACCAATGCTTTGCCGATGGTGGCGTTAGTCCTGATCGAAGTTGCCACCGCCCGCGCCAACTGGTCCTGCGAGATAACCTTCGCTTTGTACAGCAAATCCGCGATTGAAATTGTCTGCTGTGTTTGGCCCATGCTGCCTCGTTTGAGCGCCGGCGTTGAATTCGTCAGTAGCCGTTGCAGTGAAGTTAAACCAATTCCTCGCTGCCGTAGCCGTTTTGAACGGCCCATGCGATCAGCTGCTCGCGATTCTCAAGGTTTAGTTTTAAGAGTAAAACCTCACACTGTTTTCTGGCCGTGGCGATCGAAGTAAAGCGCTGTTCTGCGATTTCTTGATACTTCATACCCTTGCCGAGCATGTGTAGAACTTCCTGCTCCGATGGCGTCAATTTTTTACGATCCATCGTGAGCTCTTCGGTGACGATGCCCTTTTCGCCTTTGTTGACACGGCGTATGACTTCCGCCACTTTCGAAACTCTTTCCGATTTCAGGAGATAGGCACTGACACCCATGTTCAAAACTTCCTGGATGAATGCCTGGCGACTTTCAGCCGAAAATATGATGATCTTCAGATCGGAAAAACGCAAAAACTCTTTGATCATTCCGACTGGTCCCAGGCGACCGGGCAGATGCAAATCGAGCACAACTACGCTAGGGTGCGATTCATCGCAGACTTTCAGACCGTCGTCAGAATTATCAGAACTGCCGACTACTTCGAAATCGCTCTCGCGAGCAAGCCCGTGAATCAACCCATCAAGCGTAACATGATGGTCTTCGACAACAACTATGCGAATCGGGTCAGGCATTGCGGACCGTGGTAATTGGGGCGGCGGGGTGCTTCAGCTAGACCATTATGCCTCATTTGAGGTTGCCAATTCAAATGTTGCAAATTCAGTACACTGCGGGCTTGCGCGTTACTCGCCGTGAGCGAGCGCCTCGGCGCCGCTCAAGCCCGTGTTGATGTTGATTGCGTGGGTAATTTCCGATACGTAGATTATGCCGTCGCCTTCCTGGTGTGTTCCGACGGTTTTGGCGATCAGCTCGGCGACTTCGATTGCTTCGTGATCGTGGACGATGACGTCAACGCGTACCTTCTCGGTCATCAGGTCAACGGACACACCATCCGGCACTCCGAAACTTTTCACTGGGTAAACCGTGAAATTGGCATGATGTGACTGTCGAAAGACTCGTGCCAGCTTATCGAACATGTATGGTTGAATGATCGCGGTTACCAATTTCATTATTTTTCCTCGGAGTCGCTGGACATTTTGATGGCAAGCCCGTTGAGCTCGAGGCTGCCTTTTGCGACCACCATCTCTCCAGCCTTCAACCCTGATTTGATCTCGACTTTGTCTCCTCGATAAGGTCCGATCTCGATTTTTCGTTCTTCGTAAACGCCTGGTTTCGACGTCACGTACGCTAAGTAAGTCTCGCCTGTTTTCCTCACGCATGCAGTCGGCACGAGCAGTCCGACTTTTTCACCGACCTTCAATTTCACCTGGGCGTACATGTGAGGATGAAGTTTGAAATCCGGGTTGGCCACTGTGGCTCGCACTGCCAATGTACGTGTTTTTGGATCGAGTGTTGAACCAATATAGTCGACTTTGCCGTGGAACACTCGACCGGGATAACTTTCGAGCTTGAGCGTGATTGGCTCACCAAGCGCGATTGATTGAATGTCTTTTTCAAACGCTTGAGCGTTTACCCAAACTTGTGAAAGATCGGAGACCATAAACATCTGATTTGAGACATCGACCATCTGTCCAAGATCTACTTCCCGTGCGACGATCACACCGTCGCGCGGACAAGGCACTTCAAATATGTTGTCGGTTACCCGAGTTTTCAAAAGTCGATCGATCTCGTGCGACTCAATTCCGAATAGTTTTAAACGCTCACGAGTTGTCTCGATCGCCGATCTGCGTTTTTCGCGAAATGCTTTTAGTTCGGCCTCGGCCATGCGAAATTCGCCTTCCGACGTTTCCAAAGCTGCCCGCGCGCCGATACCTTCGTTAAACAACATCTGTTGCCGGTCTCGCGCTTTTTGAGTGAGTTCCAATTTGACTTTGGTGCGTTCGACATCAACCTCCAGAGTCAGAAATTCGTGAAGCAACTCAGCCTCGATGCGGGCGACTTCATCACTGCGAATCTCGGCCAGATGCTGCCCTTTGCGTACATGATCGCCCACCTGCACGTGCACTTTTTCAACACGTCCAGGAACAAGGGACATCACAGGAGTAGACAGTGTGCTGTTTTCGTCTATTTGCCCAGGTAGCTCCAGTTCATCAGGTATCACTTGTGATACGACTGGTGCGCTACACAGTTTCATATCCCTTATTTGATCTGGTGTCAGGGTGAGCCGCTGCGGACCGTCGTGTGATACCAGATGTTTCGCCGGTGCAAGAGAGCTTGTGGATTCAGCGCATCCGTGCAACAACCCTGCGAACATAACCGCCGCCACTAGAGCGGTTTTTGCGTTCGTTTTGGATTCGTTTTTGAAATCCGCTTTGCTCACGATTACGACCTTTTTCGTCCGGGGCTGGGTGAGAATCTCAGGTAAATGGCGGGCAGCACATATAGTGTAAGGAATGTGCACGAGATCAGTCCACCAATTATGACTATAGCGAAAGGCTTTTGTGTTTGCGCTCCGATTTCGTTTGAGAGCGCTGCTGGTAGTAAACCTACCGCCGCAATCGTAGCGGTCATTAGAACCGGTCTGAGCCGTGTCACAGCGCCCCGGTATACTGCCCGGGGTAGTGATAGACCTTCGTGCCGCAATTCATTGACGAATGACACCAGTAGAATACCGTTCTTAACAGCCAAACCAAACAGTGCAATAAAGCCAACTCCGGCTGAAATCGACATATAGGTTCCCGTCAGTCTAAGCGCGAGAATGGCTCCGATAGCAGCGAGCGGGACGACGGAGAACATGACCAGGGCGCCGCTCAACGTTCCACAAGCCATGTAGAGAATGATGATAATCAGTGCCAGAGTAACAGGCACGACGATCGACAACTGGTGAGATGCTTCTTGTTGTCGTTGAAATTCTCCGGTCCAATCGACCCGATAACCGGGAGGCAGTTTCACTGCTGCTTTTACTTTGTCTTGTGCTTCGTGCACTGATGTTGCCAGGTCGCGTCCGCGCACATTGGCTCTGATGGTGGCTAGTCGCGAACCAGCATCACGCCAGATTTGCGTCGCTCCGATGGTTTCTTCTACCTCAGCGACCTGGGAGAGTGGGATGCGTTCGCCCGATGGAGTATCGACCAGAATCTGGTTTAACGCCTCAGGGGTTTCTCGCCATTCTTTGCCCAGTCGAAGAATAACCTCGTAGCGGCGCTCGTCTTCGATAGCCACCGTAGCGGGCATTCCGCCGACCGCGATTTCAACAAGATCGCGTAAATCTGCGACGTTGAGACCATAGCGAGCTGCTTTTGCTCTGTCGATTTTGACGGAAACCTGCGGCTGACCGATCAATGGATCGACGATGACATCCACGATGCCGGGGGTTTGATTCATGGAGCGACCAACCTCGTGGGCCAGAGACTCGAGTGTCATCAAGTCCGGTCCCGAGATCTTCGCGACCAACGATCCCTGAACTCCGGAGAGCGCCTCGTCAAGCGTGGTCTGAATGTATTGAGTAAAATAATAGCTGACGTTAGGCAGCTTTTGAAGGCTCTCGCGCATTTCTTCGATGAGAACTTCCTTGTTCTCATGGAATTTTTCGCGCCACTGATCTGGTGGTTTCAGTCCAATGTAAAACTCCTCGTCGGCAAAGCGAGCCGGGTCTGTGCCGTCGTCCGGACCTCCGACCTGGGAAAGTACTGTTGTCACTTCTGGAAATTTCAGAACTTTGGATCTGATCTCGCGCGCTATTTTTACGGACTCATCGAGCGTGACGCTGCCGGGTTTGATAGTTGCTCGCAACCAAATGTTTCCTTCCTCGAGGTGAGGAAGAAATTCGGATCCCAATCCAAGAAACATTTGAATGGAACCGGCGAAGGCTGCTATGGCTACCGCGATTACAAGAAGCGGGTGGCGTAACGACCAGCGCAAAGTCGGTGTGTAAAAGAAGTTGGAAATTTTGACGAGCGGGCTTTCTTGCTCGGTGGGCGGCTTTCGTGAATACCAGAACGACAGAAGCACCGGAATGATTGTGAGCGCTGCTACGGCCGCACCGATTAGCGCAGTCACCATCGTGATTGCCAGTGGGCGGAACAACTTTCCTTCAACACCGCTGAACGTAAAAATCGGAAGGAAGGTGGCTATGATAACGGCTATGCCGGAGACGATTGGGCCGGCTACTTCACGCGCCGATTCGCCAAGCAGAATCAGCCTTTCCTGGGGGCTCATCTCCTTGCCTTCATCGGAAAGTCTGCGAATAATATTTTCCGTCATGACCACGGCGCTATCGACCAGGATCCCGAAGTCGATCGCACCAAGACTGAGCAAATTAGCCGGGATATCGAACAAGGTCAGATAAATGAACGCGATCAAAATAGAGATTGGGATAACAATCGCGGTGATTACAGCGGCAGGAATGTCGACGAGGAAAAGGACGAGAAACAAGAGTACAAGCCCAATCCCTACGGCAATGTTTTTGCCGACCGTCTTCAAAGTTTGTTCAACCAGCCCGGACCGGTCATACAGAGTTTCGAAATTAACTCCTTGCGGGAGTCGTGAAATCAGGTCGGGAATGCGTTCTTTAAACGCAGTCAGAACGCGCGATACGTTTTCCCCTCGACGCAGAAGAACAATGCCTTCCACTACATCGTCTTCATAGTTCTTCCCAACTTGTCCGCGACGCACCATTGGTCCGATTTCGATAGTGGCGATGTCTTTGATGCGAATGGGGATGCCTTGATCTGTTTCTTTGACAACGACTTCCTTAATGTCGTTGATACCGTTTAGAAGACCCAGTTGACGAACGATCATCGCCTGACCGTCGCGTTCCATGAAACCACCGCCGGAGGTGGCGTTAGAACGCTCGATAGCGGCAAACACTTCTTGCAGTGTGACGTCGTAAGCCCTTAAGCGGTGTGGATTGATCTGCACCTGGTAAGTCTTCGTCGGACCGCCTTCACTGACGATCCCGATAACACCCGGCACCTGGCGAACAACCTTTTCGAGATCCCATTGCTGGATCGAGCGCAATCCCATTGGAGAGTAGTAGTTACTGTGTAGTGAATATCTATAGATTTCGCGCAGCGAGCCGACATCCGGTTCCAGCTTTGGATGTGCATCGGGGGGCAGATCGGCGCTGGACATGCGCTCCAACACTCGGGTGCGAGCCAGTGTCGTATCGGTGCCATCAGTAAATGTGACCGTGATTACTGAAAGCGCGTAAAGAGATAACGATCGCAAGTCTGTCTCTGCCGGTATTCCGTAGAGTTCTTTCTCCAGTGGAATAGTTACAAGCTTTTCTACTTCCTCGGGGCCTTTGCCGGGAAAAAGTGTGATTATTCGAACCTGGGGGTTGGAAAGTTCCGGATAGGCTTCCAGCGGCAAACGCTTCCAGGCGACAATGCCGGCAATGAGAATAATAGCGGTGGCGACAAGAGTCAGATATCGGCCCTTGAGTGCGCCATTAACGAGTTTGTCAATTAGGTGATACATCACCGTCAGCCGCTGTTATTCAGCAATAGTTTGCCACGGTGGACCGAATTCTGGGAGTAATGGCCTATAAAAGTAGGGTTATAAGATGTAAATCTGTTTTTGGCTTTCAACACGTAGCTTAATTTGTTGGCAATTTTTCAAGAAAAAACGCACCGCCGGTAGTGGCGATGCATTTAAAACGTTTTTCTCGGCTTCCATTTTGGCTGACGCAATGATTGAATTTGCGGTGAGAATTCGGGTTTGACGCCTATTCCGGGGCGGATTCGCCGTTTTGGTCCCGCTCGCATTCTTCGCACTTATGGACCAGTCTCGAATAACGCATCTTCAGACCGCCGGCAAGATGTGCCACGGATCTGAAGCTGGGGCTGCGTTTTCCCCGCTCGACGTTACTTATGAAAGCTCTGTCGATACCGCTCTTTTCTGCCAGCTCTTCCTGCGACATACCAAGCTTCTTGCGTCGCTCGTTAATCACCTTACCCAAACAGGTGTATATATGTGGATGTTTGTCTGTCATGTGCATTTCACCTCCACAGGTCATCTAGCACACCTTTGAGCTCTCATGATTTCAATGTGTCGAATCAGCTACAGAAAGTTTTGCGCAAACTCAATGACAGGAAGGGTTTGAGCCCAAAATAATTTCGCATCGAATGAAAAAGTTGTGCTATCTATTTTGTATCAGAGAGTCCACAGGAGATGAGGAACACGGTTATGGGCAGCGAGAGAGATAACAATTCCCCGTTGCGAGAACTTGAATGGTTGTCGCGTTTCTATGAAAAGCGAGGGCGTAAGGACTTGGTTCAGGATATTATGACCAACCTCCATAACATCGTGCCTATGCGACGAATGTCAAAAGAACAAAATCTTCCACCCAACCAGGAAAACAGTTCGAAGGAAGGCAATTCGTAAACTTCGAATCGCTCTCTGGGCACAAAATTAGAGAGCCGCTATCTACTCCTCGCCTTGCGGGGAGTTTTTTTGTCTCGATTGGAGTTCGAAAGCTCGAACTGAACAAGGACAGTTTCTTGAACGGAACTTTTGAAAAGGTGTGGAATGTATTCGTCCGCATGCGTGGTGTCATCGAATCGTTCGAAGAAAGTCAGGTACAGGTTGCAGGAGTTTCCACGGACCGTTCTAAAAAGCGCACTCCATAAGCTAGGACAAGATGTAGTAGAAAATGTTTTGAGAAAAACTCGGAGCTTGGGGCACCGTGGGTGGTGCTCGGCTCCGAGTTTCCTTTGGCAAGATGACGTTCAGCTGTTAGTCGCGATAACCGGCAACTTCTTTCACCATGTCGGCGATGCCTGTAACCACCCGACTCATCGACTCGTAATCCACGGTGTCCGGAGTGTCGAGTTCCGTGTGGTAATGTGGGTTTCGGAAATTGGCCGTGTCGGTAATCATGATTGCCGGGTAGCCAAACTGCCAGAATCCCCAGTGATCGGAGCGACCGATGTCGCGGAAGAAATCGGGCGCGGCGACGCCATCTGACGGAAAATTTCCGTGACGGCGGAATGAGCTGATACAGTCAAGCAACAGCTGGCGCGACTTCCAGTTGCCTACGAAACCGAGGAAATTACCCGTTGTCGGATAAATCAAGTTGAACGGAAACGGATAGTGCTGGCTGTTGTCCTCGTGTTTGAAGAAGCCCAACATCTCGAGCACCATCATGCGAATCCGGTCGCCATTTTGGCTGCACATTTTGGCGTATTCGTAGCTGCCCATGGTTGTCGCCGGCAGGCACGGATGCTCCTCATTGGCGAAGGCCACGAAGCGAATCGTGTCGTTGGGAGCGAAATCCTTGAGCAGTTTTGCCAGGGCGAGAACGGCAGCTGTTCCCGATGCGTTGTCGTCCGCGCCGGAGCTTCCGGGAATCGAGTCGTAGTGCGCGCCAACGACGAGGGTGCGACCGGATTTGCCAGGCAGGGTCGCTTCCACGTTGTAGACGGTTTTGCCGAGAAGCTCGAATCCATGCCGCTTGGGCGTGTATCCGCTAGCCTCGAAGGCTCCTGCGATGTAGTCGACGCTGGCGCACAGTGCGTCATAACGCCCGATGTGACGTTCGCCGATCGTGCCAGCAAGGTAATGAACGTGCGCGGAGAGCAGTTGAGCGGTCTGGGACTGCAGCATAGTGATTGCCGGCAGCTCACCTGCAAACGATTCGCCCGGCATGCGGGTGAACGGTGCAGTCAAGGCGCGCAAAATTCTGCTAATCAGATTTCTGTTCATACAATTTCCTGTTTCCAGCTTTCTACTCGTTAAGTGAGTTTATGTCAAAAGAAAAAACAAGGCCGCTTGGCCGATGGAGCCAAGCGGCCAGGACGCGATTTACTTCTTGAAGTAGCCGCGAGTGTTGACGATTGCGAGCACCGGGGCCGGTACCAGATATCGAACGTCGCGACCTTGCTCGAGCCAGTCCCTGACGAGAGTACTGGAGAACGGGAAGAGCGGGCAATCCACGAAAACCATGTCGGCTTCAGGGATCATGCGGCGCCAGGCGGCGATGTTGCGCTGGTTGCCGACACGCTTGCGCGGGCAGACGACCAAACGCGCCAGTTTCAGCAGCGACTTGCGCTTTGCGTAGTCGCGAATCACAGGCAGATTGTCGTCACCGATGATGAAATTTAGACGGACGCCTGGTCCGTAGATTTTCTTGAGGGCACGCAGAGTGTCGATCGACCAGGTCACGCCGGGTCGGTCAACTTCAATACGTGAGGCCTCGAACAGCGGATTACCCGCCACGGCGGCTTCCGTAAGTTCGAAGCGCACATCCGCCGGAAGCAGATTCGCCTTCTTGTGAGGCGGCTGTCCCGATGGAATGAACAAAACTTTCTCCATGCCGTACTGCTCGCCGGCCAGTTGGGCGACCAGAAGGTGGAGATTGTGTGGCGGGTTGAAGGTTCCGCCCATAACTCCGATATGGCGCATAAGGCTTCTTCTTTCGTTGTTACGATGTTGAAATCGAATCCTGCGCAACGCAGCGACCGCGATTTCGCCATCGAGAAGTGATAACGGGCGGCGCGCAAACCAGCGTCGTCGCCGCGCAGGGAAAAGAAAAACGCGCGTGGAAGCGCGGAAAAGATGCGGTTGGGATCCGTTTCGTGAGCGCTGCAATCTGTCAGTGCATCGCTCACGGAACGGTGTCCGTAACTCAAACCGGTCGCCGAAACAGGCAACTGTTTACTTGGTGTCGACGGTTACGGAGAATGGAACGTACGGCAGCCAGCGGCTGACTTCCAGCTTCCCATCAACCTGTGCGGTGTCGTTGGCACCAGGGGTGATGACAGCTTCCCTGAGCTTTAACTTGCCGCCAAGTCCGACGTTGACTTCGACTCCGTCGATATTCTTCATTGTGATGACGTTGCCGGCCTTGGTCGCTTCGCACGAAACTTTGCTTGAGACGTAGACAGTGACACCTTGTTTGGCAATCGTTGCCGGAGTGGTGGTGAGCGTGAACCGGTTGCCCGAGCGCTTGATGTGCGTGGGCTTGAGTGGCGACAGGAGCTGAGCTACGTCCGGGGCTCGTTTCTGCAATTCGTCGAAAGTGAGCTCTTTGCCATCGGGGACGATGGTGTCGAGATCCGGGGTGGCTTGCGGGTTGCCGCTGTTAGTGGCGGCAGTGACGTCGTTCGTGGCCATGGGTTGTTCGGCCTTAGTAGGGGGCGAGCGGTAGCTCGCTGAAACAGCAACCAACGTGAGAAGCACCGTACAGATCAGGACGGTTCGCGTTGTTTTTTTCATGGCTAGCTTCGTAGGTTTGCTTTGCAGCAAAATTCGCAATTATGATTATTGGTGAGAAGATTGGAACTGAGGTCTTGAACTCACACGAAACAAACTTTTGATATAAGCGCAGAGATGCTATTCAAGAAGGACGTTGATAAACAATGCTGACAACCTGAAAAGCGCTTCTTGAGATCTGCGGTGTCTCAGTCTTACGGTTTCGCTAGCGACACTAGCTTTCGTTTCAACACAGTGCGCGCCTCGGTGAGCATCGCATCGCGATTGGCTGTGGAAGCTGTATCTGAATCTCCTGACAATTGGCCGTCATGGGCGATTTGTTCTGTTTCAATCGGTCTGTCGGCCGGTCCGTTACCGCTTGCTGCAATTTGTGGCTGATTTTTCCGCGGCCCGCGATTACCGGTTTTGATCTTAGGCACCAGAGTGGTATCAACTGAAAGATCGGGCACAAGTCCGATCTTGTGAATGTTAGTTCCGCCAGGAAGATAATATTTGGCCGACGAAATTTTGATCGACGTGTTGTTGGGAAACTCCCAAACTCGTTGAACAATGCCCTTTCCGAATGTTCTCGAGCCTACGACAGTCGCTCGTCCGTTGTCCCGAAGAGCGCCAGCAAGCATTTCCGCCGCCGACTTGGTGTTTTGGTCGACCAGCACCACCAGTGGTTTTTGACCTGACAAATTGTTGATGCGCTCTTTCCTCAATGTCACACCATCGGCGGTTGAAAGTGCTGAATTGTCGCAGAGGGTCATCTCTTCGAAAGAGTCGACGTGATCAGCCGTACCCTTCATGGTGACGAACTTTCCTGCCTTGGTCAGCAGTGAAAAAACATCGAATGTGGAATTGATCGATCCGCCGCAGTTGTCTCTGAGATCGAGAATAATGCCGTTGGCCTGGTTCAGTTCAATAAGTGCTCGTGCGGTTTCAGGCACACAAAAGACTGAATTGAAGGTGCTTATGTGAATGTATCCGACCTGACCGTCGAGCATTTTGTGTTCTACCACTTTGGTTTTTTGTCGCAATATTTTTCGTTCTTCAGTGGCACTTTGATCGCGGAAGAATGTGTATTCATCGGACAATGAATCCAGCATGGTGTTAATGGCGGTGTTGGAGCTGGCTTTTGTCTTCATGTGACCGTCAAATTTGTGTCGCCATGAATTCCAGTTTTTTAGCCTGTCTCGATAGAGAAAGTTGTCGCTGATCAAATTCCAAACTTCGTCGTAGAGTCGGTCGTTTTCGTCGGATATTTCCGCCGCCGACTCGGTTTCGTTAACAGGATGCGATGCTGCTGATGCCGGGTTGGCGTAACCGTTAATTAGTAAGACCAGCAAGCTGACCGCGATTACGGTGAAAGTGTTTCTATTCGTTCTCACTGGTTATTAAACTCGGACCGCAAATCACTTAGCGATCTCTATAGCACAGGGACAGTATTAGTAAGCTGTTTGTTGTTGTCGCTTGCCTGGTGAGATCAACGGCAAAGCGTCAATAGCTTCGCGAAACCCAGCGCTGGCGCGGGTTGTAATCTCTATGTATTACCACTATTGCACATGGTGGGAAATTGCGCTAGTGGCAAAGCGTGACCCTGACCGAGTTTTGGTGCTGTTCGTCGAAATCGATCGTTCTGTCGGCTCGTTGCTGTATTGAAAGAACGACCAGTCATGCGGTTTGGCGCCCAACTGCCCTCTGGGGGCAGGTCCGTTTCGGGACTCCGTGTCAGTGAGTTTTTGCACGCAACTAGGGCCCGCCTCGCTTTCCAAAAGTGCCTTTGCTGTTTAGATCTGCCAAAAGAAAAGTCCGGCTCGGGAAGTTCCCTTATAAGCCGGACTTTGTCTATGTTTGCAATGTCGTAGAGAAGGTTAAAACGATGCTTTATGGAAGGCTTAATGCCCCAGTGCTTCCATCGCATCATGTGCATCGAAACTGCGAACGCTGGTGTAGCGTCTGGTTGTTTCGATAGTTCTATGACCGCCAATCTGGGCGACCAGAAGGAGGTCGTTGCCGTTTTTGACCAGGTTGCTCAGGCAGGTGTCACGCAGAACTTGAGCGGACAAGTTGAGGTGAGCCTTGTGACCGATCTTTCTGACGATCAAATCGATGCCGACCGTAGATATGCGCTTGCCTTGCGGATTGAGGAACAGTGCGCGTTCTGCGGTTTCGCCGAACTTTTTGTGACGGTCGATCAGCCATTGGATCAGAGCGCGGCGTGCCACCGTATTCAGTGGTATGATGCGTCCGTCTTTGACTGTGATGCGACCGGTGTGCGCGCTGATATAGATATCGTCGATATCGAGCGAAGCGCATTCGCCAATCTTTATTCCGGTGAATAGAAGCAAAAGAACAATGGCTTTGTCCTTTGAAGACTTGGTGCGATAGACTGCGTTGACGAACATTTCTTGTTCGTGAACAGTCAGGCAGCGCGGCATGGATTTTGGCCAGGCCTCGCGCTCGACGCGACCCATGTCGACGCCTGCGAAATTGAAGATGTCTTCGATAGCGGTGAGGCTGTTATTGATTGAATTCAAAGAAGCCTGATGTTCGCTTTTCAGAAAGTCTCTATAGTTATTGATGACTTCGGACCAACCCTTGTCGTACGCCATCAACGACGAGATACCTTCTTCTTCGCAGAGGTAGGAGAGAAACTTTTTGTTTCTCGAGATGTATGCGCGTTTGGTGTGCGCTGAAAATTCTTTGGTATTGAGTTGTTTTTCGTACTCAACAATCAAATTGGACAGTTCTTGCGGAAGTGCTGTTTTAACCATAACCATTCCCTAGCGATTTTCTTCATGGGGGAGGACTTGATATTGCGAAAGTCCCGACAGCACTTACCCTAGGGATATTGTGTGACCATTTTGTACCCGCTATGGGAAAATTACGAAGGCTGTCACGTTGCGGTGACACGGTTTTGGGTTACGCACCGATCAGTCCGTAAAGCCGTGGTATTGAATGATTTAAACTGAATATTGACCAATATCAGAGCGAATAGCCGCATTATCTAAATGTAGCTTTGAAACGGCTAAGAGGACTTGGTATCTTGAAATTTTCACCAAGTTCCGGCGGTGTAGAAGCCCTACCCCTGGCTTTTTTGTGAAGTGGAGCTGATGTTTCGGTTTAGACAAGAACATGTTGTGTCCGAGTCTCTATGTAGATAGTGTCGTGGGTACTCTTCGTCCTCGTCATTTTCTTCGGAACCACACAGCGCACCAAACCCGGCAAATTCAAATCATTCATTCAGCACCGATCGGGTGGCTGGATGTGATCTGTGTGCCTGGCAAACTGCGCTGTGTGATCGGAGTTGTGAGGGGATGTGCAAGAGCACAAACAAGAACTCGAACATAGCGAGCACTAACATGATGAAGAACTTTCTCCTGGCCTCGGTTGCTGGCCTCGCCCTGATGTTAACCGCCGGCACTGCCACCGCGCAGGCTGGTGGCGTCTACGTCGGTCCCGGCGGCATCAGCGTCGGCGGACGCGGCTTCCAGCTCAACATCGGCGGCTACGGCGGCTATGGCTACGGCTATCGCCCCTACGGCGGGTACTACAACTACCCGCGGTACAATCCGTACAACTCGTATCCGCGGTACAACCCGTACCCGTACAACTCGTACCCACGGTACAACCCGTACCCGTACAACAACCCGTACAACCGCTATCCCTACAACCGTCCGTACTACCCGTACGGTCGCTAAGGTCGCCCCTGCGCTGATGCGCTGATTCGGGTGTACTGATTCGGGATGGGCGTCGAGCCGCTTGGGCTCGGCGCCTTCCCGTTTCGGGTCGGACCGGGTTGTCATGGATTTTGATATTTCGGCAAGCGAAACCCGCTTGCCGAGTCATCGAGCGTTAGATCATCAACACCTTTCTTCTGGAGTGATTATGCCGAACCTTCGTTTGGTCTTTGCCGCGCTTTGTGCTTTAAGCGTCACCGCAGGCGTTTATGCCGGGGACGAACCACCGCCCAAGCCCGCTCCGGCACCAGCCGTTCTCGACGCGACCTACCAACAGGTCAATCAGTATGTCGCTGACACCTACATCGGCACGCTACCCGTCGGCTGGAACGGTTGGCCGCAGCGCTTCAACGGCAAGCTCGACGTGACGGGCAATCTGCGAGTCGCGGTCGACATCATGCTGTCCAGCGCGGTCGACAGCCGTCTGCGCATCCTCGGTTCCAAGAATGTCGAAAACTACAAATGCCGCATGGAGAGCGGTTACATCGGTATAGGCGTGCAGTTCCACTTCGACGTAAAGTTGGAGAAGGGGTTCGAAATTCAGGAAGTGTTGGATTCGAGTCCGGCGAAGACTGCCGGACTGAGCGCCGGAACAACGATTGTCGCGATAGAAGGGGTGCGGCTTCAAGGTTCGGACCTGGTCGACTCGCTCAAACTTCTGCTATCGAACAAAACCGAAGTCCGGCTCACCGTGCTGGAAGGCGAGCACGAACGGGAAGTCACCGTCAAACGGAATGCCGGTGACAAGCTGGGCATCGCATACGGCGCCGGCAAGACGAAGATGACGGTGACTGTCGAAAAGGTGTTCGCCAACAGTCCTGCTGAGACGGCCGGGCTTCGAGTAGGCGACGTCGTTACCAAAACCTATGGCTATCCGATGGTGGGCACCGACCCGGATTACTTCATCAGTCGCACAACCGGTAGGCTCGGCGAGGATCTCGAGCTGACCGTCCTGCGTGGCGGGGAGGAGGTCAATCTCAAGCTCACTCGTGGCATTGTGTTCAACGAAGAGCTGTCGCTCGGCTACTCCGAGAACACACTGCGACTGACCAATCTCGATTGGGCAAAGCTGCCGGCGGCGGTCGACAAATACGTCGACCGGTTGAACGCGCAGCCGGAGTGCGTGATTGACCTGCGTGGTGCTTCTGGAGAGAATCCGGAACTGGCGGCTCGGCTAGCGGCGCGCTTTATCTCGAAGGCTGATGGCGACTTGATTTGCTACCGTCAGAAAGCGTCCGGTCAGGAGACGACAACGCGCCTTTTCATTACGCTGAAGGAAGGGAAGGCGACGTTGGTTTCGCAAACCGGTATGGACGAAACGGTGGTTGAGCGGCCAGCGAAAGTGGTGACCTGTAAGCTCTCCGTTCTCGTAGATGAGCAAACCAGCGGCACCGCCGAGGCGCTGGCCCTGGCTCTGCAACGCAGTGGTCGTGCCACCGTCACCGGTGCCAATACGGCCAATCGTATCGACCTGGTTACGGCGAAAACCTTTGCTTTTGCAGAGCGAGAACTGATGGTCGAAGTGCCGACGAAGCGTCTAGTGCCGGGCGCCGGATACAAGGAGTTGACATTGAAGCCGGATCTAAGAACCGGCTCCAGTGGTGACGTGGGACTGCTACTCATGGCGCTGGGTCTGATTCTCTGGGTGGGCAGCGTGGTTGCCGGAATGCGACTTTTGCGCAATCGGTCCGCGCATAGTCGTAGCCGCTTCGCTCTTCGGGGGGCACTACTGGTGGTGGTGTTGGTCGTAGGCGGATTCGCCTTCGTCCATGGGTTCAAAGATGTGCATCAAGTCATGGTGCCGAAGAGTGAGTCTCAGCTTGCCGCCGGCTACGTCAACAACATTTTGCGCACCGATGAGGAGGCGCGCATCGACCGGGACCACTTCGGTAATCAGGAGCGCGGGAAGCTCGACGCCAAGCTGGATTGGGGCGCCAAGAAGCCGCCAGTTGCTGATGCCGAAATCGAGGCCGCTTGTCGGATTGTCACTGCGATTGCGGAAAACGATTTTGACACGGTCAAGACTCTGATCGAAAGCTACGCGCACAAGCCGTACGCGCGGTCGCAAATCGGGTCGGCTTTGAACCATGCGTTCAACAAAGCCGGCTTCGATGGCTACGTTCTCTGCCACAACGGCATGTTTATCCTTGAGCGTCGCGGCTCGGAGGAGGGACAGGGCATGCTCATCCTGTCGCCTACCGAGAAACCTCGCGTCACCGTGATGATGGCCGATCCGAAGTATCCGCGTCAGTTATCGTCGACGGAGAACTCGGACATGTTCGACGCCGCCGAAGTCTTCTCGACGTACCGTACTCCGTTGCTTCGAGGGGTCGAAGAGTTTCGCTCCAGGCAGAAATAAGCAACGGTTACGCTGGCGGTTGGTGCCTTGATTCGCGACTGTGATTGAGTTTACCGAAGTCGTTGTGAACCGAGCGTTGAGGACCTGCACCTGCAGTTCTTCAACGTTTCGGTTCTTTAGTTTAAATACTACAGCAAAACATACTAAAAAGAGAAGTAGAAAGCGCGCTGAGCAAGATGCTGTTCAAAGCTTGAACAGCATCTGTACTAATGAGCGACCTGGCAGTGGAACTAGATGGCGAACAGAATGAAGCTCACCACCAGGATGACCGCAGCGACCGCAATCAGACCGATGACGGACACGAGCGCGGCGCCGACGGATGCTGCTGTGAAGAGGCAGTAGAGCGCCCAGAGGACGAACAGCGCACAGCCGATGGCAGCGGATTTGCCGACGCCCTTCTCCTTGCCCGCGAAGGCATTGGAGAGGAGAATGGCTTCGAAACCGCTGATCCAGGCGCCCGCGAAAGCAGCCAGACCGAGAGTGAAACCGCCGACGACAAGTGCGCCGATGAAGTAGAAGAAGTCGAACAGGAAACCCATGACAAATTCCTTTTTGTCACTGAAGTTAGACTCGACAGAAGACGGATTTCTCCTGCCGTTGCAAGTCGTTGGCGAACCTCGACTTGCCCCGGCAGAGGATGAATTTCCTCTGCCGGTTTTGGTATCACCGAAGGTGTCAGCACATCAGCGCTTTTTCTTCGGTTCGTGATGCTCGGGAAATCCCGGGCAGCCCTGACAGCCACCGGCACGACCGCACGGAGCGGTTGCGCACGCGGAGTTTTCGACAACCGGTGCCGACGCCTGCACAGCCGAGGCGGCTGCAGGAGTTGCGGGTTGCTGCCGTTTGATGCCGGTCTCTTGTTCCAGAATCTGGTAGAAGAGCTCCTTGGCTTGGCGACCGCAGATACCGCACTGGGTGGCTACGCCCGTCTGTTTGGCGAGCTGGGCGAAAGTTCGTGTACCGGACTTGATGTGAGCGCGGATGGCTCCATCGGTCACGGCGTGACAGCTGCAAATGTACATCGTGACCTCCTTTCGGTCTTGTTGTTCTTTCGGAACGTCCGGAACGAACAGTTGTTGCAGTTGGGGGAATGAAACAGACGGTGAGGAACACCGTCTTAAACGCTCCACACCAATCACTTGATGCGAGCTTGCTCTCTGGGCGGTGCCGTGCGACAGATCGCGGCGGCACCGCCCGTAGTGCCGTTAGACGTTAGCGGTCGAGTCTGGGTTACAGAGAATCGGGACCGAACGAATCGGGCAGGAGCTGGTCGAGCGTGGCACGCACGATCGACTTGTCGGGCGCGACGAACAGCACGTCCGCGGAGAGGGCTGCGAATTCACGCAGCACCTGCAGGCACTCGCCGTCGATCGGGTTTTCGCCCGTGACCGCGAGCTTGAGGACGTTGGTGTAGCCCGCAGAGACGGCAGCGGCGATGGCGCTGCGTTCGGCCGACATGGTGCCACCGTAACTGGCGTTGTCGACCTGCGTGCCGGCGTAGCGCTTGCGATCGCCGGCCTTGTTGGCCGCCACGACGACAGCGCCGCGGGGCTTCTTCGAGTACGGAACGTGCGAGAGCGCGGCCTGGCGCAGGACGCGATCGACGATCTGGCGCTCGGTGTAGTGCAGTCCGGCGAACGGCTCCGACGCGCCGGTGGGTGCGGGCAGGAGTTCGCCGACGGTGGCGCGCAGGACGTTGCTGTCGTGGTCGCAGATGTTCAGCAGGACGGCGTCCTTGGAGCCGAACTGGCGAAGCACCTGACGGCACAGACCACAGGGCGAGCCGCCGGGGTGCTTGCGACAGACGACGGCGACGGCGGTGAAGCGCGTGTAGCCCTCAGCGATCGCGGTGGTGGCAGCGTTGCGTTCCGCGCAGATGGTCGCCGGGAACGAGTCGTTCTCGACGTTGCATCCTGCGAAGGTCTTGCTGGCGCCGGCGGCGTTGACGGCCACGAGTGCGGCGCCGACCGGGAAGTTGGACTGGAAGCAGTGCGCGCGCGAGGAGGCGTCCCAGGCGAGGGCGACCAGGTCGCGTTCGGAGGGGACGAGATCCGCGTTCTTGGTGAAGGTTCCGAGAGTGCTCATGTTTGGTCTTTCCGATTAGAGGTTAGGCCCGAAAAGGTCAATCACACGTCCTCGGGGCCGTATAGAGCCGGACGTGTGAAACATGGGGCAGCCACGGTTAGTTTGATAAATCCGCACCGAAACTCGAAAGCCATTGCCTTCGCGGTGCGAATAGAAAAACCAACCGCTTCAGATGAGCGCAACCGCACTACGCAGTCCTGCCCGAGACACACAAGCGGTGCGACTCGACGATTTGGGAGGCTGGCGAAAGTGGAAGTGGTTTAAGGCGCTCGGGAGAAACAAACAGAGAAAGTAGCAATTGACTAATATCAAAATAAGAATGAGAGTGGCAACTCGAAAATGGTTAGATTCAAATCAGAGTTAAAGCTCATACCGGGAAGCTTTCATGTAATAAGCCTTGTTTTTGATCAAATCCAGTGGGGTAATCACCACTGAGCTTGTTTCTGTAAACCTAGCAGAACTGGCGGTATTCGGACTTTTCTTTACGTCATTACAAAACGGTAACGTGCCACTCTGTTGAGATAAATGCCAAAGTAATTCGTGCCTAATCATGACGATATTTCGCCATTGCAAAATGCGCGTAGCGACTGGCGATATTGTGTTGAATCACAGTTTTATGGGTGTTCGAAAAAAAGTTGACGGTCGGGCTGGTGAGGCTCAGGTCGCCAATCGCGAACGCTATCAGCTATCTTGTGACCACTGCAGTGGGAATGTAAAACCGATAACTGTTGGAGGAAAACTGTAATATCGCAGCTGTTTTTAGTATTTCCGATCCGCATGTCAGGCTAGGTCACGCAAAGATCATACAAATCACACGTGACGATCACACAGTCGATTTCATATGTCGAATGTCCATGTTGAGCCATGATAAAAGGTAGTAGAGTGAAAACTTAAGGGAAACGGTACCAGGACCTTGTCCTGGTACCGTCTCCGAATCGCGATGTCGTCAGTTCGCTCGGGCTAAGCTGACGACCTGGTCGTCAGGCGCGGGCGATGGCGGCGAGCGTGAAGGCGACGAAGGCCACGAGGTAGATGGCGAGCAGCGTCCAGCTCATGAAGATGAGACCGAACACGCCCGTCAGGATGAGACCGACGACGAACAGGAACGTGCGGAGTCCGCCCGGCATGTACGACTCGACGGTCTGCGGCTGCGTGGCGCAGAACAGGAGGCTGAGCGCGCTCAGGGTCACGAAGACGCCGGCGCCCCAGTGAAAGACGAATTGGAACAGCGCGGCGACGACGAAGGACAGGAGCGCGCCGCAGAGGTACGAGAGGACCTTGGTGTTGTTGTTCATGGCATTCAACCTTTCGGAGTGGGACTTAGCCCGTTTTGTGAGTGAACGCTACGGCACTTTGCCGAAGCGAAGAATCGTGAGCCACCACCGGTCGCTGTTAGGCGTCCGGTTTGACGAGCATCGCGGGCGGTGTCGTCGAAACGTATGAGCATGATCCGGCAGCACCACTGGCGGTGCTGCCGGTTGAGGCAGGTTCGTTCGCTACGGCTTCCAGCCGTTGCGAGACGGGCTCTGTACGAGCGTGAAGAACTGCCCCTTCGTCCAGCCGTACTTGGAGGTCACTGACTGGAACTTCTTGAGACGCTGCGGTTCGCCCGGAGTGTCGACCATGAAGTTGCCGATGGCAGGCGTGGGCAGGAAGATCATCATGCCGCCGTCCGAGGAGGCGGAGTCACCGTCACGCCCGGCGATGACTATCTGGTGTTCGTCCAGATGGTCCCAACCCCAGCGCTTACGATTCATGTAGATCCAGTAGTGGAAGCTCAAGGGCTTACCGGGTTGAGGGCGGGAAGCCCACTCTTCGGCGAGCACCTCATAGGTGTGGTTTTCGCCGGTGGAATGCTCGCCATCATACTTCAGATGCGAGCCGACGACGTTCTCGGGTTTGACGCCCATGAATGGCGCAACCGCGATGGCCAGCTCCTGATCGCCGTTGGTGACGATCACGACCTCGACGCCGGCATCGGCAAGCGCCAGGTTCTCTTCCTTGACGCCCGGATAGATGCGGCTGGCGTAGGTAGGCGCGAACGCCTGCACCTGAGCCAACTTCTCTTCGCGCGTCATGCCGATCTGAGACGGCCAGTAGACGTTGGACCAGAGGTCAAGCATACCGATGCCTTCGCCGCCGTCCTCCTTCTGTTGCCAGAGCCGAAGCGCGGCTGCAGGGGTGAGTTCGGCGAATTGCGGAAGGTTGCCGGCCAGTGCGCATGCTGCCCGCGTCAGAGCGATACCGGCACCGAGCATTTTTCCGCGCCTGAGTTGCAGGTACTTCGAGATTGCCTTCAGTTGCGGGCGGCTGAACTTATTGTTGCGCATCCGCCAGTCGAAGAAGAACGTGAAGATGTCGCCGGCTGCCTGCGTCTTGTCGACGTCCTTGAGCCAGAAAACCTGCCTGCCGGCTGCCTTCTCGAATGCCACCCAGGCGCGGAAGTCGACCGACTTGAAATAATCGGTGCGCTGAGCGGTGGTTAGGCGCGCCAGAGTAACATCGCCTGAACGGGCGTTGCCGCCGGAGATTGAGTACAACCGGTCGCGAGCACGCTTGAGCGGTTCGCTGATCGGAGCGGAAAACGGGTCTTGTGGAGAATCAGTCATGGTGGTTCCTTTAAAAACCGAATATTGAAGACCGGCTTTCTGCCGGTTTCAGGAGTGAGGCTTCGGCGTGTCGATACCTGTTTGCACAGGCACCGTCACGCCGATACACGTGGAGCCTCGGGTCGTTATTGAGACCACCTGCCGGTCGGGGGCAGGTTAGTCTCGGTTTGCTGGGGTGGCGGATGACGGAGGTCGTGCCACCACAGGTGGTTACTTCTTGCTGTCCTCGGTGTACTTGTTCTTCAAGCGGATGTCCGAGCCCACGAACGGACCCTGACGGAAGCCGTAGAACACGACCTTCGGGACGATACCTTCGGCCAGGGCGATGCGCGAAGATTCGCGGAAGTCCTGGTTGTGGTGTTCGAGCAACTGGATCACTTGCGCTTCCAGTGCTGCGGCGTTGGCCGGGATGGGCTGTCCGTCGCCGAGTTCGATCGCGATCTCGAGAAGTTTGTTGTGCTTCTCGTTTTCGCTCGTGATCAGGCGGAACGAGTTGAAGATTTTGGCCAGCTCTGCGATCTCGAAGCAGATCTTCTCCAGGTCGGTGGGCGGGATCTTGCAGCCCCACCATGATGCCGCCAGGTCGGAGCGACCGTAGTGGAACATCAGGGGCAGGTTGGCGATCGCCGGAGGCAGCGCGCGGAGGCTGACGCCCTCCTGGTCGAGCAGCTTGCACAGCTCGCCGTACGTCATGACGTGGCCGTTGTCGTGGATGTTGTATTTGATGCGCGGAGACACGTTTGACGAGCGCGTGGTGGTGATGATCAGTTCACCTTCGTCGTTGGACTCGACCAGGTAATCCAATTGGTTGAACTGGAAGATGTGCGGAAGCGCGTCCTCGAGCCGGTTGAGACCCTTGAGCTTGGATACCGCAGAGTTGATCCGATGCCGCAGCGATGGATTGGAAGCCATTAAGCGGCGCACGGCGACGGTAAAGGCGTTTTCGGCCCCGATGTTGATTTCGAGGTCGGAGGCGCCGTAGTCGCCGTAGACTTCGCGGAAGGTGCCCATCAGGTAGCTGCGCATGCCCTCGGACATGCCTTCGCCGCCGTAGAAGCCGAGAGCCTGGTATTTCTTCCAGTCGAGCTTCTTGGCGTCGGCCAGCATCTTCAGGAAGGGCGGATAGCCGGCGATGACGTAGAGCCAGCCTTCCGAGCCAAAGTCCTCGAGTGTGCCGATGATCTTGTCGATGTCGGGACCGGTCGAGATCAACAAGACCTCGTCGCAGACCGAGTAGCTGACGCACATGCCGGTGGCCCATGGCCCGAGGGCGAATGCGTTGACGAACAGGATTTTCTTGTCGCGACCGGCGAACTCTCGCAGGGCGAGCTGGATGTTGCGCGCAACAGCCTTGCGTTCGGAAGAACCGCGCACCCAGTTTGTGGGCTTGCCGGTGGAGCCGGAAGACTGGTCGATCACGGCACCGCGTGTGGGCAGCCGACCGCCGACGCAGCGAGCGGCGATGTCATAGACCTTGATGTAGTTCGGCTTGTCCATCGGCACGACCTTGGAGAAGTCGGGCGTCCAGCCGTTAAGCGTCACTTCGCAGTTGTGCTGGGCGCAGAACGCTTCGTAGGCCGGGCAGTCCTTGCGGGCCTTCTCGAAGGCATACCAGGCCTTCCACTTGCCGATCTGGTCCCGCATCGGGCTCGTGCCGGGGAGGAAAAGAAGCTTGAATCCGAGACCGGACTTCTCGAGCAAGAGGCGCACATATGCGGCGAAGATCACGAACGAGAAGATGAGATACTTACGCATTTTCATCTGGAGTTGCTCCTAAGGGTTTTGTGTATGTTCGAGAGATCGCCTACTTCACGAGCAGTTGCTCGAGAGTGAGGCGCTGAGCGGATGGCGGGACGTCGCTGTGACCGAGTCGGAGCAGCAGCCACAGGTCGTGCTTGCGGGAGCCGTCGTCGAAGTGTTCGGCCAGGCGCGCGTGTGCCTTGACGTTGGTGATCACGGAGCCGAAGGGATGCAGATACACACCGTGCTTCGTCATCGTCAGCCAGAGCCGCGCCAGCATGCGGCCGGTGTTGATCCACTCGTCGTGGTTGTCGTAAGGTCCGGACAGCCATGCGACCGTCTTGGTGCCGCGCATGCTGCGCTCGTAGAACCAGCGCACGCCCTGGTAGATGCCGGGGATGCGGAAGAGGTAGTTGGCATGCACGAAGAGCTTCATGAGGAGTCCCGGGAAGTGCATGGCGTACGCTGCCAGTCCGTCGGCGCGACGCTTCGCTTCGGCGCGGCTGAAGCGGATCCAGCCGCCGACTTCGTTGCGCGCGACCGGGTCGGACATGTCGAAAAACATGGTGTCCGCGTTGAGACGCACGGTCCATGCGACTTCTTTGGGATCGGTCGAAAACTCGAACTTGTGCCCGAAGCTGTCGGCGACGGCCGCCAGTTCGTCCAGCACCGCCCGCGATACCGGGACGTCGTCGTACGGCAGGCGTGAGGTGCGCCGCTCGAGGATCAGTTTGCGAGGCAGCGTCTCGGTTCGCGGGTTTTCCACCAGCGTGAGACGTGCGAACGGCGTGGGCTCGGGCTTGGTGGCATCGAGCTTGCGCGTGAGAAATTCGGCCTTCACCGACAATCCGCGAGGAGCCGCGGCGATGTCGAGCATCTCGATGAGGAGCCCGAAGCCGGCGGTGCAGAAACGACCGGTCGGGTCGGTATCAGGCAGCAGCCGTTTGGGGTCGTAGAGCAGGGTGCAGGAGCCGTCCGGCTCCAGTTTGAACCGCCAGGACTGGATGTTGTGCGGCGAAGGCGCCCAACGTCCATATTCGAGCAACTCCTTCCAGAGTGCATGAGCTTGAGTCATCGTTTACAAAGCCTCCTCAAGGTTTTGATAGTCGTGCTTCGGTCCGCACGTTGCGAACTGAAGACATCGAAGCGATGGGCATTCGAATCACACCAGTGACTCGACACCAACCTGGGCGCGCTGCCGTCAGTTGAAGTGTCGAATTGACTGAGTGTTGAATCCCGGTTACAGGTTGAGTTCGTCGCCAACGTCTTGTCGAAAATTCCGCGTGCGCGTGCGTAGACTCGGACATGCCCTTAAGTACTGATTTGGTCAGGCAATATGTTTGGTCTAACGCAAAACCTCAACGGAAAAGAAAATGGGGACAGCAGGACTTTAGCGATCGCTCTTGGCAAGATTCAAAATTGCGCGAGGGCAGCAGGAAGGCTCGCCACCTCGATGCTCTCAAGATCCGCGCCTATTCTTAGAAATCTTGTATGTTGAAACATAAAGCGTCGATCTTTGTCTGATTGTCAATACCACCTGACCTAGCTTGCGCGACCGGTTGGGTTGGTCCTGTTCAAATGGAAAACCAAGAACACAGGAGGGCGGCTCCTGTTCAAATGGAAAACCAGGAACACAGGAGGGCGGCTCCTGTTCAAATGGAAAACCAAGAACGCAGGAAGGCGGCTCCTGTTCAAATGGAAAACCAGGAACGCAGGAGGGCGGCTCCTGTTCAAATGGAAAACCAGGAACGCAGGAAGGCTGCTCCTGTTCAAATGGAAAACCAGGAACGCAGGAAGGCTGCTCCTGTTCAAATGGAAAACCAGGAACGCAGGAAGGCTGCTCCTGTTCAAATGGAAAACCAGGAACGCAGGAAGGCTGCTCCTGTTCAAATGGGAAACCAGGAGAGCAGGAAAGCGGCTCCTGTTCAAATGGAAAACCAAGAGAGCAGGAAAGCGGCTCCTGTTCAAATGGAAAACCAAGAGAGCAGGAAGGCGTCTCCTGTTCAAATGGAAAACCAGGAACGCAGGAAGGCGTCTCCTGTTCAAAATAAAAAACCAGGAACGCAGGAAGGCAGGAAGGCAGTTCCTGTTCAAATGGGAAATCCAGATACACAGGAAGCGAGTGCTGGCGAATTGCGATCCATTGTTGTACTAAACAATGTAGCAACATTTGTTCCAAAAATGATGTCGGATAGAACGACATCACACCTGTTTCTTCACGGACGAGCCGGACAGCTTGTCTTGCTTGCGCGCGGTTGTGGACACAACCGAGGCGACGCAGGTTTTTCGTCGCAGTGTTAAACAACGCGGGCTAGTCGCTGTAACGAACTGCCACCACTTCGATATCGAAGATAAGGCGAGCGTTAGGCGGCACGACTTTCCCCGCTCCGGCAGCCCCGAAGCCGACTTCGGGCGGCACGATCAGTCGAGCCTTGGTGCCGGCCTTCAGGAACTCGAGACCTGCTGCCCAACCGACATTGGGTCCGCCGCCGAAGACCCACTCCAGAGGGGCGCGTCCGTTCGTGGTATCGAATAAGGTGCCCGGGCGCACATCCGTGTGGTAGGCGGAATACTGCAAAACCACCACACGCCCTCGCCTGACCGATCGACCGTGACCGACTTTGCTGACCAACACTTGTACCCCGTTTTTCAGAGTGTGCTGTGAAACCCAGCTAGCCGTGCGGCTCTTGCCGGAGTGGCGATTGAGAAACGAGCTTACGCCGAGATAGAGGACGGCGATCGCGGCCACCGTTCCAATCCCGGCGAGAAGCAGCGCGCCCGAAAGCGAGATGCTAGACGAGCCGGTGATCAGCGCGAACGCGAAATAGCAAAGCAGCGCAAAGCCGCACGCGATGCCCAGAAGACGGAGTTTGTGAATGAGCTTCATGGATGTAATTCAGGTTTGAATACCGCAGTTGTCGTTTAGCCTTCTTAATCGAAACCCAGCATTTGACGGCATCCTGCGATGCGAGGCAGGATATTGTTTTTGCAATGAGTGTCGTAGGCTTTCCATTCGGATAGAATTGAGGCTGCCGCTTCCAGATGCAGAAGCGCGTCATAATGGCTCCCCAAGCCTTGTTCGGCATATGCCAGCCAGTCGAGACAGATGCCGGTCAGGTAGTGATCGGGCGCCAGTTTCCTCAGGCAAAGTTGTAGAGCGCGAGCTGAAGCTTCCTTCAGCTCGGCGTACTTGTGCGTGTTTAGCAGGCGTTGGCAGTCGATGTTGACTAATCGACTGACCTCGCGAACTGCCTCCGCCCAACCGGGACGTTGATGGGGCGCCAAATCAGCGGCAGTCCAGTCGTCTTTGCTACTGTCGTTTGCTGGAGCCTGTAGGTTAGCTGACCGTTCGGACACTGGCACACCGCCGTCTTTTTCGAAGTCTTCGTGGTTGTGGTCGTCAGTGGGTCGATCGCCGAAACCACTGCGTAGTGTCCAGTTTTTCTTGGCACCCGGCTTGTCGCCTGGGGAACCGGACTTCGCTTTGCGCTCCTTTTTTTCCTCGCGGCGTCCAATAAAAAGCAGGCAACAGACAACGACGACCACCGCAAGAACGGTGAGAATCGCGCCCTCTGTCGGACCTAGAGAATTGGTCAAGAGGTTCATATCATAATGGGGGGAGAATTCGCGGTGCCATTGTATGTGGTGCCGCGTGGTGGTTTAGAGTTATGTTTTCAGAAGAGTTGGATGTTAGTTGAATCAAAAAGCATGTGTTCAAGTGATAAACAGAGCTTAGATTTGACTCTTTTGCAATGCAATCCGGTAAGTCACTAAAAGCGTTTTAGCTCTGTTTTTTTATGAATTGACTATTAGCGTGAAGAGGCTAAAGCCCAACCACTCAGGCTGGCGCAATTGACGCTAAGTTTGGCGAGGTCTGGGTATAGTTTGGAAAGTCGGTTTTGGGACTTATATATAAACGATGGTTAATCTAGTCGAACTGCGTCGAGAATTGCACGCTCTTCCGGAGCTGGCGTTTCAAGAGGTGGAAACAGCCAAACGGCTTGAGGAGTTGCTTTCCGTCGCCGGATATAAAGTTACTGGTGGTCTGGCCAAGACCGGTTTGATCGCCGATCTTGGCTCCGGTCCTCGAATTGCGCTGCGTGCCGACATGGACGCCTTGCCAATATCTGAGTACAACGCCGTGCCTTATTGTTCAAAGATTCCGGGCGTCATGCACGCTTGCGGACATGACGTTCATATGGCGTGTGTGGTCGGGGCAGCAACGGAACTGACAAAGGATGGCATCAAGAGCGGCGTGCGAGTGATTCTGCAGCCAGGCGAAGAATCGTCGCAAGACGGTGAGCGTGGTTCTCAACTGATGGTAGAGCAAGGGGCTATGCAGGATGTCAGTGCTATTCTCGGTCTTCATGTCGATGCCACTATGCCTAGCGGCCGTCTCGGCATCATCGTGCAACCGGCTCAAGGACTGACATACTCATTTGAAATCAGCAGTAATACCGACTGTGTCCTGGATTTTATTTACACCGGTAACCGGCTAGTGGAGAGCATCTCCAGTGTATCGGATGAGATACGCAATCGACGTGGTGCCCTCGATCTGACCGAGCTCCGGTGTCTTAATGGCTCTCAAGACGCAGGTGTAATTGTGCGCGGAAGTATCTCGTATCCTAGTACGGAAGTGGCTCAGGAAGCCATGGAATTGCTTGAGCAAGCTGCTGCTAAGGTCCTGGGAGAGAACCTCTTTACGATTACAAGGCAGATGGACGAGGGTGCCATGGCTCGACAGGTGGAGATTACCGAGTGCTTGTTTCAATCAGCCTGTGCGGTTGTTGGTGAAGAAAATGTTTCACGCGTAACCAGAAAAACTTGGCTCGGAAATTTCGCCGATTTTACGAAAGTGGCTCCGGGGGCGTTTCTGCTTCTTGGTGCGGGACTGCGATCGGACCGACGCATCCAGCACACTCCTAACTTCGACGTGGACGAAGCGGCGCTTTCCATAGGCTCTGCCGTTATGGCTCAAACTGTGAAGCGATTGCTCGGGGGCACACCGACAGCGGCTGGATCCAGCTCGGACAAGAGCGCGTTCATTTGATTGACGGCGATGAGTTTGTTTTTTTTCCTTTTTCGCGTTTTGAACGCCGTACCGGTATTACTAGACGAAATAGTAGAAAAAGTCTAAAGGGGAAACCTCGAGAGCCCGGGGGCTCAAGAGGTTTCCTTTATGCTGAACCGATTCGCCCAAGCAAGCGGAATCGGATTGTAGTAGCACTACATCTGACACCGGATTCGGTGCTTGCAGTCAGATGAGTTTTCAGAGTCGAACTGGGTTTCTCCCTTCGATGATGTCAGAGTTGAGGAACAGACGACGTGCTAGTCGTCGAGCTGCAGGTTCGAGAGGTCATCCCCGTTCACGACGCGCCTCAGCAACTGCCGCGACTCGCGTCGCGCCTTGCGGGGGTCGCCGTGGGGCTGGCGGCTGCCGCGGTTATCGCGGTCATCACGGTCATCACCGCCATCGATGCGGTTGTTGACGCGCTTGATCTTGCCATTGCCGCCGGGGAGGTCCACGAAAGTCCTCATCACATGCACTCCAGATTCTGTGTTGTTTGGAACGAAACCATCAGGTCAATCCAGTCCCGATGGTACGCAGGTCGACTCCACGAGCCAGCAGCAGCACCGTAAGTGGTGCTGCTGCCGTCGTGTTTGGTAGTCCGCTAGCTGATGCTTACAGGTTCGCCAAGCGTGAAGACAGGGTCCACCGCACTTGTGCACGAGCCCGATCAATGCCGACAATCACTCTTCAGCTTTTGGTTACGGCGTTCTCCGTCAGGGTCCATGAGTTTAATGCGCAGATCTTGAGAAACCGCGTATCAGACCAGCGGGGCCGGGGGGTTTTCCTGGTCGCCTTCGACGGCGAACAAGATGCCGAGGAACGTGGTGGCGTACGCACCCTTCGGCAGACTGAACCGCATGTTGACGGCTCCGTCTTCGCAGTCGTAGGACAGCCCCCCAACGGGAACGAACAGGGGGCGCCGCGGACCGCGGTCATGCTTGTGCTGCGGGGTCAGGAACAGCGCGCGGACGAGAGGGTCCACCTGCTGGGGGATGGCTTCCGGCGCGAACCGGCGGTAGAACCGCAGGGCGCGCTGTTCGTCCATGTACAGCGGGATGCGAGCTTCGGGGTCGTCCTGGTTGTCCAGCGTGATGTCGCCGGTCAACGCCGCCGCCAGGACCTGGTTGAACCAGAATCCCTGGTAGGCGCCCGTCCAGAGGGAGAAGTCCTCGTAGAGGGCCCGCAGCGTCTTCTCGAAGTCCAGGGTCTTGAGCAACGTGCTGACGATGCGATGCTCGATCGTCATGTTGAGCTTCTTGAACGCCTGACGGTCATGACCGCCCTGCTCCAGAATCTCCTGCATGCCCCGCAGATGCAGAATCTGCTGAGCGACAGTGTTGCCCGCGCCCTCTGCCTTGCGTTCGGCCGCTTCCCATTCCTGGAGCAGCTTCCCGCGGACTTCGGTAGCCCAGGGGCTCTCGTTGGGCGACGTCTCGGTCAGGAAGCGCTTGATGCCGACCTCGGCTCCGTGCACGATGAAGTCGTGCCCGACACCGAAGAGGTTCTGGCGCTTGCCGAGACGCTGCCGTCCGAAGGCGTTGGGGATGATGATGCGACCACCCCGAGTCAGGTGCGCGACGCGCGGAGCCACGTAGGCCTCCAGCTCGCTGGCCGTCATGCCCGGCACCATCACCTTGATGATGAAGTTGTTGCCGACCAGATGACCCCTGCTCAGGTGCTTGTGGGTGCGCACCGGGTCTTTGAAAAAAATACCGACTTCGTCGAGCTGTTGCTCGTCCGGCATGCATGCCCGGACCACGTCCTCCCAACGCGCGCCCTCGAGCACGACGCGTTGAGCGGTGATCGCCCAGCGATCCTTGAGGCCGGCGTAGGTGGCACGCACCTTCCGACCACCAGGAGTCGACACAGCCGCGATCAGTTTGTCGATGCCAGTCGGCGTCGTGTGACACCGCTTGACCATCGTGATCGCGATCTTGTCGCCACCGGTATCGTCGCCACCTCCGAAGAGGCGACCCGAACCGATGTCGCTCTGGGCGTCAGTCGTGCACCGCAGGTCTGCGGTGGACTGTTCCTCGACACGAAAGAACTTGGGCTGCGTCTTCAGGCGTGCAGCCGCTCGGGTCCACTTCCCCATGAAGTCCATCACGGACTCCGGGAGGAACAGATGGCCCGTCGATTTGGCAAGCTCAATGTTCATGTTAGTTTTCTCCAACAGTTTGGCGGATGGCAGCGGTGCCGTCACCCGCGGCGTGATGTTAGGTAACTAGACACGAGGCCCGCACCGTGAGGTACAGGTCGAGTCAGGTCCCGCGATAAAGGGAGCTGCGATTAGAAGCGCGTACGCTTCCGTGTTTAGCCTTGCTCCTCTCTGTCGAGGATTTCGAGAATCTCGGTCAGAGACCGCAGATGATGGGCACCTGCGGGCAAACTACCTTCAGCGAAATCGCCGGGCCGGTCGATCAGCGCGGCATGCATTCCGATTCTCTGTGCTCCAATAACATCGGCCTCGAGGTTGTCGCCGATCATGATGCAGTCCTTGGGCTCGGCGCCGATTGCGCGGCAAGCGGCCTCGAAGATCTGCGGTTCGGGCTTGCGGTGCTGGACTTCGAACGAGTAGATGCGGTGCTTCTTGTCGAAATACTGCCCCAACCCGTTGATGTCGAAGATGCGCTCGGCCGGGAAAGGCCAGAGGTTGCTGATGACGCCGATCTCGTAGCCGCGGTCGCGCAGTCCGTTGAGCGTCGTGTTGACGTCCTCGAACCGAGCGACACAGCCGGATTCGCCGCGAAGAATCGCTTCGAATTCCTTGAGTGCGGTCGACGACGGAGTTGTCCGTCCGAAGCGGCGCGCCGCCTCGTGAACGAACTCGTCCTTGTCAGCGATGGGAGTTGTAAGACAGAACCGGAGGAACTGGTCATCCGGCTCAAAAACTTCCGGACGTCCATCGTCCGGAGTGAAAAGGTTATGCCCGATCGCGCGCTGGAGATTCCACACCGGTTCCCTGCAATGCGAGGTCACCAGTGTTTTCCAGAGGTCGAAGAACACTTTCTTCTTGGTTTTCATGTCAAATGCTCCTATTGGTTACGGCGCGGACCGAGGGTGCGCGCCGAGCCAGCAGTAAGGAGCCGTCTGTTCAAGTAGGTACCGCATCCGGAGTGCGAGCTCGTCAAGCTCGCCCGGACGGGCCATTTCTCGGGTGGACGGTTACCTCTAACTGTGCGGACAGCCCCCGGAGGGGCTGACCATGGCTGGTTGAATGGTTAGGGAATCCAGTGGATCTCGACCGCGATTCCTTCGCGCTCGGACCCATTGGACATACGAACGAACCTCATCGAGGAATCCAGGTCGGTGCCGCCGTAGGTGAACCCACGTGCCGACAACTCCCGAACAACCCTCGCTTCCGGTCCGTTGAGCCTGTCGAGAAGCGGGGCCGCAAGGTCACAACGGTCATCTGCCGACAGCGAACCCACATTGAGAGTGTTCGCCTTGAAGGAGACAGACGCGGTGTGGAAACTGTACGGTCCATGCGAAAGCTGGATGGTGACCCGATCGGCCTCGTCGATGAGGACGTCGGCGTTGCCGCAGGCAACTGCACCAGCCGCACGCTGCATGTCGTCTTCGGTCATCGGGTTGGAGAAGCCCAGACCCTTCGAGCCGGCGTTGACGATTGCATACGTGGGTGACACTGCGCCGTCGGGCTTGACCTCGTCCGAGATGAGAGCCATCACGATGTCGAGGATCGGCTTGGGCAGTGCCTGGATAGTCGGGAAGATGCGGTACCGGTTCGCCTCGGAGATGGGAGAGGTGACGCGGTTGCACTGATAGCAGAACACACGGTCGTCGACCGTGGGCACTGCGTTATATGGCTCCTGGGGTATACCCAAAAGCGAACATGCCGGACAGGTGGTGAATCCGGACTTGAAGCGCAGAGTGTGCATCCTGTTCTATTACCTTTTCGTTTCGTTAATCAGGGGCACACCGAACAGAGCCGGTGGCCGGGAGATCGGAGAGCGCGTAGCGCGTTATCTCGACTATCAACCTCTCCTCCGCCAGACACCAGCCCACGTTTCACAACAACGACGAAAATATCCCCAGGACTGGAGGTCCATGGATTGAATGATAAGTGTCGTCTGTAAACGTTGGCTGGGCTTTGAGGCGGAGATTTCCTTGGTTTGGAAAAGAGATGAATAGTTCCCTACACCCTAAGAAATCAGGCACTTGTCAAGCAAGGATTGTTGAGTGTGGTCGTTATATTAGAAACCTATCATGGTTTGCGGGCTGGAAACCCAATCCCAGTCAGGGTCCCGGGAATATGAGTCGGCGTTAAAAACGTCGATATTACGTTCAGTTTCAGTTATGGATGTACTTAAAATCTGCAATTGAAACTCTGATATCGCTTAGCGCAGTTATGCTAGCGAATGAATTTCCTCTCAGAAACCTGTCACAGCCGCACTATGGCCAGCGCTTGATAGTTGTAAAGAGGTGGTTTGCGTTAGCCTCGCGAGGTGCAATCCTTTCGGCGGTAGCTCGAAGATCGGGCATCTGCGGAGTGCTTGAATTTCTTGAGATCCGCGCGCGCGTTCGCGAGGCCATTGCTTTTACTCGTTAGGGAAATATAGCCTCGATATACATTCGGTTTCCCTTTCAAGATCAAGGCAAAAAACACAGCATTCAGTAACAGCACCAGGCAATTTAAGCCCTGACGGATCGCTTATGCATCCCGCTGATAAACACTGGCTTGTTTGGACCCTTGGTTTTGCTTCGGAGACTTGATGAAAGTCGTAGAGTTCGTCTGGCTCCTATGAGCGCATTCGACTCGAACTTTTTGTTTAACCCGGCACCGACTGTCGCGATGTCCGCACAGCCGTGTGTCAAAACACAGACTGGAGTTTACTATGCGCAAGAACAACAAGCTCAACGTTCGTTCCATCACGGCTGGCGCTCCGGCGCAGCCCCCGATGGCCTTCTACGCCAGCGCCGTCAAGCGGATCGCGCCGGAAGTGGAAGCCAGCTTCGGTCGCGACGGTCGCGTCCGCAGCCTCATGTCCGGCTCCGCAGTCGGCCTCGGCACCCTGCCGTTCTCCGGCGATGTCGTCGCTCACGCCAAGTCGTTCCTCGCCCAGCCGAACATCAACACCGCACTCGGCCTGCGTAACGTCAACCTCGTCGACGGTCGCACCGACCGCTTCGACTTCGGCACCACCAAGCTCAACCGCGTCGAGATGGCTCAGGTCATCAAGATCGGCGAGCAGGACATCCCCGTCCGCGGTGGCTTCGTGCACGTCTCCATGGACGACGCCGGCAAGGTCATCAACGTGACCAACACGGTGAAGTTCGGTCGTCGCCCCAGCGCCCTGCCGAAGGACATGCTGACCGGCGAAGCCGCGATCGACATCTGCAAGAAGAAGCTCAACCACGACGGCGCCACCGGCACCAGCCGTCTGGTCCTGTCGGAGCACGAAGGCAAGTTCGGCTTCGTGTACGAGGTGAAGGTGTCCTGCCAGTCGCCGCGTCACGCGATGCTCTACCTGGTCCTCGCCAAGACCGGCGAGATCGTGTACGAGCAGAGCCTGATCCACACCAGCGTCGCTTCGCCGATTCAGGCTGCGGTCAACCGCATCCCGGTGAAGACCTTTCTTGCGATCCCCGACCCGAAGAAGACCGTCGCCTCCCAGGTGACGGACCACTTCATCGAGTCGCTCAAGGATCCGAAGGTGCTGGAAGACCACCGGTTCATCATGTTCGTGCCGGCCGGTCGCGGCAAGTGGGAACAGGTGAAGGCCAAGGAAGACGGCTCCTACAACTTCGACGCCGAGAAGGAGAGCTCCAAGTTCTCCGCGGTGTGCACCTACGTCGCTCTGCGGGCTCAGTACGAGTTCCTCGAAGCGCTGGGCATGAAGAAGCAGGACCGTCCGATCAAGGTCTACATCGATGATCCGGACGTGCAGGACAACGCCTACTTCGATGGTGAGAATTACGAGATCCACATGGGCGTGGGCTCGGGCACCAAGCGCGGTGGGCTGGCCGTCAACATCTCGTGGGACCTCGGCGTCGAGTGGCATGAGAACGGCCACCACGTCGTGTTCCTGCAGACCCCGGGCAAGGACCTGCCCGGTTCCGAAGGCGGTGCGATGCACGAAAGCACGGGCGACGTGCTCGGGCAGCTCTGCATGCAGTACCTCTGGGGTGCGCAGTTCGGCGAGAAGCTCGGCAACAAGCTCACCGTCGACATGGTCAAGGCTGACCGTCGCATCATCGGCGCCTATGCGCTGCCGCCCAACGGCATCCGCATTCAGCGCAACAAGAAGAGCACCCCGAAGGACAAGACGGGTGAAGTGCACGACGACGGTCTGATCAGCGGCGGCGCCCATGCCGACCTGCTGGAAGCCGTCATCGTCAGCGCGGTCGCCGGTGGCAAGACCATCGAAGACGGCGTCAAGGACTTCGCCAAGCTCTACTTGGCGGCGCTGGCTCTCGTGCCGGCGCACACGGTCCGCTTCGCCGACATGCTGCGCGCCATGCAAACCTCCGACACCACGCTGTTCGGTGGCAAGTACGCCGCGGTCATCGTCAAGGCCCACTCGGACCACGGCATCGTCGCTTCCAAGGTCGCGGACAACAGCGACCAGACGATCGACATCGAGGTCGACGAGCCCGCCGCTCCGGCGCCCGCTCCGACGCCCGCTCCGACCCCCGCTCCCGCGCCGACGGGCAAGGGTAAGGGCAAGGGCCGCAAGGGGCGCAACCGCCGCAAGACCGCGTAAGCGGGAGAGGAAGCCTACTGACCTGACACCACTTGTGGTGCCTGGTTAGTCCTCGGAAGAAGCGCGGGCGCTGCCGTTAGCAAAGGTCGCAAGACCAATGCTAATGGCGGCGTTCCGCGTTTTTTCTTTTGTCCGCTACTATGATATGAAATAGGAGGATATTTCCGGCAGTTCGTCGGTGCGGCGACACCGCACATGGTGCGCCGTTGGTTAGTGTTTCATGGAGTATGCTTGGACAAGCCAATATCTGCGGACAGTTTTCTAATGGCGGAACTGGTAGAATTTCCTCGAAGTTCAGACTCTGCTGTATTAACTGTCGGCCGTCGCGAATCGACCTTTGTTCCTTGCAGACCATGTCGAGCCCGGCCCCAAGCAGCATTTCAGGCTCGAAGCATATTTGTCGATCGGGGAGTAAGGTTTTTGCAAAACATAGAGTTAATCGCGTTCGACATGGGTCATGTGATTATTGATTTCGATTGGCCGACAGTTTGCGAAGGCTTCTATCGTCGGGCCGGTATTGAATCGGAGAGTTTCGCTCCGGTTTTGAAATATTTGGGTGCGCTTGGATACGAAACGGGAAAGATTGGAACGGATGAATTTCTAGCAGAAATGAACAAAAGTTTGCGCACCGACATTGACGAAAAGGAGTTCGAAACCCTCTGGAATGCTACGTTCTGCGAGAACGTCGAGATGTCCGATCTGCTCGAGCATTTGAAGGACTACTATACCCTCTTCTTATTGTCGAACACAAACGATTGTCACTACAACTATATCCAGCGAAATTATGATGTGGCGCGGCATTTTAGCGAGTTGATTTTGTCGTACGAAGTCGGTTCGGCCAAACCGGAGTTGGCAATTTATGAAGAAGTCATTGCCAGAAGTGGTATCGCCCCTGGTAGTTGTCTCTTTGTTGACGACTTGAAAGAAAATGTCAAAGCTGCACAGCAAGTGGGTTTGCAAGCCGTCCTTTTTACGACTCCTGAGGCGTTGAAACAGGATCTTCGGGCACTAGGAATTAACGTCAAGTAAAAAATGTATGGTCAGGTGCGTGCGGTCGGCACCAGGAAGCAGAACTTCGCGTCAGGACTGCAGTTCTCTGCCCAAATTCTGCCACCATGGGCCTCCACCAGAGACTTACTCACCTATTGAGGAGTTCATTATGTCGAGATTGTGCTGGTGCTCTGTTCTGACTGCCACCACCCCCAGTACTATCTGGTGAAATTCTTGATCGAAGGAGGCAACTCGTCGCTGCCCGAGAGGCGGTAGCAGCGCTTGATTGCATCCAAGACAATAGAAGTTTTCCTCGAAATGTTTGACAGGAAATGACTCCCTCGAAACATCGGTACTAAAGGGAGTAGTAAACGTTCGAACTGAAGAAAGTTATTTCAAAGACGCATGGTGTCCCAGTTTGAGCCAGAATTGTATTGAAACACACTTAGCAGAAAACAGTGGGAAGGGAGGCACTGACAAAGCGCCTCCCGTTTTTGTCGAACTTATTTGTCGATTCTCAGCGCTAAACGATTTTAGCGCGCTCGGCCCTCAATTGGAGTTGTTCGCCCGTTCGTCCAACGACTTCTCCAACTCTTGCCTTGCCCTCTCGAGCTCCTGTTGCAGCGGAGCGATTGCGCGTGCCTTGCTGGCCTTTGCCATATCGACCATGTCGAAGTGGGGTTGAAGCATCGCCTTGCCTTCCTCTTTGATCCTTGCGGTTTCGTCTGCTAGGGGCTTGGTCGCCTCGAGGATCTTGGCGTCGAGCTCGGCGCGCTGGGGGCTGAACTCCTGTGCGATTTTATAAAGCTGTTCCTGGAGTGGCTGCATAAGGTGACTAAAGGACTTCGAAACCAGTTCCTCTCGCTCACGCAAGGCAGTCAGGAGTTCGGAATACTTTGCCTGCAGCCTCTCGAGTCGGTTGGAGCTCGCCCGGTACGTGTCATCTTTCTCGACAGTTCCCTGCGCGATCATCTGGTCGAGTTGACGTTGCTCTTCCTTGATGGATGTGGTCAGCTCCTGCATGGTCTGGCGGTAGCTTGCGGACTGCGCATCGGCTTTGATTGCCGCCGCTATTTGCTTCCGGACCTTGCTCAGCTCATCGAGGATGGGTTTGCGGACCGACCACAGTCTCTCCTCGAATTCGTACAGCTCGTCTTCGAACGACGCCTTTGCCGCCTCCTCGTTTGCCACTGCGACTGCGATCCTCTCGGCATATGGCTTCCAGAGAAGGACATATTCTGCCGATAGCGCCTGAAGTTGATCTTCGAAGGGGCGACCGACCGTCTTGATCTTTTCGCGAACAGTCCGCAGGTTCAGCGCGGCCGCAGTCTGACGCTCAGCGAACTGAGCGCGCTGCGCAACGAAACTCTCAAGATTGCCTGTGGCGAATTTGGTCTTTTGGAAGGTGATGCCGACGTTCGGGACATTGACCAGGAATACGGGCAAAGCTTCCACGCGGGTATCGAAATCGCCGCCATTCGCCCGGTAGAATTTTACGCTTGGGTACTTGGCCGAGAGTCTCTCGAGTTCGGGGCAAGCATCGCAGGTGGCACCCGAAACAATGACGAACGCAGGCTTGTCGCCTCCGAGTTCGGATGCCAGGTTTTTGATTGTCAGAACCGGCAGAGGAGTGCTTGACTGCATCTGCACCTGAGCGAGCGCGGGAGAGGCGCTGACGGCGAAGGGCAGAGCGAGGGCGAGTGCAGCAGCTATGACCTTAATTGTCTTGGTCATGTAAACTCCTGATTGGCTTAATTCGTTCAGTTCAATTGCCGAAGCTCGTCACGAGGTATCCGGCAAAGCGGGTCCACATCTCACACCACACCAGGCGAACCAATTCGATTCTCGCTTGAGAGATTCGAACAGCTCGATTTTGTGACATATTCAATGCTCTCGTGAAAAAATCTCCTGGGGTTTTGGCAAGATGGTGGATATTTTGATTACGCCATAAGCTCTCCCTAAAAGCTATGAATACAATTCGAAATAAACTGCGTATCATCTTGTAATGTTGGCGCCTGTGCGTTCTTTCAGTACCGGAACCTCCAAAGAATGCGGCATAACGAATCCTGAATCGGCCGAGCGCAGGTTGCTCAGCCAGTCACGTTCTGGTCACACTCATTTATCATCCGGAAGTTTATGAACAACGTAAATCGCGTCTAAACGGCTTCCGTGACAGAATGAGCATGTAGCGCGACCCTCGCTAGACGATTGATCAACTTTTATTGGTGCGACGTTCTTCAGTTTGCATACACAATCTCGATATGTTCTCGTTTTAGACAATTGGAAGTCAGTTCAACTACCCCGTAATCTGCCCCGTTAAAAACATGAGCTAGCGCTTGTCAACGCCGTTGTTTAGCCATTACATATGGAAAACATAGGCTGTCATGACTTTGATAAACGAAATTTCTAGAGTCATCGATTGAGCTCACTTGTTCCGATTGGTTAGGTTCTCGTGTCTTCAATCAAAATCTTCTTCTGGAACAACTGCACTCGATATACGTAACGCCCGCTTGTTTCTTGCTTAATTCCTCAGTCCCGGTCGGGTCTTGAGGATGTCTTTTGTACTGTCTGGCTAAACACATAGCCTGCAAACTCACTGAACGGAGTACTTATGAACCCCTGTACACAAGCCCGAATTCAGACAGCCGTCGCTCGCTCATTGGCAGCGATTGCGACTGGCGTCGTCTCCTGGTATGTGGCTCAGCCGATCGCTCAACACTTCGACAAGACGTTGAGTGACCCGATGCAAATCGGAATCGGTGTGGTCGCCGCAATCGTCGCGCTCTTCGTTTCGAAACGCGCGCTCGACTTCACTCAAGACTGCATGACTATTCCCGACAAAACTCTGGCTCCGGCTGCGGTCGGCTGTCGCAAAAAGAGCTGTCAGCTCCGCCAGGGTGCAGCCTCAGGAGCGCAGTGTGCCAACAAATCAGCTTCCGGTAAAACGGATGCTCCCGAAAAGACCGGCTCCACGAGCGCGACTGGCTGTGATGCTGCCAGGTCGACTCTCAATGTCACTGTCGCCGATCATGCGTCCATGAAGGTTTCGGTCTCGACCGATCAGGGCGCTACTATCGTCACTGTCGACATCACCGGGGTCTCGTCTGCGAAGTTCAAGGACAAGCAGTCCGGCCTTCGCAAAAAGCTCGAAGGTGTCGGCGGTGTGAAGTGGGAAAATCCACGTAACCTGGGCGATAGCAACCGGCAAATGGTCGGTCGCATAACCGACAACTCGCGCCGGGAAGCCATCATCGCCAGTCTTCAGCGGTTGGCTTCCAGTCTCTAGCGGCTTGCGTTTGGCGATGAGTTTGAACTGATGCTTTGCGTCGAGGATATCATCGCCTGACTCTGCATGCTGCTCTCGTGCACGAGCAGTCTGAGGCGTGAAAGAATTCGGACAAGCGCATGGCTGCTTCGCTGTCTTGTGAAAAACAAGACAGGAGCGCCATGACGCTTGTCCATTTTTTCAGTTTGTCGATTTTAATAGATCATACTATCGGATGTAATAATTGCATGTTGCATGTTGCGCGTTGCGCGGTTGCGCGTGCGGGTTCGCTTTTGTGAACAGTCACCGCCGGACGACCGAGACGGTAACTCGTTAGAGTTGAACCACAGGGCGCGCTTTGTTAGCGCCGAGGCAGCTAGTCCGCATGAATAGAGGATTTTAGCCGTCCTCTAGTGAAAGCTACTTTTGCTTTGCGCCTTTTAGTTCGCTGCATTGTGCCGGACTACAGAGAAACGACACGATTGGTCCTGTGCGAACTTAGCGAATGTGGTCTGTTTGCAAGCTTGCAGAGCCGAATGAAGGCTTAGTAGTTTTTGAATGCCTAAGAATGGCTGGTTTGAGACAGGAAAGCCTTGAGGGGCCTAATTGTTGCTGGTTGTAAAGTGGATCTGTGTTACATAAGTTTCTAGGTGCCAGGATCTGTTTTTTGATAGCCAAAAGATACTCATTGTTTCTCCCCCGTTTAAGGACCGTTAGTTAGCCAGTCAACTGAATGCCCATCTGCTTCCGGAGATGTCTAATCAGCGAAAGCTGATTGGTATTCAGTCGTCTTGTTAACTCCGTTTCTCTGACGGCGAAGAACGTGAGCACGCAGTGGTGACGCTGCGTTCGATGGCTGAAGACTTGTCTTCGGTCAATTTCTTAGCATCTTAGTAAGGGATAGCCCCATGGCACTCTCAGACCGACTCTCCAAGATCTTTCCGCAAGCCGCGCGGGAATCAGCCGCGTTTGGACTCAACCACATCACGCATCAGACCTTCCTTTTGGGTATGTTGCGCGATCCGTCCTGCGATGCGGGACAGATTCTCATTCACTTCGGAGTCACGACGGAGAGCTTGCAGCCTGTGGTCGAACAGACCATCGGCACAGTCAGAAACAAAGATGGACTGTGGGTGTTCGGATCCGAGCTGTTCAAGGCGTACGAGCAGGCGGAAGTGAAGGCGAAGGCGCTCAACCACGACGAGACCGGCACCGCGCACATGCTCCTCACCATGGTGCAGGAGAAATATCTCGACGCCACGTTCGCGGCGCTCAAGGTCGACAAGCGCAACATGATCGACGTGATCAACTCCTACCTGACTGCGGCGAAAAGCGGCACTGGCCCGTCGGGTGACCCGTCTTCGGCGATCAACAGGCAGAAGAACCTTCAGCCGGCTGGCGATGTCGATGATACCACCAGCAGTGCCCCGCCGTCCTCGAAGACCCCGACGCTCGACACCTACGGTCGTGACCTGACGGCGCTGGCGAAGGCTGGCAAGCTCTCGCCTCTGATCGGGCGCGTGAAGGAAGTTGCTCGCTGCGTGCGCATTCTCGGGCGCAAGACCAAGCGCAATCCGCTGCTGCTGGGCGAACCGGGCGTCGGCAAGACGACCATCGGTGAAGGCATCGCTATCCGCATCGTGGAAGGCAACGTGCCTGCGGCTCTGCGCGGGAAGCGGCTGGTCGAGCTGGAACTGGCGACTCTCGTTGCCGGCACCAAGTATCGCGGCGAATTCGAGGAGCGCATCAAGAATGCGGTCAAGGAGGCGGCTGCCGAAGGCATCATCCTCTTCATCGATGAGCTGCACACGCTGGTCGGCGGCGGTGGTTCTTCCGGTGGTCTCGACGCCAGCAACATCCTGAAACCGGCGCTATCCCGCGGCGAAATCACCGCGATCGGCGCTACCACCCTCGTCGAGTATCGCAAGCACTTCGAGAAGGACGCGGCTCTGGCACGCCGTTTCCAACCGGTTCGCGTGGAACCTGCCACCGTCGATGAAACTATCGAGATCCTCAAGGGGCTGCGTGATGGCCTCCAGGCACATCATCGGGTGACCATCAGCGACACCGCTATCGTCGCTGCTGCTCGGCTCTCCGATCGGTACATCACCGACAAGCATTTGCCGGACAAGGCTCTCGATCTGATCGACGAGGCGTCTTCGGCTCTGGCAATCGCCAATCCGCCGAAGGAGGAGCCTGCTCTTCCCCCGGCGCCCGAGCCGTCGCTTCTGCAGCGCATACTGCAGGACAACCCGGTCAAGCGTCTGCTGCTCAAGGGCCCGCCGCCTGTCGAGAAGCCGAAGGGACCGGAGTTGACGGCGCAGAACGTCGCAGAACTCGTCAGTGAAATGACGGGCATCCCCGTGGGCGACATGGAGCGCGATGAGCGCGACTTGCTGCTCAACCTGGAGAAGACGCTCGGCAAGCGCGTCATCGGTCAGCGTCCCGCCATCAAGGCGGTCGCCGAAGCGATGCGTAGGGCTCGCGCCGGCTTGCGCGACCCCAATCGTCCGGCTGGTTCGTTCCTCTTCCTCGGACCGACGGGCGTGGGCAAGACGGAGCTCGCCAAGGCTCTGCAGCTTGTCCGCACGCACGACATAAAGGACCTCGTTCGTCTGGACATGTCGGAATACATGGAGAAGCATTCCGTGTCCCGTCTGATCGGCGCGCCTCCGGGCTACGTCGGTTACGACGATGGCGGTGTGCTCACCGAAGCGGTGCGGCGCAAGCCGTACGCGGTTGTCCTTTTCGATGAAATCGAGAAGGCGCATCCGGATGTGTTCAACATCCTGCTTCAGGTGCTCGACGACGGCAGGCTGACGGACGGGCAGGGTCGCACGGTCGACTTCCGCAACGTCCTCATCATCATGACGACCAACGCCGGCGCTGAAGAGCTTGACCGGGGGTCGCTGGGCTTCACCACGAAGAGCACGGAAACCCGTGTGATGGAAGTGGTCAAGCGTCTCTTCCGTCCGGAATTCCTCAACCGTATCGACGAGATGATCCTCTTCACC
Organism: Obscuribacteraceae bacterium (SeqCode); assembly: GCA_044225915.1. Taxonomy (GTDB): domain Bacteria; phylum Cyanobacteriota; class Vampirovibrionia; order Obscuribacterales; family Obscuribacteraceae; genus JADYXR01. Next base: position 109,082 of record JBGAHZ010000015.1, read on the forward strand.
CGTCTCGTCAAGGAGGAGCTGGAGCAGGTTGTCGACCTGCTGATGACGGACCTCAAAGCCCGTCTGATGAGCGAGCACTCCATCAAGGTCAAGCTGGAGCCGGACGCCATGGCGCTGGTGCTCAAGCGTGGCTACGACCCCGTTTATGGTGCGCGGCCGTTGAAGCGAGCGATTCAGAAGCTCGTGGAGAATCCGCTGGCTGATGCCATCATCGACGGTACCATAGTGAAAACCGGGATGGAACTCGGTTCGCGCGTCATCAAGAACGAGGAGGACGACGAAATCATCCAGTTCTTCCCGTCCAACCTCGCGGCTGCGCCGCTGGGCAGAACCCTCGTCAGCCACTAAGCCCGGTTGTGTGACTTAAGAGTGCATGGACGACTGTGGGAGAAGGGAAACCTTCTCTCGTGGTCGCTTCCATGCATTCTTTTTTTGAAAAGAGTGTTACTATGGCATAGCGTAGGCATCGCGGGTGGTGCTAAACGATTGGCATCCGTAGATTTAAATAGCAGCCTGGCGCTGATATTTAGCCCCTACAAGTACCAATGCCATCACAAATGCCAACACAAATGCCAACTAAAAGTTTTTGAAATGTCCAAAAGCGCCGAGAATCCTGCAAGACAAGTCCCATAAGGAAACTTGCCGTTGCAGAATTCATCGGCGCTCAGGACTCGTTGTCCGTCCAACGAGGTTGTTAACAGACCCATGGCGCTGATTGCGCCATGGTACTTAATGGCGGTGCTTAGCGGTCGGTAAACCGCTTGATGAACCGACTGATGCTGTCCCACAGCTCGGATGCCCAGACGCTTATAGCGTTCCAGGTTTCAGCACTCCAGGTGGAGATGCCGTCCCAAAGCCGGTTGAGCCAGGCCCAGAGGTCCGACGCTGCACGTCCCGTCCAGTCGCTGAGACCGGTCCAGGTGCGTTCGAGCCATGCGAGCACACGACTGCTGGTGTTGCTCACCCAGTTCCAAGCACCGTCGAAGGCCTTTCCGAGCCATCCGAACAGCCGTCCGGTGAGGTCGCTCGCCCAGTTCCACAGCCGACCAACCAGGTCACTTACCCAATCCCACAGACGCGAGATGTTGTCCCACGCCCAGGAGAAGAACCGGCTGACGAGGTCACTTGCCCAGTTCCAGAAGCGAGTGATGTTCGCCCACGCCCAGGAGAAGAACCGGCTGACGAGGTCACTTGCCCAGTTCCAGAAGCGAGCGATGTTCGCCCAAGCCCAGGAGAAGAAGCGTGAAACGAGGTTACTCGCCCAGTTCCAGAAGCGTGTGATGTTCGCCCAAGCCCAGGAGAAGAACCGGCTGACGAGGTCACTTGCCCAGTTCCAGAAGCGAGTGATGTTCGCCCAAGCCCAGCGGAAGAACCGCGTGACGAGGTCGCTTGCCCAGTTCCAGAAGCGGGTGATGTTGGTCCAAGCCCAGCGGAAGAACCGCGTGACGAGGTCACTTGCCCAGTTCCAGAAGCGAGTGATGTTGGTCCAAGCCCAGCGGAAAAACCGCGTGGCGAGGTCACTTACCCAGTTCCAAAAGCGTGTGATGTTCGTCCACGCCCAGGAGAAGAACCGGCTGAGGAGGTCGCTTGCCCAGTTCCAGAACCGCACGACATTGTTGCGCGCCCACGAGAAGAAGCGTGAAACCAGGTCACTCGCCCAGTTCCAGAAGCGCACGACATTGTTCCACGCCCATGTGAGGAAGCGTGAAACGAGCTCGCTAGCCCAGTTCCAAAGCCGTGCGATGCCTTTCCAAGCCCAGCGGAAGAAGCGCGAAATCAGGTCGCTCGCCCAATTCCAGAAACGCGCGATATTGCGACCAATCGCACGGAAGAACCGTCCGACCAGATCGGATGCCCAGTTCCAGAATCGTGCGATGTTGCGCCCGAGTGACCGGAAAAATTCGCCAGCCACGCGTAGAAGCCACCGTCGGAGGCCTCCGAGTCTTTGATGTGCCATCCACGCGAGCGGGATGAGATGGCTGTAGACCAGCAGTCCGGCGAGCGCGCTAATGAGCGCAATCCACCACAGACTGCCGAAGTAGTAAATTGAGACCCCGCTAGTAGCGAGGCCCAGTGCGAGCCCGACAATTTGTCTGAGCCCGTTGAAGCCGCTGAAATCCAGGAAGGATGCGTTGTAGCAGTCTTTCTGAAGATAGCGACCGCTTTTTTGCCACACCATGTACGGCACCATGAAGAACCCGAGAACCACTTTGACAAGGAGTTCCAGAGCTCGGCTGGCCGCATTGCGTTCTGTTCGAGGAGTCGGGGTATTCTGCTCTTGGTTCATAAAATGCTTTCTGATCGGTCGACGCGTCAGGGACCGCACTTTCCGAGTGCGGTTGCGGCCCGAGGCGTACCGAAGGGTTAAGCGCAGGTTGAGGAATGGCTCGTCTGGAAATCACGACGAGCCTCGCACGAAACGACCGTCTCGCGCATGGCACTGCAGGTGGTGGCACCGCGAGGTGTCATCACCGCAGCATTGAGCACAACTTGCCTCGGTCGAACAGGTGATGGAGACTTCGTCGGCGTGTTTAGATATCTGCACATCGACTGTGCAGACACGGAACACTCCGTTGAAACTCCACCGAACTGTAGACCTGCGTCGCGTCGCTTTCAGGCAGAATTTGTCTGGGTTGAGCGTGCGACGTCTGATGATAAAGCGATTGAACTTGCGAAGTCGAAGACCTCGCTACGGTGGCTCCTTTCAAGTTGGAGTTAAGACATTTGGCGTATTCAGGCGGGCAGCGGCGTGACGCAAGTGACACTTTGAAGTCGTCTGGATTTGGTTTGAGATCGAGCTTATGGTGTGGTCGCGCGCTGTTTACTGAAAGAGCCGAAGGGAAGTGATTGAATTGAGACTAACAGCTTCTATGTAATGGTTATCAAGAAGGGTTAAGATTAGTATTGCGAGCCGTTGTTAGGGATCATGAGCTTCTGTTCCGCCTGAAGCTAGACGCGGGTACTTCTCGTAGGGTCGAACACTGGCTGACTAACTTGGTTTCCAGTTATTTTTTAATTTCGCTTGCTGGAATATCGCTCGCGCTAGCTGTCGCTGGGCACCACTCGTTTTGCAGACCTGTATCAGGATTATTCGAGTTCGCAATATCCGTTTCCTCGGCGCATGAAAGCTGGACGCGAGTTGGAAGAGGCTATCGAAGTTTAATTGGACCTCTTGAGATCTTGAATTTTGGTCCACTGCTCGCCCTGGGAGTTGAGGCGAGGTTAAATGTTGGCGGCTGGAGCTCTGATTTATGGCGATTTTATCCAATTCTCTATTGATTGTACGGCGTAGTAGAGATCCGTCATGGCGTGAATTTATATATTTGCAAAAAATTGCGAAAAGCATTCTACATCTGGCTTTTCAGACTCTCATGTTATACTGGCCACCATTCGAGGACTCTTTGATCGCACCAGTGGCCTGACATCTTGCTAAAAGCAGTTAAGAGCTGCATTACAGGCATTGCCCAAAATGAGAGTGGAAAACCAGAGCCAGACGCCTGAGCGGCATTGCGACCAGAAAGGCAGGCGAGCGCATCTCCAGCGGTTTTCAGAAGAGACAAAACTTCGCGGCACGCTCACCGAAAGTCTTTGCAATCACAATCAACGTGAGAACATCTCACTGCACATGCCTGGACACAAAGGGCGCTCGGATGTTGGCGGATTGCCCTCACTAGCCACTTTTGCAAGTGATTTTGATGTGACGGAGCTGGATGGATTGGACGATCTTTCTTATCCTCAGGGCGTTTTGAAATCGCTTGAAGAGCGCATCGCCAGGCTGTACAACGTACAGACCAGCATCATCTCGCTATCCGGTGGTTCCGGCGGGTTGTTAGCCGCTATCCTTGCTGTCGCGAAAAATGGAAACGAATTTCTTGTACCCCGCAATGCACACAGATCAGTTGTAAACGCCCTCGTGCTCTCGGGTTTGAAACCACGCTGGTATGAACCTCTGTGGAACGAACAGTTCGGATTTTGGGAATCGGTCGAAGCGAAGGCGATTGAAGACGCGCTTGCTGAGGGCGGTTCGGTTGCCGGAGTTCTAGTAGTTTCACCCACGTATGTCGGAGTTACCAGCGATGTCGAATCTCTCGCGGCTGTCGCGCATCGTTATGGCGTGCCGCTCCTGGTCGATGAAGCCCAGGGCGCACATTTTTTGCCTGGAACATCGATGCCGAAATCCGCATGTGTTTCCGGTGCTGATCTTGTGGTGCACTCATTCCATAAAACACTGGGTGCGTCGACTCAAACTGGTGTTGTTCATGTCGTGTCCGATCGGTTTGTCCAGGCCGAGGATGTTCGCGCGGGAATGCGATTGGTTTCTACGTCCAGTCCGAACTACGTTTTGTTGGCGTCTATTGAGCAAGCAATTCTCAGGCATGAAACGAAAGAGGGGCTTGATAAACTCGCTTCAGTAGCGCAACTGAGCGATAAGCTCAGAAGAGAAATTAGTGATCGGGTTGTGGTTTACTCGCCGAAAAACCTTGTCGACCCGCTTCATGTTCTGATTGGCAGCCCGTCTTTGACGGGCGACTACCTTGATGCGTTTCTTCGCGAGCGCGGAATATTTTGCGAAGCTGTGTTGGGTGCCGGATGCTTGCTGCTTCTTGGCGTGGGCACGGAGCCATCGGACATCGACTTTCTCGTTTCGGCTCTGGCGGAATTGCCGGAAACAGACGACAATAAAGTGATGAGCAGTAAGGCGAAGCCGAAGCCACTGGAACAAATCATCTCGCCGCGCGAAGCCTATTTCGCGCCGTTTGAGTTGGTCGCCGCAGCCGATGCTGTCGGCCGAATTTCAGCAGACTGTCTGGCGCCCTGTCCTCCGGGGATGCCGGTGTGCGTACCGGGTGTCAGAGTGAGTGCCGACAACAGTATTCTTGCGGGAAACAAATATCTCAGAGTTCTTTTGGAATCGGATGGAAAGCCGATTCCGCCTATGACCGATCGCTGCTAAACAACGGAGAAAAACATGGAAAAAATTACTCCTGCTGATGACCTGACGAGCTTCCTGGCAATCCTGCCACCGGATCTTCGCAGCAAGTTGGAAAACGATACGGTCGGCCTCTATGAGGTCGTTCTCGATATCGGTAGACGCCCTGAAGCTCGCTATCTGGACAAGCACTCCGTCTTCCTCTCGGAGGGTCCGGTAACTCAGGACGATCTGATTGCGGCTGTTGGTTTGCTGGGCGAGTTTACCGGTGATAACCGCGCCGGAATTGAAAGTACGCTGCACCGGATCTCATGCATTCGCAATCGCTCGGGCAAGATTATCGGATTGACCTGTCGGGTTGGTCGTGCTGTAAGCGGCACCATCAGTATCATTCGTGATCTGGTTGAGTCTGGAAAATCAATTTTGTTTCTCGGACCACCCGGTGTCGGCAAGACAACCAAGCTCAGAGAAATGGCTCGGGTACTGGCAGACGAGATGGAAAAACGAGTCATCGTCATCGACACTTCAAACGAAATTGCCGGCGATGGAGATGTTCCGCACCCGGCGATCGGACGCTCCCGACGTATGCAAGTCCCCCATCCTGACCTGCAACACGCAGTGATGATCGAGGCGGTTGAAAACCATACACCTGAAGTAATCATCATCGATGAAATCGGAACGGAGCAAGAAACCCAGGCCGCAAGAACGATCGCGGAGCGTGGCGTTATGCTGATCGGTACCGCTCATGGTAACGCCCTGGACAATTTGTTGAAAAACCCGGTGATGGTTGATCTGGTTGGCGGCATTCAAACCGTGACCCTGGGCGACGATGAAGCTCGCAGGCGTGGTTCTCAAAAAACCGTTTTGGAGCGCGCGTCGCAACCAACATTCGAAATCTGCGTAGAAATCCTTGATAGACAAACGCTCGCTGTCCACCAGAACGTGGGAGAGGCTGTCGATCAACTTCTAAGAGGATGGAAAATTCATCCGGAAATTCGTCGCCGTGATGATACCACCGGTGAGGTCTCGGTGGTTCCAACAATCGAACCGGTTGTCACCGCTAATGTTGAGGGCCTTGCGCCATTCGCATCCGATTGGATCGGTAACACGAATCAGTCCGGCAACGATACGCATCTAAAAGTTTACCCTTATGCCGTCAGTAAAGGGCTTCTTGAGCGTGTTGTGAAGACTCTCGCTTTGCCGGTTGAGGTGGTGAAATCAATAGATGAAGCTGATGCGATTCTGGCATTGAAGAGCTATGCGCGAACCGGAGCTAAGATCTATTCTTTGGCTGATGCCAGGCAGATTCCAGTGTATGTGGTGAAGAGCAATAATTTGCCGCAGATCCAAAAAATCCTGCGGGAAGCATTGCATCTTGATACCGACATTGGTGCCGTCGACATCGAAGGTGATATCGACGAAACCGAAATGGCTCTGGAAGAGGCGCGTCAGGCTATCAACAAAGTGATGGATCGATTAGAACCGATGGAGTTAGCTCCAAGACGTTCATACATCAGACGTTTGCAACACCAGCTTGTAGAGCGATTCAACCTTAGCAGTCGCAGTATCGGCGATGAACCACAACGTCGCCTGAGAATCCTGCCACCAGCCGGTTCTCAAAAGAACGTCGGCTACATTTAAGCCCTGTTGTCGGTCATAAAAACAGTGAAACCGGTTCATTCGAACCGGTTTCTTTTTTTTACCAGTCTGGGCGCCGGCAAGGCTCCCTCAAGTTTGCGACTCGAAACCTGGTGCTTATGCCAGATTCGTCAGCCAGGAAAGATTACCTTCCATTCGATCTTTCAGCATCTCTAGTTGCCGCGTGTTTTCATCGAGCGCGGCCAGCAAGTCTTCGACCGATCCGTTTTCAATCAGATCTCTGGTTTGCTGTTCCATCATCGCTAGATTGTTCTTCAGTGCCACGTCGACACCGGAGGGATTGTTCAGAATGCCGCTTAAGGACCAGTCCACCTCTTGATTGAGAGCGAATCCAGTCACCGCTTTGTCAGTTTCCATTAAAGTATTTGTTGCCATTTTGCCAGCACCATTGCCATCACCGCTTCGGGCGATTATCTCTTCGTTGGCGCTTTGCGAAAGTGCTTCGTCTGTTTTTCCGTCACTCAGATCTGCTTGTTCACTCGAACTGTTGTTCAAGGAACTATCATCGGCTGGCTTATGAGAACCCTTTTCTCCCATGTCCTCGCCCTGAGTGGGGAACGTACGAAGCGCCTCTTACTTGTATACCACGAACACCGCATTATGGTATCGGTCGCGAAGCGCACTGAAGAGAAACGTCCTTTGACGCTTTCGATGTTAGAAAACCATTGACCGGGAATCAATGGTAAAAATCTCATCTTTTCCTTCGCTTAGGGGGGGGACCACCACTTATCCTTTCATCATCGTCCGGAGATTGGTCGTCGGGAAGTTGGCGACGCTTAGGTGGAGGTCCGCTCACAGAGCCATAATCTGGGCGTGGAGCTGGCGGAGGCGGTGGATCGTCCATGCTTGGAGCCGGCGGGGGCGGGGCGGAGTCGGGATCTCCGGCGTCGGTCGTTTCGACTTGTATTTCTTGCTTTGCGCCAATGTCAGTCTGAGTAACAGTCTCCGATGATTGTGCTGTTTGGGTAATTGCATATGATGGATCGGGGTCGGATCCCTGGTTTTGGATATTCGAAATATCGGGTCGGGATTCTTGTTCTAGTTGCAAAGCGAGATTGTTGGTCAACGACTGGGTTTCCTCTGACTGCGGAAAACTTACTGTCAGGTCGCTGGCGTCTTCAGCGGCTGAAATCGGGATAGCCGGGTCATTTTCAGCAGTATCGAAGGCGTAGACAACGCTGTTGTCGTATGGGCTAGCCTCTTCAATGCTTGCCTGGCGAAGCTTTTCCGCCTCTTCCATGATTTTGTCATCGATCAAATCATCTAATGGATCATCGATCTGACGTTTGCGAAAACCGACTGGCGCGTTCGAGAGTTTATCAATTGCCCCCAGTCTAGGTGAGATTGCAAATGCTCTCTCGGCAAGATCTTCGAGTTCATCATGCGCGGTTCCGACTTCTGCTGGTCTGCCACCGGAGGTGGTGCCGGGCTTGATCGATTGACTTGAACTCGGGTTGACGTTTTTTTGAGGGGTTGTTTGCGGCAAGCCGGAACCGACTGGTGGTTCAGTAGAGTATGCGTTTTGCGATTGTTCTTCCGAGACTTCTTTTTTGCCGCCGTCATTCTGATAACCGGGCTTCAAAACTTGGTTGGGTGGGGTCAGCCAGATGCTCTCCGCTGTGCTGCTTGAGTAGATACCGGCTTCGGTTGTGGAGATTCCGGACCAGGCACCAGGGGTGATGGCATCAGGTAGGTGAACAGGTGAATTGTGTTGAACAGGGACCGACGGTTTTTGTACCTGTGGCTCTGGGTTGGGTGTCGTAGATGGATCGTTTGAACCAGCTGAAATTTCAGAATCCGCCTCCTTAGGACCGGTGTTTGGAGTAAAAGCCGGCGGTACGATTTTCTGATAACGCCCTGGGGCAAGAACGCTTTGATCATCCTCATCCGGATCTAGATAGCTGGCTCTGTCGGTTGCACTGGTAGGCGCCGACGGGGGCTCGGTCGCGGGTGGAGAATGATTGGTCGCGTAGGCGCTGGTTGTCCGATGAAGTGTAAACGGTGGGGGGTAATAATTCGGCTGCGCTACCGGTTCTTGGAATATAGAATATGGATCGCTCGGGGCACTATATTCGGTATCAGCATATTCGGCGTCGTCCTGGTCCTGGTCGTAGTCTTGTTCTCGCGTGTTATCCAGCGTTGTTTCTTGCTGAAAGTTGCGATAGGCATAGTAAATCTCGTCGTCCAGGTCGTCTTCGTCCTCGTCGCTGCTGTAGGCGTTGGTGCTTAGCGACTCGGCAATGAAAACCTGCAGCTCGCGGTGCATGCGGGTGAGCTCGTGGTTAATTTCCAGCAATTCTTGGGTGGCTGGTGCCACCGCCTGCTGCTCGCCCGAGGCTTCCTGGTTTTGGCTGGCAATGTGTTCGAGTACGCGTTCGCGCAAATACGCGGCAACTGATTTTGAACCAGTCAACCGAGCTAGTCGCTGCACTTCTTCGAATTGTTCGCGCTTGAGATTGATTACGATCTGATGTTCGCGCATTGAGTCTCGATTCCTACAACCTTAGCCATTCTAGCCTGATTGACGGAATGCGTACAACGGTCACCGTCAAATTGGGTTCAGGTGCGCCGATGGAATGTTTGAACCAACTCGAGTCGCAGTATTTTAAGAAAACGACAAAAGATAGTAGCAGTGGGCTTGAAAATGAGAGGGAATCAAAAACCCTTACGGGCCTTGATTCCCTCTCGAAGGTCGAGGCGATTGGTCTAATCAATCAGCCCTCTACGCAGCTTTGCGCCGTTGCCGAACACCGTGTGTGCGCAAGATGTCCATTGCCCGGTCGACCACGAAGTTCTTGGGGTCTTTGTTCGTCGTGGGGATGCGGTAGAGAACGCGGCCATGGTCATAGTGAGTGACGATTGGCGCGTTGTTGGCATCAAACTTCTCGATGCGGTCCGCGACCACTTCCGGTGCGTCGTCATCGCGACGATAGAGCGGGCTCTTGCAGACATCGCAAATACCGTCCACTTTCGGCTTTTGGAACTCGACGTGGTAGGTACAGCCGCACTGCTTGTTGGAGCACGTCCTGCGACCCGACAGCCGCACCTCGAGGTCCTTCTTGGCGCCGTCGAGGAAGAAGGTGAAATTGACCTTCCGACCCCAACCGCCGAGCAAGTTGTCGAGCAACAGCGCTTGCGCGTGGGTTCGCGGGAAGCCGTCGATGATCGCACCGCGCCAGTAGCGCAGTTTGCTCAGTTCTTCGGCGAGAATGGCAATCGTGATCTCGTCGGGAACAAGTCCACCGGATTTCAGGATTGGCTCGACCGCTTTGCCCAGTGCGCTCCCCGACGCGATTTCGCGACGAAAGAGGTCGCCGGTCGAGACATGCGGAATTTTGAGCAACCAGGCGAGGAGCTTGGCGAGGGTGCCTTTGCCGGCTCCCGGTCCACCAAGCAAAACAATAAAGACGGGCGCGCTCAAGGTCCAAAGCACGTTTCGCATGAAAGCGAACGTCACTCCGTGCCAGATGCGCCCAGCGAGTTTCAAGCCCATACTGTGAGTCTCCTGTCCGTTTTTACAGGTTGTTATCCACGCCTGAGCTATCTCTACCTGCCGGAGAGCAAGGGAAAGAGTAGGTGTGGTTTAGCTGAATTAGATTTCTTGAGAAACGAAATGGTTATGAACGGATTTGGAAAAGCACGATCACATTAGTTCTCTAATCAAGAGCTAAACAACAGGAACTCAATAAATAATTCCAAGAGGATGCGGTGAAGCTGGTTGTCATTCGTTTTGGATAAATGCTTGAAGCGTTCGACTGAGCGAAGAAACGACTGAAGTCAAGCGGGTGGGGCGTTTCGGTGGTATTTAGCTAGCGCAGCTCAACTAGCATCCCGACCAAACTGTTTGCTAAGAGACGTCAGAGATCCGCATTTCATGACCTTCAATGTGCGCTTAGTAACGTCCGGGTCGTTCTATTCGAAGAATCCGGGACTAGCGGCCTGGGCGCTTACAAAGCGCCCCTCCTGAACGAAGAGTAGTGGGTTTAACCGGTCTGCCGCTAACCGTTTCCAGTCGATTGGCGTTTAGGTAATACGAAAAAGAGTAGTAGAAATCCCGATATCAGCAAAACTCGAAGATTGCCGCCGGGAAAGCGGGTCTTCGAGTCTTGCCTTATCACTTAGTCGCCATTAACTGAAGGCGACTACATCTCCTTGATCGTAGCCGTGCCAATCGCGGAGAGAATTCCCGCAATCAGTGCAGCGCCCCCCGGTAGAATGCCGGCAGTGAAACCGGCAAAGAGGGCGCCGATGGCGATCAGGATAAATGAGCCCGCTGCCAGAGGAATCGTCTGATTGGAGTCCCCGAACAGTGTGAGTGCGATGCCACCGCCTATGGTGAGGATGAGGTGCAGGTAAGGTGCGCCGTGGCTGATGGCGAACCAGCCCAGAAGAGCGATGACGATGGTGCAAACGAACAGTAGTTTCGCTTCGGATTTCATGTCGGTCTGTGCTGACGGTGAATTTCCGGCTAATCACCAGCATTCGCTGATGAAGATGCCGGCGGCGATTCCCGTGAGCACTGCTGCGACGAAGAGGGCGCCGGCGGCGAGGAAGCCCGCGCCGCAAAGAGCGAGGAGAATTCCGACAATGCAGACGACGAACGATCCGAAGCACACACCCTCGCTCTGGCGGGAGCCGCCGAAGCCGACGCAGGCGATGGCACCGCCGAGGGCGAGCACCACGCTCAAGTTGTCGACACCGTGGCTTTTGCCGAACCACACGAGGAGTCCGGCGATGATGGCGAGAATGCTGATGACAATAGTGGAGTAACGCATTGTAGTTGAGAGGTTGCAGCAAGTTATTGCTGCGTTCACGACGGTCCCGGGGTGCCGCTAACGCGACAAGATGTGGACCCGGGACCGTTTTGCCTTACGGCGTTTTGTTTTGGGCGACTGACCGACCGGCATGGCCAGCCGGTTAGAAAAGAACCGTATGCGCGGCTCAGGCGTTGGCGACGATTGCCGTCGCTACACCTGAGAAGATGGCGCCGAGGAGGAGCGCTCCGGCCACGAGGAATCCTGCGCCGGTCCAGGCGAAGACCACCCCGGCCAGAATCAGTACCAGGCAGATCAGCAGCCCATTCTCGGAATTGCCGCTGCTGCCGAGAACGGCAAAGACGAAGCCACCGCCGATGGTGAGCAAGACGGGCAGGTTCTCAGCACCATGGCTGTAACCAAACCAGACCAGCAGGACCGTGAGGAGCGCGAGAACGCCGGCAACGATTTTTTCTCCTGAAGACATCATGGAAGCACGCTTTCTGCAGCTATTCCAGCTGCTTTTAATGACCTTGTTCGCCCGCCGGGATTGTCGCGTCGCGACGTTTGGAAATTCCCGGAGTCCGGAGACGCAGAGGTGACGATGCGCGTGACCTCTGCGCCTTCCGGCAGGCGAGTAGCGGAACTTGATTGCACTGAGTGGAGCGGACGGAACGGTCAGGCGTTGACCAGCTTGAGGAACTTCTTGCGACCGACCTGCACGACGATCGTGCTGCCTTTCGCAACCTCGAGCTGGTGCTCGACGTCAGTCGTTTTGGCACCGTCGAGTTTGACGGCTCCGTCGACGATTAGACGCCGGGCTTTGGTGTTGCTCTCGGCAAAGCCGCTCTCGACGAGCAGTTTGACGAGCGCGGTCGGATGTGGAAGCGAGCGTTCCGCGATTTCGTCGGGCAGTTGGCGCAGGCTGTGAACCTGCTGCCAGCCGGACAGAGCCGCATCTGCTGCTGCCGTGTCATGGAGTTCCAGCGCGATTCGCCGAGCGAGGCGTTGTTTCGCCTCCATCGGGTTGCCGCCACCTGCGATGAACTCTCGCTCCTGCTCTACCTCTTCGCCCGTCAAGCTGGTTGCCAGCGTGAAGAACTTGAGGATGAGCTCGTCGGGAATCCGCATGACCTTGGCGACGACGTCGTCGGCGCTGTCGGTCAGTGCGATCGCATTGCCGAACGTCTTCGACATCTTGCGCTTGCCGTCGAGACCTTCGAGGATGGGCATCATGATCGCAACCTGCGGCTCCTGACCGAACATCGGCTGGAGTTGTCTGCCCATAAGCAAGTTGAAGCGCTGGTCGGTACCGCCGAGTTCGACGTCCGCCCGGACCTTGACCGAGTCAAAGCCCTGAAGAAGCGGGTACATGAACTCGTGCAGCGCAATCGGCTCGTTGGCGGCCTGGCGCTTGGCGAAGTCGTCCTTGGCGAGAAGCTGGCTGACTGTCAGTTTTCCTGCAAGCTGGAGAAACTCGGCCATCGCCATCGGATCGAACCAGTCGGCGTTGTTGACCACCTCGACACGGCTGACGTCGATGATGCGACCGAGCTGCGCGAGGAAGGTGGCGGCGTTTTCACGAACGGCATCAGCGGTGAGCGCCGGGCGCGTGCTGTTGCGTCCGGTCGGATCGCCAATGCGTGCAGTGAAGCCGCCCATGAGGATTACGACCTGGTGACCACGCGCCTGAAAGCGTTGCAGAACGCGAAAGACGGTGGCATGCCCCAGGTGTAGGTGCGCAGACGTGGGATCCACGCCGAGTTTCACCCGAAGGGGTCTTCCCTCGGCGCGCGCCTGATGCAGCTTCAGAGCCAACCCGTCGACACCGGAAGGTAGAATTACCTCCGCGCCGCGAGTCAGTTCTTGAGCTTCCATCAGGAGGTCGAGAGGCAATTCGATATTTGCCATCTTTTACTCCTTTCTGGCTTAAGAGCCTGAAAATAAGAAGTTCCGGTGCGGAACTTTTTGTTGAAGCTAGTCTCCTGAGCTGTCGAGCGAGGCTGCGACAGTTACTGGGGATGGGGTAGTAGCACGGTTCTTTGGTTTTGAGCTGACGTGAAACCGGGTGCTTCAGGGGAAGGAAACGTTGATAATTGAACCTAGCCAACAGATGTCATGAATATCAAACTTGAATGTACCTGAAAGCCCTAATCTTGATGACGTAATTACGATAGTTAATTCTTGGCCTGGCTAGCGCTAGTTGTATTCCGTGATAGCCAATACGCCACCAGCCGGGAGGTTTGGCGATGCGCTGGGTTCATTTAGGTCAGTGAGGTCATCCGTTTCTGGGCGCCCGTTTTAGACCTTCGCGGAGTATCTATTCTGGCATCACAAAGAAACGCCGCTCGTTTACACGATTAGACGCGATTAGATGTGCCGACGAGGCGAATCAGAGCTTCGGTTCTCTTCTGAAGAGCATCGTGATTGATGAGACCGTTTCGCAATCGTTCCGGAATGCCGCGGTAGCCGAAGCGGGCGCCGAGCATGGCGCCTGCGACAGCGCCGTTGGTGTCGGCATCACCACCTTGGTCGGTTACTGCTTGTATGCCTTCGTCAAATGAACTGCAGTTGTTCAAAACCCAGAATCCGGCTGCCGTCGCCTTAAGCGTATACCCGATACCTTTGCCGTCCAGTTCGAGGACCTCGATCTTGTCGTGCTTCGCCAGTTTCAAACTTTCCAGAATTTGCCGGTCAATCTGTGCGACTTCGCGCTCTATGTCAGACTGCAGTTTCTCGACGTTATTCTCTCCGATAATCAAACGGTTGATTGCGGTAACAACGGCAAGACATGAGGCTATACAGCGTGGATCGTGATGGGTTATCCGGCACACGTTTTCTGCGTTCGCCTTGATAGCTGCTTTGTCGTGGTATTGCCATATACCAAGAACAGAAGTTCTCATGACTGCGCCATTGGCAGCGCCTCGTCTGCCGCTTTCTTCCCATACGGTTTCAGATGCTTTATGCGGGTCATGGAGAAAGTTTTTCTGAATCAAAACATTCCCAACCGTCTGCCCGAGCCCGCGGCCGCCATTGAATGCCCATGAATGAATTCTGCGAGCGATGTCCAGAATCTCAATTTTTCCATTCGCCAAAATGCTGTCAAGAATGCACAGCATCTGGTCTGTGTCGTCCGTCCATTCGCCAGGTTTCCAGCGCCGGCGATGATCGTCGAGTACAAACTGGTTGTAGTTGGTCAAACCGTTTGGATAATACTCGCGAATTTGTTCTCGATTCAGAAATTCAGTTCCCAGACCAAACGCGTCACCAATCGCTTGACCGAAAATTGTGCCTTTTACCTTATCCTCGAATTCGGTTTTTTCGGGACCAGCCAGGGTTGACATCGTTCGTTACTCCATCGAGGAACTGCTATCGTTCCCTTGAAAAGACACCACAACGCCTATTGTTCCCTTGAAAAGGCTTGAAATGGACGACAAAATAGGGTTTAGTTGTCCAATACCAACCTCATTTTCTTAGTGCTTAATTATAAAAAGCACCAGTTACCTGGAAAAATAGGCTCTTTGCGTGCTTTTGTATTGGTTGGTTGGATGCAAAGCGCCAGGCAATAAAACATATGAACTACTCGGAAGCCATCGCGTATATCCAATCCTTTCCCGATATGGAAAGAGCCACGTATGGAGCGCGTGGACCGACAATGGGACTGCCGTCGATGCGGACTCTGCTTGAGCGCATGGGCAATCCGCAGCTTGGTCGGCATACGGTTCATGTGGCCGGGTCAAAGGGCAAGGGCAGCACGAGCACTATGATTGCTCGCATTCTTGACGAAGCTGGCTTGTCGACGGCACTCTACACCAGTCCTCACCTTCATGACTATAACGAACGCATTGCTTTCGGCAGCAAACCGGTCGATCCTGAACGTTTTGCAAAAGGCGTGGCCGAAATCAAGAACATTATCGAAGCGGAAAAGGCGGCAGGTAACTCCAACATCTCGACCTTCGGTGTTTTAACAGCGGTGTTTTTTCAACTGGTGCACAATGCCACACCGCCCGTGGACTGGCAGGTCGTCGAAGTTGGACTTGGTGGTCGGTACGATGTCACTAACGTTTTTGCCACCAAAGATGTGGCTGTGATTACGCCAATCAGTTTGGAGCACGTCGAGATTCTCGGTGCAACACCTACGGAAATCGCGGTCAACAAAGCCGGCATCGTCACGCCGAAGTGTATCGCCGTTCTGGCGCCGCAAAAGGATCAAGGGGCAAGAACGGCTGTTGGACGTCGTTGTGGCGAAGTGCAAGCACAGCTTATTGATGTCGCCCGTGAATATAAAATCCGCGTCGAGAAGCAAGACTTGAGCGGTCAGACGTTCTCACTCGAGTCAAAAGAACTGGGTGCGATGGAATTGTTCACTCCGATGTTGGGCAGCCATCAGGTTTTCAATGCTGCGACAGCCGCGGCCACTGCGCTCGCGCTCAAAGCAAGCGGTGTCGCGATCACACAGGAGCATGTCCGAAAAGGTCTGGAGAAAGCTACTATTCCAGGACGATTCCAGGTTCTCACTGGTGTGAAGGACGGCAAGAAAAACGGCGATCAAATTATCGTCGTTGACGCCGCTCATAACCACGAATCGGCTCAGGCTCTGGCTGATGCAATCAAGTCCATCTTCGAAGTGAAGAAGTGCATTTTTGTCCTCGGTCTAAACACCGACAAAAATATTTCGGCGATCTGGAAGCAGCTCGAATCGATGAGCAAGCACTGTATTGCCACCAAATCGCAGAATCCACGCTCGATGAACCCGGCTGACATCGCTGAGGTCATCACTACATTCGGTGCCTCGGATACCGATGTTAGAGAATCGTCCAGCGTCGCCGAAGCAATTGAGATGGCTCGCAAATTGGCTGGACCGGATGATGTCATCTGTGTCACAGGCTCGATCTACGTGGTCGGTGAAGCCCGTGAACACATCCTTAAGGATAAAACTGGAAACGTTGCCTCTTCTCGCTAATCAGGCGCGGCCGAGGTTCAACGAACAAGCTGATTTGTGGTTGTTCTCAGAACGATCAACCCATTCCTGCCTTGGTTTAGAGAATTAGCATCAAAAGAAGCATTGGAACTTCCTGACCGAGAAGTTCGCCGTACTTGGTTTTTATGGTGTTGTATGTGGTGGCGGAACGATGGCGTATGTGGTGGCGTAAAGGTATTACCGGCGGTGTTTTAATTGGGTGAATACTATTCGCGGCACTGGATCATGCTTTGATCGACAAATAGCTCGATGTCTTTTTCGTTAGTCATCATTCCTTCAAGCTTCTTGCCGTGTTTGCATTGCTTTTTAGACACGAAGACCAGCGCCGGCACAAACTGAACGTCGAACAGCTGCATGGTTTCTTGGGCTTTCTCGCTGCGCAACCTAACGAGTTTAAACTGACCTCTGTGTTTCTCGCCGAGTTTTGTGACGATTGGCGATGGCGCTGCGTTCTCTGGGCAAAATTCGATGAGCACCGGGATATCGGATTCGTAGATTGCCTTGTAGGCCGATGCATCATCGAGCTTTTGAATTTCAGCCGGGGTTTCTGTCGTTTTATCGGCGCTGCAAGCGCTCAAAATCGCGCCAGTCAGTAGGCTTATAAGCAGCTTCTTTCTCATTGTTGCTTGCCCTTCGTTGTTTGATCCAATCACTGTGGAGATCCCCCGTCCGAGACGCCAAGCCATCATTTTAGCGGTTCATTAGAAAAATAACACGGCGATGAGTTTAAGCAGTTAACGAAACCGCGCTAAGAGCCTGCTGTGCGAGGCTTGATGTCAAGCAGATTCCGAATACATAGCAGTTACAGAAAAGCTCTAGTGAAAGCTTTAATTAGCGGAGCTAACAAAGCAAGTGTTCTCTCGCGCATCCGACTTCATGATTACTCTCTGTTTAAAATCACCACTAAAGTTCGATCTAGTTAATTTGCTGAACCTACGCGTGATTTCTTATGTTCTCAGCATATTTCTTTGACACTTCAAGCACCTAAGTCGTTTCGCTACTCAACACTGTAACCAACACTCGAGACTGTTCTTCTAGTCAGCACTACCAGTGGTATCACCACCAGGTGGCGCATGAACGTCAACTCTTGTCACTAAGTTGCAGGGGCGGTCGTCGATAGGGATCACTCCAATCGGTTTAGTGCTGTCCAAGTGTCTGTTCGTCACACGTGACTGTGACTGTTCCTCAAACTCAGCGCGCTCGACGTTCTCGTTGAGTGCCTTTCCCAGCTCAGCGCCGGTCGGTTGAAATTACGAGCTCCTTGAGCTCGTTATTCGCGACCACCTGAGCTTTCAATCAATGGCGCGCTCGTCAGAGTGCGCTTTTCGCTCGACCGCAGTTGAGCGGAATATCGGAGAATTAACATGAGCTTTCTAGCACCCGCGCACGACGTGCGCCGTGGTTTGGTTAAGCGCACGCTCCAGTTCATGGGGCTCGGCGCAGTCAGCGTCGCATTGTTCGTCGTTGCATTCGGAGCCTGGCTGGCTACCGAATTCTACGCTGCGACGCCTCAGAAGTTGTACCACCGCACCTGGCAAGCGGCGCCGGCGTTCATTTATGACCCCGGTACCATGCAGAACTGGGACCAGTGGAAGAACAAGTTCGACAAAGACATCAAGACGGACGATGACGCCGTCAAGTATGCCAACGAGATGCTCAAGAGTCTGAATGATCCGTTCACGCACATGCATACGCGTGAAGAGGTCAAGCAGATGGAGCAGGACTCGACAGGCTCTTTCGCGGGCATCGGCATCGGCCTCGGCTACCAGGCGGGAGCGGACGACAAGCCCGTTCTCGACGCAGCCGGCGAGCCTCTCGCCAAGCCCAACGTCAATGGCTATCCGGTCATCGACAAGGTTTTCGATGGTGGACCCGCCGCCCAGGCTGGTATCGCCGTCGGTGATGCGATCAAGTCGGCCAACGGTGTCGACCTGAAGAACAAGTCCCTCAAGGACGTGGTCTCGCAGCTCAAGGGCGCACCCGGTACTTCGGTTTCGCTCGTCATTCAGACCAATGGCGTGGACCGTTCGGTCACCGTCACGCGCGGTTTGATCAAGACTCCGGCAGTGATCACCAAGACTTATGGCGACGTGGGCTACATCCAGCTCACGAGCTTCGAGCAGAATGACACCGTTGCGCAGATGCGCGACGCACTGGACAAACTGAAGAACTCGAAGAGCCTGGTCGTCGACTTGCGCGGCAACCCCGGTGGTCGCGTCGACATCTGCATCTCGCTCGCCAGCCTCTTTCTCGACCAGGGCGACGTGGTCTCGATTCGCAATCGAGTGCCGTTCGGTGGTTATAGCAAGACGACCTACCGCCTCACTGCCACCGGCATGACCGTCGAAGAACTCGACGAATCGACCGGCGAAGTGACGACGAAGACTGGCAAGCGTCAGCCCAACATGGCGGCCGGCAAGTCTGTCGTCATCCTCGTCAACGGGCATTCTGCCTCGGCATCTGAGATGTTCACCGGAGCGCTTCAGGACAATCATCGAGCAACGGTGGTTGGCGAGAAGACCTTCGGCAAGGGCATTGGCCAGATGATGTTGCCGATGCCTAACGGCACGGTTCTTCGCGTCACGACGCTGCGCTACTTCACGCCCAATGGGACGTGGCTCGGCGACGGCAGCTCGGCCCATCACGGCATCGAGCCCAACGACGTGGTCGTTCCCGGCAAGGGCTTCAAGCCCTTGACGAACACCGACAACCAGCTTGAGTTCGCGCTCAAGCTGCTCGGCAAGTAGTCTGCGAGGCGACGTCATGCGTCGCCTCTAAGACCGACTCACATTCATTCGGAGTCCGCGAGGACTTTTCGCCGGACCCGGTGGCAATGGTCATCCTGCTCACTGCAGTGACCATCGTTCTGAGCTACGCCCATTACTTCATTTACGACCCTCACGTCACGCCGGTCCAGTTGTATCACAACACCTGGCAGGTGGCGAAGGACAACATCTACGACCAGTCCAAACTCAAGGACTGGGCAGCCTGGGAGCACAAGTACGACCATCTGATCGAAAACGAAGACGACGCTCTTCGATACGCACAGGAAATGGTCGCGCATCTCAACGAGAGTTACACCGGGCTTCTCAGCGTCACCGTGGTCGAGCGTGACAAAGAGCGTGCTGACGGTCATTACGTCGGCATCGGCGTTGAGCTGCAGGAGGGCGTTCGCGCACTCCCATCGCAGTCGGCGTATGTCAAACTGAAGCGCGTCATCGAAGGCGGACCGGCGGAAAGCGCTGGGTTGCTGGCTGGTGACGAGATTATCGATGTGGACGGCAGGAACGCCAGCAACTGGTCCATGGAGCAGATGTCGGAAGCGCTGAAAGGTGCCGAAGGCAAAGCCGTCTCCATGACACTTCGTCGAGGCGCTGTCGTGCTGACGGTTTCCGTGACCCGCGGCAAGGTTCCCAGCCCATTGGTTTCGACCAAACAGTCAGAGCCGGAGCCGCAGCCACAGTCTCGAAATGCGTCAGGACCAGCTCCGGCTGCCTCTTCCCCACGCATCGGCTATCTGCGCATCGATTCATTCACGCAGTGGTCGACGCACGAGCAAGTGCGCGCGGCTCTGGAGAAGCTCTCCAACTGCGACGCTCTGGTTATCGATCTGCGCGATAACCCGGGTGGTTTTATCCACGAAGCAGTGAGGACCGCCTCACTGTTCCTGGATGAAGGCGTGATCACCAACACGGTGATCCGCGTTCCTGACGCCGGTTACCTGACTACTCAGGTTCGGCTGACACAATCGCAGATAGTGCTCAGCAACAGTTATGGACCGGTCTCCAATGTGCCTGTCCCGCTGTTCTCGCGCCAGCCTAACTTGCGCAAGGGGCGTCCGGTCGTGCTGCTGGTCAACGGCAACACTGCAAGCGCCGCTGAGATGTTTTCCGCTGCTCTGGTCGACAATCACGTCGCCACCGCTATTGGTACCACTACCTTCGGCAAGGGCATCGGTCAGACCTACTTGCCGGTCGGCAACGGTCACAAGCTTCGCATTACTCATCTGAAGACTTTCACTCCGGCGGGTAACTTCCTCGGAGACGCTGGTCAGACGGTGAGCAACGGCATTGTTCCGCGCATTCAGCTTGAGAAAGTTGGACACGGTGCATTCGGGACCGAGCGGGACAACCAGTATCGAGAGGCCGTGCGGTTTCTCGAGTCGGTGCTGTCCAAAGTTCCGTAATCAGTTTTTCCTTACGCAGATGAGTCAGCCGCAATCGTGCGGCTGACCCGCTGCGCATCCAGGCGTTCCAATACTCACGAGAACGCTAAAAACAGAATCGAGAAATTACCATGAATACCCAAAGCAAATTGGCTGAACTCGGTCTGGATTTCGTCGCCCAGGTTGGCGCCGTCTCCGAGTACCGACTGAAGTCGAACGGGCTGAAGGTTCTCCTCGTTGAGAACCATTCGGCCCCTGTTGTTACCTCCATGATCGTTTATCGCGTCGGCTCCCGTAACGAGGGCGTCGGCTACACAGGGTCCACGCACTTCCTCGAGCACATGATGTTCAAGGGGACGAAGGACCGCAACCCGGCTGACGGCCGTGGCATCGACGACATCCTGAAGCCGCTCGGCGCGCTCTACAACGCGACCACCTCCTACGACCGCACCAACTACTACGAAGTGGTCGGTTCGGAGCACCTGGAGACCGTGCTCGCCATCGAAGCCGACCGCATGCGCAACCTCGTCCTCACCAAGAGCGACCGCGACGCCGAAATGTCGGTAGTGCGCAACGAGTTCGAGCGGGGCGAAAACGACCCCTCGGACGTGATGTACAAGGAACTGATGGCCATGGCGTTCCGCGAACACCCGTATCACCATTCGGTGATCGGCTGGCGCTCGGACGTCGAAGGCGTGCCGATGGAGCGCATGAAGCAGTTCTATGACACGTTCTACTGGCCCAACAACGCAACGCTGATCATCGCCGGCGACTTTCAGCCGGTCAGCGCAGCGGAGCTTGTGGTCAAACTCTTCGGCGCGATTCCGTCGTCGCCGCACGTGATTCCGGAAGTCTACACGACCGAGCCCGCCCAGGAAGGCGAGCGCGTCTTCACGATCCGTCGCCCCGGCAACGACATGCCGCAGGTGTGGATCGGCTTCCACGTTCCGGAAGCGGCGCATGCCGACACCTACCCCCTGGCTGTGGCCGCGGCTCTGCTCGGCTCCAGCTCCAAGCGTGCCAGCCGACTCTACAAGGCGCTGGTCGAGACCGGTCTGGCGGCCAATTGCTGGGCGAGCCCCGGCGAAAACCGCAGCCCGGGTCTGTTCATGCTGGGTGCCACCTGCAACCCCGGGGTGGAACCGAAGGCTGTCGAGGCGGCGATTCTCGCCGAACTCAAGGCTCTGTCCACGCGCACCGCAGTGGCGCGCGAGTTGAACCGCATCAAGGCCGCCAATCGGAAGGCTACGATTCTCCAGCACGACGATTCGGTGAAGTTCGCCGAACTGCTCTGCAATGGCGAGTCGGTTGCCGATTGGCAGTGGGCGATGGGGTACGACGACCATTTCGATGCCGTCACCGCCGCTGACATCAAGCGCGTGGCCGGCAAGTACTTCGGTGCGACCAACAGCACCACCGGCTTCTTCATGCCGGAGCCCGAAGCTGCCGAAGGGGCAGGCGACAGCGCCAGCGAATCGGATGCCACCGTTGGTGGTGCTGGTTCGTCCGTTGACGTCTCCGTCTCCGGCGGTGAAAAGCCGTTTATCGAGCGCGTCAAGCGCATCGTGCTGCCCAACGGTCTGACCGTGCTGGCTCTGGCGGTTCCGAATTCCGGGACCATCTCGCTGGCGGGTTCGATGCGTGCCGGCAGCTACTTCGGAAGTCACGAGAAGTCGCTTGTGCCGGAGCTGACGGCGTACATGCTGACTAAGGGTTCGACCGAGGCCAGTAAGGCTGATCTCGCCGAGCAGCTCGAAGCCATGGGCACCGGTCTCGGGTTCAGCACCAGTCCCTTCAGTGTGGACTTCAAGGCGACGGTCGTCAAAGACGACGCGGCCGCGTACCTTACGCTGGTCGGCAACGTCCTGCGTGCGCCACTCTTCGAGCAGGGCGAGCTCGCGAAGAGTCTGAAGGAGTTCGATGCGTTCGTGCGCAACGGTAGCTCCGACACCGAACGTCTCGCCGGAATTCGCCTGTCGCAGGCGCTCTACGGCAAGGACGTGGTCTATCACGACAAAGACGCAGCCGCTCTGCTTGCGGAGCTGGCGGTCATCACTCGTGACGACCTGGTCGCCTACCACGCCGGTCACTACTCGCCCAAGGGGATGATTCTCACCATCGTCGGTGACATCGACCTCGACAACGTGCTGGAACTCCTGCCTGCTGCTCTCACCGAGTGGCAGGGTGCCGACGTCAAGACCGTCACCATCGCTCCGGTCGCGGCTCCGGCTGCGGCGCAGCGTATCGATGTTCCGGTCGCCGGCAAGGCTTCGGTCAACATTCTGATTGGCTTGCCTGCCGATCTGAAGCGCACCGATGCCGGTTTCGCTGCTGCCAAGATCGCCTCGGCGGCGCTTGGTCTCGACACGCTGTCTTCTCGCCTGGGCCTCGTCGTTCGCGAGAAGAATGGTCTCACCTACGGTATCACCTGCGGTTTCGAAAACGTCACCGCCGGGTTTGCGCCGTGGAAGATCGAACTGTCGGTCAATCCGGAAAACGTCGAAAAGGCGCTCGCCCTCGTGCGGACCGTCGTCGACGAATACCGGGCCTCTGGTATCACCGAGAAGGAGTTGGCGGACGAGAAGGGACGGGCTTACGGCTCGTTCGTGGTCTCGCTGCGCAGCTCGCTCGGACTAGCGGTCGCGCTCTCTCAGTTCGAATTCAACGGACTGGGTGTTGCCGGCCTCGACGGTATCAAGGCGCAGTACGACTCGGTCACCAAGGAAGAAGTGGACGCGGCCATCCGCAAGTACTTCGACCTGGATCACGCCGTTACGGTCGTGGCCGGTTCGATCGCTTCGAAGTAATTGAACCCGGGGGTAATCGCATAGCGGCGGTGTTCCTGCAGGGGGTCAAAACCTGCTGTAGCGCTGCCGAGTTGGAGCGGCTCGGGACTTCGGTCTCGACCGCTCCGACTATCTATGCGATAACCCTCACTTTCCTGCAACAGATGCTCGGGTGAGCATCTGTGTCCGCATTAATCACGACTGCTAGTTAGCAGTGCCGGTTGCGGGCGGGCTAAGCCTGCCCCCAACACCCCTCACAAACTAGTGAGGGACTGAAATGAGAGGTACCATCGTGGTAACTAAAAACCAAAACCTGAAAGCGCGCGCTCCCAAGCTGGCTCGTGCGTTTTTCGCCGGAAGACGAAAGGAGTTTTTCTCTCGCCTCCCCGCCGATAGCTTGGCGATCATCGTCAGCAACCCTGAGATGACTCGCAGTAACGACACCGAGTTCCCTTACCGGCAGTCGTCCGATGTTCTCTATTTGAGCGGTTTTCCGGAGTCGAGCACGGTCCTCGTGTTCCACAAGACCGGGAAGCGCCAACGTTTTATCATGTTCGTGCGTCCCAAGGACCTTGAGCGTGAAACCTGGACTGGTCGCCGGTTCGGCGTCGAAGGTGCCAAGTCGCTTTTCGGTTGCACCGAGGCACACAGCATCGACGACTTCGAGAAGGTGATGGAAGAGCTTGTCGGTGCAGGGACCGAACAGATCTTCTACAAGTTCGATCGCAATCCCGAGATTGACGCTCGCTTCAAGAAACTCTGGCTGCCCCGCCAGAAACCCCTCCATAACCCGGAGGACATTCTGCATCCCATGCGCCACATCAAGGAGGCGAGCGAGCTTCTGTTGATGCGTCATGCCTGTGAGATCTCCGCTCAGGCGCATTGCGAGGCCATGCGGCGCGTGCGCCCCGGCATGCACGAGTACGAGATCCAGGGCATCATCGAGGGCTTCGGCGCCTCGTGCGGAGCTCCTCGCCAGGCGTACAACACCATCGCTGGTGGCGGCCGCAACGGCGTGATTCTGCACTACAACGAAAACTCCGACGTGCTCAACGACGGCGACTTGCTGCTTGTCGACGCCGGCTGCGAATTCCGCGGCTACGCGTCCGACATCACCCGGACCTATCCGGTCAACGGCAAGTTCTCCGACGCGCAGAAGGAGATCTACGAGCTGGTGCTGGCCGCTCAGCTCGCCGCCATCAAAGCCGCCAAGCCGGGAGCCGACATCAACCGCGTCCATGCCGCCGCCGACAACGTGCTGCGTCGTGGTCTGGTCACGCTTGGCATTCTGCCTGCGAAGATGGCTTCCAAAGCCGGTCACGACAAGCTCGTGGCGCGCGCCGAGAAGAAGGGCGAGGAAGACAAGCTCGCGCATGTCGCTCGCTTCTTCATGCACGGGACCAGTCACTGGATGGGTCTCGACGTGCATGACGTCTGCGGCGTGCCGAAGAAAGAGGGCAAGGAACTGCCTCTGGCACCGGGGATGGTGCTCACGGTCGAGCCCGGTCTCTACTTCCGACCTGACGACAAGCTCGTGCCCAAGCGCTACCGCGGCATCGGCATTCGCATCGAAGACGACGTTCTGATCGTCGAGGGCGGGTGCGAAGTGCTCACGGCGAGCGTGCCGAAAACGGTTTCCGACATCGAGCGATTGATGGCGGAATCCAGTCAGTAAGGCAGTCGACGAAGTGACCAGGCTGGCGGCAACGTCGGTCTGGCTTCTGGATCGAGGCGTGCTGACGAACTGTAAGGGTCGCACTCCGGGAGCGCGGCGGTTTGGTACCAAGTGTCCGGCCGCCGCTGCTCCTGGGTTTTCAAACATCTGAGCGCGAATTAAATCGCGCCTACCCGAAAGCTTCCTTCCATGAAATCTTTGAAAACCATTCTGCTGAGCCTGGTGTTGCTTGCCATCACCTTCGGTGGCGGCACTTACTACGGGTACCACATACCGCGCAGCGGTGTGGACCCGCAGGACTACATCAAGACAGTCATCACGCCTTATGATGACGGCGCGGCGAGCTATATCGAGTTTCTCGACAAGGCGCAAAAGTCCGTACACATCGCGGCGTATGGATTCACGCACGATGATATCACTGCTAAGCTGATCGAGCTGAAGACCAAGCGCAATGTGCTGGTCCGAGTCCTGCTCGATTCGACGCAGAGCGGTGGGGCGGACCAGAAGGAGCAGATCGAGAAGCTGCGGGCTGCGGGAATTGAAGTGGTCATCGGTAAGTCCGAGTCATACGGACAAATCATGCACCACAAGTACACGATTATCGACGGGTTGTGGACCGAGAGCGGCAGTTGGAACTACTCCAATTCTGCGAACAAACAGGCTAACTACCTGGATTTCATCGAGTCCGAATCCCGAGCGAAGCGCTTCCAGGATAACTGGGACCGCATGTACAAGTTCATGAAAGCGCATGAGAAGCCGGCTTCCGGCAAAACTCGTCGCTGATCGAATGTCCGGAGTGTCGAGCACTTTGTAGAGCCAGCGTAGGAGAGTCAATCTCCACGCCGATTCTACAAGGTCTCGGCATCTCCGGACTTTTTTTGTCTCGCTATGCTATGAAGCAGTATAGTAGGAAGGTGCCGAAGTATTCGACTTTGCGGGGCGCCTGCCCGGCGCCGCGATGATAGGCCCTAGCCACATTGGTCGCGTTACTTGCGGAGCAAAAAATCCACTCACTGCGAGGTTCATTCAGCGAAAAGATCTTTGATGTTTCGCAGTCGGCACCTGGTTTTAATAGCCTCGATTAATTTATCTATGTCTTTGTCGGTGCTTTTCTTACATCTGGAGCTGGCGAGCCGCAATAGCTGGCTGGATTTTTCGGACTTTCCGGCAAGCAGACAAACGTCGGACATCTGAATTAAAGTTGATATCGCCGGCGGTGAATTTTTCCCGGGACCCAGTTCACACAACTTCAGCGCACGACCGTGCAAGTCAATGGATTCGTTCGACACCCCTCTGAGTCGATAGGCGATCAGGTTATAGAGTCCAGCCACGCCTCCCATTTTAGTCGGATTGCCATCACAATATAATTCCGCTTCCTGAGCGGCTTTGGCTGCAGATCGATACTGTCCGGCATTCAGTCGAGCCCTGGACAGATTTTCGAATAGAGAAAAACGCTTAGCGGTCGGCAGATCGTCGGGAATCAGCAGAGATGCGCGACTCAATAGATCGTCCTCTAGTTTGAAAAGATTGTGTGTTCGCGCCATGTCGCTAAGTAGAACCATGACCTTGCAAACGTCTTCTTGTGGACATGTCCGTGTGGTAGCCAAATTCTCCAGAATCGCCGGAATTACTTCAGCCGATTTTGTATCGCCAAGCTTGACTGCATTGTCGAAGCTCACTTCCAGCAAAATCAGTTGTCCCGCAGTATATTTCGGCGACTCTTTTATTAGTTGCACTGCGCGATTGAAATATTTTTGGCCTTCCGTTCTGTCGTTCTGTGCGACGCAGACCGTGCCGGCCTCCGCGTACGCCTCACATAACTTTCCTGTTGGCGGCGGATTTTGGTCGTATATTTCAATTGCTCCTTTTGCAAGTTTCAGTGCTTCGACGTACTGTTTGCAGTCGCGATTGTAGGCTGACAATGCCGTCATGATTGCGGCAGTGGTGAGCGGATCGTCCTGGCATAATTTTTGCGCGGCTAAGAGTTCGTTTACGGTCGCTTTTGCCGCCGATTTGTTTGACTGTTGCAGTGCGGTGTTGAGTGCGAAGATTTTTTCCTGAACCTTATTGGCCAGCTCGATCTTGCCTCGGCCTATCGCTTTTTCAAATCTTGGCTCCAGGGAATCATCGTCTAGAAAGGCGATGAGATCGGCTGTTGGTTTTGGCTTTAGCGCTTTTACCGGCTTGTCCTGGACTAAATTGAAAACCCAAAAACCAACGCTTGATAGGGCGATTAAAGCGAATGCCGTGACTGGTATTAAATATGGTGCATGTTCGGTTTTGTTGATTGGTTCGGGTAGTGGCAACAGTTCCGGCTCGCCGCTGTCTTCGATTCCGATCAGCGCATTACGCATCTCATGTGCCGAGTGAAACCGCTTGCCTGGTTCCTTTTCGAGTGCTCGACCGACAATCCGTTCCATTCGTCCAGTCACATTCGTGTGCGATGGCATTGGTGTTGTGGCATGCATTGAAACTGTTTGCAGAGCTGTTTCTCCGACAAACGGCAATTGACCGGAAAGCGCTTCGAAAAGCATACAACCAACCGAATAGATTTCGGAACGTTGGTCGTATCCGTTACCGCTAAACTGTTCGGGTGCCATGTATGCCGGTGTCCCGGCTAAGTCTGCCGACTTTGTCGGTGACGCGATTTTAGAGGCGATGCCGAAATCGATCAAAATCACGTTGAGTAAACCGGCATGGTTGGTAATAATTACATTTGAACTCTTGATGTCGCGGTGCAGAATACCGGCGCGATGAGAATGCGAGAGTGCGTCCAAAAGTTTGATAAATAGGGCAACCGCGATGTCCTCAGGGAATGGTCCGTACTCTTGTATGTGCTGCGTGAGACTCATGCCTTCGATGAAGCTCATGACGATATAAGGACGTCCTTCATCCGCGCCGAAGTCTAGAATTTCAACGATGTTAGGATGTTTGAGCTTGCTGATCGCACGCGCTTCGTTTTGAAACTCGATTGCCTGCTTCGGATTTAGTTCAATCGATTGTTTGACGGCGACTTGTTTTTTCAGGAGCGTATCGAAACACAAGACGACGCGTCCAGCGCCGCCGAAGCCCAGTTCTCGAATGATTTTATATCGTTCGTCGAAAGGTAGATTGTCTTGTGCATCGATATCGTTATTGATGCTGACCGTGTTCTCTGCCGACGGAGACGGTCTCGGTCGCAATCCCGGAGCAGGGTTTGGGCAGCGACAGAGGTCGGACCGAAAGATCCACTGGGTAAGAGAACCGGCTCGGCCTGCTGAAATGCGCTTGCCGCATGTTGTGCAGAAGCTGACATCACTGCCGGAAGTGGCATCCTCAACTAGGCTGCAATTGCAAGCAACCAACCATTGCGTTATTGAGCCACTCGCTGCACCAGCCGCTTTTCGTCCACATTTAGGACAATTCGTGTTTAACGTTTTACCAGACATAAGTACATATGCCGCGCGAGTGCTGCAACTCCTATGCATGTACCCGAGGAGTCAGGAAAACCATCAACAGACTGCGAAGTGTTCCGAGATACACATACTATTGCTTATAAAAGACAGATGCCGAAATAACAAAAACCGAGACTGGAACTCGGCTTTCGTTATTATCATACCCGCCACCGCTGCCGGTACCAGCGTGTGGTACCGGCAGCAACGCGATTCTGCCGTGGCAGAACTACTTGCGGGTCGCGTCTTTGCGCTTGGCAGTGGGAAGCCACATGCTGCGCAGTTGCGAGACGCGGAGGGTGGCGGCGTCTTTGGTCGTGAGCAGCTTGCGAGCAGGGTCAACGATGTTGACCTCTTGCAGCTTGTGCGCTTGCGCTGCTTCGAGCGCGAGGTTGAGCGCCGCTTCCAGCGTAGAGACATTACCGCCGGATGGTTCCGGAGCGGTGGCGTCAGCGACCAGGGCGCCTTGCACGCTGCAGGTGTGGAAACCACCGGCTTCACCGTTGATGAAGACAGTGATAGTCACCTGAGCGGCGGGCGTGTACGGCACTTCGACCTGCGGTTGCTTGTCGTCCTTCGCTTCGGCGACGACGGCTGGGGTGGCAACTGCGACTTCGGGCTCAGACGTCGCGCCGGTCGAAGCGGCGTGCTGCCAGAAGCCGAGGCGGAGGCGCTTGCCACCGTTGGTGGGCGTCTCGATTTCCGCCTGTTTGATGGCCACGGACAAACGCTGACCGGGAGGATTGACGAGGTCCTGGAGAACATCGGCCGCGGGTTTGCCGGGGATGCTCTTGATGTCGCCGATGTAGATCATCCCGGAGAAGCCGGCAAGCGGACCTTCGACGACGGTGGCGAACACGCCGCAAGGCTTGCTGTCCCGCTTGGAGAGGGAGAGCTTGGTGGTGGTGACTTCGAGGCGAAGACCGGTGGAGGCTTCGCGCATGGCCTGTTCGACGCTGATGCGGCGGGTGGCGTTGCTGGAGGAGGAGCGATGGTAGTTTTGCATAATGTAGATTTGGTTTTGACTGATGTCGGTTCTTTTCGTGTTGTTAGCCAACAAGCTCACCGACGGAAGCTTGATGACGTGAGATTGTTCGACCACGAAGTTGATGCAACTTCGCGTTGTTGATCGTCAGGATTGGGCGATCGGTCTAAGCTTGCCGTGGCGGCATCGACAGGAAGCAAATCATTTACTGAATTAACTTTTTGCGTCCGGTCGAAAGAGAGTCTCCAGCTGCCTGGAGCCCCTCGGAGTGTTCTGCTGTTTTCCTGAGAGGAAAGGCATTCCGCACAAAGCGATCGTCAACAGCGGCTGTGCCGTTGTTGAAATGCTCGTGGTGGAGGTGACTGACTGTGCGTTTTGCGGTTCTTCGACTGAAATGGAAGGATGAAATGTACCGTTAACCTAACAGACTCGCGATTCATCTCCAAGTTGTCTGCTAATAGGCTCAACCGCTGTATAGGCTGACCGTGCGGGCGTCTACGGTAATTGTATGTTGAATGAACGGAACTAGAATTCAAGAAATTGACATACTGTAAGGTAGGCCTAACAGGAGGTTGAAAACCTAGTGCAGTTCGCATGAACTGCAACTCATCTTCGAGGTTCTGTTCTGGGCGATTGCTGAAAACGCCCACGGGGGAATGTTTAAAGATTAGCGCGAGTTAAGTTAAGCTGCTGAGCGGCTGTTTGTAGCGGTCGGGCGAGCTGAATATTTTAGAGCTGTAAGAGTTGTTTTAGACGCTAAAAGCACCAGGGAGTGTCAGTTTAGTCTTAATCGCCTTGATCCGCGCCGGTTGTTTCAGCCGTTATGGAATGCCACAGTCGAGACATGTCCATTCCGTCATTCACGCAGGTTGCCGCCAAACCACAGCCCATCTCGCCCGCGCAATAGAATCGATTTAGCCGTTCTTCACGGGCGCATTGGACTGTCTTTTGGCGGTAACAGTGACTGACCAATTTAACGAAACAATCAACCTGAAACAATGCTATGAACCGCACTATCACGCAACACACGCTCTCTATCGATGAAAACAACGGACGCTCGGAATCCCGAATCAAGCTCAATACGCGCGGGTTTCTCTTCCTCTCAGTCGTCGTCCTCGGCAATCAGGTGATCGCCTCGTTCGAGGAAGAAACCGTGGGCGGTGGCGCCAACGTTTCGCTCTTCGTCTACCGATCCGGCGACGGCGATGTTCAACTGGTTCACAACCCCAGTCAGGGTGAGCATCTGGCGACCTTCGTCCACAACAACGAGATTTGCTATCTCTACGGCAAACGTACCAATCGGCAGTAAGGCAAGACGGCCGCCTCGGTCCATCTTCGCTGATTGGACTCTAATCGTGCACTGCCGGTGGTGGCGCCTTCGTGGTGCCCGCCGGCAGTGCAGTCGATTTAAACGTTATGGCTCCTAGTACTAGGTATTATCGTATAAATCGGCGATAGACGTAACCGGCCGAGAGCCGCTACAAAGGCGGCTCTCGGTCGATGTTCGCCGGTTGTCTGCATTAGCAGTCGAACCACATGATCAATCGGATGTTCTCCGGCTCGGTCATGCACGCCGTTTCAACGGTCGGCAGGAAGGTGTCGAGGAAGTCTTCGACGAGCTGCCCGACGGGGAGCGATTGAAGTACGTAACCCTCCGCGTGGTGCATCTCGAACCACCGGACACTTTGGATGTCGAGGAATGGCTCGGTTTTGCATCCCGCTCGCTCTTCAGCCGGAAACAACTTGACCGCGCGGGTGGCTTCCCGGGTGTAATCGTATGCCTTGATTTCGGCAAGCGTCACCCAGTTTGCTCCGCCCTCCATGCACCAGTCGAAGGCGGCCTTTACTTCGGCGCTGGCGTCAGTCGGCAGACCGCGCCAGGACGCGATTGGCTTGATGCCCTCGTTGCGCACGTTGGCGAGCAGAGCCATCGTGTCGTAACTCTGGTGGCCGGCGTCGTTGTACCAGTCGCTCGGCGGGATTTCGCGTGTCGCTACCTGTGGGGGCTTGTTTGGCGCGTGTACGTAAACCCATTTGTCACCGACTCGTTTTTCGACGTGAAGGTGCATTGATGTGCCCATTCGGACCTCCGCAATAAGATATGAGTGTTTCTGAAGAATCGCACGGTCTCGTTTTGAAGTGGTGATGCCACCGTCGGCGGTGAGTGTCGGTGGCACGCGGTTATCTCAAACTGCGGACTTGACGCTCCAGTCTTTCTCGTTGGAGACTTGCAGCACGCACGAGGCCAGCGTGATTTGCATGCCCCAGATCCAGCGCTCGCCGTTGTGGAACATTTCCTTGCTCCGCGAAAACGACCAGCCGGAGCGGCGGTACCAGACGCCGGTCGTCGCGAAGCAAAAGTGCTTCCCGAAGACGGTGACGTCCGGCAGCGCCGACCACTTTTCTGCGAGGAATCTCATCAAGTCTCCTTTTGTGAGAGTTACTGAACTTCCTCCTCTGTCGATTCCAATCGGCAGATTTCGTTCATCTTTGCGACAACGTCCATTCCTTCCGCGGTGAGCGCGCCGCTCTCCGCCTCGACCATGCCGAGATAGGTCATGTGGTAGATGAGGAACTGGCGTATGCCGGGGTTTGGAACCAGCGCCGCGAGTGGCTCACTGTCCATGGTTAAGGGCGCCAGTTCGAGGAATTCGAGGGTGAAGTTGAAGGCCTCTTCCGGACAACCGCATCCGCAGTGGTCCAGCCGATGCTCGACTTCGTCGTCCAAGTTGTCGTAGTCGCGCTCCCGCAGGACGATTTTCTTGGTTGGAAACGTGAGCGGGCTGGGCTCGTGAGGCAGTGACCAGTCGATGCAGTTGAGTTCATCGAGCAAGGCTGTGCCCTTATCCGTCAGCCAGGAACCACCCACACCTCCACCGTGTTCCATCACGTCGTGGGTGGTGAAGGCGTACAGTACGACGTAGAGCAGCGGCTGCGGGATGAGAGCCTTTAGTTCGTTCTGGTGTTTATACAGAGGTGCGATGGAGAGAAGCTCGTGCACGAAGCGCGCAGCCGCTTTTGGGTCACCGTTAGCGTTGAAGCCCATTTGCGCAACAAGGCTTGCCAGATTTTGACCCTGGAATGCGGTTTTGACCATGATTTGTCCCTTTCAAAAAAAGCTCGATCTGTGAACAAATCGGAGACCGGCACGAGCAGGTCCGTGCCGGTCTCCGATGTTTACGATGGACTCGACTGCGATGCCACCACCTGCGGTGTGGATGTTGTCACTCGGCCGGCGTCTGGATGACGTCGGCTGCCGGCGTCGATTGAACCGGCTCGATCATGGCGCGGTAGACCGCGCCGGCTTCAGACTTGATCGGGCGCTCCAATTCCTCAGTGATGAAGCCGAGGTCGAGCAGCGCCTGCCAGTCTTCGCCCGCTTCCTTACGTACGTCGGCGAGCATCGCCGGTCCGATGAACTGCATGTCGGACATCTCTCTCTTGAGAGGCGTGTTGTGGTCGCGGAGCCGACCGAGCACGTTGAGCATCCGTCCTTCGATGACGTAGCGTTTTGCCATCAGCACGCAGGGCTCCAGACGGAGCTTGTCGAGCTTGATGCCGGCGGCGACGACTTCGTCGAACTTCTTGCTCTTGTGCTTGATGATCAGCCAGTGATGAGAGCGGGTCTTGCCCATCGGGTTGGCGCGGATGACCACGCCTTCCCAGATGTTGCAACCATCGGCAATGCCGTTCTTGGCTGCCTCCGCCGAAGCCCGCTCCAGAAGAGCGTCGAAGGCTTCCTGCGACGGCGGACCGCGCCAGATTTCCGGCACACGGGGCATGCCCGCCGCGTCGGCGACTTCGACGAAGGTGTCGTAGTCGACGAAATTATCGCCGACCATGATGTCGAAGCTGCGCACCAGGACGGAGTGGCGCTTGCTGTAGAGAACGCCGCCCTGGATGCTGGAGCCGCAAGCCTCAGCGAACAGGATGGTGTCAGCATAGCCGCGGCTGGCGAACTCGGCGATCAGTCGTTCGAGCAGTTCCCGGCGCTCGACGAACCAGTTCACGGGTCGGCCGTTGTAGAAGCTCTGCGCCTCGAGTGAGTCCGCCGTTCCCAAAACGCGGTCGCGGCTGCCGTAGACGACCTGATCGGGCGAGGTGATCCCCGCCGGGAACAGCAGGCGGAAGTTGGTGCCGTGCAGCTTTTCGCAGGCTACTACTTCCTTGACTCTGAGAATGTCGCGCCGCGTTTTCAGCGTCGCGATTGACGGGTACTCGTGGAACACGCCCAAGTGATGCCCCTTTTTTAACAGAGGTTTTGAAATCAACCGACGCGCTCGAGTAGGCACCGGTTGAACAGGGCGGCGACAACGCTGCCCCGAAGCTCGGTTTGAGCTTTGTATGTGAACGCCCTTGTGGGCGATTGTGTTTTTGTGGACGGAAAAGGGAGCGATTGAATCGTCCGGAAGCCGCTCCTGAGTGGGTTATGTAGACGCCTGACCAGGTGGTGAAGTTTTCAACTCGCACTGAGAGGAGCGGGCGCCCGCCGGCACCCGCTCCCCATTCACGTTGCTGACACTAGATCGCGCGACCGAGCGCTACCCGAACCAACTCCGGGGTGCCGCCGAAGCTGAGCGGACGGGCGTCACGGTCGTGGCTCTGGCGCAGCACCTGGCGCGGCTCATCGCCGTCCAGACTCCAGATTTCGGTTGCCCTTTCGCCGAGCACGCAGATCAGGTCGTCCCGCAGGAAGCGCACCTGAGTCGCGTAGCTGCCCACGGTCGTGCGGATGCAGCTCACTGACGAGCGCGGCTTGGCAGCCACTCGCCAGTACGTGGTGCCGGTGACGGTGCGGGCTTGCTCGAGCCGGAAGGGCACGTCTTCGACCGAGACGTTGTTGGGCAACGTCGCGCCTTTGACGTCCAGCATCCAGAGCATGCCCTCCTCTCCGGCGAAGACGATGCCGTCGCCGTCCGTCTGGACGTCGATCGAGTAGCACGGCCAGCCGTCCTCGGCGCTGAGCGTGCGGACCTCGTCTCGGTGCAGGTCGAACAGGTGCGTGGTGCCGCTCGTGGTACTGACCAGCAGTTCCAGATTGGTACGCGAGAAGCACATGTCCGCAATCGATGTGGGCTCGTCGAAGCCGTAGCTGAAGATCTTGTGCGGAGCCATGTCCATGTTCCAGAGCTCGAACTGTCCATCGCCGTTGCCGTAGGCGATGTAGCGACCGTCCAGGCTGGCGCGCAGGCAGGTGAGGCAGCTCACGTCGATTGCCGACCTGAGCGCTTCCTCCTTCCCTCGAGTGGAGATACGCGAGATGCTGTTGGACGTGATGTTGCCCAGCAGGGCTTCTTGCTCGCGCACGGTGCCCTCGCCGTCAGCGCGCAAGTACATGCGCGTCGCGGTGCGGGAGAAGCCGGTGTCGTGTGTGGTATTGATGTTGGAGTAGACACGGAAGTGTTTTTCCCCGACGATGCGCACCGAGTAGACCACGTTCATGCCGTTGTTGCGCAGTTCGGTGAACGAGTCACCGCTGCGCGAGAAGCAGACCTGGTCGGTTTTCGAGCTGTCGAAGAGGTGTTGGACGATTTTCATAACGATCTCCGTTCTGATAGAAAACGTGGTGAAAAAAATGCGAGGTCCACTCAGACCTCGCTGGTGGTGTGTGCAGCCGAAACTAGTTGGGCTGCGGGTTTTACTTGGCGGTCATGAGCGCGATGTCGGCTTGCGCCGCCGCAAGGATGTCGCGTTGGAACTTGAACACGTCGTTGCCCTTGTCCGAGTAGTCCGTCCACTCATCGAAGATTGCCGCCACCCGGTCGAGGGCCTGGCGGGCGCGCACGACTTCCTGCATGCGCAGAAGCGCGGTGGCCAGCCGCACGCGGAACACCGCGTTCCACCAGTGATCCGCGCCGAAGAGTTCGGTCGAGTTTTCGGAGCCGATACGAGCGACGGAAACGGCCTGCTCCCACGCTCCGGCGGCCAGGTGGCGGTCGCAGTTGACGCGGGTTTCGGCGAGCATCAGGCTGTCCTGGCGGAACTGGAACTGTCGCAGGTTCTCCTCGATCAAGTCCCGCAGTTCCAGCCGTGGCGTCATGATCGGTAGCGCATCCTTTCGCGTCGTACGTGCCGTCGTCAGGCGCTCGCGCTGCCGGTCCAGTTCGGCGTCGAGCGTGGTGAGCGCCTGACCGAGGAAGTGGGGCTGGGAGTGGTTGTTGGTTAAGCCGTCCATGAGGATGGTCTGGACCATGGTGGCGGCTGCTTCGACGAAGCCGTCCTGGCTCAGACGCGCTTTCTCGCTCGCCTCGCAGTTGAGCCGCCGAGCCTGTTCCACGTTGTAGTGTTCGGCCTGGTGCTGTCCGCGGATGAGCGTCGTCAGCGCGTCCTGGTTGGCGGCGGTGGTCATGTCGATCTCGATCTTCTCAACGGAGCGCCCGTAGCGGCGGGTGCAGTCGCCGAGGAGCAGACCCTCTTTGACGTCGATGCGCGGGAGCAGAATGGTGATTCGGTTGGACATGGTAAGTCTCCAAAGTTTGGAGTACATGCGCGTCTGCGAATGTACTCGGGTTCCGGGAAAAAACCTCGTGGCGGTGATACCACGAATAGCGCGATTGAGTTTGTCGAAACTGGGCTCTGGGCCTGTGGTTTACCTTGTGTGCCAGAGTTGAAAGAGCAAGAAACTATAATTCAAGATGACTTTTATCTCATACGCCAGTCAATCGCTTTCCCGCGTATGTGTGGTCCTAATTCTTGAAAAGGACGTGAATTAATCGAATTCTCTGGTCAAAATTGCGCGCGCAGAAGACGCATCGGATATAAGCCAATATCACAGGTGCGATTGGTCGGACACGGTACAAGAAGCCTGTGCTGTGAGTTTGCGAGGAGTCGTGATGGACTGAGAAAGAGTATAACGAAAGCGACTACGACAAATTTTGACGGACGCCAGCAGGTATTACATGAAGAAAAACGCGACTGCCAGGATCGCATAAACGCCAAGCAACATCAGCCCTTCCAGCCAGTTACTTTCGCCGTCGGAGGCCACGAATTTCAATGCCACCACTGCCACGATCACTGCAACAATTTCTGCTTCGGTAAACATCAGATTCATCGGACGTCCGATGAAGAAGCCGATGAACACTAAAAGCGGCGCGATAAGCAGGGCTAATTGCGCACTCGATCCAAGCGCGATATTGATAGCTAGATCCATGCGATTTTTCATCGCCATCAGAACGGCGCTGCTGTTCTCTGCCGCGTTTCCAACGATGGCCACGAGGATTACGCCGACGAACAGTTCGGACATGCCGAGCGCTTTGCCAGTTTCTTCAACGGCCCCGACCAGAAATTGAGCGATTAGTGACACCATGACCGTCGACGCCAGGAGAATAAAAATGGAATATCCTTTGCTCCAGCCGTGCACGCCTAGCGCGATCTGACCTTCCTCACCAACAGGTGCGCCGTAGAAACGCTTGTGGGTTCTGAGGGAGAACACCAGACTGGCAAGATAAACAATCGACAAAATGATCGAGATTGCCATCGAAGATCGCATGCCGTTATGGTCGGTGTGCGTTGATGCGTGCATCATCACGGCCGGCATGAGAAGGCCGATGGCAGCCATCGCCAATAATGTCGCCGAGGCACTGCCCGCGGTGCGATTGAATTTTTGAGTTTCGTGACGCAATCCGCCTGCGAACATGCTGGCTCCAAGGACAAGCAAGACGTTGCCCATGATTGAACCGGTAATCGACGCTTTAACCACGTCAACCAGACCGGCATTTAGAGCTGAAAGCGCCAGGATGAATTCGCAGGCGTTGCCGAAGAATGCGTTGAGCAGCGCGCCTTGTCCTGGTCCGACGTGTTCGGCCAGGTGCTCCGTCGCCTTTCCCATGAAACCGGCAAGCGGAATAATGCCGAGGCAAGACGCTCCGAAAACGGCTACGGCTGGCAATCCCATGAAGTGTGCGATAAAAGGCAACGGCACGAAAATCAACAAGATAGTTAAGAGATCCAGCTTCTTAAGATCGATCGTCACCAGTTTTCCTCGTCGGTCATCACGTCGAACGAATTGTGCCCATTCACAATGAAATCGGCCGGCACACATTATGCACCATGGAAGATTTCAAGTAATATGCCTTGTTCGATTACTAAACAAAATAGTATGTGCTCGACGAAGCGACAGGAGATAAGAAAGCACCCGTGGGTGTCATCTTAGCGCTCCTGTCCGGCGTTTTGCATCAGTGCATGTGTTCAAGCAGCCACCTCCACTGGCAGGGAGCTGGCGTACTCGACGACCAGTCTCGCGATCACTCGGTAGTGGCGGGCGAAATCTTCGCCAGCCAAGTCTGCAAGCGAGTCGACGATCTGAGCGATCTTCAGATACGCGTCCCTGGATTGGACGAAACCATCTTCGCTCTCGACGTCGGCCACTTCACGAATGGCCGAAATCAGACCGAACTCGCTCGGCTTGCCGGTGAGCAGGACGCACTCCGTGTCTAGCGCGGACGTGCGGCTGATGTGGATGTTGCCGTTCGAATCGCGAAACATGGTGTCGCGCTTCAAAGCATTAGCAAATGGAGTATTCATAGCATCACCTTACCTGCCTTTCGTTGGGGTTGAGAAAAGGACCGGTTGAGTCTCTCAAAACCTTGCTAAGGTCGTGAGCAATGCGGTCCCAGAAGACGTTTTACGCTCCGTCCTCTTAAATGTCTGTTGCAGCCGCGGTCGGCGCAAGTGCCGACCGCGGGGTTGTCGAATTTCGATTGCGCTGACTATGCCGACTGGCAGAAGCCAACCTGCTCGATGACGACGTTCTCGGGATTGTCGATGCCGAGAGCGTCGGCGATGGCGAGCCGAGCCACGTCCTCGTCGATGATGTCGACGTCGAGGATGAGGTCGAGCCAGCCGTCGGAGCCGTCGCCGTACTCACCGCCACACTCGTCCGCGTTGGCGCGAGTCATGATGGTGATGTGCGGACGGCTCTTGTCGATGCAGAAGAAGTCCTCCCAGGGCGCAGGAAGCGAACCGGAGATGCGGAAAACGACGACGTTGGACATGTTTTGTCCTCCGTTAAAAACATCAACCGCCGCTCAGGAATTGAGTCGGCTGATCAGTCGATGTATCTAACGGAACGGAAGCTGCCAAACCATGCGGGTCTCCTTGGTTGTTTTCATTCCGCTGAATTCCGAAATAACTGAACGAGATGTCATCTCATCCAGTTTTCTGGAACGTCGAGAAGAATGAAAGGTGTGAAAGGGCTTGGTTTGAGTCGTTCTGTTGATGAGGAGGAAGAAGGAATGGATAAAACCACCTTATTACCAGAGATCACTGAGGTCAATGCAACAATAATATCAAAAGCGTTCGCCTTGATGATCTGAAAGCGTGCTGGGTAGAAGGTTTCGGGTCGGTTGCAATTCGTTGTTCACTACCCCAAAAAGCGAACTCTTTTAGATTCGTTCGTCAGCGTTGAAGTTTAATGCGACGTAACGGCTAGCACTCTTAGCGCGAGCACGTCTTAGCAGCGCTAATTCTCTACTTGATCCGGAGCTTTCTGATTGCCGTCCTTTGGAACGACCGCTAGTTTTGAAAACATAGCATCTGTGGCTCTTATCTCGTTTCTTCCCAGTCTCGTCTTTTAAAACTTCGATATTGTGCTCGATTGATCAGAGGACTAAGGTAAGCTCACATGTTTTTTTCAACTCAAACCCGAGCTTTTCACAGATACCAGACACCGCACCAATTTAGATATCACTACACGCTGACTCGTTGTCTCGTGGGTTGATGCCGGTGTCTGTTACAGCCTTTGACTCGCGCCGAATCTAAGCGTTTCGCCTTTCGGAATGCTGACGTTCGCCGCGACTTGGATGTTGATCTGTGAGCTCGATCTTCGGGATCACCCGCCGTTTCGACGAGTAGTCCCTCTGCATCCTGACGAGATTTCAGGACAAGGAGGTCTATCATGAGAATCTTAGTTGTAGAAGACTTCTGCGCTATCGCCAGAGGTCTATCGGAAGTGCTTCGCGAACAAGGCCACCAGGTTGACTGCGTGACCGGGTTCAGCGATCTCGACAAACTGCAAGCCGTCGATCTCGACGACAAGCCCGTCACGCTCACTCTCGAGGCTTATGACCTCGCGCTCGTGGACGGACAGCTCAAGCAGTTCAACGGTCAGCCGGACAAGCCCATCGAAGGTCCCGCTGTCGTCTCGCGTCTCGTCAAGTCTGGTGTCGCCTGCTTCGGCATGAGCACCGAGAAGAAGTTCAACGATGAAATGGTTGCGAATGGTGCTAAGGGTGCGGATAGCAAAGCGGTCACGTTCTTCGTGTTCGTTCACCAGGTGGTTTCAGCCGCTGAAGTTGTTGCCGGCGATAAACTCGCGCTGCAGCGAATCAACGACTGTCACCTCAACCTCAACACCCAGGCTTTCGAAGCCCGTCGCCACGTTTGCGACGACATCATCAAACGCCATTTTTGAACCCAAGACTATGACGAGACCCCGACTGAAACAGGACATCGACCATGATAGCTCTCGTCCCTGACGAGCTCTTTCATGACTGTTGATGCCTGTTTCTTTTCTTGAAATTTTAATACTATGCAATATGGTAAGTTTAAATTGACCGGGGTATGACATCAGTGAACAGTGTTGGTCATTCGACG
This sequence comes from Obscuribacteraceae bacterium (SeqCode), assembly GCA_044225915.1. Taxonomy (GTDB): domain Bacteria; phylum Cyanobacteriota; class Vampirovibrionia; order Obscuribacterales; family Obscuribacteraceae; genus JADYXR01. The sequence goes on from JBGAHZ010000015.1 coordinate 149,041, forward strand.
GGTGGAAGAAGTTCTGGTGCGATTGCGAGTAGATGTGAGCGCCGACGATAGGGTCAGTAAAACGATATGTTGATCCGAAATCAAAAGCCAAACTATTTCCGAGGTTCTCTAAAGTCCCTGTTTACAGGCGTCTCTAGAATTTGATCGCTAGCATTTTAGAAATTATCTCGATCAGCGCTAATGAGATCCGGCTCTAAGGCTTTCAAACTTCTTACGTGATGGACCGCTGTTCGTCGTTGCTTCCTAACCTTCAGGGCTGACAGCGGGTGCTTACAAGGCGCCCTTGAAGGAGCCTCCATGAATTAGCAAAGCTCTGATCCGGCAGGTTTCCTGTTCAGATGGAAAACCACATGCACAGGAAGGCGCGCCCGAGTCCTAAACGGGGACTCTTTGGCTGCTTACGGTTCAGAGCAATATTGCTAACGCGAACCTCGTGAGGGTCCAACATTAGACGGAGTGCGAGTTGCGCGAGGTATTAAAACCAGTCTAATTTTTCGCTTCTGGAATGCCAAAAGTCTCACAAGCCTCATGGGTGCGCAAATTTTTATCCTAAAAGGCTAGATCTTAGTTCGTAAACTTCGATCACGCGCGTCAGTTTTAACTAGTAAGTCATACGCGGCTGTCGCTAGGGTCGGGGCACCTCTTGTAAACCCAAACCTCTCGCATCGGATCAGCTCACCACACAACTCACGAACCATTGTCTCGACAGAGCAATTTCGTATGCGCTATGCGCAAAGTGGGAGCACGTTCGTTCGATTGGAATTGGTTGACTTCGAGGAAGAACGGTTGACTGAGGCAAATCCGCCCCGGTTCACCGTGTCAGCCGACCCGACTCATCGTTGAGCTGGGTTGTTTCTGTTACCGGTTAGCTGCAAGTGCACTGCGGCAAAACCACAACCGTAAATGGAGCTCTAGTCATATGAACAACACCGCCGACACCACCACCACCGAAGCCGCCGCCACCGCGCCGGCCGCCACCACCACCAACACCACCCCCGGCCTGCTGCCGACCAAGCTGACCATCGGTCAGATCGTCCCGGCCAAGGTCAAGGAGGTCAAGGACTACGGCGTCACCGCCAAGGTCGACAACGAGACCGTCCTGCTCAAGGCCGACCAGTTCTCCGGTGGCTGCAACGGCGCCCGCCGTGCCCGCCTCGCTGCCTGCCGCCCGGGCGATGAACTGGCCGTCGAGGTCGTCAGCATCCGCCCGCCGGCCGCCGACGACAAGCGCAAGGTCAAGACCAACCGCATCCAGGTCAGCGAACGCAGCATCCAGGACGCCTGCGTCCTCGCCACCGTGCTCGCCGCGACCGAGTCCGCCCCCGGCACGACGCTGACCGGCAAGGTCTCCAGCAAGAACCTCGTGAAGGGGTTCGCGCTGCTCGAGATCACCGAAGGCCCCGCCGCCGGCTACCTCGCCATCCTGCACGCGCTCAACGTGCCGGGCGCCGACCGCAAGGCTCGCGACCGCTTCATCGAGCAGCTCGAGATCGGCGAGATCGTGACCGGCGAGTGCCTGCACTGCGTGCGCGCCGAGGAAGCGCACGTCGACCTCCGCATCGGCATCACGCTGGTCGCCGAGGCCGCCCGCGCCACCCAGGAAGCGCTCGCGGACACCTCCAAGGTGTTCAAGGGCACGGCCGGTCGCTCGCGCGACGGTGGCATCGAGGTGGTCTTCGGACCGTCCGACGCGCCGATGACGGGCATCCTGCCCAACCACGAGGTGCCCCACGCCTGCAAGAACGGCGGCTCGGTGCGCGTGAAGATCGCCAACGTCTCCGGCGACCGCATCACGCTCACCCGCAAGGGCATCTGAGCTACCGCTCCGGTTCAGGCGGCGACGCGCCTGAACTGACCATCTAGTCGCACTCGGAAGAGCACAGAGGGGGAAACCCCTCTGTTGCTCTTTCGTCTTTAATCGTAAATACTAGTCAATTAAGTACTTAATAAAATAGTAGCCTTGATTGGAAGAAGAACAGAACAGCACTATGGCTGCCTGTTCCCCCCGGCTGAAGTGAATCCTAGACGGTTCACTTTATCGCCGCGAGAGCACGTTTTGTGGGGATGGCTCGCAACGTACTCTGGAGTCCGATTTAAACCCGGGATAGAGCGGGTCTGGAAACCCCTGGATGAGCGGGTTTGAGTCCGTTTAAATCCCGCGATTAGAGCGGCTCCTGGCGCTGAATCCAGGAGCCGCTCGTCACGGTTGGGACGTTAGTATTCGCCGCCGCCTGAGCCGCCGCTGAAGCCGCCGCCGCCGGTATCCACTGTGAACGTGCTTCCACCAGTGTCACTGGTGTAGGACGGTGTGGACGGCGGGGAATAGCTGGGCGTGGACGATGGCGTGTATGTCGAAGACGATGAACCGCCAGAGCTGGTCGGGGCAGGATTGCCCGAACCCATGCTCATGCCGATTGCGATCGCCACGCCGGTCGAGAAGCCGTCATCGCTCGAGGTCTGGCTGCCGGACGCCGAGGGAGGCGCCGAGCTACTGGCACCAGGTGCGCCCTTCACCACCAGGGTGGCGGTGCGACGCTTGGTCTGGCGGTCGAACTTGAGGAACTCCTTGTAGGCCGCCACCGCGAGCTTCTGGGCTTGTTCCCAGTCGCGCTTGGCGTATGCGGCTGAAGCCTGGGCATAGAGCCGGTTGGCTTCGGTCAGGAATTTGTGCTTGCGGTGGGCGAAACGGCGCGAGCGCACCTTGCAGTACGCCAGGTTTAGTGAGGCGTTATGGGCCTGGGCGTCGTTGGTGGCTGCTTTCGATCGGCAGGTCTCACACAGATCATGGGCAGCGGTTGCCCGTTCCTTCAGTGCCTTCCAGTCCGACTTGGGCACGTCGACGGCCCGGCACAGTGCTTCCAGCTCGGAGACGGCGCTGACGTGCGCGTCACGAGCCGGCTGCAACGTCCGGTCGTTGATTGCCAGGTACGCGCTTTCTACGTCGGCAGGGAGGCTGCCAACCAGCGCAAACGTTTCCTCGTACAACGCCAATTCGATGTCGCATGCCGATTCGATGTCGGCAAGTTCCTGCTTGAGAGCCGTTGCTCTGGCGTGAACATCGACCCATTCCGCAACCTTATTGGGGACGATCGCTTCCAGCGCGATCAGTTCCAGCCCGGCTGCGGCGAAGCGCTGATCCACCAACCTGGAGGTGGTGAAGTTGCGTTCTGCCAGGATCGGACCGAGCTTGTCCAGATGCTTTCTGGCGGCAGATGCCAGAATGCGTGACTCTTCGCGGTATTTCTTCAGAAGCTCGAGGCGTTCCTCAACCGAGGCGCATTCCTGACGAGCCGTCTGAATGTTGGCGAGAACCTCAGCCAGTTGCCGCGACGCCAGCATATAGAGCTGCTTGTCATACGAGGCTTTCACCTCGCCGTAAGCGGTCGACGCTCGACTGTTGGCAGTGGTGGCGTCGTTGAATTGCCTTTCGGCATCCGGGAAGCTGATGGCGAGGAAGTCGCTTTTCAGCCTGACCAGCGCCTGGCGCGCCGAATCCAGTTCGGTGGTCAGGAGCGCTTTGTTGGTGTTGACCAGTTCGCCGTTTTCTTCGACCTCTTTCTTGGCTTTGAAAACAGCCTGGACAACAGCGGCGGCCTCTTCGCGTTTGGCACTTGCCGCGGCGAGGAGGGTTTCGGCTTGCTTCCGATCGCCTGCCTTGAGCTTGTCGAAAGCCCGCATCTGCAGCCCGCCGGCCTCGTGGACGACTGGATCCGGATCGCCGCCCTGCTCCTTCAGCCGATAGGCACGGCTGGAGACGGCAGGCTTCGAACCGGGGAAGCGGTAGTCCACTTCCGTGCCGCGCAATTGTTCGATCTCGCGAACCAGACCGGTTAATGTCTGGCTTTCAGCTTCCAGAGCGTCTGCCAGTTTCAGTGCGCTCTCGATTGTGCTCTTGATCTTAGTGGCGGAGCCGCTTAGAGCGGGCGCCTCCAGGACGAGAGCGACCGGGTCGCGCAGGGCGTCCCGTTTGAATGTATTCAGTTCCTGGGCGACGTCTGCGATGGCGTTCTCGTACGGAGCCAGGCTCAAATCGTTCTTTTCGAACGTGGCCTTTTGATCGCGGCACCAGTTGATGATACCGTCGATGGTGGCGACTGTCGAGTCTACCAGTGCGATCTTACTTTCGATTTCGGAAAGGTCGGAATCGGAAGCGCGCTTGAGTTCGCTGGCGTTGCTGAAGATCTGTTCGGGTTTGACCACTTTGTTGACGGTCAAGCCGCCAAACAGAGTAGCCATTTCGAGCTCGATTTCACGGCTCGAAATCGTGATGTCGGTATTGGTGAGCAGCTTGATTGCATCAAGCGATCCCTGAATCCGCGGAAACCAGTGACTACCAGCCGCTTTGCGCGCCTCCGCCAGCCTCTTCGAGGCACCGGCGGCGATGGCAAGCAATTCACTGTAGGCGCTTAGACCGGAGCGTAGTTTCGCGAGGCTCGTGCCGTCGAAACGTGTCTCCCAGCCGGTTTGGTCCTTCAGGAATTTACCGTGTTTGGTTTTCAACTCCTCGAGAAACGCCGTGACTTTCGCCAGATGGTTCTCGAAGCGATTCAGTTCGAGCTGCATGCGCGAACGGGCTCTGAAGAAGCGCATGCTGATGCCGAGCACGAGAAGCAGACCGGCCAGAATCGATCCCCACTTGAGGAGGAAACCGGGCAGAGCTTTGAGCGCCTCGTCGCGCGCGGCGGCGCTTTTCTCCGACTCGATAGCCGAAGCCACTTCGCCGTTGACGTTGTTGATGATGGTCGTAAGAGCCAGTTCCGGGCGCTCGCGCATATGCTGCTTGAGCACAGGAATCACCGGTCCGTCCGATGCTGCGAAGTGATCGGCGGTCATGCCGTATGCGCGCAGCCGATTGCCGCCGTTGGCAGCTACGGAACCGCGGGCCGGGTCGTCTTTATAGCGGACCCACAGAATGACCAGGTAGTCGTCGACCGGGAAGTTGGGATCGTTGCGCCATTTCAGAACCAACTGGTCGAGCTTGTCGGCTGCGACCTTCGGTCCCTGACCGGCGTCACTGCCCTGTTCCGTGGCGATGACGTAAATCTTGAGATTGTGCAGCTTCTGGGCGCGCTCGATTTCTGCCGGCAAGACCGGCAAGCTGAGCGGCTTGGAGCTGTGATTCTCCAGACGCGAATCGATGTAAACATGCTGGTCCGGATTGAATTCCGGAAGCCAGGTTTTGGATGCTTGTGCCAGCGCCGGTGATGCTGATGCAAGACACATCAGTGCAACCACCAGTGGTAGCAAGATTCGACTTAGGAATTTCATATCGCTACCTCCAGGTTAGGCGTTTGAGCGGTGTTCGAAACCGCTTGATTGGAAGATTGAGACCGTCACTGACAGTGACGAACGACGTCTCAACCGGCCTGCCCAACTTCGAGGCTGCCCTTGATGTCGTCGATGCGTTGCAGGACCTCCACCGCGAGCATGTGCGCGCCGTCGAAGTCGTAGAAGATGACGAGTTTCTCGAGCACGGGAACGACTTCGGCGCTTCGGATGCCGTGTTCGCGCTGCTTGATCGTGAGCAAGAGCTTGAGCCATTTGCTCAGGTCCTTGCGGCTGTCGACCGAGTTGTGTGCGCCCTTCTGATAGATCGCTTCGATTGCCTTCTCGAGCGGCACGATCAGCGTCGGGGATAGCCAGCCGTTGGCTCCACCCAGGGTATTGATCGCGCTTTCGTAGCTTTTGCGCGCGGCGTCGAATTCCTGGTCGCCGAACTGTTTGTCACCTGTCGCGATGCTGGCTTCGGCTTTTGCAGCCGGAGTCTGATTGTTTGTAGCCATGTGGTTTCTTCTTTCCATTTGTGGTATCACCCGCGGGGCTTACTTCGGTAAGTCCGGGGCTCTACGGGTTAGATGCCTGGACCTTGCCAATCGATCGGTCTGGGACCGGACTGGCGCTCGACGATGTCATCGATGCGCTGCTTGACCTCGATGGCCAGCATGTGGGCGCCGTCGTAGTCGTAGAACTGCACGAGCTCGGTCAGGACCGGAATCAGTTCCGGCGCGTTGAGACCGTACTTGCGCTCGGCGATGTAGAGCATCGCGCGCAGTGCCCTGACCACTGATTTGAGATACCAATCCTGATTGTTCGCGCGCAGAGTGGCGGCGACGTACTTCTCGAGAATGGGATAGAGTTCCGGCTGGAGATGACCGTACAACAGCTCAGCTTCATTCTGGGCATTGCTGTACGCCGTGTACGCGTCCTGGAATCGTCCGGATTGAAGGGCGGTGTCGCCCTGGTTGATGAGCGACTGGATGCGCTCGGGGTACACTGTTTGGTCCATAATGTGCTCCGGGTTCTGGTGGATTGTCACCGGGGATGGTGTCGACAACGAGCCGTCTGGCGTGCCGTCGGGACGGTGAAGCTGGTCAGCTGGAGGCGGTGGACCGCCTACATGACCGAGCGTGTCGAATGCGTCCTTCCGTTAAAAACGGCTGGGTAGCGTGCGCTCCGGCTAGATGGTGCGCATGAGAGACCGACCGGACTGTTCTAGTCCGGCGACACGGGATTAACCTGTGACCTCGCGCAGCACCTGAACGCGCTGCAGGAGCTCGGCGGAGAGCATGTGGGCGCCCTGGAGGTCGTACACGGCGATCATCTTTTCGATCACCGGAATGAGCTCGACGCTCTCCGGACCGTGCTTGAGCTGGGCGATAGCGAGCGCGCGCTGGAGCGTGCGGGTGAGGTCGGCGAAGTGGTCTTCGTCCTGGCAGTCGGCGAGCTGGGCGTCGACCACCTTGAGGATGATCGGCAAGAGCACCGGGCTGAGCGCGCCATAGAAGCCGAACGCGGTTTCGAGCGCGCCCTTGTAGCTTGATTCGGCGTCGCTGAAATCGCGATTCGCCATATGCTCATCACCTTCGGTGATGTTCTGGGCGATGGAAGCGAAGTCGGAATCGTCTTCTTCGACGCCTTCCGGTCTTGCAAGTTCAATACTCATATGGAGGTCTCCTTATTGGGTCTTGGAAGCGCATTCCTGTTTCCAGGCTGCGATCACTTCCATGTGGGTGGAGAATGCGATGTTGTCCGGCAGTTGGTCGAGCGGGAAAAACGCAGCGGATTTCGCGTCGCTTCCGCGCACCGGGTTTTTGTCTGTTGGTTTGGTCAGATAGAACAGCAGCACCTGGTTGCCACCAGGGGCGGTGTGCACTGCCAGCAGCCGATCGATTTCGACGTCGAGGGAAACCTCTTCGCCGGCTTCGCGTTTGGCTGTGTCCCTGGGATGTTCGGACGTCTCGCCGAATCCGCCGGGCAGGCAGTAGAAGCCCTTCTTCGGATCCAGTCCACGCTCGACAAGCACGATACTTTTGCCGTCCAGCGAGGGGATGAGCGCTACGCCGACAACGATCGGATTGTTCCAATAAACGAAAGAACAACTCGGACATGCCAGTTTGGCGTGTCCTTCGAAATCACGCTGCTTCAGTCCCGTCCCGCAACTCGGGCAGAAGCGGTATTGCACGCGTCCTGCTCGGAGTTTCCTGGACTGGAAGTCTGAGGCGGCGAAAAACGAAATGCCGGAAAGTACGATGGTGAGCGCCAGTCCGTAGTGTAGCGTCAGGGCCGAAACCAGGCCGGCGAGCAGTGCGAATGCCACCACGCACAGTCGCGACTGTGAGGGATGGACGAGGCGCAGACCGGCTAGCAGACCGAGTGTGGGTGCCGCCACGAGGAGGCACGGTAACAGATAACTCATGTTTTGAATCTCCTTCGGGAGTTCGAAAACGCGCTTAACTACTGAATGTCCGTGGGAGACCGCGATCACCTGAGTGCAGACGCTCGAGGGCGATGCCTTGGGCGATCAGGTGGCATGGCGTCCCGGGAACGTACATTCAGCGGTAGGCGTGTGAAAAACAGAACTTCCAGGCGCGCAGGCGTGCACAAACAGTCGACTGATAGCCGGTGAATCCGTGTGTGCGCGCAGAGAGTTTTGGTGGCGAAATTGAGGTTTCGGGCGTGTGGAAGTTAGATGTTTACAACCTACAAACTTGTAAGCCCCAAAGTACAGTCAGTATGAAAAAGAATGTTTTCTCTGTGAATTAGTTAACTGAAAAGCTAGCGATAGCCTGCATTCCAAGACAATTTCTGATCGCGATTTCAGAAATGTACTGATTATCGAGAGCTCATATTGATTATCGATTCACGGGCGCAGATATCTGCTAGCTGGCTTGGAATCACAAGATTGGGACGTTTCAAGTTCGCTGATGCAAAACTTGCATGGATGATCGCGAGTTCATATGTGGTCTGCTGCATTATGCACGGCATGTGCAAAACGGGCATGCCGTGCGGCACGGCGCATGTCGGCTACGCAAAGGCGTTGTGTTTAAACGATTTGCATTGCCACCAAAAGTTAGCGCAGCAAAACGAAAACAAAGATGAACGCTTATTTTTCTGCTATTGCTGGCTGTTTTGGGCGACATTGTTGCGATTGCAAACATTTCTTTTGAGATATTGCAAACCGCGCTGCCAGTGGTTCGCGCAGCTCGTGTCGCATAAGAATTAGGCAATCTTCTATTTGACCTTTACTCGGGTGGAGCACGGAAGTCATTTGTACACCGCTTTTCATAGCTTTCTCTTACGGTATTTCAATAACAGGTCGCCGAAACATTTGTTGAAACCGATACGACGCTCGAAGGTAAAGTGACGTACCCGTTTGTTTCGTCTCCTTGTGAGTCCCGTGTCTCTATACCAAGTTTGAATTGCTCCGCGTTCCGCCACATGTCCTAAACCTCAACAGCTGTGGGGTATAGGTCAGTCCCGGTTCGTGTCGACGCGTCGCGTGACTCGTCTTGAGCATGTCCCAACCTACCAGCTCTAGCTGGCAAAGTGAGAACCAACATGACAGATAACAAGACTCCTGCGACCGGTGATCAACGGTCCGGTATCTCGCGCTTTCTCTTCGGTGGCTTCAAGCGGTGGCTCCTTCTCGGTCCACTCGCTGTCCTGCTGTTGTGGGCGCTGTTCTACGTCGGTCAACCGCTGTTCGCCTTCCTGTGGGCATACATGCCCATCTGGGTGTTCGGCTCCGCCGTCGCCGCAGGGTTGACGTTCAACCGCCTCGGCAAGGTCGGCAAGATTGTGACTGGTATCGTCGGCGGTGCGGTTTCCGGTGCCCTGCTCTTCAGCTATGGCACCACCTTCGCACCGTTCGTCGTGGCCAGCCTCGTCGGCGCCGTGCTTCTGGCACTGGCTCCGCGCCTGCCTGTCGTCGTCAACGCCGGCACCAAGGCTCTTTTGGGCGTGGCCGGTTTGTGGCTGATTCTCGTCAACACCGTGCCGCCCATCCAGCAGTGGCAGCTCGCCGCGCACATCGTCAGCAACACGGAGATGATGGATGACTTCCCTGTCACCATCGAGGACCGCGTACTGACGCGTGCCACCGCTCTGGAATACGCGCTCAAGTCCAACGACGACCGCACCAAGCAGGTCGAACGCGTCGGCATCGTCTGGCTTCCCGCCGGTACCGCCACCACGCTCGATAGCTCGGACGAGAAGACGCTCAATCAATCGCAGGACACTCGCTGCGTCTGGCAGGCTCCTCTCAAGTTCAACCCCGATGTCACTGCCAACAAGTTCTGGTACAGCTTCTGGGGTTCCACGCATGGCATCATCCGGGTCGACGGCTCGGAGATGAACCGCAAGGTCGACCAGAAGTCCGGTGAGAGCGCCTTCTTCATGTTCGGCGCCGAGTCGTGGGTGACCGAGGGGCTGTTCAAGCTCCGTCACCCGCTGTCCAAGCGCGCCAACCATGTCTATTGGCAGAAGCCGGATGGCTCGTGGGCGCTTCTGGTCTCGTACGTCTCGTACAAGCCCACCTGGACTGGCACCATGATTCCCGTCTACGCGGGTGTGATGGAGTTCGGTCCCTACGGTGGCTTTACCGACCACTCGCCTGCCGAAGCGAAGCGGCTGTTCAACGGCGCGACACTGATGCCGACGGACCTGGTCAACGAGTACGGCGCCGCCTACGCCAAGTTCCGCTACGGTCTGGGCGACTACTTCTGGTCCCAGAAGGGTCTGCTCGACATCAGCGAGGACACGACCACCAAGGACGAGTATCCCAACAAGAACTCGCACCCGTACTACCAGAACTTCAAGAACCTCGGCCCGCAGCTCGTCATGCCGTTCGAGCCCTTCGGCGACACCGCCGACGCGCTCACCCACGTCCTGCTCTTTGACGGCGCCTCCGGTGCCATCAAGGGCTACGACCGCAAGGGCGGCGACACGATCACCGGCCCGCGCACCGGTCTGCAGAACTTGACCGAAGCGGCGCCCGAGCTGAACTGGCAGATGTACGCGGCGGTCGAGCCGCTCGTCATCCACACGAAGGACGGCAAGTGGTTCTACAAGGTCTCGATCATTCGGGACGCGCAGGGCCATGCCACTGTCCGCATCATCGTCGTGGATGCGCAGACGCTCTTCCCGGTGGCGTTCAACAACGTCGCCGACTTCCACCGTTACATCGAGACGGGCAAGTTGCCGGAAGGCTTCAAGTCGTCTCATCGCGCTGCTCCGCAGACGCCCGGCACCCCGGATGTCGTGCCGGTTCCGGCCGAGAAGAAGTAACTGCAAAATCGCGCAGTCGCCGACCTGGCAGGTCGGTAACACGCGTCTATCGAGAGGTTGATTACGAGCGCTTAAGTGATGGCGACCGTTCTGAACTCTCGGCTAATCAGTTATGAAAATTGCGCTCGTCATCGGTTCGACCATTTCAACGATCAAAGATGAAGTGATACGGGGGCGGAAACTGCTCATTGTTCGGGATGCGGATACAGCGGGCAAGCCGACGGGCGAGCCGTATATCGCCGTGGACACGGTCAGCGCAGGGACGGGGGACCTCGTGATGGTGACCGACGGTTCATCGGCTCGTTACACCAACCAGACCAACAACGCGCCTGTAGACGCGG
>JBGAHZ010000016.1:0-161234 GCA_044225915.1 Obscuribacteraceae bacterium (SeqCode)
CTCGCACCAGAGCGAAAGAAACCGGATATAGGTCGACTTTTCTCATGCCCCAACCATCCCGTGTTTTTAAACTGAAAGTTTAACCAAAGCCTGAACAGGTTACCACGCCCGGACTACCGGTGTCCATTAGGCTGGGCGGGGTGTCTCTAGACGATAGACAGTCTGACGCAATGGGTATGAAAGTTCTACAACGGATGGGCTGCGGTCAGCGTGAAAGTGGTGAATTTAATGCAGAAAAACGTTCGAACCAAGTTAGGCATTGGGCTGACAGTTGGACTGGCGCTGCTGCTTTTAACCAACCCTGTTAAAGCCGGAACCGACTATTCCAAAGGGCAAATCAAACTCCAGATCCCTTCGAGGCACGCCCTGCGTCCAAACGGTGACAGAGCTACTAAGAGAACGCCTTGTCTTTGGCGGTCCAACACACTGTTAGTAATGCCTTGCAAATCTTCCGATGACGATACGTTAGACGAGCTTTCAGAACTCAAAGGCACTGTAGTTAGAACTATCGGTCATGGTTCGATGACTGTATGGGAAGTCACTTTTCCAGACACACAGCACTTCGTGGAAGCTGAAAAACACCTGAGCAGCGATAAGAAATTTAGCTCAGTACAGCGAGACTACGTGCTGCATGCTAAAGAGACGACTACCGATTCGTATTTCTCATCCGAATGGCATTTGAATGCCCTTAATGTCCCTGCGGCTTGGGACCTCACTCACGGCAGTCCAGCAGCTAGCATCGCAGTTATCGATACTGGTGTGAACACTTCGAATCCGGACTTGCTCGGCAAATGTTTTAACGGCTACGACTCCGTTCTCAACACCACTAGTCAGTACGACGTGCAGGGACATGGCACCATGTGCTCAACGACTGCGGCCGCGATCGCGAACAATGGCAATAACACAGTTGGACCGGCTCGTTTGTCTACCATCTTCCCTATTCGCGCAGGGCAACCCACTGGGCAGTTCTATTCAGCAGACATTCTCGATGGGTTCTACTACGCGATCAACAATACACCAGCGAAGTTGATTAATTTTAGTGTTAATGGAGATCCACCCTACTCCATTGCAAACAAGTCTATTCACTCTACTTTGCATTCTTACTTTAAAACCTTTCACGATACGAAAGGCGGACTGATTTTCAACGCCGCGGGAAACAGCGCATTGTTCGACAGCAACCCGTTGTTGCCTTATCTGATCGTCGTGTCAGCAATCGCCGAGCCAACACCACCGAACAACAAGTTCGTCTTAACTGATTTCTCTAATTATGGAAACTGCATTTGGTTTGCCGCACCGGGCGAAAACATCTATTGCAGCGATGAAAACAATACCATCGTCTCCGTTGCCGGAACATCATTTTCTTCGCCACTCACATGCTCAGTTGCGGCACTGATTTGGGGCGCGAAACCCAGCCTGACAAATCTTCAAGTCGAGTCAATTATGAAAAACCATAGTTTGAATCTGCCTAACTGGAACATCTACTACGGCTATGGCATCCCTGATGCTGCAGCGTGTGTGCAGGCTGCGCTCAACACCACGACTACGACTCCGGCGCCTGCGATTCCGAAGACAAAGAAGAAAAATCCGAACAAGCTCTGGAAAAAGAAAGCTTAGTCGCTGGGAACAGCTCGTCTCTTCGATGTCTTAGTCTTCACGTTTGTGAAGCGCTGAAACTTGGTTTTCTGAGCCAGACGGCGTACATTTGTCGCTCGGCGCGCTGGTTTCCGTTTGGTAAGTTTGTGATAGTTGAAGTTCGTCAACACGAGAACCATAGTATCGAGTATGGTGCCTATTCACAAAAGAGCCACTGTGCTTTTACACATTTGTGAGCGTCGTGTGATCGAGAATACTACCGGCTTTTGCCCTTGCTGAATCTGATAATTTGGTCGGATTTTGGGCATAATTATCGTACGACGGAAAGTGCGTTTTACTAAGTTTGTTTTTGACAAGGATTACGTCAATGCAGAGAAAAACTCCACAGCTCAAACTTATGGCTGGCCTTGGATTAGCTCTAAGTATCGTAGGTCTAACATCACTTTCTCTTCCGGTTGCTGCCGGTTCAACCGAAACCAGAGCTCCGATCAAACTGCGCATGCCGACCAACGTAAGTCCAAATGCGGTTGGCTCAACTCCGTGCTCATGGAAATCCAACACTCTGTTGGTCATGCCTTATCAATCAAAGGATGATGACACGCGTGACGCTTTGACCGAATTGCAAGGCACCGTTACCAGAACGATCGGTCATGGCGCGATGACAGTTTGGGTTGTTTCATTCCCTGATACGGAACACTTCGTCAACGCGGAAAAGCAGCTCACTGCCGACAAAAAGTTTCGTTCTGTTCAACGTGATTATTACATGCGCGCCAACGGTTCGACTAACGATCCATATTTCGGACAAGAGTGGCACTTAAACGCGCTCAACGTTCCAGCCGCCTGGGACGTATCACTCGGAGGTGCTGCCACCATTGCAGTGATCGATACTGGCGTGAATACTTCCAACCCAGATTTATCAGGAAAGATCTACTCAGGATACGATGCCGTCAATCAGACCATCGGTCAGTATGATGTAAATGACCATGGCACCATGGTATCAACGACGGCCGCGGCTGTTGCGAATAACTCCACTGGAACCGTTGGTCCAGCTCGGCTCGCCAATATTTTTCCAGTTCGTGCCGGAAGATCGAACGGTGGTTTTTCTACTGTGGATATACTCGATGGTTTCAATTACGTGATTACGAACACGAACGCTAAATTGATAAACTTCAGTGTTAATGCCGATCCGCCGTACTCGATTGCAAATCCAAAAATAAACAGCACTTTGCACACTTATATGAGAGCTTTTCACGATAGCGGAAACCATGGTCTAATTTTCAACGCTGCCGGCAACGGAAATTCCCGTGGCAAGGGCATCAACGATAAGAACAGATTGGTACCGTATTTGATCGTGGTATCGGCAATCGGTGAAAATAATCAGCTTACCGAATGGTCGAACTATGGAAATTGCATCTGGTTTACCGCACCAGGAGACAACATCTTCTGTTGGGATAAATCGAACCAAATTGTCTCGGTGGCTGGGACGTCGTTCTCCTCGCCACTTGCTTGCTCTATTGCCGCTCTAATCTGGGGGGCCAGACCGAGCCTTACGAATCTCGACGTCGAGACAATCATGAGAACCCATTGCGTCAACTACACCACTGGTTGGAACAAGTACTACGGATATGGCTTGCCCGATGCATTAGCATGCGTGAACGCGGCGCTCGGATACTCCGCCCCTGTCACGGCTGGTGGTGTGCTCGTTCCGAAGGGCGTTAAAGTCAAAAAGGTCAAAGTCAAAAGGACTCACTAAATGTGGTGGCATTTCAAAACGGGCATACACCCGTTCCTGTTTGAAAGCTCCACGCAACGCCGGAACACTTGTGCCTTAGCGGCGTCACATACCAGCAGTGAGGTTCAACCCTACACTGAATGAGGTTCAATCCTTATTCAATAATCGAACTAAATATCCATCAGCTCGGCCGCTGGAGCAGACTGATGAGCATGTGAAAGGTGATGACTCTTATATAGATTCTGAGGCTTCGACCAAGCTTCCGGTCCGAAGCTATGAGCGAACATCAGGCAGAGCAACATCAAAAGCATGGTGCTGAGCATCATATAAAGGACCGGTTTTCCACTGCTTGCAATTGCAGCTGTGGCTACTCGGCACTGCGACTTTTGGTCATCAGTATGAGGCTTGGCTCCCCGAGTGGGTTTCATTGTGACACCTGCTATCTAGTAAAATGTCCCGGCTTTTATGACAAAATCAGACTGCGTAAACTTTAGAAAACCGACCGTAGTCTAAATTTGTATACTAGTATAAAATCATACGGCAGTCAGTTTTGTCAAGGATTCGGGAGCTTGTAATGGGGCGCAGGGAAGAGAAGCGAGAAGCAACCAGGCACGACATCTTGGCGGCAGCCGGTATCCTTTTTATTAAAAAAGGTTATGACGCTACGTCGGTTGATGACATCGCCGAAGCCGCCAACGTGGCGAAGGGGACGCTTTATTACCACTTCAAGTCCAAAGACGAAGTTCTCCTAGGATTGTCCATCGGCTATCTGAAGCGATTGAGTGAAACTGTCGATAAAAAACTCGATTTGAAAGAACCACCGCTCGTTGTGATGGTCGATGCGTTGAAAACTTTGGCCCGAGACACCGAATCATATAGAGATCTGTCTCGCCATTTTTTCCTGGCAATGTTCGGTCAGATGCGAGAAGAACTTGATTGTCCTCACGATGAAGACCAGGCGTCCCTGCCCAACATCATTACTAAGATAGTCCGTGCCGCTCAAGAAAACGGTGACATCGAGAAGAGTTGGGATGCCCGAGAGCTTGGAGCGATGATTGCAGGCGCCTCTCACCACGCGCAGGTGACGTGGATTGTTCTTGAAGAGAAACGACCATTGGTCGACAAAGTTGAACAATGGGTCAAAGTCATTTTGCGCGGAATCGCTAAGGAATCGGCCTGCTAATATAGTTGCCTTCCCGAACTGCGGAGTCTGGCAATGCTCAAATTTATTTTGGTTCTGGCGACTGCTGCTGCCACCGCGCAAGCTGTGTTGCCGCCTTCTGACAATCTCGTCGTCAAAGACGTTCCAAGTCCGCCGATGAGCCTGGTAGAAAAAGTGGATAAGTACACGGAGTTTCGCTCTGCGCACATGAGCAGCTGGCACCCGACGAAACGCGAAATGCTTATCGAAACCAGGTTTGCCGACACCGTGCAAGTTCACTCCGTCAACGCCCCTGGCGCAGCACGCAGGCAGCTCACGTTTTATAAAGACACCGCATCTGGTGGCTCGTTTCAACCGACTGACGGAAAGTATTTCGTCTTCGATAAAGACAAAGGTGGCGACGAGTTTTTTCAAAAATATTCTTATGATGTCGAAACCAAAGATGTAGTGCTTCTGACTGACGGTAAATCACGCAATACAGGCGGCGTTTGGTCCAACAATGGAAAGCAATATGCTTATGGTTCCACTCGCCGCAATGGCGCCGATGTCGATCTGTGGACGATGAATCCGAAAGATCCAAGTTCCAATCGTATGCTCACTCAACTGGAGGGCGGCGGTTGGGACCCCCAAGATTGGTCTCCTGATGATAAGCAAATCCTGCTCCAGGAGCAGCTTTCGGTCAACGAAGCTTATCTCTGGTTGGTTGACACTGAAACTGGAAAGAAAACTGCACTCACCGATCGCAACGAGAAAACCAAAATCGCCTTCAATAGAGCGCGCTTCAGCAAAGACGGCAAAGGTGTTTATGTAAGCACCGACAAAGACTCTGAGTTTGTGCGGCTTGCGTACATCGACCTCGCCACCAAGAAGTACACATTTTTAACCACCAGCATCAATTGGGACGTAGATGAATTTGAACTATCTGACGACGGATCCAAAATTGCGATCTCGATCAATGAAGAAGGATTCGGTAAATTGCATCTGCTCGCGACGAAAACAGGTAAAGAACTGAGTGTGCCGAAACTCCCTGCTGGACAGCTTGGCGGATTGCATTGGCATAAAAACAATCGCGATCTCGGTTTTGATGTTGAGACTGCCAGATCTCCATCTGATGTTTTCTCTCTCGATACTTCCAGCGGAGATGTTCAGCGCTGGACCTACAGCGAGACTGGTTTTTTAAACACCTCCGAATTTTCAGAGCCGCAAATAATCAAATGGAAATCATTCGATCAACGCGAAATTTCTGCGTTTATGTACAAACCATCGTCAAGCAAATTTCCCGGAAAACGTCCTGTGATCGTCAACATCCACGGCGGTCCCGAGTCTCAATTTCGCCCATGGTTTCTCGATCGGCAGAACTACTGGATGAACGATCTCGGGATAGTAATGATTTTTCCAAACGTTCGAGGTTCTACCGGGTATGGAAAAACATATAGTCTTCTCGACAATGGATTTAAACGAGAGGATTCGTACAAAGACCTGGAGAGTCTGTTGGATTGGATCAAGAAACAGCCAGAGCTTGATGGTGAGCGCATAATGATTACTGGTGGCAGCTATGGTGGGCACATGACACTCGCCGGTTCTGTGCTCTACAGCGACAAGATTCGATGCGCGCTCGACGTCGTTGGATTCTCCAGCATCGTCACCTTCCTTGAGAGAACCGAAGCGTACAGACGAGACCTGCGACGGGTTGAATACGGAGACGAACGCGACCCTGAGATGCGCAAATTTCTCGAACGTACAGCTCCGCTAAACAGCGCAGACAAGATCAAGAAGCCACTGTATATAGTGCAGGGAAAAAATGACCCTCGTGTTCCTGCCAGCGAAGCAGAACAAATGGTGGCAGCTTTGAACAAGTCCGGAACTCCAGTCTGGTTCCTGATGGCCAACGACGAAGGTCACGGCTTCCGCAAGAAAAAGAACCGCGACTATCTGTTCTACACCACAATCGAATTCGTCGAGAAGTTCCTCCTCAACTAATCCATCCCATATACTGCAGTTATCCGGTACACTACAGTTTAGCCGCTACACTACAATTAAATGTAGGGGCGCCTTGCAGGCGCCCGGCCGCTAACTCTCAATAACTCGATTAAAGAACACTATCCAGAAATGCAGACACTTCATTGTTGAACGTGTCGATATACTCACCATAAATATCATTATGATTGGCATGTTCAATCGCTGCGAGTTTCTTCGGCTCGCTAGCTTTCGCAAAAAGCACCTCTGATTCCGAAAATGGAATAATCGAATCCGCTTTTCCATGGACAATCAAAAGCGGTGCATGCTGCTCTGCAAGGAGCTGAGCACTATCAAGTTTATTCTTCGGATAGAGAAAAAGTGGATAGAGTCTCATAAGCAACATTTTCTTCTTCGCAACATGCGGCAGAGACGAAAATGTTGATTGCAGAATTATCGCCCCCACCTTCCTGTGTGCCGCGATGTGGCTCGTAACTCCACCGCCAAGCGATTCTCCGTAGACAACAATCTTTTCTGGATTAACGCCTCTCGATATTAGAAAATCGTACGCAGCCAATCCGTCGTCGCAGATATTTTCGATCGACGGTTCTCCCTGGCTATTACCATAGCCCTGGTAATCGTACGCCAGGACTGAGAAGTTTTGACTCAACAACACTCCGATTAATGGAACTCGGTGCGAGATATTGCCCGCATTCCCGTGACTAATGATGACCGTTCCACGTGAGTTGACCACTGGAAAATACCACGCTTCCAAAACGTTCTTGTTAGCGCTGGCAAAATTGACGGTCTCCTTCGCAACACCCGCGACGCTTTTAACGTCCGCGTAGTAGACTTTCGCTGGAAAGAAAAGCATTTTGTTGTAAAAAGGCATCGCCACCGCCGGTGATAGCAAGATGTAAAACAGCACAAACTGTGGAACTATCAGTAGAAAGTTGCGCAAAATCTGTTGTTTCCGTGTCGCTGCAACTTGCCCCACACAATCCTTCCAGTTTTTAATCGAGAATGCGCAAGTCAGGTCCGCAAAGAAGGTGGCGAAGAACTCACTACAGTATCTTAGTACAATCAAGGTGAAGCGTCCTCTTCTGGACTACTGCTACATGTTCAGTTAGTATAATTTGAGCGGAGATACATCAAATTGTAGATGTACAGTTCCTTAACTGTTGGTTTTGCCTAACCACGTGCCAAAGTTACTCGTTGTAGAAGATCAAAAAGATTTTGCCGACGCAATTCGGGACTGGCTTTGTGCACAGGGATACTTGATTGACCTGGCTGCAACCGGTTCGGAAGCGCTAAGCTGTTTGAAGGCGTGTGACTACGACCTGATTATTCTTGATTTAAACCTTCCCAGCGTGAGTGGAATCGATGTGGCTCGCACTTTTCGCAGCCATGGTGGAAAAACGCCAATTATAATGCTGACCGGAAATCGAACTATCGATGATAAGGAGCTCGGTTTTGATGCAGGCGCTGACGATTACTTGACGAAGCCTTTTAGTATGCGTGAACTCTCAATGCGAGTAAAGGCGCAACTGCGCAGGGCTGGAAATCAGACTGATGGAAGTTTGAGTGTGCGAGACATTATTGTGCATCCTGAAGAACACAGAGTAATGAAGAACGGTGAGGAGTTGAATCTGTTGCCGAAAGAGTTCGCATTATTCCTATTCTTTCTCCAGCATCCCCGAAAAGTTTTCAGCGCGGAGGCACTTGTTCAGCGCGTTTGGCCCAGTGACGCTGAGGCGTCTCCGGACACCATCCGATCGTACATTACGAGATTAAGAACCAAACTTGGTCACAGTGAAAGTGAGCCTTTAATTGTCACCGTCCATGGTGTTGGTTATAAGTTAGAACCTTAATTCGCAATTTCCTTTTTTTTGTAAAATCCAGATTCATCAGGTGCAAGCATGCAGCGCTGGTGCAGCCCCATTTGCACCATCGTGTCGTGAATCGCTGCATCGCGAATCGACGTTAAGCTACCAACCGAGCAATACAGATTACTATCGCTTGCGGTGCCGAACGCAAAACTCGTAACGATAACTATCACTCTAGCTCGAAATCTGGTCATCAGCGAACTGATTTCAAAATCGGATCGATTGCCGTGATTATTGTCACAACAGCGGGACCGAGCATGGGTGCAAGGATTAGTGGCATTATAAAGATCATAATGACTGGAACCATTTTTACTGGCACCTTGCCGGCTTGCTCCTCTTTCTTTCTTTTCAATCGGTCTCTAAGAGCTTCTGCCTGCTGTTTCAACGGATAGCTGATGTCTGCGCCCTTCGCTTCTGCCGCAATCAGCGCCGAAGCCATGTTTATCAACTCATCGACCCCGCATCGTTCGCCCATTTCTCTTAAGGCGTACGGCGTAGATTTTGCGAAAAGTTTGATGTCGTTGATCATTTGCTTCAATTCTTGCGAAAGGGTAGGACAAGACTCAGCAATTTCATTCGATATCTTTTCCAATCCGCTCAAAAGACCGAGACCTGCTTGGGCACAAACGATCATCAAATCAATTACTACGGGAAGCTCCTTCAAAACTCGATCTTTTCTTTCGTTGGCACGCTTTGCTAGAAAGAAGTTGGGCATCAGCCAGGCGCCAACTGCGGCTGGAACTGACAGAATCAAATTGAATGGATTACTTGACGATGCTACTATGCCTAAACCTAGTATTGAAGCTGCTCCACAAGCTCTGACTCCAGTGAAAATCGCTAAATGATCGGGAGTTCGATAATTCGCAATAGTAAGAAGTGAAATTGCTCTTTTGTCTGCCAACCCGGGAAAGGCGCTCAACGTCAGTTGACCGATAGTCATCAATGTTTTTAGTAGTTTAGAGTCCTTCGGTATTTCAGCCGAGGTGCCTGGAACATCGGTTTTGCGAGGGCGCACACGTACCTCATATGCGTGGACGTATTGCGCAAACATCGGCTTTAACAGCAGCAAACCCAATAAGGCAAACATAGCAAAGCTGAGCATCGAAACAATCAGTGCGGACATATTCGAACCTCCGTTTGTCTTTTCAACATATCTAGTTGTTGTTGAAAGTCTGTTGCGGATTTGTTGAAAAATTGCATAAGACCGGAAATACCGACATGGTCTGGGCATAAGTATTCGTATGGCAATTGAGATTCCACGACTCAAATTAGTGCACAAGGTGTTGCTGCTTGTTGCAGTGCCATTGATTTTTCAGTGCTTGTTCGTTGTTACGTTGGAGTCGTTGTGGCAGCAATCTCGTGATCATCGGCGTGCGTCTGACAGGTCTGCGAGAATTTTGGTGCGTGGCCATAAACTTCTCGCCACGCTTCGGCAAGCTGATATTTATAAGCGATTTCTAGTGAACGATGAGGTTCAGAAGCTCAACCTGCGAGCGAAAGCAGAACTCGCCGAATTACTTATTCAACTCGAAGATAGCGAACGTTATCGCAATCAGTATTTGAAATTAAAACAGTATGCAAATTTCGACGATATCACAGGTGGTGCTAGTGCCAATCTTCAGAAATTCTTGACGGCATCGATGACGCTCGAGGAAGGCTCCATAACCCTTTACAGAGAGAATTTTAAGCAGCTGGAACGATATATTCATCAATTGATCGCGCTCGGTTTATTTGTAAATTTGATGATTTGCTTTTTCCTGGTTTTGTACTTCACTCAAAACGTTCTTAGCAGACTTAGAACAATCGTGGCTAATAGTGAGCGCTTTAGTGAGGGAAAAGAACTCCTGCCGGCGTCTCATGGTGAAGACGAAATCAGCCACCTTGATAAAGTTTTTAGAGAGATGACCGATTCTATTACCCGCAGTAGACAAAGAGAACATCAGTTTCTCGGCATGGTGAGTCACGATTTGCGTACTCCGTTAAATACGGTTTTAGCGACGCTTAATACGTTGTCTGAAGGCGTCTATGGAGAACTGAACGATAATGGTAAGCAGCGAGTTCAGCAAGCAGAGGCTGCCATCGAGAGATTGACTCGCCTTGCCAACGATTTACTTGATTTAGAAAAATTGTCTTCCGGCGCGAGGATTCTGCCGCTCGAGTCGGTAGCGTTAGAGCAGGTGATAAGACGCGCATGTGAGAGTATCGCGGGGTTTACCGAGTTCAAGAATATCGTGATACAAGTTCCTGAAACCGATCGTTTTGTTTTAGCCAATGAAGAAAAGTTGGTTCAAGTTTTCACGAATCTTCTTTCGAATGCCGTCAAATTTTCTAACGATGGTACAGTCGTTGCAGTCGAGATTCGAGAACTAGGCGCAAACATAATTGAGATAAGAATTGCCGATGAAGGCTGCGGAATCCCGCTGAAAGATCAGCAGAGAATTTTTGAGCCGTTCGTTCAAGTTCCAAATCATTTGCATGGAGCTAACGGAGCGAAATCCATTGGACAGTCCGGAAGTGGTCTTGGATTAGCCATCTGCAAATCGATTATAGAGGCGCACGCAGGAAGTATAGGGTTTGAATCGAGACCTGGTTTAGGGTCAGTTTTCTACGTTCGACTCCGACGAGCAACTGCTCCAATGTCTGTCAGGGATGCTGGTAAAGCGGTACTATGATTCCTATATCTTTGTCGGCTCTAGGAATCCCTATCTGTTCTGTTTGCTATTCAGAGCGATACATAAACTTATAGTTCCTGGTTATTGGTTTAATACCATCCGAATCTTGGAAAATTGATGGCGCGGACTCAATTTTGCCGTTTGTTAGGATGGATTTTACGCATGCGAATTCGAAGTAATTGTCGGGCGCTGGTGGCGCTTTCAGCGTTGGTTTCATTGCTCGCTCCTCCACCGGCACTAGCCGATGACACGATGAGTTGGCCTTCGGAGGAGGGACCAGCGAAACCCACTGTCAGTGCGCCTGCCGCCACTAGTGCGCCGGTAGAAGGTGGGCAAGCCGCCTCAGAGGTCAGGTTGAAACCTGAATCTGCAGTCGCTGCTCCCGAGAAAAAGCCTCCAGCGGCTAAAGTTGCTCCGGAAAAAACACTGACTGGTAAAGCCCAGACAACGAAACTATTCGGACGTATTGATCAAATCGCCGGCGAAGCAAACGTCGAAATGCCCGTGTTGAAAATGGAGAAAGCTCAGTTGGATTCGACGCCAGTGCGAAGAGTCGCTCCGCTGAAGGCTGATGCGAGCGAATCCAGATTCTCCGGTACTGTCGCTACGTCGTTTCCCATGGATTTTTCAGGCACCTGGGGCGGTACCATTAAAGTTTGGCGCTACAGCGTATCTCCGTTGTCTTACCAGATCGATCCTAACGAGTCCCAAAAACTCAGAGAAATTTTGTCGCCAGGAACCTCTGGTGATGTTAATTTCGTATTCCAGCATGAGTACGGAAAGATCGAGCTGGAGCCTGCGCAAGTCCGAATCATGATCCCCGCCAGCCAATCGAACTCATACCAGAAAATGATGAGTTCTGGTCAAATGGAAGGGATGGGAGGCATGGTATCGCAGATGATGGCGAATATGAAAGTCCCGGTCATTTTGCATTTTGGCACAGTGTCTACGCGAGGCAGCATGGAAGTGGGCGTCTCTGGAAATCAAATCGACCAGCGTGTAGTCAAGAATGACATCAGGCAGCTAGCGCCCGAAGTTGTCGAGGAGCAAATTATCACCCGAAACAATTCGGTGCAGGCGAGCGGTCAGTCTGAATCTGGTTACACCGAAAGCGTTTTGAGGTTTACAAGACAATCATCCACTCAACTTTATGTCCTTGCTGCATCTGTGGACTACGATCGGTCCGGCAAATTTTTGAGGAAGCTAATCATGTATGGCAACGTGATTCGTGGGCAGGTGATGAACACCAGTCCGGTGCCTACTGGAATGGGTAACATGACTCAGATGATCCAGGGCATGGAAGGCGGTGGCGGTGCCAATGGGATGGCTGGGCTGTCCAGCATTCTCAACACGCTCAGCGCCGGTGGTGGGCAACAGGGCGGTTACGGCTCCAGCAATTATGCCAACAATCCTGCAGTGCGTCAGTATTTGAACAGTGCAACCAGCGGCGGCGGCGGCAATATGGAAGGCTTCGGACAATTGATGAATAGCTTAAATATGCTCAACCGATAGACTAAAAACTTGCTCAGGATTTGCTATCCTATGAGCGATTCAATCAGTGCCGTTCGTTCGGTTCTGTCGACTCACTAAATCTCGATCGTATCAGGAGAAATGTAATGGTCATGTGCCGGTCTGGAATTTCAGCTCTCTCGATTGCACTTATGTCGCTCTTGATTTCATCTGGAGCAGCTTTTTGCGAAGACAAGGATGCATCAAAGCCGCTTTCGATCGAGGAGATGAGGGCGCACAGACATACCCTGCGCAACGACCTGATGCTGCCGTCGTTGAAGGGTATCAGAGGCTTGGCTTTCGGAATCGCCGGAAGCTATCCGGAAGGTCTTGAACTTCACAAGGCGATAGAAACTCGTCTTGCGCAGTTGGGAATTACGATCAAGAAAATTGAAGAGCTCGAACCAGGAGTAACCAAGCCAATTGACGGAGTTCTTCAACTCAAATGTCTGCGTGCTGGAAGTCACTCCGCTTTAGTCGAACTTACGTTGGTGCAGTGGGTAACACTCGACCGGGACCCGAAGAACGTTGTTCGCGCAATTACGTATACAGATCAAACAGTCTGCGGACGTAATTCGATTCAAGAAACAGCAGCACATTTGGTCGATCAGTTCGTGATTGATTTCCAGAAAGCCAACGCAATAAGCTCGCAACCTCAAGCGACGACTACTGAAAAGGAAGCGGCAGAACTGCCTTCGAAGAAGAAGAAAAAATCGAAGGGCTAAGATTCATTGGTCCAGAAAATATTGAATCAATCTGATTCTTCCCATCCTTTTATCTTTCTCAGCCAGTCGCCGTAATGTATTCAGCCTGTGTAATTCTTTAGGTGAAAGTGCCTGATCATTTACCACTTCAGTAATGAATGTCCGCTGTAATCGATCCGTGGACGCAGTCTTCATCCAATCGATCAGTTTTTCAACGAGTGGTGGCGAGAATTTTCCCTCTTCAAGAACCAGATGCTCACCCTTTCCATCAATGAGAAACGTCTTGTTGTCGGATGGGATGTCTCCGACAAGTTTGGCAACGGCAATTGGCGATACCAGATGATCACCGAGTCCTTGTACAACCAAGACTGGATTTGTCAGCTTCTTGGCGTACGAGTCTGTCTTAGAGATGAATTTCAAGAACGAAGTTGCTTCTTTGAGTGTTAGTTTCAACTTGTGAGATGGATCTGTCAGCCAGTGCTCGGTTAGCTCATGGTCAGTCGTGGCCTGGCGCATGACGGATCGCCCAGCAGGTCCGGGATGACTTCCGGGAAATAAGAACAATTCAAAAACGCCCTTCACCGCAGTTCCTCGCATCTTCAGTAATTTCCATGCAGGAGCAGAGCACACGACACCATCGACTAATTCTGAATTCTCAGCGGCGATTCTAACGGCGAGCGCTCCACCCATTGACTCGCCGATGAGATAGACCTTGTAATCGGGGTGTTCTTTCCGGATGTTGGTAAGCAACTGACTTACATCGCCTACAGTCTCTTCGCAATTCAATTTCGCGCGATCTGGTTTATCTCGGTCTGGACCAAAACCGCGCACGTTCACGCCGAATCCATCGATGCCAGCGGCAGAGAGTTCTTTAGCTAGTGGCTTGTAGGCTCTAGCGCATAGGCCCAGTCCGTGGATGCAAACGACAACGATCTTGGCCGGATCCGGACTCTTCCACTCCAGCATGTGCGTTTCACCGACTGTGACGCACGCAGGGTCCTCTGTACAACGCGCACCAATATGTGAGGAGCTTGAAGCGTCAATCGTCGCACACTCGTCGGACCACGCAGCGCTGGTGAAACCTAGTGCTATCAATACGCACATTATAATCAAACCGATTGATTTAATTACTTTTACCTGGTTCGTCATGCTTAATAGGTTCTCTTTTCTCATGCTGAAGAGATGTTGTCTTTTTCCGAGCAGCTCAGCGACATTCTTGTACTTCACAACCGGCGTTCTTCCAGGCTGTTGTCCCGCCAAGAACGTCCATCAAAAACTTTAGACCGCTTCCTTCAAGAAACGCTTTTGGCTATTGATGAGCGGTGTCCGCTTGCGCAGATTAGCGCCAACGGTGGCATAGACAGCCCTCACCCGGTACGAATTTACTATATCGCCAGTTGGTTATATGGCGAATCAACCGTAAGATTGATTGAGGAATCAATTGGATAGTTGTTGACTGGAATTGGTGAACACTGAGCTTTTAGCATCACTGGATCACCAGGCTTTAGGATCCGAAGACTCCGATTTTATCAAGCATTGTTTCTCCGGTACTGAGGATTGGTATGAATGATTCGCCGTTTTGCAAATAGCCATCAATCCTCATTACCCTTTTTATTGAGCCGTTTGTCAAGTTCGAGTTGAGAAAGCCGATGGCTGTGCACAACGTTCTCATCGAGTTCTTCGCTCGGATGAAGGGCCACTTCATCGCCGACCCTAATGTCGCCAACGATTTCGACGAGCTTGCCCATTGGTTGACCTCGCGAAACTTGAACAAGTTCAGCTTTTTGATTTTTGATGCGCGTGATGTAAGTCTTGTCTTCTCGGCTTAGAATCGCTGAAGCTGGCACAAATAATGTCTGGTAGTGACGCTCCATCTGCCAGATCACCTCAGCATACATCCCAGGTTCAAGTTCCTTGGTGGTGTTCGGTACATCAAGCTCGACTATCATTGTTCTTGTTTTTCGGTCAAGCTCATGACTAATTCGCGATATTGTGCCGGAGAACTCTTTACCAACAAAGGCGCTGACAGTAAATTTCATTGCGGATCCGTTTCGAACTCCTGCTATAGCGTTTTCCGGTACAGGTACGAGAAGTCGCAGTGGCGAAATTTGTTCGATTTTGAGCATAGGTGGATTGGATTGAGATGAGCTGACAAGGCTTCCTTCGTGAACGTTACGTTCGCTTATAACCCCGTCGAACGGCGCTCTTATCGTCAAGTAGCCCTTCATCTCACGGACTGAGTTTAATGCTTGCTTTACTCCCTTCACACGATCCTTTTCTGCAGCTAGGGCCGATTGCGCCGCTATTACCATTTGTTCCGCAGATCGCACTCTAGCCTCATCGCCCTGAACTTTTATCTGTGCGGATTCCAGATCAACCGGAGCTATTGCTCCGTGGGTTTTTGCAGCAATTTGAATGCGCTCGTAGTTAGCTTGATCCGATGCAAGTTTTGCCTGAGCCTCTTCCTTTTGCGCTACCAGACTGGCAATTTTTGATTCAGTTTCAGGTAATGAAGACTTAATCGCATCATACTTAGCTTCTGCTTCTCTGTAGTTGGCGTCTAATTCTGGCGCCACAATCTCAACTAGAATCTGATCTTTCTTCACTTGCGATCCGCGATCGACACTCATCGTTCGGACAAACCCTTGCACTTTAGGATAAATCTCAACAACACGGAAAGCGGCTAATTCAGACGGTATTCGAATAGTTCGTTTAAGTTGCCTGCTGGTTACTAAAACTGTCTCTGTTTCCAAAGCCTCTTTTGTCTGCGACTTTTTTTCGGTTGAGGAAGCGGCAATTTCTTCTTCCTCGTGATGACTGCATCCTGTGAGTAGAAAGACGATGAGAAGGATAGATCCAACTGTTTTTGCGCGAGTGTCACCATGAGTCATGTTTCTATTCCTTTAGGAGTGTTCAACCTTGTCTACGAGCATACTCGGCTCAACTCTCGTGGCTCCATGCTGTACTACCGTGAATACTAACGGCAGCACAAAAAGTACGGCACCAAGTGAAAATAATAAACCACCAATCACTGCGATCCCCAGTGGAGCCGTTCTTTCGCCACCCTCCGCCATTCCAAAAGCCATTGGTATCATTCCGGCGATCATCGCGATACTGGTCATTAGAACCGGCCGTAATCGACTTGTGGCGCCACGAATTGCCGACTGTCCGGAGCCGATCCCTTTCATTCGTCTTGTTTCTGAAAAGGATACAATCAGAATTGCATTTGCAATGCCTATACCCACGGCCATGATGGCGCCCATGAATGATTGGACATTGAGTGTTACGTTCGTCAATTTAATGCTAAGGACTACACCGGCTAAAATTGCTGGTACTACAGACACCACCACTAGTGCCAATCTCATTCGTTGAAAATAGCCGATCAACATCAGAAGAATAGCTACGACTGCGAGTATTAATCCATTACCAAGTCCGGTAAACGTCTTATGCAGAATTGGAACTTGACCACGAATGTCAACGTTCATTCCTCGTGGTGGCTTACCAACACGATCGATCGCTTTCTGAACTTCTCTCGACGCGCTGCCCAGATCATCTCCGGCAATATTGGCGGAGATACTGATTATTCGGCGTAGATTGTACCGATCGTATTCTCCGACCATCGTTCCGTAGTTCACTTGTGCAACATCAGAAATTGATGGGCTGGTGGCTGCACCGGCGTTTAAAGGAATTGATTCCACATCTTTGATGGAGCTGACATTGGAGGCCGGATATTGCACTTGGATTTGGTACGAATGTCCGTGGTGAGGATCGCGCCACCAGATTTGCCGGACGAACCGGCTGGAATACACTGCAGGAACAAGTGCCTTGCTGACATCCGACGCCGTCATTCCGAGCTGGCCAGCACGTATTCGGTCGACGGACACATCGATAGTCGGATACGCCAGCGGCTGAACGACCGTGGCATCTCGAATGACGGGAATTTTGTTCATCTCTGCAATGATCTTTTGAGCATAACTTGAATCGGTCTCCAGGTCAGCACCGGTGATATCTATCTGAATTGGTGTTGGAGCGCCCAAGTTCATAATCTTATTAACTATGTCGCCGGCTTCAAACGATACGGAAACATCGGGTAAAGCCTTGTATAACTTGCTACGAAGCTTTTCCTTGAGTTCACTGATTTGAATGTCGGCGCCGTGTTTCAATGACACCAGAACAACGGCTTCCTGTGGACCGCTGGTCCAGATGTAAATGTTACTGACAGCAAAGTTTGGTGGCTGAGTTCCAACGTACGAAATGCTGATATCTAGATTCTTTTCTCCTACTTCGTCACTGATAATCTGGAGTGCCTTTTGTGTATATCGCTCAGTGATTTCCATGCGCGTGCCCGCAGGTGCAGCCAATCTCAATTGAAAGCTCGATGGATTTCCCATCGGGAAAATTTCTGTTTTCAACGTAGGAACCACGACTACAAGAAGCGCTGTAATCACTAGCGTATAAAAAATCAAAAGTGGCCATCTCAGTCTGAAAATTCGGGTTAGGCTGTTTGCGTATAAGCGACGGGTTTTTGCTAGAAAACCGATATTCTTATTCCTTCCGTGGTGCTCAGTTTTTTTGTGGCTCCTCAACATCCAACCGCACAAAACTGGAACAAGAGTATTCGACAGAATATACGATGCAATCATGGCGAATCCGACCGCTAGTGATAACGGGACGAATAAAGCTTTTGTCGTGCCTTCCATGAAAAAGGAAGGAAGAAAAACTGAAATCACCGACATAACTGCCAGAAGTTGAGGCGTTATCACTTCTTGGCACGCATCTGCAATACCCGAATAGAGTGGTGCTCCACGATCTAGATGAGTATGAATATTTTCGATGGCGACGGTGGCTTCATCAACAAGAACTCCAACGGCTAACGAAAGACCACCGAGCGTCATTATGTTAATAGTTTGGCCAACGCAGCTCAAGCCGACAATTGCGGCGGCCAGTGCGATTGGTATGGTGACTACGACGATTATGGCACTGCGCAAATCGCGCAAGAAAAGCAGCACCATCAAACCGGTTAATAGAGCACCGATTGAACTTTCATAAATCAGCCCGGTGACTGCCTCAGTAACATAAATCGATTGGTCGAAGTTGAAACTTACTTCAATGTCTTCTGGAATAACGGCGCGCATTTTTGGCAGGGCTGCTTTTACGAGCTGAACCACTTCTACGGTCGAGGCATCAGACAATTTGGTAATGGAAAGAAACACAGTCCGTCTGCCGTTGACCAGCGCCCAACCCGTGGGAATATCCATGTCATCTTCGACTGTGGCTACATCGCCGAGAAAAACAGTCGCTCCAGCGCCTAATTTTAATGGGATTTTCTCCAACTCGTGGATGTCTAAAACCGTGGAATTGAGATTAGCGATTCGTTGAGAATTTCCGGTACGCACAAGTCCCGATGGAGTAATTAAATTTCCACTCGTGACCGCATTCACGACCTCATCAGAACTCAGGTGCAGTGCGCGCATTCTCTCCGGATTAACAGTCAAGACGATTGTGCGAACATTCCCTCCGAACGGGTGTGTGGTATTAGCACCGGGAATGGTTGAAATGATCGGGCGGATACGTTCATCACCCAGAGCTGCGATTTTTGCAACTGACTCTGTTTTACTTGAGAGCACGACGTATCCTACTGGTACGTTACCAGCATCGAATCGAAGAATGAACGGGGTCACCGTACCTGGTGGCATTTTCGATCGAGAGCGCTCGACTTGAGCAACGACATTTGCCAGAGCCTCAGCCATGTCCGTGTCAGGCTTAAACACAACTTTCAGAACGGCGACATTTTGTATTGCTTTGGACTCTATATGGTCCACGCCGGAGATATAGAGAAAGTGATTCTCATAGTGAGCCACAACAAACGCTTCCAGCTGCGCCGGATCCATTCCGCCGTAGGGCTGGACAACATAAACTACAGGTAAATTGAGGTTTGGAAATATGTCAACTTTCATTCCACGAGCAGCAAGAACCGCAGACAAAACGATAGTGACGATAAGGACCAAAATCGTGACCGGTCTGCCCATTGCTAGCCGAATCAACCACATCTATTTGACCTCTCGTCGTGTGGCGCCATCTGCAGCTTTTAGAAAGGGCTGGAGGTTCCCTTGAACGTTTGCCACTGCCAGTAGTGCCTTCCAAACGCCGACGTTTGCAACAGCCTCCTTCACTTTTGAATCCGCCAAAATCTGATTTGCTTCGGCAACCTGAGCCACTGTAGCTAGTCCAGCTTCATAGCGCGCTTGTGCTTGTTTCGCAGCTGCATCGGCGGCTTCTACCTGTATCGGCATATTTGCCGCAAGAGATATAGCGGCTCGGAGCATGGATTGTGCTTGTGCATTGTCTTTTTTAAGTCCTTGTACCGCGAGGTCATACGCATGTTGGGCCGCCGTTATGCGCTCTAACACTACTTTCTTTTCCGCCTTGATTCGAATGATGTCTAAGAAGGGGAAGTCAATCATTAGACCGACGGTGTAGTTTGGGATCACAGGGAAAATACCGCTCACGTCTGGTGCAGGAACATCGCCTCGATTCGTTTTGAACGTAGTACCTCGAAGATTGACTCCTCCCAACCAACGGAATTTCGGGTAATACTGTTTGTCGAGGATTTTCTTAGTGGCTAGTCGGGTTGAAATGAGTGCCATGCCCTGAAGTGCAATTGGATGATTTTTAAAAACTGGTGCTCCTGGCTCCGGTTCTGTCGGTTCGGTGACGTTGATAATACCGCCAGGATCAATTCCGACAATTTCTCCACCTTTACCAACAGCGTAGGCGAGGGCTGCCCTGGATAACTCATCATTTAGACGAGCCCTTATCAGATCATTCTTAGCGTTTGCGAGTTGCGCATCCGCTAAAGAGGCATCCGCTCCGGACTGCAAACCAGCATCTACTTGAGCATGAACGACGTTACTGAATTCCGCAAATCGTTGAACATTTGCATCCGCTACTGCAACTTGTTCATGCATTACCAGGGCATCCAAATAACTCAGAGCTGCTTGTACAGTCACATCAAGCATGGTTACCTGGTAAGTTGCACTCGACAGATCGAAATCTGCCTTAGCTTGACCAATCATCGCTTTATGTAATCCAAAATCAAGTGGTGCCCAATCGATAATGAAACCAGCACCACTGAATGCATCGGCCCTCATCGTCACATGCTCAGGACCTGGTCCTGGTGTCGCCGGTAGCACCGAAGTCGAAAATAAGGTTTGAGTAAGTCGATTGTGACTTGCCGCGACGCTTTGATAGGAGAGCAGTGAATCCGGATTGTATTCTCTAATTTTTTGAAGCGTCACCATGCGCTTAGCCGCACGCACTTCGGCTTGCTCTTGCAGAATTTTCGGAAAGGCGGATTCGGCCATTTGAACAGCGCCGACCAAAGTGAGTGAATCGCCTCTCTGAGGAGCAATGGAGGGTCTCAAGTCAAGAGACTTGACTGGTTCTGCGCACGCATCCGGTACTTGCAAAATACCCGAGATAACAATCAAAGCGAGAACTAACAAGCATCGCGCCTTATCCTGACGGTGCACATTTCTTGGCTGCAACATGACTCCGAATTCAGATGAACAGGCATATCGACGAAATGCCTAAAAGATCTACTTATTTGATCAATGTATGAGATCTAGGGAGAATTTGTGTGCAATTTTTGTGCAACGCTTGTTTTCTTGAGTGGGAGGGCAACGGTAAATTTGCTACCTTTGCCAAGCTGACTCTCGACATTTACACGACCATTCAGACTTTCAACAATTGCTTTGATGATCGATAAACCAAGACCACTACCGCCTGAGGCTCTGGTTCGAGATTTATCCACGCGGTAGAATCTCTCAAAAATTTCAGGCAAACTTGATTCTGGTATTCCAATTCCAGTGTCTTCAACGCTTAATCGAATCTCTAGTCCCGACTCCTCGAACGAAACCTTAACCGAGCCCTCATGCGTATACTTGAGGGCGTTCTCAAGAAGATTTCGCAGAATTCTTTCCAAGGACTCAAGGTCGGCCAAAACTTTAGTATTTTCCGTGCTTAAGAAAATCAACGAGATACCTTTCGTCTCAAATCGATCTCTATACTCGTCCACTGTGCTTTTGGCGAGTTCCGGCCAGTCCAACAGACTGTATTTTCGCTCTGATTTTGCATCCAACTCCGCCAATAACATCAAGTCTTGAACGATGTTTCCCATTCTTTCGGCTGACGAATTGATGATAGAAATGTCTTCGCTAACAATACCTTGCTTTGCTAGTTTTCTCTCGAGTGACTGCGCACGTGCCTGCACCACACTTGTCGGAGTATTCAACTCATGACCCGCATCTGCTACGAATCGCCTGAGCGTCGCCACTAATTCTTCAATTGGCTTCACCGCCAGACCAGCAACTGCATAACTACAAAAACCGAATGCCACCAGTACAAAAGGTGCCATAACTGCCATAGTCAACAAAAACTCATGTGTTACGTCATTGCGTTTATAGACCGGCAGCTGAAGTTGCAAAAATCCAACTATCTTTCCATTGCGAACAAGGTTGCTTTGGCGCATTCGCACTGTCAAAGTGCCTCTTGTAACTTCAGTATTCGTCGACGAGAATAATTGCGGAATACCAACCGGCCCATAATGTTCAAGTAATTTTCCGGACGAGTCATATAGCTGCATACTCATTACAGATCTTGCCGGTTCGGTTTCAACCACTCTCAACCATTCGCGAAACGTCGGCTTACCCCCTTCTACGTCAATTGCGTGACCAATTTGCGACGCGACAATTTTCAGTTCTTCATCGATTGTGTTGGAGAGGCTGTTGTAAAAGTAAGCACCGCCGACTAATGACAGCAGTGTGTAGATCAGCGCTGATAGCCCAACGAACCAAAGCGTTAAATACCATCGAAAGCTCTTGAACACGGTCTCTTAGACCTCGACTTTATAGCCCATTCCGTGAATCGTTTTTATCAATGACGGCCGAGATGGATCATCAATTTTTCTTCGCAGAGATTTTACGTGCGACCGTACAGTTTCAGGAGCAATTTCAGAGTTTGCTCCCCAGACATGATCGATCAGGCTTTCAGAGCCAAGAACTTGCCCTGGATGGCGCATTAGGACCTCTAAAAGTATGAATTCTTTTGGCAGCAGACGCAAGGGTTCACCTGATTTTGTAACCGTGCGTGCGTGGGTATCCAGTTTGATATCGCCTGCTTCCAGCACCATAATCGGGTTGGTGAGTGGCCGACGTAGAAGCGCTCTTAGTCTGGCTGAAAGCTCCCTGAGATTACAAGGTTTGGTCAAATAATCGTCAGCGCCGCAATCTAGCCCCTCTTCTTTGGCTGACATTGTGCTCTTTGCGGTGAGAATTAGAATCGGGGTTTTACCGCCGGCAGCTCTATACTGTTTGCATACCTCTATACCACTCAAACCAGGCAGCATAAGGTCAAGCACCACGGCTTCAAAGGCTTCCGTTCGTAGAATTTCTAAAGCTGTCAATCCGTCTTCGACAACCTTTACTACGTAAAATTCGTCCTCGAGCCATTCTTTAATGGCTCCGGATAGTCCGACTTCGTCTTCAATAATTAGTATTCTAGACATATATTCGACCCAAACCGCTTTCACAAGCACACGCTCTGAAACGTTTGATTTTACGCCATTTTCTGATCATCTCATCGAATACTTGGTTCATTCAAACTTCTCAGGAGCATGGGATTTATCACATCGACACGTGCGTTGTCTCCCTTCCAACTCCACCTATGTCTCGGGTTGCACGTTTCTTGCACACATCGCTTGCACACATCGATGGTACGTTTCTGCTAGCGTAGTATGGTTCGATCGATGAATTTTTCAGCACAAAAACTTATTCATGGACGAGCAATTGAAAACCGAGATGGCTGCTTAAAAGCTTGGATTATCTATGTTTGTGCATTCAAGCAATTTAGGTCAAGCCGTGCCTCAATTAAATAGAGCTTTGGAATTTCATAATCATACGGACTATGAACTAGTCACTACAGATGTTTTTGAAGACGCACTGAAGGCTCAATTCAGCGAAAATTTCTGCTACTCCCGCTCGGTTTAAACGACTGAAATGGAGGCATCTGCATGGTCGGTGTCTTGTCTGATGTAATGAAGTCCGCACCACATTCGGTTTCAAAACGTGTTAGGTATTTGGTGATGACTCCGATTCAAATTTTTCCTGCTGTCGTTCAGATTCAAAGCTGTAAGGCAATAATCAATAGGTCCTAGGCATACCGATTGCGATTATTGTGTCGGATTTCGCGCAAAAAATAGTTGAGATTTTCAGGTAACGATCAGTTGGCGAGGATGCGTGACATGAAAAATGAACTTTCGAAGCGATCATTGCAACTATTGAAGCCGTTCCTGAATAGTTTTGATTTTGGCTGGGAAATAGAGTTGATAATCAGCCTCCACCAGGACCGTGGTCGGGCGTGGAATGCTCCGGAATTATCCCAGCAATTGAAAATCGATCAGACCGCGGTTGTGCTTAGTCTATCGAAACTTGCAGAGCGAGGGCTGATCGTTGTTGAAGGCGAGCGGTATCTGTACTCTCCCAACACATCAGAGAAACATGCGCTGGTGGAACTAATGATCCGCGCATTTGCCCAGCGAAAATTGGAAGTAATTCGAACGATCTACGAAAGCGAATGAGATCGCATTTGAATGCGGGCGAGATTTAGCTGATTCTCGGTGAGAGCACCGTTGCAGATGTTGTCTGATTATCTTTTACATGGTCGAGGTGCGGAGGGCTAAACATTTCAACTTTATCCGAATCACTAAAACGTTTCGTGGGGAAGTATATTCACTCAGTTCATCAGTTGGAACTATTGCTGTTCCTCAAGCGATATCCGGAACGAAATTGGCCAGTGCAAGATCTGGCAGACGAACTGTATAGCAACCCACAAACTGTGGAAACTGCGCTCACAATTTTTGTCCGCGCGGGCTTCGTTATTGAGGTGAAGTCTTCACCACGCACTTTTCGCTATCAGCCTAAAGATCCTAAACTCGATGGGTTCGTAACGGAGCTTTTAGTTGCGTACCGGGACTACAGAGTACGTGTAATTGAACTAATTTTCGCGACCCGACGACATACGGTTCAAGAGATTGCCGATGCCTTTAGAATGACAGACAAGTTGGAGGACGACTAGGATGCATGCTGCCGTGTACATACTTTGCAGCATTACTAGCGTAACCTGCGCTATTTTACTGATTCGTGCTTACATTCGGAGAAAAACGCGACTATTGCTCTGGTGTGCTTGTTGTTTCGCTGGATTGGCAATTGATAATACGCTGCTGTTTGTAGATCTAGTAATAATTCCCGACATGAGCATTGCGATTTGGCGCAACCTCTTTTCCCTATTAGGAGCTTTGATTTTGCTGTGCGGCATCATTTGCGAGGACGACAATCAATGAGTCTATTCATACATGGGGCGCTTATGATTTGTTTCTTCCTCTTAGGAATGTACTTCTTCAAGTTCTGGAAGAAAACCAAAGACACTCTGTTTATTTACTTCGGATTGGCTTTTCTGCTTATGTCGGCAAATCGAATCGGTTTTTTGTTTTCTTCGCAGGAGGTCATAGAAGCAAAGACTTGGTTGTACTTGCTTCGACTGGTGGCTTTTGCGTTGATAATCATGGGGATCATTAGCAAGAATCAGCCAACGCGCGAGGAAGAGACGATAACTCAGCCGGAATAGATCGGTTACACATACCTTTAGAGTTGATCAAACTTGACCAGGACATTGGGAAGTTAGCGGAGTAGGGCTTGAAGAGATAAAGTCATGAGAAGGTGTGCATACCAGAACAAAGATACCCTCAATTGTGATGCCGTCAACGTCTGGTCAGTCGAGATTTCTCAATTGGGATGATTGGAATATTCGGTTTTGTCTAACCAGCCAAGCTTCCACAGCACAAAGGTAGTCAAAATCACGAGCAAGACCATAATGGTGATAGCATAAGGATAGCCGAAGTACCAGTCCAGTTCCGGCATGTTGAATGGCGACTTCTGGGTGTTGAAGTTCATTCCATAAATACCTGCCACTACTGTCGGTGGCGCGCATATCGTAGTGATGATCGTCAAGAGTTTCATTCCTTCTCCGAGCTTATTGCTGGCGCTGGAAAGATAGACATCCATCAAGTCTGAACCCAGTTCTCTGAAAGTCTCGATTAAATCGCAAATTTGGACAGCATGATCGTGGCAGTCTCGCATAAAAATCATCGTATCCGGCGTGAAAATATCACTCGAATCGCGCAGAAGATTGCTGATTGCGTCGCGCAGTGGCCAGATGGAGCGGCGCATGACCAGGAGCGCTCGCTTGATATCGTGCACTCTTCTTATCGTTTTGCGGTTGCATTTCTCGATGATTTCATCCTCAAGAATTTCCAGCTGTTCTCCGTATTTTTCCAACACAGGGTAGTAGCAATCAATTACTGAATCAAGCAATGCATACGCAAGATAATCGGCGCCCGAGTGCCGCATTTTTCCTGCCACCTTCCGAATTCTTTCGCGCACCCGATCGAAGCAATCCAACGGCCCCTCTTGAAACGTGACTACGAATCCACGTCCAATGAAGATGCTCACCTGCTCGGTGACTAATTCTTCATTCAATTCCATCATGTGGGAAATCAAAAAATAGTTGTCACCGTACATTTCTAACTTTGCTCTCTGATGTCCTCTGACGACGTCTTCAAGTGCAAGTTGATGAATTTTAAAAATGTCTCCAATCGCTTTTATAGTTTCGACGTTGCCCAGCCCTTCAACGTTGACCCAGACGACCGGCCATTTTTTGTTCAAATATCCGCTTAATTCTGCCGGATCAGAAATCGGTTTTTCCTCAATCTTGTCTTCGCTATAGACAATCAATGTGATCACCGGCTGTGGTGCCGACGGATCTGCCACCAGCATGCCCGGAGACGCACCTGGAACGATTTTGGGCGTTGATAGCGTCTGCTTTCGTAGGCGTCGCTTCCCTTTAGACATCTTGTTTATCCCCTTTCGCCCTTATACCATCTCGATTTTGGCGTACCTTAAAGTACTCAGTCCGGTTTTGACAAAGAGAGCTGTTGTTCTAATTTTTCCAGAAACTGTTTTCTTTTATCCAAAATTTGTCGTAGCGATCGTCCGGATTTTTCCATTCGTCTTTTTCTTGCAACTTCTTTGAAATAAGTATAGGGCGTATCAAAAAGTGCGTATGCTTGACCGGACGCTTGCGAAACTCTTCCAGCGAATGATAGTTTGTTGGCAATGGTTTTGTCGTCTCGATACTCGTAATATGCAGTTGTCGCAAGGATTGACCGGACGACGCTGGTCGATCCGATCAATGGTCCTGAAATCGATTGCTGCTGAGCGACTTGACGTCCTCTTTCGATCGATTTCGCCGCGCGGTCGATTACTGCATCCAATTGTTCGGAATTATCGCTGAGGAATAGAGCCTCTTCCAGTCGTTTTGCATCGGTCTCTTCTGACGTCTGTTGTAGGTCTTTGAGCTCTGCTAGCGATAATCCGCCGGGCATTTCTGGACGCTTGATCGGCAATTCTTTTGCTAATTTATTTCGCTGATACTTCCTGACGCAAACTCCGACGAGATTTCGAAATAGTGGATTTATCGTCGCGGCAGAGCTGGCTGCAAGAGCCACAAGAGCGGCGCTGCCTGATCTGTTTGGTGATTGAAACGACTGCATTGAGAGTATCGAGGAAGTCATGTTCGTGAAGTTTTGGGCTGCGTCTATTGCAAAAAAGGTGTTCTCTCGCCAGGCTAACTCTCGAGAATTGATGCTCCACCTACGAAATTCAAAGACTAATTGATCGCGGATGCGACGAAAGAGCAACGACTCATACTGTCGGACTTTGAGTCGTTTGTCTGAAGTCTCATTAGCTACGAGTGCGTCTCGTTCGGTGAGCAATTTTTCTGTTCGCTGAAATGAACCCTTCACAAACTCCAGTGATTTTTGAGGTGAGTATCCATGCCTTCTTGCATGCTCCATCACCCATCCGTTTTGCAGTAGCTCCAAGCTCGATGACGTCCCGCTCACGGCGTTGCCAACTACTGCGCATATCAGTCCTTTTCTCTGAGCGCTTCGAGAAATCTGGCTCGGATCGGAAAAGTTTCCGCCTCTTACTGTTATATCCACCATGCTGTTCGCGAAGGAGGCTGCGGTCCCAGCCTCTCTGGCTAATGGATAAGACCATGAACGCCACTTTTGGTGATGATTCGCTTCTTCAAAAAAACGTATGTTAAATCTGGACAGACCTATCAGTTCCATCAGCAATTCGCGGTCAATCTCCATGATTCTTTGCCCGCTGACGCCGCCGGAATGAAGACCAGTACGTAGTAGTTGCTCATCGGCGCTTGCCTGTAATGATGTGGAAGAAATCATCAGGCTTGCGATAATTGAGATGACGAAGATTCTTGTGGAGATTGCCATCATTGGAGATGATCTACGTCGTTGGGTGCTATTGTGCCGCCATCTATATCGTCGAGTTTTGTGTTTCTCGTGTTCGAGAAATCATACTGTTTTAGAATCGATTTTGCCTGCGCGATTTGGCGAGTTCCGAACAGATAATCGTACTTTCGAATCATTCTTATCATCTCGTCCATCACAGCGAAAGTGGCTGCTTGAGCTGGTTTTCCAATGCTATGCAGCGCGGCGAGGGTAATTTCTGTTTCGTTAATCGCTTTGGTGCTCCTGATGTTCTTCTCGACGTGGGCAACGATGTCCTGAGTGGTTTTTTCATCGAGGCAATGCAGCAATAGGCTTGGTTCGAGATTTTTCAACCAGCGAATTTTATCGAGTAATGATCCGTTCCAGTCACGCATCACCAGTTGCCATGCCAGTTTGGCAATTTCCACGGCTCTCTTCTTCACGTGATGGTCGTTCAAATAACTGGCTGATGTAGCGAGAACCGCCAGCGTATCTTTCTCTCCGAATTCGCCATACATCGACTTCACCGCCGACTCGATTGTCTCATTTGATTCTGCCCGAAGTGTAGCGGCCAATCGAGAGAGTAGCGGGTGTAACTTAGCGCTGCTGCTCATTTTCATAAAGACAATCGCAGCGTAGAGTTGAACTCGAAGTTTGTAAAAACTATTGGGTTCGAATCGGCTATTAATTCGGTCCATCTCTACGCTGATGCCATGCGCGTAGGAATAGAATCCAAGTCGCACGTAGTTGGAACCGAGCCGGATGAGCAGATCCAGATAACTTTCACGGAACGCTGGACTGGCAGGTGCTTTACTGTTAGCGGCTAATTCCCTTCCAATCTCTAGAATCTCTACCGATCGCTTCAGATCGCCTTTGTCGGTATAACTGCGCGCGTATTTTTCAATCAGACGCAGCGTGCGTTCGTTGCGCAGATAACCGAAACGATTTTCCTTTTTTATCAAATCGTCCAGATTAAGAGAAATTTGCGAATTGAGAGCGTTGATTAACGTGTATGCGTCTTCTTCTTTTCCTGATTGATGGCGAGCCAGTGCTAATAAGAATCTTGCGCGTTGATGTTGTAGAACGAGGTTGGCTTGTTCGGAAGTTTTCGCTGCCATGAGAAAATAATTGCACGCCGAGTTGAAATTGTTGGACATTCCGAATGCACGTCCCAGCCTTAATTGCAGCTCGACTAACTCGTTGACGTTTTGTTTTAGAAATTCGTCTCGGTGTGTTTGAATTTTCAGGAATGCTTCAATCGCTTTTTCGTATTGTCCGAGATCGTAGTGTCTATCACCTTCTCTGAGTTTAATTGACGTCCACGATGCCGGAACCGACTTTCGAACCGAAGCATCAATCAGTTTAATTACATTAGCCTGAGCGCGCTTCGAGAGACCGACGGCCGTTGCTTTGAAGCGAAACTTCTTACGCTTGTGTTGAAACTTTCCGGTTGTAGCGTCACAGCGGTCGACAGTCATACGAATCACGCTGCTTAGCTCGGCGTCTCCCTGCGCGATTCTCAGTTCGCTTGTGGAGTTGTGAGGTACTTCGTTTTCAATGCTAATGGTCTGCACATTCGGGAGGGCACTCAGATCGTATGCGGTTGCATGGAGCGGCGGAATCGCGCATGGATTTGCCCACAACATCCGCGTCAGGATTTGGGCGGTGTTGCGAATCTCGTCGGAGTCGTGCTCGAACAGTGCTTTGAAAAGCGGCGATGTCTCGGGCGAGAGTAGATCTTTTCTTTTGAACAGAATTGATTCGTCGCCGCCCATAAATGTTTTGAACAACCCAGGATCTATTCGGATCGCCATAAGCGATGCGTGAATCAACCATGTAGAAAAGTTGTCTACCGTAGGATCGAAATGGTTCGGACTTCGCATCGGATGCTGGTAATTGGGATGACCAAATTCAAGAGCTTCCAGTCCTGCCAGCGCGGGAACGAACAGGGCATCATAATCTACCAGTCTAAGACCGTCGTCACTAACGATTATGTTGCCATGCTGCAGGTCACCATGGGCGATATCAGCGTTTTCCAGTTGCATGACCAGATCGAAGAAATCGGCAGACAGCTTCGACATTTTCTCAGCGTTATCAAAATGCTTGTGAATGTACAGGTCGAGGGTATCGCCGTAGATCCACTTCATTTTGACAATCGGATACCAATCGCCACGGACCAAGATTCCTTTTTCAATGAAATGGAAGTCTACCGTGCAATCGAGATCGTCGAACAGCACAAACTGACTGATTTTTTGATAGCGTTCACTTTGCTCGGGACGAAACCGCAAGAAGCAGCGAATTGCCCACGGACCATCACTGGTCGTTAGCTTAAACACACTGGCAAATGCACCGGATGCCGACTTCGGCAAGCCAAGCGCGTTGCATTCAATGGTTCCTTGCTTGAGATCAGCGTCGTGAAAACAGAGCTTGGGATTTTGAATTGCTTCGTTGTAGTCCTGGGGGGTAGGCCAGGAGGGCATATCCCTGAATTACAACCCGATAAAATCGGGACCGCTGCCTTGCTCGGTTGGTTTGACTCGAAGGTTGACTTCGGGGCAGACCATTTCGCATGTGCGGCAGTGGATGCAGTTTTCCAGCGACATTCCGTGTTTGCGGAGGTCATCGAGAACGTCGATGCGGTGTACTTCGGCGGTGCAATCCGACACGCAAGGGGTTTCCTTGCCGAGTGAATCGTATTTGCCGATGCACTTGACGCAGACATCGGCGTTGAATTCATCGATGTGTTCGTTGCCTTCGTGATACTTGGTCGAAGCGTAGAAGACGGCATCCGGTCTCGAATATATGGTCGACTTCTCGTAAGGCGGCTCGTCGTACTTCGGTGGAGTAAATGACGGGATGATGCCTTTGTAGTCGTGTTCGTATTTGATCGGGCCGATATCGAATTTGCCTTCGATCAAACCGAGCGAGCGTACACCGTCCTTGGTGGCGCCCAGTGGATGTTTGAAAAATACTTTCAAACCGCCGATCCAGGCATTCGATTTGTCGACGCTCTTCGCGACGTCCGGCAGATACTCTTCGAGAAGCTTTGGATTCTCGATGAAGGCGTGGCGGAAGTAGCGGTTTTTGTACAGATCTTTGATGACGAAACTGTCTTCCAAACGTTTTTGATATGGAGCAAGTGCGGCTTCGCTGAGGTCGTTCTTCATCAATGCATCGAAGAGAACTTCAGCTGCGGTGTAGCCGCACTCCATGGCTCGGTCGATACCAGCCAGGTTTTTAACGTCCAGAACGCCAAGAGCATCACCAAGTAAAACTGCGCCTGGTACTGCGAACTTCTTAGGCAAGCTGTAATAACCGCCTTCAGGTAGAAGCGCTGCGCCGTATTTGACCAGCTTGCCGTCTTTGATCATCTCCTGAATCCAGGGATGCATTTTGTACTCTTGCAGCTTGAGTTGCGGATTCATGTTGGGGTCTTTGCTGTTCAAGCTTATGACCATACCGATCGTAATCTTGTTGTTCTTCATCCCGTACACGAAGCCACCACCGAAGGTGCCATCGAGCAACGGCCAGCCCAGCGTGTGCCAGACTTTGCCTTCATAAGACTCTTTGGTTTCCCAAACTTCCTTAATGCCGACAGACCAGATCTGAGGGCAGTCGCGCAGTTTGTATTCATCAATTACGTCGCGCGAAATGAAACCTTTGTCACCAAATGAGGTGAACTTTGCGTAAACATGATCTTCTTCAGATGTGGCGTTCTCCGTTACGGCGACGCCGACAACCCGGCCGTTTTCAAAAACAACCTTGTGGGCCGAGAAGCCTGTGAACAGATCGATGGTAACGTTCGGAACATCTTTGGCTTTCTCTTGCACCTGGTGCGCCATCCAGTTGGCGACGTGTGAAAGCGAAAGAACCAGATAACCGGACTTGTCAAAATTCTTTGGATAGAGTTTCTGCGGAATGTCCCACTTCTTATGGACACCGAGAACTGACATGTTGCTGTCGTTGCAGACCGCTTCGACTGGGAATCCCAGCTCTTCGTAATTGGGCCAGATTTTTTTCAACACGTGCGGATTAGAGACGGCACCACTCATTATGTGCGCGCCAAACTCCTTACCCTTTTCCAAAATCGCGATTGAGAAATCGCGACCGCTGTCTTTAGCTAACTGCAGGAAATGGTATGCGAGTGCCAAATTGGAGGGACTTCCTCCAACCAACATCAAATCGTACTCAATGCGTTCCGACAACTTCCTTAACCCCCGAGGTGGCTTTTGCTTTTTTGAACTGTTTGATCATTTCCGGAATGATCTGATAGCAATCCCCCACGATACCGTGGTGGGCAAACTTGAAGATTGGAGCTTCCGGATCCTTATTGATGGCGATAATCAGTCCTGATTTCGACATGCCAACGCGGTGTTGGATCGCTCCGGAGATTCCGCAAGCAATATACAGTTTTGGTCGTACTGTTTTTCCAGTTTGTCCGATTTGATTTTGATAAGGAATCCAACCAAGATCGACGACCTTGCGAGATGCGCCCACTGCCGAGTTTTCGAAACAGTCAGCTAATTCTTGCAACAGCGCGAATCCATCTTGGGTTCCCAGACCATAGCCACCGGATATGATGACATCGGCTTCGGCGAGATTGACTCCTTTGGAAACTTCTCTAACAATCTCTTCGACTTCAAGGCGGAAGTCGGTGTCTTGCAGATTGACGGGAACCTTGATGATTTCGCCTTTGCGACCAGCCTGACGAGCAAGCGGTGTCATGACACCAGGTCTGGTGGTAGCCATCTGTGGGTTTTTCCATGGTCCCAAGATTCTGGCTTTCAAACTTTCGCCGAAGCTCGGGCGGATTGCGTAGAGGCAGTTAGGATACAAGCCGATCTTTGCCGGATCCACTTTGCTGGTGTGCTCGTAAGGTCCGATATCGAGTTCTGTCGTATCGGCTGTCAGACCGGTATCAAAGTGAGCGGCGATCCGAGGGGCCAGGTCACGACCGGTAGTGGTCGAACCGAGCAACATGGTGTGAGGCTGCGTAGGCAGTGATTCTAAGAAGTCGCAGAGTACGCGGCGATAAGGCAGTGTTCTATAGTTTTTCAGTTCAGGATGGTCGGCAACATAGACCACATCGGCACCATACTCGACCAGGCGCTGCGGCATGTCACCGAGTTCATGTCCGAGAACAACGCAGAGCAATTGTTGATTCATCTTGTCTGCAAGGATGCGACCGGCTCCCAGAAGTTCTAGCGTAACCGGTTGGAGATCACCGAGGATATGCTCGGCGAAAACCAATACCTTGCCGATTGGGCAGATGTCCGACATATCCTTGAGTTCGGGCTTCTGTGGCTCAGCCTTGGCTTCATCTTTCTTTGGTTCTGTTTCGTCTGCCATTATTGTTGCCTGGTTTATTGTAGTTATCGATTTGCCACCACAAGTGGTGAAACTTGTCTGTTTAACAAGTTAGGACTTTCCAGCGAGAAGATAGTCTTCAACGTTGGAATTGGTGATTACTTCTTTCACTAATTCGTCGACCGATTTGCCTTCGTGCATCGTGCAACTGCCGCCGATTTCTCCGACCTTCTCGGTTTTGGCCACGATGGTCGGACTGCCTTTCAATCCGCAGCGCTCGATATCTGCGCCGACGTCGTCCAGGGTGATCGTCGTGATGTACTTGGCCAGCTCTTCTTGTTTGCGTTGGAGTTGTTGGACTCTCCATGCACCACGGAATGACTTGTATTCGAGCGGGTGGTAGGAATTGGCGATAGTGACCAGAACTGGCGGTTTTGCAATAACAGTCTGGTGTCCGCCTTCGATGATTCTTCTAGCGTGCACATTGCCGTCTTTGACTGAGAAATCTTCGCAGTAGGTGACTTGTGGCAAGTTCAAGCGTTCTGCCAATTGCGGTCCGACCTGGGCTGTGTCGCCATCGG
Organism: Obscuribacteraceae bacterium (SeqCode); assembly: GCA_044225915.1. Taxonomy (GTDB): domain Bacteria; phylum Cyanobacteriota; class Vampirovibrionia; order Obscuribacterales; family Obscuribacteraceae; genus JADYXR01. Next base: position 33,510 of record JBGAHZ010000016.1, read on the forward strand.
TGGTCTGCAATCCACAGAAGATGATGTCGAATTCGCCGACATATTGAATGGTTTTGTAAAGAGCATAGGCTGTTGCCAATGTGTCCGATGCCGCCAGGCGTCGGTCGGACAGAAGGAAGCCTCGGTCAACTCCGTGAGCCAGTGCTTCGAGCAAGATCTCAACTGCCGGTGGCGGTCCCATTGAGATGGCGGTGACGCTTCCACCACACATCTTTTTGGTGTGCAATGCGGCTTGCAAAGCGAACTTGTCAAACGGATTCAACATCCGTTTTGCACGAGCCCTGTCAATGGTGCCGTCTGGGTTAAGACCCGCTTTGGCCCCCATATCCGGGACCTGCTTCACCATTACGAATATTCTCATTCCAGACGCCATAAGTTTTTCGGGGAACCTGAGATCGGTAGTTATAACGAGCTATATAGATAGCCATTTGCTTTTTTCAAATTTTACAAGCATTACCAACAATGCAACCCTATTGTTACGTTGCGTGTGGCGGGTTTTGCTAATTCTTCATTGGAAAGGCGCAGCGCCTCTTGCTGGTATGGCAGGCGTTATGCGGCGTTGTCATGGGTGCTAGTCTTTGTCGCTAATGGTTTCTTTCTATTTGAAGGTTACTGAATTTATTCCAGAACGGAATATTTGTTCGCTCTGTGGCTGATGCAGTCCACTTTTTGCCCGATTGTGAAAACCGTTTAGTTTAGTCTCCGCACACCAGGAAATAACCTTATGTTGAAGCACACTGGTAATAAGGTCTTTCGTTTTTTCGTCGCAACAGCTTTGACGCTGGCTTGTTCGACCACCGTGCTACCGGCGCCGGCAGCACCTTCTGAAGCCGATATGGAGCCACCGCTGGACGACAGCCTGGAGAAACTCGGCGACCACTACATCAATTATCTATTTAAAACTCAACCATCCAACGCCACGTCTTCCGGTGTACACACATATGATTCAGATGTGAACGATTATTCGCAGGCTGGAATAACCGAAGAGATTGCCGCGCAGAAACGATTTCTGGCGAGGCTAAACAAAATCAATTATTCCAAGCTTTCGCCCGATGGGCAGATCGACTGGAATCTGATTAGCGGTCATATCAATCAGAGCCTTCTCGATAACGAAAAAATGAAACTCTGGCAGAAGGATCCGGACCGCTATAGTTCTGCCGCGATCAAAAGCGTTTTTTCTATAGTGCAACGTGATTTTGCTCCGCTCGATGAACGATTGCGAAGCGTGATTGCCCGCGAAGAGAAGCTGCCGACATTGCTCAAGCAAGGCAAGCAAAATCTGGACCCGCAACAGGTCCCTGAGGTTTATAACGATATTGCGTTGGAACAATTGCCGGGAATGATTGATTTCTTTTCGACATCATTGCCGCAAGTATTCGCCAAAGTGAAGGACGAAACGCTGCTCAAGCAGTTTTCAACTGCCAACGCCAATGCAATTTCTGCACTGAAAGACTATCAAACGTACGTTAAAGATAATCTCAAAGGGAAGTCGAAAGGAAGTTTCGTACTGGGTAAGGAAAACTTTTGCCGCAAGTTGCTCTGCGAAGAACTCATTGAAGAGCCGCTTGATGAGGTGCTCGAGAAGGGCATGGTTGAACTGAGAAAGTTGCAGGCAGACTTCAAGGAAGCCGCAAAAAAGGTCGATCCGAAAGTTGATCCGGTTGTTGCTTTTGAATCGATTTCGAGTGACCATCCCACCGGAGACAAGCTCCTGGAGTCAACTAGAGGGGTGCTCGAAGAAATCAGACAGTATTGTGTCGATAAACCGATTTGCAAAATCCCGAGTGAAGAACGCGCCCGTGTGGACGAAACACCCGCATTCGATCGCGCTTTGAGCTTCGCATCGATGGATACTCCAGGACCTTTTGAGAAGAAAGCACGTGAGGCGTTTTACTACGTCACATTGCCCGAGAAGGATTGGGATGCAAAACGAACAGAAGAGCATCTCAGAAGTTTCTCATATTGCGACCTCATCAATACCAGCGTCCACGAGGCATACCCCGGACACTATACGCAGTTTCTCTGGGTTAACACGGTACCGAGTACGGTGCGCAAAGTTTTCGGTTGCTCCTCAAACAATGAGGGTTGGGCGCACTACTGCGAGCAGATGATGCTTGATGAAGGCTTTCACGGAGATGATCCGAAGCTTCGACTGGTTCAAATTCATGATGCCTTACTGCGAGTTTGCCGATACATCGTGGGCATACGCATGCACACCAAGGGCATGACTATCGATGAAGGCGTGAAATTCTTCGTGGACGAAGGGTACGTCGAAAAAGCAAACGCCGAAAGAGAAACTAAGAGAGGCACTGCCGATCCTACTTATTTGGTATACACCTACGGCAAATTACAAATTCTTTCACTGCGCAAAGAGGTGCAAGAGAAGGATCCTAAGTCGTATCGCATCGACGCGTTTCACGATAACTTCTTGCGAGAAGGATTCCCGCCGGTTGCACTGGTTAGAGCCAAGATGTTGAATCTGCCGATAAAGAAGTACTTTTAGAACGTAGCTACGCCGGCAATGATTCTAGTTGTTCTCGGAAACTTTGGGCTGAGTCGAAGCGCTCGTCTTGATTGAATGCGGTCGCCCGCGCCACGATGGCGTCCATTTTGTCAGATACACTCTCAACCAATTCTTTTGGGTGAGATTCTTGCATTGGTTCCGGATCATGACCGGTCAGCAAAAAATGCATGGTGCAGCCCAGGGCGTAGATATCGCTTTGAATCGAGGGCATCCCGCGAAACTGCTCCGGCGGAATATAGCACTGTTTTCCAACTACAGTCGCGGTTCTCGACGATTGCAGTTGTTGGGCAACCGTGAAATCGATCAAAATGATCTGACCATCTGAATTGCACAGTAAGTTATCCGGCGTCAGATCTCGATGAACGATCGCCGGACGAAAGCTATGCAGATATGTGAGAATATCGCAGACTGCTATCGCAACCTCGCGGACAAGCGCTTCTTGAAGTGGTCCGTTTTGCGAAACCATCGTCTTCAACGAATCACCATCGACATAATCGAGCACGATATATCCGCGATGATCTTCGACGAAACAATCCAGTAGTTTCACGATGCTTGGATGATTAATGCGCCCGAGTATCCTCGCCTCTTCGTTTAACAGCTCATATTGCCGCTCTGCGAGCGCCGCTCCTCGATGAACCGGTAGTACGAATTCTTTGAGCACGACAAACCTTTCATCGTCGTCACCGATTGGCACATCAAAATCCAGGTCGGTCATTTTAGCTGTCGCCAGATAGATGGTGCCCTGTCCTCCACCTCCCAGTCGTTTCAAAACGCGATAACGCTCGTTGTTCAACCAGGTGCCGTTAGGCAGCGCTCCTCGCCGTTCTCTGGTGTCAGGGGATGAGAAATACTGAAGCCAGAGATTCGTGTATCTTGTCGATTGTTGATCGCCAATGGCGATATCAGTATTCGCAAAGTTGACCATCGCATTGGGTGCATGGGTTTTCAACTCGATAAAAAACGTTTGTGGATCGACCCATGCAAACGCATTTCTGAATTTCAATTTGTATGTTTTCAAATCTCTTGTGGCAATGTAAACCACTGACTCTTGTGGATCTTCCACGATTTCTATTGCTTCCACGTTGGACCAGCCTACAGCGATCGGAGTCGCACCACCCGATCGTTTATTTCCGAGTAAGAATCCGTCGTAATTGAGTTTGATTATTTTGATTTCTGCCTGTGATGACATTCTGCGCCAGGACACGATGAAGCCGACCAACATGACCACGGCACTGTATATCATCAGAGGAATCACGTAACTCATCGCACTGTGGACCTGGTCGCTTAGCGGTCCACCCACGCTGCCTATTAAGAGTGACCCTCCATGCAGCGCTCCCAGAGCCAGTATCAAGAAGACTAGCATCTGCCACTGCTCGCGGTGCTCGGACAGATTGTTCATTCTGGTGGTAATTGTCCTGCCAGAAGTTTGAATATATTGAAGTTGGTTGGGTTTACTCGATTCCAAATTCCATTCTCAATTCAGGATAGATCTTTGCGAATCTGCCGCGTTCTACTATGCAGCGTTTGCGCATCGGGCAAGCGTTCGGAAACTTCAACTCTGGTGCATTCTTTGATCAAATTGTCGATCGCTGGGGAAACATTCGCACCTACTGCTCTAGGACTGCTTTCTGTAAATGGCTCCGGATCCTCTCCCATGACTAGAAAATACAGCGTACAGCCGAACGCATAGATGTCGCTTCTCAAAGTCGACTTGCCTCGAAACTGTTCGATTGGTATGTAAGAGTTTTTTCCGACAACGGTACCAGTGGCGGTGCCGAGGAAATCATTGGCGGCACCGAAGTCGACGAGCGTGATGCTGCCATCACGGCTGATGATCATATTGTCCGGAGTTAAGTCTCGATGCAGTACAGGCGGGTTTAACGTATGCAAATATTCCAGAATCTCGGCGATTTCATCGGCCCAAATCGCCACCTTGTTTTCTGTCTGCGGACCAAATTCGTTAATGTATGTACGCAGGTTTCTGCCTTCGATGTATTCCAAAACCAGGTAGTGACGCTGATCTTCAACGAAAAAGTCGTACACCGAAGCGATGTGTGGATGATCGATTCGAGCAAGCACCTGTGCTTCTCGATCGAAAAGTTCGAAACATTTCTTTCTTGTCGCCTCGTCAGCGGACTCGGGCAAGACCGCTTCTTTCAGAATCACTGTGTCCTTGCCGTTCCTCTCCGCCAGGTAAACTGCTGACAGTCCGCCGAATGCGACTTGGCCAATTATCCTAATCGTGCCGTTGTTTAATCGATCTCCGGATTCATGCGGAACGAATGCGGTAGCGCCGAAACGACTTCCCAACTCTTGTTGCCACAGTTCCGTAAAACTCAAAGCACCGCTTGTTTTTCCCCTGGACATCACGCTTGACGAGAGCTCGCTGATTTCCGGTCGAATGCGAACTTTCGGGCAATAAGTGTTTATTACCAGAAGCAGTCTTTCAAAATCAGTTCTGGTGAAACCGTCGAGAAGAAACGTCGCTGATGTGTCACCGTGAAAGCGAAAGACCATAGACACTGGCTCGTAACTCGGCAAGCCGTCACGCATAAAGATGATGTCTTTCACCTCGGACCAATGCCGATCTAGCTGTCCGTTCATCGACGAAAAGAATACTAATGGCAGCGAGATGCCGCTGTAGTCCGCTTTCAGAACGGTGTTGGAAGTCAGTACGGCAGCTGCAATCCACGTCACTCCGAAACAGGCGATCATGAGGAACAAGAATATAATCAGCTGTTTGGAAAACAGCATCAACACAAAAAGCATTACGAGGCAGACAAAAATAATTGCTATCGGCCCAATATGCTCTGCAATTTCATGCAATGAACTGAGCACAAAACCAACCGGTGTTTGCTCCACATAGGGCGAATATGGAATGACATGCTCGACGCCGGCAAATTCTTTGACGAGCGCCAATTCATCATCCAAGTCCTGATCGGTAATATTTTTTAGTTCTGATTCAGCCACAGGCTCACAAGCCCAGAGGGTGGGAGTACACCATTGTATTCCCGTTACAAGTTGGTATACCTCCTAAGTGCCGATATTGAAGACAAGAATTGAGGCATATATTAATACGCTCGGAGTCATGAAATGCAAAAGAGAAGAAACAGGCAAATCGGCAGTGCGCAGATCTCTGAATTCTCCGCGGCGCTGGCGCTGTTTTTTCTCGCCATGCTATTTCCGTTGATCGGACTTATTTCGTTATCGACAGCGGTGGGCACTGGATATTTTGCCGCTCGCTATTGCGCTGCGCGTGCCGGGGATTCAACCAGTTTCATGCGGGCTTTGAGTAGCGCCGAAGAAGCATCGCGCGAAATCAATTCGTCCGGTTGGGCACAATTCGCGGGATTGAAGCCGGTTGGAGGCTACAACAATAGCGGCATGGACCTGTGGGTGACTGACACAAATATTGCGACCAACACGAACATAACTCATGGACCAAATACACCGGCGGTATCAGCTTTAGATCCCGAAAAATACATATACTCTTACGACGCGATCGTCACTTATGATGTCGGACCGTTTTTGAACCTCGGAGGCTTGCCGTTTGTCGGCAACGTAGAAGGTCTTGGTAAGCCAATGCGAATGAGTTTTGAAGCAAGCAGAGCGATCGAGCATCTTGATGGCCTCACCGCCGGTGGTGGCGGCTTTACCGTGACAGGACCAATAATTGGCTCGACTGGCGGCGGCATTTCTTCCAGCGGCAGTTCGTCTTCGTCATCATCAGTTTCTTCCATCAGTGCGGCAGCCACGAGTGGTGCTGATGCAGGCGGAATCGGAGCCGCTTCGGCACCGAGACGTCCATGGCAGGTAGCGTCCACCAATGGAGTAACGAGATATATTCCAAACGTTGTAAGTTCATTTCATATTCAACTTCAAGGAAGTCCTGATTATTCACTGGCTGTCGACGTTATGGAAACAGATTTGTATTCCACTACTGCGGCCAACGTCGCTCAACTTCATTCCAACGGTGCTTACGCGATCGCTTATATGAACACTGGTGCATGGCAGCCAGGTATGCCGGATTCCAATGACTATCCAGCATCCGTTATCGGCACTATCCCAATGAAAGGATGGCACGAAGAAAGATGGCTCGACATCAGGCAGATAGAAACTCTGAGACCGATCATTCATACAAAAATGCAGTTGGCAAAGGATAAAGGATTCGACGCGGTCGATCCGGACAATATGGACGGCTACACCAACACGCAAGAGTTCAATCTGACGAAAGCGGATCAAATTGCTTTCAATAAAATGGTCGCAGAAGAAGCTCATTCCGTCGGCTTAGCCGTGATGTTGAAAAACAGTGGCGATATGATGGCGGATCTTGTGAATGATTTCGACGGAACTGTTGCAGAACAAGCATTCAAATATCACGAAGCTGAAATCTACCAGCCCATGCGCGATGCGAATAAACCGGTGTTCTTGATTGAGTACAACAAACCGAAGAAATCGCAGATTCAAGAAGCGATATCTCGCGGCTTCAATGTCGTTCAGGCTAAATTGGCTCTCAAAGGCAAAACCAAAATGCTCACACCGAATTGATTTCGGAACAAGAAGAGTGGCGCTTGTCTGGTTTACTCGTCGTTTAGTTTAAACCGACCAACTGAGAAGCCGGCAAGAAGCCGGCGCACCCAGTTTAAATTGAATCGATAATTATTTCGTTCTGCCGATTAGAGATCCGCGTTCGAGTTTTGCCGATACGGATGAAACTGTCTTCGTGCTAGATCTGCCTGTTGTGCCGGTTCCACTACTATACGGTTTGTAAGCCATCGGTTGCGTCGGCGCAGAAAACGTAGCTGCGACCGGAACTGCGGATGTTGGTGTTTGAGCGTTCTTAGGACCGATCATTCGTCCTGCGACAAGCTGTTTTCCGGACAATCCGCCAGTGGATGTTCCTTGAGGTAGCGAATCACGTTTGGAAAATCCGTTTGGATTAAGTGGCATGTTGCTGGTGAATCCGGATTGTGGAGGACTGGACAAATCAATGGCACCAGCAGGAAGACCAGGACCGGATGCGCTCGGAGCAAGCATATATTGCACCTGCTGCGGTTGCATCTGTGGTGTCGGAATCAGCAAAACTTTCTTGGGCTCAGGGTTTCGCATCGTGTTGGTAATGTCGGGATTTTCGTTCACAATTTGAACTTGCAATCTATGCTTGTAGAAACGTGCAGGAGGAAGGGCGTTCGGATCGACTGCCTGCCCCTGCGCTTTTGCCTCCTCACTTGTGATACTGAAAGCAATCGCGACAAGCATAACTGCACTTAGCTGTTTATTCATGTTCTTCCTCGCAATCCGGCAGCCATCGCTGCACATGCAAGTGCAGTCAGACGACTTTTCGTTCGACTAGAGCTCTACTCGCGCCAAACCAAAAGGACATAAGGCTGGCTCGTGCAACAATGATGATGCAGGTTCGCTTCCCTTGATATAGGGTAAACCCGCACCTTCATCGGTTGTTATTGCGCGATCTCGGAGCCGTGCCGAATATAAGATTGTCGGAAGAAGAGGCTTAAATTACTTGATACATCATTTGTAGTGCGCGTGATGCGTTGCCGCACTGACGAATGAAGTCGCGCGCCAGTTCACGAATGCAATCCATGCTTTTGAAATTCGGTACAAAGCCCGATCGACACGCGCGCGAATTTGCCATCAGGTGTCGTACAAATCGCAATCCCTGTTCTGTTATTTCGGCGTTTTCAGGTCCGCCGCTGCCCATAACGATCATTCTTACTATGAGCGCTTCGGCCATGGAAATGACGCTGGCGTCGGAAGTGCGTTCTTGCGTATCGGGATTGTTTGGTTGGGGATCGAAGTTCATTACATAGGCTCGCGGTGAGGGATGTTCGAAAAATAAAGAAATTGTTGAGACGTCTCCACTTTATGAGCGGTGGAGAGGCTTGGCAACTAAACAAACGCTAAGGCTCGATACGTTTTCGGGTTCTTCCGTATATTTATACGGCTATCATTTCACCGTCCAAATCCTGCGAAGCCCCGGTAGCAAAGGGGATGAGTAAACGTAGAAATCGTTCACTTGAGATCATTTCAATTGGTGAACAAGGTTAGAAACGTGAAGAAGCACTACATTTGTTAAGCGGCATCTCATCTCGATTCTCATCAATATTATTAGAGATGATCTATTGATGAGTTCGTGCCTCTGGGAACGTCAGAAATCGAACCGGCAGTTTATTAACGCTTGGCTTGGAAGTCGCCGCAGCCAGCTGAATCGTGCCATATCGACCGTCTTTCGGGGGAGCGCCTCCATCCTGGCATGTTTCGAAGCGAGCTGAATCAGCTGACGAGAATCTCACACCCATTCGCCTTAGTGTTGTTAGACTTTTAGGCGTGAACGAGGAGTATTCGTTCCGCCACAGGAGGATAGGATGCGCACGCTAGCCGTCCAGGGCGACGCTCAACAGGAGTCTAAATCCAAAGCTATGAGATGCCTGGTAAAAGAAAGTCTAGATCAAGATGGTTTGACTCTGCGAAGCGACGTAGAGATTCCCGAAGTTAGGTCCGACGAGGTGCGCATCAAAGTGCTCTCGACTGCAGTTTGCGGAACCGATAAGAGTATTTATCAAAGTTCCAAATCGGAAGGCATTCGGTTGGAGATGAAACGCTACATCGGTGAAGGCGCGTATCAGCCAATCATCACCGGGCACGAATTTTGCGGAGTCGTCGACGCGTTGGGTGAAGGCGTTGGTGCCGAGCGATTCCCTGGCGTCCCTGACAACTTGTTGATTCAAAAGGGCGACTATGTCACCGCCGAGATGCACTTGTCCTGCGGACATTGCACTCTCTGTCGTACCGGCAACGAACATATCTGTACGCGCGTTCGCGTCAAAGGCGTGCACCTCGATGGATGCTTCGCACAATATGTTTGCGTTCCTTATAAGAATGTCATTCTGTTAGGAAAAAACGGCGATCAATCGCTTGTTCCACCGAGAATCGGTGCGGTTCTCGATGCTTTCGGCAACGCTGTCCACACGGTGTATGAAGCGGACGTTCGTGGAAAATCGGTTGCCATTCTCGGTGCCGGTCCTTTAGGTTTAATGGCGACATTTTTGTGCCGAGAGTTCGGTGCTGCACGCATCTATCTCACTGAAGCTGCTGATGTGGAGCGTCGTTTCGCTCTTGGAGAACAATTCGGTGCAGAACAATGCTTCGACGTTTTAAACGGATCACAAGCTTTGTATTCAGCGATCGAAAAATCCGAAAGCATGGCAAACGGCGTTGATGTAGTTTTGGAAATGTCCGGCTCTCCATCCGCTTACCGCGATGCTTTCCGAATTGTGCGCAACGGCGGCACCGTCTTACTGCTTGGTATCACTCGCAGACCGCTAACAGATTTCGATATCGCCAATGGTGTCATTTGGAAAGGTGTTACCGTCAAAGGCATTTTCGGCCGTAAGATGTTCGACACCTGGGAGACAATGCTAAGACTGTTGCAAGCACCGCATCTCGACCTTCAATCGAAACTCGATCAAGTCATAGCCACTAAAACTTACAAACTGGATGAGTACGAATCCGCTTTCGATCAATTGAACAGCGGCGCTGAAATGAAACTGGTATTCCAACCATAAGGTTTAACTAGAGGAGATTGACTATGGGCGGCGCATCAACGGAAACTCAGGTAGACGACACCTCCAAAGGTGGCAAGAGCAAGCCGCTGGATCCAAGCGCGCTGTACAAGGTGCTTGGTCGAGAACTTGAGCAGGCCAAAGAAGCGAAAACCTACAAGTACGAAGTGCCGATCGAAAGCGATCAAGCCGGCGTCGTAATGGCTGATGGGCGGCTCTGCGTCATGCTCGCGTCCAACAATTACCTCGGTCTTGCGAATCACGGCAGAATTAAAGCTGCCGCCTCATACGGGTTGGAACGTTACGGCTACGGGATGGCATCAGTTCGTTTCATCTGTGGAACGCAAAAGATTCACCTCGAACTGGAAGAACGGATTGCACAGTTTCTCGGCACTGAAGCCGCCATTCTGCACTCCTCATGTTTTGCCGCCAACGAAGCATTCTTCACTGGATTGATGGCTCATGAATTCGGACAATCCGGCTATCGCGATATCATTTACAGCGATCAGTTAAACCATGCCAGCATCATCGACGGTATCAGGTTAGTAAGACAGGCAACCAAAACAACTGACCTGAACGCATACAAGCACAACGATCTTGACGCCTTGCAAGCGGCTCTCAAGGAGAACAAGGATAAGAACTATCGTATCAGCGTCGGTGCTACCGATGGTGTCTTCAGCATGGAAGGCGAGTATTGCGATCTGAAAAAATTCCTTTCCATCTGCAAGGAATTCGGCGCACTATCATTCGTCGATGAATCGCACTCAACCGGCGTGCTCGGAAAAACCGGTCGGGGAACGCCTGAACACTGTGGTGTCCACGGTCAAGTCGATGTAATCACAGGCACCCTTGGTAAAGCACTTGGTGGCGCCGCCGGTGGCTTCATTGCGGGTAAAAAAGAAGTGGTTGATTTCTTGCGCCAGAAATCCAGACCATACACATTCTCCAATACACTTCCAGCTTCTATTGTTTGCGCCTCAATCGAAGCGCTGAAAATGCTTGAAGAAGACAATAGCCTGGTGGAAAAGCTGCATGAAAACACTGCGTATTTCAGAAAGGAAATCAAAAATCTTGGTTTCACTATTCTTGAAGGCGTCCATCCAATCGTGCCAGTCATGGTCGGCGAAGCGTCCGTTGCGATGGATATGAGCAGCGAACTTCTGAAAGAAGGCGTATACGTCAGAGGATTGTGGTATCCGGTCGTTCCTCAAGGTGAGGCGCGCCTGCGTTGCCAAATTTCTGCTGCTCTTGGAAAAGGCGACATCGATCATGCCCTTCAGGCTTTCAAGAAAGTCGGTAAGAAACTAGGCGTGATTTCCTAAAAGGGAACCGTAACTCGTGAACTCGTTATATTCCTGGTTCTTTCGGAGAACCTGGAATGTGATGCAGTGTTGAAATTGTTGAACTTTATTCTTCGGGAACACGCGCTGAAGCCATGTTGTGACATAATCACGGTTTCCCCCTATTTGGATAGTGTGCCATGATTGTCAAGCCAAAAGTTCGCGGATTCATCTGCGTAACCACTCACCCAGACGGCTGCGCCGAAAATGTGAGCGAACAAATCCGCTATGTCAAAGAAAAAGGTGAAATCAAGGACGGACCGAAGAAAGTCCTCGTGATCGGTGCCTCGACAGGCTATGGTCTAGCCAGCCGTATCGTGTCTGCCTTCGGCAGCAAGGCCGCGACCGTAGGCGTATTCTTCGAGAAGCCACCGGAAGCTGACAAAGGCGGCACCGCTGGCTGGTACAACTCCGCTGAATTCGAAAAGCAAGCGCACAAAGAAGGACTATACGCGCGAAGCGTTAATGGCGATGCCTTCTCTGATGAGATTCGCAATCTCACAATTGATTTGATCAAACGCGATCTCGGTCAAGTTGATTTGGTGATTTATAGTTTGGCTTCACCGAAACGCAAGAATCCAAAGGATGGTCAAGTTTACTCTTCGTGTTTAAAACCAATTGGAGAGCCTTTCAAAGCTAAGACTTTGAACACTGACAAAGGTTTAGTTCACGATATCGAAATTCAACCAGCCAACGACGAAGACATTAAGAACACCGTCGAAGTTATGGGTGGAGACGATTGGGAATTGTGGATCGATGGCTTGCTGAAGGCCGGAGTTCTCGCGGAAGGCGCGAAGACGGTGGCATATTCGTACATTGGTCCAGCAATTACATGGGCTGTTTATCGCAACGGCACCATCGGCAAAGCCAAAGAAGATTTGGAACAACGCGCCAAGACATTGACCCAGAAATTAGCTGGTATCAAGGGCAGTGCCGTTGTTGCGGTCAACAAGGCTGTCGTAACACAAGCCAGTTCAGCTATTCCCGTTGTGCCTTTGTACATCTCGTTGTTGTTCAAGGTTATGAAAGAGAAAGGCACTCACGAAGGTTGCATCGAACAAATCGAGCGACTTTACGCAGACCATCTCTACAATGGACACACACCAAAGCTTGATGACGAGGGACGAATCCGCATGGATGACCTCGAAATGGATCCAGCTACTCAAGAAGAAGTGATGAAACTTTGGGACAAAGTGAACACCGAAAATCTCAAAGAAATCTCGGACTATGAGAGCTACACCTCTGAGTTTCTGCGCCTCTTCGGATTCGGACTGCCGAAAATCGATTACGAAAAGGACGTCAATCCATTAGTTGAAATCGATCTGGCCAACGCGCCTCAACACGCGAAGTAACCACGCGAATCAACTAAAATCGAATCTCTGGGCTCGTCAGGGCCCACAGTTTCGACTAATCTACATTGTTTCCGTCGACGCGGGTTTCTTTGCGAGCAGCGAGGTTCCAAACACTTCGTTGACGTGGTGACCGCCGATCATTTGTCCGACCAGTGATTCGGAGTAGCCGAGTAGAACTGGGTTTTTCGTCAACAGTGCCAATTGATAGTTGTCGACTGCCATGTGAGCTTCTTCGTTCAAAGCTTTGCAGCGGCTTTCCAATCGCTTATCCAGATAGAGTTCTTTCAAGAGTTTGCATTGTTCCGGACCGCCGGTCGCCATGACGAACGCCACCAGCGCTGTTTTGGCTGCGGGACCGACAAAGGTCGGAGTCATCGAGGCAGCACCAAGAACGGTTTGAATCACCGACGACGATACCATCGCTACTTTTGATTTGTGATTGTACTTATTTACGTGTTTCTTGATTTGATGAATTACCGGATCATCATCAAGTGAAAGTTCCAAAATTTGCTTGTGGAGTTTTTGACGTTCTTGCACGTCCCATACTGGTTTTTCGAAAGTACCTTCCGGCACTGTGAGCTGACTTGCCATTTGTGCGAGCATTGTTTTTGTGCGCTCAGCTTCTTCCGGACCTACCATCTCCGACAACGCTGCGACACCACTGGCGGTGATTGACTGACCGCGCTCCTGGTCCGGCATTCCCAGACCCATGGATATCTGCATCAGGTTTGAAACCACTTTCACATGGAGTTCATCAATTTGTTTCTGGCGCGCATACTCTGCTGATGCCTTGCTCTTCAGCTTCAGCTTTTCACCAGTGATGATGTCACCGGCTTCACTGGAAGGACCGAAACCTCTGAATGGCACCACATAATTTGCTGCATCTTTTGATTCAGCGATTACGATTTGGGTTTTCTTACGATAATGATCGACTGCTTTTTCTACGGCTTTGGAATTCGGATCGCGATTCCAGGCGCATTCGAGCAACTGATCGATGCGCTGAGTGTAAGACTCGTAAGGGTCTTCGTAGTTGATCGACCCGTTCAATTCTTTCTTTTGCTGCGCAACGACCGGTTTCTTGTGCCGGAACAGCGTCATCGGTCCGGAAATCGGCAGCGACCATCCGCTTCTTTCTTTTGGAAACTGCTCTTCACTGCCCGAAGTTTCAACCGAAGAAATTTCTGCAGCCTGTTCATCTATTTCTAAACTTACATCCGGTGCTGAAGAACCTGCCGTCTGCACATCGTTTAAACCGCTGGTACTGGCGAGTTCACCCGGATTCGCCGAGTCTTGTTGTGCTGGAATCTGCGGTGGCGCCGGAGGAGTCTCGCTCTGTTCTAACGACGGCAAGGCATCGTTTAACTCAATATTGAATCCTTTAGACTTCGTCGCGCGGGATGATTTTGATGAATTTTGCGCGGCGCTGGCGGGGATGGTGTTATATGACACCAAATACAGTACTAGTACGGCTGCGAGGCATCGGCTGGCTTTTGAGATCATGATTTCCAGTAAACAAGGTATTGACAGCTACCCTAGACTATCAGATGGTGGGAGTTGAGATGTCATTCTCTTGTGATCGGTAATTTAAAGGTTTCTAAGAGGAAACGTGATTCAATTGGAAGAAGAGTCGCTAACAATGACCGGGGTTACCTTTCGAATTAGCCCCCCTGTGGGGAGACCGTCTTACTATCACTTAATGTGCGTCACGCTCACCGGAATGTAGTGAATGGACACAAAGCACCAACTGGATACCCAAATTAAGCTGCGAATGATGTGCCCGACCTGCGATAAGGAGGTCGGTCCCGGGCATTTGCGTTGTCCCGAAGATGGCGGCTTGTTGTGCCCTGTCGCCGGTCAGGACCCGCTTTTGGGCACTGTGGTGGAACGCTATCAGGTCCTCAATGAAGTCGGGCAAGGTAGTTCCAGCACGGTATACCTGGCCAAAAATGTCGAAACCAATATGACCGTGGCAATGAAGGTACTTAAATGCGCGATTACGACTGACCCTGCCTCGGTGAAGCGTTTTCAGCAGGAAGCGCAGGCGTTGATTGCCCTCGATCACCCGGATATTCCATCCGTGTACGATTTCGGGCTTCTACCGGACGGCAGACCGTTCATTATTATGGAATACGTTTTCGGCAACACCTTAACCGAGGTTTTGAAAGCTAAGGGGCGGCTCGACTCCAATAGCGTGATTCAACTATTTTTGGATATCACCGACGTTTTAGAGACAGCGCATCGCAGTGGCATTTTGCACCGTGATATTAAACCAAGCAATATCATTATCGACTCAGCAGGCAATACCAAGGTCGTGGATTTCGGCCTGGCAAAAATTGCCGGACTGGAAAGCTCATCCACTGTCACGCGCACAAACGCCGTGCTTGGCACACCTGCATACATGAGCCCGGAACAGTGTTATGGGCAAGAACTCGACGCACGCTCAGACGTCTATTCTGTTGGTTGCGTTATGTATGAATGCCTGGCTGGAAGGCAGGTATTTCCGTCCAGCAATTCGTTTAAATGTATGCACGATCATGTTTTTACTGCACCACGGGCGGTGTCTGAGTTCGAGCCGGGCGTTCAGCTTCATCTCGAGGCATTGGTGCTTCATTGTCTCGAAAAAGAGCCAGCCATGCGTGTTCAATCAATGTCGGAATTGAAGTTAGCGCTCACTGAAGTGCGCGGTAGACGGTCTACCAAGATTGCATACATGAGCAAGTCATTTCGCACATTGAAGGCTCAGGCTCGTAAAACGCTCAGGCAGCGCAAGAAGTCCCGCTCTTCAGACGAGGATGCCATTCGGCGGACGATGACACATCCGCTTGGAACTACAAACTTTTCGCGAATGATCGATTCAGAAAAAAGTCTGTCGAGGGTGTTTGCAATTGCTTTGTCCGTTGTTCTCTTTATTAGCGCGTCAGTTTTCTCCTATCATTATTTTTCGCAGCACATTGAGAACGCCGAAACCTTATTAGCAGATCAACAAACGCCTCCACAGGATGCGTTCGACGCTGCGCCATGGGAGACGGATCCGTGGAATCAGAATTCAATGGTTGGTCTGCTTACGAGCGATCCCAAGGAGCAAAAAGCAATTAACAGGTTGTCGGTTGATGGTGTTCTGGACAAGGATGGTGTCTGGCTTCCGCTGGAAAATGAATCCGTGCTTGGAAAAATTCCGCTTACTGATTTGCCTGGTCCTACCAGGACTGTAGACTTTCCAGCCTTCGCCGCAGTCCCGTCGAAAACTGCCGGTGAGTGGCTTTTGCTCAACGATAATTATCTTGGGTTTTACGAATCAAAGACAAATGATCTGGAAACCGTTCCGATTCAATACTATGTCGTTCGGCCGTCTGCCATCGCATATGATACCAAAAGAGATTGCGCTGCGATTCTAGATCAGGAAAACACGGACACTATTCATATTTATACAAAACGTCATCTGCCCTGGTCCGACCTCGATATCAAAGGCAATTCACATCGAGGAATGATGCGTGGTTTAGCCTACAACAGTGCCAACGATAGTTTCTACACGATGGTCAGGGGCACTGATGATACCAGCACGTATCTTCTGCAAATTGGTGCCGCCGACGGTGTCGTGAAATCGACTGTTCCACTGTTCTCTGATCTTTGTTCTCTTACCGGTTGGAACGTCGGGAAAATCAGTCTGGCAGCCAAAGACGGCTATCTGATCGCCAATCTGATTCGCTCTGAATCGCTGCACGATCACGACATGACACCTCGGCAGTTCGTGATTAAACCGGCTACTGGTGAGATTGTCTACGCGCGTGAATTGCTCTCGCCGATCAATCCACAAATCACACCAGCGGTTTCAAAAGCGAATTGACGGTTGCCATCGGCGGTTAGCGCACTCGTTGTGCTTCCCAACTGCCGCCACCTTCGGACTTGCCTTGCATATAAGGTCCCTGGTAGTCTGCGTCGTTGACCCAGCTAACATCTGCTTTGAATGTCATTCTTCGCTCAGGTTTCGTTCCAGTTTTCGACTTTAAGGCAGGATACTTTCGAATCAAAGTGACCTTCGGATACTTGTACCAGCCCTTCTCGATCGTGAATCGTTCCTTAGTATTCTCGTCCTGACCATGACCAGTGATCGTGTTGTCTAGCTGCTGTTCGAGAAACATAATCGAATGGATGGTTTTAAACTGATACTCAAAGCCCATATCCCATTTGCCTGACAAATCAGGTGCCTTGCCTGGTGGCGGCCCGTTGGGTGACGGCGGTGGTGCTTTTTGTTCCGGTTGCGCAGGTTGCACAGCTTCCATGCCATCCTTTTGCGCTTCCCAATCGCCTACGATCTCTTTGCCTTGAAAAGTAATCAGATACTTTCCGCTCATGTATCCAGTCTTGGCATCGAGCTTTCCGCTGTATTCGACTGGAGGTTGATTGGGATTGTCCGGCTGTTCGTATCTTTTATAGAAAACAACTTCGTCCTGTCTGATCAATCCGTTTTCCATGAGAAACGGCTTGCTGTTTGAATCGTCGGTTCCCTGACCTCCAAACTTGTCCCCATTCTGCGTTATCCGAAAATGGCAACTCTGCACGTCATCGTTAAACGAGAACGCCAATTTCCAATAACCATCCAGCGGTTTTGGACCTTGCGATGCGGGCTGTGTGATGTTGGGTTGCGTTGCCGTAGTAGGAGTGGTTGACTTATTCGTGCTGCCAATGAGCTGTTTCACTTGCTCGCATCCAGTCAAGCTCAACATCAAACCGATGCAGAAAACGCTTAGAAGAACGTTTTTAAGGTGGGTCTTGTTAGTAAGTTTTGTCATTCTTTCGATGGATTTTTGCTCTAATCCGAGATGATTGGACCCACTTGGAGTCTGCTACTACTTTTAATCGAAACTCAACAGAATTCAACAGGGTTTCTGATAGTTTCAGTATGATTCTAGCGTTTACAGCGATCCTTACAAGCAAAACCCTTTGACTATCTGATATTTATTCGCGGAGCCCAGCTTTTTTACTATTGATATTGCGACAGAAGGAAGAACTGAAGCCGATTTCGGGGTTTGAAATTGTCCATTTCAGGGCATTAAAACTTTATCCTGCTGGGCGGACTACGTAATTCCCGCATTGACTTAACCCCCCAGTCTCCTTGACAATATCAATACTTACTATTCGTTCCTTAAATTGCGCCTTTCACGATCCGGAGTCCACGGATGGCTGATGCACCGAAAAAACCTACCGATAACGCTGGCGAGAAACCATCTACGCCAGCTGCCGTCGAGGCTGCAGGTGCGAAGGCGAAGCTAGAAGCAGATTCGAAGCCCGATACTCCGTCTTCCACTTCGAAGCCTGATGCCGCCTCGTCCACGTCCACGGACAAGCTGGCTGGTTCTGGTACATCTACCGATAAGCCGGCCGATCCTGCCGCCGCGCCAAGCGGAGCAGGAGCTGACAAGGACAAACCAGCCGGCGAGAAACCTGGCGCCGAGAAAACCGACAAGCCTGCCGAGGAGGCTGAATCTACTGCTAGCTGGCTTTACGACCAGACGCTAGGCAAGGTTGATTCGCTCGATGAAATAAAAGGACTTTTCGGATTAGGTAAGAAAACTACTGCATCCGACAAACAATTCCTCGCTTCGGTACAGGTCCACGATCCAGCGAATAAGGGTGCCAAGCTCGGAGCCGATGGCAAACCCCTTCTTGGTGCGGATGGGAAACCTCTTCCATTGGATGCCCCAGCATCCGCGGCTCTAGATGCCATAGCCAAACCGGGTGACCTTGGAAAGGCGCCTATTAAGGAAGCTGGAAGCAGCAATCTGTTCGATTTCAGTAATTGGAATTTCAATTTCTCTGACTCACTCTCCAAAATCGGCACTGCTATCACTGATACCGCCATGGCAGGCTATGACTGGATGACTGACTGGTACGATTCAGCTAAACCCGGATTGACTGACCTGGACGCTGCCAAACAAAACGCGAAAAGTTTCAACACTGCCACCGAAAACCAGGTTCTTACTAAGGGTACTAATGTGACCCAGGAACAAGCTGAGCAGACGTTGAGTTCGAAACTTCCACCAGGCAAATCATCTGACGAAATCAGAGACATGCTCGAGTATGGCTTCACTAGTGACAAGGTAACTGTCACTTACAACTCGACTGATGGTTCTTCTAAATATTATGATCCGGAAACTGGTGCCCGACGGACTGTAAACTCGGATGGATCAGCAAGCCTATTCATTCCTGGCGATGGAAAAGGTCAGAGCGGCGTTCGCGTAAATGAAGACGTCAATGGCAACATCTCCTGGATGTTCAACGATGGTGTTCTCAAAGAGGGAAGTGACAGCAGCACGTTTGTGTCTTCCTTTGGCGATTGGCAGAAGCAGCAGATTGCAGCATCCAAGGAAATCAGTGGAGAGCTGAGAGGTCTGGTCGCTAAATCAGAAAGAGACGATCTTAAATTGAAAGGTTCGGTCGATGTCGTAGACCGCGATAGAGCGGCTGACATTGCGACGAAATTGCTCGGCGATCAAAAGTTTGATGGACAGCCGCTGAGTACCGACCAAATTCGTCAGTTCTTGAAGGACGGATTGCCTGGCGGCAAGACCGAGATCATGAACACTCCTGGTCACGAAGGCACCAAAGTTCAAGACGTCAATGGCGTGAAGCGCATTGAAAGTCCTGATGGGAAGACCGTCACGGTTCAACTACCTGATGGAACCCTCGTTGTGCAAAACGATAAGGGCACCACCTGGAAGGGCAAAAACGCAGAGGGCAAGCCGGACATCCTGGTTGAGTCTGCTGATGGCAAGCGTTTTGAGCACCTCGACGGTTTAAGAGTTGAAAACGGCTTTAGAAGAGGACCTGGTCAGACAGTCGATAATACAGATAACAAGCGCGTCGCCGAGATCATTAGCGACAAGTTCAAGGCGTTGACCGAAGATCCAAACAATCCGATGACTGCTGAACAGGCGTTGGAGCAATTGGCCAAGGAGCAATTCATTGGCGGTGCGAGAAAAGATACCGATGGTCAACGGAGAGCCGGTTTCCTTCAGCAGATCGACGGTCAGTGGTATCAAGTCAATTCCAACGGACATGAAATTCACCTTCGTGAAGTGAAGAAAGGCGCTGATGGTCAGCTCGAGTTCGGCGATCAGTTTAGCTATAACAAAGATGCTGGTGGCTGGGTCGGCGTAGATGGAAAGCCGTACACAGGTACCGGACCGAAGTTCAAGGCTGGAACAGACGGAGCGGTTGTTATCGGTGATAACGGCGGACTCAATCTAACTACCACTCCGGATGGGCATCTGACCGTCAAAGGCGCGTTGCATTCGTTGACCTCCAACGGTGATGGAACGTCCCAGTTCGACACCGCTGAACATGGAAATGAGATTAAAGCTCTGGTCGCGCCTCGGGTAGACATGAAGATGTCCGAAGAGGGTAAGGTCGTGCAGGAGGCTCAAGTTGGGCCAAATGGAGAAGTAACCGGCACCTTAATCAACGTCAATCCGGAAACGAAAGTAATCACGACTCCACAAGCCGAGATTACACCAGACGGTGACACACGCGTTCCTGGTCTTGGTGGAATGCAGTTCAAAGCCAACGGAGACATATTGTCAGCCGATGGCAAGAGTATCTACAACGCCAGCTCACATTCATGGGCCGCCGATTCCGGTATCATTGGCGGAGGCGAATTCCATGGCATGACTAGAACTGAAGCTGCGCGGATTATGTCTGATGCCAACGCTGCCAGCGGTAAAGCGATCAGCATCGGCAGTTTGGCACTATCAATTGCGAAAAGCGGCAATCCAAACGCATTGGGCATCATGCGCAGCTTAGCCTGGGCTGGTATCGCAATAGCCGACGCCGGCATTGCAGCCGCCAACGGATTCTCGCCAGCAGTAATTAGTTTGAGTCTCTCGAAGAGCGTCAATTTTGCGGCGCTTAATGTAAGTGATCATCAGAGCCGCGCGCTGGGTGAAGTTACAAGACTCGGCATCTTTGACTCAACCACTCAAAACCAGGCGATGATCGCCGGCTCGTTCGGCAGCACCTATATCACGCCGGAATCAGCCGCCAGACACTTCGTCGCTGATCGCCGACCTGATCTCAAGGTCGTAGCATAGTTGTATACTGGTACTACTTGTGGTGCCGACTAAATAACGCCGATAGCCGCTTCGAATCCGCACTTCGGACACTTTTCCGAACCGTTGAGTTGAGCGTTGCAAATGTCGCAACGATCTTCTCGGGCTTTTAGTGAGGCTGTTTCCATAATGTCGATGGTCTTCCAAGAACCGGTGATCATGCCGGTTGAGCCAGCCGCAAGGTTTTGCGCCTCGAATTCACGACCGGTTGATCTGAGCAAGTCCGCGTAGCTTCGCAAAAGTCGCGTGGTTTCCGGGTGTTCTGCACCAAATACTTTCCGTTTTAAATCGAGTGCTTGCTTGTAGATTGGTTCTGCTTCAGTGTATTTGCGTTGAACGTGATACAGCGTGGCCAGGTTGTGCAATGCACCACCAACCTCCGGATGTTCCTTGCCATGCACCTTTTCGTAAATCTCGATGCACTCCATTGCCATCTTCTCGGCGTCCATATAATCGCGCAGGTAATAGAACAACCGCGCGAGACTGTTGGCACTGGCTGCTACCGCTAAATGGTGCGGACCGAGCACATTCTTCTTCACCGCATATGCACGTTGATGATACGTGACTGCGGCGTCGTAAATTTCTTGTCGGGCCTTCAGATCGCCAAGACTGTAGAGCGTATAAGAGAGCGGAGGATTTTCTTCACCGATTTTTTCGGCGACTTCAAGAGCGCCGACCCAAGCTTGTTCAGCCTCAGCCAGCGAGTTCATCGCCGCCGACTTTTCGGCCTGGTCCTTGAGTGCTTTCCACTTGTCGAAAAGCTCTTCCTTGGATGGCTGTGGCGGCTGGTCCGGAACGCTTGCCGAAATTGGTGTTGCCTTGCCGCCCGAAGGAGGTGGTGGCGGTGTTACTGATTTGCCCTGGTGCGGAACCGGCTTGGGTTTTTGCGCTGCTCCTTTAGGACCGCGAATCGTAGACAGTGTCCGACTCGACATCGCACCTGGCGGTTCTACCACAGTTTCATTCGGCGTCGTCAGGGCTTGAAGATTTTGTTGACTGTCTTGTGGCAGTGTTGCTGCGCTTCTTGGTGGTGGCGGAGGAGGTGCTGCTGGTCTGGCGGGCGAAATTGTCGGTGTTGGACCCGGTGGCGGTGGTGCCTTCGCCGCGGGAGGTGCTGCGGGAGCTGCCATATCGGAGGACATTGGAGGATGCTTTTGTGATGGCGATTCCAAGGCAAATTGCGCACCTGTTGTCTTCCGCCAGTCCGAAGCCGTGACCAGGCTGGCGCCGGCTTTGAGCTCGGCAGCCTCTTCTTCTCTGTTGGTGACGAACAAAAGATCGGCGTAGTTGCCTTGTAGTTTTTTCACATCCGGATGGTCGGCACCCAGTACCTGACTCTTTACTTCAAGGGCTTTCTTGTAATAACCTTCGGCGTCCGGATACATGTTTCGAGCGTGGTAAATCATGGCGAGGTTGCCCATAAAACAGGCAACATCCGGATGTTTGGCTCCAAGAACCTTTTCGTACATCTTGAGAACGCGCTTGCAGTGGTTGGCAGCGTCAGTCAATTTGCCTTGATGCCATAGGCATTCAGCCATCTTTTCCAGAGTGTACGCCAGTCTTCGGTCAGTATCGCCGAAGTCTTCTGCTTGTTCGAGAGCCGCAGTCCAAGCCGTCTCCGCGAACTCAAACATGCCCTCTTGCTGAGCTTGTTCGGCAGTAACCCTGTATTTTTCCCACCGCTTCGTAGGTGAATCCATTTATTCCCGCGCCCTTAACGCTCCAATAACCGTCGCCAACATCTTTCGGAACCGAGGAAATCAAGACGTGGCAAAATGCCGAGTACTAGTTTACGCGATGCCATCTGATCGAACGTACAAGTATCTTTTACCCAGCTTGAAAGTTACGCTCACTATAACAAATTAGACATTATTGTTCTAAGACCGCGAAACTACGACGAGCTTTGTAACTCGTTTTCCACATCGATGGAATTGGCTGAAAGCCACTGTTTGACGCGCAGTCGGGTGCGTCCTTCGAGAAATGCCTTAAGTCCCTCATCTGACATCCCTGCAGAGGCGAGGATCTTCTTGAAGCCGGACAAAATGTGTGGAGAATCCATGGCGACGTCAAGCAGCATTTTGGTTTTGGCATCATCTACGGTATCAATGAAATCCCGCAGATCCTCCTTAATCTTCTTTGGATCCTGTTTCGGAATGTATAGAAAACGTTCTCGATCAGTTTCAATTTCGTCGGTCAAATCGCGCAATTCATGCAGACCCTGGTGGACCAGCCGAATTTCTCCAGTCTCCTTGTCCAGGTAGTATTTATTATCCTGACACTCGTCTTCGAAGCTGTAGACCAGCTGGTGCATGTCGATTGGAATTTTGTCCATGAATAGAACCTTTTGCCCTGAACATCAAGAACCCGGAGCACTGGTGTAGATCAAGCAATTGATCTCATCCGATGCATTTCCTAACAGTTTACCCTCTTTATCGGTGGCAAAGACGCGGACCGAGTAAACTCCGTCTGATTTGAAGTATTTCCCTGGAAACTTGATTTCTCCGACGGTGTCATCCATGCTCAGTGTTTTCGACGTGAGCTCTGATTCTCGGTCGGAATTGCTCTGGGAAAACTTGGTATCGGCCCGTGAAATTTCGATTAAAGTGCCTTGAGCTCCGTCCACCATGCTGGTGTCATATTTCAGGGTCGATTCTTCGCGCTGCTTGTCGATTGAAATCAATCCCAGCTCCGGAATGTTGGGGTAGTCATAAGTCAGTCTCGAGTGCACCGGAGAGTGGGTGAAAGTTTGACTATCTGGGCGTTTCTCAGTTTTAACGTGCGTTAGTTTTGCGATTCGATTGGTCGCCTGTTGTACACCGATTTCGCGAAGCACCGCCCGTGATGCTTTTGGAAACTCAAAAAAGATTTTGTTGATCGGACCATTGGTTGTCCATGCCGATGAGCGCAACGGAAAGTAATATCGATGAAACAGTCCATCGTTACTGCTGATTGTGCAGCGAACTTTTTCGCTTTTGCTTGGATCTTTCTGCTTTGACGTCAACCAGTACATCTGTATTTCTTGATCCGGCTCGGAAGTGGCCAGCTCCAATTTGCATTCGATGTACAAGAAATCATCGCCGACTTGAGGAATTCCGGATGCGTCTATGCCAATCTTAGGCACGGCTTCGGATGGGCCTTTGATTAGAATCTCGTCGGTAGTTTTGTCGAATTGCACTGCTTCCGGATTCTCGATTTGCGGTTTTGCTCTTTCATAAATCTTCTCCGGTAAAATTCTTTTTGCTGTTTGAGACGCCTCTTCTTCCGGTTGGAACTCTATCGATTTAAGCGACTGGTTTTGATTGTCCCAGGTGGCAATCAAGTCCCTATAGTGCCCCTTCTGGAGTGCATCTTTGAGGAATCCTGACGGAATGTCGGCCGCGCGCAAAAGTTTTTTCTGACTATCAAAAACGATAACGTTGTATGGTGAAATTTTGTTCGATACCGCAATATCTCTTGGTACGTCTCGCACAAAAACATAAGGTGATTTCGACGTGGCAGCGAAGTTTTTCAATTCGCTATTCAGGCGATCAAGGCGCTTAGCACCGGTGTTATAGTAGACCGTTTGTTGAACTGTTCTAGTGAAGTTGAGTGCCAGAATTGCGATCAGAAAAAATGAAGACACAATCATCGTGGCTTTCTTTACTCTTGTGTCTTCGCCCCAAGATATGCCTGCTAACGCATAGGTCGGTGAGAGAAAACACAATGCGATTATGATTGTTGTTGGCACAAGTGCACTATATGCCAGTCTGCTACCGATGAAATACGAATCGCTAATTTAGTGGTACCGCATAAAGGCACCACATTTGCATGTAAGCGTTTGATTGGTCGACTGCAATCGACTGATTGATCGGGAAGAACAGATGTTTAAATACCCTTCCCCAGTCAGCGAAACCGACAATCATGTCGCCTGGTAATTGTTCATTAGACGTCGCCGGAAGCGCACGAATTGACAACAAGACTCCCAGGACAATGAAAGGCAAACATGGGACCAACGTCTCGAAAAGATTGTCCGGGTCGTCGTCTTCATCGTACACTCTTCCGGGTTTTGCTGGTTGATTCTCCTCGACTCTGGATGTGGCACCGGTATTGGTATCACTAGAAGTCGAGGACTCTGTACTTCCAGAATGGTGTTCAGCTATCTTCGATTCTTCCAGCATGCGATCGACGGCATCTTCGAATACCTCATCGGCACTTGGCACCGGGCGTCCTGAGTCAACAGGCGCTGGTCCGATGAAAGAGATTGAAAGTTCCAACGCCACCATAATAAAACCTGATGACCAGAACGAATTGTCGGACAGAACAGCGAACAAAAAACTGATCCAGGATAGCCCGAGGATGGTCCAATTGCGTTCTCTCTTTCCTTTCACGTACAGAAAAAATGCCGTCAGGAAAAAAATCGTGCCCAACTCATATGCCAGTCCGCCGATGAATGATACCGCTTCCGGTGCCAAAGGATAGAGCGCGAAGATCAGTGAAGCTCCGATGGCAAGCCAGGTTGAAATCGCGGGACGCTCTTCCTGCGGAGCTGCCATGACGTCTCTTGTCACCAGGAACACGAGTGTGCAGCTGATGGCGTGTAGAAAGATCGACACTGCTCGAAGAATGCCGACGGATTGATTCGATACTTGTGAAAGTGCTGCAGTCACTCCGCTTGCAAACATTCCCCAGGTGTCGTCAGGAAGCGGACCGTTCCAATCGATAATGGAGGTAAGAAACGACATCATCGAGGTGGAGCGACTATGCAAAAAATCCAGAAGAAAATATTCTTCCAGAAGCGGCACCGGTTCATAACTTGCCATGTACGCATACATCGTTATTACGATGGCCACAGCAAAGACACAAGCCAGCGCAATTTTTCTTTGGAAATCGGAGAGGCGATCTAACATACTAGTCGAGGCTGGTCTGATCTCCTTGTTGATAGATGATGATCGCAGGTTGTAACATTAATAGCTAATGCCGCAAATAAGAGAAACTCAGCTCCATATACCCGAAGGGATCACTTTCGACTGCACCGGTTGCGGAAATTGTTGCTTCGAATGGCCGGTTCCGATAACTCGTGAAGACTTTTCGCGAATCAGCAGCTATGCCGGACAGAGAGACCTGGACGCAAAGAAGCTGTTTCGGGTTCTGAATGTCGATGACGCTAAGCTCAAAGTCTTCTCCCATTCACTTGAAAAACGTAGCGATGGTCTATGTGAGTTCCTCACCGAAGACAAACGCTGCCGGCTGCATAACGACTTGGGCGCCGAGGGCAAGCCCGCGATGTGCCGATTGTTTCCCTACACCTTCACGCAAACTCCGAGTGGAACATACGCCTCGGTGAGCTTTGCCTCCACGGGCGTTTTGCTGAATTCCGGAACGCCGCTAAGTCAGCAAACTGAGTTTATGCAGCAAACTTACCAATTGTTCACTAAGATGTTTCCGTCGTTAGACCTGGACTGGAGCGAATCTCAGTTGATCGATGGTCAGAAAATTTCATGGTCCGATTACCGATCGATCGAAACACCAATTCTGGAGCGCCTTGCAAAGCCTGGTGAAAGTCGTGTCGAACGCTGGTTGTTCGAAGAAGCGGAGCGCTTTCGAAAGGCTGATACCGGTTCGATCAAGCTCGATAATGTCGCCGGTCTGACCACCAATCCGAAAATAATAGATCAGGTTCTCGTTCGAAACCTGCTGTTGACCTACTTTCCTGAGAATGTCTATGAATCGAGTTCTTGCGATCTCGATGCGCAAAGTGTGGCGCGAGAATTTTTAGAAGAGCCGCGTCGTGTCACGCTCAAATATCGAGGCTCGGAATATTCATTCCAGGATATAGTCGGCGTCAGGCTCGGTTCTATGGCTGAGCCG
Source organism: Obscuribacteraceae bacterium (SeqCode) (assembly GCA_044225915.1). Lineage (GTDB taxonomy): Bacteria > Cyanobacteriota > Vampirovibrionia > Obscuribacterales > Obscuribacteraceae > JADYXR01. Next base: position 60,258 of record JBGAHZ010000016.1, read on the forward strand.
TGCTCCGATCTGGTGCGACGATTTGTTTATCTGCGCATGTTTTCGAAATTATTTTTCGGACCTGGTTTCAACTATCTCAGTGTCGTTGCAGGCATCCACCATCTGTCAGTTTTAGTCTGTCTTTTGAGAATCAGGCTTAAACTCGAGATGCTGCGCAATAAGAACAATCCCGATTTCGACCCCTTCGCGACTCTTGTCGAGGATGCTCGTGTGCTTGAAAGACGTCTGACTGTCGCATATTTTTCTAAGGAAACCATTGCGATGCTTGAAATACTATTGCTGAGCCCTCAGCGGATTGAACGACTGATATCGCTGGCGGCCTGAGCGCCGGCTCAGGGGCGCTCTCCAGGGCAGGACACTTAATCGGTTAAAACGCCATTCCGTGGCGTTTTAACAGCGTCGACGGTTGGTATAGAAAGTAAAGGTAAAAGAGGGGCTGTATCAGGCCGCCCGTATTTTCGCAAAGGTATTCTCGCTTAATGGCCAAAGAAATCGACGACGACGTTCCGATTTATTTCTCTGGAGAGGAACCGGCGGACGAGGATCACGCGGTTGAGCCCGATCGCAAAGCTTTGCTCGAAGATGAGCCCCCCGCGGCTTGGGAGCGATACAGTCCTGCCAAGACGTTGGAGCAGGCGGCTAGAGAAGCAGAGAAGCGCGGCGAGAAAAAAATCAAAGGTAAGAAGAACTTTTCGAGCGCAACTGTTCCGCCTCCGGATCACAGCAAAAAGGAAGACTCCCATGCGGAGTCGGCAACATTGAAGGCGGTCTCTGATCAACGCGCCGAACAGTCGATGACTCTTGATCGTTTTCTCAAGATGTCCGGTAGATTTCTCAAACCGAATGTAATTTCAGTTCCACAAGACTCGCATGATCAGAGTCAGGACACACGAGAAGAGCGCGGATCTTCCGGCACGGAGTTTAATCGTCCGCGAAAAACACCGCGCGTGCTGCTTGTTTTGGCATGTGTGAATGTATTTGCAATTGGCTTTTGGTGCGGTTCTTTCCTCTTTCCGAACAACAGAGTGGTGACCGGACTGCGCGTCGATGAACCGGGAAGCAATGCTCCAGTATCGACGGGAAGCCGCTTGCACGGCGATTCTTCAATTGCCGATGTGGCAGCCAAAATGAATCCGTGCGTGGTCAACATCGATACTCGACCAATTCGAGATCCCAATCCAGTTGTTCAACCCTTACAAGGCAGTCAACAATTTTTCCAACCACCACACAGCTCTAATCAGCTTCCCATGGGATATCCTGGTCAAGCGCAAGCTAGTGGTGTGATTGTCAGCTCAACCGGACACATTCTCACAAGCAACCATGTCGTGCCGCCTGGCACCGAAATTCGTGTGACGTTAAACGACCAACGAGAGTTTCAGGGAATGGTTGTCGGGCGCGATTCTTACTCGGATCTTGCTGTAGTGAAGATCGGGGGAAGCAATTTGCCGATCGCGAAATTCGCTGACTTCTCTAAAGTGAAAGTGGGCGATTGGGCTATTGCAATTGGTAGTCCGCACGGCTTCGACCACACCGTATCCGTTGGTGTCGTCAGTGCTCTCGGTCGAGTAGTGCCTGATTTCAACCATCACATACCGATGATTCAAACCGACGCACTGATTGCACCAGGCAATTCGGGTGGACCGCTTTTGAACATCGATGGTGATGTAATCGGCATTGCAGCAGCAGCAGTCAATCGCGGCAGTCTCGGAATCAATTTCGCACTGCCGGCCGATATTGTTTCATCCGTGACCAAGAAGCTGATTGAGAAAGGGTCTATACCAAGACCGTTTCTCGGAATCTACATGGAAGACATCGATCCGGACAGAAAAAAATCGCAAACTCTGTCTGGTCATCCGGTAATGGTTATTGTCAAAGGAGTGGTTCCTAAGGGACCCGCCGAGAAAGTACGAATGCTTCGTGGCGACATTATTATCAAAGTGAATGGCAAACCTGTTCGATCCTCCAATGAAGTTCGCGCTATCCTGGCTGAGCTGAAGCCTGGCGATTCGATGGATTTCGAAGTGCGTCGACTTGATTCGACCAACGTATTGCACAAGAACGTCATTCTTGAAAAGTATCCCGACAACCTCTGATGACTGATACATGTTATACAAGGCAACCCAGATGCGAAACGTAATAAAGTATTGGTGGCACTGGATGGATCCTTTCCTGAGGAGTAAGCGTGGCGGAAGAAACCGGAAGTACTAAGTCCGGAGCTCCAGAATCCGGCGATTCCGTTTCCAAAGAGGCTGCTAAAACAGCTGAGACTAGTGCGCCAAAATCTTCCGATATCGTCAAAAAAGATGCCGCACCGCAAAGTGCAAAAGACGGTTCGTCCAAGTCGAAAGCAAAATCTGGAAAAGCAAAATCGAAAGGCGCAACGACTAAGACCGGTGAAGTAGATGGCGGCGAGTCAGCCAACCCAACCGCTGAGAAAAGCGAGTCGGAAACCGAAGTAACGGCTAAACCAACTGCCGAGAAGTCAGCTAAAGATGTTTCTTCTGGTACCGAATCTGGTAGCACCGACTCCGGCATGATCAACTGTCCAGTCTGTGAAACCGAACTTAAATCATGGCAGATCAACTGCCATGGCTGTGGCCAGTCGATTTCTTCTTTTGAGATTCCAGTAATTCAAGGCGAGCCGACACTTGAGTCGGACCTGATGAAGGCCTTCCAGAAATGGATGCGCCGTGGAAAGCTGGCTTTTAAGAACGGTTCGTACGATGAAGCACACGCTTGTTTCGCTGAAGCGTTAAAACGAGTGCACGGTCTGGATTCGCAGAAAGACGAAGAAATCAAAGCGCGCCAAAAATTAGCTGATGCTTTTATCAAATTGAACAAAGTCAAAGAAGCCGTTGAGCAGCTGGTTAGAGCATCTCAGCTTGCCGAGGATGACGCGCAAAAAGAACTGCTCGAACAACGAATTGATTATTTGAATCGCAAAGACGAGACGGCGCAGAAAGAATCAGCGCTGTTTCGACAACCTCGAGAAGCGGAGCTGATGTCGGCACCACTGTACTGCCCGCGATGTCATCGCCTTTTGTCTGAACGAGAAGTGTATCGTTTTCGTTCCGGAAAACAAACAACAGCAACCTGTGTTTGCTCGTTTGAAGGCGCTCCGGTAACGCCGGAATCGGAGACAGTGATTCCGATTGAACCATTGGCGTTGGGACCGCCTCTAGGTATAAAGAAAGCTAAACTTATTGAAGCCGCACAGCAACCGGTTAAAGGTGGACGCGATCGAAAGGTTGCAATCTGGTTGGCGATATTACTTGGAAATTTCGGTGTCCATAAGTTTTACCTTGGAGAAAAAGCGCTGGGAATTTTGTATCTGGCGCTCTGCTGGACAGCCGTGCCCTGGCTGATTTCATTGTACGAAGCCGTGCATATTGCTCAGATGTCTCGGGTCAGTTTCAATCTCGTATATAATATCGAGGAAATTGTCCGACGACTTCCCGCTGATGTTGAAGGCGAAGGTGGCGGAGATACCTTCAATATGGAAGTCAGTGAAGAAGACCCGGAAGACCTCGTCGACACATGGTCGGCAGGCGATGAAATTGCGGTTCCCGGAGCTTGACCGACGGGGCGCGAAGGGTCTGAAACGAGTCGGCACGCCGAGTTCGATGCAAGGGAGTGAAGCATGTTCAATCATCATGGCACCAGACGAACGGGTAACCTTTCGGAGAAAACATGCGTGCCCTGTCGCGGTGGCGTGCCACCGCTTACAGCCGAAGAGATCGAGCCGTTGTTCGAAGAATTGAACAATTGGGAAGTGAAGAACGACAATCGATTATTGAAAGTCTATAAGTTCAGTGATTTCAAATCTGCGTTGACGCTGGCGAACAAAATTGGTGAAATTGCCGAGCAAGAAGGGCATCATCCCGACCTTCTGGTAAGATGGGGCGAATTGAGAATCGAACTCTGGACTCACAAAATTGACGGGCTCACCGAGAGCGATTTCATTCTGGCTGCGAAGATCGATAAGTTGAAGCTGTAGCGGCATGGGCGCCTGCAAGGCGCCCCTACAATTAGCTTGAAACGGCGTTGGGCGAGCGTTGAGGCGTTGGGCGGCATTGAAACGGCACGGAGTTGAACGGGTGAGGCGGCATTGAAGCGTTAGGCGGCGATGGCAACGTTGAGGCGCCATTGAAACGGCGTTGAAACCATTAGAGCAGCAGTGAGTACCTGAAAACGGCGTTGAGGCGGTGAAACGGGACGTTGAAACGGCGTTGAGGCGGTCGGACGAAACGGCGTTGAGGCGCCATCGAACTGCGGTAGGCGGCCATATGAAACGGCGGCTAGGGCGGCCGTACGAAACTGCCGGTTTAATTACTTCATTGATTTTTCGGCGGGTGGGGTGGGATAAGTGAAGAATGAGTAGCTCAGGAAACCGGCGGAAGCAACGATTGCAGCTGCCACTAGAATACTGACTTTCTCCCAGCCCACTTTGACCTTTACTGTTTTGCCTTTTTCTTTTAGCTTGTCGCGGATTTCGCCGACCTGGCGAGCGCCGGTGGAGATGTCGGATGACATTCCGGCTTTCCACTTTTGCGAAGATTCGTTGGAAACTTGACTTGTAGGCAATGCTCCTTCGATCAGAGTAGGTGGTTCCGGTGCCGCACCAGGCGTAGGAATTGCGTTAAGGTCGCCCCAGTTGCCACCTGTCTCCTGGGCTGACCGTGGTGTAGGAATGGAGTTGAGATTACCCCATTTATTTTCAGCGCCACCACCTGCGGTAGCAGGAGGGTCAAGCGGCTGACTTTTTGCGATGCCACCACCAATAGCGTCAAGATTTCCCCATTTGCCGCCGGCTGCTGCTGATGGTTCTGCATCGATATTTGCCGGATCCGCAGCAAGGTCGCCCCACTTCGCTTTTGCGGCGGCGGCCGAAGCAGCGGCAGCTGCTGCTGGATCTTGCGCTTTTGGTTTAATAAACGATTTTGTCTGCGATTTAGGAGCACCGGTTTTTGAACCGAGAGCATCGAGATTGCCCCATTTCCCGGCGTCGGATGTAGGCTCTTTCGGTCCGCCTATCGCGTCAAGGTCACCCCATTTCTTCCCACTCGCGCCGCCGCCTGGCGGCTGTTCGGGGGTCAGGTTTTTCACGCCACCAGATCCGATGGCATCGAGATCTCCCCACTTGTTACCCGATGATGGTGTCGGTTCTGTATCGCCAGATTTAGTCCCGATATTATCCAGGTCGCTCCATTTATTGGCAGATGGTGTTGCCGATGGTGCGGCAGGCTCATTGCTGCTCTTCGAGCCGAGCGCATCCAGGTCACCCCATTTGCTTCCGGCACTAGGTGTAGACCCCTTGCCTGCTATAGCATCAAGGTCGCCCCATTTACTCGCGGCCTTCGCCGCGGGTGCGTCAGGAGTTGCCGACGACTTCGTTGTTCCGATTGCATCCAGATCGCTCCACTTGCTGCTTGTTGACGGAGTAGCCGGGGTCTCTTTCTGCGATGCCTTCGGTGTTTGAATATTGCCGAGTTCGCCCCACTTGCTTGGTGCTTTTTTCTCATCGGATTTGGACGTTGAAATGATTGAGTCGAGGTCGTCCCAGCGCCCCTTGCTCGCTGGCGCTGGTGCCGGCGCTGCTGGAGCCTCTGGCTCAGAGTCCGGCTCTAAAGCTTCTTCTACTATTTCTTCTTGTTCTTCGACTGGAAGCTCACCGGCGTTATCCTCAGCATATGCTGCTTGTGAATCGACTTCGATAGTTTCTTCGTCTGTTGGTTCTGCTACATCTTCGTCGCCGGAATATTCTGCCTGCGGTTCACTCTCGGACTGCTCGAAAGGCACTTCAGCATCGGGCTCGCCTTCAGTCTCAGCATAAGCGCCTTCGGTTTCGGCGCCTTCACTTTCAGCGTATCCGACCTCACCTTCGACGCTTCCAGTATCGTATTCGGCGCTTTCAGGTTCGCCCTCAGCGTATCCGACGTCGCCTCCAGTCTCATAACTGGGTTGTTCGCTCTCTGCAGGCAGTTCTTCTTGAACTTCTTCTTCCTCTGGCTCAGGCGGCGGCGGTGGTGGTGCTGCTGCTGGTTTTGACGGCACCGCAGGCGGTGCTGTCTGAGCTTTGGGCTCTAGCGGTTGAGCTGGCGGTGGGGCCTTGCTTGGCTCCACTCGTTTGAAGCCGGAATTCGGAGGAACTGTCACCTTGAGCGAGTTGAGAGATCCCCAGGAACTCGGTCTTTGAGGTGGTCTGGCTGCGGCGCTCGACATCGGACTGCCGGTGCTTGGTTTTGATCCGAACTCTTTCGCCATGATTCGTCTAACGACGCTGCGGATCTGCGCGGCCCAACCTTTATGGTCGAGAAAATCAAGCGCGCCGATTTGCATCGTTCGTTTAACTAAATCCGGTTCTAGGTCCTCTTTGCTGACTACGAAGAATGTGTTCGGATGTGATTCGATCAAGTGCTCGAGGAGAGCGACGTTTCCTTCCGGATCAGACTCCAGTTCGATCCAGATCAATTTGGCCTTGAAAGTTGCGTTGACCGCATCTTCAGGCATGACTGTCTTTACCAGGGAGAGTTCGGCCTGACCCCTTACTAGGTGCTCGATTCTGGCTGTGAGTTCTTCAGAAGCACCGGATATCAGAACTGTAGGTAGTGTGGTGGTCACTTTGGCTTACGCTTTCCTCCGTAGCTCTCATTTTACAAAAATGTATTTATCTTGCTCCGACCATCGCGCCTGCTTCTACTGCATATCCGGTGAGCAATCCGTTGGTCTCGAGCATCTGTCTTCTCACGACATCCGGCGTCACAAGACCGAGTTCGAGATCGCGATAGATGCCGAGCATTTGTATTGAAGTGATCAAACACAAATTCTTTTTCTTCGCGAATTCGACTACTGGATCTTCGAAGTCCTTTTGATTTCTGCTCATTGGGCTTACGTTCGACCAGGTGCATGCAATCAGCAGACCTTTTGGTTCGATGTCGTGCTTTTCCCAGAATGCAATTGCGGAGCCTGATACTTGAGCGACTTCCGAGCGGTCGCAATGAGCATCGCTGCGAACAATTCTGACTAGCGCTTCAGGTTGATCTACATTAAGAAGCAAAACTTCGTTCGGCGTTGCATTGTTTATATTGATCGTCCAACCAAGTTTTCCGAGGACCAGTCCGGTAGCTTCTTTGAGTGATTCTCCGTCGCCAGAGAGAAGCGCTGCCTTCAATTGCTCTACCGAGGCGATCTTGCTCTCTACGGTATTCAATTTTGCTTGAATATCCTGCAACTCGCTGGCTAACGTAGCTTGTTCCTTCTTCAGTTCATCGAGATAGGAGAAGGAATACTGTTTGCACCAATCTGGAACTACCATATTTGACATCGCGTTGCTCCCCTCCCTGTTCATCGCTAAATTCTCTTGTGGCACAGTAACTCTGGACTCTGCCGCGGGCATCAACGCACCGAGAGTGTTCCTGGTCGGAACCTGTGGTGGTGGCGTACTCGCGTGGGTGACTGCCGGAGGAGCCGACTGTGGTATTGCGGGTGGTGAATTTTCCACTGGGGGCGCTTCCGCCGCGTCCTTCTTAAAGAGGTTATTCAGCAGTGGTCTGACCGCCTCAGCTGCTGGCGCAGGCGCCGTTGCAGTAGGATTTGGCAGTGGTGGCCGAATTTGTTGTTCTGGCGGACGCTGTGCTTTTTCCAGTTCGCGGAGCAGGTCCATCGTAGATTTATTTTCGTGATTGGAGGGATCATTATTTGTCACAGCGCTATTATCTCCAGCAGGTGAAACGGACGGGACGGGCGTCTGAGCCATTGGTGGTTCGGCCGGCTGCAAATCTTCCACCGGTGGTGGTGCACTTTGAGCGGCGAAGTTGGTCATAAAACCGGAAGGCGGTTGTAGAATTGCAGGCTCCGCCTGTGGTGGCGGAGATGTTTGAACGGGTGGCTCGACCGGAGGTTCCGGCTGACCATTAAAGGTTTCCTGGGCTTGCGGTTGCGGCGCCGGAGTTTCAGCAGGTGTCACTGTGTTGAAGTCGCCGGAACCTGTGCCCAACTGCGGCAGGCTAGAACTGCTGCTTGTTGGAGATGACAATTGCGGCTGGCTGTAGACGCCGGAATTGTTATTGGGGGTTTCCAATACGGGCTGCTCGTAGATACTGCTTTCCGGAAGGCTATGGCTGCCGGAATTGTTATTAGATGAATCGTCTGAACCTGATTGGAACACACCGGAATCTGTCGACTCCGTGTATGAGTTTGAATTCGAATCTGATTGCGCGCTATACACGCCGGAATCCGAAGGACCAGTGTAGACGTCCGAATCAGTGGATGCTGTGCTGTACACGCCCGAATCAGGCGCTGGGCTTTGTAATCCTGGATCGATCGGCTGTCTGAATACACCCGAATTGTCGAAGTGTTGCACTTGCGACACTCCGGAGTTTTGGTCCGAAGTATCCGTGTCTGATTGCGACTGTGCATACGGTTGAGGCTGGCTCTGCGGTTCCACTGCTGGTTCCGGAGCTTCAACAGCTTCACTAGCAGACTCAGCAGACTCTTGAGCGGAGACCGCGTTCTCTAATTCTTCGAACTCGTCGTCATCGGCAAACAATGCCGCTGCACTTTTCGGTTTCACCACCGGCGGTGGCGCAGCTGGTTGTTGCGAACTCAATGCCGGCTCTGCGTCGTCTGACTCAGAGAGCATTGAAGAGGCTGACGAAGCCATGTTCGGTTTCACACTTTCAGGAAGAACTGGTGTGACAGCGGAAAGAAGATTGCGCAAAGAACTTCCACCACCTTGACTGGCGCTCGCTGGTGGAGGTGCTTCCGCTTCCACTTCTTCAACTGGCGCTTCTGGCTCGGGCTGCTCCTCGACGGAGGTTTCAATCGTTTCTTCAATCACGGGTTCCGGAGTCGCAGCCACATCTTCTTGTGGTGCGGCCGGCTCTTCAGTTTTTTGCACGAGTTGTCGTGCGGTTTGTGCGAAGATTGACAGATCGATACTGGTGGTTGGCTTCTTTGGCTCTCTGGCAACACGATTTGCAACTTCTTCCTCGAAGCGGCGAGCGTCTTGCGAAACAGTTTCCGCAATCTTGTCGGCACTAAATGAGAAGGAAGGTTCGTTTCCTGCAGCCGCCGGAGCTGAGGTAGTCTGGTAGTTGCCGGATTGAGTCGACTCTATGCCTGTATCGACCGGAGCATCGCTCCCTGGTTCATACTGACTCTGGTCTTTTTCGAAAAGACCACTTCCTATGGAAGGTGCCACCGCCGCGGCTGCTGCTGCAGATGCGTTGCGAGCCTCGTTTTGTTCTGCTTCTAATTCTTCCGGACTTTGCTCTTTCAATGTATACCAACCGTTGAGGCAGTCGATGAGCGTTTTGTCGAAATCGGGAGAATATGGTGATGGCAGAAACACAACTTTGCCGCTGCTTTCTACGATAAACAATTGTCCGGCAATACATTTTTTCGATCCGGCTTCCGCCATCACGCTGTAGCCTTCCGTCAAATATTCCGTGCGAATCAGAGTGCTCCACTCCAAACCATGTTGCAATAGATAAGGAGCAAACTCGCTGATACTGCCGTCTTCGGTGGGTTCAATCAATCTGCCGTGAGAAACCGCACTCATGTGACGAACGTTTCTTTCCGCAGGTTGATCGGGCGCGAGACTTTCCAACCAATAGTAGTTATCCAGTGCCAGACTCGGTCCTTGAATGACGAATGGACGGCAGAGGAAATAAACCAGAACTCCACCTTGAGTCAGGAAATCAGAGAGTTCAAGAACACGACTGTCGATCTCGGCAGCCAGATTGCGTAATAGTAAGTCATCATCGATCGTGAGAGTTGTGTTGCCCTCGGCAAGACATTGTTCAACCTTGCGAACCAGCTCAGGATCTTTATCAAATAGGTGGGCGATACTTACGGGGTTGACGATGATGGCGCTGTAGTTGTTTAAACTTTTCGCCCGCCCCAGATTCCAATGAGCTTCCGTGCCGTAGCCGGCGCAGTTGACTCTGAGTATTCGCTCCTTTGGAATTGTTCTCATATAACGTTTTAACCTTATCTAGTCCGTTCAGTTAGTCGTCGTTGGGACGAATTTTCTGACGTAGTTACTCGTTCGCGCGATTCTTTCAAATCAGATTACTGATTCCCCTACTTATAAAAAGAGAAGGAAAGTCGGCTACCCCCAGGGTTTTATACCCACATCAAACTAATGCATGCTTGTCAAGCGGAAGATTTCCGCGCTGAACGTGAAATTTGATTGGTTTGAGTGACCGATATTCAGAACCTGATCGCGATTTAGTTTCGTACCCATTCATTCAGCTTCAAGTCGCTGAGGCTATCGAGCCTCATGTCTGCCAGGGCATGAGTTTGATGCTTGGTGGCATCGCAAGGTATAGCCACAACCTTCATACCCGCGGCTTTGGCAGCTTGAACACCGGCCTCGCTGTCTTCAATTACCAGACAGTGTTCAGGGGCAGTATTCATGCGCTCCGCGGCTAGTAGAAAAACATCAGGCGCCGGTTTTCCATGCTTAACTTCGTCGCCGGACGAGAGGCTGTGGAAATAATCGTTGAGCTTAAGACTGTTTACAATCAGTTTGATTGTGGGGAGTGTGGCTGATGATGCGACAGCTCGCTGAATGCCAAGCCGCTTCGCTTCCTCTAGCGTTTCCATAACTCCCGCTCTGGCAGTTGCTTGAGCATGGATCAATTCCTGAAAGATTTCCTCTTTCTTTGCTACCAACTCAAGTGGTGTGAGGTCTAATCCATATTGTTCGACAAGTATCGCTGAGATTTCAGAGTCTCTTCTGCCGAGATACAGGGCGTTTTGTTCTGCCGTGTATTCAATATCCAAGGTTCGAAAGAAGTTCTTAAACGCGGTGAAGTGCATGGGCTCTGAGTCTATGAGCACACCATCCATATCGAAAATCAGAGCGCGCAGATCAAAATCCATTTTAAACTCCTTAAAATCAGCAGAGGCGCGAACTTTGAATGTTCGCGCCTCTTCCGTAATCTAATTTTTACTCTAATTATTCCAGATCTGAATCGAGACTGAAGGTAGCGAGTGCGAATGGCTTTTCGCCAGCGCCGCCATTGATGGCGTTTTTGCCGCCGTAGTATACACCTTCACCGGCGCCAACGATCAGACCGGCTGGCATGCCGATAACGCTTGCAAACAGTGCTGGAGGCGCATGTTCATGGCCGCCGATCTTGTCTGCGATGTTTTGAGTGTACTCGATGCAACGATTAGAACTGCGACGAGTGATGGCGACCGGAATACCGACAACCATTCCTGCGCCCATTGCCACTGCTTTCACGGGAAACAGTGCAGCATTTTTTGCCATTTCTTTTGTATCTTCAGCATTCGCAGGCGCAGCAGTTGCGATTGCGAGCGCTGCCAAAAGCATTGATAACGACTTCTTCACGAAAATTCCTCCCCATTTATAGACCCTGACAAATCTCGTCGCCGAGCGCGCGATACCACTTGTGCCTGAGAGAGCTGTGATCCGTTCTTGGTAACTAGGGTCCATAGTAAGTGTAAGCCAACGAAATAATAACACTCCGAACCCCGGAATGAGCAGCAATTCTTACGTAAACTAGGTAAAATTCGAGTTCGGTTGTGTAAGAGATTTTGGAATGAAAAACCCGACCTATCATAGAAAAGGATTCGGTCTCAAGGATGTTGTCGAAGGCGATCTAAAGAGCGCTTATGAGTCAGATCTTATCGCTGAGCTCAAAGAAGGCGGCAACACGCTGACGCGTAATGGGATCACGATTCGACTGGCTGAGGCTTTCGGCTTCTGCTGGGGCGTCGATCGAGCAGTCTCCATGGCATACGAGACTCGTCGACATTTTCCGGATCGCAAGATCTGGATCACCAACGAAATTATCCATAACCCGCTGGTCAACTCGCATTTGCGAGACATGGGCATCGATTTCTTGCCTCAAAAAGAGGATGGTTCAAAAAGTCTGGACTGCGTAAATGAGAACGACGTCGTCATTCTCCCCGCATTTGGTGCCAGCGTCGAAGAGATGCATTTTCTGGAACAGCGCAATTGCGAGATCGTAGACACGACCTGTCCATGGGTATCTCGCGTTTGGAATCGTGTGCAGAAATTCGCTCAGGGCGATTTCACTGCCATCATTCATGGCAAATACAACCACGAAGAAACGGTGGCAACCTCATCGAGAGCCGATACCTATCTAATCGTTCAAAACTTGAAGGAAGCCGAATGGATCGCCGACTATATTTTGAATGGCGGTTCGAAAGAGGAATTTCTCGATCGTGATAAACAGGCATATTCGGCTGGTTTCGACCCGGACCGCGATTTGGTTCGCATAGGCATTGCCAATCAAACGACAATGCTCAAGGGTGAAACCGAAATGATCGGCAAATTGTTTGAAAAAACAATGATGCAAAAATATGGACCGACAGTTATAAACGATCACTTCCTCAGTCCTGGTGACACCATCTGTGATGCCACACAGGAAAGACAGGACGCCATGCTTCATCTTATTGAGAAGCCTATGGACCTTATGTTGATCATCGGCGGCTTCAACTCATCCAATACCGGTCACTTGCATGAGATCGCGTTGACGAAAGGACTGCCGTCGTATCACATCGATGGACCTTCCTGCATTTTGTCAGCCGAAGAGATTCGTCATAAGCCTCCTCATGATTCAGACTGCGCCGTCGCAAGGAATTGGCTGCCGAAAGAACCGGTCGTAATCGGCGTCTCCGCCGGAGCATCCACACCTAACCAGGTGGTTGCGGAAGTGATCGAAAAAGTCTTCTCTCTACGATCCGAAGTTTAAAGCAGTCCGACATTATATGGATCCTGGGAGCGCAGGCTTCTAGCCTGCACGTGCCGGTTAAAAGCCCTCCTGTCCTCCCTAGCGGTTTTGCATCGGCTCCTTCAAGTAGGACGAGATTGGGACACCATTTTTTCTCGAGCGTCGCCATCCGTGCGGCTCTAAGGAGCAGGCTGGAAGCCTGCGCTCCCAGGATCTGATTGCGCTGCCAGGATGCCACGACCGTCTCTCGTTTCGTTCACTAACTCCGAGAAGTCGCCGCTATTTGTGCCATTCGCGCAGTACGCCGACTAGACTTGTCAGATCGAAATTTTGGTCGTAGCCGCTCAGGCAGATACCGGCATTGACTACGGTAAGGTCATGAGTGTGGACTCTTGCGACGTGCTCGAATCCGTCTACTACGATTTTGACGTTCACTTCTCGATCCTTTGGATTGGAGCGCCAATAACTGTGGAATTGCGCTCCGGCGTGGCGAAGTGAATGTTTGATTTTACCCAATTCGTTTTCTTGTTCGAGAACTGCACGCATCGTTTTGAAATCTTTTAGCCACTTGTCGTAGTCGAATGAACTTTCGATTTCAGTGTCTGCTGGCGTTTCCTCTGATAGTGCCGGTGGTGCTTCACGTTCGATCAGATCCGGATGGAGATCATAGAACATAAAGGCGTAGGCAAGGCGTTCTTGTGGAGTCATTTCGAGGCATTTTACGTCATCGGGAAAGACTTCCTTCGCCAGTTGCTCGCGCAGGTTACGTGCAACCGCAGGATTTCTCCGTCGCGCGATCGATTCGAACCAAAACGAAGCGCCGTCGAAACGAACGGTTGCTGTGTCGAAGCTCATGACGCGGGCTGCCATGCGAATTGGAACAGGCAATTCAATCGGAATTCTATCTTCCGATCCTTGTGCTGCCAGTGCCCACCACATTCCCTCCAGTTCCTTCAGCATGACCATTTGAAACTTCGGCAGCAGATCCATATACGCCTTTATTTGTGCGGGACTGGCTTCTTCAATGAGCGTTGCTTTTCCTGGCGATTCCGGTTTCAGAAGACCCCAGCCTATAAACTCCTGATCGTCTAATTCAAATTCGGATACGATTCCATTTATTCGAACGCGCACACGACATCCTGGCACCACAGGCGCCATAATGACGGTGTTGAAGACCTCGCGTGTGTCCTGAGCAGCTTTCTTGATCAGCGCTCTAACATCCGGTCGCGTTTTCTTTGTCGGCTTTTCTTCACTCATTTCTCCCGCTCCGGAAGCGGATGTCGCATTATCTCGGCGAGCAGATCGGAGCGCGTTCCCTGAGACAGTAACGGAATTAGGCTCGGCAAACTATAATAGTCCCCGTTGAAAGTGTAAGTATCAACGCGCACATCATGTTTTTTCAAGCTGTCTTCCAGGAAAGTTGAACTTAAACCGACGTTGACGATCACCACATCCGGTGTCATACCATGTTGGCGAGAATAGTGAACTAGACTGCGCTCAAAAAACGGTTGGGAGTTCTCCTCTTGATCCGTGACGATGATGATTTGCTCGGCTTGTTTTCCATCCTTAAGCAATGCTTCAAGGGCGACACCGCAGCTTGTGGAACCATTGGCGGTGATTCCTTTGAAGGCATTTTCCCAGTCCGACAGTTCTTTACCCTTGGCTGTGATCGGATAAGCGATCGTGTCGAATGCGTACACATGCAATTCTTTCGTACAGATAGGTGCCAGGATGCTTGCTACTTGCTTCCCTACTTCTATTGCTTCTTCCATCGATGCGCTTTTGTCGATAAACAGAGCCGTCGACCGACCGATTTTTCCCATGGTCTTAATTCGTGCGTCACCGACTGCGGCGACCTGTTTTCCAATATCGCCGTCAAGACCGGCAGCCTTGATCGCTTGTCTGGTTTTTAAAGCTGAAACACGACGATCGTTTTTCGCATCTTCGAGTTTGCACTCGATGAATGCCCGAATGTCCTCATTCTCAAGAGCTCCACGTTTTTTCAAACTGGAGAGGTTATTGATCAATTCCTGCGGAGACATCGCGTCCACGATTGCAATCATCACTGGCGGTGACAGCCATTTGATCGCTGAGACAGCGGCGCGATACGGTAGTTGATAATCCGCGATTATATATGCTTGTTCTTCCGGATCGGTAGTCCACGACAAGAGTTTCAACGCATGCAGACGACTGCCCTCAGGCGGATCATTATCAAACAATACTTTTTGCGCATACGCTCCGGGCTTGATTCTCAACGAGCAATAAAGCGTCGACATTGCTTCACGTGCATGGAGAACCGCCGATTCGAAAGTTTCGTCGCTTGACTCGCGCTTCCTTAGATATTCTGTGACCGCGGTTTTAAAAGAGCGCGGGACGCTGACTCCGAGACCTCGTTGAAACGACTGACCGTTGTCTTCACCCTTTATCATATACAGCACTCGGCGCACCTGATACGGTGGCAATCGTTCCAGCAACGCCAATCCGCAGTCGCGAAATTCGTTTGAAAATTTAGATGTGCACAAGAACGCTATAAAAAGTTGTTTCAAATCATGCACTGTTCCGTACTGGTTGTACCAGCAAGCAAGCCGAACGAAGAAGAGCGGATCTCTATCGTGCAAAAATCTGAACGGTTCTACATACGGCGTGATATCGCCGTGGGGTGTTCGCAGCAAAGCGTTCAAAATTTCCAAACGAAATTCTTCTTCGGTCGCACGCGCTCGACGCTTATCCGTTAGTAGCTCGGCCAGTCCGCTCCAGGCTGCTCCTGCTTGATTGGTAGCATTTTGTCTTGTTCGTCGAGGAGACAAAGTAATCACCTGCCTTGATGATTGAAACTACTCCGGTCATTAGGTGCCGAAGATTTGGATGACAATATCCGGGGCCGACGCTTGTCGCGCTGCAGAGCACCACCACAGCGAGCGCATCGATTATCGGTTTCATCCATGATGAGTTCTCATTAAGGCGCCATCTACCGAGTGGAACCTCGACCGCGCTGCGTCAAGATCTACGTTACGAAGGCGAAAGAACGTCATTATGAAAAAGGAATGCCTGTACAATTCGCTAGAGCGGAATTTCGGTAACAAACGAATGTAAGCTCAAGCTGTCGGAGTACAGGCATAGTTATTTTACCCTCTCTCCTCTGTTAAAAACCGTAATCGTCTGGATGGTTTATTAAATGTGGGAATCGACAATGACGCAGCCCGAACAGAATATCGAAAATAAAGAGGCAGTCCCGGTGAGCGAGTCCGGTTCAACGCCCGTGAATGCAGAACCATCATCGCCTAAAGTAGTCGAATATGCTGACTTCTGGATGCGCGGTCTGAGCGCCGTCCTCGAAGCGCTTGTATTCATGGGTATCAGTATTCCTGTAGCGTTTGGTCTGCCGTTAATAATTTCCAGAGTTGATGCGTCGATCATTCTTCCGGAAATTCCCGGATTCTTTTTCCTCGAAGGATTTGCTCCAAGTGTCGCTTTTCCGCTGTTCGCAATGAAAGCGAATCAACATCTCACCGCACATGAGCGAATTGGTCCGACCGGTGACACTACATTGATCTGGGCGCTCGTCATTGGTGGACTTGTCTTCGGAAACTTGTTGTATCACGTGCTGATGGAAAGCTCTCCACTTCAGGGAACGATCGGCAAGGTTGTGATTGGTATGAAAGTGACGAGAGCGGACGGCAGCCGACCTGGATTTTTGAATGTTTTGCTTCGGCACATGAGCCGACTTCTTTCAATGTTGCCAGTGTTTGGCGGCTACGTGATGATTCTAAAAACGGCTAAGAAACAAGCGTTGCACGACTTGCTTTCTGACTGCGTAGTCGTGAAAGATCCATCAACGGCGAACCCGAAAATTTAGGTCTTCGCGATCTAATTTGCGGAATTACTTTCCCCGGAGCGCCGCTTTCCTGGGGCACTCAGGCTCCGTATATTATTCTTTCTTCTTCCCGCAGTAGATGCAGAAGGAGAACAGTTCATCGATTTCCGCGTTGCAATCGGGGCATCTGCCGGAGATTTTTCTTGGGCGCTTTGTTCGATCATCGATATCGCCTGTTGGGACGGCTTTTAAATCTTTCGCTTTATCATCACTAATGGCGCCACCAATTGCTGCTATCTTCGCGTCTGCGGCGGCGGCAATTGCATTTTGTTCTTCGGTATGTTTTCTAAACGGATTGGCTGGACTGTTTTCCAAATCATTGTCACTAGGAAGAATCGAGTCGACGACGTCAGATTTCGGCTTTACTAGAGCACCCAGCTTGGCCGCTTCCACCGCCTGCGTTCGACTTTCCGCCAGCTCTTTCTTTGTCGCCGCGGCCGCCTTCGCAGTGGCTGCATCTTTTTCTTGTGCTTTCAAAGTTGCTACCGCCGGCGGTGCGGAGCTCGAACCCGTCATCCGTTTTACCGACCAGACCGCATCGTCCTGAAAGTAGCGATAGTTGCCGTTGATAGTGGTTCCATCAGGCGATTCTTCCAGCACTCCACGAAACTCGAAAATAGTTCCATGCCGTTCGAGATCAAACCAAATGTATGGCCAAACGAAAAATCCACGAATAATACTGTACCCGAAGTGATCGATCAGTCGCCCATGAATTTCTGACTGGTTTTGTTCCAGCTCTAGTTCGATGAATCGTGCAATTCCAAAGTATCCGTCACCTTCGCCCTTCCAACTACCGACAAGGTTATAGCTGATTGGCTTCTTCTCGAGAATTTCCGCTTCGCGAGCGATTTCGACTAGCCTAAAAAATTCCTTTCTTTTGTCATCGCGCCTGCCACTGATACCAGTTACTCTTGCAAGTAAGATAAAGAAGGCAAGTCCAACCAGAAGTATGCCTACACACGCCAAAATAGTCTCGAATACGTCAATTCTCATTAGTTTATTTTCTGCACTCTCGGTAAGTTTGCAGCAGTTGAAGGGACCATACCAGTGCAATCGTTCAAATAACTTGCGATTGCTTTAGCCGCGATGACTCCGTGTCCCATGGCGACGGCCAATCGATCGAAGCCTGGCGTCACGATGTCTCCTCCGGCAAACACTCCACGGACGGACGTTGCACAGTCCGCTCCAATCCGTATATGCCCAGTTGAATCCATCTCGAGCTGTCCGGCGAAAAGTTCTGTGTTAGGAGTATATCCAATTTTTGCGATCAGTTTTTCTGCCGGAAATTTTACGATGGTACCGTCTGTGGTGGATCGAAACCTCACCTCTTCCAGCGATTTGCCGCCGGAAACCGATTCTATTTCTAAGTTTTCGATTCGCTCGATGCGTTCGTTCTCATCAGCTTGCCGTAACAGAAATGCCCCTGCTCGATATCGACTGGAACGATTGACCATTGTCACTTTGCTAGCGGTTTTCGCGCGCTCGAGGGCCTCATAGAATGCACTTTCACCGCTGCCGATGATCACAATGTTTTTGCCAATCAAATCGTCTTGCTGATTGCCTGAACGATAGACGATGTCGTTTGAAAACTTACTAAAATTGCCGTTATCGGGTAATCGTTTCAATCGATAACCTGTCGCGAGAAACAACGTCCTGGCCTTGTATGTCCGAGTGGCTGAACGAAGAGTTTTCTCATTCAAATTACAATCGATTATTTCTTCTTCGATGACAGTCGGTAGTCCCGCTTTTAACGCAATCGCGCAAAGTCTATCCTGCGCAGCCTTTCCGTTATCGAGCCAACCGGAAGCCAGGTTGGGAATAGGCGAGGGAATCTCTGCCAACGCGCCGCCCAGCTGACTTTTTCGTTCAATTATAAGAAAGTTGATTTTGCTCTCATTCAACTCGAGCGCGCAGTTGATGCCGGCTGGACCTGCGCCGAGGATGATGACGTCGAGCAAAGCGTCCTGAGGGTTTCCTGATGATAAAGTCACGCGTTCACCGACTAAAAGACAGTCTCGCTGAGGCAGGGCGAATGCAAAGGACAAAGATACCTTTCTTCAATCCAGCGTGTCATATTAGCACGACGGTGGTAGTATTTCAGACGTCTTGGCATCAAAACCCGAGCGGCTGAAAACAAGAGCGCAGGCATGGTTTCCACTCAAATTAAAAACAGCGAATTTATCAAATGCCTGAATAAGGAATCGACCAGCTACACGCCAGTCTGGATCATGCGTCAGGCTGGGCGATATCAGAGTGAATATCGTGAAATTCGCGCCAAGGTCGGCTTTCTCGAATTGTGCAAAACGCCGGAGCTGGCGGCGGAAGTAACTGTCCGCGCAGTTGAACAACTGGGTGTCGATGCCGCAATTATTTTTGCAGATATCCTGCTTCCGTTAGAACCAATGGGGCTCGGGCTGCGATTCGCGAAAGGCGACGGTCCAGTTCTCGATAATCCGATTGCCAATGTTGCCGATGTAGAAGCGCTGCCTGACTTCGATCCCAGAGACGAACTTTCATATGTCGTCAAAGCGATTGAGACAACCTGCCGCGAGCTAGACGGTAAAGTTCCATTGATCGGCTTTGCTGGTGCACCTTTTACGCTTGCTTCGTACGCGATCGAAGGTGGTGGCAGTCGCAATTACGAAAAAACGAAGTCGCTCATGTACAGGGAGCCTGCCGCGTGGGACCTGTTGATGCGTAAGCTCGTAAACATGACCGTCAAATATTTGCGTGCGCAAATTGATGCAGGTGCCAGTGTTGTCCAGATATTCGACAGTTGGGTCGGTTCGCTGTCGCCGAGAGACTATCAGAGTTATGTCCTGCCTCACATGCAAAATCTGACCAGTGCTCTCAAGGGCAGCGTTCCGATTATTTATTTCGGTACGATGACCAACGGTTTGTTGAGTCACATGGCTAAGACCGATGCCAATGTCATTGGTGTAGATTGGCGTATCGATCTCGATTATGCCTGGGATTTGATAGGACATGACAAAGGCATTCAAGGCAATCTCGATCCACTGGTCTTGTATGCAGATAAGGCCGAGATCGAAAAGCAAACTCGAATAATTCTGCAACAAGCTGCAGGCAGAGCCGGACACGTATTCAATCTCGGTCACGGGGTCTTGCCGTCGACGCCTGTGGAAAACGTAAAATACTTAGTTGAATTAGTGCACGAGTTGTCCCGAAAGTAGCATGGCAGAACAGAACACGACCAACGTTGAGAACAACCATGCAAAAGCAGGGAGCTTGAAAGTTGCTGTCATTGGCGCTGGAATCTCCGGACTGTCAGTGGCTTACAAGCTCGGTGTACTTGGGAAAGGCTCGAATTTAAGCGTAACGGTTTTCGAATCGAAAAATCGACTCGGTGGTGTCATACAGTCTGAGAAGCGAGAAGACCGCGTCGTCGAGTGTGGTCCTGATGCCATACTGTCAACGAAGCCAGCCGCTATTGATTTGATCAAAGAAATCGGATTGGAGCACGAGTTGATTCCAACAAATTCAATCAATCGTAGATCGATGGTAGCCTGCCGAGGCAAACTCCACGCCTTACCCGAAGGGTTTGTGATGCTGGCACCCACGCGCATCATTCCATTTATCTTTAGCCCGTTGTTTTCTCTGGCGGGAAAATTTCGCATGGCATTGGATTTGGTATCACCCGCGAAAACTTCAGATAGTAGTGATGAATCGGTTGAATCATTCGTAGTAAGAAGATTTGGTCGAGAAGCCCTGAATAATGTCGTTCAACCAATGGTTGGCGGAATATATGTAGGCGATGTGAGGCGGCTCAGTGCCGATGCCGCGCTGCCGCAATTCGTAGAAATGGAACGTAAGTTCGGTAGCGTAATTCGTGGATTGCTCGCCCGTTCTGCTGGAGAGCGTTCTCACGAACGCACCGCGCATGGTGCCAGATACTCAATGTTCGTTACGTTGAAAAATGGTGTGCAATCGCTGGTCGATCGACTGGAAGAAAAAATTGGGTTCGGGAATATCGAACGAAACTCAGAGGTCATCAATCTCAAGAGGTTAAGCCGCAATCGATGGCTTGTCGAATGCGATGATCGAACTGAAGAATTCGATGCGGTTGTTTTCGCCACGCCCGCCAAGGTCACCGCACGGATTATCGAAAAGGCAGCGCCGGACCTGGCCAAAAAGCTCGGAGCGATCGAAACCGGATCCGCTGCTGTGGTCAATTTTTTGTACAACCGAGAGGACTTCACGCACCCACTCGACGCTTTCGGTTTCGTCGTCCCGTCGGCGGAGAATCGTTCCATTTTGGCAGCCAGCTTGATTAGCAACAAATTCCCTAACCGCGCAAAAGAGGGTACCGTCGCAGTCCGCGCATTCCTGGGCGGCGTACTTCAGGCCCAGCTGCTCGATTTCACTGACGCAAAATTAGTCGAGCTCGCTCACGCCGATCTCAAGCACTACCTGGGTTTGAAAAATGAGCCCCAGTCAGCGGTTGTTACGAGATATCCGGAGAGTATGCCGCAATATAATCTCGGACACAAAGCGCGCGTCGAAGAAATTTTGACAATTGCCCAAGAGCAAATGCCCGGCGTGTTTCTCACCGGCAACTCGTACAACGGTGTTGGAATCCCGGATTGCATTGCCCAAGCTCTAAGGACCGCGCGTGCAGCGATCGAGTATGCTAATGCAGCATCGAACCTGGAGTCGGTCACTTCATGAGCCCGAAGAGCAAACCCGATAATGCCAAGGCTAAAGCCGGCACCGGCGGCAAAGCCGCGGATAAAACTGCGGCTCCGAAAGCCAAGGCGACTGGGCCAACCAAAGCGGTTTCGAAAAACGGCGTCGTAAGTAAAACGGTCGAATCCAAAATTGCCAGAAGCAAGACCGCCAATTATGAACCTTCAGCTTTAGAAAAAGCACTGGACGCGATGTCCGACGACGAGAGTTTGAAAAGCGGAAGCTATCAACGGACAGAAGAGGAAGGCGAACGGAAAGGCAGTTGGGCAAAGGTTTCCGGTGGACCTGTCTTTGCATGTATCGACATGGGTACCAACTCATTCCACATGATTGTCTGCCGCGCGTCCGATGACAGGGAGACTTTCGAGGTCATCACTAAGGTAAAAGAAATCGCGCCGTTCTTCAGAAGAGCTCTTGGCGCGCACTATATAGATGACATTGCTTTCGATACAGCCAAACGAATGCTTCGTGACATGCTCAAGACGGCGCATTCAAAAGGCGCAACGCACGTTCAAGCCGTGGCAACATCCGCCGTTCGCGAATCGAGAAACGGCGCTGAAACGATCGAGCGCATTCGCCAGGACTTGAAATTGGATGCTCGTACGGTCTCTGGAAAAGAAGAAGCCAGGCTTATCTATCTTGGTGTGCTGTTCAGCATGCCTGAACTGAAGGAGCGCTTTGTCGTAATCGACATCGGTGGGGGTAGTACGGAAATTGTCGCTGCCGATCGCGAGCGAGCCTATTTCGCCGAATCATACAAAATGGGTGGTGCTCGTCTGACTTTGCGCTTCTTCAAAAAGGGCGCCCCGACTAAAGAGTCATTGGATGAATTGCACGGCGAAGTGACTGGAATGGTCAAGCCGGCCGCCGCCAAAATTGCATCGACCGGCGGTTATAAAAGAGTTATTGGCACGTCAGGTACAGTTCAGGCTCTGGCGAAGTTAGATCGTGTGCAGACCGGCCGTACTCATGAACCACTGCATGGATGGCGTATGCCCATCGATCGGCTTGCCGAAATCGTAGCGTATATTGAGCGCTGCTCCGTCGGAGGAGAGCGAATCAAAGGTGTTTCCGCAGACCGAAGCCAAACGATTCTTGCCGGTGCAATTGTTCTGCTCGAGACAATGCGTGCTCTAAAAGCTGATGAAATCACGGTTTGCTCATCCGCGCTTCGAGAAGGTGTGGTCGTAGATCGCTTCCTGCAGACAGGGTGGTTGAATGGTGCTCTGAAAAGTCACAGCGATCCGCGCTCAGCCAGCGTTCATTATTTGCTCGAAAAGTACGACTCGAGTTTCAAGCACGCAGAGCAAGTCGCAAAGATTGCGGAGAAAATTTTTAACCAGACCAAGGGAATTTTGCACAACTACGACGAGGAAGTCGGGCACATACTCTGGTCCGCAGCAATGCTTCATGACGTTGGCACGTTCATCGCCAGGAATGGACACCACAAGCATAGTTACTACCTGATTCGTCACGGCGGCCTGCTCGGTCACTCCGAAGAACAAGTCGAGATGATCGCTTCAATCGCCAGATACCATCGGGGCTCTGCTCCAAAGGATTCTCATGAAGCATGGCAGGCGTTGAATGTTTCTGCTCGACCAATCGTTCAAGACTTGTCCGCGATCCTCCGCGTAGCCGAGGCCCTGGATCGCAGTCACAGACAAGTTATTCAAGATATCAAAGTAATGATCAATCCATATCAAGGTGCGGTTGATACCACCCCTGGTGTAAAACCAGTGAAGATGCTTTCGCTGGTTCCCTTCGTCAAAGACGGTGAGAATCTCCGTGCCGAAGCCTGGGCCCTCAATGAGAAGAAAGAGTACTTCGAAAGCAACTTCAATGTGCAATTGAATTTCCTAATCGAAGCTTCGCAAGCCGTTCGCTAAATGCAAATAGTCTCAGTAACTTTGGTTTGTTGAACCTTTCGGTGGCAATCTGTGCTATTGATAAGGTAGATACGAAACTGCAGGAAGTTCCATGCCTAAAAAAGACAAAACGCCAGAGCCGCTTTTCGGCTACAAGCTGGTAGACAGAAAGCCTAAGGCTGGTGTTATAGCAATCGTGGTAACCCTGATGGTTTTCTTTGTTGGCTATATCGTGTTCGGTACAGTCCACCCTCATTGATCAGGTGTAATACTGCATTAAAAGATGCTCGATAAGGCATCCATTTTGTCGTGCAGAATTTCGTTTGCACCAAAAGTGGTGTCATCAATTCTGAATAAATCAAAAGCCACACCGGACAGGTGTGGCTTTCTGTAGTTCTTCTAGAGCTGAGAGTGAGTTACTCGACGATCTGAGTGGTGTTGCCGGCAACCTGTGCATGATGTTGCTCAGCCATTTTCTTGACGTTGCCGACTCGCTTGGCGAGCTTCTTCGTCGTGACTGAATTCATCATCATCGCTGGAACCGGTACACCGAGATCGAGGTGCGTAGACAGTTCCAAATAGGTGTGACGGCCGTCGTTGGTTGGCGTCAGTACCCAGCTGCCTTCCATTGCTTTGAATCGATCTGATTTCAGCAACTTGTAATCGATGCGCTGGCCCGGCACTTCCGAGTTGTGCATCTCACAAACCGAGGTACCGATCACTGGTATCAATTGGAATTTCTGCTCAAGTCGGCACTCATTGGTGCCCTGCTCGAGAATCTTGCTGTACGCCAAATCAGGATCGTGTTTGCGTTCTTCGTGCACACTATCCCAGACTGTTTTGGGTGGAGCTTTGATCAAAATTTTCGCGCTATTCCAGGTCTTATCTGCGCGCTTTTCGCTTTTAGTGGTAGCTTGCTCTTGCTTCGCTTCACACTTTTCAGCTGACTTTGCATGTGCGATTTGTGGTGTCGCCACCGATATTGAGGCTGCTGCGCCGCACGACAAAACAGCAACTAGGATTGCTTGGAAGTTGAATGATTTCAATGTAGGACCTATCCGCCGCTTGGATTGAGACTTTCAGGACAAAAAATATCTTTCCTCTTTACTAGCATATTGTATCACCGGTGGTGCGAGGTTGAGAAGAGGAAAGATTACGAAAATCAACTAACTATGCGGCTTATACGCCGATGGGTATAAAACGAGGCACCAGACGGCGATGACCCATATTTTTCGCATATTCTTTGTATGGCTCTCCAAGCGCTTCAATAAGGAGTTTTTCCTCATATTTGGCCCGGTTAAGCCAGAGAGGAGCAACCATGCAGATCGTGAACAGAATGCAGAAAGGTGAGGCAAGCACTACGGAGGCGCCGAGCAACGACTGAATGATTCCGGAGTAAGCCGGATGCATAACATAGCTTAGCAAGCCGGTGTCACGTACGGTGTGATTTTCCATAACTTCAGCATCGGTGGAGAACATCTCGCCAAGCGAGATCCAGCCGCCGATCATGAAGGTCAATCCGCTCAAGAATATCAACAGTCCAAACCACGAGAGATACAGTGGGAAGCCGGTTGGATTCTTGCTCGCCATAAGCGTGACGAAAGGAACGGCGCCTGGTACCTGGATAATATCGTTATAGATCATTCCAGTTATAACAAGAAGAAAGATTGTGAAGACTGACATCAGCTGCGGGGCGCGCTGAAGCAAGAAACTTTGCTCATATTTGACGCCTTTGCCGCGGCGCATGAAACCTTTGATCAATACAGGGGCCGCGATGGCAGCACCAATACCGAGGCATATCAGTAGTACCAACGTCGGAAGATTGAATAACATTGCGGACCTCTCTCGTTTCTTCTCTCAAGTGCTGTCGTTTGATTTTTAGCCGGCGCTGTTGTCATCATTTTTGATGTTGAACAGCGAATCAGCTAGCTGTTGATTTGGTTTAAAGTCGTTCCAGTTTGCGTGCGACCAGAGTTCGCCGCTGTCATCATAATCCCACCACTGAACGGGCAAGTGCGTGCGGGCGCTGATGGCTACCCGTTTCCAAAGTTTCGAAGGATCACTCTTCTTGCGCAATTCGAGTATGAAAACCCGATCGTGCTCAGCCTTCATTTCAAACGCTTCTCTTGTGACCTGGCTGGTCACGCCTTGTTTTAAGTAGTTCTTCAATGCCGTCGACAGAGACGAGAAGTCCGAGTCAGTCATTGGAAAACCGTTGGCCGAGCGCAACATATTGGAAGATGGATCGAGTTCGACAACAAACATCTTCATGCTGCCACCCATGTGCGCTTTGACTTTTCCATTGGCTCCAAGGATCGCAACCGATCCCTTTTTGAAGCTGCCGGTCTCCTCGAGCCTTATCATGCGCGGGCTTTGCTTGAAATAGAAAATCCCTTGTTCGACTATTGTCTTTTTGTCCTTAAAAACTTTCATCGTGTAATCGAATGAATAGCTTTTGTACGAGTTAGCCGAAGCAATCATTTTGTCGATGAAACCGGAACCATCCACCATGTCATTGTTGAATGGGCTGCCTGTAAGACCTTGAAGTGAGTCAGAAAGTTCCAACTCCTTCTTAGAAGGTTTTTTCGACGACGTATCTGAGCTGGCTACCATTGCGCCATGCGCAGGCGATGCCATGGTAGGTGCCACGATCGAAAACAATGCCACCACTACTAAAGACAAGCGGAGCGCGCGCGCAGAGATGGAATCTAATGTGGAATACATCGGAGGGCTGCTCTTTTGAAGCATTTTGGTACCTTACAAAACTGAATCAATGAGTTGAGGGTTTACTAAATGGCCATGGTGGCTATGACTCACTCCCTGTCCATTCTGTTCCGACTTGAGGAACTGATGGATCGCATCGATTAACTTTCCTACTGGCACCGGCATCTTATTAGAAGGTGGGCGCGCGTCGATTGCTTCTATTGTTCTCATTAACCACAGCGCGTGCTTCGGATGTGGCTTAGCGTGCAAGCGCAACCAGGCCAATCCGTCTTCCAAATTGATGTTACGTTCGTTTTCAGGAATACTTTCAAAGAATGTTTCGAAATACTGCTGCGAATGTCTGGCAAAACAGGTAGCTGCCAATTCTGCAGCAACTATTGCCAACACGCCGTCGTGATAGTCGGGGCTGGCACAGTACTGTTTCATTAGATCGCAGAGTGCCAGGGTTTGTTCATCCGGTTGATAGTTGACCAACTCTTCTTTGTCTAAACCGGTGAGCGTGCACTGTTGAAGAAACAGACCCTGATAGTAGAGTTCGTCGTCTTTAAGTTGATCGAAAAATTTCTGGCAGGCCGTCATGTTATCCGGCAGTATCCGTCTAACTCTGGAGACATTGGCAGGCAATTGAGAGATAAACGGCCAGAGCACTAAACACAGCTCACGACCCATGGCCATGGTGTCGCCGCCACCATTCTGAAGGTTTCTGATATAAGGGCTATTTTCGCAGCCCCAATTCAATTCAGTTACCAGTTCACCGAGCCAGCCAGCGATTCGTGCCATATCAGTTGATCAACCCTTAAAAATCAATTGGTGCTTGACTAGTATCGCCAAGAGCCCAGGAACCTAATAATTTACTACGTTTAGCGCGTCTAGCCATTTCAAGGTGCTAATAATTTCCGAAAATGGTTAAGCGATTTCGTCGTTCAATTCTTGGAAGCTCCTGCCATCGTGCTCTCAGATGCTAAACTTTGGACGTATTTTCTTGTAAAGAAAGAGTTTCTCTTAGATCGAATTTAGTTAAGGTATTTCTATCGGCTGAATTCAAGCTCAAATCGTTCCATTCATAAAAAAGACCTCAAAACACTTTGAAAGATCTCGCATCAATACCTCTTCCACAGACCGATACACCGCGACAGGCAGAACAACCCGAACATGAGTGGATACGCGCATCCGACGGCGCACAGCTGCTCTGCCGTACCTGGCGTGGGAAAGTTGGTGCCCCTGTCGTCCTCTACTTGCACGGCATCGAGGGACACAGTCAGTGGTTCGAGAATACCGCCGACCTTCTCAATAAAAAGGGTGTGACGATATATGCACCCGATAGACGTGGTTCCGGGCTCAACTCGAGAGATCGCGGGCACCTCTCCAGCTACCAACTTTTTATAGATGATGTAAACGGGATGCTGCGCAAAATCTGCACTGCACACATGGGTCATCCGATCATCTTGTGGGGCAACTGCTGGGGCGCTAAAGCGGCCACTCTCTTCGCTCAGCAACAGACTAAAACGCCAACCCCAGATGCCGAGGGCGTTGTCGGTCAGTTCCCGATCGCGGCACTCATTCTCAGCAGTCCTGCTATCTTCACTAAAGTAGATTACGACTTAAAGACGAAGATGGAGATTGCTGCCAATCACGTCATGGGTGGACGCAGAGCGATGCGTAAATACCCGATTCCGCTGACGACTGCCATGTTTACCGACAATCCGAAATATTTGGAATACCTTGAGAAAGACCCGTTGCGTCTTACAGAGGTGACGGCCACGTTTTTCGTAGAGAGTCATAAACTCGGTGAGTTGGCAAAGAAGACTGCGCCGAACATTTCGATGCCTGTTTTAATCGTTCAGTCCGGCAACGACGCAATCGTCGACACTGAAAAATTGGAAGCCTGGTACGGCAAGTTAAAGTCTGTAGATAAGGCCCTGCGACTGTTTCCAGACGCTTATCACTGTCTGGACTTTGACGCCAATTGGTTTAAAGAGTACACTCACCTGATTTCAGAGTGGCTTCTGTCTCGCTCGCCCTCGGTGTCCTAATGAAGATCATTTCAATCAAAGCGTTCGCGATCAAATTGCCCTTCCGATTTTCCTTCGGTCACAGCCTTGCGTCGCGCAATTCATCGCTCAATGTCGTGGTTAAAGTGGATCTCGAAGATCAGAACACCGGCAGACGTGTAGTGGGTTGGGGCGAGAGCGTCCCTCGCGATTATGTTACTGGTGAAACCACCGAAGGTGCTCTTAAAGTAATACGCGAAGAGTACATTCCCAAGCTTACCGGTCTGACCTTCTCGTCTCCGCTTGACGCGCTGGTTCAACTGCGGCAGCTGTTCGGAATGTTTTTGTTGACTGAAAAACCGAAAGGCGCCTCCTGGTGCGCTGTCGAACTGGCGATACTAGATGCGGTGGCACGCGCAAATGGATTGTCTGTGGCATCTTTGTTATCGATGAACGATGTTGTTCGTCTTTCTCAAAGTGGTTCTTTCCAGCGCATCACGGGCGAAGCGAGCAACACTGCCAGCATCTCTTCATATGTCACGTATGGCGGCGTCGTGCCGTTCTCCGGAAAGTATTCCTTATATGCGCTTCTTTGGTTTTTCAAGTTCTATGGTTTTAAAACCGTAAAAATCAAAGTCGGTCGTGATTGGGAAGTTGATTTAGAACGTTTGAAAATGGCTCGCCAGATCATGGGCGAGGAGTGTATTTTGCGCATTGATGCCAATTGCGCGTGGACTGTGGAAGAGACCCTCTATTTTGCCGAGAAGATGCGTGAATACAATATCGCTTCGATCGAGCAACCGGTCCGTCCGGAAGATCTTGCCGGTATGCAGCGATTAACTCGCGAACTACCGGAGGTAATAGTTGCCGACGAATCTCTTCTTACCTTGAAGGATGCAAAAACACTAATAGATGTAAAAGGAGCAAGCGGCTTCAACATTAGACTGTCAAAAGTCGGTGGATTGATCGCAGCTTGCGAAATGGCGGACATGGCTCGGGCAGCCGGGATTGGATGTTTGCTTGGTGCTCAAGTCGGCGAATCGGCAATCCTGAGTGCAGCAGGGCGCGCGTTCGCTTGTGTGAAAGGACCTCTCGATAATTGTGAGGGATCTTTCAATCGTTTCTTGTTGAAGTCAGATTTATCCGTGGAAGACACCACGATGAAGCAAGGCGGCAAGGCATTCTTGCCGCAAGGACCGGGTCTAGGAATCACAGTAGATGAAAACAAGCTGCGGCGTGTTTTTGTCAAAGTGCCAGATACAGCAGTCAGTTATGTTCATGCTGCCGGCGCCTGAAATTGGAAGGAAATCATGCAATTAAGTAACCTCGATATCAAAATTGGTCAGTTGTACCGGCGCGCGACGCATATCAAGCGCTTCTACGAAGCGTTGAAAAATCCCGGCGAAACTCAACGCAAAAAATTGATGGAGATAGTTCGAAACCACGCGTCCAGTGCATTTGGCAAAGCGCACAATTTCGACAAAATCAAAAGCTACGAAGACTATAAGAAGAACGTTCCACACACAACCTATGAATATTTTCTGCCGTATGTGGAAAAGCTGCTTGCCGGCGAAAAGAATCAGCTCACTTCAGATGATCCTTTTATGTTCGCCACTACTAGTGGTACTACGGCCACTCCCAAGTATGTGCCGATTTCCGAGACGCATTTGAAGGACTATACACATGCGTTTCAAGTGCACAACTATCATTTGATCGAGAGCTTTCCGCGCGCTGCTGAAGGCAAGTTCCTCATCATCACGAGTAACGATCAAGAAGGCGTCACGCCAGGCGGACTGCCGTACGGTGCGGTGTCCGGTTTGTTGAATCGCCGCCAGTCTCCGATCATCAGAAGACACTTTGCTGTTCCATATGAACTTTGCACTATTAAGGATGTGGACATCAAATACTATTTGATGTTGCGTGTTTCAATCGGACAAAACGTCACTGCGGTTTTAGGATGCAATCCGTCGAGTTTGCTTCTGCTTGCCGATCAGCTTAGAGAGCACGCTGTCAGTCTGATTAGAGATTTACGCAACGGCACGCTGAATAAAAACTATGAACCGCCTGCGCATCTGCGCTCTGCTTTTGAACCGTATTTCAAGCCGGATCCGAAACGCGCGGATGAACTACAGAGGTTGTTGGATAAGAATGGTACGCTGACACCACAGATGGTGTGGCAGAACCTCGGCGTTATGTCTTGCTGGAAGGGCGGACCCATGTCGTTCTACCTTGACCGCTTACCTGAGTTCTACGGTGATATTCCAATTCGCGATTTTGGTTATATGGCTTCAGAAGGTCGGGGCACTATTCCAATTAGCGATGATGGTGCCGGCGGTGTGCTCGCTTTGACTTCCCACTTCTTCGAGTTTGTATCCGAAGAAGATATGGACGCTGGCAACATGAATTTCAAGACAATCGAAGATTTGAAATTGCACGAGCGTTATTACATCTTCTTCACTACCAACGCCGGACTGTATAGATACAACATCAACGATTTGATGGAAGTCTGTGATTTCAAACACAAGACTCCAGTTATGAAATTCGTCCGTAAAGGACTTGGTGTCAGTTCCATCACCGGTGAGAAAATTACTGAAGAGCAAGTTCTCGTCGCGCTCACCCAGGCTGTCAAACAATTGAACATGGGTGAAATCAGTCACTTCACTTCGGAAGTGGAACTGGGACATCCTCCATATTATGTTTGCTACGCAGAGTTAAACACTGATATGCCGGAGTCGTTAAAAGTAGCATTCATCAGAGTCTTCGATCAGTCATTGCGGATGCAGAATCCTGAGTACGAAGACAAACGATCGACCAAGCGGCTTGCGGAGCCAGTTCTTAGAATTCTTCCGGCCGGTACTTATACAAAGCTTCGTCAACAGCGAGTTGCCGAAGGTGCGCCTGAAGCTCAGGTTAAGATTCCACTACTCAGCTCGCCCCGGTCGTTTTCCGGTAGGCTGGCTCTTCTGGAGGTCTGATGTCCAACTCGGAAAAACCTAAAGTTGCCGTCACCGGTGCGACAGGACTGGTCGGTGGTCACCTGGTAGGTTATCTGGCGGAGCGGGGTTACGAAGTGATCGCTATCGGTCGGGATAAAAAACGACTGTCGCACTTCACGTCTCCTGCAATCGAAATAAGAGTAGCCGATATGGTCAATGGCGCTGCCGTAGCAGAGGCTATCTCTGGCGCTCAAGTTGTGGTGCATGCCGCCGCATCAGTCGATCCTTACGGCTCACGCGAATCAATTTTTGCAACCAATGTTGGTGGCACAAAGTCAATTCTTGAAGCCTCAAAATCGAAGGGAATAAAACACTTCATTTATATAAGCAGTCTTTCGGTTATTACCGGTCAAGGCGACCTGTACAACGTCGATGAAAGCGAGCCGCTGAAACCATGCGGTGAGGCATACGCCGACTCCAAGGTGGAAGCAGAGAGATTGGTCATGTCCGAAGTCGGTAAATCCGAAATGAAGGTCAGTTCGCTCCGTCCCGGCTTCATTTATGGACCGGGGGAACGCGCCTGGATGCCCCGCTTGATCAATTCTATTTCGACAGGCAAAGCCATGCTCATCGATGGTGGCACGAAAGAAACCAACGTAATCTACATTGAGAATTTGAGCAAAGCGATCGAGTCCGCGATTTTGAACGAGAAGGCTTATGGTCAGGTTTACAACCTTACCGACGGACAGAAAATTTCGAAAAAAGATTTGTTTGATGCTATCGCCGACGGTTTGAAACTGCCAAGAGTAAAAAAGGTGGTACCGGGGGCGGCGGCAAAGCTGGTTTGCGAAGTGGTATCGACTGTGGCACCAATCATGGGTGTCGATACGCAGAGAAAACTGGCGCGTTTCTCGAAAGCCGCATTTAGACTGGCTGGAGTAAATCAAGGATTTAGCATTGCAAAAGCAGAACGTGATTTGAATTATGTCGATCGCGTTCCATTTTCAACAGGTATCTCAAAAACACTGACCACATTTCAAAATGCCGAGCGCAATTAAGGGAGAAAGGACATGAGTAACAACGGCTCACACAACAATGGCTCGCATACAAGCACTAAAGAGGTTTCATCAGGCGGCCGAGTTCAAACCGCTACAGAACCTCGGCATACGCACTCCGCTGAGTGTGCCACCGTGCATGGTGCAACCGAAGAGAAGAGCTGTCCATTGACTGGTGTGAATTGGTTTGTCAAAGACTACATCGGTCGCCATTCTCATCCTGTTAATGCCGCTCTGCACATCGTCGGAGTGCCTGCTGCTTTTGCCGGTTTCTTCCTGTTCTTCACCGGTAAGGATGTCGGTCGTGGTGCATTGTTGATTTTCGTCGGATACCTCATGCAGTTTCTCGGACATCAAGCTCAAGGGAATGAAGTCGGAGAAGTCACCTTGATGAAGAACGTCTATAAGAGAATGAAACGCAACCGCATCTAACGCGGTATTGAAAGGGACAGGCAGAGTTTGATACTGGTAGACGGCGCGACAGGTTATCTTGGCAGCCATTTGACTCAGCGGCTCCTCGGCGAGGGGAGAAGCGTGCGCTGTCTTGTGCGCAAAGGAGCTCGCTCCGAAGATGTCGACGTGCTCAAAAAAATGGGCGCCGAGATCGTCGAGGGCGCGCTGACGGACGCGAATGCCGCGGAGTTTTTCAACGGCGCTGAATACGCTGTTCACTTAATCGGTTCAATCGCGCCAAAGAAGAATGAATCGTTCGTCGACCTGCATCAAAACCTGACCCGCCGCTTCGTCGAGTGTGCGAAACAAGCGGCTTGCAAAAAGATCATTCTGGTCACTGCGCTGGGAACGGCTAAGGACGCTCCGTCCAAGTACCATAGGACAAAGTGGCTGGCCGAAGAAGAGTTCAGAGCCTCCGGTTTGCCGTTCACAATTCTCAGACCGTCTTTATTGATTGGAAGAACGATTGGCGCTCGCAACAGCAAGCTTGTCAGTCGGTTGACCGAATTGATTCAAAACAAATCGATGATTCCACTTGTAAATGGTGGTCTCAATAAGATTCAGCCGATTTTCATCAAAGATTGCGTTGAAGCGATTTCGAAATGTATCTCATCGGAATTTGACGGAGAAACCATTGAGCTTGGCGGCTCTACTGTCTTATCCATGAAACGCTTTGTTGAAGAACTGCAACGGATCGTTGGCAAGAAGAAGCCGGTAGTAAATCTGCATCCTCAAGCCGGTAAACTTTTAGCGGCAGTCATGGAATTGGTTCAAGAAGTTCCTACTTTGAGTAGTGACCAAGTTGTCCTCTCAATGAACGACAATATCTGCCATGCTAACGGTCTGGTGACCGTGATCGACCGAGAAGGGTCGACATTGGAAACCGCACTGGAAACCTACCGCCACAACCCGATTGGCACGTTTATCCCCGCAACCCCCTCCAGCAAGTTGAATTCCGATGACCGATGAGAAGGCAGCCAGTTCGAAGGAAATGAAGAAAATCCTCGTCACCGGGGCTAGTGGCTTCATTGGCTCGAATCTTGTCTCGCGTCTGGTCGCCGATGGACACACCGTCACAACTTTCGGCAGGTCGGGCACGGCATCCAAGAAATTGCGCGATCTACCAATCGAACACATCAGCGGCGACGTCACCAACATTGAGTCACTGTATCAGGCGATGGACGGTAAGGAAGTCGTCTTCCATCTTGCCGGGCTGGTTTCGTACAAGAAGAAAGACGTTCACCGTCAATATGGTGTCAACGTCGTCGGCACGAGAAACGTGATGGAAGCCGCGTTGCGTGCCAATGTCGGCAGAGTAATTCATACCAGCTCCGTCGCCGCAATGGGTATTCCAAAAAACGGTGAGATTGGAACTGAGGCGATGGAATACAATCTCGGCGGTTTGGGTTTAAACTACTGCGATTCGAAATATGCTGCAGAGCAAGAAGTGAAGACGATCTTCGCTCGCGGATTGCCTGTAATTATTCTGTCGCCTGGTATCACTTTCGGGCAGGGCGACCAACATCCGCATCACCATGCGATTTTTACTGCTATGGCAAAAGGCGCATTGCTGGGCGTTCCCAAAGGTGGTGTTACGTTTTCCGACATCAACGACGTCGTGGATGCGCATGTCAACGCGATGGAGAAGGGGACTCCAGGAGAACGTTACGCGCTCGTCAGTGCTAATCTGACTTACCGTCAGGCTGCCGAAGTCTTCGCGCGTGTTCAAGGTGTGCGCGCGCCGATGTTCGAGATCCCGTCATCACTGATGATTGGTTTAGGTTCATTGGCAGAAACGGTTTTGCCGATGTTCGGCATGCAGTCTCCAGTAAGCCGACAAGCCGCCTGGCTTGCTCAGCACAAAATCTTTTTCAGTTCCGACAAAGCAATCGCAGAATTGGATTTTAAACCGACCAGTTTCGAAGACACCATCCGTCGTGTGTCACCGTACTACCTTTACCAAAAATCCAAAAAATAGAGCGGACTGCTGCTGCATGGATGGTAGCGCAGGATTGCAAGTGCACGTCTGCTCGTGCACGAATGCTAGTGTATGACCGCTAGTGGGGGGCGCTTCGGCAGCCCCCATGCCCTGGTTATGAGACGGATGGGATAGCAGCATGGGCGCTCACAAATCACATAACGACGTCCGATTGCGTTGTAGAAATTGAACTAATAAGCGGCCGAATATATCTCACTTCACGAACACTTCACGAATACCGGCTAATAAATGAAGATGGTGAGTTTTCGCTCGCACGGCCGCAAGCAAGTTTAGTAAAGGAGACCAGCGAAACGTGACGGTTTACATAAGATATACCGTAAGTTGCAGCGGGTACAATGCGATCAGCCGGGCCTCGACAAACCACGTAGTCATTGGCGCTCGCGCTTGAAGAGGGAAGAATTTTGGTCAGCAGTAGTATTGCGGGTACAGGCGTACCCGAGATTCCAAAAAGCGATGCAGTCGCGGCGCACGCCGGGAAGCCGTATCCCTGGATAATCAATCCGTTTTTCGACTTCATGTTCATCACTGGTGGCGGCGTCCTCGTCTTCATGCTGATTAACTGGAAGTTCATAGGATTGACGGTGCCGACGGATATGAGTCCAGGCACCCTATCGATGTTCTTAATCACAATTGTTTTTCTGACCCAACATGTTTTCGCCGATTCGCATAACACTGCGACTTACATGAGAATCTGGGGAAGCGCTGAGGATCGTAAACGCTTTAAGTTTTACCGAACATGGTTGGTTTACTCCTGCATTCCAATCTTCATTCTCGGGCTGACCAAGCCGGAGTTTACGAGCTCACTCGTCTATCTTTACTTGATTACGGTCTTCTGGCACTACGCACAGCAGGCATTTGGTATCGCGCTGATCTACTGTTACAAGCGCGGATACATCATGACAAACATCGAAAAGGAAATTTTCCGATACTTCATTCTTTCGATGTCGGTCTACGTGATCATTCGATTTTTGACCTTCCAGGAATTCAGTCCGCGTAACTTCTATGGTGTGCCGATTCCATTCTGGGGGCCGCTGCCACTTGTATTTTTCAATGCATCGAAATGGGTTCTTATTAGCTTGGCGATTGCATTCGTCGGTGTCTTGATTAAGAAAGCCGTGATGGATCGCAAGTTCATGCCAATCCCATCAATCTTCCTTATCGCTACAGTCGCAGCGTTGGGGCTCTCTAAGGGCAGCGAGAATTCAATGCTCTGGTTCTATGTCCCAGGTTTCTATCATGGCAGTCAGTATCTCGCAGTGTGCCTCTCCTACTACCTGAAGGAACGTGGCATGCCCGAAGGGATGGACACCTGGAAGATGGCTAGAGAGACCATTCGTTGGCCGGCAGTTAAATATGTCGGTACCGTTATCCTGACCGGTTGCTTCTTCTACGTCGGAATCCCCCACTTCTTCATGCAAATGGGTCTGGACTTCGGCATGGTTGGCGGGCTCGTACTGGGCGTGGTCAACTATCACCACTTCATCACCGATGCTGCCATCTGGCGCTTGCGTGACAATCATTGCAGAAAACTTCTGCTCTCCTAGGACGAAACGATTAATCCACCAAGCGTCCGGTCAAACCGGCGAAAATCTAGAGCCTGACTGGTTTAATCGTTACGTAGTTCGGTCTATGGGTATACTATAACTAGACTCCTGGTGTGGCCGCACAATGAGTTCAATGAGGATAAACATCCTTGGTTAGTAGCAGTATAAATCTGGCTGGCGTGCCAGCAATTGCCGAAGCGAAACCGGCAGAAACTACACCCGTCCTCGCGAAAGCGAAGCCTCATCCATGGATTGTCAATCCATGGTTTGACTTTTTATTCGTGTACGGCGGCATGTTGTGGGGCGTATTCGCCATCCACTATGCGCTCTACGGGTGGAACAACTTGGAGCCTGCTCTGGCAAACAACCAGGGCACATTCGCACTAGCCACCGGCATCGTCATCGCCGGCATCTTCGGGCAACATCTCTTCGCCGATACTCATACCATTGCGACCTACATGCGGATCTACGCGACACCTGAGAGTCGGAAGACCTTCAGGCTCTACGCGTACTACTTGCCATGGCTCAGCCTGACGCTGTTTGTTCTAGCTTGCCTGTTCAAAGAAGCCGCCGGTACTGTTGTGTACATTCACATGATGTGGGTTTTCCAGCATTACGTCGGTCAGTGTTTTGGTGTCGCGTTGATCTACTGCTACAAACGCGGCTACTACATGACCAATTTTGAACGCGAAGTTTTCCGCTGGTTTATGCATTCGACATCGTATGCAATCATCACGCGAATTTTGTGTCACAGAGAATTCAGTCCTTATATGTATTGGGGTGTCGATGTTCCATTCTGGGGATTGCCGCTCTGGCTCAACGATCTGGGCAATTTCCTGTTCACCGTAATGAGTATCTTGTTCGTCGGCACGCTTCTGCGCAAGTGGATGCGCGACGGACAGATGATGCCTTTCCCCGCGCTCTGTCAGGTAGCGACAGTACTGGCAATCGGCTGGTCAGTCGGTATGGCTTCATCGATGATCTGGATGTACGGACCTAACTTCTTCCACGGCAGTCAGTATCTTGCCATCTCTCTTGGTTTCTACATCAAAGAGAAAGGATTGCCTGAAGGTATGCTGTCCAAGGATGTTTTCAAAAACTGGTTTTCGCCAAGATCACTCAGATTCTGGTCATACGTGATTGTGGCGGGCATGTTTATCTACATCTTCGTTCCGCACTTCATGCAAAACTTCGGTTTGACATTCGGGCTTGTAGCCACGGTGATTCAAGCTTGCGTCAACTTCCATCACTTCGTATCCGATGCAGCCATCTGGCGGCTCCGCGACCCCCGTTGCCGAGACGTATTGATTGCCTGATCCTTGCCAAATGAACTTCGATTCGAGCGAGACTGGCAAGTTTGGTCTTGTCATCGCAAGACTAATTTTCTATTGGTAAACTGAGTGTGCGACGCTTCGATGCAGTCGCTTAATTTGGTGGTCGCGTTTTCGGGGTAGAAAAACTAGGTATGGCTGACGATTCAAATCCCAACTTGAAACCTTTTCTGGCACTGCTCGTGGTGCTTGTGATCGGTGTTGTTGGCTACATGATTTACAAACTTGGTTTTTCTGATTACACCGTAAAACCAGACCAAATTTTTGCTGAGAATTTCAATGATTCGCCGGTACAGATTTCCGAGCTCAAAGGTGGCGGTACCAAATCCGGGAATTATGATGTCTGGCTGACGTTTAAGTTGCCCGGTCGAATGGCTGAATTGAAAAATAAAGCCGAGTTTAAGGATAAGGACGCCGATCAAGAATTAGCTCGTCGATGGTTTGCAGAACATTTAACTCCGACGTTGCCGAGTTTGGAAAAAGTTGAGGATTGGAAATTCTTCAAACGCGTCAAGAGCGAGACCCAGAGCATCTCTCAGGAATGGCTGATGTATAACTGGAAAACTGACGAACATTTATATCGTAAGTACGGCTACTAGAACTGGTGGCATGAGTGGTGGAAAAAGACGAATTGTCTGAAGAGAAATCTGCCACCACCGATGGCGATGAGCAAATTCCTTC
Source organism: Obscuribacteraceae bacterium (SeqCode) (assembly GCA_044225915.1). Lineage (GTDB taxonomy): Bacteria > Cyanobacteriota > Vampirovibrionia > Obscuribacterales > Obscuribacteraceae > JADYXR01. Next base: position 98,146 of record JBGAHZ010000016.1, read on the forward strand.
GCGGTCATCAGACGGCGAAGACGCTGACGCGGTCGTGAGAAACGTTGACGCGAAACTGTCGTCTCAGTCCGTTTTAAAGGATGACAGAGATCTGTTTTGGGCGTGTATAGCTGTCGTCACGCTCATGACTGCACGTCTGATTCACACAGTAATCTTGCATCCACTGCGAATCGGTTGGGACCCGGCGTTGCACTTGCAGGCGGCGCAGCTGATCACGCAAGGCAAAATTCCTTACGTTGATATGTTTGACGTCAACCCGCCATTGATTTGGTATCTGGATACTATCCCCGCGTACATGGCGGAGTTGCTCAATTTCCCGGTCACGCAGTCGTTCAATTTCTTTCTGGTTTTCTTAATCGTTTATTCGGTTTCCGCATGTCTGGTTTTGTTTTTCACCAAAGCCAAGCGAGCGGAAGCGCCGTTCTTCATGCCATTTCTCATAGGATTGACTTTGTTCAATTTCTTCTTGAGATATGACTTTGGTCAGCGCGAGGAAATTTTTGTACTGCTCTACATGCCGTTCTTCATTCTGCGTTGGCTGCGATGGCAAGGACGAGGAGTGGAGTCAAAATTTTATTCCTGCGCGATCGGCATGATTGCCTCGGTCGGAATTTGTCTGAAGCCGTTCTTTCTTATTCCGGCAGTGCTGGTGGAACTGTTTTTCTTGCTTGATAAACGCAAGGTATCGCCTTTAATAACTTATGAAACCGTCAGTTGCGCGTTGGTCGGTGTTGTTTACGCCGCCCACTTTCTCTTCGTGCCGGAGATGATGCGCAAGACTTATTTCGAGTTTGTTATTCCCGCCTTCGCGCTTGGATACAGCTTTTGGGACACCTCGCTCGGCGCCTCTTTTTCAGAGCCGGCTAAACGAGACGTCTTTTACCTCATGGCGATAGCCTGTTTTCTGGCAGTCGCAATGAGAAAACGATCGACTTTGATGTTGCCTCTGCTCGTATTCGTACTCGCCAGTGTGATTCCATATCTGCTGCAGTTCAAGGGTTGGCATTACCATGACCAGCCGGTCTATGCGTCTGCGTTTATTCTGATGTGCATGGAAATTGGGTTCCTCAAAATTCTGCTTGCGCAAAAACTGCATAAAGTCGCAAGTAATTTTGCACGCAAAAATAATTCACCGCTCAAGTTTCCCAGGCGGGCGGTTCTTGTTTCTCTCGTTTTGCTTGCCCTGGGAATCGTAATCAAGGATGGGATTGATGACAACGCGGTAGTCGCCAACGATCCTCGAAAATTCGACATGAAGATAATCGGATATAGCGGGCTATCTCCCTGGGCGGATATCAATGGTCCGTACACCGACCTGGTGCTTGATGGTTACAAACTCGGCGATAAAGCCATCGTCATGTCCAACGCGGTTTCGCCTGGTTATCCGTGGCTCACCCAGTTACGCTTCGCACCGGGTTCTCGACACTTGCACATGGTAATAATCTCGGTTCTGTCGTACATCAAAGATGTCTTGCCGCACACCGAGAAGAATGAAAAACTCTACAGCAACATTGATCGCATCATTGATGAATACGCCCAGGACATCGAGGCTAACAAACCACGGTTTATTTTCATGCAGAAGGGACCTGACTATTTCGTGGAGTCGCGAGACTTCGTAAACCTGCATCTGAAGCAGGACTACGATCAGCTTCAGGATATTGAAAACTTCCATACATTCAGACGAAAACCAGGGAGATAATACTGCAATTCATGCTGCTTGCGGAAAGAGTATCGAGAACCAGCGCACGAGCATCTCAGGTCGTGCGAAAGAATGCGACTATCATTGTCGCGGGAATTCTCGTGGCGATGATGTGTCAGTTTCTTCTGTTTGCGATCAACATTCCGGCAGAGGCTGCGATGGCGTTTCAATGTGGACGATTGATCGTCGAGGGTAAAACGCCCTACATCGACTTCTTCGATGTGTCATCGCCCGCGCTGATGTACGTCAATGTGATACCAGCGCTATTCAGCAAAATGCTTCCGTTCGTTCATCCGATTGTAGTTTTCAATTTCTTCATTGTCATTTTGACAGCCGCTTCATGCTTCCTTTCTGCTCAGATTCTCTTTCGTCAGCGCTTCAGAGAGCAGGCTCATGTGCCGTTATTCATTATTGGTTTTGCCCTTTTAAACCTGATAATGATTGACGAAGCCGGTCAGCGAGAACATCTATTCCTTCTCTTCTACATCCCGTTTTTTGTCTGCCGCTGGTTGACCTGGACGAATCATAAGTGTAGTAAGCGCTGGTCACTGATTGCTGGTATCTCCGGCGGTATTGCTGCCTGTCTGGATCCGCTTTGTTTGTTTGGCGTAATTGCAATGGAGATCTTTTTTCTAGTTACGAAACTGAAATTCTCGCCTTTTCGCTCGCGCGAGATGATCGCAGCCGTCGCGGTCATTGCCCTCTTCTTCCTCCACTTTGCCTTATTCCCAACTGAATATGCGCACCTTTACTTCAACTGGGCACTACCATTGGTGCTCTGCGATTATAAGATGTGGGACGGTCGTTTGTTCTGGGTGAACAAAACTCCCGATCTCAGAAAACTGGTCTATCTGCTCATCTTTATCATCGTATTTTGTCTTGGTCTCAGGCGCTGGTGCAGTCTGATCGCACCTTGTATCGGGTTGAGTATCCTCGGGCTCGGGTTATTTATAATCCAGGGCAAGTCGATGACCTATCAAGCCTTGCCTATGATTTATGGTGCTGGACTTGCTGCATTCCTCGTGCTTTCCGTGTTTTTTAACGCGCTCATTAAGTGGAAGAATCTGCAGCTGCCGTTGCTTCGACCAGCGACCATGATCGCTTTGGTTTCTGTGTTCATTCTCGGTTTCATTGCATTGAAACTGTACATTGTAAGAGACGCCAAAGGAATTGATTTGAGTACGATCGGATATGTTGGATTCGCGTTTATTAACGAGAAATTGCCACTGCCGGCGGTTACAACATATACAACCATTTTGCTAAGAGATACGAAAGTAAACGACAGGGTCTTGATTCTCAACGACCGTGCTCGTCCCGCCTATCCTCTTCTTTTGCAATATAACAGGAAGCCTGTCGGTTACCTTCTTGATGGATTTCCTATGCTGATTAGCCGCCTTCTCATCGACACTAATCCTGAGAAGTCCGCAGAATATAGAGGTCAGCAGTTCAAAATGTACGGTCGGCTGATTAAGGATATCCTGAAGGAGAAACCGACCATGATTATGCTCGAGAAAAGCACTGACAGTCTTGGTGACTTGCTGAAAGAGCATCAATTGATGGATACCATCGACAACCTTTACGAAGAGTCTTGCATGGCTGAGTGGCCTGATACCGATTCGGACCCCGCGTTCGATTATTACGCCTTCCGCTGTGCGCTGACTGTGTATAAACTGAGGGCTGTAGGAAGCCAGCCTGGGGCGCAGCCAGCCACACCAGCGGCACCAGTAGCTCCAGCACCGGCCGTTCCAGATCCAGCTAAACCAGCGGCACTTCCAGCACCGGGCGTACCCGCACCGGATGCGCCTGCACCGATCGCTCCGGTACCGATGGCCGCGACGGCAGGCGCGGTAGCACGACCAGCATCAGCACCATTACCGTCACCACCAGTAACTACGCCACCAGCTTCGGTGCCCGCTGTACCAGCAGCTTCGATGGCTCCAAAACCTGCAACACCAGCACCGTCCGTGCCACCAACCCAGGCACCAGTCAAGCCGACTCCATCAGCCACTCCTGTGACGAATGTGCCACCAAAAGCCAACGCGGCACCTGCGCAACCGGCGACAAATTCATTCTTTCGATTACTGAAAGGAAAACCTTCCGATTCTGACGATCACATCGACCCGGTCACAGGTTTGCCAATTGGTGCGCCGATTGAACCTGTGGCGCCACCATCTCCGGGGGCTCGCTGACAAGGGTTTAAGGCGCCTTCACTGGTCTGTTCATTTTTGCGTCGATTGCTTCTGCTTTTAATTTCAAACCGTTTGCGACATCGACATTGCCTTGATCTCGCTCGGTCAGGTACAAGTTCCACAATGAGATTGCCTCAGATGGTGAGTCGGGACCAAGTTTTGCTCGATACTTTTTGATGGCATCGTTTAAAAACACCGAGGCCTGCTTCAATATCTCGTTACGCACCTTTTCGTCTTTCTCGCTTGTGCCTTTCATGTAGTACAACAGTCCAAGGTTGTTCAGATCGCGTGCAATTTTGCTGTTATCAGGATCAGTTTTTTCAAAGAACTTCTTGTCGTAGTTGTAGATATCCTGATACTCGATTTCCGCAATTTTCCAGTTGCTGACGTCTCGGAAGACTCCTGCCAGTCGCAGTAAGGATGCGATGTACTTCTCGTTATACGGAGCATCATCAGCGGGTTTTCGCTTTCTGACTACCTCATCCAATAACTCTACCGCGTGATCATACTCGCGTTTTTCCCAGTGAAACATCGCGAGTCGCTCTTCCGCATCCAGCAATTGATCCGGATCCGATTTCGGATTTGCTTTTCGTGCTTCATAGTCACCTTTTGCTGAAGCGAACTCACGATTCAAATTCTCGTAGTAGTCGGTCAGATCTTGTTGCTGTATGACTTCACGTCGGTACGGCATCGTCACCATGATGACCCAGATGTAGAGCACGGCCACAAGTAATGCTATTGCTACTTTTGCCATGAATCCCCCTATTTTGCCACAACTTGGCAGGTCTTGTGATCGCACGTTCCACCGAGAAACGCATAGCGATTCGCAGCGACAAACTTATAAATCGCATCGCCGATCTGCGCGATGCCAGGCAGATATAAAAACGGTGCAAGCAGCATCAGCCATGGCAATCGAAATGCCATAAAGCGGAACGCATCAAACCCGCCCAGCCACTTGCCGTCAGGAGTGCGGAGCAGTATCTCTTTTTCAGCTCGATCCATATCGACTTCTGATTGCCAGCTCTCATTTCTAAGTGCGCGCAGATCGTGAAGTCTGATCAGATTGAAAATATCGAGTCTATGAATTAGACCGACAGTACGGACACAGAAGATGCAGTTGCCATCGAATACAAGGTCGGATGGTTTTGCAATGCGCTCGTGAATGAAACCGTTGATGTAATCCATTGTCATCGTCAGGTGTTCAGGATAAATGAACAGAAGATAGGAGGAGATGAACAGCCACTCGAACATCGGCAGGTTCATCGTATATTCGATGCCGAGGTGCAAAGCGAGTCCGACGAGTAGAACGTAATAGCGCACTGGGCGCCACCAGATCAAGGTGGCGAGAGCCAATTCGACGATCAGCGTTCCCCACGTCAGTATTTTGATTATGTTCAAGTCGTCTAATAAAAACGGCAGCGGGAATCGAATGACGTCGTCATATCGACTGGCGTAATACACTGCGGTTCCATCATTCCATTCGCTGCCAGCGACTTTACACCACCATGTATGGAAGTAAGCGATCGTCAGCTGCAACTGAATCATTCTCTGTGCCCAGGGCGCAGATAGCGGCGCGCGGAAGCCGTCTATACGCCAATCTCGCCTGGTTGCTTTAATTAAGTTGTCTAGCGAAAAGGCATCTCCGGCATTGGACATTGCGATAAAAAGAAGAGAGATTCGCAGAAAATTGTCGCCGGAATTTTGATTGATCAAGAAGTGGTGCTGAAATGACATCAAGCAAAGAAAAGTAGCTACGGAGCTGAATCTGGTGAACAGCCCGAATGTCATCATTGTCGCAGTGCAGACGGCAAACCAGAAGAAGTACCAGCGCCATATTTCACCTTGCGGAAGCAAGAGCATCAAATCGAAATATGGATCGTATCGCCAGTATTTCCCGATCATCGTCTCAATCGTTATGAGGGGATGATCTCCGAAGTAAAGATGCCAGTCGCTGAGCAAGTGAATAACGAGGCATTGAAGAGTGATGATACCAACGGCGATGCGAAATAATGCAACCGGTGTTGGCGACGTTGGCTCAAACCAGAAAGCCTGCCACATCTTCAGAAATTTTTGCCACGTGGTTTCTTCGTTCATTATATCGTCCCACCTTGAGACTTCGGTTCTACTGACTCTTCGTAGATACGAGAATTGCTTCGTCTCAGATCGATAGCACCAGGCGCGGATGCTGCCAAATCATTTTTGCGAACAGTATAGACGAATGTGACATGCTTACTGGTATGCCAAGGCAGCTTGTCTCTGTAATTCCAGTTATTCGGATCCGGTTTCGGATTGACGTTGTAGTTCTGCTCGAAGATTAGCATTGCAGGCGGATTTTTGACGTTATCGTTTGATACTGCCAGATAGCGTGCTACCGAAGGTAGAAATTGTTCGTAACCAGGCCAAGGAATGCAATCGCCGAAAACTTTTCTGAGCTTCTCGTGTTTGAACCTCTCAAAGTAGCTTAATTTAGCCATTCTCGGAAACTCGTAAATCTTATTGGCTCCGTCTCGAAATGTGATAATCGCTGTCTCGTGATAAATCGTGTGATTCAAAGTTGGTGAAAAAACACTCCAGTGTTGAATGGAACCGGAGGCTATCATGCACTTCATGGAAATTTCTTCGAGAGCCGCTTTAAATGCAGAGGACGGTTGTGGATTTACCATTTGGCTGGGCAGATCTCGAAACAACCAGAAGGCGACGGGCAATATATACGCCAACATAAAAAGAGCAAGACAGTTTTTCCACGTTTGAGTTAGTTTAGGTTTGGAGGCGGCGTGATGAAGAGCCTCGTCAACCGAGAGCTGATGAACTTCCTTTTTCTTGGGATTGTTCATTTCTGCTCGAACACCCTCGGATTACTACTTGGTGCTTGCTGCTTGCCTGAGGCACCGTAAATCAAATCAGATTCTCTAACGGTGTACACAAATGAGATTGATTTTTCGCTGTGAAAAGGCAGCTTATCTCGGTACTCCCAATTGTTTGGATCCGGATGTGGATTTTCAGACGAATTGAAAATCATAGAAATTATCGCAGGCTGGTTGTCTTTATTTGTATTGCAGAAAGCCAAGAATTGAGACACGCTCGGAAGAAAAACTTTATAGTCAGGCCAGGGAATGCAGTCACCAAAAAGTTTGCGCAATTTCTCGTGTTTAAATTTCTCCCAATGGCTGAGCTTTTCCATGCGAGGAAATTCGTACATTTTCAAACTTCCATCTTTGAACGTTATTACGGCTGTCTCGTGATAGATGATGTGTCTGACGTCCGGACTGAAGAGACTCCAGTGTTGTACACCACCATCTGCGATATTGATCCAGTGCGCATATGGAGCTAAATTTCTCTGAAACGGAATTTCTGCAAAAAGCCAGACAATTACAGAACCGAAGTAGATTGAGATGAATGCAGTAATTAGAGCTTTCCAAAACCCGCCGACGGGCGGCTTTTTCTCGGCGAAGTTTAGGGCTTCGTCTACAGCGAGAGGACTATGTTCAGAGGTGTTTTCCAAGGTGGTTTGGTTTAGTCCGTTCTATTCGCTCAGTTTCATCAGTTCACTTTCAGTAAATGCTAAGCTAGTCTGGTAGTGTGTTTTTTGATGATTCTATTCCAGTTTATCATCATGAAAAAGACAACAGAGGCATATTTTAGGGTGACTACAAATCACATTACATATAATTCCCTGAATGCTGAAAAGTCCGGTACTTGCCGCTTTGAACACAAAGTTATCAGCCTCATTATCGTTGTGTATTTTTCCATTGTGGCGATTCAGTGTCTTCCGCCATGTCCGGTGCGAGCTCGGCTACAAGCTTATGTAGACCCGGTGATCATGCTTTTGGGTCTAAAACAAAGATGGAATTTGTTTAGTCCGGACATTCGTGAAATGAATCAGTTCGCTACTGTGCAAATCACGTTCAAAGACGGCGCAATCAAGCTCTACGAGTGGCCCGAGAATCGAAAATTTTCATTTCATGAGGGCATCGATCGACTTCAACTTCGAAAGTTTATGATCGATGGGGTGAATGAACCTCTGTACAATTTTTATTGGCCGGCCAGTGCTCGGTTTGTCGCACTGTGTAATTCGAACCCTGATAATCCTCCTGTCTACGTGCAGACAGTATTCAATGGTTTCAATTTGGCGCCGTTCTCGAAGTATGCCAGGCAAGATCAGATTAATTTGCGGGGCACGGATCACCGCACGATACATATACTTTTGCAGGTGAATGAAAATCATCTGAAACCGGGTCTCAGATGATGAGCTCATTTTCGACTAATAACATTTCGGATACGATCAAAGGCTTTCCTGATGCCTGGAATCGTTTTTGGTTTCAACCGCAATCTCCGCTTCCACTATGTGTCTTCAGAATTTTCTTTGGCGCCGTTATGGTCGCCAGTTTCTTAATTCAATTTGGTCGTGACTATCTGCTTTTTTACGGTGTCAATTCTATTCTTCCGGCCTCGAGCATTGATGTGTACCAGTGGCATCGCTTGCCGGTGTTTGATCTACTTCTTGTTCTGCCTCCGGAAGATAGCGTAAGAATTGGCTTTCTGTACTTTTCTGCGTTCGTTGCATTTCTTGTGATGATTGGCTTTTGCACTCGACTCTCTACTGCAATTCTTTTTTTGTGCTATTTATCGCTTTGTAATCATGTTCCAATTATTTTGATGGCGGGCGATAATTTTGCCAGATTGATTGCGCTATTCTTATGCTTCTCGCCTTGTGGGGAGCGGCTCTCCGTAGACGCACTTCTGAAAAAGGAAAACGGTCGTCGGTTATATTTACCGACCGCTCAGAGAATGATTCAGGTCCAACTTTGCATTATTTACTTGGTCAATGTTCTATACAAATTTGCCGGTCTAAAGTGGCGTGATGGTTCGGCGGTTTATTATGCCACCCATATACTTGATTACACGAGAGTGGCTATTCCTGCCTTTCTTGACGTACCAATCGTCTCGATCGTTCTCACGTTTTCGACACTGATTTTGGAAACCCTCTTCGTTTTCCTCCTCTGGGCGAAGAACAAAAAATTGAGATACAGCATAATTCTGATTGCGTGCGTATTTCACCTGGGATTGGATTATTCCTTTAGCCTTGGGGTTTTTGAATGGTACTTTATTGTCAGTCTGCTTTTATTTTTTGATCCAGAGGATCTGGAAAAGCTTTTTCGCCTATCGGTGCATAAGTTCTCTGTGACGAAGGAAAGCAGTTCGGTCAAGAACGAAGTGATAGCTCGACAATTTCCACTCAGTGAGCAACTATGAACCCTGAAGAGAAGTTGTCTGTGGACGAAGCGTCTAGACATGCCACCGTTAAGAGGCAATTTGGACGTGCTGAAAAAATACTTTTTAGTGTTTTTTTTGTAGTTTTTTTTCTGATAGCGCACGCAATCTCACTTTCTCATTATCCTGGATATGAGGAAGCCATGATTCCTTATGTGAGGCGCTATGCTAGTTTCTTCGGGCTAGAGCAAAACTGGAGCATGTTTTCCAGATTGAGAAAGGCGAATGGACACAGTATTGCTGTAATTACATTTGCAGACGGGTCCGCGAAAATTTACGAGTATCCGCGCTTTGATTTGATGGATCAATTTAGTCATTTTCAGTTTGAAAAACGTAGGTCACTGTTCTGCGAATTCCTGCCCGGGCGCTGGGGTCGCAAGTATCGACCTGCTAGTGTGAGGCACCTCATTTGGTGCAATGAAAACACGAAAAATCAGCCGGAAATAGTCACTCTGGTTTACAACTATGTTGATGTCCCAGCACCAGATTCGAACAAGTGGGTGAGATTCGACGACCTACCATTTCACACGATTAAAGAACCATACTTCGTATATCGGGTCAGGACGGGCGATCTCAAAGATTACGTCGAGTCGAACATGAGTCGCCCGCTCGCGAACTAACTTCGACAGGGGCGAACGTTCATAAATCAATTTGCCGCGATCGTTCATCGGCCATTCCGAATTTCTTATCGCGCTGATCTCGGCGCGCGGACTTCTGTCCTTCACATCGAATCCGCCGGAATGCGAGCTACCGGGTAGAGGTTGGCCAATCATACGGTTCACAACTTTAGTGTGTGATGTTCGCGATAAGCGATTCTAACTAAGAACAGAGCTGAGGATCTGTCGGTACCGTATTTGGTGCCTTACCATTTGAATATGTGTCCAAAAAAAAGGTCTCCCCGGAGCAATCCGGGGAGCCTCATTGTTTTTCGTTCTTTTTTTTCGTCTATCGGTTGGTTTATCCGATTGGTGCTGTACTTCCAGCTGGACCGGCTGCTCCACCAGGACCACTAGCTCCAGCAGGACCGGAAGGACCGGCAGGACCATTCGGACCGGCAGGGCCCAAAGGACCACCAGGACCGGAAGGACCGCCAGGACCGGAAGGACCACCAGGACCAGAAGGACCAGCAGGACCGACAGGACCACCAGGACCACCAGGGCCGGAAGGACCGCCAGGGCCGGAAGGACCGCCAGGGCCGGAAGGACCGCCAGGGCCGGAAGGACCGCCAGGACCGGAAGGACCAGCAGGACCGCCAGGACCACCAGGCCGGCAGGACCAGCAGGACCACCAGGACCGGAAGGACCGCCAGGACCACCAGGACCTTTAGGACCACCAGGACCACCAGGGGCCGCAGGACCACCAGGACCACCAGGACCGGCAGGACCACCAGGACCGGAAGGACCACCAGGACCTTTAGGACCACCAGGACCGGAAGGACCACCAGGACCGGAAGGACCACCAGGACCACCAGGACCACCAGGGCCGGCAGGACCAGCAGGACCACCAGGACCGGAAGGACCACCAGGACCGGAAGGACCGCCAGGACCGGCAGGACCGCCAGGACCAGCAGGACCTTTAGGACCACCAGGACCGGAAGGACCGCCAGGACCACCAGGGGCCTTTAGGACCGCCAGGACCACCAGGGCGGAAGGGCCACCAGGACCGGCAGGACCACCAGGACCGGCAGGACCTTTAGGACCACCAGGGCCGGAAGGACCACCAGGACCGGAAGGACCACCAGGACCCTTAGGACCACCAGGGCCGGAAGGACCACCAGGGCCAGCAGGACCACCAGGGCCGGCAGGACCACCAGGACCACCAGGGCCGGCAGGACCACCAGGACCGGCAGGACCACCAGGGCCGGAAGGACCACCAGGACCGGCAGGACCACCAGGACCGGCAGGACCACCAGGACCAGCAGGGCCCCCAGGACCACCAGGACCGGAAGGACCGCCAGGACCACCTGGACCTTTAGGACCAGCAGGACCACCAGGACCGGAAGGACCACCAGGACCAGCAGGACCACCAGGACCGGCAGGACCTTTAGGACCACCAGGACCGGAAGGACCACCAGGACCGGAAGGACCACCAGGACCAGCAGGACCACCAGGACCGGCAGGACCACCAGGACCGGCAGGACCACCAGGACCAGCAAGGACCGCCAGGACCGCCAGGACCGCCAGGACCTTAGGCCCGCCAGGGGCCACCAGGACCGGAAGGACCACCAGGACCGGAAGGACCGCCAGGACCGGCAGGACCACCAGGACCACCAGGACCTTTAGGACCGCCAGGACCACCAGGACCTTTAGGACCACCAGGACCACCAGGACCGGAAGGACCACCAGGACCGGAAGGACCACCAGGACCGGCAGGACCGCCAGGTCCACCAGGACCCTGCAGGACCACCAGGACCGGAAGGACCGCCAGGTCCACCAGGACCACCAGGACCAGCAGGACCACCAGGACCACCAGGACCTAAAGGACCACCAGGTCCGAGAGGACCGGAAGGACCACCAGGGCCGAGAGGACCACCAGGACCACCAGGACCGGCAGGACCGCCAGGACCACCAGGGCCGGCAGGACCACCAGGACCACCAGGACCGCCAGGACCGGCAGGACCGCCAGGACCGGCAGGACCACCAGGACCGCCGGGACCGCCAGGACCTTGAGGACCACCAGGGCCGCCAGGGCCTTGAGGACCGCCAGGACCAAGAGGACCGCCAGGACCTTGAGGACCACCGGGTCCGTTAGGACCACCAGGACCGAGAGGACCACCAGGACCAGCAGGACCGCCAGGACCACCAGGGCCGAGCGGACCGTTAGGACCGGTTGGAGTTACTGTTGTTGGACCGATAGTAGGTGTAGTGGTTGGGTTCGTTGTCGAGCCCGAGGTCGACGCACCGGACGTCGGGTTAGGATCGCCGGCGGTCTGGGCTACGGCAAGTGGACCCAGTGTGTTGGTTATAGGGAACGTGTACACACTTTGGAAATCCATCAAATTTCCGCTTGTACCCTGGAAGTGCGCGCCAAAGAAGAAAATTGGCGCCGGGATACGCGATGTCAAATTGGTACGAACCACAACATAAGGGCCTTGTCCTTCCAACTGACCCGCTAGCGAGTCAATGATCGGAGGCGGAACTCTGTGCAATGGAGTGTCCGCACGTACAGTGGCGTTTCCTGTTGTGGTTGCGTCGATGTAGTCCTCATAGACGAGAAGTTCAGAAGTGAAAGACGTGATCACGAAACTGTCAGCAGTTTTGTGATGCAGCAGACACGCGTTCATGGCATTGACCGCTTCCTGAGCAGAGGACATTTGTCCGGCGGCTCGGGCGCAGTCTCTGCATGCCCGGTCGCACATATCTGCGGAGAAAATCAAGATACAAATATTGAATGTCAGAGCGCAAATGACGATCAAGATCGACACTACGGATGCCAATTCAATAGCGGTTATACCTTTTAAGCGTTTCAGAAGATTTTTACGTCTCCTGTTTGGTCGCTGGGCTTGGCTATTCACAGGACTCCTCCAAAAAGAGAATTGCCTACATCATCCACTTTAGATTGCGAACGTGAAGTGTGCGTGAAAAGAAAATTGCCCGCACCTCAAATGGTGCGGGCAATTTTGAGTGTTTCGCAATCAGGAATAAAACTTGTTATTTCTGCGATTGCGTCAAGCGACGGGCAATGGAGGCGAATGCCTGCTGAACCTGCGTGACGTCATTACACATGAAGAATCGTCCGCCGTTCTTTGCTCTGCCGGATAGTCCGCCCGCCCCGTTGCCAAGGAAGGTAGTCTGTTGAGCCGTCAAAGTTCCATTACCTAACATGTTGAGACCAATTGAGAAGATGGCGATACCGTCTTGCTTACACTGGTCGGCTGTCGCCGCGCTTGGAGCTGCCTCAGTCGGTGGAACCGGCACACCATCCGTGAAGAACACGATGGCTCGCTTACTTCCTGCGCGCTGGGCTCCTGAATACGGTGCAGTTGAGAAACTCAAGCGCGCCGTCTCTAGTGCCTCAGAGCACATAGTACCGTTGAGAGGCCTTCCGTTGAACAGTCCATTTCCGTGGTTCGGATCTGACCAGGCATACGTGGATGTCGCATCCCCTTTCTGCATGGTCCGCAAGCACTGCGCCTTCGTCAAACTGGAGTTCAACGGGAAGCGCGGTATTCGGAATCCTATACCTTGCCCACCTCCAGCCGATTGGTCGACACGACATTCGTGCTTAACTGAACAGGCAGAGGTTGATGCTGCAATACGACCGTCCCACACGCGTGGAGCGCCATCTACGACGTTCTGATAATCGATGTCGTAGTAGTAGCTGTTGGCTGATGGACCGTTGGCAGTGTAGTAGGCAGTACTGCCGAATACACCGGTGTTAGCCGAAGCCACGCTGTTAGGAGGGTTGCCGCTGATCGTCCAACGATCGGAGAATCCTACAAGACCGAATCGGCAGTCGGTTAGCGCGGTAAGACGCTGGAAGAATGCCTGGTCGCAGGAGTCGAGCGTTGTGGCGACTGGTTGTGAGTACCACATAGCCAGTCGTTGATAGGCTCTTTGATAGCCGGTTTTCGGAGATGCTGAACCGCTGGCGGAAAGCATCGAACCCGATGAAGGTCCGAAGTATCCTTGTTGTCCGACGTCCCCGCCGAGCAAGTGATAACCTCTGTGCAGACCGGTCATGTTGAAGTTGTTGCCGCCGGACAATCCTGGTGAATCCAGGTTACCGCGAGCTGCTTCGACAAGTACTGCGATGTTCGGGAAGTTGTACTGTTGACCTTGAATCACTGAGTCTTCTTCGACACTGGCACCACCGAAGGTGTAGTCCACAGGTCTGAAGATGTTGCCTCCCCAGGCTGGTTGCTTGGGTTTGACTCCATTTTGCAGCGCTGGATCGCCAGGTCGAGGACCGAAGTTGACAACCAGGTCTGTGAAGATGACCCCGTGATTCGGTAGGTTGGAGCGATATTCAATCGGTGCGTTGCCGACCATTCCAGATGCCGGAGCTGGTGGATAATGCAAGTGATCGGTCAGATAGTTCTTGTACGGAGAGCATCTCGCAGTTCCTGGTCCGATCGCCCAACCTAGCTGGGCCATTTTGAGAACACCGGAACCACTGTCTTTAAGCAACGGGCAGTTGCCTGGTGCTGCGTTGAAGTCGTTCATCAGAGGGTCATGTCTGAGGTACGGCTTGAATACCAGAACTTGGTTACCGGTGAGAGTGGTGCCCTTCTCAGAGAACTGCAAGTTCTGCGGTGGAAGCGCGTTGAGCGATGTACCTGTCAGGTACGTCGCCGTGTCCAATCCCATGTACTCGATGATGCTCTGGTTTGTGTTCGGGTGAGGAGCCTCCAGGTAAGTGACGCATCCGTGACCCGAGAATTCATCGAAGTCCAGGACGTTGTCTGGACCGCCATTTTTCATGGCGACGCCGTTGACAGTCGAAGCCCATCCGGGTTGCGATCCAAGGTCACCGGGGTTACCGACAGCCGGTAGTGGATTGGTGAAGTCGGTCGCTTGGGTGTAGGGAGTAGTCGCCGAGCCGCTAATCAGTCTGTTGACCAATCCGCGTCCTGCGGTGGCATCGTCGCACCAGCCCAGAGAGTCTGGGTTCGCTCCTGTGTATCCGGTGGCCGGCTCAGGCTCACCGAATGCGGATCCACGGTGCGCATCCCAGTACCGTTGCACCAGTGTGACTGGTGTCAGGTCGTCCATCGAGCCGGAAAGGTCGAGAACCAAAACTGCGTCAACTTGCGGAAGACCGCCTACTGATGCGGCTCTGATGCCGACGTTGCCGATGCCGAAAAAGGAGATGAATGCCGGGTGATAACCGTAACCGGCGTAGACACCAATGGCGGTACCAGCCGCGTTGCCCGGAATGACCGGAGCGACTGATGAGTAACCGTTCTGCGGGTCTACTAGACCGATACAGACTTTGACATCACCATCTGTAGTTGTCGCCAACTGAGACAAGTTTGATACCAACGTCGTTTGGTTGCGGACTAGTTTACCCAGGATGTTTCCCATGAGAAACATGTTGTAGGCGTACGCACCAGAGTTGTTCTGAGCGTCCAGCAATTTTTGCCCCGCAGCCACAGGTGATGCGGGTGGACCAGTGTCGTTACTCACGTCGTAACTGGTGAGCATGGCTGTTCCGGCAAGAGCGGCAGCATCGCATGTTGCTGTCAGTTCTCTTTGCGCCATCTGAACGCGGCTAGCGTCAAATGCAAACAACCCGCACATCAGAATAAACATCATAAGACAGAGGACAAGCCACGTTACCGCAGCCCCTTTCTGATCGCGAATTTTTCTTTGTTTGAGCATATGAGCTCCTGATTCTCCTCTGAAGAAGTACTAAGTGTTTAAATCGTTGTATTTGGTTTGCCGTTGAGTTCGACCAAATCACAAAACGGCAATATTTGCCTATCATCAACCTTATTGGAGTAGTGTGAGGACGGTGTGAGGAATCTCGCGGTTTTGCAAACCTGTAAATCCTGTCGGCTTGCTGCTTGCGAGATAATGAAACGACCTCCGGCACGTTAGTGTCGAGGTCGTTTTAAATCAATTTGTTCGATTTGCTAGAACAGAAGACCAGGCGGATTTTCGAACTGGGCTTGCGACATCATCATCAAGTCCATCGGTTTACTCAGTCCGGGGATGTTAAACCATGGGACGTTGATCAGTGGAGCCGCCGAACCGTTGATGGTCACTCTAAGTAGAAGTGTGTATTGATCGGTGTCGGTCTTAGCTCGCTCGGATGCTGGCCAGGGACCAGGACCTATGTGTACATATCCGGGAGGCGCTGCCGGATCTACTCTTTCTGAGATTGCGCGAACTTCCGGATTGATAGCGCTTGCTACCCAGTCGATACCAGGGAAGAAGCTTTTGAGTTCAACCGCTTTTGCGCGAGCTGTATCATAAGCGCCTGGATACCACTGACCGGAGCCGGCAGGAATCTGCACAGCTTGTTGGAAGCATTGTGATTTGGCTCCAACAGTAGCAGCACAGTTACATGTAAACCAGAGGAAAAATGCGTTCAATCCAACCACACCTAAGTTGAGAATCGGAAAGAACATGAAAATGAACAGGACATACATGGTGGCTACGTACTCTGCAGCCATCGCACCTGTTCTGCTTCTAAATGCTTTATTCCTTCTTCTGGAAGTTGGAGGAGTTCTACGGGTCATATTCGGTCCACCGTGCCAAAGAAAACTACTTACGATTTACTACTGATAAACAAGGACATTTAGTAAGAACGTCAGACGATTGAAGTAACCTCCGTATTCTAGATGCAGTTTCGGCAAACTTAAAATACAACGGTAGAGTCTTGCGATCGAGCTCAGCCCAAATCACATGAACAGATTCTTAATCTATTCCAATCCTATCACGCGCTTTTTTAGGATGTCAATTGAGCCTATCTGAGATAGGCTGCCGACTTTCGGGTTTGTCAATAGAGGGGTACCCGCGCGGACTGTCGGGCTCGCGACGGAATCTATTGGTCGCGAAGTCCGGCTGATAAAATCGTCTAAACGCTTGTCTGGCCAAGGTTTTGTGTACCGTCTTCCGCTCTATGAACGGTACAACCGGCATCGAAGCTGATAGTGGCTTGCTATGCGGCGGATGAGAAGATGTTAAGATTCTTGAAAGCTACCTTGCAGTCCCTAACCTTCCAATCGAAGCGGTGTTTCATACTTGTATGATTGAGTTGAGCGAGCCATTGTCTACGTAAGTCTGCTCTACCTATATATAGGTACATGGAAAAAAAATCGAGCAAAAAAAATAGAGTTACGTTTCGGTGGCTTAGAAACCGCCTGCTTCTGCCTGTTTTGCCCTGGGTCGGTTTGATATGGCTGATCACTGTTTTGGTAATTTCGAATAATTCCGTGGTATTAAAAACGGTGCCAATGCGTGCCAATGTGGTGGTCCTGGAAGATGAATTGAAAAAGATTGAAAAGCCAGGAGCCAAAATTCCTGAGGTTCAAAAGGCGCGTGCCAAGCTGATCATGGAATATATCAATAAGAATCAATTGGTTCGAGCTCGCGAGCAGCTCTCAACGTACAAGAATTGGTTGGATACAAATCCCAATCTATCTCTTGATGATCGAATTGAGATGCGAAAGCAACTCTCGCTGATCTACACAACGTTGGGTGAACTTGAACCTGCAGTCAAAGAATACACGCTGATACTGCAAGAGCTGGCCCAAAGCGACGATGCCCAGTCTAAAATTCTCAAGGCGCGCTTTCTCAACAATCGAGGCGTGGCGAACTTCTTGCTTTCGCAAGGGAGCGAGAAGGATGAGTTGCGAAAGAAGTATCTGCTTGCTAGCGAAGAAGATCTTCTAGCTAGTCGGGATTTGACCAACGGTACGAAAAGCGCATCAGGAAAAGAAAATTCAGACCTCGAATATCTGAATCAAATAGTAATAGACAACGAAAATTGTCTCGATCTTGAAAGGACATTTACGCCGGTGCCTTCGCAACCTTAGGCCTTGTCTTGAGTTTGAATATCTTTTTTGTCCAATAATTGACGTAACCGACTGCTCGATCAATATGTTCTGGCTCGACAAAGAGCACGAAAGAACAAATCATAAGCCATTCGAAGAAAGGAATAGTCATGCACCAATCAATAGATAGGTGCATGCAAATACCCATTGCGAGTACGTAATAACGAATTTCTTTTATCCAAATCAAAGAGAATAAAGCGAATTCTACAAACAAAGTTCCATACGTGAAAAGACTCGCGACTGCCGGGATATCGAAGGAGATTGGCATGGGCAGCCGAAATAATGATTCGAATCGAGATGCGATGTAGCATGCTTCACCTGCCGCCCAGTACCATCCTGGTGTCTTCGCTGTAAATGCGGAAAAGTAAACCAGGCACATTTGAATTTGCAGTGCTCGCCATGTCCAGGCGCTTATCAATGGGCAGGAAGGCGCGGAATTGCCGTCCCGCTTGCGCTTCAAGTAACTATCTACCGACCAGACTTCGGCGGAAGGTGCGAAGATAAACCAGTAGCTCACCGAGCGCATAAAAGTATCGCCTGCGTGATACAAATACAAATTTCGATTGCAGAAATTGATCATTAGTAAGCAGACCGCGATCGAAGCCAAGCGAGTCTTGTAGCCGATAGTGAAGCATATGGCCGATAGGATGTACGCGATCCAGAGTGCTAAAACAAATTCGTTGCTCTCCGGAAAATAGCTGAATATCAGCATGCGTTGCAGTGGATCACCTTTGACTGTTTCCAGCGAAATAATCCCGGGATTGCCGAACCATAAATAGAGATCCGGAGCATAGCTGAGCGCAACCTGAATGGTCATCAATCCTTGCAGTATGCGATAAGCTGCCACCGGATATGGTGACACTAACTGGAAGAAAAAGTTGTTCCACATATTTAGTAGAACAGACCATCTCATTTCAAATCCTCCGGAATTACAGGATATGAGCAAAGCACACGACTGTTGAAATGTGGAACGTTTGGTTTCTGTCTTATTATGGGCGGAACTTCGGACCAGTAATAAATCAAAGTTACATAGACTGGAGTGCGCGGCGGCTTCCCGCTGTCCGATGGCTTCAAGTCATTGCATTGCCGCGCTACGAATCGGGCCAAATCATCTAGCAATTTGGCATTTGTCGGCTGTGGGATGTTGTCTTCTAAAAACTTTCGGTGCCTTTCTCTAACGATCTTTTCAATCAAACCCATACGGTTGATCCGAAGCATCGGATAAAGTCTGGTACTGCCGTCGTCGTACATTACTGACGCTATGATGTGCGAATTAGCAATCGCCGGATTGGGCGAGAACACGCCGTATGCCTGGAACAGACTAAAGAATACATAGAATTTTTGAAACGGCTCAACTAGTTTGGCGCAGACTTGATTTGGCAAGAACAAGTAAAGATAGAAAATGCTCAGTTGGAAAAAAAGAAATGTTCCAATAATTGGAACGCGAATATTCTGCCAGGAGAGTTTTTCCCAGGATGAGCGAAGCGACCAGTAGTCGAAAAAACGGTCTATGAGGGAACGCTTCTGTTCGACCTCCAGTGGTTTAACGACCGGTCGTTCAGCATTCGAACTTTGATCAATCGAGGGTTCAGCATTCTTCAACGGAACTTTTCCGTCGATGTTCGCATTTTCCGATGATAGAGATTCGTCTGTCAGGTTCGTAACCTTCGTGGTCCGCACTCACATCGTAAGTTCCGTTGCGACCCTCTGAACGCGCTTATCCGCGTTTCAAATTTTTCCACGACTCCCGAACTTTCTTCGCTTGTTCAGGTTTTTTCTGCGCATCGAAGCAAGCTGCAAGTCTATCGTAGAGAAGTTTCATCCAGGCGTCGGCAACTTCGGCTCGAGGAGCGTTGGTCGCAATTCTGATAGCGGATTGAAATTGTTTCTCCGCTTCTTTGAATTTGCCCATTCGTTCGTAACTCATACCAAGATATGAATGAAGATTGACAAACCATGGTGCAATTGGGCGTTTCGCCAGTGGTTGATCGTAAAAAAGTTTTTGCGCAACTTCACCGTACTTGACGGCTTCCGTGTCCTTAACTTCATCGAAGAGGATGTTGTTGAGACGAACGAGATACTGTCCTAACTGTGTCGTACCTCTTCCTGAGAGTCGGGCGTCTTCGAGATGCTCCATCAACAGCTTTTCTGCGGTGTTGATTTTCTTTTGCTTGTGCAACTCTTTAGCTTCGGCGAGTTCCTTTTCAGGGAAGGTGATTGATAGGTTCGGTTCACCTTTGCAGAAGCTATCCATAAAGACCTGCTCGGCATTGGGCTGCTCAACCTTCTTCTCAGGAGTGCACCCGGTCAGGATGAAAACTAAAACTAACAGGCAAGAAAGTGCCGAAATGGTGGCGCCTTCCAACTTTCTGGATTTGGGTCTCATTAATACCTGTGCCTCTTCTGACTGGCTCTCACAACTTTGACTAGACTCGCCGACGCGGGCAGGAGCCAAATTATCCCCGTAAAAATAGTAACCCATATTGTCGATCCATGTTCTATTTGATTGCTTTTTTGATTGCTTGAAAATTACAGTTTCTTCTATCGTTTGAAACTCTTAAATGTCGTGCTGTCCAGGATTTTACCCGTCAGGCGTTGCGGGATTGGCGGTTTCAGCCGCTTCTGGCGACGATTCTAGCCTGC
The DNA here is from genome assembly GCA_044225915.1 of Obscuribacteraceae bacterium (SeqCode). Lineage (GTDB taxonomy): Bacteria > Cyanobacteriota > Vampirovibrionia > Obscuribacterales > Obscuribacteraceae > JADYXR01. The sequence goes on from JBGAHZ010000016.1 coordinate 118,451, forward strand.
TGTTCAGCCGAAACAGCGCCCCCTTGAGCAAAGAAGCCTCTCGGCGAGTTGGCGTCATACGGTCGAACGCGTCTTTTAGTTCTTGTAGTATCAGTCGCTTATTATATTTTCTCGAAAACTCTATATTGCCAAGAAGCAGCTCCAACTGTCCGAACAATTCTTTCAGCTCCGAACTATTGGGAAGCTCTGCTATCACTCTTTTCTCTGATGGCTGACTAGTGTGTTTTTCCGTTGCGGCGGCGATGCTATATGCGATGATGCCTACTGCTTGCGCCAAATTCAGCGAGGGAAATTGGTCGGAGGATTCAATGCGAATTCTTCTGTTGCAAAGTGCGACTTCTTCGTCTTTCAATCCATTTCTTTCGTTTCCGAAAATGAAACCGAGTTTGTTATTGTCGGTCGCTGCGACCAGCTCGGATGAAACGTTGGCAAGATTATCCAGGGGACGACTGCGATGTCTGCCGGACGAAGTGGAAACAGTCAAATTCAGATCAGCAATTGCCTCTTCAAGGGTTTCGAAAACATGCGCGTTCTTCAGCAAGTCGTAGGCGCCGACTGCCATCATGCGAGCTTCCGCGTCCTTGTAGTTTTTAGGCGGGTCCACCAGCCGAAGATCGGTGAAGCCAAAATTTTTCATCACTCTCGCGACGGAGCCTATGTTGCCGAGAAACTCCGGGCGAACAAGAATGAATGTGGTGTTGTTGAAAACAGCGTCGTTCATGCACACCTTCAGCGAGTGATTCCAGCCAGCGGTGTACCTGAGGATAGCACCATATCTGATATCACGATACGATCAGGCTCACTCACGGTTTCGATCAAACCGATAGTTGATTTTTGAGGGAGAGGGGAAATACTCTCGAATTCGAATTCAGTAAAGTTGAAGATAAGGAATGTCTCTCCGTCTGCTATTCGGAAGTTTATCTGCTCACTGCTCAGGTTCCAATCCGTTAGGCTCAAGACGTGGATATTGCCCAGTCGCAACACCTCTTTTACAAAAACATTTGCTGGTGCATTTTGTGCAATTACGACTATCGTGGCATTTAATCTCCAGCCGATCATGATTGCCTTTGTCAGTTCTAGATTCCTGGTGACATAGAGTGGAAACCTTTGATTCAAAGGATTATGTACTGGTACTAGATATGATACCAGTTGTAAAATCATTCGTCGGCTGCCTCGCCAGCAGAACACTGCAATTAGTGAAGGTACAAAGCAAATGGCGGCTAGTGTTCTATCAACATGAATTGGTTGCAATGCGCAGAGTCTAGGACTCAAATCAATATATGCAAACGCACTCGCGACGACGATTGCCGACATGGTCAGTGCCGGCTGCCATCTCGGTCTGTTGAGATGTGCTGCGCGGATTTTGAGTGAAACTGAGGCGGCTATTGCGGATGTTAAAAATAGAAGGATGTACGCAATGGAGGATGATTTGCAGATGGAAAGCGCTCCAAGAAGGACGGTGAAAATCAAATGCAAATGTTCGACCTTAAAACTCTCTTGTTTTTGCGCTGCCACAGGTTTCACATCTTCTCTTTGCGCCGAAACACCCCGGTTAGAAAGCAAGCCGATTGTGAGAAGACACCCCGCTACCCAACCCGCAAGGGAGAATTGAACATCAGCTCGCAGCGCTGGAAGCATTGCAGATTGATCGGTCAAGGAAAGTACGGTTGGAACGATGCCGACCATGCCGGCAATGCAGGCTAGTGAAATCTCATATGCCGTCAATCCTGGCATGATGTCCAGCGACAAATTGAATAGACCGAACCCGGATGCAGTATCGCGGCTGGTGGCGTTACGATTCCAAGAACGTGCCAAGGAAAGAAAAAAAGTGACCGAGTAGAGCGCTATTGCGCTCGTCAAAAGGTATGGTTGTGCAGAGTTGTAAAACTTCAATAGTGCAAATAAAGCAGTCGCAGGCATTGCAAAGCAAACCAGGTTTACCAATGCGGAGCGGGCTTGTAGCGGTGCGACGAACACGATCTCTGCAAGTCGCATGGCGATTGAGAGTGATAGGAGAATGGCGAGAAGCCCACCTGATAGAAACGGAAACTCCGGACTGTAGAGCAGAAGTGCGGCAAGTGCCAATCTTGTTAAATGGGCAACTGTTAGGCAGTGTCGTCCTGCATAAGACCGTTTCATCATCCAGCTGAGAAGAGGGCTCGACGCCATAATAATCAGCGGAATGGCGGCACCGCTCGCGGTGTCGGACTGTGATGGACCAGTGAAGATTAATAGCGGTATCACGGCTAAAACCACCGCTATGTCAGCCACTGAATTGAGTGTTAGCTCAACCGAGTCGAGCGCAATAAGCGAACCGGAAGTGCCTTGTATGATGTCAGTAGTCGAAGCTGTAGAAGTCGGTATCCCTTCATTTCGCCGCAGCACTGAGGCGCTGTCTGCAGCACTGCGGAACGATCCAATTGAGTCAGGACGAGTCTGCAACGGTGATAACGACTCTTTTCGACGGCTGACCGGCACGAATGACGAGCCAGCAAATTTAGGTAATGTTCAATTGTCCTTTAAAAACAGATCAGTTCCGTTTTAACCATCTATTAGTTTGCGTATATGCAATTGAGTTAATCAAAAATTCCTGCCGCGAGAGCGCGTCGGAATGCGAGTCCGTTTAAATCAATCAAGAATAGGCTTGGAGATAATTTATGACTAATCGTCCTGAAAGTTTCAGTGGTCAATCTCTGCAAGCTCATCTCTGCGCTCCTAATAAATTCGCAACAGTCGTCTTGCATTCTGAGTAACAAAAAGGCGGGCCTGGCGGCAGATTGAGTCCAGGTTCGCTATGATAAACGCAGGACTGTATCATCAAAAATAATTCCCCTGGGATTGGGTTATCAGTGAGTTCACGACTGGCATCCATATTGTTTGTTTTGGCGCTGGGTTTAATCCCACCGGCTCTGGCTGAGGATTCGTCAGCAGCCGAGATGAAGCCAGCTTCGGGCGATGACAGTTTGCAGCGCATTAAAGACGAACCAAAAAAATCTTCTTCCGGTGAGGACCAAAAGCGAGATCGTGCGGTGAAGGTCATCAGCGATCAAAGAGCTGACGCCGATCTTGCCGGTACCAAAGGCAACAGAGATAGTTCAAAATCAAAGAGCCGCAAGGATACGATCATTCGAGCCAAAGGCAACAAAGGCAGCGACGAGAGAATGAATCGAGGCGTTGCGCCTTGCCTGGCCTGGGTCAACAGAGAGAAGCCGATTCAAGCGGTGATTGTCTGCGTACATGGCCTCGGACTCCACAACAGTACTTATGAACCGCTTGGAAAGCGCCTTGCCGAGCTGGGCTACGCCACATATGCCATCGATGTTCGCGGTTTCGGCGCCTGGATGGAAGCCAAGGGTAGAGAAAAAGTCGATTTCGACCATTGTTTGAACGATGTACGCACGACGCTGAAAGTTGTTCATCGTGCCCATCCCGGCGTTCCGGTTTTTTTGCTCGGTGAATCGATGGGTGGGGCCATTGCCCTGCGAGTCACCTCTATGTATCCCGAGCTCGTAGATGGACTGATTTCGTCGGTTCCTGCCGGGGATCGGTTTAAACAAGGTAAAACCAGTTTAAAAGTCGCATTGAATTTGTTTAGTAGTCCAAACAAACCGATGAAAGTCGGAGAGAGCGTTGTCAAGCAAGCGACAGTCAAAGAAGACGTGCGCAAAGCATGGTTGGAAAATCCGTTGTCTCGGGTCAACCTTTCTGCCCGAGAGCTGGTTCAATTCCAGAATTTTATGAATGGAAACCACGTGGCTGCCAGGGCAATCTCGAAAACCCCTGTTCTAATCGTTCAAGGTTGCCAGGATAAACTCGTGCGTCCCGAAGGTACTGTCGAACTCTTCAATGACCTGGGCACTCCCGATCGTCAAATTGTTTTAATACCGAAGGCAGAACACCTAATTTTCGAAGAAGCTCAGTTTACCGATGAGGAGATAGACACTGTCAATTCCTGGATCACCGCACATTTGCAGAAGGTGCCTTCTCTAGAGGCTTTCTCTGAGAAGAAAAGTGATAGTGAACAAAAGTGAAATAAGTAAAGAGTACTGGCAAGTTAAAATGAGTCTAGCTGTAATGAGGTGTGTTATGAATTTGAAGAGTCGCCGTTCGAGATTGAATCTCGCAGTGACGTCGTCGGTAGCTGTCGCGTTGGGTCTGGGTACTCTGGCCGGCGTTTATGCCGCTGCGCCGAAAGCCGCAGCTCCGTCACCGCTTGCGAATGTGAAGTCGCTGCTCGCGAAGAACAACCACAACAAAGCAATCATGGAGATCGACAAATATCTCGCGACAAACCCGCAGAGCGCTGAAGGGCAGTACCTGGCTGGTGAAGCCAACTTCAAAGCGGGTAACTTCAAGAAAGCGTCAAAATGTTTGAGAACCGCAGTGCGCCTTGGCAAAGGTTCGCAAAACTCCATCAAAGCCAATGCGCTTCTGATGAAACTGCCTAAAGAATTGCAGAGCCCTCGAACTGGTCCTGATACCAGAATGCTGGCATCTTTGTTCGGCTTGTCGAGACTGCGTGGCGACGGCAATTCGCCGCGTCCGACCGTGATTGACTTCTACGCTTCCTGGTGTCAGCCATGCCGCGACATGGATAAGGCTCTTGAAAAAGCCCACAAGACCTATGGCGAGAAGATCAACATCATGAAGGTCGACATTGACGATCCCAAGAACGACAAGATTGTCGAGCAGTATGAGGTCAGCCCTATTCCTACAGTTGTTTTCTTGAACACTGAGGGAGAAGTGGTAACCTATACTATCGGTTACGCCGAAAACAACGTTACGGATGGTTTGAAGAAGATTCTAGACTAGACCGTGGTGGCTCCGGCGGTGCTTCTCTTACGTCGTTGATAGAGGAAGGATCCCAGATCCATGATGAAACTTTTCTTGCGCACTTTGCTCTCGACTGTGGCAATCGCTTCCAGTCTGTCTGTTGCTGCTCATCCTGCAAATTGTGAGGATGTTGTCAGTGACAAGGCACCGGAAGCGAATTCGGATGCGGAGTCCTCTAGTCGATTCAGTAAGACCTCTGCCGCCCCCCGTTCTGACGTCCGCACCAGCTATGGTGACAAATGGGCGGTTGTAATCGGGCTTGATTCGTACTCGGATCCATCACTGAATACGGTGCTGCCGCTCGACGACAGTGCTAAACGAGTCAGTGATGCGTTGGCTACGAAGGGTTTCGCCAGGGATCATGTTCGTTTGCTTTTAAACCGAGATGCGACGAAGCAAGCAATTCTTTCGTCGCTTTCGTCTGAGTGGCTTGGCAAGCTCAGTCGCAAGTCGGACCTCGTAGTCGTGTTTATCGCGACTCAATGCTTTCCTGCAAACGACGGGAAGGTTTATTTGATCCCCTATGACACACGGCTGCTCAATTTCTTCACTTCGACAATAACCGTAGATGACATCATTCAAACGATTAAGGACAAAGTCGAAGCAAAAGATGTAGTTGTTGTTTTTCAAACTTCTTTCAGCGGCACGCCAGAGATGATGGCTGGCTGTAAAACGATGTTTGGTCGATACAACATCTCTGTGCATCAGAGTAATTTGCCTGACAATTTTACTGTGATGTGTTCGAGCAAGCCCGGCCAGCCAACCTGGGGGACTTATTTCTCAGATAACTTCGCCGAAGATTTGAGTTTGAACAACAAGCAGGACTCGCTTGGAGAACTTTTCAACAAGGTTCGTAACGATACCGTATATGATACTGCCAAAGATTGCGCCGGATGCAAGGTTCAATCACCGGTTTTAATCTCCAAAAGAAACGTCCACGCCATTGCCCTTGGTGCGCATCCGGAAAACCCGGTGAAGAACTTGCCGGAAGAGATTGCGCTCTACCTCAAGGGGGAGAGTGTTTATTCCAGGACTCAAGCGCTTCTTGACGAATATCGAGCCAGTCGCTCCAGGCAAGAAGGTTGGACGGACACTTCGATTTTCAGATTAATTGAAACTGGTCATACAACTCACACGCTTTCAGAAGAGTTTCGAACCAAGGTCGATAACACGATTATTATGGTCCGGGATTACTTGAAGGAGAATCCCAAGTACGCAGCTGGTCACTACCTCCTTGGTAGGTTGCTGCAGTTTAAGCAGGAGCACCCTGCGGCACTCGATGAATTCAGAGAAGCCGCGCGTCTTTCACCGGACCAATCCACGTATCATGCCTGGGTAGCTCGGGGTCTGGAAGAGAACGGGCAGGACTCCAAAGCTGAGTGGCAAAAAGCTTATGATTTGAACAACAAGAGTCGCAGTGCGATCGACAGTCTGGTTAAAAACGCTGTCGACGACAAAAATTACGAACGTGCTGTGAGCTTGCTGAATCAAGCTATTCTTCTGTATCCCGGTGATGCGATTTTGCACGTGCGACTGAGCGATGTCTTGAAGCAGCAAGGTCAGATTAAACTGGCTGTCGAGCAGGCGCAGGAAGCGGTGTTCCTCGACGAGCATTCTATCGAAGCGCTTGTAAACCTGGGCAATCTGCTTATGGAGAACAAAGATGAAAAGGCAGCCCATGCTGCGTTCCGCGAAGCTCTAGAGTTGAATTCCAGGCAGGCGGATTATTATTTCGTCCTTGCACAAGCGCTTGAGAAAACAAACGATCCCGAAGGTGCGATTCAGGCCTGGTCCAGATTTGTCGACGGTTCTGACAAAGACGACAAGCGACTTGACGACGCCAAGAAGAGATTGAACGAACTTAAAAAAGCTTCTGAATGATAAACTTATAGCCATCCGACCATTGTTCGGTATCGTCGACTACTCTGATCTATCTAGATCGAATGGTCGCTGCGGAGCCCGTTTGCATGCCCGTTTTCACAAACGTCATGCCGTGTTTGGTTTATGAGCTCGAGAAGCCTGAGGGGAATTTCCATTGAAACAGCTTGAGTCGCCGACGGATTGGTTGGAAGCACGGAAGATAAAAACGAGAGGGCGTGAAGAACAACGTTCTCCCAATATCTTTCAGGGCGAATGGCAAGTTGAGACTGCTGAGATCCAAGGCGTTCAGGTCGTTAAACTGAGCGCCTGGCCAAAAGGAGCAGATAAAGCGCCGGAATCGTATGCGGTGGTCGAGCCGGATTCGGGTGACGGTGATGCTGACCTAGAAAGCGGATCCGTTGACGGCTCTTATTCGTGGAGTCGTGCGACTCTTGAAAAAATGCCGTTCAATATGGAGTGGCAGCAATCTTCTGAAAGTCGCTGGAACTTTTATTTCAACCTGCCGGCAGAAGCTATGTGTATTGGTTTGGGCGAACGATTGTCCGGATTCAATCTGCGCGGGCGAGTGCATACGCTGTTTAACTTCAGCGACAACATGCACGTGCCGACGATCGATCCCTTGTACAAGTCGATTCCATTTCTAATCGTGCGACACCAGGGGCAGTACCACGGAATTTTCCTTGACTCACCAGCTCGCCAACGTTGGTCGCTGGACGTAGATCTGGATGAAACGGCTGGAATAGAACTTCTCTCTCGGCGCGGTTGGACAATGTATATGTTCTCCAATGCTTCGCTGCCGGATCTTTTGGCTTCGTATACAACATTGACCGGCCGGTCGAAACTGCCGCCGACATGGGCGCTAGGACATCATCAGTCGCGTTGGAGTTACCCCGACGAAAAGACCGTGCTGGATATCGCGAAGAACTTCAGAGCGCGCAAAATTCCTTGTGATTCGATCGTTCTCGATATCGATTACATGGATGAGTATCGCGTATTCACGCTTTCGCCGGAGCGCTTCGGAAACTTCAAAGAAATGATTTCGCACCTGCAGGATCATAATTTCCGAGTGGTGGCAATCGTCGATCCGGGTGTGAAAAAGGACGCAAAGTATTTCGTTTATCGAGATGGTAAGAAACACGACTACTTCTGCAAGAAGGCAGATGGGAAGACGTTCTACGGAAAGGTCTGGCCTGGACAGAGCGTGTTTCCTGACTTCTTACGTGAGGATGTTCGACTCTGGTGGGCCGCGCTACATGGTTTCTTTATCGATAACAATGTCAGCGGTATATGGAACGATATGAATGAACCCTGCCTCTTGGGACAGGGATGCCCACTGCCTCTCGATGCAATTGAATTGCCGAAGGAACATCACCAACTATTCATGCAGCATGTTGAAGGTGGTGATGTCGGTCACTTCGAAGTGCGAAATTTGTACGGGTTTCAAATGAGTCGTTCTACCTATGAAGGGCTCAGGGCCTTGCGTCCGGACGAACGTCCTTTCGTTCTCAGTCGTGCAGGATACGCTGGTGTGCAACGCTATGCCGCAGTCTGGCTCGGTGACAATATGTCGTGGTGGGAACATCTGGCTGTTTCCGTTCCAATGCTTTTGAACGTCGGACTCTCCGGAATTCCCTTTTGCGGAGTGGATGTCGGCGGTTTTGGTGACGATTGCACACCGGAGCTTTTGGCTCGCTGGTACGCTCTCGGAATGTTCTATCCATTCTTCAGAAACCACTGCTCGCAAGTTGGTGCAGAACAGGAGCCATGGGCATTCAGTCAACGTGTTGAGGATTCCATCAGGCACTTCATTGAAACCAGATATCAGTTGCTGCCATATCTGCGCAATCTTTTCTGGGAGCATGCGCGCACGGGTGCGCCAATCATGCGTCCTTTGATTTGGGATTATCCCAACGATCAATTCGCTTCGGAGATAGACGATCAATTCTTGTTCGGCAGAGATATCCTTGTCACGCCGATTCTCAAGCGCGGTCAAAAAGAGAGAAGTGTTTATCTTCCCGAAGGTCTGTGGCATCCGTTCGAAGGCGGCGAGCCGCTCGAGGGCGGACGACTGCATAAGGTCGCGTTTGAACTCGATGAAGTTCCAGCATTCGTCAGAGATGGTGCCATTATTCCTTTTGTTGAAACCATCCAGTCGACTGATGACTATGAGCTAACACCGATCACTTTCAAAGTCTGGGGCGACCAGGCGATCGGTTTGTACCTGGATGATGACGGCATCAGTTTCGAATACGAAGAAGACGGCTACAACGAATGGTTGGTGCGCTTCGAAAACGGAGAATTCCGTAGTGACCTGGTCAACTTCGGCTACATCGCGCCTGAGCGCGAGTACTACTACGAGCACAAAGGCACGAAGCAACGGGTCAACCTGCAACGCGGCTAATGAGTAATCTCCGGCTCTAGTCTGACCGCTGCTAAGCGCTTGGCTGCTAATGTTAAGAACCATTAACAAGCTGGATATAGCAAATGGGCTAAACTCTAGCCAGGTTAGTGGTTGGAGAACTTTCATGGACGCTTTAGTTGCCATGGCACCATCAAGATTGGCTGATTCGACATGTCCTTCAGGCATCGCAGATCTTTTGACTGAGCGCCTTAAAAACGGCGGTGCTAACCCGGCAATTTTTTACGGCGAACAAGTCGTCAGCTATGCCCAGCTCTGCGGGAGAATGAGAGCAATCGCAATTGCCCTCTCTGAGGCTGGTATCAAATGCGGTGACAAGGTTGGCGTGTTTTTTCCTAACCACCCGGATTTGGTGGCGTCATTCTTCGCTGTCGTTCGAATCGGCTGCACTGTAGTGCCGATCAATCCATTGCTGAAGGCTGATGAGATCGCGCACATCCTCTCGGATTCGGAAGCCAAGGCTGTGATCGCGCATGAACAATTAACTCGCGAACTGCAAGCAACCTTGCCTCGATTACACGAGCTGCGAAACGTTTTTGTTTTGTCGTATGAGAATGGTTCCACTGATAAAGATGCGATCGACCAAATGGTGGCATCCAGTGGCAAAACAATCGCAATCCTCGACGATAAGGAAATTGGCAAAAAAGAAAAATCGATCGATGTTGCCGCTCGCCAAATTGCAGAACACGGAATAGCAATCGCTCACGATCAGCTTGCTGTGCTGGTCTACACTTCAGGCACCACCGGCAATCCTAAAGGTGCAATGCTCAGTCATGGAAATTTGCTTGCTGCCGTGGCACTGAAACGTTCGATTCTCGACTTCCGCGAAACAGATAGAATTCTCGCTGTACTGCCGATGTGTCACATATATGGACTCTCCGTCGTCATGCTTGGCATGGTCAGTCAGGGTGGTGCCATGGTTATCTGCGAGAAGTTTGAAACAATTCCTGTTTTAAACGCTATCGAGAGTAAGAGCGTAACCATCATTCCTGCAGTTCCCGCGATGTATCAGTTTTTAGCAATGGAGCTGGAAAAGAATCCGCGTAAATTGCCGGCATTGCGATACGGCTTGTGTGGAGCAGCACCACTGGAAGCGGAACTGTTGAAGCGACTGGATGCTGCGCTTGGAGTTCCTGTGCTTGAAGGATACGCTCTGACGGAAACCTCTTGCATTGCTACGATCACTCCACTATGCGGACCGCGTAAGCCGGGTTCCGTCGGACCAAAAGTTCCTGGTATCGAACTTTATGTTGTCGATAATAAGTACAGACCACTCCCTCCTGGACGCGGCAACGTTGGACAAGTTGCAGTGCGCGGCGCGAATGTAATGTCTGGCTACTATAAACAAAAAGAAGCGTCAGAGGATTGCCTCAAGGACGGATTGTTTTTGACAGGCGACCTCGGCTGGTTTGACGAAGACGAATACTTGCATATCAGCGGAAGGACGAAAGAGCTGATAATCAGGGGCGGACAGAACATTTATCCACGAGAAGTGGAAACCGCTATAATGCGAATGGAGTCCATTCAAGAAGTCGCCGTCATTGGTGTACCCGACAAATACATGGGTGAGCGCGTCAAAGCCGTAGTGGTTGCGAAGCCCGGGCACGAAGTTACTGAAGAGCAAGTCAAAGACTTTTGTACGAACTGTCTGGCACCATATAAGGTGCCCCGAATTGTTGAATTCAGGGAAACCCTTCCACGAAATTCCACGGGAAAAGTCTTGAAAAGACTGCTATTAAACAATGACGAATGACGACACCTCACTGACGGTGCTGATTGTCGAAGACCAGGAAATTGCCAGAGTTGGACTCAAGGTGATTCTCGAGTCGACGTACAAACTAAATGTCATCGACGTTGCTAAGGACGGTCAGGAAGGTGTTACAAAAGCATTGAGTCTAAAACCCAGTGTCACTTTGATGGATATTGGGCTTCCAGTGCTCAACGGCATCGAAGCGACAAAGAAAATCAAGAGCGAAAATGCGAGCCTTCGAGTAATTATGCTTACCTCGCATGATGACGACAGCCACGTCTTCGCCGCATTATCTGCTGGGGCCGACGGCTATTGCCTGAAAGAAGCGCCGGCATCGCAATTGGCGATGGCAATTAAGGCAGTCGCAGAGGGCGTTGCCTGGCTCGATCCGGGCATTGCCAGTCGCGTGCTCAGATCGATTGGAAGTAATAACAAGGAGCGCATCGAAGAATGCGATAAAAGTTCGGTCAATCCGGCTAGTCTTTCGTCTCGTGAATATGATGTGTTGAGGCTGGTTGTAGATGGTCGATCGAATCAAGAAATCGCGGACAAACTTGTTCTAAGCGTGGAGACGGTAAAAACGCACATGCGTCATATCATGGAAAAGCTTGCGGTGTCAGATCGTACGCAAGCGGCTGTGAAAGCCATGCGAGAAGGTTTGATTTAGCTGTCAAAGCCATACGCGAAGGTTTGAACTCTGTTCAAGCTATGTGAGAAAGTTTGATCTAGCTGTCAAAGCTCTGCGCTATGCGCGAGGGTTTGACCTAGCCGTTAAACCTCTGCGCGAAGGTTTGATCTAGAAACAGAATGTTGATTTAGAATGTTGTTTTGTCTGACTGACGGAACTACCATAACACGTGTGTCGAAAAAACAAGCGGAATGGCAAGTCAAAATAATCTTGTAACTCGTTTGTGGTATCAGTGTGAGTAGTTGCCGAAGCAAGAAGTGATTTGATTGAAAATAATAGATCTCGATTCTAATAACAAACAAGCGGTCGAGCAGACAGCGCGATTGCTTTTCGATAGCTTTGGTACTCCCGACGCCTGGCCGACGCTCGAGTCCGCTGTCGAAGAAGTTTTGGAATCATTTGACGAGGACCGCATCAGTAGAGTGGCTCTCGATGACAATGGAGATGTAGTTGGCTGGATTGCTGGCATCAGCGATTACGATGGAAACGTTTGGGAATTGCATCCGCTAGCAGTAAGCAGTGCTCACCGCGAACGTGGTATTGGACGAGCTCTCGTTGCAGATTTTGAAAACGTTGTCCGCCAACGTGGTGGTATCACTGTGAATTTAGGAACGGATGATTTGAGAAATCAGACTTCGCTTGGTGGCATTGACCTTTACCCGGATGTTTGGCACCACATCAAAGCGATCAAAAATTTGGATCGACATCCGTACGAGTTTTATCAGAAGCTGGGCTATGTAATTGTGGGCGTTCTGCCTGATGCGAACGGACCAGGCAGACCTGACATTTTTATGGCGAAACGAGTAAGTCTTTGATTTTTCGCTTGGTGAGCTTGCGGGAGCTGATGTCGAGACTTCTTGGTTTTCGAATCGAGTCCTGTCATCGATGATGGGAACAAAACTCGCAAACAAAAAAAGTAAAATAGCGAAACCGGAATGCAGAAAAACCGGAAAAGCAGAAATCGAAAAGCGCAAAAGCGCAAAAGCGGAAAGCGGAAAGCGCAAAAGCGGAAAGCAGAAAGCAGAAAGCAGAAAAACCGGAAAGCGGAAAGCGCAAAAGCGGAAAGCAGAAAGCAGAAAGCAGAAAAACCGGAAAAACGAAGAGCAAAACCAAAACGACAAAACCGTAAGTCAAAAAAACGCAAAACAAAAAACGCAAAACAAAAAACCACAAAACAAAAAACCACCTAGATTGCTCTCAGGTGGTCTTTAGCTACTGTCTGATTGATCCTTTGCGAGGATTCAGTATTTCACTACGCTTCCTTCAGATGTCTGCGTAATGCAGGCTCACTTGCTAACGTTTCTGACAGCGCTGTCTGTCGTTTCCGCAAGGCCTCTCGGCTCAAAGCACTCATCCGTTCTGGTGTGTGCTCACCGTTTATGTAATTAGTATAGCAGCATAATGGGGTTATGGAAGTACCCCGATGGACATTTAATAGATCTATTTTCTGGATAGTCAAGAAGGGGTTGGGCTGCGGTCTTCAGAGATCTCGATATTAAGCCTGTGCGGGCCATCAGTGGTGTTGCCGATGGTGACTGTTGTATATATAATCTATGTCTATTCTATTTGTCGTTCGCCCCGATCTCTTACGTGAGGAGTCACAATGTCTGCTACCGTCAGTGCTTCTTCCGTAATTGCAGCTTTTCAAAAATTGCACGAATCCGGATGTTTTGTTTTGCCAAATCCCTGGGATAGGGGTTCTGCAAAATGTCTTGAACATCTTGGCTTCAAAGCACTCGCGACCACATCTGCTGGACTTGCCTTCACGCAAGGACTTCCTGACACGGTCACAGCTCTTTCTCGTGATTCCGTACTGGAGCACTTTCGCGAAATAGTGTCCGCCACATCATTACCGGTCAATGGTGATTTTCAAAACGGCTATGCGGATGAACCGGAAGGCGTTGCGAATAACATCAAGCTCTGTATCAACACCGGTGTTGCTGGATTGTCAATCGAGGACGCAACTGGACGTGACGAAGAGCCTCTGTACGAACGAGCGTTAGCTATCGAGCGTATTCGCGCTGCTCGTGCGGTTATTGACGAATCTGGTACACCCGTTGTTCTCACCGCCCGATGTGAGGCTTGGCTCGTCGGCGACAAACAGCCTTTTCGCACTGCGATCGATCGACTTGTCGCATATGCAGATGCTGGTGCCGACTGCCTCTTTGCGCCTGGTGTTCGCGAAGTTGATGAAATCACGGCCATCGTAAAAGCTGTAGCTCCCAAGCCTGTTAACGTAATCATGTCGTCCCCAGTTCCAGGACTAACCGTCGCTCGGCTCACCGAACTCGGTGTTCGCCGCATCTCAGTTGGTTCCGCTCTAGCAAGAGTCGCATGGGGCGCCGTCCTTCGAGCATCCAAAGAAATAGCCGGCTCTGGCTCCTTCGATTGCTTCTCTGACGCTGCATCGTTCGCCGAGTTGAATTCGATTTTTGAAGACCGCAACGCGTAACAAGGTCGACTTTGATGTCGCTGTAGCAGCGACTCTTCGTTCGTCGATAGCAGACTAGCGTTCTTCGTTAGTCGATAAGAGCACCAACGTCGTTTCCGAAGTCGATAAGATTACGAGCGAATCTGCATTGTGGATACTAAAAACAAATGCTTTTGTAGCAAACAAAAAACCACCTAGATTGCTCTCAGGTGGTCTTTAGCTACTGTCTGATTGATCCTTTGCGAGGATTCAGTATTTCACTACGCTTCCTTCAGATGTCCGCGTAATGCAGGCTCACTTGCTAACGTTTCTGACTGCGCAGTCTGTCGTTTCTGCAAGGCCTCTCGGCTCAAAGCACTCATCCGTTCTTGGTGTGTGCTCACCGCTTATGTAATAAGTATAGCAGTACATTGGCGTTATGGAAGTACCCCACTGGACATTTAATAGAACGATGATCGTGATAGTCAAGATGGGGATGGCTTGCGCTTTTGAGTGATCCGAATATTAACCACAGTCGGGCCCATAGTGGTGTTGCGGATGGTGGCAGGTGATATCGATCACATATCTCGATAAATGATGGTAACAAAAAACCACCCAGATTGCTCTCGGGTGGTTTCTAGCTACTGTCTGATCGATCCTTTGCGAGGATTCAGTATTTCACTACGCTTCCTTCAGATGTCCGCGTAATGCAGGCTCACTTGCTAACGTTTCTGACAGCGCTGTCTGTCGTTTCTGCAAGGCCTCTCGGCTCAAAGCACTCATCCGTTTTGGTGTGTGCTCACCGGTTATGTAATTAGTATAGCACCAGAATGGAATGGTGGAAGTACCCCGATGGACATTTAATGGATCGACACTTGCTATAGTCAAGAAGTAGATGGTGTGCGGTCTTGAACGTTCTGATCATTAAACGAGTTCGGGCCTTCGGTGGTGTTGCGGGTGGTGGCTTGCGAATATGCGATGTATATCCGCGATGCGTATCCGCAAAAAGCGCAAAACAAAACACCACCTAGATTGCTCTCAGGTGGTGTTTTGCTACTGTCTGATTGATCCTTTGCGAGGATTCAGTATTTCACTACGCTTCCTTCAGATGTCCACGTAATGCAGGCTCGCTTGCTAATGTTCCTGACAGCGCTGTCTGTCGTTTCCGCAAGGCCTCTCGGCTCAACGCACTCATCCGTTTGGTGTGTGCTCACCGTTTATGTCATTAGTTTATCACCCTATCGTCATATCACAACTACCCCAATAGACATTTAAGAGAACGCTAGTCGTGATGCCAAGTATTTTGATTTTGCTAGAGTTGCACGGTTAGGATCATTAATCGGCGACGGAACTATAGTGGTGTTGCCTGTGGTGGCGAATGTATATTCTTTCGTCTATATTTGCATATCTCTCGAATATCTTTTGGTAGGCTTTTGCTGGAAAACAGTGATAAAGTGAGATTAGAGCTGAATTGGGATGTGAATTCGCCGAACATGAGCATATCTGCCTACGGTATTAGTAAAGATCCGGGAAGTCTGGCGGATCGGTTGTTTGAGTGCGCAGAGATTTGCATCAAAATGAATGATCAAAAACGAGCTGTAATGTTTAGAGATTCCCTTCTCGAGCTGAATCCTCAGTCGGTCCCTGCCAAGATTTTGTCACTGCAGCTTTTGGAGTTAGGGGGCAACAAACAAGACTGCGAAGTCATGTATAGAAAAATAATCCAAGAAATTGAAACAGAATCAGCACCAAAAGAACAACGCGAGAACAGGCAGACAAATCCGTGGTGGGTGGTATAAGTAGCTCCAGCACGATTGGCAAGCTATCTGGATTTTCGATAAATCATCAAACAAAAACACCACTCAGATTTTACTCTCGAGCGGTGTTTAAGCTACTGTCTGAAGTGCCCCTTGCGAAAGGCACAGTATTTCATCACGAGCGCATCAGATGTCTGCGTGGTGCGGGCTCACTTGCTACCGTTTCTGACAGTCGCTGTCTGTCGTTTCCACAAGGCCCCTCGGCTTCAAACGCACTCAACCCGTTTGGTGTGTGCTCACCGCTTATGTAATAAGTATAGCAAGGAAACGATGTATGAGAAGTACCCCAATGGATGTTTAATAGATCGATGATCGCTATTGCCAAGAAGGCGATGTTGTGCGCGTTTGAGGGATGCGAATATTAAGTGGAAGCGGGACTACAGTGGTGGCGCCTGTGGTGACTGATGAATGCTGTTTGCGTATCGATTGGATATCTGTTGTGATCCGTTTGCGCTTATGAGACTCATTTCGCTTCTATCAAGGAACGCACGTTCCAAGCCGTCTGGGCGCTAAAGAAGAGCGCCCAGGCAGCAGCCGCGTAAACAGAAGCTGCGTGACAGCAGCCGTGTGAACAGCAGCCAGACGAACTCTCGCCGCATGCATTCGCGGGCATTCAAACAAAAACACCACTCAGATTTTACTCTCGAGCGGTGTTTAAGCTACTGTCTGAAGTGCCCCTTGCGAAAGGCACAGTATTTCATCACGAGCGCATCAGCTGTCAACGTGGTGCGGGCTCACTTGCTACGGTTTCTGACAGCGCTGTCTGTCGTTTCCGCAAGGCCCCTCGGCTCAACGCACTCAACCTTTCTGGTGTGTGCTCACCGCTTGTGTAATTAAGTATACCAAACAGAATGCATATGAAAAGTACCCCAATAGACATAATTTCGGAGCCTGATCGAATTGCCAAGGAGCTTGTCGCCATCAGGTTTTCATCGGTATAAGCATTCGGCAACAT
This sequence comes from Obscuribacteraceae bacterium (SeqCode), assembly GCA_044225915.1. Classification (GTDB taxonomy): domain Bacteria; phylum Cyanobacteriota; class Vampirovibrionia; order Obscuribacterales; family Obscuribacteraceae; genus JADYXR01. Next base: position 135,204 of record JBGAHZ010000016.1, read on the forward strand.
CTGGAACTATAGTGGTGGCGCCTGCGGTGGCGATTGGCTATCTTTTCTATATGTGTCATATGTACACGATCCTCTCGGATCGGTATGAAAGTCCGATAGCTGACCTATCTACTCGTCTCCATTTCAATGTCTAAAAGGGGCAAAAATATTTCCTGACCGTCGCTACCTATATATAGGATGAGAGATCAAGACGCGCTTACCTTGAAAGGCGGACGCCAGCCTGTCAGGAAATATCCTGGCGTTTCTGGCACAATCTAAGCGCATCCAAGTTTTGAACTGAGGAAAGACCTCGGTTGAGCGGATTGTAGTCAAGAAGGGGGCGGTTGTCGTGGCTGAGTCGACACGCGTAGAGCGCGATTCCATGGGTGAAATGCAAGTTCCTTCCGACGCTTATTACGGCGCAAGCACGCAGCGTGCCGTCTTAAATTTCCCGATTTCTGAATTGCGATTTTCTAGATCATTCATTCGAGCGCTTGGAATGATCAAACTATCTTGCGCCGAAGTCAACAAAGAGAAAAATGAGTTAGATGCCAAGGTTGCTGATGCTATCGTGCAGGCAGCAAAAGAAGTCGCGGATGGAAAATTTGATTCGCAGTTTCCGGTCGACATTTTCCAAACCGGCTCAGGCACTTCGACTAACATGAACGCCAACGAAGTCATCGCCAATCGCGCCATTGAAATTCTTGGTGGACAGCGTGGAGATAGAAATCTCGTTCACCCTAACGATCATGTCAACAAGGGTGTCAGTTCCAACGATTCGATTCCAACCGCGATCCATGTTGCCGCGTTGCTCGATATCAAAGAAAGATTGATTCCAGCACTTTCCACTCTTGAAAAAAGTTTGCGAAAAAAATCAGATGAGTTTATGCCGGTGATTAAAACTGGTCGGACCCACTTGCAAGACGCAACACCAATTCGGCTTGGGCAGGAGTTTCTCGGATATACCGGACAAGTCGAGCGCGCAATCGAGCGATTACGATACGCCTCTCAGAGGCTGTCGCAGGTGGCGCTAGGTGGTACCGCCGTAGGCACCGGTATTAATACCACTCCGGATTTCGCGGGTGCAGTTCTCGCAAAACTTTCTAAACATGTTGGTATCGAACTGACTGAAACTACAAATCACTTCCAGGCGCAGAGCACTCTTGATGAGGTTGTTGAAACGTCCGGTGTTTTGAAAACAATCGCCTGTAGTCTCATGAAGATCTCAAACGACATTCGCTGGCTGGGATGCGGTCCGCGAGCGGGATTTAGCGAGATTGCCCTACCAGAAGTTCAACCGGGCAGTTCGATTATGCCGGGTAAGGTCAACCCTGTCATTGCTGAGTCACTATGCATGGTGGCAGCCCAGGTGATTGGCAATGATGCCACGGTAACTATCGCTGGACAATCTGGTAACTTCGAACTCAACGTGATGATGCCTGTTGCTGCACACAATTTACTCGAGTCCATTCATCTTCTATCCACCGCTGCGTTGAATTTTAGCAAACAATGTGTGGATGGAATCACGGCTACGGAACGCGGGCCGGAACTCGTTGAGCGTGGGTTAGCACTTTCGACTGCGCTGGTTCCTGCGATTGGCTATGATGCATCGGCCAAGATTTCGAAGCAAGCTTTTGAAACTGGAAAAACAGTTCGAGAGATCGCGCGTGCCACCACGAAGTTGAGCGATGAAGAATTGAACCTGCATCTAGATCCGTTCAAAATGACCGCACCGGAAGGCAATTAGGCAGAATCAACTTGCATTCAATGTTTCACGCATTCAAGCGCATTGAACCATAGCATAACAGCGCGAGAGTTCATCACTGAAATAATTGCTAATCAAACAGCACATGCGATCAAGTTCTACTCCGAGAAAAAGAGGATATACAAATGAAGTGGGCATCGAGCATCTGGGGACCTGAATCGCTCGGAAGCAGTCTTGATGATTTGAAACAAGCCGTCGAGAAATGCGCGTCGAAACTCAAGGACGAAATTGAAAAAATCGATCTTGTAATTGCTTTCGTCAGTCCTGAGTTTGGAGATCACTTCGAGGAGTTTCCAAAGCTCGTTCAAGATGCGCTTGAAACCAAGGTGTTAATCGGATGCACTGCCGGCGGATTGATTGGTGGCGGACAAGAAATCGAGCACACGAATTGCGTTGCACTAACCGCGGCGTCGCTCGGAGACGTCGACATAAAGCCGTTTCACATAACGAATAGCACGATGCCGGATCTCGATGGTTCCACAGAGTCATGGGAGAAAGCCGTGGGTGTAACTCAAGCTGATAATCCTGCGTTCGTTCTTATGCCAGACCCGTTTTCCATGCGATCTGACGACATCATTCGCGGTCTCGATTATGCGTATCCGAATGCGATAAAGATTGGCGGATTGGCTAGCGGCGCGAATGTACCTGGTGGCAATGCGCTCTTTCTCAATGATAGAACTCTTAGAGAAGGAACCGTCGGAATCGCACTTACCGGCAACATTGTCGTTGACACCGTCGTGGCGCAAGGCTGCAAGCCAATCGGCAATCCATGTCAGGTTACGAAAGCACAGAAACATATTTTGTTCGAATTGGATGGTGAGCCTGCAGTCATGGCACTCCGTAAGATCATGGAGAAGCTCAGTGATGTAGATAAATCGCTTGCCAAAGAAGCGATGTTTCTTGGTTTGGTAATCCCGGATAATAGCAAGACAATTCAAGAACGCTCCAAAGAATTGGTTGAGGGAAAATCCGCAAGCGCGAAACTCAAACCCGGTGATTTCCTGGTTCGCAACATTCTCGGCATCGATCAAAACTCTGGAGCTCTCGTCGTTGGCGAACTCCTAGACAATGCAGAAACCGTTCAATTCCATGTGCGCGATGCTGCTACATCAGCCGATGATCTCCGATTTCTTCTCAAGAGATTTAGAGATGAGAAACTGGACGGAGACGCCAGCGCCGTTAAAGGCGCGCTTCTGTTTTCGTGTTTGGGAAGAGGAATGCATTTGTACGGAACGCCTAATCACGATACCGACTCGTTTCGCGATTATTTAGGTGCTGTTCCGGTCGGCGGATTTTTCTGCAACGGCGAAATTGGACCCGTGGGCAATCAAACTTATTTGCATGGTTATACATCCTCATTTGGGATCTTTAGACAAAAGACGGTGTTAAACTGAGGACAGCGGTGACATTGTCTGATTATTGTGGAGAAAGCGGTATGAACGACATGCTTAGAAAAGGCATCCTCTATGCGGCATCAGTACTTGTAGTTTCCGGCGGCATCGTTGTCGCTCCAGGTAATGAAACAGGCATTAACAGGCTGTTTTCGCCGAGCGCAGCCGTCGCGCAAGTCAAGAAGAAGGCGCCTGTAAAAGGGGGCGCACCACAACGCCAAGCTGGTCCGAATCTCAATAATCCTCAAATTAACGGCTATCTATCAAGATTGCGCGAACGGCTAGATCAAAACTGGGAATTACCTGACGGGAAAAACAAGGTAACGATTACCGCGACCGTGAATGCTGATGGCTCCACGAGTGATGTTGGTGCTACCAGCACACCAACGAATCAATCGGCCGAGCAAGCTGCCAATGAAGCTTTCGCTAAGGTTCAACCGCTTGAGGCGATGCCCGCTTCAGCCGGGGAGCGAGTAAAGTTGTCGGTGACATTCGATTCATTTGCCGATCCGCATGGTGATACCAACCGTAATATCAGTACGAGAATGGATCCGATAATGGCGCCTAAGGCGCAAGCAGAAGCCGAGGCTCCCAAATAGCCGATTATAAGCGGCGATCAGCGGACGAAGTGGAAGTGAGTGATGAACATTTTCGGCCGGAAAGAAAAGAATAAACCAGGCAAAAGATCAACGCGTTTTGCCGGCACCTGGTACGAGTCCGATCCGAAAAAACTATCTAATGAACTCGAAGGTTATCTAGCTGTTGGGGAGCGTGATGCGGCCAGCGGAAAGCACGAGCATTCTGAAAATGAAGATCGTGCGATCTATGCGATTGTAGCTCCGCACGCTGGTTATATGTTCTCCGGAGCGACTGCCGGATACGCTTATGAGTTTTGTAGCCGATGTAAACCCAAACGTGTTTTTCTTTTAGGACCCAGTCATTATGTCGGTTTTCATGGTGTGGTGCTGACCCCGGATTCTGTTTTCGAAACGCCATTGGGACCGCTTTCCGTCGACCGAAAAGTCGTCGAAGAATTAGCGCATTATCCGTTGTTTCAAGAGTCTCGTGATGTTCATCAAAAAGAACATTCGCTCGAAATGCAACTCTCATTTATCAGAAAAGCGTTCGGTGACGTAACAATCGTTCCGCTTATTGTTGGGCTACTCCCTGAGGAAAGTGATGTTTTGATCGTCGGTCAAACAATCAGGCGTTTTTTGCACGAAGATGATTTGGTTGTTGTTAGCTCTGACTTTACCCACTATGGTCCGCGATATGACTATGTTCCATTCGAAAGTGATGTTGCTGAAGCACGGGTGAAGGAGCTGGATCTAGAAGCATTCAAATGCCTGAAGGACAATAATTTAGATGAATTTCTAGAGTTTCACGATCGCACCAAGTGCACCATATGTGGTTTTTATCCATGTGCTGTTTTGTTATCCATGCTTCCGAAAACAGCAACGGCGCATCTGCTGCGTTATCAAACATCGCGTGATACCATCCGTGAGGACTCTGAGAATTCAGTGTCATATCTCGCTATCGGTTTTACCGGAGCAGAAGGCACCACCGGTTGGGTGTCTGATTTGTCACTGACTGAGAAAGTTTTACTTACCGATAAAGAGAAATATGACCTCCTGAAACTAGCCAGGCAAGCGCTTGAATTGTTTGTTAGAGAACGAAAAGTTTTGCGTCCATCTGATTGCGACATCGAGATTACTCCGACCCTTCGACGATCGCTTGGAGTTTTTGTCACACTGTTCAAGAAGAAGAAAACAAGCGGCGTCGCAGTGAATCCCAAGTTTTCGAAAGGTGCTCAGCACGATCGTGATTTGCGTGGATGCATTGGCTACATATGGCCGATAAAGTCGTTAGTGGAGGCCGTTGTCGACAATGCAATCGGTTCCTGCTCCAAGGATCCCAGATTCGAGGAGGTGAAGGAAGGCGAGCTTGCTGACATCGAATTGGAAATCAGCGTGTTGACTCCGCTCACGCGTGTGGCCTCCGAAAAAGAAATCGAAATTGGAAAACATGGAGTGGTTTTGTATCTGCAAGGACGGCAGTCAGTTTTTCTTCCGCATGTCGCGACTGAATATGGGTGGACAGTCGAAGAAACTTTATCGCAACTTTCGGTCAAAGCCGGGCTGGGCTCTCAAGATTGGCGAAAGGGCGCAAAGTTCGACGTGTTTGAATCAATCATGTTTGAAGAGGAACATGATTGAACGCAAGTTTCTTTGCGGAATTCGACTGTGTTTAAAACAACCAGACCAGCATAACCAGCGACATGGCTTGAAAGCCCGCAAAAATCAGGAATATGACGGTGTTATCGTCGCGCTTAATGAAGCGCGCCAGCTCTGCCTCTACGCTCGGTATCGCCTTCGCCTGATTTTCAGGTTTAAGCATGTCGCTGGAGACAATAAGTCGTGGATTCGACCGCCAGAGACCGTATGAGACGAGGTCGTCGGACGCGTTGTCGACAACTGCGAACTTCAGGCTGCTGATCGAAAGGCGTTCGCATTGAAGCGAAATAACCTCCGCCAGTTGCGGATTGTCCTTGGCGATGTCTTGGATAGCAACAAATCGAGCTTTGAGGTAATGCCGCTCAGCCCAATCGATGACGAGTGGGAAAACCATGAGGCATAGGACGTTCCAGCATAGAATCAATCCGAAAGCGCCGCGGGTACCCAATTCATTGAGCTTAACCCAGTGAGACACCGGCACTATAAGCGCCAGCCCCACTATCAGTGTGGCGGCGTAATACAATCTCAGGATGCGCGAAGGTGACATGCGATACCCAACCCGCCGCGGCCCTAATGCGCCGAGACTAAACTTCCCCTGTGACGATATTGTTCCCTGCATATTCAAAGCAATAACACCTAATCTTCTCATGACAACCGGTGATTTAATGATCGAGCTGGTCTCGCCAGTGGTGTCAAGCTAGAATGACCGATGAAGGTATCGGTGCAAATCTGCTTGCATGATTTCTACGTAGCACAGAGCTTTCAAAACGGCGTCGCATCTACGACAAAGAGCTAGTTTATCTTGACAATTCCAAAGAAAACAAAAGACGATGTACTCGAAACATCAAATAAATTTGGCGTCAATCTGGTGCGATTTCTCTACACCGATTTCTGCAGTATGGTGCGCTCCAAAAGCACCTCGCTGCCTCGATTGAAGGACAGAATCGATTCGGGCATTGGACTGGTCAAAGGTCAGCTCGCAATGAACTCGCTTGACAAGCCGCAATCTGATACCGGATTAGGTGCCGTCGGTGAAGTTCGGATGGTCCCTGATCTGAATACATTTACGGTGCTTCCTTATGTAGGCACTACAGCCGCCGCCATTTGCGATCTGATTGAACTTGATAAGAAACCATGGGCATTATGCCCGCGCTCGTTGCTGAAAAAGGTCATTGCCGAAGCTGATGAAATGGGTGTTTCCATTCAAGCTGCATTCGAGACTGAATTTTTTATCGGCACTAAGGATTATGATGGTCATTTTGTCCCTATTGATACCAGTGTTTGTTTCGGCACTGATGGAATGAATCGGGCCAGCAAGTTTGTCTCAAAGCTCGTTGATTATCTGCACCGCCAGCGGTTGCAGGTAGAACAATATTATGCGGAGCTTGGTCACGGGCAGCATGAGGTCAGCATTACTCACCAACCCGCATTGACAGCTTGCGATCAACTGATTATGTTGCGCGAAACGTTAAAAGGATTAGCACTGGAACAAGACGTTATGGTCACCTGTGCTCCTAAGCCATTCGAGGAACAGCCGGGCAACGGCTGCCACCTTCATTTGTCCGTCTGGGATCGCTTTGGCGAACGAAACATGCTTTGGGCAGACGAAGGAATGCTGAGTGAATTTGGATTGCAATTTGTGGCTGGTATTGTTGAACATCTTCCGGCGCTCTTAGCAGTGACAGCACCGTCAGTAAACTCATATAGAAGATTGAAACCGAAAAATTGGGCCTCAGCGTACAAGTGTTGGGGATATGAAAACCGCGAAGCGGCAGTCCGCATTCCGTCTGTCTATTGGGGTCACGAGATGGCTTCTTCGAATATCGAAGTAAAGTGTGTTGATAACACAGCCAATCCGTACCTGGCACTTGCGTGTATCATCGCGTGTGGTCTCGATGGAGTAAGGAAAAAACTGAAGCCACCAGCACCGGTGTCTGTCGATCCGGCAGATCTGTCAGATGAAGAACGAGTTGAGCATGGGATTGTCCGGCTGCCCGACTCACTTCACAAAGCTCTAGTGGAGCTTGAGACGGACGTGTTTTTGATGAACACTCTTGGACCGGAATTAGCAAACGCTTACATCATAGTGAAGTCTTCCGAGTCACAAGCGTTTACTCTCGATTCTGATTTCGAACTGACACATCACCGTATGCGGTACTAATGCTAGGGCTGGTTAAAATCTCCAATGAAAATTGATTTGACCAACAGTGTCATGATCGATAACCACGCACATTCGCTGATCAAGCGGCATTTGGAAATTGATGTAATCGAGTTTCGTCGAGCCTTTACCGAATCGAATTCTTTATCGATGATTCAGAATCACGTGCCGAATAGTTTGCACTATATGAATATGCTGAATCAGCTCAGAGAAATTTTTAAGTTCGACAGTGAGGAAGAGCTAATAGAGCGTCGGCAAAATTCTAGACCGGCGGTACACATCAATGAACTCTGGGATGACGCGTCGATTGGCGGTTTGCTTGTCGACGATGGCTACTTACAGACCTCGATGTTGTCTATTTCGGAGTTGTCGAATCTCTGTGAACGTCCTGTCTATAGAATTTTGCGTGTTGAGACTCTTCTAGAAAAGCTTTTCAACGAAGCTGATTCGTTGAGCGCACTAGAAGAAGCGCTTGAGTCGCAAATTCGATCTCAACGTGAAACCGGCGCGAAAGTAGTTGGTCTAAAAACAGTAGTTGCGTACAGGGGCGGTCTGCCGTTTGATCCGCATGAGAAGAGTGATTCGGCTGAATCTGATTTCGATAAAATAAAGCAAAATCTATCCGTGTCGAAAAAATCATTGAGACTGACAAGAAGCCCGTTGTATCACCAACTGCTTTTGCGCTCATTTGAAATCGCCGGGCAATTGAATCTGCCGATACAAGTTCATACCGGAATCGGCGATACGGATCTGATTTTGCACGAGTCAAATCCGACTTTAATGACTCCGATATTGAAAGATAAACGCTTCGCTGCATGTAAGTTCGTTTTTCTTCACTGCTATCCATATCATCGAGAAGCGGCGTATCTTTGTTCTGTTTTTCCAAACTGCTATATGGATTTATCGCTTTCGTCAGTCCTTGTTTCTGCCGTATTTCGGAATATACTTCTGGAATGCATGGCGGCTGCGCCGACCACGAAGATACTTGCGGGAACTGATGGACACAGTGTTCCCGAGATGCATTGGTATGGTGCATTGACACTTAAGGATGCGCTTGGCTCTGTTCTAAATCAATTGGTATCAGACAACTATTTGAGAGGAGCCGAGGCACATCGAGTTGCTGAGAATATCTTGTTTGCTAATTGCCGCGAACTCTATGAGCTTGAAGGGCTTTTGTAAATCAGCTTCCGTAGTTAAAGTCTCAGGTAACCGAAACGGGCAGGGTGTAACCGGCGAGTGCCAGCGCTTCCCGGTGAACTGCCAATTACGAGGTCCTCACCGCCGGTGCTACCATTAGGCTAGCTACCATGCGCAACAAATGTGCAGTCGTCTGGTTTAAGCTACCACTGGGTCGTGTCTGCATTAAATGCCGATAGCGGCATATAGTTGAACGACGGCATGGTCGGTTCTGTAGATTCAGTAGCATTGAAAATTACAACGACCTTCTTCCCTAAATATGCTTTTGGCGGAGGCGGTAGTGTCGTCCAATTTATTGACTCTGCAACAGACGCTTTGACGGCCCCGTTATCAGGCGTCAAATATGTCATGTCTAATTGGTCCGGCTGCAACGTTCCCTTCTCTGTGATTGTAGCGTGGACAATGACTTCGTCTGGGGCGGAGTGTCCCGGGCAGAACCAGGTGTCTCTCAACGTTTGGCGAATCATCGCTGAGTAAATTTCCTCCTCGGACATATTTTTGAAATAGCCACCACTATTCGATGCTTTCAAATATTTCTTTAATTCCTCTTCTCGATTCGTTTTGCGAAGGACGGTTTTGAAAAGAGTAGTTACTCCGTGTTCGAACGTGGGATATGCATCTGACGTCAACACTTGCGATCCATCGGTCGTTAACAACTTTGCAGCAAATCGGCAGTAGACAAATTTATCGATAACCGGTTCTCTGGCGAACATCGTTTCAAGCACTTGTTGGTCGCTAAGAACGCGAGCGCTCTGTGTAGATTTTGTCGAGTTTGACGCGCATGCGACAGGCTCGCCAGATTTCGGAGGAGGTACCGGGAATTTCAATTTGGATGCGAATTTGAGCGGAGCGTATGCTTTTTCATATTCGTAGTTTTTCAGATAATGCAAAGCCAGCAGGGTTGCGGCTTCTGGATGGTGAGTTTCTTCATACAGGTTGATCAGATACTGCTCGTCACCAGGCTCTGGATGATCGACTGCGAGAATCGCAAAATTAAATGCTGCGTTTAATTCCTTTAGTTCGAAACGCGTTTTTCCAGGGTAGATTCCTGCGGCTGATTTGAAATAACGTTTAGCCTCAGCGATTTGATTGTTTTGATAGCTAAGGAGACCGAGATTGTAATTGGTATCAGCGAGATCTGCCTTTGCTCCGCATCGTTCGTAAATATCGTGTGCCAGTAGGAAAAACTTTTTGGTGTCAAGAAACGTATATTGATCTTCGAACTTTCTGATTCCACAATCGTAAGCCGCATTTGCGTACAATAACTCATTCTTCGGAGAGTCCTTATCCATCAACTCTTTGATCGATTTAGCGGTATCAAATTTCGAGAAGTTAATTGTGCTCCGATGGCTTTTTGACAGAACGTGGTAAACAGCTGCTTTTCTAATATCTGATTCGGGTAGCTTATCAGTTTCAATTGCGAGACGATCGAGATACCAATCTTTCTCTTGCGGAACCGCACCGCTGATTGAATGGCGAGCTAGTTCCTTCCATCGTTTTACTTTGTCTTTTTCATCGGTACTGCATGAAGTTATCAACTCGGGCGGCAGTGTTCTGGTGTTTTCCTTCGCCAGTTGGTACATCGCTTGCAGTTCTTTGAGTTGCGATCTATCGTGATATTGTTTTGCAAGCTTCAGGCTGGCGTTGAGCACTTGAAAGTGACGATCATTTTTAAACTCGTTTGTACTTTCGCAATTTGGTAAAGCAGGATTCATCGCTCCAGTCACTGCAGTCTCGAGCGCAATTCTAGCTTCGTGATCAAGGGCATCACACGCCTCTTCCGGCAATCCATCAAGATCAATTACCTCGACCGGTTTCGAAAAATCGTGAGTTCCTGTTGCGAGAACATGCGTACCACCCTCGCGCCTGCGCATATGGTCGCATTCGTTGCGAACTTCGCTGAGAGGAAGGATTGCCTGGTCGAATTTTCTCAGGACTACGTAAGTCTTGCCGAGACCAAGCTGTGAGCGGGTGTCATATGGATAGGATTTGACGAGGTTTTCAAAAAGCGTAGCAGCTTTTTCGTAGTGCTGTTTGCGAAACTCGCTTTCAGCTTTTTCTCGCTCCTCACCATTCCCACCACACATTCCGAAACCACTACCCGGCAAGCAGCCACCGAAATTTTTTTCGTTGATCAGGATGATTTCAGGTTCATCCTTTGCTCCAGCACCATATGCGATGCCTCGAGGACTTTCGACTTTTGAATTGAAATGCGTTTGAAATTTCGGTAGGAAACCAGCGCTGATTGCAAAAACGGCCAGAGCAGAACCGACCACGCACGTTAACGCGCCGAACAATCTCATATATGTACTGACCTCGAAAATGGCGATCGCAGAAAAGAACTCACGATGTGCAAGTTCGATTTGGGCTGTCAACCGCAGTTAAGACTTCACGCTGGTAAGAAATTCCGACGGAGTAGTGCCGTAAGAACTGCACTTGATATCTTCGGCGTAACTCAAATTTCAAAACATGGGAAAAACCCTGAGTTTTGAAAAACAACGTCAACGAATTTATTCCTTCGAAGTTAGTTGCTAAGTTTCAATGACGGCAGTTTTTAATTTCTCGTTGCCTGGCCAGCAATCAGGTGACGTTACTGGTCGAAACGTTTCCTCGAGGAGTGGCTTTTCGAGCCTTCCTTGGACCTTCTAAGATCTGATCGTTTGCTGATGTTGCAATTCCTTTCAACATCCCGGAAAAAACAAATTCGTGCAATGGAGAAACTGCAAACCAATACAGCAGACCAAGAACACCTTGCGGTACGAATCTAGCTATTTGTTGGACTCTGGTTCCGTTCTTAGTCTCGGCTATGCGAAACTCGAGCGAAGCTTGTCCAGGAACGATCATCTCAGCGATCAAAAGCAATCGCTTTTCTTTCTCCACATGCGCGATTCGCCAGAAGTCCAGCGCATCGCCAGTGAATAATTCCTCCGAATTTCTTCGGCCGCGTGAAAGACCCACGCCACCCATGAATTTGTCGATGTAGCCTCTCAGCCGCCAGAGCCAGTTTCCGTAATACCATCCTGTTTTTCCGCCTAGCCGACCCAGTTTGTCCCACACTTGAGACGCGCTTTGATTCACGACTATAACTCGGTTGTCCTCATAGTATGTGCCGCCGGCCCAGCCGGGATCACCCGGCGCAACCCATTCTGGGGGTGGCAATGCTCCGGCATCAGACCAGTGACTTTCGACCAGGCGATGTTGGATACGGTCCAGTGCCATCTCAATTGCTCTGCGAGGAGACAGCAGATCCTGAGGAATCAGCTCCAGAATTTTGTTTTCTTTGCAAACGACTGGATTTTTAAGTCCTTCTGCAAGCGGCCTGGCGATGTACCCTGGCACTGGAGTGACAAAGTTGATCCAGTATGAGGATAAATTGGGGCTGAATACCGGAACAGGAACGATAAAACGTTTGCCCAGACCCGCGCATTCGGCATAGATTTCCATCAATTTTCTGTATGAGAGAATTTCCGGTCCGCCGATATCGAAGACCTTCCCTCGCGTTTCTTCACAGCTAAGACACTCGATAAGATAGGTCAAAACGTTGGCAATGGCGATCGGTTGGCTTGGAGTTTCCAACCACTTCGGCGTCACCATCAACGGCAACCTCTCGACCAGATATCTCAAAATTTCAAATGATGCACTACCCGAACCGAGAATCATGCCCGCTCTCAGCACGGTGACATCGGTAGATCCCTCAGACAAAATTTCTGCAACTTCTGTGCGGGAGCGAAGATGTTTGCTCAAGTTTGGCGTATCTTCTCCCAGTCCACCCAGGTAGATCAGGCGACCCAAGCCAACCTTGTCGGCGGCTGACGCCATAATTTTTGCAGCCTTTCTGTCCGCCGACTCAAAATCTTTCGTCCGACCATTCATCGAGTGAATCAAGTAATATGCGGCGTCGCAGCCGATAAGTGCCTTCTCGACTTGCTCTTGATCGAAAATGTCTATAGCAACCAACTCAACTTCTGCAAGTTTCGACCATGGACGACTTCTGAGTTTAGCCATCGAGCGACCTGCCGCTCTGACGTGATATCCTGCAGCCGCCAAGCGGGGCACCAATCTAGCCCCGACGTAACCGGTTGCACCTGTGACTAAGATCGTTTCTTTTCTCATACAACCAGCATTGCACACCTAAGTAAACTTTGTGTGAACGTTGCCTTCTTGAAGTTGGCTTGCACCGTCAACAATGGAGCGCGGACGTGATCCACTATTACTGATACTGTATTTGGTACCTTTTGTGTTCGAGAAAACTGCGTTCTCACACTGGCACTGACTGGGAGTACCGGGCGCTTTAGTTTTAAACACTGCTGGATGCTGCATTGCAACATTGGCGGAACAACGTCTCCAATACATTCGCAAAAAAAATGAACCAGCGTTGTTTAAACCGCTGGTTCATAAGATCGAGATGGACGAATTGATTAGGTCAATTCAGCCATGATTTTATCGAGCGCTTCTTTCGGCGGACGCAGTGTGTCTTGACCGAGGCTGGCCAACGGCACATCAACGAGATTTGCAAGTGAGCTGTAATTCTGCAAGGTCTCATCGACGAAAAGCAAGCCGGTAAGCAGCGTTCCGTCTTTGTGAGATTGATGGATTTCTTTGTCGGCAGCGAAACGATCCGTTGGATCGTAGTCTTTGCCGATCTTTTTCAATCTCATGTGCGAGCCGTCATGCATTTGCACGTCTTGCACAGTGCCTGGTTCATAATCAACAGTGATTTGCTCGTAGAACGGGATGAATCCCAGTTCGTGAAGCGGTCTGTCCATTTCTTTTGCGTACTTGTAGCTCTTCGTCGATCCGTCGTGATTGTTGAAAGTCACACATGGGCTTATTACATCAACAACGGCTGTTCCTTTGTGAGCAAGTGCTCCTTTCAGAAGAGCAACCAGTTGTTTCGGATCTCCGGCGAATGAGCGAGCTACATAACCGCAACCAAGTTCGATAGCCAATCCGCAGAGGTCGATTGCGGTTTGTCTGTTGACGGTTCCGTCTTTCAGTGTTGAACCGATATCAGCTGTCGCTGAGAACTGACCTTTGGTCAAACCGTAAACACCGTTGTTCTCAACGATGTAGACCATTGGCACGTTGCGGCGAATCAAGTGACCGAATTGACCGAGACCGATACTGGCAGTATCGCCATCACCGCTGACACCAAGAGTGATCAGCTTGTGATTAGCCATGTGAGCGCCTGTGGCGACTGACGGCATGCGTCCGTGTACTGAGTTGAAACCGTGTGAACGGCTCAAGAAGTATGCGGGCGTTTTGCTGGAGCAGCCGATGCCGCTGAACTTCGCGACCTGGTGCGGTTCGATCGAGAGTTCCCAAAACGCTTTGATGATCTGGCTGGTGATTGCGTCGTGTCCGCAACCATCGCAGAGAGTGGAAGGCGATCCTTTATAGTCCGCCAGAGTCAAACCAAGTTTGTTGGTTTGCGGTGCTTTTGGCGCTGGGGCTGTTGCTTCTACCATGATCTACCATCTACCTCGCGTTCTGCTTTTCTTGTTCCAAAATACCATTTACGACAAATTCAGCGTCGATCGGCATACCGTTATAGTGGCGTACCGACTTCATCTTCGCTGTCAGATGCGGCATCTCCATGCGGAGAATGTCGAGCATCTGTCCATCGCGGTTTTGTTCGACGATATAAACTCTGTCGTGTGCATCAATGAACTCTTCGACGCCTTTCGTTAATGGCAAAGCGCGAAGTCTGCAATAGCTGGTTCCAACTTTCTCTTTAGCGAGAAGATCTCTTGATTCGAGAATCGCCCAATGAGTAGAGCCGAATGCGATGATACCGATTTTTGCATCCTTATTTAGATCGACTTCGATTTGAGGGATGAGTGATTTTGCATTCTCGAATTTCTTCAAGAGGCGATCCATCAAATACACGTAATCTTCAGGACGCTCACTGTATGCGGCGTTCTTGTTATGTCCGCTGCCGCGTACGAAGTATCCGGCTTTCGGATGTTGAGTTCCCGGCAACGTTCTGTAGGTCATACCATCGCCGTCGACATCGTCGTAGCGGGCGAATCCACCGAGTCTTTCGAGATCTTCTTTGGAGAGAACCTTGCCTCTGTCAAATGGTTTCTCAGGATAAACAAACGGATCGGACATCCACATATTCATTCCGAGATCGAGGTCGCTGAGCACGAACACTGGTGTTTGCAAACGTTCTGCCAGGTTGAAAGCTTCTTGCGCCATCTCGTAGCATTCGCCAACCGAGTTCGGCAAAAGAACGACGTGTTTGGTATCACCGTGTGACAGCAAATACGCGGACAGCAAATCGGCTTGTGATGTGCGTGTCGGCAGACCGGTGGATGGACCTACGCGTTGAACGTCGAAGATCACAACTGGGATTTCGGTGAAGTACGCAAATCCGACAAACTCGGACATGAGCGAAATGCCAGGACCGGAGGTCGAAGTCATCGAACGAGCACCTGCCCAACCTGCGCCGATAGCCATTCCGACTGCAGCCAATTCGTCTTCGGCTTGTACAACCGCATACGATTTTTTGCCTGTCTCTTTGTCGGTGCGATAAGTGTCGAGATAATCGATCAATTCTTCGCAGAGGCTGGATGACGGAGTGATTGGATACCAGGTGACAACCGAGCATCCGGCGAACAAGCAACCGATCGCAGCTGCTTTGTTTCCTTCAACAATAATTTTGCCTTTGGTCAAATCGAGGCGCTCGACCCGGTAAGGATCAGCCTTCTTGAGATTCTCTTTGGCCCACTCACGACCGATTTTTGCAGCGCCGACGTTGAGGTCGATAGCTTTGGTCTTGCCTTCGAACTGTCTGGCGATTGCTTTTTCAATCTCGGCTTGGTCGATGTCGAGAAGCTCGGCGACAACACCTACATAAATGATGTTGGTGAGGAGCTTTTTCAGCTTGACGTTAT
The DNA here is from genome assembly GCA_044225915.1 of Obscuribacteraceae bacterium (SeqCode). Taxonomy (GTDB): domain Bacteria; phylum Cyanobacteriota; class Vampirovibrionia; order Obscuribacterales; family Obscuribacteraceae; genus JADYXR01. The sequence continues at coordinate 150,827 of JBGAHZ010000016.1, forward strand.
CTGAGGCTTTGGTGGCGAGTTCGCCGAATGGCACTAGATAATGTTGGACGTCATCACGAATCTTATCGAGATTCAATTCGACCGGACTGACGCAAACGGCGCCCGGTCTCAAATCTTTGATGTCCTCGACGGCAGTCTGAGGATTCATCGCAACAAGAATATCGACCTCTTTCTTTCTTGCAATGTAACCATCCTTGTTGACGCGGATGGTGAACCAGGTCGGCAAGCCCATAATATTAGATGGGAAGAGGTTTTTGCCGCTTACTGGGATGCCCATTTGAAATATCGATCTCAAGAGCACGGAGTTTGATGATTGGCTTCCCGAGCCGTTCACCGTGGCTACGTGGATCGAGAAGTCATTGACAATGAGCTTCTTGTCTTGGGTTTGGTCTTTACTGTCTCTCGCTAGAGTATTCACGTTCATTACCTGGCGCTGATTGGTGCCTACTACGAGTACAAATTTTATCAACCCACCCCTTTGAAATGCCTTTACTTTCCAATTTAGATAAGGTTCTTGAGGTTTTGTTGTAACAATATTGTCAAGCGGTAGCTATCAAGAGCGTTTGGGCAGTTTTTGTCTTGCAGACAAAACAAAAAATGCTCGCGGCAGACAGCTGGACTAGAGAATTTTAACTAGTCGATTTCTGCTGTTTCAGATTAATGGCTTCAGGTCTGACTGTTGAGTGACTCAGGATCGATGGTTACATCGATCAGGCATGGTCCGGGCTCGGCAAAGAGCTTGTTTAGCGCGGGCTCCAGTTCACTGAATAGTTGAACCCGAAGTGAAGGAATGTCCATCGACGCGGCAAGACGCGTGAGTGAAATCTCCGGCTTAGAGATCTCGAAACGCGGAGGTCGGCGTGTGGGCGCCGAAGGCAGCATGTTGAGCCGAGCGCGACATTGTGTGTTGGCGATTATAAACTTGGTATTCAGTCCGTAATGTCTTGCTGTCCAAAGCATTTGCGGGTATGCGAGAAACGATTCATCGCCCGTGAGGCAAACAATAGGAATGTCGAAACCGGCAAATTGCACTCCACATGCGGCACCGGACGCGAAGCCGTTGACACCGCTGTTGCTGGAGAAGTATGAAGAGCCGCTCTCCAGGCTCAAAATTTCGAACGGGGACGCGTCACTGTTGACGATATCGGAGACTACCACGGACTTGGCAGGGCGGATGCCCTCGAGCATTCTGAGCAGCCAGAACAAATTAGTTGGTTTGGCTGGGTTCGGATACAGCAGAGACTCTTCAGAGCGATGGCGATTTTCTGCAATCGACTGTGCTGTGGTGCGGGTTCGCGCTTTCGCTTTCATCAGCCAATCGTTGTCGACTGCCAGCTGAAGCTCAGTTCTAATTCTCGATAAGGTTTCAGATATGTCAGCCTGAGTGGCTAGAGTGGAGCGAAACGTCATTCCGGCAAGACGCCCGTCCATATTTATCTGAATTACGGTTCCAGTGTCCGGAACCATAGAAGGACCTTCGGTGCGGTTAGGCAGTCGATTTTGAACGCCGAGCAAGAGCAGAAGATCGTGTTCTTTTAGCTTTTCATGGGCAGCATCAACGTCTTGCGGCAACACCCCGGCAAAATGTGGATGGCGATTGGGGAAGTTGACGCCAACCGGCGCAGCTTCCGAATACACGCGGCAGCCCAAGACTTCTGAAATCATTACTGCATCACGTCGGGCGCGGTATTGTGAAACTTCGTTGCCGGCAATTACCACCGGATTCTCCGCACGGACGATGTGTCCGACGACTTTGCTGACAAAATTTTGATCGGCAGAACCGAGTGGGCTGGTCAGAGGTGGTCTAATCACCTGGCTCTTCGCGGTCGACAGCAGAAGATTGATTGGAATGGACAGGACCACAGGACCTTTGGGCGGTGACAATGCCTCATGGAAAGCGCGTCTCATCAGCCTGCCGATTTCTCTAGCCGTTCTTGCCTCGGCTACGAACTTCGAGATCGACCTGGCTGTCATGTGATGGTCCACGGTGAGAGGCGGGTCGTCGTTGATGATGTGCGAATCTTCCTGGTCGGCGAGAATCACAATCGGTGTCTGAGAGCGATACGCCGCGTAGATAGCCGGTGCTGCGTTAAGAAAATGACCGCTGGAAATATTGACGACGCCGCACAGTGAAGTCGCTTGAGCATAACCTGACGCCATGAATACTGCGGAAGCTTCATGAACAGTGCCGATGAAGGAGAGCGCTTCGCCTCCCTCCTTGCCCCTGAGCGCCATGACGCTCGCTGATATTGGCGAATCGGACGATGCCACCGAGCCGAATAAGTACCTGACGCCCTCCACTCGGAGTTGATCGAGCACCTGGTGCACTGTGAGGGATTTGCGCTGTGCTGTTGTCATATGAATCTGCCAGATCAGTTTAGGGCCTCGCCCTCTTCATACCTCATGGGTGTAAGACTAAACATCCTACAGACGCTCTGCATTGGTGCGCTCACGGTCGCGAGGGGGTGCGTCCGGTAATTTTGTCAGAACCGCGTTTTGATGAGACTACAGGTGGTCGAGTTCGAGTACCGGACATGGACAAACGGTCATCCATTCTTCGAGTTCTTCTTTGAACGGAAGTATCATCGTTCGACCTTTTTGCTTCTCGGCATATCCGAGGCTTTCCAGGTTGTCTCTGACTGAGTTGTCTATTGTTGCAAATTGATTGAGTGTAAAACCGGGTTGCAGGTCCGTTAACACTGATTCCCAGCCCGAGATGCGCACGGCGTCTAGATCTTGAGCCCTTGCGATCACGGCCTTCCAGAGCAATCGTCTCGAATTTTCGTCACCGATTAGTTCTAGTATGCGCACCACTCTGCCACCATATTCGATTATCGCGTAGCCCGCTGCATTGTCATGCTCAATCGATAACAACTCCAGTCGCGGCCAGGATAAGGCCGAGTGCTGTGCCAAATAGTTTTCTCGCATGATTTTGAAGTGGAAATACAAACTGGATCTATCGAATCCGAATGGTTGTTTCCTGAGCCATCGCCGGTAGTGCCTGGTGACAAAGTCGATTTGAACCGGATCGGTGGTTAAATGTCTGCACTCGACAACGATGTCGTCTTCGATTGTAAAACCAGTGGCCCAGTCACGCGGACCCGTATGTCCCGAGTCGACCTCTGCTATCATACCGCCGCGGCTAACACTAACTTCCGAGACTGGCGCGTTCTTTTTCGCGCTTTTCTTTGCGCGAGCTTTGCCACCACCAGCGGTGGAGGTATTGGAACTTTCCACCGGCGGCAAATTCGAGATTGATTGTTTTTGCTTCAGACTTAAAACAAACTTTTCGTTGTTGAAATCAAAGAAACCGAAGTTTGCGTAGAATTGCGGATCGATATCCGAAAAAAGAATCGTGCCATGACAACCGTCGTACCAGGCCCTGTCCAATGAGAGCTTAATAAGCTCGGTGGCATAGCCGTGTCCGCGCAAATCTTTTCGAGTATAGATTGCTCCGAAACCAGCGAATTTCAGCAGTTTTCCACGGTAATTGAAGTTGAGAAGATAGTATTTCAGGCTTGCCGCAGGCGTTTTCGAATTTTGAGCATCTCTCAGGATTAGATATTGATAGTTGGACCGACTCCACGGGTGCGCCATCTGTTTTAAAACGAAATCTCTATAACAATCGGTTGACAAACCAGGCGACCAGATAGCGTAGGTTTCTTTCAAAACACGCTGTATCTCGCACCAGTCAGCAATTTCAAGTTTTTTTGCCATTTGACTCGCTTAATACTGAGATCGCCTTTCGAACGGGTGTTTTTTTCAAAGTAGTTTAAAATTTCCAACGCGGACGGCAATTTCTCTTGGAATCGCCTGACAATGGTGGCAATCACGCTGGACTAAATGGTGCACAACCGATGCCGGTAAATTTAAACGATTCACGAGAACTGACGGCCTATCGCGGTCACATCATATCGCCTGTGCAAGAGCAAAAACTCAAGGACATTCGAGATGGAGTTCTAATTGTAGACGATCGCGGGATCATTGTTTTCTGTGGAGAATGGTCCGAGGTTGAAAAAGACAAGACCAAGCTGAAATCGGTTCACAGTTATGGTGACAAAGTCATTCTGCCTGGTTTGATCGATATGCATCTACACCTGCCTCAAGTAACGGTGACGGGCAAATCCGGTGAGCACCTTATGAAATGGTTGGAGCGTTTTGTCTTTCCATCGGAAGCGCGCTGTGCCGATCCTCAATATGCTTCGCGAATCGCGAATTGGTTTTTCGACGAGATGGTTCGCAATGGCACCACACTTGGTGTTGTCTTTAGTACGATACACAAAGAAGCAACTGACGTTGCCTTTGAAGTCGCCTCCCAACGCGGTTGTCGCGCCATCATGGGCAAGGTGATGATGAATGCCAATGCTCCGGATTTTCTAACAGAAGATCTTAAGAGTAGTTTGAATGGATCTGAAGAGCTGTGCCAAAAGTGGCATGGCCACGATAATGGCAGGCTGCTGTACGCGTTTACACCCAGATTTGCCGTGACCTCGACCAGTGAATTGCTTAGCGAATGCGGCAAATTGTGGCAATCAAAGCCGGGCACTTACTTGCATACGCACCTGGCCGAGTCTCAGGAAGAGATCGATTTCGTAAGAGAACTTTTTCCGAAGTCGCGCAGCTATGTTGATGTTTATCACGAACATGGATTGCTTGCGCACAACAATATTATGGCTCACGCCATTCACTTGAGTGATGACGATCTTGATGTATTGAAGGAAACCGACTCATCGCTTGCGCATTGTCCTAGTTCCAACTTCTTTCTCAAGAGCGGCGTTTTCGGATATCGACGCGTAGAAAAGAAAGGTGTGCGATTCGGCATTGGTTCCGATGTTGCTGCTGGTCCTCAGATGTCGCTGTTCTGCGTCATGAAGGATGCCAATTACATGCAACCCGATGAGTGGTTGTATCCGACCGAGTTGCTCTATCGCGCCACTTTGGGCGGTGCCCGAGCACTGGCATTGGAGGATCGAATCGGCAGTTTGGACGAGGGTAAAGAAGCCGATTTTGTAGTTGTTGATCCAACTCACAGAACGGGTATTATCGATGACATTCTGAGCAAGCCGACAGACGAAATTCTGTCTTCCCTGGTATTCCTCGGCGATGACCGCGTTGTCGAAGCGACTTTCGTTAGAGGCAAGGAAATTTTCAACTACGAGAACTCAAGGGAATTGAGTCAGTCGCGCCGCTAAAGTTGCGTGCAAGCCAGCACCGGTTGAACATTCAAAATTGGCAGTCTGGGCTGCTAGGCACTGTTGTGTGATTGAAACCTATAAACTGAGAAATTCAAGATATTCAGAGTTGAGGTTTAAGATCGACCAATTGTTACTTTGCGTTTCAATCATTCGACCGGCATGGGCGTTTGATCGCTCTTTTAGTGGAACTTTTGTTAATGGCAAAAGCCGGTTGACCTCCGGCATTACGCAGCCTCGCTGCATGCAGCCGATCGGTGGTGTATTTAGATGTGGTCTTTTGGCATATACGCGCATCGCGGTTTTTGTTAGGATCTCTTCTTTCGTCGAAACAGGTGGTGAGAAGATGGTTACTTCCGAAAAGACCGAGACGGGACCGAAGATCACGGAGATCTACAGCGCAGAAAAAATTGCCGCGCGAATTAAAGAACTCGGGCAAACCATCAGCAAAGACTACAAGGACCTCGAAAATCCAGTTGTCATCGGCGTAATGAAAGGTGCATTTTGTTTTCTCGCCGATCTGGTTCGCAACATCAAAACCAACGACCCATTACAGATGGAATTCGTCCGCTTGTCGAGCTACGGCAGCGCCACTGAGAGTTCCGGAACCGTTCAGACTCCATATCTTGAACTTCCCAATATCTCGAACCGCCACATTCTCGTTATTGAAGATATTGTCGATTCAGGTAGAACGGCGAAGTTCTTCCTCGAATATCTTCAAGGACAGTTTCATCCCAAAAGCTTGAAAATAGCGTGTTTCCTGGATAAGCCATCCCGTCGCGTGGTGGAAGTCGAGCCCGATTACATCGGTTTTACCATCAACGACCTGTTCGTCGTTGGATATGGATTGGATTACGATGAGAAATACAGAGAACTGCCTTTCCTTGGTGAACTGAGCCTCGGCGGTTAGGTTGTACTGACTTTCAAGTGTGTTGCTAAGCCCGTCTTTGTCGACCTGGGTAAAGTGATCTGCACCTAAGTTGCATCATTTTTTCAGCTGACAGGGTACACTAAGGTAGTCGGTTGTCCTTTAGCTGACTTTATTAGTAACCGGTTCCCGTCAAACAAAACGATGCGCAAATCTTCCGGTCACAGTCTGTTCGAGCTTGGAGTCGCAGTTCTTCTGCTCGTGTTCATGGCGTTGCTTTGTACGAATGTCTACATTCTGTACATTGGCAAAGCCTATAATGAGCGCGTTTGCAGAGAGTCTAGTGCGCTGGCGGCCAAAGCTGCTTTAGAAGGAAAACCAACGGAATCTGTTCAGAAAGCCGCCCGATCCGGCATGGATAGCTGTGGATATGGTGGTGTGTTCATCAACCACCCGATGTTTACGCACTTCGAAGATGAGATTACTTCGGATGTGCGGGTAATTAAAGTACAGACGCAAACTCTGGTTGCGGTTCCCTCGCCATTTCTTTTGTTCGGAAGAAACTTAGAAGCAACCAAGAATAAAGTAGTCTACACCTCGACCTACACCTATCAAATTAGGAATCCGAAGAAAGCTCAGTCTGATGATAGTGATGACTGAGCGTCACCGCAGGCGTCTCACAAAGTCGGCATCCTATGACGGAATTTGAATCTGTTCCAAACGATTCTCTTGCGAATTCGACGGTGAAAAGTCGGGGGCGTTTGAAGGCAACCGGGGCTTCGAATCAGATCCAATTTTACGGAATCGCGATATTAGTGGTGTCGCTGCTCCCACTCCTGTCTGACTTTTCATCAGTGTTTGAACTGTTCAGCCACTTCCGTTTGCAGATGTTGATAGTGTCTGTCGCCATATCCGCGCTTCTACTCATTTTTAAATCATGGCGTTATCTGATACCAGCAGTAGTGGCGGTGGTTTTAAACGCGTCCGCAATTTATCCACTCTATTTTGGTACTCAGGCACGCGCTTCCGTGGATAACTTTCGCTTGATTACCATGAACGCATCAGTCACCAATCAGGACTTCGAGTGGATTTACGACTGCATTAAAGCGGCAAATCCTGATGTGATATGCGTACAAGAATTGAGCCCCGAGTTGAATGAATATCTTGCTAAGACTTTAACGGATTATCCGCACCGATTAGTCGATCCTCGGAAAGATCCATTCGGAATTGGTATTTATAGCAGGCTCTATGTCAACAGCCAGGTTTTGATTCCAAGCGAAAGTATTGGTGCTAATGGTGGAAAACTGACCATAAACGCCGTGAAGGTTGGTATTACATTCGGTGATCAAAATGTCGATGTGGTAAGCGCGCATCCGCCACCGCCATTGACTCAAGAATTTGCCGATTGGCGCAACAGGGAGCTCTCCTTTATTGCGGACATAGCTGCCAAATCACAAAACCCGGTGATTATCGCGGGAGATTTCAACTGCACTGCATATTCGCCAATTTTCTCGAAGATTTTAAAACAGGGAAAACTGCATGACAGCGAGATCGGATTTGGAATCCAACCGACCTGGCCGAATAATATGTTGCCACTAGTCATTCCGATCGATCATGTTTTGTACAAAGGTCCGATTAAAATCGTGGATAGGCGATTAGGTTCGAACATAAATTCAGACCATACACCGGTGGTGGTGTCATTTAGAATTGGCAACCGCGAATGAGCTGCTCCCAACAGCTTTCGTTGTTCCGTTGTCCCGCAAGAGAGCTGTTACCTTCATCATCGGTTGACCGGATGATGCGGTCAATTTTATGACAACTGGCACGGTCATCTTGCCCCGAAATCGCATATACTTACGCGAGGGGAATTGTGAACGAACTTCTTACTAAGTCGACAATCAGCGTCCGAGTCGGATTGGCTTTCGCCGCTATGGCGATGGTATTGCTCGAACTTCTTCTGACGCGCGTTTTCAGCGCCAGTGCTGGTTATCACTTTGCATTCATGATCATCTCGATGACGATGTTCGGGCTGACGGCTGGAGCGTTATATGCATTCATACGCCCTCCGCAAGACGAGATCGGACTCTACAAAAAGTTGGTCGCCACATCCAGTTTATTGAGCGGAAGCATTCCAGTCGCCTATGTGATCGACAGTTTCGTCAACGAAGCAATTGGCACCATCGGTCCTTTTATGTGGATTGCATTGACTTTTATTTTGTTCTCTCTGGTGTTCTTCTTCGCAGGGATATGCATCTGCCTATGCCTCACGCGATTTCGTGAGGTTGGAAAACTATATTGCGCCGATTTGATTGGTGCCGGTTTAAGTTGTCCGCTTTTGATTCTGGGATTGACCTACACCGATCCGACTGTGATTGTAATGGCTGCCGGTCTGCTGGCAGGTATAGCTGCACTCTGTTTCAATTCAAACTTAACCGCGGCTGACCGAGGTAAGAGTTGGATAGGAACTGCAGTTGCAATCGTGTTGTGCGTTATGTCCGCTTTCGTACCGCAGCAATACGGACACATGGCAAAGCTTTTCGGACCGATTGAATTCGTCAAATGGAGTCCATGTGGTCGAGTTGCATGCAGTGTTTATGATGAACCCGTAGCCACATGGTCTAAGGTGGATTCGCTGGATGTTTCACACAAGGTGCCTCAAAAAGGTTTGTTCATCGACTTTGGTGCATTCACAGTGATGACTTCCGGCAAAGCGACGGATCAAGAGCTGGAGCCAATTAAGCACGATGTAACTTCGCTTGGTAATCGCCTGAGACCGGATTCCAGTCTTTTTGTCATCGGTGTCGGGGGCGGGCGTGACATTCTCACAGGATTGTTGTTTGGTCAAAAACGCATTGATGGAATCGAAGTAAACCCAGCAATTGTCTCGATGCTTGCTGATCGGTACGCTGACTTTAACGGGCATTTGACTCAACGACCTGGTGTGCGGATCATCAACGACGAAGCACGTAACTGGTTAGCGCGGTCCGATTCGAAATACAAAATTATTCAATGTTCGCTGGTTGATACATGGTCGGCATCATCGTCCGGTGCATTTATGCTGACCGAGAATGTGCTTTATACAAAAGAGGCTTTTGAACTTTTCATTCGTCATCTGGAACCGGATGGCATTCTCTCTTTCGTGCGTTGGGGTGACGAAAAGGAGTCCGCGCAACTGCTCAGAATGCTGTTTCTCGCTAAGCAAGCACTCAAGTCGATTGGTGTGAATAATCCGGCCGATCACATCATGCTCGTGAACTCACCATATCGATCCGCCGACGTTCGGATTGGTGCGATGGTTGTCAGCCCAACCGCATTTACAAAAGAAGACATCGAGGCGCTCGTAAAGATAGCCGCAGAAGATCATTATAAACTGCTCTGGGTGCCCGGTGTCGCGAGTGTGGAGCCTTTTGCAAAAGCCATCACCAGTGATGCCACCGATCCTGGAATGCCGAGTGACGATCGTCCATTTTTCTTCACGCCAGTTAAACCGTCGGCGGACGAAAGTTCTCTTGCTGAGCCTGCGCAGGGTAATGGACTCGCTCTTCTCTTGTTCACGTTCATTCAAGCCGCTGTGCTCGTCAGCATAGTTATTCTTGTTCCAAGTATTAAAACGATGGGCGGAAAGATCGGAACATTCAAGCAAATATTTAAATCCGGTTTGTTTTTCTCTATGCTTGGCATTGCGTTCATGCTAATAGAAGTGGCTCAGGTCCAACGTTTGACTATTCTGCTAGGCAATCCGACTTACGGTCTTTCTGTTGTTCTATTTGCTTTATTAATCGCTGCAGGTTTGGGAAGTTACGTTTCGCAGCTGCTGCTAGAGCGCTCGGCTAATGTGAAAAAGCTGCTGACGATCGCGCTAGTTTGTTCTGCTTCAATCGTCGCCATTACCGCTTGGCTCTTCGGCAACTGGGTTCCTTCTCTGGAAGCAGTACAGCTTCCTGCGCGCATAATGGCAGCCATAGCACTGGTGGCGATACCAGGATTTTTTATGGGATGGGCTTTCCCTCTGGGAATGACGTTGTTCACAAAAGACGCTCCCCATGCCGGCTCTTGGTACTGGGCGTTGAACGGTGCTACTTCCGTTCTCAGCTCAGTTCTAGCGTCGATGATCTCCATTATCTGGGGAATCGAAGCAACCCTTCTTTGTGGTGCTGCCTGCTACCTGATCGGTTTAATCTCACTCCTGTGATCTAATTTCAGGAGCGAACCTCGTGCGCGATCCCCGAGATCTAACTTCGTGAACGGAATGAGCAGGTCTGTAATCAATTTTGCGGTAATTCGCTTCGCGACCCTACATATCGCTTCAATAATTGTAGGGGCGCTTTGCAAGCGCCCAGGCTGCTAA
>JBGAHZ010000017.1:0-157520 GCA_044225915.1 Obscuribacteraceae bacterium (SeqCode)
AGGACCCTTTGCTGCCATAACCTTATAGAAGTCGAGTAAAGAGGAAGTTGTTTTCCGATCTGTATGCTTCTCGATTGCAATCAGTCCTATGTACTGTGGAATACCTTCTACCATCCAACCATCCTCGCCTTTAAATTTCTGACTAAACCAGAGATGCGAGAGTTCGTGAGCGATTACCTGTTTGCGCAAAAGCTCCGGAAGTCTTTCACTTAGCCCTGTTGTCTTTAGACCATTCATATCTACAGGTGCACCAAATGTAGTTCTGGAGAAGAGAATTAGGTTTCCACTCGGACTGCCATTAATCGTCGATGAGCCGCCGCGGCGAATCACTCCAATTTTGAGCCGTTCGTAAGGGAGGCGGCCAAACAAACGCTGCTCCCAGGCAAACTGTTTTTCCAGCCATTTCTTATATGTTTCCTCTGCTGAAAAATTTGCCGGAAATGTATATTCAACTTGGAGTTTGCCTACTTTACGGACTTGGGTTCTACCAAATTGGGCAATCTAAGAATTGAAGTCCATTGTCTTGGATGACATCAGCATCGGCGTTTAGTGCTGGTAATTATACACAGGAGATCAGGTGACCCATGTAATAGGCAATCAGATTCGACTTTTCTGGATTAATTAGGCAGTTGAGACAATAAATTTCGTTAGCTACAGCTTCGCATTTTGGCATTCCCTTAGTCACGCCGGAAAGAGTCTACTTTATGGCTACTGGAAGCCGACAGTTAAATTCCTTTGAACTTGAGGGCTTTCCATCTTGTGTGAACGTGAATTGGTACGGCAAACTATCGGATGCAACTCGTTCTTATCAGTTCTACAGAGCCCCTGATATAAAGATCAGTTTTATCGATTGCTAGCGGTTTGACGTCTAATTCGAATTTCGGCAATTTACTTTCGATCGCGTTGGCTGTGCTGCAATAACATGTTGCAAGGCTTAAGAGCGCGACGGACAAACCGCTTGCGTACTTGGGGCCGAACCAAATCAGCAAAGAAACACCTCTGGACGCAGCTTAATGTTTAATACCCTTCGCCGATGTTCTTCAAATTAAATTGCATCCAGCAATACAAGAAACGGAAGCCTTCACACTGAAAAACCCGGGCATTGCCCGGGTTCTTCGTTACCCCTATCGGTTGATTGCGATCCGACACCACCCCTGATGTCGAATTGCCGTTTGATACTGTCTCAGGCAGATACTGCGTGAGGATGGACTGCGGCTGGAACGATCGGAGCGAACGATCCGGCATCTTCGGTTGCCACCATTTTGCCTTCCGACTTTGGAAACAGGCTGAGTGGACGGCACTCGGCATTTTGCCAGTGGGCATTGATCATGCCTTTTTTGTACAGCTCCTGATGCGTCGCAAAGAAGCAGTACTTGGCGAGACTGGAATCAGTCATCTGCGAAATTTTGGCTTGCAATTCAGCTTGCGCATCGTCGTCACGAGTGACCATGAGGATCATCTCGCAGCCATTGTCAGAGACAGCCTTGGCGAGACCGTTCAATGAGGCATCGTCGCTGGATGGATTATTTACGAGCCCGATATCATATGCGATACCGTTAGACTCAAATGAAACTTTTGCATCCAGGAAAGTTTTTGCCTTCTCTTCCGACTTGCATGTCTTCCAAACAACATTGGAGACTTTGCCTTCATTCTTCGCGATCAGATAAAGCATTCTGATGTTGGCGACTTCGAGATGGTGACGCTGCCAGTTGGCATCGAAACGATCCGTGTCATCCTGGCTGATACCGGATACACTCTTCGCCATCGGCGACAACATATATACGAGAGGTTTCGTCGGCGTGGTCCACCATGGAAGTTTGGTTCCATGTCTATGACACAACAAGTAATCGAGGTAGAAGAGCTTGCGTAGCCGATCTCTAATCAATACGGGTTTATCTTCTTCGGTGATAAACCATGAGATATGTTTTTCGAGCAATACTTCGTGCTCGTCAATCAAATTGAATATCAGGTGGTCTCTGTCATTGAGCTGAATAGCCATTGCTGCCTCGCTGGGGGTATTTCGATAAGGGTGAATAAGTGGTTGTGGTTTTTCTGCAAATTCAGCGGTTAAGTGGTTTACCGCCAACGCTTTTAACTTCCGCTGCAGTCGGATTGCCTAGAATGTACTTCTGCAGTGCATCCGTGTCTTTTCTGACGTGGACGCCATACTTACTTCGAAGATCCATATCCATTCCTAACAAGGTCCTTTGCATTTCCTTGAGAAGACTGGCTCGATCTCTGATTGCGTTGAGTCCTGCATCAAGCTCTTCCATTGTTTTGGCGGCTTTCCGAGGCTTCAACAACTCGTCATAGATGTTTGCAGAATCGGCGTACCAATCTGCTGTTAGATTTGCAAAACCCTTCAGGTCAGTTTTCCCTGGTGGATACTGCATGTTTCTCAAAACGATTGCCAAATAATGGTATTTACTGGCAACCTTTGCGGCCACACGGGACCACTCTGCGACGCGCTCAGATTCTTGATTGAACGGACGTTGCAGAACTACAACTTCTTCCGAAGTCTTGCTGTTTAAAAATACAGTCTTATCAAAATCTTCAAACCATCTCACGACTGGGTCATCAGCGTTCGACATAATGGCAAACGCACCGGCTTTGCCCATCGGGTTCTCAGGGACGGTGGTCGCTCGTTTTATTTGCTCTTTTTGTGCTCTGCGGGCTGCTTCCTCTGGAGAACCAGTGGAGTGAAACTCTTCATGATTCGGTTGAGCGGCGACTGCTGCGACGGCACCGAAGGTGAAAGCCGTGGCGCACAGCAGCGATACGACAGCAACGGTTGCTGAGGTTCTCGTCATTTTCTTGCTATGTCTGCCGTGTTTCATTTTCGATTCAAATCCTAAATTCAATTTCCGTGTGGACTAAACTTTGTCTGAGCTCTTAATGACCATATAGAGGTTCAACCGGTACACCGCTTCTGCCATTGCTTCCGCTTGCTCCAGGCGCATCCGGAGTATTGGCTCGGGACATAAATGCATCTTGCACTTGCGCGGTCGATGGTCGTGAAACGTTTTGCGCCGGCGTATCGCTGTTAGCGTTATACGTATTCATCTGAACGATTTTCCAGATTGTATATGCCGAGAGAAGCAGCATCATGCCTGCCGCGGCGCCGAATACTCTAGAACCGCCGTATGGATTACCCATGACCATTGAGTACGCGGCCATCGACATAAAGATGGTGGCACTGACGACACCGAGGATAACTAGATAACGAGAGAAGGTCCAAACTGTCGGTAGCGGATGGTCTGGTGTGTAGCCATAAAGGCTGTTACGGTCCGGTTTTGGATAACCATTACCGGGAGAATCGCTGTCGATGAATTTGCGACCACCATTATTGGTAGCTTGTGGATATGGAGCGAGAGCATCATTGATCTGTTCCATTTGCGCATCACTGGCGGTGGCTTCGATTTGTTGCTCACCGGAGCGCATGTTGACTCCGAGAATACCTTCAATCTGACTGATTGCGTCATTGCTGAGAGTATCAGGACGGATTGTGGTTACTTCTTTTTCGCCACGAGCACCTTGATGATATACACGAACGATACTGCGGTCTTTACCGGCGCCGGTCGGGAAGTTGTGACCAGGAGTCGGATCTGAGGCTCCGGATGGTGGGGCGGAGTTGCCGCCGGCATCACCAGGATTTACAGGAGGTGGGTTGCTGCCACTGCCCGGCGGAGGTGCGCTTGGTGCGTTGAACACTTGCGCCATTGCCGATGTCGAACAACCGATTGCGAAGACAATTGCGATTACGAACGCTAGTGCGTTCTTCGTCAATCTGTCATTAGGTCCGGTCTTCGCTCGCATGTCCTTCGTGCCTCGTGTGCAAAACAACTGTAGTGATAACGTACTGTTTTCTGGGATGGAGAACAACGAGGTATTTACGTACTTGGCAACAAAAATCGCGATTTTTTTCGTACATTTACGTAGTCTGATCAACTTTGTTTGAGTTTGCCGAGATCGAGTAACCGAAACGATTTCGAAAGAGATTTCGATATTTCAGATTCAAAAAAACAATCGCCGACTCGACCGTTCGAGTCGGCAATAATTTTTCATTCAGCAGGGTTTCAAATTGGCTTGAAGACTAGCGATCCGGAGTGGATCCGCCATCGTTGCCGCTGCCGTTTCCAGAGATATCAGCTCCCACTTTGACGGTATCGGTTCTCGAAATCGTCATCAGTTCTTGAGCCAGGTTCTGCAGTTCACTCAAGGCAGAGAAGTCGAACATAACGTCTTCTTTGCTGTCGAGTTCCGGTGCTATGAGACTGGACAACTCAGTAGACGTCCCTTGCTTACTTTCTTGAGCGATTGCGATTTGGAATTCATCGTCGTCGTCTGGGCCGAAGAAGCTGTCAGCGAGGATGGAGTCAACGAAGTTGCTAACGTCTTTGGAACCGCTACTTGCTTGGTCGCTTTGGCCTGGGGCTTGAAAAATTGCTGGCTCATCAATGTCATCGATTATGGACTCCTGCTGAGAAAGTTCAAACTGTGGTTTGCGTCCGTTTCTGCCATTTGTCACTGATGTAATCATCGGCAGGCGAGGTGGTCGTACAACCGGAGCGTAGTCTCCGCCCGGAATTTCGAGTATTTTCTGTCCTTCTTCGTCTTCGATTTTGTCGACGATTGAAACTTGTAGGGTCTCTTCCAGAGTCGCATCTTCTGGGAGCGCGACACGAGAGCAAGAGCGACTTGGAGCGGGTTCGAAACTATCGACCACTCGTCCAAGAGTGATGTCCATGCCCAGTCCGCGAATTTCGCAGCACAGTCCATCGAACGCGGCGGTGCGTGAGCCCAGCTCGACGTTTTTACCTTGGACCATGTCGGCGTAGGCTTGGTGCCTGCCTTGAATGTCGTCGGCTTTGATTGTCATCATTTCGTGGAGGATATGAGCGCCGCCGTAGGCTTGAACCGCCCATACTTCCATTTCGCCCATGCGCTGTCCGCCGTGGTTGGCTTTTCCGCCGACCGGCTGTTGGGTAACTGCGGCATATGGTCCACCGAGTCCGCAACGGGCGTTGACTTTGTGCAAAACCAATTGGTTCAACTTCAGCATGTACTGACGTCCGACAAGAACTGGTCTGTCGATTTTTTCGCCCGTTCTGCCATCAGTCAGAATTACTTTTCCGTCTTCGCCAAACCACTCATAGCCAGGCATCTTGCGCACTTCAGCCATAGCAGCTTTTACGAGTTTGTACGACGCATCATCGCTGAGCGATTCGTCGAACTGGTGGATTCTGTAATACCGATTGAGAATGTCGGAGTACAAGCCAAGTTGCGTGTCGAATACCTGACCGACGTTCATACGGGAAGGTACGCCCAGTGAGTTGAGAACAAGATCGACTGGAGTGCCATCGGGCAGGTAAGGCATGTCTTCGTCTGGGACGATATTCGCGACGATACCTTTGTTTCCGTGACGTCCAGCCAGTTTGTCACCCACTTCAACAGGACACAATCTGGCGATCAAAACTTCGATTTCGCAGATAACACCAGCTTTCATTTCCGGTGTGGTTTCCGGCGTGAAGATGCGAACGTCGATTACACGACCGCCCGATCCATGCGGAACCCGCAAGCTGCTGTCGCCCATTTCTTCGGCGACTTTTCCGAAGATTGCTTGAAGCAATTCTTCTTCCGAGCTCAACGCGCGATGTTCTTTCGGAGTCAATTTTGCAACGAGTACATCGCCGGGATCGACATAGCTACCGATTTTAGCGATACCGCGCTCGTCCAAGTGCTCGAGATCCTTACCGGAAACGTTTGGCAATTCCGGTGTAAGAATTTCTGGTCCTCTCAAGGTTTGATAAACGTTGAGTGAATGCTTTTCAATTTCGATGTGTGTCAGTTTTTGATCGCGAACCAGACCACGACGGACGACGATGGCGTCCTCATAGTTGTATCCGCCCCATGGCATGAAAGCGATGAGCAGGTTTCTGCCAAGCGCCAGTTCGCCTTTGTCGATACCAGGTCCGTCTGCGATGATTTCACCGGCTTCTACTTTTTGTCCGAGTGAAACAGATGGACGTTGGTCGAGAATTGTATTTTGGTTTGTGCGATCGAAACGTGTGAGATTGTAAGCGCGCTTCTCGCCGGAAGCCTGAGTGATTTCGATGTTGTTGCCGCTCACTTGTGTGACGGTGCCACCACGACGAGCAGTGATCGAATGTCCGGATGAACGAGCTACGATCTTTTCCATACCCGTGCCGACACGTGGGCGCTCAGGGCGCACCAGCGGCAGAGTTTGGCGCATCATGCCACCACCCATGAGGGCTCGTCCCGTATCATCGTGTTCCAGGAATGGAATCAAACCGGAACCAACTGAGAGGAAACCTTGTGGTGTGATACCAATCATGTCGACCTGCTCAGGAGCTACTTCTATGAAGCTTTCTCCCCGACGAGCAGCGACCAATGGTCCAAGAATTTTGCCATCGAGACAACGAGTGTCCGGCGGTGCAAGAGTGTATTTCTTATCGTCGGACGGTGTGAGGAACTGCACTTCATCAAGCAGGAAGCCATTCTTCACTTTGCGATAAGGCACGGTCAAGAAGCCGTCATCATCAATACGGCAGTAGCTGGCAAGGTACGAAACCATACCGCAGTTCTTACCTTCAGGTGATTCTACTAGACATACACGTCCGATCTGGGATGGGTGTACATCACGCATTTCGACTGGAGCTGCGTTTGGATCGATACCGCCAGGTCCGAAGGATGTGATTCTTCTTCTGTGCGAAAGTTCGGAAAGTGGATTTTGTTGATCGAGGTATTGAACAAGCGGGTTGCCCGAGAAATACTTGGAGATTGCGTTAGCGAACGGTCTTGTGTCGATCAGATCATTAGGGCTGCCGATCTCTTCGTCTTCGTTGAGTTCGAGTCTCATCTTGATCGAACGAGTCATCTGTCCGAGAGCTGGGCGAACAGCCTTGGTCATGGTTTCGCCGACACCTCTTAGGTGCCTGTTTTCCAAACTATCGATATGATCGACAAAACCGATGTCCAGTGGAAGACCGAGCAAGTATTCAATAGCCGCCATCAAATCCGCTGGACAAAGCTGTTTGCTTTCGCCATCAAGTCTCAACTTATTGTTGAAACGCGAGCGACCGAGTTTGCCCATGCTGTAACGGCGCTTGTCCAGCAATTCGGACAAAGCGGTATTACCGGATGCAGCGCCGCCGCTGCCATCTGGCTTCCAGCCTCGGCCTACGACGGAGAGAGCTTCTTGGGTCGTGATTTCTTTCCACTCGATGCGATTGCGTTCGAGAAGTTTTCCAAGACGTTTTTGCAATTCTTGAGCGTCATAGCCCAATGCGGTGAGGAGTGTGGTGCTGGCAATCCAACTGCGTTTTGGCAGTTTGACTCTGCACTTCGCTTTGCTGGCTTTTCCAGGAACACATGCAGGATCGAGAACCAGTTCAAAGGTGATCGGTGCTCCTTGCTCGGCGAGCATCAATGCTTTGTAGGTTCCAGGAGCTGGGTTCGAGAAATAGATACCAGGTGCGCGGACGAGCTGTCCGAGGACGACACGCTCAGAACCGTTGATTACGAAAGTTCCTCTGTCGGTGATAACCGGCATGTCGGCGATGTAGCATTTCGATTTGCGCAGTTCACCAGTGACGGTATCACGCAACCAGGCTTCCATCATCATCCGACGCGCGTGCGTCATATTGGTCTTACGGGCTTGGTCTGCGGTGTTTGGATATCCGGAATCCGGAGCGTAATCTTCAAACCACCATTTAACTTTTCCGTCCGGACCGACGAAGGTCATTTCAAATCTGTTGCTGTATTCACTTTTGATAGGAGAGATTTCGGCGAAGAGATTACCAATCGTCTCTTCCAGGAAGCGCCGGTATGAGCGTCTCGGAAACTCTGCTAAATCTGGTGCTTGGAAATGGAAACTCATTTTACTTGCTTCCGCCTTTGGCGTCTTCCGAATTAGTGCTGGTTCCGTCGTTGTGAGACATCATGGACCTTTTGTGGATAGCCAGAGCCCGCGCCAGATCATCGGCGTAGGTTTTAGTTCCTGGCTTCAATGCGCTTGCTATTCTGAATTCGGTGACTGCTTCGCTTATTCTTCCTGATGCCATCAAGTTGACGGCGAGTCGGTGATGAGTTGAAGCATTCTCTAGGTCCGTAGCTACTAGCTCTCTTAAAATTGCCACCGCCGCCATGTGATCTTTTCGAGATTCGGCTTGGGTTACTTCGATCAGCTTAGGGTCTTGAGAGGTCTCCGGGTTTCCAGCCGACAGGGAGTTGTTGGTTGGAATAGATACATTATCGGGAGATGGAGCGCCGCCGTAAATGGGATTTCCCGCACCTGAAGGGGGGATATTACGTGTTCCGTCCGGAGCGCCCATTGCTGGTGCGTTTTGCTGCGGAGGAAAGTTTTGCGCCATCTGATTCTGCGGGATAATTTGTTGCTGAGGTCTAAAACCAACGGCGGTCGGCGGGGCACTCATGCCGCCAGGAGCACCTTCATAAACGCCTTTGGGCTGCTGTGGCCAGCCGGTCGGCTGTCCCTGGAAGTTTTGACCCATTTGCGGTGGCATTCCTTGCGGCGGCATGCCTTGTGGAACCATACCCTGGGGAACCATTCCTTGCGGAGCCATGCCCATCGGAGGCATGCTCTGCTGAGCCATACCTTGAGGAGCCATACCTTGTGGATTCATGCGTGGAGGCATGCCTTGCTGCATTCCGCCGCCACCCATTTGCATTTGCTGCTGTGCCGGAAATCGCTGCATAGGCATTTGTTGCGGCATCTGTTGTCCGAAGTTACCGCCCATGGATTGCTGCGGTGACGAACCACCAGACCCAGAACCGGACTGCATCTCTTTCATCCGTGCAGCCGCTTCTTTGTTTTTCTCAGGGTCGATTAAAACGCATGTGAGATACGCCTGGTGTGCGCCTTTGTAGTCGCCGGCGGATTCTAAACACTCACCGAGGAGAAACTGATAGCGCGCATTGCGTGGCTCAATCATCACAGCCTGAGAAATTTCAGCAAGCGCTTCCTTTTTCAGACCTTGTGAAAACAGAGTCTCCGCCGCTTTCTTATGCTTTTCTGCTCGTCCATGGTGATAGGATTTTTGCAACGATGCTCTGCCATCAGCCAAACCAGGATGGTTGGCGTTGAGCATCTCGAGCTTCTTGTACTCTGATTCAGCACCGGCGTAATCGCCAGTCAGTTGCAGTGCGCCGGCAAAACCCAAGTGGTAGTCCTGGTTGAGCGGATTCTTCGCAACCTGACGACGCCAGATATCAACCAGTTGTTGACCAGCCAGCGCATCGGAATCGTCAAGTATCAATGCCTTTCTGAGAAGCGCAGCAGCACCGGTTTCATCTTTCTGCAAAAGTTTAATAATACCGAGTTGGCGTTGAGCCGGTCCGTAACTCGGATCTTTGATCGCTGCTTGTTGGTAGCAGCTCAGTGCCTGGTTGACTTGACCGCATCTGTACTGCAAATCGCCGAGCTTGACTAAAATTTTCGCTGAGCCTGGTTCGATCTCCATTGCCTGTTTGTACTCTATGTACGCGGCTTCCAGATCGCCTGAGTTAACCAGTTGATCGCCTAGCGTGATTCGAACATCCGGATTAACTGGGTCGTAACCACATTTCTCCAGAGCAGAAGACAAACCTTTTGCGGCGTGCGCATTGTCAGAAGCCGCAGCCAATGCTTTTCTAAAGAGCATCGCTGCACTCTGCCAATCACCGTCTTTCATTTTCTTCTCGCCAAACGCGGTACGCGCAGCAGAGAGGTTGAGTTTATATTGCTTGTGCGAAGGGTCGTATTGAACAGCCTTCTCGTGCATGGCGATCGCTTCGGTCCACTTGCCCTGTGACCCTAGCGCTACGCCCTGGTTGTTGTATTCGATCGCATCGGTTTTATACTTCTGATACGCTTCAAGTCGCTTTTTATCGTTTTTGACCTGATCCAGTTCAGCCTGTTTTTTCGCTTCCGCGGCTTCTCGCGCTTTCTGTGCTTCTTCTTCCTTCTGCTGTTTCTCTACGTCTCTGTAATCAGGACGTCTCTTGAAACGGCTGGGGATGGGAGCGGAAGAGACCCCATCCTGTTCGAAATCTTTGCCTCCGGGCACCTGTATGTCGGTCGCCTTCGGGAGCGGCTTGGCGTTTAACTTAGTGGCACTGACAGATTGTCCGCACGTGAGTGTGATTGTCAGCGCAAGGAAAATAATTGGGAGTGGTTTGCTTTTGCTTTGAGTGAACATTGAATAGAATCCGGGTGCGAATGGAGGAGGGTGTGGCTCGTTTCGCCGTAATGTGAGTTCAGCTTAACGAAATGCCGCCCTGAGAGTCTATTGGGGGTTATCCCACCCCCTTCGTAAATTTCCCATGGGCGATGGGTAGTGATTTTTTTGAGACCTGCCGAAAGTCTTACAGAGTGAGGATTTTCAGGGTTCAAACCAACAATTGCATATATGAGGTTAATAGATAAAATCAATAATTGGTTAGATGTCGGGGCGTGAGCTCGCATAAAATTACGGGCAAAGAGCGATCGGATTAGCTGCCCGGGCGCCTGCAAGGCGCCCCTACAATTAACGTCGTGAATTGCGGGTCGGTGCTTCCGATATGACAGTTCGGTTAGCACACAAAATTAGATTTCGTCATCGACCGCATTTTTCGCGTCGTCATCCGCATCGGCGTCATCGACCGCATTTTTCGCGTCGTCATCCGCATCGGCGTCGTCATTTTAGTCGTCGTCTTCGTTACCAGGGTCGTCTTCAACATCCTCGTCGTGTTCGTCGTCTTCGTAGCGATATCCGCCCAAACCCACACCGACGAGCCGCGTTTCTCCGTCGACTTTCTCCAGTTCTTGCGGAGAATAGCCAGTGTATTCGACCATGTAATTCGCTAAATCTTGCGAATGAGTCGTAATCCAAATTTGCGAATTTTGAGAGGCGAAAGCAAGCATCTTCGCTAACGGTTCGTAGAGATCGGGATGGATACTCGTTTCCGGTTCATTTATCGCAAGCACCGTCGGTGGTCGCAAGCTATAAATTGCTGCGAGCAAACATAAATACTGCAGAGTTCCGTCAGAAAGTTCCGAAGTATCAAATGAACGCTTAAACCCGGGAGTCTTCATCTGAAGCCGTAAGCCTGAGTTGGAAGGATGTATCGTCAACTTCGCTCCGGGAAATGCATCGTTCAAAGACGAAAGGAGGCCTTCACCATCGCCCATTTCCAAAATCGTTCCGATCGCTGACGCAAAGTCGCTTCCATCGTGCGTCATAATTTCCGTAGCCACCGGCAATTGCGGTTTTCTCAGCGGAGAATCACTATCGGTTCTGAAGTGATGGTAAAACCTCCAGTTCTGAAGTTCAACACGCAAGTTAGATAAGTCAGGGAACTTATGAGGATCTCGAACACCAGTCATCATAGATTCGTTGCCGGCCACCCTCATCGTATATTCGTTCATTTTTCCACTGGTATCACGGATGGTGACTTCAGTTCGTCCACGCTTCATCAGTTTCGAGACCGAGCCTCCACCCTTAAGCCGGCATAGACTTTCCTCCTTTATTTCCACATCACCAAGAAACAAAGATTCCGTATGCCCCGTCAGCAGAGGTCCCCCCTCGTACTCCGAGGGACGATGTCGATCGCTAACGCGCCCGCAAGAGAGATCGTATTGCAAGTCATCAAATTTCACTGAAAGTTTGACTATACGGTCATCCTTGTATCCATATTTCCCGCACCAGAGCGCGGAGTTCATACCGCCTTCTTCAGCTATTGAACGCGCAAATTGTCCACTCGCCGCGGAGGACATTAAATAAAGCGCTCGGTATAGATTGCTCTTTCCACAACCATTCGGCCCAACGAAAACGTTTACACGCTCCAGTTTTAGCCATACATCTCTGACCGAACGATAATTACGAATAGCGAAATCGGTGATGGTCATTTCAATCCTCAGTCGCCTTCTTCAGTTTCATCATCGTCGTCATTCGAACTCTTCTTGCCGGGTCTCTTTGCTGAAGCGTTTCGAAACGCACGCACGGCGGCAGCCTCATCGTCGTCGTCCTCGGCATCTCGATTGACGGTGGTGGCACCTCGCACACGGGTTGCGCCATCTACCTTTTCCAGTTCAACAATTTTACAGCTGCCTTTTTTCTGGATGAAGTTTGCCAAGTCATTCGAGTGCGTTGTCATCAATATTTGAGTATTCTTGGAAGCTGCAAGAATCAGGTCCGCAAGCGGTTCATACAAATCAGCGTGAATGCTGGTTTCAGGTTCATTGAATACCATGAACGAACACGGACGAGGCGTTAATAGTGCAGCCAGCAAACAAAGATACTGTAGCGTTCCATCAGACAATTCGCGGGCGCCAAGCCTGCGGTAGAGACCAGGAACCAGCATATTCAGAGATAAACTTCCCTCGTCCAAATCAATTTCAATTGACGAACCGGGAAACGCATTTTCAACATGTTTGTCGAACGCGTCACGATCGCTGATTGAGCGAATAGTCGCAATGGCAGCCGCCAGATCGCGACCATCATGATTCAAAATCGGCGTAATGGTGGCAAGCTGATTATCGCGAATCGGTGAATGCAAATCGGTTCGAAAGTCATGATAGAAGCGCCAATCCATAAACAACGACCGCAAAGTGGCAAGCTCAGGAAACTTCTGCGGCTCTCGCAACTCGGATAAAACAGACTCACTGGAGTGCAGGTCAGCAGGGTAATTAACCGTCCGACCTTCCATGTTTTTTGCCTGGATTGATTGACCCTTGCGAGATAACATCTCGATTTTTTTCTTTCCAGCCAGCAATTGAACTCGTTCACTTTTAATGTCAGGATCGTCCTTAAACAAGTTAAGACCGAAGTCATCGTCCTCAGGATGAAGTGGATCGTGATGATCCATCATCCGCATATTAGCGGCAATTCTTCCGAATTCAAGTTCATAATTCAGTTCATCGAATGTGATGGAGAGCCGCGCTCGTTCCAGTTCATCTACCGACCGATGACCAGCCCAGAGGACGGATCTAATACCTCCCTCAACAGCAATTCGTCTGGCGAATTGACCGTTTGCCGCACTTGCAAGAAGCTGCACTGCTTGATAGACATTACTCTTCCCACAACCGTTTGGTCCGACGAACATAGTGACACCAGCCAGCTCCAGCTGGATGTCTCGAAGAGATCGATAACCGCTAATTTCGATACTACGAATACGCATCTATCGTCAACTAATTCCCTTCATTTTCCATCGGTCCTGAAAGAATGTTCTTGAAACTTGGCGTGTATAGATGATTATCGGTGACCAAGCAGCCGGCAAAACAATTATGCACGCCCGGCCGGACCAACGACAGAATGCCGAGAACGAAAAGAAAAATGGAAAGCAAGGCGATCACAGCTCTGATAAAAACAGCACCACTAGTGTCCAAAGCGGCAATCGATACGAGAACAGCACCACCCAAGACAATTGTCGATGGAATCATTTTGAGAAAGTGTCGAACTGTCGACTGGAAAAATCCTAGCCGACCACCTTCGAAATCCGTGACCCGGAGCCGAAAAACAGACTTGCCCAATGTTGATTCTTTGGGTGAGCTTTCCATCAAAGAGTGATACAACCAATTAATCGTCATGGCGACAAGCACAATCACTGCCATTCCCAACTGCGGATGCGAGAGCGGTGACGCAAGTGCAATCAGCTCGACGGCATCACCGGATGCGATCACTAGCGAAACACAGATGGCAAACAACAGCGGTCCAAGGCAAACGAACAAAGAGTCGAGGAAACCGATGACGAACGTGGCTATGATTAACGGCTGCCATTGACTCATTTCAAAAACCAGGTGAGTAGGGTTGCCACCACAGGCAATATCGACACCATTGGCGATGACAAACACAAAAAATGCGCTGAGGCATCCCACTACCGCGCTATCGATCACCTGGGCAACCAGTCGCTGCGGTGGGTTGGCGGGTAACCACTCCGTCATTTGTGCTTTGTGCGACTGCAATTGAGCGGCAGTCATTTTGTCTTTTTCCGACAAATCTTCCAATCTCAGTTTTTCATAAACCTGAGAGCGTTCATTATAGAGTTCAATCATTTCCTCTCGGGAAGCCATTCCTATGGCGTTGTTGTAGTCGAGAATCGCCTTCTCGTCATGACCGATTAGATGATGAGCCCTGGCTCGACGGCTGAGTAGCTCCACCAGTAAGCCGCGCTCCAGACCAGGCTTAATAGTTTCACTCACAAAAGAGATTATCTTGTTTTGCTCATCCAGTTCGCGGTAAGCATCAACAAGCCGCAAGCAGTCGAAGTGATACCAGCGCCTTCCCGGCTCAATTGCAATCGAGCGCTCCAGGTCGACAGCCACTTGCTCATAGTTGTTGGATAAATAATGAGCCCAGGCACGCAGTGCCAACGTGCCTGCATCAGCCGGTGCCAGTTCGAGC
The DNA here is from genome assembly GCA_044225915.1 of Obscuribacteraceae bacterium (SeqCode). GTDB lineage: Bacteria > Cyanobacteriota > Vampirovibrionia > Obscuribacterales > Obscuribacteraceae > JADYXR01. Next base: position 14,403 of record JBGAHZ010000017.1, read on the forward strand.
TTCGATGTGCAGTCTTCGATAGCACCGTCCAGATCGTCGAGGCAGAGGCGCGTGTACGCCCGCAGACCATAGTTATAAGCCAGACCGGGTGAGAGCTCGATTCCACGATTTATGCAGGTCTCCGCGGCTTGGAAACGCAAAAGCACGACATTCATCAAGCCGGTGATTCCATATAGGTAAGCTCGAAGACCGTTAAGTCGCATCGATTTCTGAAGAGCTGTCATGACTCATTTATATTCACAGAATATCGGTCCGGCTAATCTCGAGATAAACTCACACCAGTCAAGCGGCTGGGCTCTTGAATGCCCATCATTGCTAGATGTTTTAACTTTTATCTGCCTGTGACTGGGCTCGATCACATCCTCGGATTACCCTCAATCACACGTCCCAGTTGACGATCGAGCCAGATACTATTAACCTTGCATAATGAAGGTCATTAGTTTAAGGGTTCCGCGATTGCTAAAATGGAGCCGCAACAGCTTAGATTGATTGGCGAATAACCAACTTGGACCAATCGAGTATATAACTTAGTACACGGCATAAATTGGCGGAGAAGTAATTGGACCCTGGATTACAACCAATGGCAACAAACCGACCCCCGTCGGTTTTCAGACCTCGAACTGTACTGTGCGAGAGGCATGAGCTCATTCGTTTCGGATTGAAACGGGTCGTGTCTGAAGTCGTAGAAATCGTAGGCGAAGCCGCTGACGGCATGGCGGCAACTGAAATCATTCGCCGGATGCGACCTGATTTCATCATCATGGACGTCGATCTGGACGTTCTCAACGGTGTGGAAGTTTGTCGCAGAGTCAGTCAGGAACTGCCTAATTCTCACGTTCTTGTGCTTACCGACTCATATCACGCCACCAAGTATCACAACCAGCTCATCCGCGCAGGCGCCCGTGGTTTCTGCCTGAAGAGCTCCGGACCAAGAACGCTTTTCGAAGCAATCGAACAAGTGACGCGCGGTTTGCCTTACTGCGACCCGAAGATCACACAACTGGTCAAACAGCAGCCCACCACCAGCATGCCCAACTGCAGTCTCACTGACCGTGAGATTGAAGTTCTCATCCGCCTGGATTTGAGAAACAAAGAAATTGCTGAAGAACTCGATATGAAGCTCCGCACGGTGGAGAAGCATATCGAATGTATTCTGGCGAAGTTGAAAGTTCCAACAAGAACCGCAGCAGCACTCAAAGCGGTGCAACTCGGCTACGTTCTCCTGCCGAAGATGCCTGGACGCGACCCTGTGACCGGCATCAGCCACGAACAGACCGTTGCCGAACTCCAAGCCGAGCTGGCAATCGCCAACGAGCACCTGAAAGCGCTCTTGAGACAGAACGAGCTTCTAAAAGAAGCCCTCCACGAAAAGCTCAGAATGCGCCCACGTGACGAAAACGATCCAAACCAGCCCGGCGGAGCCCCTCGCCGCTAACCGCGTCCCCAAGGAATAGCACGTCCGCTATATCAGTTCCGCCGTTCATTACGCCCTTCAATAATCGTAGCGGCGCCTTGCAGGCGCCCCTGCTGCTAATCCCCATCGTTCAATAATCGTAGCGGCGCCTTGCAGGCGCCCATGCTGCTAATCCCAATCGCAATAATCGTAGGGGCGCCTTGCAGACGCCCATGCTGCTAATCCCCATCGTTCAATAATCGTAGGGGCGCCTTGCAGGCGCCCATGCTGCTAATCCCCATCAACCATGAGCAGACGCTCCTGACGGTCTATCTCGGCGCGCATGTCTTCGGACACAAGGATATCGGCGATTGAATATCCTTCCACTTGCCCGCTCACCGCATAGTCGATGACGTTGATGATGTTCAATCCGATCGCGGCTATATACGCAGGATTTGCCGATCTTCGGTAATCCAGGAAGTGCGCAATCGAGCACAAGAACTCAGTGAGACTGGGAATATATCTGACTTTCCTATCCTGATCTACGTACAGCTGCGCTTCCAGCTCTTCCAACTTCTCGCGAAGCACTTCCGGATCGCCTTCCAGACCATCAACGATAGCTTTCACCAGAGCTCGCTCTTCCGGATACAACTCGTTTTGAATCGCGCCCCGAGCTTCAATACTTAGCGCCCGCACGGTTTCGCAAGCAAATGAAACACGAGAATCCTCCGCAGCGGTCGCAGCGGCGTGCTCGATCCATTCTTCGTACTCCGAATAATTCACTTGAAACCCTGGCTAAGTTGTAGAAATGCTGAGCTGAGTTATCGAATTCATACCGTTTCATCAGCCAAGTTAAACGAGCCTCCGGACGGTTATCAGCCTGCCCGTCTAGTGGCTTTCAAAGCCATGGCTGCATCGGCCTTAATCAACTACCCTTGGCGCTTATTGACATTTCTGCTAAGCTCTCAACCTCCCGCACAGTTAGGTTTTTCGAACTCGAGCCCGCCCATGTCCAAACGGTCGAATCACTCAAAATTTAAGCAATTAAATTCACGAGCACACGGGTTTTCAAAACCTCGCTCGTCGGCATTAGTCTGCGCCTTATTGCTCTGGACCGTGGTACCACAATTGGTGCCAGCCCGGGCGGCCGATGATGTTAAATCCAGCGAGGCAGTAACTGCTGGTGTAGAAAAAAACGACAAAGCCAAAGTCCAAAGCGCTGGACAGTCAAAGGTTTCCACCAAGAAGAGCGACACACTGCCACCCTCCTTTCCGATCGGCAACAAGATAAGCAGAACGGTTCAAACAGTCACCGGAGTAAATTGGCTCACTGGAGTCGTCGCGGGAAAAGTGGCTGGAGCTGTCATTCACCACAAAGTCGGTGGCAAAGTAAAAGTCAAAGTGAAGACCTACAGCCTCACGGATTTAATGGCAGGAAAGTTGAAATCTGTCGATGTATCCGTTCAAAACGCAAAGGTAGAAGGTGTTCAGGTCGGCAGTGTTCATGCCGTTTCAAAAGATCCAGTATGGTACTCTCCATTCAAAGGGAAGAACAAAAAGCGCGGTCTCAACAATCTCGTCAACATCGCAGTTAGCGGTGACGTGAGTAAGGAAGACGTAGAGCGCGCGCTTGCCACCGAAGAAATCACGAAGGCGATTCGCGGATTTAAACTTGATTTGCCGGGTCTAGGTGATTCTGAACTTGAAGTTTTAAAACCTAAGGTTGAGATCGACAAAGGTCTGGTCAAAATTGCCGGAACCCTTGTCACAAAAGGCGCAAGCGAGGAAACAGGAGTTCCGCTGACAATCGAAGCGACTCCGAAGCTGGTGGCACAAGACCAGATTGTTCTGGATAACTTAAAAGTCGAGTCGGATATGATCGTCGAACCAGAGAAGTTTTCAGCCTTCATTTCTCAGCTGATAAATCCTATCGTTCGTTTCAGCCGATATGACAGAAAGACGCACGCCTTCAGGCTCCTGGCGCTAGACGTCACCGACGATAACGTGAAGGGCGAGGGATTCCTGCTGCTTGTTCCAAAAGACTATAAGCCGCAAGTAGCCAAGTCTGCGCCACCAATGTAATCTGTTGATGATCATAAGAGCGAGTTGCCAAGACAATCCCCCGGTGACAGTTCGGCTAAATCGATAAAGTGAGTCGTTCAAACGGACAACAAAATCAGATTCACGCTCGCATGTTCACAAACAACTAGACTGGAGCACAGATGAATATTTCAACCACAACGCAAATTAGAGCGCTCGCGACAGGACTGGCTGTCAGCCTGATTGCAGCGAGTGTAAGCTCTTGCGGATTCATCCCCATGGGTGGTGGCACTAAAGTTAAGAGCGATGTGAAAGCAGAATATGTGCCGCGCGGAAAAAACTTGAACATCTGGTTCGTCAAGGAAGAAGCCGGCAATCTCGAGCTAACAGCGGTTTCACGTCCAAAAATCGCAAACGATGCCTTGAACAGCGCTCTAGAAGAACTGCTGCAAGGACCGGACAATTCCGATTACAACGCCGGCATTGGAACCGAGATTCCGAGAGGAACAATACTTCTAGGCGTCAAACGCAAAGACGGTGTTGTTGAAGTCAACCTCTCCAAGCGCTTCGCCGCGGGCGGCGGACCGACATCTCTGGAAACCCGGCTTCAACAATTGGCAAGAACAGTCAAAGACGTCGAAGGCAACAGTGTCGATGTTTTCGTCAACATCGAAGGCGAGAGACTAACCGCTTCGAGCGCTGACGGACTGGAGATTGCTCAACCAATCACCATAACACCAGAGTTCAATTAAAACTGACTACTAGCGAGCCTGACACCGCGGACGCCACTACGACAGGGAGAGGAAAGCTCCTCAAAATCCTTGGTATGTGGTTCGGAATTGCTGTGGCGGTGGGCAACACTATTGCCGCGGGAATTGTTAGAACACCAGGAAATATCGCGCAATGGTTGCCGGACCCCGTCTTTTTTCTGGGTATCTGGTTGGTCGGTGGTCTTTACGCGCTTTGCGGCGCGTCGTCGCTTGCAGAACTTGGTGCAGCGATACCCAGGAGTGGAGGGCAATATAACTTTTCCCGAAGAGCGCTCGGTGATTATGCTGGTTTTATAGTCGGCTGGAGTGACTGGCTTTCCTGCTGTGGAACGATGGCAGCAGTCTCGATAGTGATTGGAGAATACGTAGCGAAACTCTTTCCAGAGACAGCCGGCTGGGAAAAACAGATAGCCGTCTCAACCATCATTGCTTTCGCAATCCTGCAATGGCGCGGTGTCCGCTGGGGCAGCTCCGCCCAGCTCATAACGGCAGCACTTAAGACTGGCGCGTTCATTATTCTAATATCCGCGTGCTTTCTTTTGGGCGGTCCGGCGCATGAAGCGGCGAAGACCGCAACCAGTCCGCCTTTCCCAACAGGCTGGTCCCTGGTAGTTTCAATTATGCTCGCACTGCAGGCGGTGCTCTACACAATCGACGGCTGGAACGGCGTAATTTATTTTGGTGAAGAAGTACAGGATATCGGTCGATCCGTGTCGCGCGCAATTTTCGGAAGCGTCTATTCCATCGTGGCAATATATTTGTTGTTGAATGCAGCGGCCCTTTACGTTTTACCAATTTCTGAAATCGCAGGCAACACATTCGCTCTAGGAACCGCAGCCCAACGAGTTTTTGGCGACTACGGCGACACTATAATCAGGGCGACGATGGTGGTATCACTCTTAAGTTGTATCAACGCGGTACAGCTATTTTGCTCCAGAATTCTCTACGCGATGGCAGCAGATGGACTGTTTCTACAACGCTTCAATCGCGTCAACGAGGGCGGCACTCCGGTACTTGCCCTCTGGCTCAGCACTCTGGTTGGGGTCTTGTTCGTCATGGGCTCTTTTGAAAGGGTGATTGCCATGCTCTCATTCTTCTTCGTAGCGAACTACACGCTTTCGTATCTCTCATTGTTTTTATTGCGGAAAAGGGAGCCTCAACTGGTTAGACCTTACCGGGCATGGGGCTATCCATGGACGACCGGTATTGCACTGGGCGGCTCTATCCTGTTTCTGACCGGATCAATTATCACCGATCAACAAAACGCGCCATATGCGGTTCTTTTGCTCGCCTTGAGCTATCCCGTCTTCCGCGTGATGAGACGAAAACAATAATTGCCATTGTTGGGACGCAAGTTTGGTCTTTTGACATCTGAGGTTCCATCGCGTTCATACAGCGCTATTGACGTCCGATCGCCCTTAACGCCAGCGGACTGCCCGGTTTCGCCGAACAACTACGATCAATCCAAGCGGTTCAGCCATCTCCATCTGGTAAGATTCCGTAACACGAAACCCGGCAGAAGCTAATACTGGCGCAAGCTCTGTTATGATGATGAGTTCGTGCCAAGAATATAATCAATGGAAGTTCGGTCATGAAAGAAGGCATTCATCCTAAGTATCACAAGGTCGTAGCGTCCTGCGTTTGCGGCGGTGAAGTCGAATTGGGTTCTACCCAAGAGACAATCCGTGTTGAAATCTGCAGCAGCTGCCACCCCTTCTACACGGGTCAACAAAAGATCGTTGACACAGAAGGTCGCGTAGACAGATTCGTTAAGCGTTACGCTAAGAAGCAAGAAGAAGCCAAAGTTTAGAACGACAAACTCGATGGTTAAATCGGGTCTGCTCTGAAACCACGCGACTTTTCGCTCTTACGGTTTTGTTCTCATACATCATTACGTCGGCGACTTATCATGTCGTCGATGTTTTTGTGTAGGTATTTGCTGCTCGGAAGTCGCTCAGCGTAAACGTAGCCAAGCGATTTATACTTAGAACCGACAGTACCTAGACTCGATGGCAGGTGAAGATGCTCGCTCAAGGAAACAAGCTCAACGTAAAGGACCGCTTGATTGTTGCACTCGATGTTTCGTCGATTGACGAGGCAAAAGAGATCGTCAAAGATTTGAGAGAAGACGTCGGCATGTTTAAGATGGGATTGGAACTGTTCGCCAGTGCCGGTCTGTCGTTGTTCGAGATGATGCGTGAAGAAGGCATCAATGTATTTTTCGACGGCAAGTTTCACGATATACCAAACACGGTAGCCCAGGCATCACGAAATATCACGCGACAAGGCGTGGCAATGTTCAACGTTCATGCCACCGGCGGCAGTGCAATGCTGAAGGCAGCGGCCGACGCTTGTAAGGAAACGGCTACTGCAAATAATGCGCACAAGCCGCTTCTCATCGCTGTAACGGTCCTCACCAGTATCGGCGCTGACGTGCTGAAAGAGGAACTTCAGGTGGGCGAAGAAGTAATGGACTATGTGACCAGACTAGCCTTGCTCACCAAAAATAGCGGACTTGATGGTGTGGTTGCATCAGCAAAAGAAGCCAAGGCAATCAGAGTTGCGTGCGGTGAGGAGTTCGTGATTGTCACTCCGGGTATTCGCCCACAGTGGGCAGCCACCGACGATCAGAAACGGATTGTCACGCCGGCTCAAGCCATCAAGGATGGTGCGGACTACTTGGTGATCGGCAGACCGATTACAGCAGCCAAAGATCGAAAAGCCGCGGCACAGAAGATAATCGAAGAAATCGAAACGGCGGTTTAGCTCGACGTTTACTTAATCAGAATCGCCATCCGGCAGACTTCTCAAGCCGGAGGAGTCGGTTTGACTTTTCGTCAATACTCAGGCGATGCGTTTCGCACGCGGACTCGGCTTCACAGGTGACGAGGTAGCGGGCGGTGGTCCTAATTCTGCTTGAAGAATTCTGAAACTATTGCGTGCGGCGCTGGCGACGGCATCATCACTATCCAGAGCCAGTTCACGCAACAACTCGAGATTCGTATCTGTCGAACGAGCCAATACGATCCGAACGTTCCGATCCTCGTCGCGAGCGAGCTTGGACAGGATGTGATGAGGAGTGCGAGGGTTGGCGGCAACAGCTGCCCGCACGGTCGTGCTGCAGTCCAATGCGAGCATCTCGAGTGCGCTAATAGAAGTATGAGGGTTCTGCGCGATACGCAGCCGACTTACATCTCTTGTGTAGAGCGACTCGTAGGCAAAATCTGCCAAGCTTTTCCAGGTATCCATAGTTGCCATAAAAGGAGGTCGCCCCTCGGGGTCGTAACTGAGTACAGACTTCATCTAGTAACATTGTGCGCAACTTTCTCGCCAGAGCGGCAAGTGTTAATGAAGCCTTCAGTTTGCTATTCATTAAAACAAATGGCAGAGTCATACTTTTTTGCTGCTAGAATGAGCGTTAATGGGCTTCTCTATCAGTAATGGCAATATGACACGCATCGTAATCGCATTGTTACTCTCATTTTTCGTTACAACCTCTGGCGCTAATGCCGGCGAAAAGCAAGGCAACTACACAGCCTGGGGTGTCGATGAATACGAGTTCTTCGATCTCAGCAAGCCGGAGCTTGCGAAGAAATTCAAAAACAAGCTTTGTTTTGAAGAAGGGTACGATAGAGTGCATCTCGCCGGAGCTGCTAATGCCGGCTGTCGAGGGTACCTCGGACCGGTCTTCAAATTGCAATTCAAAAACAACCGAGTTGCGGGGGTCCAAGCGTGTTTCGAAGGATGCAAGGACAACTTCTGGCGTCCTCAATTTACGAGTCGAAAGGATGCCTTGAAGTACGCGATTCAGGGTCTATCAAAGTCTCCTGACCCAAAAGACAAACAAAAACTTAAGACGGCACAAACAGAATTGGCTGCGCTGGAGTCAACTACCAATCCGCCTTCGCATCAGTGACCGACCAACGAGGATGCAGGCTCCGAGTCAATATCCGGCAACAAACTCTTTGGCTGAGGCTTAGTCGAGCCGATTTCATCTTTCTCGGACAAAATCATGTCAAAGGTGACTTTCGCATAGTCCGGAAATCCGTCTATCTGATCCTCTCCGGTAATGACAGCAAGTTTTCTCTCTTTTCCGGTTTTCGGATCCTTCCTGAGAATCCTGAGAGTCTCGTTTTTGACATTGCAGTTGACCGCTCCTAATGTCTCTAATCGCGGCATGACAGCAACAGTTTTAATCAATTCCGCGTCAGTAAATTTTGCGTTGCTAAAGTACAAATCAAGCATTCGACGGAACTTGGAAATCAATTTCAGTTCTTTGTCCGTGATCGGAATTCCTGCCACGCTCAATTGAGTAAGACCCGGACAGTTCGTTAGATAGACAAGGTCTTCATTCTTGATACTAGTAAAAGCGATGCCAATTTTCGTGAGCTGTCCTTTGAATTTTTCGGTTAAACCTTTGAGCGTTTTCCCTGTGATCTGTTTGCATGATTCGACGTTAAACTCGTTGAGTTTTTCACATCGAAGTAACTGAAGAGCACCAGCATCAGTGATTTTGTCTTCACGTAGAAGAATCGATTCCAGATTCTTCATCTTGGCGATGTTCGTTAAACCTTTGTCCGTCAATCCAGTGCCCGAGAGATTAAGAAGCGAAAGTCGCTTCATGCCTATGATTGTATCCATGCACTTATCGTCAACATTCTTGCAATTGACCAGGAGCAAATCTGTGAGCCGGGGCAACTTGGCGATCAGCTTTATCTCAGGCTCACCAACGGCGGTGCGGCACAGACTCAGCTTCTGTATGCTCTTAATCTGGCTCAGTGCCTCGTAACCGGCAGGGCCAAGTTTGGTGTCGGCTAAATCCAAAACCTCGATGTTAACGTTCTTCAGATACTGCAATCCGGTGCCGTCGATCGTAGACGCGGATAAATTCAAATTTGCCGTCTTCAAAACTTTTTCTTGTTCAATCAACCTTAAATTCGAGTCGGTAATTGTCGCAACGCTTCGGGGAATCATCTGCTCCCACTCGTGCTCTTCGAGAATGTTAGCTCGCTCTACCCTCCAGACATTTACGAATTTTTCGCTGTTCGGAGTGCCTCGTTTTTCAAAAATAGTTTTCGAATTCTCGCCTACTGGTACTGCTGCTGGTGCCGCGGGTAGACGAGAGGCCTGTAAGCGCGCTGCAACCAGCACTAGACCGGCTAATACGAGTAACGAGACGATGGGAATTGCCAGCCATTTCTTTTTGAAAGATTTCACTTCCATCGGCGGAGCTGCAGCTTTCTGAGCGGCTCGCTGAGCTTCCAATTGAAGCAAAAGAAGCTCTTCCTCCTTCGTATTCTTTTGCGTCTGTTCTATTTTGTCAAAGCGCTCCAGAATCTCTTCAATCGATTGAAATCTGTCATCCGGATTTTTCTCGAGCATGATGTCGAGACACTCTTGCAGCCCCTCGGGGAAATCGAGTTCCTGCGCGAGGTCTGTTAAAAGTGGTGGATGCTCTTCTCGATGCATTTGCAAAAGAGAAAACAAATCGTCGCTGTAAAATGGCGTATGGCCGGTGAGCATGCGATAAACAATGCAGCCCAATGAGTAGATGTCCGATCTCCTATCGCCTTTTGAACCACTCGCCTGCTCCGGACTCATGTAGAGAGGGCTTCCAAAGAGCGCATTGGTAGCCATTTGCGACTCATCTTGCAGTTTTTGATCACAGGCTAAACCGAAATCGATAATTACTGCTTTTAGAGCGCTGGTACCAAAACCATAGACCATTATGTTCGAAGTTTTCAAATCGCGATGTGCGATGTTTTTGCTATGCGCATGCGAAAGACCGGCCATCACCTGCCGCAGCAAATCCATCGTCTGACTAAACGTGAGATGTCCATTGCTCTCGACAAATCGATCCAGGCTCAGACCATCGACAAATTCAAGGATGATGTAGGCGTTGTTGTTAGCCGTAATTCCAAAGTTTAAAATCGAAACCAGATTTATATGCTCAAGCTTCGCTGCCGAGCGAGCCTCTTTTTGAAAGGCTATGAGATCGCGCGCGGAAGAACTTTTCAGGACTTTAATAGCAACCTTTTTGTCCAGGTTTTTATCATGAGCGCGAAACACAGCACCATTGGCGCCAGCCGCCAGGAATTCAATGTTGACATAACGCGCACCTAAGGCCGCCAGAATGTCTTCCGGTATCGATTCCTTGACGGTATTAATAGGGGTCACTCAGCGAATCCAGCCATATCCGGGAGTTGCCGCACTCCGCAGCCTTAGTCTCGCAACACTCCCTAAGTATCATTCCCCGAAATGGGGTTTTAAGTCCCACCCGGCTTGAGATTTAAGTTCTCCGACCGATGACGATCACAACTAATCGTCCAATAATCCGTTTTCCAATGCCGCTGACACTCCGAAGAAGTCGGTCCACTCCTTTTCCAGTTCTGCCACATCCTGGTGACGGGCTTCGAGAGTCATTGCAGTTGCTTTGGCGACAAACATGTTCATCGCCTCGGAGACTTCCGGATTGATCCGTTGAGGACGAGACACGCTGATTGGCTCAGGATCCTGACCCGTGAGCAAATAATGGAGTGTGGCACCAAGCGAGTACAGATCGCTTTGCGGCACCGGCGTCCCCCGAAACTGCTCCGGCGGCAGGTAGGAATGCTTTCCTACGACAGTTCCAGTCGCGGTGGAGTCAGTCTGCTGGGCGACGTTGAAGTCAACTAGCTTGAGCTTGCCGTCACTGCGCAAAATCAAATTGTCCGGAGTGAAATCACGATGCACTACGGGCGGTGACAGACCGTGCATATAATGCAACATGGTGCACATCTGTTTGGTTAAACTGATGACTTCGCTTTCCGGCAGAGGTCCTCGTTCTTCAACGATCTGCTTGAGCGATTTGCCTTCGATGTGTTCTAACACGAGATAACTTCGATGATCTTCGACGAAGAAATCAATGAGCTTAACTATCTGATCGTGGTCGAGATGCTTCAAAATTCGAGCTTCGTTTTCAAACCGCTCGAGCGCCTGCCGACGTACGGCGACGTCGACATAGACAGGAAGGATGAACTCCTTTAGAACAACCGATTGTTGTGACTCAATGTCGGTGGCTAAATAAGCCGTTCCTTGTCCGCCGACGCCAAGTTGTCCGACGACTTTAAATTTGCCATTAGCTAAGATGGCGCCCTCGGAAAGAGGCTTGAAGCGCTCACGCTTGGGCGGCGCCGTCAGCGCTTGCAACCACAATTCGGTGTAACTGTGATCGGCCGGTGGTTGCAACGTCTGTAAAACAGATGCGTCGCGCTCGACTCCCGGAGCGAAGGTTTCAATCGACTTCAGAATCCGCTCTCTATCATCGACCTCGAGGACACAGGCTAATTTCACGTTTACGTCTTGTGGTTTTGAATTGGCGTCAAACATCAAAACCTGATCGGTGGGAGAAGTCTTGCGAGGCGGCATAACTAGCCGGATCTGTTTAAACCATTCCCATGAGTGATACTTACCGTCATATTCTAAGAACGCGTGCCTCCAGAGAAATCGGATTCCCTTGGGACTCATACCAAGGTGAGTGGGTTTACTCAGATAAAGTAAACCAATCGCACCCAACGTAGCGAAGATTAACCCTTGAAACATATTCAGAAAATTGATGTTCTCCGAACGCGCTAGAGCCAGGGCACTTCCAGACATTCCTCCAGCCATGACAGCCGGAGTGGAGGTAAGCAGTTTTAGTGCCATCTGCGGTGCTCCAACCGCCAGGAAGACGAATAAAACGGCCAGCATGTAGAACAGTTTTTTGTAGCTCGGTTGGCTGAAGCGTTGTTTAAACCAACGTTCGAACTCGGCGAACCCGCGATAACGAACAATGAAATCGTCATCGGAAACTTTCACTGGAACCTTTGTTTTTCGATTTAGAAGCGCCTTAGTGTGCGGATCTAGCTCAACGGCTTCTCGAACTCTGCGTTTGAAAAATGCATAACCCACGAACTGAAAGATAATGAGTCCGAAAACCGCGCCAACGCCCACCATGGTTAGCCCGAGTCCCCCGACGTATTTCATCCATGGAGCAACAAAGATAGTGTAGATTGCCGTGTAGGTAAGAAAAAACACCGGAGCCATGTTGAACAACAGACCGTTAAATCCGTGCACCAGCCAGGCGGGATCTTGGTTATGCGGCTTACCATGCTTATCTTCGAACTCGCGCAAAGCTATCGACTGCAAAATCGGCCAGCGCCATTGAAAGAAGATGTAACCAAGCACCGCACACCCAGCCACGCCGACGGGAAACCAGAGCATGTTGATAAATTGAGGTGCTGTGGTTGCGACCATCCTGCCGACAATCGCAAATGGAAACATGCCTACCACAAGGTAGAGGGGAATCAGCGCATTGAAGAGAACTCTCGTCGGCGAAACATACTTAGCGCCAGTGATATTCTTGACCACACGGGCGGTGCGGTACTGGCAGAAAACAGCGTAAAAATAGCCGATAGCAAGCGCTTGTGGTAGACATCCTATCGACAACAAAATGACTATAACTCCGCTCCAGATCAGCGGGAGTTTCTTTACTTCGCGTATTAACTGAACTCCTTCAAACGGTTTATCGCCGTCGGTAGACTCTACTTCATTGCGCTTCTCATCAGCTTTCCGATCGGTGTCGAGCTGAGATGCATCTGCCGCGACAGCGAGCTGCTCGAGCATTTCGGACGAGGGCAAGGAAGCCAACACAGGTTTCTCCGTCAGTTCAGTGACGACGTCTTTAATCTCTTTTTGTTCATCGTCATCGGAAACCTTTAACGCGATACCCGGCTCAGCGTGGGCAAGACGTTGTTCTATGCTTTCCTTTTTAAAGGATTCTCTGGCGTCGTCGTCAGTCATGTGTGCCTCCGGGCACCAGAGACTCGGAAGCAGATGGTCTGCTAACAAGCTTCTCGCTAAGTTCTTGTGCGGTCTGGAACCTATCTTCAGGTTCAAACTCAGTCAGTTTTAAAACAACCGCATCCAGCGCGTCCGACACCGCGGGCAGTGCTTTCTTCGGACTGGACGGAGTCAAAGGCGTGGGGTCGCGACCGATCAACAAGTAGAAAATCGTGCATCCGAATGAATAGAGATCGCTTTGGTTTGTGGCTTTTCCCCGCAACTGCTCAGGCGACATATACGCTTGTTTTCCAACGAGAGTTCCAGTAGCCTGACCGATGAACTCGTTAGCGGCACCGAAATCGATTAGAGTAACCGCGCCGTCATTGCGCAAAACAAGATTATCCGGAGTCAAGTCGCGGTGGATGATTGGCGGGTCTTGAGTGTGCAGATAAGCAAGGATGTCGGCGATCTGTTGCGACCATTCGAGAACTTTCTCTTCACTTTGCGGACCGTTTTGTTTCACATATTGACGCAAGTCTTGACCGTGAACATATTCGAGAATCAAGTAGTGACGACCTTCTTCGACAAAGTGATCGAGCACCTTCGCAATGTTGTCGTGGCTGAGTCTCATTAGAAATTGCGCTTCTCTTTTAATACGTTCTTCTGCTCGCAGTCTGGATTCTTCATCGGCATTTTGCGGAATCACGGCTTCCTTAACGACAACGGTATCCAATTTTTTCCACTGGGCTTGATAGATCGCGGACAAACCGCCGAATGCCAGCTGCTTTGTAATTTTCAGCTTGCCATTTTGTAGTATCGCATCTGGTTCCAGTGGAACAAACGAAGTTGCGTTGAAACGTCTACTCAGCTCTTCCTCCCACATCTGGGTATGACTGAGCTGGCTGATTCCGCGTATCTCGTTTTGCAATTGCATTTGATAATCAATTAACGCCTGGGTGCGCTCGCAATTGGTTCCCCAAAGTTCGATAGCAAGCATGAGTTGCTCACGTTCTGAAGTGCTGATACCGGAAAGATTCAAATCGACAGTGGACTGATCGAATGTCAAAAGCAGCTTGCCAGCGTCATCACCGGACTGAATTAAACTGGCCGCTCTCAGCTCACTCCAGGAGCGATTGCGTCTGAAAGCCAATCTCGGAAGCATAAACAACGGGAATGAAATTCCGTCTTTGGACACATACAGCCTGTCGTCCTCTGAGACCGCGGTCAGAAGCAGCCCGGAAAGATAGACGCTGAGCAGAGAAACGCAAATAATCACAGTCGCCATCGAAGTAGCGGCCTGTGGATTGGTGTACATGTAACCAATGAACAATCCAAGCAAGATAGGCGCCATCAACGACCAAACGGGCACGAGCACACACATCACGCCAAATCCGATGCGCGTGGGCAATGTTTTATAACGGAGAGAAAGCTCTAGCTCTGCCATTCACCGTGACCGTGAACCATGCCTCTTCTTACCCCTATGTATGTGCGACTAATCTCCAAACACTCGACAGGTTACGAAATCTCACGACAAGACTGGAGTAATTGTAAGGGCGGACGTTCCTAGAAGTAATTGTAGGGGCGGGCGTTCCTAGAGTAATTGTAGATGGCGGCTTGCAGCCGCCCGGGCTGCTTTTTAGACATGGGAAAGGGCGCCTGCAAGGCGCGCCTACGATTAGTTCGATTAGGAGGCGCCCCTACGATTATTTTCGGTGACTACTTTACGGAACCGAGGTGGCTCAGGAAGTCGTCGATTTCGTCTTCGGATTTCTTGCCTGTACTGCGGCTTGGTTCTGCTTTGTCGGTGGAATGTCCGGAAGAGGGCTCCACCGCAGGCGGTGCCACGGGGTTCAATCGATCATGCGTATCGGCGCTTCGCTTGCGGGCTCTTTCGGCTTTGCGCTCGCCTTCTAGAAGTTTTCTCTCGTCTTCGCTTGTGCGATCGGCCAGCGTTCGACGTTTCTTCTCGGGTTCAATCACCACGATCGGCTCAACGACCACTCGTTCTAATCGCGGAGTAGTGGTCCGTTGCTGTTCCTTGATATTATCGGTGGAACGCTCCTCTGGAGCGACATGTACATCATCGGTAGCCGTCTTACTGATGACGACCGAGTCACGACGACCGCGACTGAAGAGCGAGAGGAAGTTGCTCATCGGGTTAGGACTGGTTGAAACCCCGCCCTGGTTGTACAGATACAAGATCGGCTCTCTCAGATCGTCGGCGACCTTGTAGCGAGCTAGCATCCCTCGGCTGGCAGCCGAGATCGCACCCGTTTCCTCAGACACCACGATACAAAGACCATCGTAAGTTTCCGAAAGACCAATAGCCGCTCTGTGTCTTGTTCCATAACGGTAGTTCAACTGCGGATCATCCGTCATAGGCAAAATTACTCCAGCGGCAAGAATCTTGTCTTGCCTGATGACGACTGCCCCGTCATGGAGTGGCGAGTTTGGAAAAAATATACTCAACAAAAGTGTAGTCGAAATATCGGCATTAACTGTGGTGCCGGGGCTTACGTAATCCCGCTCCCCTTGCGAAGGTTCAATAACAATCAATGCACCGGTCTTCGATCTCGACAATTCCCGAACAGCGGAGATAATCTGGTCGACCTCACGTTTTGTTTTTTCCATCTCTGCATCAGTCAAAGACCAGTCGACCTTGAGACTTTGCATGCGACCGAGGTGACTGAGACCACGTCGCAGTTCTGGCTGGAATATGATGATCAGAGCGATTAAAACGACTGGAACGAATGTGTGCAACAGCGACGTGATCAGGGTGAATCTGAAAAGGTAGGCCAGACCCCAGACGGCAGCTATGACAAGAACGCCTTTGACGATTCTCTCAGCAGCACTGCCGATGATGCGCTGCCAGCTCCACGCCATGATGTAGCTGATGATCATCACTTGAATTACAAGTGGGATCAAAACTTCCCAGTTTGGCGGATTGATGATGCCTAGTAAATCGTTCATCGCGGCGTCACCATTCCGCGATCAATCCTTGAGCAGCCATGCGGGCACTCTATCTTGTCTGAGAAGATCGTCGCATGTCTCACGCTCAACAATAACCTCTGCGAAACCATCGTCAACAAGCACACATGCAGGGCGCGCAGTCCGATTGTAGTTGGACGCCATACTGTAATTGTAGGCGCCGGTGGCAAAAACGGCTATTATGTCACCCGTTTCTGCAGAAATCCCTGCATCTTTTATGATTATATCGCCCGACTCGCAGTACTTTCCAACTAATGTAGTAGTTGTGTCCGGGGGCGGTGCGTCCATGCGGCTGGCGATGACGGCCGTGTAGACGGCGTTATAAGTAGCAGGACGGGGATTATCAGCCATCCCGCCATCGAGCGCAACGTACGAACCGCCCTCCGGAAGCGATTTCACATCGCCCGCGGTGTAGAGGGTGACTCCAGCCGTACCCACAATAGACCGCCCAGGTTCGAGTAGCAGCTTCGGCATCGGCAGCAGTCGCTTCTTAAATGCAGCTTCAACGGCACTGCTCATGCCTTTCGCCCATTCATAAAGCGCCAGTGGCTTATCATCGTTCGTGTAGGCGATGCCCAGACCGCCTCCTACATCGATGAGCTCCAGAGTAGTTCCATAAGTCTGTTGGATTCGCACCACCAGATCGGCTAGAACATCTACGATTTCAATAAAAGGTTCCAGCTCATGAGTTTGGCTGCCGATATGCGCATGCAAACCGAGTAAACGAATCCATGGACTGATAGCCATTCCTACGAAATCGTCGACTTCGTCTATTGGTATTCCAAACTTACTTCCGTGATGTCCGGTTTTAATATGATCGTGCGTATCCGGCTCTATGCCCGGGATGACGCGAACTAGAATGTAAGCGTGCTTGCCGAGGACGGACGCGATTTCGTTTAACCGGCTCAGTTCCGAAAAGCTATCCACCACGATCTTAACGCCGTTTTCGACTGCCAGTGTCAGCTCGCGATCGGATTTGTTATTGCCGTGCAGATACAAATTTTCGGTCGGGATGCCCGCCTGGAGCGCCGTGTACAACTCCCCTTCGGAAACCACATCGAGTCCAAGTCCGAGTCGCTTGACCATGTGACACATAGCCAGACAGAGGAAAGCCTTTCCCGCATAAAGGATCTGCGCGTTGGGATAATCGGCCAGTCCGCTCTTCAGCGCATCAACGGCGGCCAGAATGGTTTGGTAATCCATTAGCCAGAGCGGAGTTCCAAAATGTTCTGCCAGTTCGGTGGTATCACAACCGCCGATCACCAGGTGATTATCTTCAATCGTAGCCGTCACCGGCATCAGTTTTACGTTAGGAGATACAACCGTCGTAGCCATGAGCTTTCCCTTGTTTATAAACCGACCATTATTCTAGCGCCCACAACTCGCGTGTACCAGAGCAGGCGTTTGCCATCACTGCGTCAAAATGAGCTTTTCTACGACAGGAACCGGCAATGGTCCCTGGTCAAGAACGAGGTTATGAAACTTAAGCAGGTCGAAATCCTTGCCCTTCGCTGCTTGATATTTCTCTCGCAGATTCTGCCAATCGACAAGACCGGCATAGTAGGTCGGCAGCTGCGTGGAACTCAACTTCGCTCGAGTGAGCTTCGCTTCTGCCTCAGCTTGCGTTTGGAAACATTCCTTGGTCATTAAACGCATGGCTTCTTCGTCCGTGTAGCCCATCGTGTGATTGCGCACGTCAATAATTGTGTTAGCCAGCAAACGCAAACGAATCTTGCGCATAGTCATGCGAAACTTCGGTTCGTCCTTCTGAAAGCCTTCATCCATCATAACCTGCGCAATATATTCAGCCCAACCTTCGACATAAGCACCATTCGAAAACAGGGTGCGCAGGAGTCGGCGTCTTTCTGGTTGAATGTTGTTGGCGTGTTCGAACTGAATATAGTGCCCGGGCAAAGCCTCATGGATAGTCAGCCATTTCAGTGAATAGAAATTGTTCTCCCTCAGTCTAGATTCGGCTTTTTCATCTGACGTTTTCGAATCGATTGGCGTGATCCAATATTGAGCCTCGGATTTCGGCTCCAATGGCGGAGCACCATGGAAGCCGGCACCAGAGTAAATGCCGCGCATAAACTTCGGAGTCGGTATGACTTTGAGATTATCTCGATCAGACAAATCGACGATTTTATGGCTTCGGATAAACTCCTTGATGCCATCAAGGTCTTTCTCGATGGTGTGCTGAAGCTCGTCTCGCTCGGGATGCTCGTCTGAGATTCGCTGAAGAACTTCGCCGATGATTATGTTCTCGCGCTCGTGTTCATCATTACCAGGGTGCTCGTCGTGCGTGGGATACATAGTTTTGTGCATTGGCAAAGCTAAACGAAGCATATCGGCACGCACTTCTTTCATCTTGGTTTCGGCGCGCTCCAACAACTGTTGAGGAGTGACGCCGGTTTCCATGATTAGCTTGAATTTCTGATCGTAGAGTTCTTTGCCCAGTCTCCAACTGCGTGGATCCGGACGTTTACCCAGATCGTTTTCCAGCCATTTCGAAAAGCTCTTGAGCTCCGCCACTGCTGGTGGTGCTATTTTTTCGTACCGTTGTTTCAACTTCGGGTCATCATCGATCTCGTACTTCAATGTCGACTCAATCAAATCGACGTTGCCATCGTTCTCTTCAATTGCGGTTTTCACAAATATCGGATCGGCTTTGTCGAGATAAGCCTTGACTTGAGTAAGCACACGCGGAATTTGTTCGATTCGATCCATCACATGACCGAGTCGAACGGCTTTCGTAGCATAGCTCGACGTCATCGGTTGAAAGAGGGCATTACCTATCATTTCTACAACAACCGTCGGATTGTGTTTGTAGTTTTGAATCTTATCCAATTCCAACAGATTCATCGCGATCTGATCGTCGATCAAATGCCAGTCGGCCGCATCTTGCGGATCGAGCTTGGCAGGCGGCGTTTCGCTGGCGAATCGATCGCGCCAGCTTTGATAAAAATGCCGTTGTTCTTTCATAAACTCGGCACTCATATCATCAAGCATGGCATCGAGCACCAAAGTCTTTCCCGTGGCGCTGTCCTTATGCAGATGATAACCGGCTTCCGATGCGTCTCCTGGCGATCTCGCCAAAGACTCCTTCATGAATTGGTCGGACAAAGTCGCGAATTTTTTTCCGGCATCGGTCGGAGAGTCAGCAGCACTTGCATAGGAAATGCCGATCAATCCGGACGCTGCAATTAGAAATGGAATTGAGAATTTTGTTTTCATAGCTCTCGATTGTCAATATATAGTGGTTTAGATCAGCCGCCTGAGCGTTTGCCGCGACAATGATTAAACCGAAGGATAGAAGTGGAACGAACAATGCGCAGATGTATTCCGCACAAGCGACCAGTATACCGGGTGATCGAGCAGTTCGTTTAAATCCCGTTGTCCGTACTTAATTTACAGTTGGGGCGCAAAGATCGGAATTGTTTAACCGCATCATCGCCGAACGAGATGCTTCGCACTTTCAACACGCAAACATTTTTCATTTTAGCCAGGTTCAACAGTCCCTGATCGGTAAGTTGCGTCGAACTCAGATCGATGGAGCGAACCTCCGGCAGTGCCGTTGAAAAGCCGAGAATGTCGGCATCGGAGATTTTGCATCCGGCAAAACAGGCTTTACCAATTGAACTTGATCTGAGTGACTTGCAAATTCCTTGACCAGTAATCCTACTCGAGTCGGCAAGCAA
Source organism: Obscuribacteraceae bacterium (SeqCode) (assembly GCA_044225915.1). Lineage (GTDB taxonomy): Bacteria > Cyanobacteriota > Vampirovibrionia > Obscuribacterales > Obscuribacteraceae > JADYXR01. Next base: position 34,094 of record JBGAHZ010000017.1, read on the forward strand.
AACATCCAGGTGCTGCATTTTCGAAATGTCTTTCAAACACGCATCGGATGCCGCCGTACTCGTCACATCAAGTCGTTCGAGTCCCGGAACGGAGACTAGAGAAGAAACGCCTTTGTCTGTAATTTTGGTAGCAGCGGCGATTAGAACATGCAAACGCGGAAGGCGTGCAATTGTTGCGATACCTGCGTCCGTGATTCCAGTCTCAGTGATCGTCAGCTTCTTCAATGTCGGAATTTTGGCGAGATAGCTCAACCCCGCATCCGTTATGGCATCAGCAGAAAGATCGAGTTCTCGAAGTGGAAGTTCCGACATGTATTCCAGACTCTTGTCCGTAATCTTCGTGTGACCGACATCGAGCTTTTCCATCTCTTTGATGGTTGCGACTTTCTTCATCAATTCATCGGTCAGATTTAGTGTAGAAAAGTCACCTTCTTTGCGTCGACCGCTCTTACCGAGCAAGGCAGCCACGGACTTCTCAGCTTCATCACTGCCGATCTCGTCGTAAGAAAAGCTTTCTCGCATCTTCACTTTCTCGACATTTCGAACGTGGAGGTCTTCCTGATCGATTAGTTTAAAAGTGAGGAGAATGAACGCGCCGATGATCACAATCGCAATCACCGCAAGGATTGCAAAGTCTCGACTTTTCGCAGGCTTCGAGTTCTGTTGTTCGACTGGATCGTCTGCAGCCAACGCAATTCTCCACGGACAGTACTTGAACCATGGTACATGTCCACAAGGTTCGTGAACAAGTGCAAATGGCTTATAACTAAAATGGAATATCGCGAGAATTGTGATGACAGTCGTCACTATTGAAAACGACTGACACTACATATAGTTGCAGATGAATTAGAAGTCTATTGGACGAAGCACCTGCCGATATGCAGATCCGCGATCGATACCTGTCAGACTGAATGTCAGATCGTGAACTTCTTCGACATTGTTCGCGTCCAATTTGCTGGCGCTCACAATCGTGGAAGTTGGTCCGTCGATAAGCGCTGCTGCTTGTTCATAAGTGTTTTCAAGCCAACCATCAGCGAAAGAAAAAATTCCCACCATTCTTCCACCGAACATGTATATAAAGGAGAGCACTTCGTCGCTTCCCATTCGCTTGATTACAATACAGCCAGGCATCTGGGTTTTCACTAGGTTCTTATAAACGAATTGAAATGTCTGCAGTGAAAATGCGTCAATGGGTTGATGATAAACATCGCCGTGAAATAAACTGCCGGCAGCCAGAGCCAATTCTTCCGGCAGAATGTACGTATCGACGATACTCTCGGGAACAGAAAGATCGTCCTGAAATTGGTCGAAAGCATCCTGCCCGATGAGCTGCGATTCGAGATCCTTGCGACCGTAAATACAGCCGAGAACTCGACCGCGAAACACCAGTAATGCAGATCTAGACTTGCGTTTCGGCGAGTACACTTTCAAGCAGCAAGTGCTCTGTTTACCTTCAATTGAAATTAGAAGTTGTTGGTATCGAAGTTTGCGCGCCTCTGAAATTTCTCGGTTAGCGGCGTCTCCGATTGGGGCGGGGATCAACCCGACAGCGCGCCTGTTGCAGCCGCTGCTTACGGTTGATTCGAGAAGAGTAACTTTATCAATCTCTTCGATTAGTCGAACTTACCATCAAGAGGTCGGAGAGGAACTGGGGAAACTACGTAGTCCTCAGAAATTTGTTACAAAAGCCGACGGATAGTGAATCAACTGCAAATCTGCTGAAGCTGATCCTAACAAGTTTTGCTCGATCAGAAATTCAATTTCTTCGTGCAACAAGTTATTCAGACTCTCATTGCTCAAGCTTTCGTGTTTTAAATCGACGAGCTTATGCGCAACGTTGTAAGACAATCCAACAAGAAAAATGTCATAGGTGCAATTCGCCAGTTGACACTCCTGATTGGCGATGCGATACCGGCGAGAGGCAGAGATAATGCGCTTTTGCTTTCGTAAGTCGATCGAATCCGTCGGCGAAATGTACCAGGTCGATGCGCAGTCGGACGAGATAGTTCTGGTTTTGACCTCAATGAATGTTGTGAAGTCGTCGGGCGAAATCGCGATGATATCGACTTCCGGGGAGCGTCCTACCCGAAATTTCTTACACACTATCTGCCAGCCGTTTACCGTCAAAAACTGCGCCACAATTTGCTCGCCTATATCGCCGAGTTTTTTTCTCCAAAGATGCCGCCTTTGTTTTTCGGTCAACGGCGCTGATGTTTTTGCCGCACTCAGGGTTTTCTTTGGCATAAACCTACCGTTTTCATGTAGAAATATTTGTCAAATGTACGCAATGGTCCGCGTTCGACACGACATAGAAAGGAAATGCTTAGTTATAATGCTTAGCTCTATTGGAAACGCCGTATCGGTCAACAGCCTTCTAATAACTAATACGTAACTGACCCGCAAAAAGTTCAATCCACACCATGCTTGACATCAGACTCATAAGAGAAAATTTTCCCGAAGTAGAAAAAGCTGTAGGACGCCGCGGTGGCGCACATCACTCCTCACTCGCCGAATTGAAGAAGGTCAACCAGGAGTTTCTCGCTGCCAACGAGCAGTGGGAGCTGTTCAATCAGCGCCGCAATGAAATCTCCAACACTTTCAAAATGAAAGCCAAAGAACTCTCAAAAGAAGAGAAGGACAAGCTTCAGGAAGAGTCTAAAGAGCTGAAAGTCAAGCACGAGGAAATCGAAAAGGTTCGCAACGAGCGCAAAGAGCAGTTTGAACTGCTGGCGATGTCGATTCCCAACATGCCGGATTCGAGCGTACCAGACGGTACGAGCGAAGACGACAACGTCGAAATTCACAGATGGGGAACCATTCCGTCCATTGAAAAACCGCGCGATCACTGGGATATCGGGGCAGAACTCGATGTTTTCGATTTCGAGCGTGGTGTCAAAATCGCTGAATCACGTTTCACCATCCTGAAAGGAATGGGTGCAAAGGTCGAGCGCGCGCTGATGAACTTCATGCTGGATACGCATGAAAAGAGCGGTTACACCGAAGTGTTTCCACCGATCATGGTTAACCGAGATGCGCTTGTCGGCACGGGACAGTTGCCGAAGTTCGAAGGCGATTTCTACAAATGCGCTGACGATGAGCTTTATCTGATCCCAACGGCTGAAGTGCCGGTCACAAATATGTACCGTGAAGAAGTTTTGCAGGAAGAGAATCTTCCGATTCTGCACTGCGCTTACACGCCAAACTTCAGACGTGAAGCCGGAAGTGCTGGTAAAGATACACGCGGTTATATTCGTCAGCATCAATTCAACAAAGTTGAAATCGTCAAATTCACGACGCCGGAAACGTCCGAAGAAGAGCATGAGAAGCTGACGCGCAACGCCGAGATGATTCTCGAAGCATTGGGATTGCCATATCGCAGAATTATTTTGTGTGCAGCCGATCTCGGTTTTTGCGCCAAGAAATGTTATGACCTTGAAGTCTGGTTTCCTGCGCAGAATAAGTATCGAGAGATTAGCTCGTGCAGTAACTTTGGCGATTTCCAGGCTCGGCGCGCCAACATCAAATACAAGCCGGCCGATGGTGGCAAGGCTCGATTCGTTCACACAATCAACGGTTCCGGCTTAGCGATCGGAAGAACGTTTGCCGCCATTCTCGAGAACTATCAGCAGCAAGATGGCACCGTCAAAATACCTGACGTTCTGGTTCCCTATTTAAACGGCGTCAAAGAGATCCGCAAACCTGACGGTGCGGTGCCGGTCGCAACGCGTTAGGAGCGCAGATGAAGCGGGATTCGGAAAATTTGAAACTTTCGGAATCCGGCTTGCACGAAATCCAGCATCTGGCAGATCCCGCTGACCAGGTGCGATACCGGCATGTACAGTGGGTGGCGATCGGCTCATCAATCACTCACATCATTGCTGTTTTTCTGACTATCTACGCTTTCCGCGAAGGCGATCTGCAGGACCTTTCGCTCGTTCACCTAATGGATTACGTGCCCAAACACACTGCGATATGGCAATCGTCGTGTATCGCAATTGGATTATCCAGCCTTTCGTTTCTCATGCTGTATGTGGCTCTGAAACAGGTTCTCCGTTTGCGCCATAGTCTATGGATCAACGCTGCGACATTCGTTTCTGTAATCGCAATCGCGATAGATCTGCAGAACTACGGCAATCTCACCATCACCTTCTCCGACATATCCACCCAGGTAATCCATTCCAGCGGATATAAACAGCTACTGATGATGGAAGGCTGGCGGATCGTCAATCAGGCGCTAACTCAGTCCGTAATCATTTCGAATACATTGTATGCCTTCTCAGGCCTGGTACTAGCCGGCGGGATAATCTCCGGCTTCGGCGTCCCCAAATGGCTGGGTTGGACATCCATTCCTGTCTGGTTGGCTGGGTTGGCATCCGCCATTTTGACTTTTTCCGGACAACTCTCACTGGCCCTGGTTTTAATGTTCGCCATGACAATTGCCTTCATATTGTGGACAATAGCTGTAGCGGTCGCTGTAGACCCGTATACCCACAGCCACCGGATTCCGGTCGAACAGAACCCAGCCAACTAATCCAATTTAATAAATTGTCCGGTTGCAGATACCAGACAATAGCGTTATGCTCGCAGTATGGGAGTCCAACTTGCGACGGCTCCTTGGGATATTATCGCTGGTTTAAAGCAAACCAGACAATCCACGGATGATTGATGCATGAGCAAGAATTGGCTGGAACTACTAGGTGACATAAACCGAGACAAGGGCAGCGCGCCGTTGTACGCGGTCATATTCGAGCGCATAAAGAACGCAATCGACTCCGGCGCCCTGCCAATCAACTCTAAACTACCGACCAATAGAGAGCTGGCAGTCCTGCTCGACATCGACCGTTCAACAGCATCACGAGCCTATGCAGAACTGAATGCACACGGCTATATAGAAAGTTTTGTCGGTCGAGGCACTTTCGTACGCGCGGGAAAAACGGCGTCTAGCCTCACTCAAGCCGCAGAGCGAATCGCTAATAGCCCGGTGGTCTGGGCCGAAAGATTTTCAAAAGCCAGCCAAACGGCGCACGACATGCTGCGAATGGAGTACGCAAATAACGGACGCTCTGAAGTAATTTCGTTTGCCGGCGGCATACCGACCGATGACTCCTATCCTCATAAGGATTTCGAGCGCATCCTCAAGAAGATTCTCGACAGCGGACGTTCTCACGAACTTTTCCAATACAGCCCCGGCGAAGGTATGCCTTCTCTGCGCAGGGAAGTTTTAAAACATTTACGCTCACAAAACATCGACGCATCGGACGAGAAACTGCTGATTCTGTGCGGTTCTCAGCAAGGTCTCGACGTCGTGAGCAGCATTCTCATCGATCCAGGTGATCTCGTAGTCGCTGAAGATCCTACCTATCTATGGGCAACCTGCAACTTCCGCAGTCGGCAAGCGCGGTGTTTGCCTGTTCCTCTGGACGATGAAGGCATAAGAATCGATATGCTCGAATCCGCCCTGGTAAGGCATCGCCCGAAGTTTATCTACGTGATACCAAACTTCCAGAATCCGACCGGTGTGACCATGTCGCTTGCGCGCCGCCACCAATTATTGGATCTCGCCATCAAATATCAAGTCCCGATTCTCGAAGATAATTTCGTCGGTGATTTGCGTTATGACGGAGCGCCCTTACCGTCACTTAGAGCGCTTCCCGGCGCGGAGAACATCGTAATCCACCTTGGCACATTTTCGAAAGCACTTTGCCCCGCGTTGCGTTTAGGCTGGTTGGTCGCGCCACCAGAGACGATGGCACGCCTGGTGATTGCAAAACGCGCATCAAACCTTTCGACCAATTCTATCTCGCAATTGATTCTTGCAGAATTCCTCAAAGAAGGGCTCTACGAGCACCATCTAGTAACCGTCCGTGATTTGTATCGAGCCAGAAGAGACACGATGCTCAAAGCGTTGCAGAAAGATCTTGGTTTCATCACGGATAAAAACGGCCAGCGCGCGCAAATCAATTGGTCGAAACCGGAAGGCGGAATGTTCGTCTGGCTCAAGCTTCCCGATGGTTTATCCAGCAGAGAATTACTCAGCTACGCTCAACAAGAGGGCGTAACTTTCGCACCTGGCGACATGTGTTTTGCAAATGCAGAGCACACTGAATTCATTCGACTTTGTTTCATTCAACTGGATGAAGCGACAATCGCTAAAGGCATAAAACAACTGTCCAAGGCGATTAAGAGCTACATCGATGACGTAGCTGCAACGACCCCGACCAATGATCGTTCGCATCTTATGGGAACGGGAACGCATTCTTTTATTTAACTCCCCACACACACCAAACAAACCAAACCACTGGAGGTTGAAATGGCAACTAAGCTAGAAGAGAAAAAGCAATCGAACGACAAGGCGCAGACAGGAACGGAGCGCGTTAAGAAAGCTCTTCCTCAAATGCTTAAAGGCGGCGTCATCATGGATGTCGTCAACGCCGAACAAGCGAAGATTGCTGAAGAATCGGGCGCATGCGCAGTAATGGCACTGGAAAGAGTTCCTGCCGATATCCGCGCTGATGGCGGCGTTGCCAGAATGAGCGACCCTGAATTGGTTTCGAAAATTATCGAAGCAGTTTCAATTCCGGTTATGGCAAAAGCCCGCATCGGACATTTCGTCGAAGCACAAATTCTCGAATCACTCGGCGTTGATTGCGTTGATGAAAGCGAAGTGCTGACGGCAGCCGACGAGGAATATCACATCGACAAACACAAATTCACCATTCCTTTTGTATGCGGCGCGAGAAATCTCGGCGAAGCACTCAGAAGAATCGGCGAAGGCGCTGCGATGATCAGAACCAAAGGTGAGGCGGGAACAGGCGACGTTGTAGAAGCTGTTCGTCACGCCCGTTCCATCCTCGGTTCGTTGAAAAAACTTTCCGTTATGCCTGATGAAGAACTGATGACTTACGCAAAAGAAATCGGCGCTCCATATGAGTTGTTGAAACAGATCAAAGCAGAAGGCAAACTTCCGGTTGTAAACTTCGCTGCCGGCGGTATCGCAACTCCCGCTGATGCTGCGCTTCTCATGCAACTCGGTGTTGACGGCGTATTCGTTGGATCCGGAATCTTCAAATCCGGAAACCCATTGAAGCGTGCTCAAGCAATCGTTAAAGCCACCACTCATTTCAACGATCCCAAAGTACTCGCTGAAGTAAGCAGAGGACTAGGTGAACCGATGGTTGGACGCACCGCTCAATCACTAGCACCAGAAGAGCAGCTAGCCCGCCGCGGCTGGTAGTTCGCATCTCAGGGACCAGACAATTTGTTTGGTCCCTCTTCGCGAAACTGTCGCACTGAAATTCGAGTAACCGAGAACGAATAATCGGAATCCCTGTTGTTGGAGTTTTAACCATGTCAAAACCAATCGTTGGAGTTCTAGCAATTCAGGGCGATTTCGCCGAGCACCGGCACGCCATCGAACAAGCCGGTGCTCGGTCTATCGAAATTCGCCATCTCAGCGATCTCGATGGCATTGATGCACTTATCATTCCAGGCGGCGAGTCAACGACGATTAACAAATTCGATGACTCATTCGGTGGCAAAGTCTTCGACACCATCAATGCCTATGCCAGAGGCGGCATGCCGATCTACGGCACCTGCATGGGGTCCATTGTTCTCGCTTCAAAGATCGAAGGAATGGAACAACGGTCAATGGGTTTAATGAACATCACCGTCAGACGAAACGCATATGGACCGCAAAAGAAAAGTTTCGAAACTCTGCTGGACATTAAAGAACTCGGTGCAGAGCCATATCCAGCAGTTTTCATCCGCGCACCACAAATCATTGCCACCGGTGATAATGTCACCGTGATGGCCACCATCAACGATACCATCGCGATGGCACGTCAAGGAAATTTGCTGGTTACGACTTTCCATCCTGAAATCACAGATGACTTGCGTGTCCACGAGTACTTCCTCGACATGATTCGCAACGCACCCAGTCAAGGATGCTCCGCTGTAGCACCGACTTTGTCGTTAGTCCGGTAACTGCCTCTTTTACAAGCGCACGGTTCTTGAGTTGAGGAACGCGACCAGGGCTAAATTTACTGGCGCAAAACTGAGCGATAACGGAAGTACGCGTGTTTATTCGTTCTGAATTTTCGATTTCAGCGTTCAGACTCTCGGATGTTCGAAACTACCAGCCGCCAGCTGCGCTCTGCGCGTCATTGGCCGAGTTCTCTGCCTGGTTAGCAAAGTTGCGGGCTTGATCTGCAAGACCTTGGAGTTCAGAAATCCCAGCCGCGCGAGAACGCGCACGCGATGCTGCAGCGATAGCCTGCGATGCGTGCGAGCGTGCTTCACTAGCCGCAGATTGCTTCTCCGATCGCTCCCCTGCGTCGCGAGCTCGGCTTAAACAACCACGAGCTTGAGATGCCTGATTGCGAGCGATGCTCAATTCGTTTTCAACTGCGCCTCTTGCTGAGTTGGTTTTCGCCGTCATGTCAGTTGAGGCACCCATACCACCGCCACCACCTTGATTCATCTCTTGAATCATCTGGCGGAAATCACCCATTCCTTGCCCACCACCCGGGAATCCTGCACCACCGCCCCCCGGAAATCCTTGCTGACGCATTCCCTGTTGTGGAAAGCCCCTTTGTGGATAGCTGCGAACGGGAACGCCTCGTCGATACTGTGTGAAGCCAGAGGAATGCCCGGTGAAACTTTGCCGCTGCTGCATGCGCGGTTGAGGCATTTGGTTGAAGTTCTGCGGAACACTCATCTGCTTTTGCTGTGCGGCTTTCGGCGTGTCCCATGCACCATCGAGATAAGAGTCGATGCTTGAACTACTACTGTTGTTCGCGGCCGGGGCGTCTCCTACTCCGGAGCGAACATTCAGGTCGGCAGCACTCGGCAGAGGCGCAGCGTTCATGTTCATATCCAGACGAGATTCAGGTCCCAGCGCTGTCTGGTCCGAAGATTTCCCGATTGTGGCAGTCGAGTCTTTGATTTGCTGAATGATTTGACCGCCCTGAGCCATAATTTGCGGTCCTTGCTGAGGGTCGGAGAAGACCATGAAAAACGCAAAGACAAGCGCGCCAACACCCAATCCGATGGAAATTATTGTATTCTTCGTGTTAGCCGACGGCATAGTAAATGAATTGCTCCTCCGTTCATTGTCTCAGGTCGCTAGCACCTGTCAAGGACAATCGAAACGTCTCAATACAGCCTGTCGTCAGTCGGTACGATGGTTCAAACTAACATCTGGAAAATCATCATTCTGGTCGATACGCATCTGAGATTAGTGGACGAGACTTAATTCGGGTCCTAATTCGCAGAGGCGGAACGAGGCGTGAAACTACAGAGCGATTCCAAGCTATCCTGTCCGATTGTGTCTATCCTAGACTTGATTAGCGCAAAGTGGACGGTCTACATACTTCGCGAGCTGGCTTTGGGATCTGTGCGAACCAGACAATTTCTACGGCTTATACCGGGGCTGAGCATGAAATCACTTCAAGAACGCCTCAAAGCACTCGAAGCCGCAGGAATGATCACTCGAACAGTCTATGACGAAAAAATTCCGCGGGTCAGTCATACAATTACTGACCGTGGTCGGCGGCTATTCGCAATAATGAGCGAGCTCAAGAATCTGGCAGAGGAGATCGAGCCGGCAAACTGCAAGTGTTCGCTTGAAGGAGTTTGCGAGACTGAAATGCATTGTCTTGAGGCTCGAAATAGCGACAACGTTCACACAGCACAGAGAGTCTGTTCTGGAAGAACCTTCGATGTGCCGAGTGATACTACAGATGCAGGTTGCGATTGGCAACGTCCTTAACGGTCTCTTGTTTGCATGACGTCAGTTGTTTTTGTTTTTTACAACTTGCCAGCCTTGTTTTGATCAAGCTGGTCCACCTGTCGCTCACACCGTCTTTGCAGTTGTTTGTGCATTGAAGTGCTTGTTCAAAGTTGTTCTGAGCGTCTTTCAACAAAATATCTTTGCCAATTGTTCCGCCAATCCCTGCCTGCCTTTCGAAACTCAAGGCCAGGTAAGAATGCACGTTGACCCGCCAAAGAGCGATCTCATCATTATTATCGAGCCGTTTGAGAATTCTCGAAGCAATCGTGCCGTACAGAATGGCTTCGTTATCCTGTACTCGATCAAAGAGGACATTATTGAGTCGGACAAACAGCTTTGCCTTGTCCACTTGCGATGACGCATTCACTGCAGCGTCGATGTTTGCCTTCAAAAGCTTTTCAGCTTCTCCAAGTTTGCGTTCCTTTTGCAGGAGACTGGCTTTCACTAAGACATCTTGAGGAAACGGTGTTGTTGACTGGTGTTGTGCAATATACCTCGAATCGAGGCCCTTGTTGAAGTCATCGTAGTTGCTCTTCACGCGCCAAGCATCAGGCTGCGTCGCATATTCTTTGTTTGATACGATAGCGAATGCTTTGCTAAATGCGTCAAATGCGAGAGCTTCCTTACCCTGATCCGAATAAGCGGTAGCCAAATTATTCAGGCAAATTCCCGTGACCAGTGCATCAGATCCATAAGCCCTGTTGTTGATCTCAACAAGTGACTTAAACGTCGTCTCTGCTAGATCAAACTTCTTTTGCTGAAGGTAGACCGTCCCCAAAAGCGTCAGGTCTCGCGTTAAGCGTGGGCTTTGCGGTCCAAATTCCTTCTTGCTGATATCGATCAATCTGTTCAAAAGTGGTTCCGCTTCCTGAAATTTTTTCTGGTAAGCGAGCACATGGCACAGACCACTCAAATCACTGATTAGAGCTGGATTATTCTCCCCGAGTGCCCTTTCGTCAATCTGCAACGCCTCACGATAAGCCGGTTCTGCCGACTTGTAATCGCCACTCTGTGTTAGAACCTTTGCCTTGCTGACTAGAACGGCTGCATATCTGCTGTCCTTGCTACCATATTCTTTTTTTGTGATGAGGGCTTCATCAGTAATTTTCTTTGCGAGTTCCTTTTCCGATGACGCGTTCAGTTGCGTACTCGGTGATGAAATTGCATTGAATAAGGGTTCACAGTCTTGCGAAAATGTGTGGTGAAATGCTTGAGCTAATAGTGACTGACAGCCAATCAGCACGACAGTTATCAATGACATGCTCGCGATCAAGACACGGACGTTTGTCAGCCATGGTAGTTTCATCGCAGTATGACCTGAAAATGTGAGATATAAAACCGAGCATTTTAGACAGTCGAGACTTTTTAGAACAGATGGTTACCATTTTGTGCCTGGTTCGTTACGACTGTTGATGACGCAGTTGGAATCAAGACGCTCCGGGAAAAATCAGATTAGCCTGGGGTAGAGCCGCGAATGGAAATCGAAACCCTGATGTATCTCCTCTGCATGTCAGCGTACTGTTTGTGCGCCTTCTTTTTCATCAGGAAATTCTCGCACCACCTGTGGAGCTATTTCTTAGTAGGACTTTTCTATATTCCGTTTTTTTCTATTCTCGCTTTTAAACTCTGCATTCCAAAATCGTTTCACGTATTGATCCTATGCTGCTATGGTCTCTTTCTTTTCGGTTCTCTCCTACTAGTAATTTGCGCAGTTGTATGTTGGAACAAGTTCAAAGTTTTTCGAGTCTTTTTTCTGACATTCGCGATGATACTAATTGCGATACCATTGGATGCATTTCTTATTGAGCCGCATTGGCTGGAAGTTAGGCACGAGAAAATCGTTTCCACAAAGTTGAAGAAACCACTAAAAATCGCCGTAGTAGCGGACCTTCAGACAGACGATGTCGGAGCCTACGAGAAAAATGCGCTCAATGAAGTAAAACAATTTGATCCGGACCTCATACTTTTTGCCGGTGACTACATACAGCTCTATGATGAAGGACGAACTCATCAAGTAGCGTTACTCAACAAGCTCTTGAAAGAAATCGATTTTCATCCTGCGCTGGGCGCATTCGCCGTTCCCGGAGACTGCGATCAAATCCCGAACTGGCAGGCGTGCTTCGACGGATTGCCCGTTAAAACTTTCGATTCCAACTCCACGATCCAGATTGGTGAGGTAACCCTCACCGTTTTAAACCTGGAAGCGTCCAGGTTAGCAACTTACGATATCCCGCAGGTAGAGCGGTTCCACATAGTATTGGGACACGCGCCGGACTATGCGCTCACCAGTCCGCGGGCCGACCTGTTGATTGCAGGTCACACTCATGGAGGCCAAGTCCAAGTTCCATTTTATGGACCACCTATGATGATGAGCGGTGTGCCCAGGGAATGGGGGCGAGGTTGCATGACTGATATCGGCAATGGTGCGAAGCTGTGCATTTCTCGCGGAGTAGGGATGGAACGTCAGCGCGCTCCGCGCTTACGACTGCTGTGCCGCCCTGAGTTGGTTTTTATCGAAGTGATACCAAAGAACACTGGGCAAGAATAGAATTTGTCGCTCTTATCCGTCATCGAAAATCCGTTCCGTGAAAATCAGTTACGGAGGTGCACCAGCGCGACGCCAACACGACTATAATTGAAATTAGCACGACGGATCACGGCAATGAAACCATCAACGATAGTTCTCACTATCTTGGGAATGCTCTGGATCCTGGCAATCATGGCCTGGTCGATTACGACTGCCAATTATCAACTCGCGCCCGGCGTTGGAGCCAATCCCCCAACTCGCTGGCCGCTGTCGTCAAAAATTCAATTAGCCAACGATCGAACAACATTGATCATGGTGGCTCATCCACAGTGTCCTTGTACCCACGCGAGCGTCGCTGAGCTATCGCGGCTAATGCAATCAAAGAAGAATAGAGTAAAAGCATACGTCCTGTTTTTCGAGCCCCAAACGCGTCCTTCGGATTGGCAAGCACGTACGTCTTTGCGTGATGAGGCTGAGAAAATACCTGGTGTGACAGTGCTCGACGACGTCGACTTGAAGGAATCAAAACAATTTCAGGCGGCAACATCCGGACAGATTTTCGCATACGGCTCCAACGGCGAACTTCTATTTAGCGGCGGAATCACGGCAGCCCGGGGGCAAACAGGTGATAATCAAGCATCCCGTTCACTGGCATCCATTTTGGAAACTAAACCCTCGGTAGCTCGAACTGCTCTAGTATTCGGCTGCCCACTTACCACTCCGGTGGAAAAATAAAAGGATGGTCGGAATGTCAGAAGTAATGACACCAGATACGGTGCAAGAGCTTGACTTGCCGACACACAAAGAGCAACTGCTCAAGCGGACAAATCAGATTTATGCCAATCATCAGGAACAAAACTACAGACAGGTAGATCGATTGTTCGCGTGGCTAATGGCGTTTCAATGGGTAGCGTGTGTGGCGACAGCGTTGGTTGTTTCACCAAAGGCTTGGGCAGGGACTTTGAGCAGCGTCCATATTCACGTTTGGACAGCTGTGTTCGTCGGTGGTTTCATAACTCTTTTCCCAATCAGTCTTGCGCTCTTGCGTCCGGGCAAAGCCTTTACCCGGCATATCATCGCAGCAAGTCAAATCCTTATGTCTGCGCTTCTCATCCACCTTTCCGGCGGTCGGCTTGAAACGCACTTTCATATATTCGGCTCACTGGCATTCTTATCTTTCTATCGTGACTGGAGGGTCCTTGCCACAGCATCACTAGTAGTGGCGACCGATCACGCGATAAGAGGACTGTACTGGCCATATTCAGTGTACGGAGTCTCCTCGGTTGAACCCTGGAGATGGGTAGAGCACACCGGCTGGGTGGTGTTTATGGATGCCTTTTGCGTGGTCTCGATAAACCAAGCGCTGAAAGCTATGTGGGACGTTGCTTATCGACAGTCGGAACTGGAAAAAATCAATGAAGTAATCGAAGCAAAAGTTGTCGAACGAACATCAGAATTGCAGAAAGAAGTATCAGAACGCAAACAAGCGCAAGCCGACCTCAACAATACGAATAAACGCCTGCAAGAGCTTTCCATCGACTTGGAACGCTCCAGAGATCAGGCAATTCAGGCCAGTCGTTTCAAATCAGAATTTCTGGCAAATATGAGTCACGAAATTCGCACCCCTCTTAACGCCGTCGTCGGCATAAGCGACCTGATGATGCGCACGCGCTTGACCGATGAACAGCGAGAGTTCGGGGTGGTCATCAACAACTCAGCGGAAATTTTGCTCGGCATCGTCAACGATGTTCTGGACTACTCGAAGATCGAATCGGGCAGACTCGACCTGGAAGTTCTAGACTTCGATTTAGTCGAGATGGTGGAGGGTGCAGCTGAACTCGTAGCAGAGCGAGCAAGAACCAAACAACTCTGCCTGAGCACATATATCGATCCCAGTATTCCTCGAATGCTACAAGGCGACTCCGGACGAATTCGCCAGATACTATTGAATTTTCTCGCGAACAGTATCAAGTTCACTGACCGTGGCGAGATTGTGATTCGAGCAAACAGCATTGAGAGCGATGATGACAAAGTCGGAATTAAATTCAGTGTCACCGATACCGGTATCGGATTAAGCGACTCCGCAAAAGAACGGCTCTTTCAACCATTTACCCAAGCAGACGCGTCCTTCACCAGAAAGTATGGCGGCACCGGTCTCGGTCTGGCAATCTCAAAGCGGCTGGTTGAGTTAATGGGTGGAACCATACATGTAGAGAGCGTCTACGGAGGTGGAGCTGTCTTCGGTTTTGAAGTCGAACTGGAACGTTCGAAAGCACTCGTGCCATCACCACTGGTACCGCCGGAAGATCTGCAAAACGCGAGAATTTTGCTGGTCGACGGACAGGCCGGAGCCCGTGACGTGCTGACAAACTATCTGGAGAACTGGGGTCTGCGTTGCACTGCTGCCACCGATGTGGATAAGGCTTGCTTGATGCTTCGCAGAGAGGCCGCGGCCAACGATCCATTTGATTTAGTATTGGTCGCCTTCGATCCAGGCAACCCGGAGCCGCTCACTCTTCTGCGAGAGATGCAAGATCGCTCGCATCTGTCGAAAACAAAGTGCATAATCATTGGTGCTTCAATCGATCGTCATTTCGGCACCGAGGCATTGAAAAACGGCTTCTCTGCGTACCTTTCAATGCCCGTCAGACAATCAAAGTTGTTCGACTGTATCATCAATCTTCTTCACGGCACCTCCCCGCTGCTGCTCGAAGCCGAGGCGCGGAAGAAGCAAACGCCGGCGCCTGATCGAGAACCGTGCAATTTAATACTAGTAGTGGAAGACAATTCCATAAATCAGAAAGTGATTCTCTGGCAACTGCGAGAACTTGGTCTTGCGGCGCACGCCGTAGCTAATGGCAGAGAAGCGCTGGAGGCTGTATCGCGGACACAGTACTCACTAATTCTAATGGATTGTCAGATGCCGGTCATGGACGGGCTTCAAGCCACTAAGGAAATACGAACACTGGAAGCACTGACTGGTAAGCACTCACCAATCGTAGCGCTCACGGCCCACGCCATGAGCAACGATCGGCTGGAATGCCTGGCAGCAGGGATGGACGATTACATCAGTAAGCCGGTTAGCCAGAAGAAGCTGACCGAAATTTTGCAGCGCTGGCTGCCCAAAGACATCGACGTTGATTTAGACAACGTCGGCTCCTCCGCAGTACCTGACGAGGTAGTACGCAAAAAACCTGTCGAGCTCGATGTTCTATTTTCTACATTCGGAGAGGAACTGATTGCAGATCTTCTGACCGACTACATCGATGAAGCCAACGACCGGCTATTGGAGCTGGAAGCCGCAATCGATAATAAGGATATTCAAACAGTAAATGAGATCGTTCACGATCTGAAAGGTTCCAGTGCCACCATATACGCTACCGAAGTAGCGGAAATTAGCGCCTCGATGGAACAGTACGCTCGCCAGGATGATTATAACTGGGACTCTATGACCACCCGTTTCGAGGTATTGAAATCAGCCTGGACACGGGCTCAGGTGTATCTCGCGGAATCGGGTTACGGCAGCAAATCCAGTCCCAAAGACAAAAATAGTTAGCCGGCGGACTAGGGCAAATGCTCCAGATCGTTCAGATCCTTATGCCTACCGGTCGCTTTCTTGTTAGTTTTCAAATCGTCGAGATTGATTAGCGGAATATTGATACCATCTACCGAAGTTTCCACTTTATTCTCGTCGCAACTCTCAAATTTTACGCCTGACAAAGTGGTCATCAACTCAATCCGGAAAGGCGGCACGCCAAGCCGAACGACATTGTTTTCCTTCATGAACAAATCAGCCGAGAGCTTATCAACACCAAAGCCGAACTGAGTGAGAACGGAAACCAATTTATCCGCATTCGACTGGTCTCGTCGAATCCAGATATTCATATCTCCGGTAGACCTCACGTAACCGTGATAGCCGACCGCATAACTTCCTACAAGCAAGTAATCAACAGACTGGTCGTTCAATAACTTCAAGAACTCTCTGAAGTCCTGCGGAAGCTTCGGTATAGCCATATGCCACCTGTCGAAGTTGCTCGATCGCTGCGAAACGCTCGTCGGGAGTTTTAGATAACCAATATTTGAGATTGCTTCTGTCTGCCTGAGCGGACATTGGCACTACGGAAAACGCTGATGTGTCTACGCTGAAAAGTGACATGCTATTGCTTCCTTGTCTATTGGCTGTTCAAATTATATTCAATTCTGCCTCGAATTACGATACGTGGCTAGCGTACGAATACGTTAGAATGGTCAGAGATTAGCGGTTTTTCCCAATATGCTCGACTTCTATATCTTCCAATTCGTCCCCCTTCTGTTGGTCGAGGCCTTCGTCCTCTGGCGTATGAAATGGGGAAGTCTCGGTCGCTCCATGTACGACTCGCTACTTATGAATTTCGCTTCTTTCCTCGGACTGATCCTGGGTCTGGGTCCTGTCGTCGCCGGCTCCGGACCATGGGGACTAACGTTGTTTGGCACCTACTCGATTATGGTCGAGGGAACCGTTCTCATGCTCTTCGAGAGGCATCCGCCTAAACTGGTCTGGTCGGCAGTACTGATTGCAAACCTGCTTGGCTGCATCGTTCTCGACTGCGAGGTCTTCTTCAGCTCGATCCCGTGGCAGGCTCTGGTATCAGGCGTTCAGAAGTAGAAATCTAATTTTTCTCTATTAATTGCAGAAAAATCCGCCAAAACATCCGATACTATGAGCGCTAACGTGGTCTAAGCGATCACAAGCGCACGCCTCTGTCCGGAGACGGTTGTTTTTCCGGACCCGGGTCCGCTCGCGGGGCGGTTGATCACCACTTGCTCAGATTTCATGAGGTTCGGTTCGATGAGTACTACCATGACAGATGTGATTTGGAAACCAACGGGTGAATACCTGAAATGCCGCGCGGCCGACTTCATTACCAAGCACGGACTCAAAGATTGGCAACATCTGGTCAGTAAATCTTGCGAAGACACAAATTGGTTTTGGAAAGAAGCCATCGACTTTATGGGCTTCAAGTGGACGAAGCCATACACTCAACTGATGGACGACAGCAAAGGTTTCGCCTGGACTAAATGGTTCGTAGGTGGTCAGCTCAACATCTGCGATAACGTTCTCGATTGGCATCAAACGGCTGGACAAAAACTTGGCACCAGAGTCAGCGTCGGCGCCCAACATCCTGCTCTGATCTGGGAAGGCGAAGAAGGCGGCGAAAGAAAGTTCACCTATGGTGAATTGAACGAGATGGTCGGCAAGATTGCAGCACTGATGCTCAGTCTCGATGTAAAACCGGGCGACGCGGTCGGCATGTACATGCCTATGATACCGGAGACGGTGGCAACACTTCTGGCATGCTTCAAAATTGGCGCCGTTGCTGTTCCGGTATTCAGCGGATTCGGAGCACATGCACTGGCGTCACGCCTGGAAGACAGCGAAGCAAAGATTCTCTTCACCGCCGATGGTGGCAAGCGCCGCGGGAAACTGATCGATATCAAAAAAGATGCGGACGAAGCAGCCGCTCAATTGCCTGGACTGAAGCACATTGTCGTTGTCAAACATACTGAAAATAAAGTGGAATGGAAAGACGGCAGAGATGTTTGGCTCAATGATGCGATCAAAGATTTGAAACCGGCAGAAACCAAAATGGATCTCGAAGCCGAGCATCCATCAATGTATCTGTATACGTCAGGAACAACCGGCAAGCCCAAAGGCACAGTCCACACTCACGCTGGTGCCATGGCGCAAATTGTCAAAGAGCACTGCTTCTCATTCGATGTCAGACCGGAAGACGTGTTTTTCTGGGTATCCGACATGGGCTGGATGATGGGACCATGGGAAGTGATCGGCGTCTATTTCTGGGGCGGAACGATCGTAATTTTCGAAGGCGCCCCCAACTTCCCACAACCCGATCGCGTCTGGCAAATTGTAGACAAGCACAAAGTAAAAACGCTCGGCATCAGCCCGACGTTGATAAGAAACCTGCGGTCGTCCGGCGAAGAATGGCTGGAGAAACATGATCTCTCCAGCTTGAGACTGTTAGGTTCGACCGGTGAACCATGGGATCAAGACAGCTACATGTGGTTCTTCGATAACGTCGGCAAGAAGAAATGCCCAATCATGAACATCTCCGGCGGCACAGAGATCGTCGGCGGATTGTTGACGCCACTGCCCCTTATGCCGCTGAAGCCGTGCTCGCTCGGCGGTCCTGGACTGGGCATGGACATTGATGTTTTCGATGAATCAGGAAAAAGCCTGCGCAATGAGATCGGACATTTGGTTTGCAAAAAACCAGGTCCATCGATGACGAAAGGATTTCTGAAAGATCCGGATCGCTACGTCGACACCTACTTCGACAAATTCCCCGGAGTTTGGTATCACGGCGACTGGGCTAAGTGCGATGAAGACGATTCATGGTTTCTCTTCGGCCGCTCTGATGACACAATCAAAGTAGCAGGCAAGCGTGTTGGACCTGGAGAGGTCGAATCCGCGCTGGTGGAGCACGCCAACGTCGCAGAAGCGGCCGTCATCGGCGTGCCTCACGAAGTGAAAGGCGAAGCTCTGGTTTGCTTCGTCGTCCTCAATCCAGGCAAACAAGAAACTCCCGAGCTTTCGAAGGAACTTCGAGAACTTGTGGCTAAGAGCCTTGGCGCGGTAATGCGCCCAGAGATCATCCACTTTGTTCAATTCCTCCCAAAGACAAGATCAGGCAAAATCGTTCGTCGAACAATCAGAGCCAAGTATCTTGGAGAAAACACCGGCGATCTTTCGTCAGTCGAAAATCCGGAAGCTCTCGAACCGATTGGAAAACTGAGCGCCAAGTAAACCTCAGAGCGTGAAGAAGCGCAATCAGCCGGGTAAAGTTAGAATAGAGAAAGAGCCTCTAAACTGCGAAATCTAAGAGCCCGCGGCAACGCTTCGGAACGCAACTGATGAACTTCGACAGAATCCAATCAGCAGAAAAATGCGCCCTGGAAGTTGCCAGAGATCCGTCTGCCAGCGAAAAACACTGGATGGCCGCTTGCACCCTGCTGGAAGATAAACACTCTCCGGCAGTCAGAAATTCTCGCAGGCTTCTTCGTCGCGCCCTGATCGGGTTACCCTGGTCGATGACACTCGGTCTTCTCAGCACCCTCGGTGCAGCGCTGACGTTATCGTTCGTCGAATACTCGATCGCTTCAATTCTTCCTGGTCAACGCGTTGACGTGTTCGCCGGTGCGCACTCCGTCGCACTGATGGGCAGTATATTCATAGCCTTCAGCGCCGTGTACACATACCAGAAGTACACATGGGGTGGAGGTCGTCTCTGGTGGGTACCGGGAGGCGCTTTTGTAGCACTCCTCGCTACCATTCAGTTCACTTCATCATTCGCTGATGCAGTTGGAACTCCTCTATTGAGAGCTGCATTCTTCATCGGGTTGTCACTGCTCACAGTGAAGTTGACTCTCAACTCGATTAAAAACCTCGACAGGACGATCGGCTCTAATCGAGTAATGCCTTATGCCCGCGGAGTCCTCGCAAGTGCCGGCGCTCTTTGTCTTGCGCTGAAGATAACCGGCGTCGCGAGCAGTGTAGCGACAATGGTCGTTATGGGGTGGATACCGTTATCGCTATTGGGCTCAGGCTATCTGATTACACGAGTCAACAAAACGGCGGATCCTCAGTCAGCCTCAACAATGGCAATCGCTGCGTGGAACCCTCTAATACTGTCTGCAATGCAGGTCTTCGGAGTGTTGGCAGTGTCGGCGATTTCCACGCTCTTCGTCGGAGCTCCGCAGGTGGGGTTGGAGCAATATTTCCAGAGTTTCATCGTCGCAGCGGGCACACTGGGATGCCTGACCCTGGGTCCGACGATCGGTGCGATTATTGGATCCCGCACAATTCAGAGTGCAAGAGAATTAGAGCTGCACAAAAGTCCAACGAAAAAACTAAGTGAACTACAACTACAGCCAGACCCTCTAAATGACGAGCCGATGGAAACATTGCCATCGCCATCGAGCTGAACTCTTCATGGTCACCGCTGATGGTGGCACATATTTGTTCGACGAAGAGTCCTATTAAAACACCAAGCAGCAATTATCAAGAAAGATATACTTGATTGAAAAATAAAAAAACAGCTTCCCCCGTGGAGAAGCAGTCTCATCCGGGTACGTAGGATATGCGCACGTACACAATTCGAGGCGCCGCCATGTAGGCGTTAAGGGAAGAATTACGAGCAGACAGGTCGCCTGGGCTCGCTCGTCAACTGGTTCGGCTGGCTCATCCGGAAACAATCTGATGAACATCGACGGAAATCTTTCAACAAAAAACACAGCTTGGGATGTCGCTAGCGATCCGTCAGCTAGCGAAAAGCAGTGGATGGCTGCTTGCACTCTTTTGGAGGGTAAACAACATCCGTCCGTGCGGACGAAACGCAAACTTCCGCAAGCTGTCGGTCTGCCCTGGTCTCTCTGCGTCAGCGGAGTGAGCGGTCTTGGCGCTTTCATGATTTTCGGTTTTCTCAACGCGGCGGTCTGCGAATCATTAACGCTGATTACCGGCGCCTACTACACGTTCAACAGCGCTCACGCTTTCGCCCTGCTCGGCGCCGCTTTCATCGCGTATAGCGCCATATTCACCTATCAGCAGCACGCCTGGGGTGGCGGTCGCATCTGGTCGGTCTTGCATTTTGGACTGGTTGGAATCGGTGCGATACTGCCGTTCTCTCTCGATTTAATTTTTAACGGTCCCTACGCCGTCTCGAATCTGGTCCTCTTCTCGCTATGGGGTCTGTCCTTCATAGGCTTGTCCGCAGTTTCTGCAAAGATGACGAAGAACACGATCGTGGCTCTGGAAAAAACAGTAGGCGCGGACCGCGTCATGCCGTTCAGTCGTGCGATATTCGCAACGGCTGGAATGGCGCTGCTTGCACTGGTCACGCTGCCCGCGTTCTCCAGCGCTGTGACTTCGACATGGCTTTGGCTTCCGGCAGTATTGGTCGGCTCCGGATTTTGGATCGCTAAAGTCAATAAAGCCCGCAATCCGGAAACAGCATCGACTCTGGCTCTAGCGATTTGGAACCCGTTGATGGTCGCGAATTTCGTACTGCTACCGGCGCTCGTTCTCAACGCGATCATATCGCCGATCACATTCCCCCAGTCCGGCGGTGTAGTTGATTATGCGATTGGTCTTTTGACAATGCTATGCTTGGTAATGGGTCCAACCCTCGGTGCCAACCTGGCCTCGCTCAGTCTGCGACGATCGCGTGAGCTGGAGCTTCATCACATGCCTGTAGAAATGCTAAACGAACACACAATGCCTTTGACTCGCGTCGAAGACGCCATTTGCGAGTCCACATAGAGTGGGCGAGGAAATGGAGTGCTCCGCAGTAGGTTTCATATGTTATCGACGAATTCCAATGTTGAAAATCATGCGTGGGAAGTAGCGAGCGACCCAAGCGCGAAAGAAGAAAAATGGATGGCCGCCATGACCTTGCTCGAAGGCAAGAATGTGGTGGCACGAACAAACCCGCGTCCGCCCAGATGGGTTGCGCTTCCCTGGGGAATCGTTTCCACGATCGCCAGCGCTAGCGGCGCAGTAATTGTTTTCTCTTCTCTCCAATATACTCTGGGTACTGGAATCGCGCAGGCCGTGATGCACCAATCCATGCTGACGGCAGGTGTGCCGTTGATTTTTGGATTCTTTTCCGTCCCATGCCTGGTCTTCAGCATGCTGTTTACTTACAAACGACTGATGTATGACGGCGGCAGCGCGTGGAAAGTCGCGCACTGGTCAGCGATCTTGCTGTTTCTCTCGGGCATGACCCTGATTGCAATCGACGGAAAGCCCGTCTCATTTTCAGACGGAGGTCTGCTTCTCGCCTGGAATTTCGCATGTTTCACTCTCTCGGTGATGGGAACCAAACTTGCAGAGCAAACATTCAAAGGTTTGAATCAAACGATCGGTGCTCGAAGAGTCTTAGTACCGATGTTGCGCAGCTTTGCAGCGGTACCGGTACTCACCACCCTGCTCGTTTTCTCCGGCGCTCTGAGTGGCTACACCATCCACAACACTCTTCTTTTTGTCAGTGCAGTGATGATGGCATCTTCTTACCTGACGGTGAAGAAATTGAACGCCGTAGATAGTCGCACTGCCAGTAGTATCGCGACCATAATCTGGACACCCACGATTCTTGCAAACATAGCTCTGCTGCCCGCGTTAGCCGGTACTCAACTCTGGCTACTCTTCTCAAATACACCACTTATCGGCTGGATAGATTACGCAGGCGGATTGGCGGCGTTGACAGTTTCACTTATGGCACCACTGGCAGGCGGATACGTCGCCAGCAAACAATTGCAAATGCGCGCAGCACGTGGGCTGGGAAGAAGAAATGAGCGGCTCTCGTTTGAAACAAACAGTTGTCCGCCGTCCACTCTAGAAAAGTGCTTCGACGAATAACTCAGGCTCGAAGTCGCGCAAGTCATCCATACCTTCGCCAAGTCCGATTAACTTCACCGGTATTTTCAAATCGCGTGCGATACTAAATACGACACCACCTTTTGCGGTGCCGTCTAATTTCGTTAGAATAACTCCCGTGAGTTTGCAAACCTCGGTAAACAATTTTGCTTGTTGCAAACCGTTTTGTCCGGTCGATGCGTCGAGTACCAGTAAGCACTCAAGCGGCAGACCCTGTCCGTGTTTTTCAACGACTCCACGAATTTTGGCTAGCTCCGCCATCAAGTTTGTTTTATTGTGCAAGCGACCGGCGGTATCGATAACGAGACAATCATAATTCTCTTTTTTGGCGCGATCTATTGCCGTGAATACAACTGCTCCCGGATCAGCGTTCTCACCGAGCCTGACAATGTCAACGCCGGCGCGCTCCGACCAGATCTCGAGTTGCGATTCTGCAGCGGCGCGGAATGTGTCGCCAGCGGCCATCAAGACACGTTTGCCCTCTTGTTTAAAACGCCAGCTGATCTTTCCGATGCTAGTCGTCTTACCAGTGCCGTTGACACCAACGACCAGGTAGATATTCACTTTACCTGGTTGAAACTTCAACTCTGGTGATGGTGCCGATTTCAAGATCGACTGAAATTCTTTTTTGAGAAAACCGACAAGATCGCGTGAGGTCCAATTCTTACCGCGCGACTCCTTGCGCATATGAGTCATCAGAGTTTGAACATTGGATAATCCAATGTCGGACTTAATAAGCTTTTCCTCGAGATCTTCGAGATACTCTTCATCGATCGTAGTGGCGTGATGCAGTGGCTCAGACACTATCTGTGGTGCGGTCTTGACGGCAACGCTCGACACACTCGACTGTTCCGAAACAGGCTCATCGCCTATCTCTTCAGCATATTGTTTCTGTTGCTCGATGTACTTCGCCTGTTGTTCGGAGTAAGCTGATTGCTGTTCTGAAAGGTTTTCTTCTTCAGCATGTTTTCTTACTTCATCGACAGAGGCCTCTGGTCGTGGGGCGGAATCGGACTCTTCAACGTATTGCTGCGGCGAGCTGGCGGCGTCGGATTCTTCCTCGCCTTCGATCGATCCGGTGATTTGGGTTTTAGTCTTCGACAAAGCTGATTTGAGCTTGGATAGAGTCGAGCCCCAAAAGCCTTTTCTTTCCTCGGATTCGTCAGCCATTTAAAGTTGCTCCCTTTTCCTTTTCACTACCACTCACATCGTTGAAGGTTTAACCTCGACAGAATTGAGTGATTAAACGATTTTTTCACCGTTAGTACTTGTAAACATATCAATTCTTAGCTCGCCCGTTTCTCTGAAATACTCGGCTTCTTCAACTAGATCGCCAAGAATACCGTTGATAAACTTAGCGGCGCGTTCGTCAGCAAAACGATGAGACAGTTCTACGGCTTCATTGATTGCTACCTTTACAGGAATTTCGGACATGAAAAACGCTTCAGTGCAAGCCAATCGAAGAATGTCACGGTCGATGCTAACCATCCGTTCCACTTTCCATTTTGATTTGGCGGCTCGCAACACTTCATCGATCTCGGTTCGCCGACTAAGATAAACGGTCAAAAGTTCGATTAGAAAATTTCTCACTTCCGACTTATCATTCCGTTCCAATATCACTGTGGAGACGTGCTTGCATTTCGAACACGGCACTTCAATCCGTGTACGCCCGCCATGCATAGTCATCTCCGGTATGTCCAACGCTTCCGAAAGCATGCCAACAGCTCGATCGATGTGTTGCAGCTCGGTGCGCAACTGGTCGCTTGTCAGCTGGACCGGATGGAAGTTTTCAAGCTTGGTTTTATTATCAGGATGTGAAATTTCAATTTCATGGAGATCGTTGGAAACCTTGCTCAACTCACCCGCGGCATGTTCGAGTATGTCTTTGACATGCCCCTGAAGCATCATCACGGCGCGTCCGACGATGTCTTCCAGCTCCAGTTTTTCAATCTTGTTCTGGTTTTTCGGTAGCTGTGGCAGCACTATCACTGCCAGCTCCCGCGCGATTCGCCGTGCCTGCATATAAGGTCCCCAAAGTTCCCACTTTGCATGAGAACAACAGTAAAGACTCATGGTACCACGGCGATATGACAACCCGAGGCTAGAGCGGTGGCTAGTGTTGCGCTCATGTTAAGGTCGATTCCGCCTGACAATTCGACTGATATTCAGTCTGAAAAACAGTCGCAGGAGTGACCGAAACCCCATCACAGTGTAAGCTTGGATATCGGGACATCAGAAATTCCTGACGTGGCGACCCGGTGAACGCATCAAGCGAATGGAACGAATTATTAACCGTCTGGAGCGATAACAATGAGCTTGAAAATCACCGGAGGCCAGGCAAGAGGGCGGTCGATCGACAGTCCTTCCGGCATGAAAGTGCGACCGACCAGCTCCAAAATCCGCCAGGCACTCTTCAACATCCTCGGTGCTCGCGTTCAAGAGGCTCGAGTGCTCGACCTTTTTGGCGGCACGGGTCTAATGGGAATCGAAGCCTTGAGTCGTGGAGCCGCCGAGCTCACAACGATTGAAGTCGAACGAAAGTTAGCCACTAATATATTGAACGCCTTCGAAAAGCTTTCCTTTGAAAACGCAAGAGTCGTTCAGGGCGATGTTAGAGAGAAACTCGGAGAATTGAAAGGCAACAAGTTCGATATCATTTTTGCCGATCCGCCGTATCAAAGTCCCTTCGCTAAAACAACAATAAATCTCGTAGATCGATACGAACTCCTCAGTCCTAACGGAATTATGATTATCGAACACAACGTCGACACTCGCATTCCGATGCCCGAAAAAGTCTCGATCCGACTGACGAGCGAGAGAACGTATGGAAATACATGTCTTTCATTTTTTGAATTGGACCACAGCAAACCGAAAAAGCCGAAGGAATCAGGTGACTAGTCAATCAAAACAGAGACTGGATTGACCTAAAAAAAGAATGACCGAATATTCACAACACCTGAGACTTGGCGATCTCCTGATGGAGGCCGGAATACTTTCGTCTACCTATATAAAAGAAGCTTTGGCACGTTACGAAGAGCAGGGATTGCCGATTGGAAAAGTCCTCGTCGTATCCGGTTATCTGAGTGATGCAGAACTGCGAAACGCATTGAATTTGCAATACATGGTCAACGATCGTTTGCTCACTCGCAGAGATGCAATTGATGTTTTGAAAACTTCTCATGCCAATAGACTGACTCTTGAAGAGTCTTTTCGACGTACCGGACTAGTACAGCCTGAAGAACAAGAAACAAATAAACTCGGACAACTTCTCGTTGACAGCGGAAATGTCGATCAGGATCAAGTAGACGATGCACTGCGAGCCAGCTCCACCACCGGACTTCCGCTCGGTCATATTCTGTGTCATTTAAACCTGATCTCACAACAGATCATCAATCGCGCTCTTCTGATTCAGCAGTTCGTCCGACGCGGTCAAATAATTCGCACTCAAGGAATTGAGTCCTTGCGATTCGCCGGAGAACGCGAAGAACGGCTTGAACGGCTGCAGATCAATCGCGGATATAAGCGGCAACCATTGAGAGGCACCCCAGTTTTAGGCGACCTGTTGCTCTCGGCCGGAGTAGCCACCGACAGACAAATTCGAGAGGCGCAGCTAGCGCACATCACACACAACACCACTTTCGGAGCAGCACTCGTAAATTCACATCAATTGCCGGGTGAATTCGTCATGTCTGCCGTCGTCATTCAAGAGATGATCGACAACAATACGCTTGAGCTGGAACGCGCCAGAGAAGCCTTGATCGATATTCGTGCCAAAAGCGTATCACCAACCAGAGCGGTGGCCGAAGCTTGCACTTTCCGATTGGCGTTAAACCAATCGCGCGCGCTTTTAGAACTGCTGTCAGAAGTTGGAGCATTGGATATCAAGAAACTGCCGGTCGAGATTCAAGAGCGCGCCGGTGTCAACTACAACCAGGTCCTCTACCTGTGCCGTTCTCTGTCGTCCAGCGGCACCGTGGAAGATCAGGTTCTATATTCCGCACTTCGCCTGGTGGACTTACAAAACAGAAACACCGTCGACCACGAAAAAGCACTCACGGCTCTAACCTTCGCCATCCAATCCGACACCGACATCGAATACGCACTCTACATGCTAGGCGTAACAGAACGCACCCGCCTCCGCGAACAAGACATTCAACAAAAACCCCAGTGATGGCGCCCTTACACACGCCTTGTACGCACGCCTTACACGCACGCCTCACACGCACGCCTCACACGCACGCCTCACACGCACGCCTCACACGCACGCCTCACACGCACGCCTCACACGCACGCCTCACACGCACGCCTCACACGCACGCCTCACACGCACGCCTTGTACGCACGCCTTGTAGGGGCGCATTGCATGCGCCCGGCTGCTACTCCCGCAACTCAAACCGTCAATAAGCGCACTACCCGCAGTGCACAGATCCTGGGAGCGCAGGCTTCCAGCCTGCTTCTAAACGCCGCCACTAAACAAAGTTCAACAGATTACCAATCAGACCAAATCAATTCTTCCCAGCTGGTGTATCGCGATCTTGTTCCACACTCATCGAAACACCTTCCTGCGGCTCCGGCGGTCCAAACTCCGCAATTACGCAGTCACACGGTCCCTCGGCGTGCTCCACTTCGTGCTTCTTCTCGTCGTCCTTCGCAATCGTAGCGACCGCAACTGTAGAAACCTTACTTTCCGGTTCTCCCACAGGCGCCACCGTCCCTGGTGACACCGGCGCGACAGGCATTCGACCGGTCGTCGTGGACGGATATTTCAATCGGTCATGGTGTAACGTTCTCCAGACTCTGACGAACGCCAGCTTCACCCGATGCAATTCATCATAAGTGAGCGACGATTCGGTAAATTGTCCGTCGGCCCATCGATTTTCGAAAACCTTATCGATCGCTTCGTCGACTTCTTGTTCCGTCGGGTCCTTCATGGAGTGCGTAACAGCTTCGGAAACATCAGCGAGCATGACGATCGCAGTCTCCTTTGTATTCGGTTTGGGTCCAGGATAGCGGAAGAAATTCGCATCAACATTTTCCGCTCCATCACGCTGACATGCCTTGTGGTAGAAGTACGCCATCAGAGTAGTGCCCTGGTGCATCGGAATGAAGTCTTCAACGGCCTTCGGAAGTTGAAATTTGTGCGCTAGTTCGATGCCGTCGGTTACGTGCGCAAGCACTCGATCCCGGCTCTCCTCCGGCGTCATCGAATCATGGGGATTCGCAGCACCAAGTTGATTCTCAATGAAGAATCTCGCCTTAACCATCTTACCGATATCGTGATAGAGCGCACCGGCTCTCACCAGGTTCGCGTCAGCGTGAATCGCCTTGGCACCAGCTTCTGCCAGGTTTGCAACGGCAAGGCTGTGCTGATATGTCCCGGGCGCTTTCTCTTCGAGTTGTCGCAGCAGCGGCTGTTCTGCATCAGTAAGTTCAATTAGACGGTACGGAGTGACCAGACCAAAGATGTTTTCGAGGAATGGAAGCGAGCCTATAGCAACGATCGACGAAGCAATACCACCAGCAAATTGCATTCCTAGCAATTGCAGATCCGGACTGGTGACTGGAAGCCATGATACCAGATATGGCACCACTCTCTCACCGAGTATAAACGGCAATGCCTTCGCAATTCCATAAGCCAGAAGTAGGCCCAGCGTCTGCGAAATACCCACGACAAAGCCGGTATAGACGAGAGAATTCCGGCGTTTCGAATATGTCAAAATGGCAGCAATCGCCGCCGTCGATAGTGCAAGCAAGTGACCACCCGGAAGCAATCCTTCGACGAACAGCAAAACAATGATCGGTAAAATCAATGCCAGCGCAACCCTGCGACGGAAGAAAATTGTCAGCAGAAGTGCTGCCGCAGGAATTGGAACGAATTCCGGATAACTGCTACCGAGAACGCTTGTCGCGATTGAAGTGACAATTCCTATCGTGTACATCAGTGCAATCGAAGTCGTCGAAAAGAAGTGCTTGGGTTCATAAGTCAAAAGAAAGAGACCGGAAAATCCGAGAGCGGCCATCAACGAAATACAAAGCACCAATAGGAGTGCCGTGCTCTTAACACTCTTCACCGAGAGGATCTGCAGCAGCTCCTGGCGCTCCTCTGTGATCACTTCTCCTCGTTTAATTACGATATCGCCTTGCTTAATTTCCTTCATCACAGGCTGCACTGCTCTGACAGCAGAATCAGCTTTGGTCTTGGTGGCACCTGGATCAATAACCAGGTTAGGTTCAAGCACATCGCAGATCATCGCAGCGGTTTGCGCACGAGAGTCACGGTTCCATTGATCGGGCAAAAATTCGATTACGACTTTCGCCCAATCGCTTTTATCTTTTACAGGGAACCGCTGGAATTGTTGAAGAACGCGATTAGTGGCTCCCAGAGCTGCATCACCGAAGGCAAGCAACTCCGTTGGTTTAACTGCGACCGCTAGAAACACCTGCTCTTTGGTCAACTCCGGGTGCTTGGTTTTATACTGTTTGAAAATTTCGCGCTGGTGTTTCAGCAGATCGGCCGCTGATGCACTCTGAATGGGTCGTGCGCGTCCTCTTGAAAAAATCGGAGTTGAGCGCAACCGCCCTCGCAGTAATTGCACATACTCGTTGTTTGTGGTCTCACTGGAATCGAATATTGTTTTAAAATCAGCATCATCACAGGTTAAAACGAAAACTTGCTCGCGCGGTTCAATGCCGATTGCAGAGATCTGAGGGTCCGCAACAATGCCACTGTCTTGCAGGTTTTTGATTTCAGAAAACCGTTGATTCATTGCAGTCAGTGACTTTTGATCGTTCTTTCGATCAACTACAAAATCCGGAATCACGTTCTGTCGAACGTTTTCTACCACCATTGCAGTTGCAACCGGGTCGATGATCGTGGCATTCTGCGACGCGCGTATGTCTTTCTCAGCGACGTCTCCTGTGGAAACGCCAGGAGAGAACAATTCGCTAGCAGTCAGAGAGATGAACAGCAAAATTGCGCCAATAACGCCGATTGCCAACCAGGCGAAAAAGTCCCGTCCCGACGGAAATATAGCGTGATGCAGCTCATCGTTAGGGGTGAACTGAGGATTATTTCCGGTGTTAGGTCCGTTGCGTTGCGATGTGCTCACATGCCACCCGAGGGCACTCGCTCGATCGTCGTCTAGTCGAGGCGAACGTAAACTTACCCCTCAAACATTCATCTTACTCCTAGTTATATATCTGGCAAACCGGTTATTGTTCTATTCGTTTCTCTTGAAGGGTGGTTCGGACTTGAGCAACTTACTCGTGACGGGCGCTGCCGGCTACATTGGCAGCCATTTCGTAAGACGATTTTTGAACTCAAAAAACAGCGGTCAGGTAATCGCTGTTGACAATTTGAGCGTGGGTCATCGGGAATCGTTACCGGACACTGAAAGAATTGTGTTTTTTGAGAACGATATCGGCGACCTCGAATTTGCCCGTTCCTTGTTCAAAAAACACGACATCAACGCTGTCGTACACTTCGCAGCCAGCGCCTATGTAGGTGAGTCACAAGAAAAGCCGTTCAAGTATTTCGACAACAACGTTGTAGGTGCGCTCAACCTCTTCAAAGCGATGGGAGAAGCCGGCGTCAACAAAATCGTGTTTTCCTCTAGCTGCGCCACATACGGCAACCCTACCTATTGCCCAATCGACGAGGCGCACGGTCAAAAACCAGTCAGCGTCTATGGCACAACCAAGTACATGATCGAAAAAGCGATACAAGCGCTTGGCACAACTGGCTGGTCATATGTCAGTCTCCGCTATTTCAACGCATCCGGATGCGATGATTCCGGCGAGATTGGTGAAAGCCACGATCCCGAGACGCACCTAATACCATTGGCACTGCAAACAGCTCTGAAAAAGCGCGAAGTTCTTTCTGTCTTCGGCGACGATTATGACACCGAAGACGGGACCTGCGTGCGCGACTACGTTCACGTCAACGACATTGCCGATGCGCATCTCCAGGCATTCGACAAACTCGATTCAGGAGCGCAAGTCGAAATCAACCTGGGCTCGTCTGTTGGAGCCTCGGTAAAACAAGTAATCGATCTCTGCAAAGAAGTCAGCGGCCGAGACATTAACGTGAAGATGTGCCCGCGCCGAGCCGGCGACGCCGTCGCCCTCTTCGCCGATCACAAACGGGCCACCGAAGTCCTGGGCTGGACCCCCAAATACGATTTGCGCAAAATAATCGAGACAGCCTGGAACTGGGAATTAAACCGCAAGTACTGAGCGATCGCGTCTTTTAAACAAGGTCTGCTCGCGTTTAAACACGACCTGCTTCTGGCGTTTAACACGGTCGGTCTGCGTTTAAACACGACCTGTTTCTGGTATTAATACGGCCAACTCTGCGTTTAGACACCGCACGCTTCTGGAGTTAATTGTAGGGGCGCCTTGCAGGCGCCCATGCAGCTAACCATGCAGCCTATCTGACATCGGCCCCAGTATTCCGCGTGGTCGCCAACTCTCTAGAATTGCTCACTTCAACGCGAGCAGCCGCCTGCCCCGCTGCCGGTTTCGCTTGTTCCGAATGCAATTTCAAAGTCTGATCGAACGCAATAGTCTCATGCAGTTGAGCGAGTTCAACTCTTGCGGCTGTCGCTTCCAGTTCAAGCTGCGCAATACGTTCATGCAGCTTATTGATTTCATCTTTTCCAGACAATCTCTGCCTGATGACTGGCACCATACTCAGTGCAAACAGGACGACAAACGGCCACCCGCCCCCCTGAGTCAACACGCCCGTAACGCAGCCGGCAACAACCACTCCGAGTATCATCCAGAAAGGACTTGTCACCACCAGTGCCACTATCGCGGCCAGTTTCAACGCACCACCCTCGGACTTCTCTTTGATAATGATCGTTCGCTCGTTATCCATAATTACCTTCCCGTTTATGACACTATAACTGGTATCATCGGGCGATGCCTTCGCCAGAAAGTTTCGGTCATTCTGAACCGCAGTCCAGACATCGATATATCATAACAGA
Organism: Obscuribacteraceae bacterium (SeqCode); assembly: GCA_044225915.1. GTDB lineage: Bacteria > Cyanobacteriota > Vampirovibrionia > Obscuribacterales > Obscuribacteraceae > JADYXR01. The sequence continues at coordinate 65,833 of JBGAHZ010000017.1, forward strand.
GGTTCTTTGCATCCTCGCAATATCTTGATTGTTTTTTCAAATTTCGTTCATAAACCCCAGAGCCTGGGTTTAGTTCCCTTCCTCATATCCCTCCACTGCCCGTGATGGTTAAACGAAAGAATACAAAAAGGGCACCGTAAACAGTGCCCTTTTAAGTCAATTTGAACGACGTTCAGTCAATCAATTAATCGCGGTAGTTACCGGCGGTAGCGCGTGGCTTCGGTTGCGAAACTGCGACGGAGATTTGACGACCGTCAACTTCGCGACCATGCAAGCCTTTGATGGCTGCTTCAGCTTCAGCTTGGTTGCCCATTTCGACAAAACCAAAACCGCGGGATCTGCCGGTTTGTCTGTCCGTTGCGACGTTGCAAGAACCGACTGTTCCGTATTCGGCGAACAGATCGTTTAAGCTGCTATCGTTGACGCCATAAGACAAATTGCCGACAAAAAGTTTGTTATTCATAATCTCAACCTTCGACCAGAACGCTCATCCACAAGGTTGAGAACAGTCAAGTCAATCTAAAGTAAATCGAAGATATCATCACATATCCAGTGGTCTGAAACATCAATATTCATATTTACGTTACTTTTCAAGCATGTTTCGTAATAGAGACAGGCTCAAAGGTTACCCATTTTTGATACTACATGCAGTGCCATTTAGGAACGTAAATCGACGAGCGTTCTTCGCGGTTTGCTGAACCAGTGGCAATCTAGAGGCTGTTCGTTTTGGAAACGAGCAGCTAACAAAAGTCGGCGCGATCGGATCGTGAACCTGAATCCTTGCGAGGGCAAGAAAAACTGCCGTTGAGATTGCTGCATGACCAGTCGGAACTTCGTGCCGCCAGCATATTCGGACCAGTCTGAAAACCCATGTAAAAACGGGAATGCCCCACAAAAAAATGTTGTTATTTTACCGGCACCCGCTTGACATCTACCAGAATCGCCCAATTTTGTCTAAAAAGTACCCCTTTAGGGATAGATAGGTTAAGAGAAAGTGGGAATTGGGTTGATGGGAAACGAAGGCGAAAAATCGACGGAAGTCGTAAAGCCCAAGCCAGCGGCTGTGAATGCCTCGACCGACGGCGTTGATTCGACGCACGCCGACACTCCCCAGGATACTGCAAAAGAAGACCAGGCAAGACTTTCACAGGGCATCTGGTTTGGCGATGACAAACCACCGGCACCGAAGGCTGCAGACGGCAGCTCTCCAGACAGCAGTATCTCGCCGGTCGCGAAGGCAAAATCCGCAGATGCCACCGCAGCAGACGGTCTGACCCTCACGCCGATTCAGACTATTCTTGCGCCAGCCGAAAAAACCGCTCCCGCCAAAGATTCTGTTGCCCCTGTCATGCCTGCTGTGACTGCAGGTGACGTCAATACCGCGATAGATGCACCGCTTGTTCTAGCCGCCGCACCGCCTCCAGTCGAAGGCGAAAAGCCCGCCCCTACTGCTGTTTCGGGCGACGTAACAGCAACTCCGATATCTGACAAGCCGGTCTCTCGATCTACCGACGCCGGCGACAAACTGGCTGCTCCTCTAACAAAACAGCCCGAGCCACTTACCGATGCCGACATCGAAAAACTCAGAAAAGCCGTTGTCGACGCGGACCTACAGGGACCAACCAGCCTCAAATCGCTAGTCGCAGGCAGAGCGGAGTCTCTGGCGAAGATCGGCAAATACGCTTCTGTAGACATGACCGGAAAACCGGATGAATCCACCAGGGCTGTCGAGGATCTAAAAGCACAAGAGCTGAAGCAGGTTTTGGACTACAACAATTACCTCGCTCCTGGAACAACCCGCACCGATCTCGGCACCGCTCTCATTTCGCGAGGCGATGACGCCTCCATTCTGGAAGGCGAACGCTTGCTTGTGGAGGCGGTTCAGCTTCGTCCGGATTTAATGTTCCATCCGAATTTCCGTGCTCAAGTCATGGATTCCTACAATAAGATGGCGGAATTCCGGAAGGATAGAGGTCTCGAACCATGGAAGGGCGACATTCCGCTTCCCGCGCCGGGAGCCAAAGCTAGCGATGTTCCATGGGAAGACAAAACACCGGAACACTTCAAAGCAGCAAACGATGCTTACTTTAATACCGGCGTCAAAGCGGCCATGCCTGAGTTTCAAAAGGCAATCGAATCCGCGGACGAGACCGCAACACATAACCAGGACCGCCTGGCCAAAGAGCGAATGGAGCTTTTTGTCAGTGGGCTGAAAACCGATCGAGCCATCGCCCAGGGTCAAGTCACCGGCGAGTCCACCACCGAGATGGAAAAGCGCCGAGTCGACATCTGGGACAAACAGGTCAACAATTACATCGAAGATTCGACTGGTTCCCGCGCTCGTATGAACGTAGGTCTTGCCCTGATTGCAAGCGGCGATCCGGAGATGTTGGCGAAAGGCACACAGCAATTGCAAGACGCTGTGGCAAAACATCCAGGATTGGTTTATTCCGCTGGATTGGCCAATTTCGGCAACGAATTTACCGAGCGACTCTTGGGTGCCTACAAAGCAAACGTTGAAAATGGTGGCACCGCTGGTGCTGATGCTAAACCACCTGGGACAGACGTTCCATCCGACTATTTGCCCGTTGCCGCAGAGGATTTAGAAGCAGGGTATAAGCCTGGACTTCCAAAATCACCGCTTCCAGGCAGCAACACCGACAAGAAAGTCGAAGGATACGGATGGGATAAAGCCACCGATATCGGCTTGCCGATTGCATCTCTGGCTCTCATGCTCTACACGGGGCGTCGCCAGTACAATAACCATCAGCGAAATAAAGCCGCAAAAGAAGCTGACTTCAAGCTGGAAACACCAGACAAAGGCGGACCGGAAACTAAATCCGATACGTTTACGCGCGCGGGTGCAAACGGCGAAGAGCGCTTCGAGATCAAGGGTCGTTCACGCGATGGACAGGTCATCGCCAAGAATCTCGCAGAGGGCGCAGACACATCTGCCAGCTCGAAACCGCCAATCGATCCGCCCAAAGACTTCGATCCAGGCAAGCGCAAATATGGCGAATACCAACCGGTGGCCGTGGATGGCAAAAAGTATTTCCTGAACAAAAACGGAGAGGCCTTCGAACACAAGGGCGGAAAACTGCAACCGACAGATGTAATTCGCGGAATGAAACCTACCGAGGTCGGCGCACTAAGCCTGAATCCGTTGCCATCAGATATGCAGCGCACGTCCTTTCAAAACCTTGGTCGTGAACTAACCCCGATCGGCACGCTAAACGACGGCAGAGTCGTTCTTCAAAACAGCACTCTCGGCAGTGCACCAATGCGAGATACCATCAAGGTTCCGGACAATGTCGATCCGTTCAAAGGAGAATTCAATAACTTCGAACATCAGCGTTTAGGCGGGCGCGATTACTTCATCTCGCCTGACAGCAAGGTCTACACTTTCCTACAGCCAGAACGAACGATGATGGAAGTGGAAAGCGTGGTTGTGAAACCTGCGGACGCCGTTTATCAGAACACTGGCATGCCGGGAAGCAGCGCGGAAGAACGCGCTCTCAACAAGAAAGTGAATGAGATTTTGGAGCCTCTCCGAATCCGCATGCGTTCGGGCGAGGAAGTCGATGCATTGACCCGAGCAGAGTTTGAAACAAAAGCTCGAGATGCGTTGATGCCTGCGGCCAAGGAAGTCGCAAAGTCGCTTGGGTTGCCGGAGAGCGTAATCACTGCCCAAACTTTCCGTTTCAATACATCTGACAGTCTGGCAAGCCACAATCCGCTTACTGGCGAAATTACACTCAATATTTTCGGTGACAACCATCTCACCGCGCTCGATCACGAAATCAAACATAAGAAACAATCTCTCGACAAAATCGCTGCTGCAGATGCCGATCCAGCAGGATTTAGAGATGCGATTCTCGAACGAAGCATCAATGACATCGGTAAACCAGGAAGACGATTCACTGACACCGGAATTGACTCGCGCCCGGCGATTGAAGATCCTGTCGCGCGCGAACAGATGCAAAAATTGGTTCGAGATCAAGTCATGCGAGACTTTGCGGAGCGAGGACTCATTCAGAGATCGGAAGCTCCAGCGCCTCTGCTTGATTCGGCAATACCAAAAGAGTTAGTTGCGGCAATCGGCAACCCCCAGACTGTGAAAAACGAGATTATGCGTGAAGCTCAAAACTTCCGAACTCTCGAGACACAGAATTTCATGGCACGCACTGACCTTAATGAAGGTAGTCAGAAGTATGTAGATCAAAAAGTAGAAGAATTGAAGCGCTGGAAAGCGGAGAATGCCGGCACCGCAGACGGTGGCGCATTGAAAAACAATCCAGAAGTAAAACAGATGCTCGAGTCTGTTGCGATCGACACTCTAGGTACCGAAGCCCGCCTGGATCCTAGCTTACGTCCGTATTACAAGTTTTCCCCGTCCGAAATCGATGCTCGTCAAAATCAAGTTGACGCGGCGGTAAAACGTTTGACCGCAGAACTGGCAGCGAAGGGCGATTCAACAGCCCTGGCCGATCACCCGGAAGGGAAGAAATTAATCGAGCGCGGCAAAGTAATCGAGCTGCAGAAACAACTATTGTCAGATTTCCAGAGTGGCGACCTGCAAGAAGCCCGCGCGCATGCCAAAGAGCTTCTTCTGAAAATGGAAGCAGAACCGCAGCTTTATACCGAAGACGTACGCTTCATGCAAGAGCGCGGACTGCTTACTGCGGAGCAAACTAAAGGTACGAAGTTTGAGCCTCTTTTAAAACAAACGGTTCCGGCAGCCCGCGACCGTGCCACCATATCTGGTGACACGCGCATTGCCGCGTTGGAGACAACAGGTTTCACCACACCGGGTGGAGACAATTTCAAACTCGACCTGACCCGACTCGATGCCACGCGCGATCTCATTCGAAACAGCGCATCGTTTAAAGCAGACCCCGGTCAGGAAAGTGTATACAACCTTCTCGCCAACGCACGTGCAGACCAGGGCATTCTGGCGAAGCTAAAAGCCGAAAACAAAATCAGTGCTGACTGGGACATCTTCCCTACAGAACCGGGACCGCCCGGTGATAAACGGCGCAACTCTGCGGCAGACAGCGTCGGCGCGGACTACCTCCTGGTCAACAGAAAAACAGGTGACTTCTTCTTCCTTGATGCCACTAAAAATCCGACCAAGGACAACGTTTTCAAGTTGCGTGAGGACGGTGTGATTCTCTACAAGAGCGAATTCTTCGAAAGGAATTCCGGAATTCTCGAACAACCGGCAAAAGGAGAACAGCCCACCGAGCGCGAACGCGCAGCCCTCGATTTCAAAAGCGGTCTCGAAAGGCAAATCTACGACTTGATCCGCCCGGTCGATTCCGGTCAGCAGAAAGCCGCTTTCAATCTCAAAGAAACACCAATGCCCGACGTCGTCGTGACGACGGAAGCGGCCAAGTTAGCACAGGTAGATCGCCTGATCACATGGGCGGGAGAACAAGCCAAGAGAACCGGCGAAACCGGTCCAAGCGAGCCCTACAGCGACATGGCGCGTGTTTTGACCAATGGCGTCAAAGAGTATCTAAGACTCAAAGCGATCAAAGCACCTTCAGAAGAACTGGAAAATTCTGTCCGTTCGAGAACACAAAAAGAGATCGCTAAATTTGTGGCAGCCAAAGCCAGCAACAAAAATCCGGCCGACAGAACGGGACCGACAGTACGAACAGATACCGAAGTCAGCGCGAGAAATGACACCATCGAACTTAACGATGGTCAGAAGATTCATACTACGGATACTCCGATGTCCAAGATTCTCGAACAAGAATCGAGAAAATTGATGGAGGATCCGATCAGGCTGATTAAACAATTATCGAAAGAAGAAATCCTCGGTCTGGACAAGATGTTCAGCAAGCCACCATTCGAAGGAAAGGGCACTGACAAACTAAAAGCAGAGATCGAACGTCAATACAAAGCAGAGCCACGCGGAGCGGTTAGTAAAGTAATTGAGCGGCTGACTTCCACCCTGATAAGCAACAAAGGAGTAATTCTCGCTGGCGGCAAGGAAGGAACCGGTCCAAAAGTAATCGAAAGAGGCGTACTCGATTCACTAAAGACCCAAACCACAGACAACCTGTTAGGACGCAACGAACCGGCGGCAGCGAAGACACCGAAGATACAACCAGGCGAAGTTTTTGCAAAAACAGTCCCAACCGCATCAAAGGATCTCCAATCGAATCTCACAGGTTTGCTGGAAGGCAAGCTCGGCACAAACCGCAGCGAAACTGTTTCCGAATGGATGCAGTCCATGGTGGAAGATGCCAACAATAAAAAGATGTCCTGGGATGCAGAAGAACTTGCTAAGTTCAAAGAGATTGCCGACAAGTATAAAGCCGGTGATGCTGAAACCGTAAAACAAGTCAACGACTGGCTGGACAAAGGAACGACTGATGCGGTCAAACCGTCAGAACTGGCAGGTCCGGTGCGCGCAGCGGCAGAAGTGCCATCGCCGGTAGGGGCAGAACAATTAGGTCGCTTCCGCGAGCTGGTTGCCGGTATCAAGAGTCTCAACGGTCAACAATTCTTCGGAGAAGTGGCAAGAACAGCGAAAAGCACGGTAGCGTCGCAGATCACAAACAGAATGAACAAACTGGCTTTCTCCGAGACACAGATGAGTTTCACGGAAACTCCAGGATTAAAAGCCGGCGAGTCAGAAATGATTATTCGCAGAGGCGATCAAGTGGTCAAGCCCATCTCGTTTGAAGGCGGCAATGGTGTTGAACCTGCTTACATCACCGCGGATGGTACCAAAATTCCAGCAGGCGAAGTCAAAGTCGAAATCAAAATCGGAGCAGGCTCTTCCAAAGATCAAATTGCTCGGGAAAGCTTGGTACGGTCGCAACAGCTTGCCGAAATTGTCGCAGGCAAACCGAAAGCCGGCACCAACGCACAAGCTGAAGTAGTGGCTATACGGAGCGCCTTCGATGGCAAGCAAGGCGGCGATGTACCAAACGCGAGCCGTGTAGTTGCAGACAATGTGATCTCACTTGGCGAATTCGAATTTCAAAGCCGACGCATGCCGGTTGAACTCACCAAGACTGGTGTCAAAATTGGCGATCAAAAAGAAATCAGTTTCGAGAAACTGGTTCAAGACACTACCAAAGTCAAACGTGCGGAATTAGAACGTCTTCAAAAGGAACGACTCACTTCGACTGATGCGGAACTGCCTGGACGAATCGAGATGCTCAAACAACAAGTTGCAGACCTGGAGCATCTGGCATCTGAGGTTCGGAATCCGGAATCGGTCCGCCAACTGATGGACGCTATCAAGAAACAAGCGACCCCTGACGAAATCGCAAAAATCAAAGCGGAACGAGACAAGCCAGGAGAGCGTTTCGGCAAGGGTACCATTGGACGAATCGGTGCTTACTCACTGGTGGCTGCTTTCCTCGCAGCTTCACTGGCCGGCTCCAGCAACCAGGGACAAGCAATAGTCCCTGATTACGTCAAAACCGACTTTTAGAGGGAGCCTGTTTGCCTGATCCAACAGACAACCAAGTAGCAAACCCTGCGAAAGGGACACCAGCGTCTGACACCGCAGGCGATACCGCTTCTTCAGGTCAAAGATTATTGCAATCAGCACACGGAGACAAATTAACTCCTACAGCCGGTGCCGATCAACCTCAAACACAGCCGCCGACAACCGAAGGTGACGCTCACGCTCGCCTCCTCGATGATTACTTGAGAAGCTCTGGTGATGCCAGATCAGGTCGTCCCGGACAACCATCCGACTCAGCGGCAAGTACAAAGCCAACGCCGGAAAATATCTTAAAAGGTTTTGCGGAACTGGAACACAACCTTAGCAAAATCGGCATGGATAGTGACCGAGCAAAAGAAGTCAGTCAAAGTTTCGAAAAACTTCGCACACAGGGCAATCTGCCTCAAGACTTGAGCGGAATCAAATCGTGTTTGGACAGATTGAATCGAGACGGTCAGAACGACACACTCACCAGAGAGGCCGCCGATACCGTTCTTCGATTGGTTACTGCAAGCCTGGAAGGCAAAGTGACTTTGTTAACACCTGCAACAGGCGCAGCCGTCGCGGGACGAGATCATTATAATCGTGAAAATCCGGATTACATAAAAAGCAAAGAGTATTCGGATGGTGATACCAACTGTCGCGCCTGCACTGGCTCTATCATAATGAACGAGAAGCTCTCCGACCGTGCAATGCTTCTGGAGTACACAAAAGTGCTCGACAAAGTCGAGGAGGGAAAGGCGAAGGTTCTTTTCGTCCCAATTGAAAATGGCATTCCGAAGATGACAGCGGATGCCTTCGAGCTAAACCACGGCGCCACCCACTCAGGTAGTCCTGGTCAGGTGTTCACACCACGACAACTCGAAGAGTGGCAGAAGTTGAATAAATCGGTTCCCGTCTATATTGCCGATGGTCTGAAGCAGGCTGGGTTCTCCGAAGCCAATTTACCGGGTGGTGAAACAAAGACGTCATTTGACGCCGCCAAAGCGATGAAATCCCCAGGATGGTACGTCCTTGAACACCCTACCCAGGGTGTCGCTGTCAGTGGGCACGTCACCGCCGCCTACGTCGATGCAGACGGAAAAGTGCACCGCCACGACTCGCAAATTCCGGACAATCACACTCGAGAGTGGCAAATTTCCAACGTCTACCACTTGGACATCGGCAAAGTTTCCTCTGAAGAAAAAATGAACCGCACGAACGTGCATACCGGTCAAACCGAAGCCAATACTCGCGTTTCAAACCCGGATGGCACGGTGAGAGATTTTGGTTTCAACAAAAAAACCGGACTACTGCAAAGTCTTACAGACGTCGATGGACGCAGCTACTTCAAAAGCCCGGAAGGCAAATGGCAAACAGTACAGCAAGGAATTGCGGTCGACGCACCGTTCAAAGACGTTGAATACCTTGGCACCACCGGTGGCACCAAGTTTACATTCAAAGACCACACCATTACTGAAAGACCAAACGGCACCGCCGATATCTCGATTCCCGACAGCCCTCTAATGCACGAAGGCAAACCGATAAAACTCAACGGCGTCGACGCCAAAGCATCCGATCTGGTTTCAAAAATAGAGCGATTGGCTGATGGCAGCTTCGAAGTTACGTTCAAAGACAAGAGCACCACGAAAATTAAGCCGGAGAAGGAAAACCCGAGTTCATCCGACAACAGAAGCATTCAACAAGTAGAAGTACAGTTGAAGCGACTCGATCGGCCAGGCACCGCTGGCGGTGACAGCCTCAATCAAGCAGTAGTCGGAAGAATACAGGAAATAACCTCTACTGGTGCCGATGTTGAGACGGCAGTGTTGAAATTGCACAAACCGGGCGCCGACGTGGATAGAATGTCACAGATCTCGGAGGCGATGAGAAAAGCCGGAATTCCGACGGATTTGCAAAGCATCAATCGAATAGACAACATCTTGAGCGAGATGAAACTTACAGTAAACGACATAGACAAAGCAAAACCCGTATTGGAAAAAGGTCAAGCACTTCTCAGTAAGTCACAATCAGACAAAACGCCTTTAACCGAACGACAAGCGTTCGAGATTGCGATTCTTCAAGCAACTGAAAATCCGGACAAGCCCGGAAAAAAATATACCGAAGCTTCAGCACGAGCGCTTGTGAAACGAGCTGATGAAGTGAGAGGTGAGGTTCGCGCACCAGACGCACCACTTTCGACCGCACTGGAGATGCTGCGCGTCAAAGAACAGTACGCTGGAGCAGTGCTGGATTCATTTACAAACCCTTCCGATTTAGCGATTACTGCGAAGTCAAAAGCAAATGATATTCGAGTCGCCTACACAACTCTGGTCGCTGAAAAGGATCCGCAAATCCTGGCAGATGCAGAAGCTACTTTCGAAAAACTGGGCGGGACTGTTCGTGGTCTCCATCTCTCGGATGCAGCCGCAATTAACAGAATTCCGCGACTGAGAGACAATCCAGAACTGGCTAAAGAAGTTTACGACAGGGCCAAGTCCATAAAAAGTGGATTGACGTCCAACATTTCCAGCTTCAAGGCTGAAGAATTCTTGAGAATGGGTCTTATTGCTCACGACTTTGAACAAAAAGGCACTCATCTAAAACCTCATCAAGTCGAGGAAGAATATAGACGCAGCGTAGTCGCGGAGAAAAGGGCGGAAGACGCGAGAAGTTTACAAGCCGCACCGGAAGCCCCTGGTGAAACAAAAACAGGGGTTGAAAAACCTTCCGGCGATGCCACCGTCCGTGACACCAGCCCTCCACCTGCAGGACAGTCGGCAGAAAATTCGGGCGATGCGTACAAAAGCTTTCGCGAAAAACTCGCTGCGCTAGACTCACTGCCACCAGCCCAGATGAGAGACGAATATCTGAAGACGGCAATGAACGACACAGCACGCCGGCTGGCCAACAGGGGTCATCGTGCGGTCTTCGCAAGCACCTCAACCACAGTAGTCGAATCGGAAACCCTGAAACCGGGTGAATCAAAACTAACCGTCACCCATAACGGCAAACCGATTGAAGTAAAAACTGTCGAGTCCGGAGACGCCCTGCAAGTTGTCACCGCTGATGGTACCAAGGTTCCAGTAGACCAATGTAAATTCGAGATGCAATGCGGCAAGGGTTCGAGCAAAGAACAGGTCGCACGCGAGGCTCTTGTCCGCTCGAACGAACTAAAAGACCTCTTCGATGGAAAACCGGCGGACCCCGCACATCGAATGGCAGCAGATCGGGCAGTGCAAAGCGCCTTCGACCATGGTGAAGCTCCAGAGAGAGCCAGTCATGGAGTGGCAGAGCGCGTCGCAAAGCTCGGGGCATTTGAACTTCAGTCCGGACGCGAACCCGTTTTATTGAGTTCAAGTGGTGTCAAATTCGGTGGCAAACCGGAAGTCACTTTCGAGACACTCGTCAAAGAAACATTGAAGGACAAACGCGAACATCTGGAACGCCTCGAGAAGAGCAGAGGCAACGGTGGAACCCCGGAATTGGACGGACAAATCAAGGTCTTAAACGACCAGATTGCCGACCTCGATCATCTGTCGAAAAACGTCCATCGCCCCGAAACGATCAACAAGTTGATGGAGACGATCAAAAGACACGCGACCACCGAAGAAATCGAACGTCTCCGCGCCGAATACACCGCCGGCGGTGGCAGGTTCAAAGAGGGCGTGACCAAAGCAGGCACATATTCTCTGGTCGCCGCATTTGTCGCCCAGATGATTTTCCGAGAAGGCTCCCAACAAGACGCCAACTTCCAATACGCTCCCACCTCCTCCCGCGGTCTCTAATCGAAACAAAAAACGCTCGGTTCTATTCCTGGGAGCGCAGGCTTCCAGCCTGCTTTGACTCCCGCCAACATCCTCGCCCCAACTCCCAGCAAAAAACCGCCCCCAAAACTGGCAAATTTCCTGAGCCTGTGTATATACACATATCTGGTTCGCCTGAACCAGCCCCAAAAAGGCAAGTTGTAAAGTGGCAAAATGGGCAATCAGCCTGGATTCTGGGTGCCTGAAACCACATAAAAAGGGAATAAATAAAGTAGGACCTGTTCACTTGTGAGGCGACCGTGGGAGATGGTGGACAGCCGGCGGATAAGACCGGCTCTGATACTGCGAAAAAACCAGCGGATCCGTTAGAGGCGAAACCCACCGCCACTTCAACGGACAACACCTCAACGCCTCTGGAATCCGGGAAAACCGGTGATTCCGCGCTCTCACCGATCGCTCAAATCGCTGTAGACAACCAGGCTGGAAAGCTACCAGGAGCGCCGGTTCCGGACAAGGACGCGGTCGATGGTCAGGGCAACCTCAACATTAAACCGATTGCCGGGCAAGAGAAAGGCGACGGCGCCAAAGACAAACCTGATGTTCCAGTCGCAAATCCCGACCCGACGGCAGATCTCAAACCACGCAGCGTCGAGCTGGCACAAACACCTCCATCATCCGTTTACCGCGATGGGTATTCCGATGCTATCGAGTTGACTACCCGCAGAGTGGCTCAGTTGCCAGCTGATGACAAAGCCCGACAGCTTGTAATCCGCGACCTGGCTGAACAGTTTCAGCATCCAAAGACTTACGCGGAAAAACTACAGGCAGCCAAAGCTCTGATCGCTCTAACGAAGGGTCCGGACGGAAAAATACCTGACACAGTCGCCATGCGAGACGTCGCCATTTCCGAAAAAGGAAAATGGAGCGGAGGCAGGCAATCGAAGTGGGTAGTCGAGGTCAAAGCTCACCACGAACTCCAACCATTGAGCGGAGCAGAAGTTTTCAACTTCATCAAAAATAGCGGCGAGTCGCTGGAACAGCAAGTAAAGGCTCTGAAGGACAGACCGGCAGACGATAAAGATCGCCACAACCTCCAGCAACAGCTGACCGGAATTTTTCAAACCTATCCCAATGACACGCCCGAAAAACTGGCGGCAGCCAAAGGATTGCTCGAGTTAAACCGTAAAGCGGACGGCACCTATCCGGACGCGCTGGGGGTTAGAACTGTCGAAGTCGCCAGGCAAGAAATTCCGGGAACAAGACGCGAAGCAAAGAAAGTCATAGAGGCCCACACAGATACGTTTACAACCACAAAAGCTCAGGTGGACGCGTATCTTGCACCGAGAAGCGAAGGACTAATAGCCGATACAGCTAAAATAGTCGACTTCCGAGAACGCACTAAGCAAGCCGGTGTCAACGGAGCGGAGGCTCCTTCTCAGGCTGACAAAGACGCGAATGATCTCACAAAAACCGCCCTCTATAACCGTTCCGTCCACATCTTCCTCGATTCGACTATTCCTGCGAATAAGACAGCCGCAGCAATTGCGCTCCTTGAGCTGAGAACCGGAACCGACGGCTCGATCGGCGACAAACTCGGTTTGAGAGACAAACACGAAGATGCCGTAATCAAAAAGGGAATGCGGCGTGGTGAGAAAGACGTCGTCGTCACTCCTGCCAAAGATTACGTTCAAACAATCACAAAAGACGACGCCATCAAATATCTGCAAACGCAGCTAGATCCAGCGGTTCTGCCGCGCGAACGGTTAATGGCCGCAGACGCATTGAAAAATGCAAAAGCGATTGATGAAACTCGCTACAAGGAAGTAGTTCGCGGCATCATTTCGGACGACCGCACTGCAGACAGTTTAAAAGTCGAACTCAGAAAGACATCTGGCGTGGAGGAAACGCAAGAACAGTTGAAGTTGGCTTCCGACGGTCGTGTCATCGGAGCGAAGCCCGAAGATTATGTAAATATCTCGAACGAGAATGGCGAGCGCGAGCGTCTTCAACTCACACTCGACCGGCTGGCGAAAAATCCGGACTTGAAAAAACTCGTCTCCGACAAACAAATCGAGGAGATGGATCGCGAACTGCAGAGCGGAAAGTTCGGACCGGCCTCAAGAGACTTCTACAATAAATCAGCAAACTATCTCAATGAGCTGACGACCAATCTGGCTGTCACGATCGTGGGAAGAAACGGCAACTTGCCCGAAGGCAGCACACTGACCGTACCGAAGGATGGCAGTGGCAGAGCCGTTGGCGACGATTACTTCCGAGCACAGATTCTATCCGGCCGCGTGAAGATGGATCTGAAAACGCTAAAACCTGGCGAGCTACCTGAGGGTGACCGATTGGCCGATACCGCATTGTGGGACGTGAGTGCGGTCAAAGAGATGGACAACTTGCGCCTCAAGTGGGAAGTCAGTGTCTTCGACGATCAACTGCAAGGTTTCAACAAAAACGGAAAATTGGATGCCTGGATGTCGAACGACAAAATGTCGATCGACCAGTTGCGCGAATTACAGAGTGCCCGCGGCGAGTGGCTGCAGCTCGGCATGCAGGTTCGCAACTACGCTCACGCCATCCACTACTTCAACAAAGCCACATCCGAGGGCGCGGCTATCCCTCGCCTCTCATTTAGTCAGGCAGAGATGTCGAAGTTTTCAGACGAAGCTCTCAACGATGCAAACTTCCCGGGCAAGGTGGTTCGCGAAAACGGAAAGATCAAGAGCATCGAGATCGACTTGCCGGAGACACTCGACAGATCTGCCACCGACCCCAACGATCCGACAAAAGAAAATTCAAACTTGACCAAAGTAGCCAAGCTCCGAGCATGGCTTGAGAAGTACGGTCCGCAAGTAGATCAACTCACCGACGAAATCAAAAAGGCATCGATCGACTCTGGACGACTCTTGATGTGGGGCGACATCGAACACGAAGGTATCGATGAAGTCACCAAGAAACCTTACAACTTCACTGCGCTCCGTTTGGATTCTGAACGCGTAATGGTGAAGATGCCTGACGGTTCGCAAGAAGAACGCATCAGAGTAACCAGCTCCAGACAACACAAGTACGCCGGCGGTCTGTCTCTGTATAAAACAGTCGGCGATATCACTGATGTCGGCGATCCAGTGACCTCTGGCGAAACAAAGGTCAATGGAAAAGTGGTGCCTTTGAGCGCCGGCGACGCCGGAGTAACTCTCGGTAGCCAGGGTACCATCAAAATTGCCGGTGACAGTGTCGATCCTAATCACGCCAGCATGCGAGTCGATACGGACGGTCGAGTTTTCATCAAAGACAACAGTTCCAAAAACGGTACTTATGTCGGTGGCGAGAAGATCGAAAGCGGAAAGTGGGTGGAAGTATTCCCCGATCAAAACGTCAGCCTGGGCAAACCGGCAACAACTTTAGCACTGGGAAGAAATGAAAAAGGCGAAGCGACATTCAACGGACAAACGTTGAAGGTCGGAGAACCAACTATGGTCGGCACCAAATCCGGTATCAAAGCGGAAGGTGACGGCGTAAGCGAACAGCATGCGGCCGTCAAAGTCGAAAGCGACGGGCGGATGTTCATCAAAGACAACGGTTCTGAACAGGGAACCTATGTCAACGGCAAAAAAGTGAGTGACAAAGAATGGACGCAAATCAGCGAGAAAGATAAGGTCACGTTCGGTCCTCCACCATCCGGGCTCGACATCGAAGGAGACGTCAGACTCTATAAACCAAACGACATGGTAACCGTCCTTATCGACGGTCAGATGCAGTTGATGCCGGCCGAGAATCTGAAAGCCTGGTCCAACGAGGCTGCCGCCTGGCACTACACCGGCAAAGGCGCTATGGCACTGATGGATCTCGGCATGATCGTCACTGCAACGTATGAACTAAAAGGTATTCAATTTGCCGCTACCCAGGGATTGAAAGAGGCTGGAAAACTCGGAGCGAAAACTGTATTCAGCGAGATGGTGCGCAGCCCCGGCTTCGCAAGAGCCGCATGGCACGCAGGTTTGGGCGTAACAGGAATTCTTCACCAGTCGATCGAAAACACCGGACCGCTCGGCAAAAAATTCAACGAATTGCGTGGATACGCCATGATGGCCGACATCTTCTACGGCAGTGTCATCAAAGACGGGGTCTCGCTCTCGCGTAAAGCTTTTGGCATGGCAAAACCTGCAGAACAAGCCAGTGCCGCTGCGGAATATATCAAAATGACACCGTGGGCGAAGGTGACGAGTAACGTGACCGAGAAGATGTTCCTCGGCATGAACGGCTATTTCGTCGGCGACATTCTCGCCCATCAGATGCCGGCCATCGCGACCTCGGTGCGTAAACTCGATACGGGCGCTCTTCTTAACGCAGGTATGCTGCTGCGCGCCGGACAATACGACAACGGCTCCGACAAAGGCATTCCGCCACTTCCGACGCTGGAAGATCAAGCCCGAAGATTTACGAGTGATACCGGAAGAGAGAAGATTTCTCTTGTTGAGAAAGAAGCCGCCGAAGCAGCAAAATTACCAAAAGAACAGAAGAAAGAACGTCAAGAATATCTGGCAAAACTGACCAGTCAATTCCTCGATTCACCCAACCAGGAAGACAAACTGGCAGCCGCATTCGGTCTTCTCACTTTCCACGCACAGGATAGCAAAACCATACCTGATGTGCTCGGCACGCGTTGGAAAACACAAAACGATTTGCCGGACAATGTCACATCAGCGAATGTCAAAGCGTTCATCGATTCGAAAATTCCGCGGTCCATCGATTTGTTTGACAAACAATTACAAACCGGGATCGAGAGCCGCTTTGCCGATGTCGCGAAAGTTTCGAATACGCCAGCAGACAGCGCTGAAAGAAAGCAATTAAACGATAAGCTGTTGCGAGAGTTCACCACAGGTAAAACTGAGAACGAGAGAGTCTCCGCAGCCATGGGCTTGATGTTGCTCAACGAACACGACGGCAAGGTCCCGGACAAACTAGGCACCGTAGATGGTGCAAACGGGCGCAAGAGAGAAGTCACAAAGCACGATATTCAAACGGTCCTCGATACCTACAAGTCTAAAGTTCTGTTAGCCAGGTATGACGGCTACGTAGCTTCGATGCAGGGCAACGAAAGTCTAAACACAGTCCTTGGAAAGACTCGAGATCTAATCTCTAAATCCAACAATGCAGAAGCTCGAACAGCCGAGTCGGCAAGACTGCAAGCCGTTTTCGAAAATAGCACGAACAAAGAAGAAAAGGCAGCAGCCGCGCTCGGATTGATATTCCTCAATGCCGACAAACAGACAGGCGCATTCCCGGAAAGACTCGCGTACACCAAAGATTCTATAACCGTCCAGGACGACGAGGGTTTCGAATTCGAGATCGATACCAGCAGAGAACTGAAATCAAAAGACGTGATCGGTTATCTCAAAGGCAACATGCCGTCATTCTCGCCTGAAACCCAGCTAGCAATCGGTGATTTGCTGTACCGCGCCGACGAAGCTCCGATGGCAGGGCGCTCGAAGTTTAACGACTATGCCGGATTATTGCTCTCCGTTGTGCAAAACAATAACGCTTCACCCGAAGCTAGAAAACAGGCGTTGGTCAATCCGAATGGGCTCGGAATGGCAGAAGCAATGGCAATCCACAGGTTCAATACCGAACAAAACTTGCCGACCATGGACAAGACATTGGCGGCAAGAACTGAAGCCGATATCTACGGTCGCGATTCAAAAGCCATGGAGAAAGCGCTTCTCGATATCATAGCGCAGCCCAACGGCGACAAAGATCTGAAGGCATTGGCCAGCACTACTTTGTTGGCGAACAGCGAACCTGATCCTGTGAAGCGCAAAGCCATGCTCACACAGATGCAAACAGAATACGCTCAATCGAAAGGTAAACCGGGAGCCTATTACGACCTGGTATTCCAACGCGAAAGCAACACAGTAAAAACGGTCCTCAAAAATGGCGAGCCCGACAATGAAGAAGACGTAAGCCGCTTGTATCGCGCCGCCGTGATCATGTCGCAAAATAACAACTGGAAAGATTTCGGCGTCACCGATCAACAGATGGCACTCTCCTTCGAGGCCGCATTGACCGGTGGAAATGCTGTTCTCGCTTCACACGCACTTGAGCCTATGCTCAAGCACTATGACGCGCTGACACCGGATGCGAAGCAATGGGCGGAGCATAGTCTTCTCGGTTACATAAAAGACGCTCAGGGATTACCTGGCACCTCAGGCAATTTGCTGAGACTGGATGTAATCAATCACCTGGAGCAGCTTAACGCAAAGTTGGGACCGTCCTTCGCTGCCAAAGCCCGCAAAAACATCAACGAAGTCTTGACACCAGATTCGGTGCAGAATAAAACATCCGATCCCGAGACGAGAGCCGCTCTTGTTCGCGCGCTTGGAAAAACTAGCAGCAACGATATCGCCACCCAGGATCTTCTGAAACGGATTGTCGGAGGAGGCACCGAGCGCGGCGATTCATCAGCACTGGTGCGGTCAGCCGCAGTCGATCGTCTGGCAGAATTAAAGCCGGCCGGTATCAACCAGTGGGCAGCGAAATTGCTGGAAACTGAGAAGGATCCGGAAGTGCTGCGCAAACTCGGAGTTATTGAACAAAGCTCGAGGAGAATGGATCCGGACTCATCCGAGTACCGCGAAAGATTCCGCCAGTCGTTCAACAAGCTGATGGAATCTGCCGCCGGCAAGTACACACTTGCTGACGTTCCCAGTTTCATCCGTCAGAACTATCCAATGCTTGAGTGGACGACACAGTTCAAAGATTCAGCGGCCAAGGCACAAGCGGGGCTGGGTAATTGGAAGTGGGCATGGCAGAAGACCCCTGAACTTGTCAAACCATACATGGATGCAGGCAAGGCAGCAACCTCCGCTCAGCTCGACCAGGTTATCGCGAAAGCGGCGCGTCCCGAAGGCGACATGGAACGTCGAACGCTGGCGTGGATTGTCATGTCCAACGGTCGCTTCTTCGATGAAGCCACCAAAAGTGAAGCCATGCAACGTGCAGCACAAGGCTTGTTGAACGCGAGCCTCGGCGATGCCACTACCAAAGCACAGGTAGCACCTTTATTGACGATGGCAATTGCCACTCAAGATCGCATGCCACACGCGACAAGAGACACATTGGTAACAGCCCTGGAGAACCTCAAACCAGGAACTCCAGGCAGTCCCGTGACGAAAGAAGACGCCGGCACCGCATTACTGGCCGGTTTAAAACGTCAATTCGAGCGCACTCCCCGTGATGGCAGCGATCCGAATTACAAAGCCAGCCATGCTTTGCAAATGCATTTGCTGGACGCTTACTCCAAGTATGCGACAGCAGAGTCTATCCCAGTTTTGGAAGCTATCGCCGCGAACCAAACAAAAGTTGAAATTGTAAGAGATAAAGCTGATCGACTGAAAGATACTACTTATCCGGACAAGAGCAGTCGCTCGGTCGACTACGATCAAAACGACGAAGTATGGAAAGTGAGCAGTGTCACCAATAGCGGTGTCAAGCAGACGCTCATCCGCCAGGGCAAATCTGACGAATGGTACGAAGAATCCGACCCCTCCAAGAAGACAGTATGGCGAGGAAAGGTTACGGTCGATCAAGCCAGTGCATCGATCTTAATGGCCGATTCATTCGGCAAGTCCATCACATATACCGCTGATGGTTCTTCGATTCAAAGAACTGGAACGGCCGTCACCAAAGTGACTTATCCCGATGGTGGCACCAGAGAAGTAACTTCTTCGCAAGACATAATCACTGACAAAAATGGTCTCAAAGAAATCTGGACGCGTCAGCCCAATACCAGTACCTGGACCAGCGATACCGACCCGGCGAAGAAAGGAGCATACAACGGAACCCGAAGTTTCGACTCACAGGGCAATGTCGTCCTTGCTCAAGGCGCAGACAAACAGGTAATCAGACCGGACAGCAGCAGCATCTTTTACACCGGAGAAAAGGCCACTTACTCGACACCTTCGACCTCCGACTATAGTGCGCACTCGATGCCGCTGGTCAGAGAACGAGCGAAGCAATTACTTGGAGACCTGCGCGATGGAACCGATATTCTCCTGCGCAACCTGCCGCTCGACACGCAATCCACGCCTCAACAACTGGCGGACAATTTGCGAAAGCTCTCCCAAGATCCAAACAACAATAGCGAGGCAGTAGCGCGGGCAGTGCTCGTCGCGGGTCTGTCAAAACCACTCACCGGTGCAGAAGATCCTCGTCGCGCTGTTCTACAAGACATGTTAAATGACCCGCACGAGCGTATCCGGATGTCCGCCGCCAGAGTGCTGTTCCAGAGTGGATCTGGTGACACTCAAGGGGGAGTCGACGCAGAGAAACGTAAATTGGTAGCCTCGGAAGATCGGGCCATGGCTGCAAAAGTGATCGCGGATATTGCTAAGAATGGCAGCAAACAAGGTTTCAGAGACGATGCAAACCGTTTGATAGCAGAAGTGAAACAACAAGCCGCCACTCCAGGCAGTACCAACCAAAACGACGCGCAACTGCTCGAGACGGCTCTGCAAAATACCAAATCATCTCCTCGCATCGACAATGGTCGGTTTGAAGCACCACATACAATCGATCAACAAGAGAAGTACGAGCAAGCAACCGGCGCATTGATTAGAGACAATCTACTTCCCCTGGATGGTCTGGAAAACCCTGAGTGGTGGACACAACACGGTTATAAATTACTCGAAGCCAAAAATTATATAACTGAGGGCTTCGAAACGTCCGACTCAGTCAAGTTCAACATCTGGGAAAAGATCAAAGCTCGATTCACAGATACGGACGTAAAGGCTAAGTTTCAAGCAGCGTTCGACGCCTTTAACAAAAATCGAGACGATCAGATTAAGCTGCTCACCGATAGAGCGATGGCCAACGACGACACGGAAGAATCGCGCGACGCACGCAAGGCCCTGGCGTTCATTGTTCTCTCCAATGGTTATCCATTAACTGAGAATATTCGCGAAGCCACCGTATCTGATGCGGCAAGAGTGCTGTCGAGAATATACACAAGAGGTGGTCCGGGAGCGGCCTACGCCGAGCAAATCATCACCGACGCATTGGTTGCTAATCCAGGCATCAACATTGGCGTTAGAACCAGGTTCGCACAAGCCGTTATCGAACGTCAGGGATTGGATGCAAGCATAAAGGGTAACGCGTCGGCACCAAAAGCCGCGCTGTTATTAGCTAATGCACTGGATGCAGAAACCTGGGCAATGCCGCTACCGAATCAACCGGGTTACGAGAAGAGCATCGACTTCCAGAGCATGATCATGATGCGTCTCGATCGCCTTGGAGAACCAATTGCTATGCCGGTTCTGGAAGCAATGGCGAAAGGTCATCCCAACGCTGATTTGAAACAACGAGCCGGCGAGATGTTCAATCGCTTCAATGACGGAACCTCTTACCTCTATGAGCACACCGTACCTGATACCACAAGCAATAAGGCCGATCAGGCTAAAGCTATAGCTGATTTGCTGGCCAGAAAAGAAAATCCGAAAGACGACACCGAGCTGGCACGCGAGTTGGTCAGGTTAGCACATCCAAGTACTTTCAGTAAGGAAGCAGGTGCAAGCGATCCGCGTGTTGAGGTTCTTCGTACGGCACTCAACCACAGCAACGAACGCATTCGCATGATTGCCGCCGACAGTCTGACCAGTGCAGGAGATCCGCGAGGAGTGATTGCATCATCGCAGCTCCAGGATTCTTCAAGACCCGGAATCAAGAGAGAAGCGGCGTTGTCATACGAAGGCACGTTTATGATGCGCTTCGCTCTTGCGAAGTTAACTCCTGATGGAGAGACTTTCGCTCGTCAGACGATGAAGGATTCGTCCAGCGATCGAGCGCGAATCGCCGCAGCACGATTGATTCTCGCAGAACATCCGACTGACGCAGCAGCCACTGAAGTAATGGTCAAATCGTATGCCGTGGGAGCACGCGACGTAGCCAATCAAGGCCAAGGAACAATCCGCAACGAAGCCCAGGAAGCAATCAAAGAAATGATTGCAAAACAGCCGATCGAAAAATCAGACGATCCACGACGAGCAGTGCTGGAGAATCAGTTAAGCAGTGGCTCTCAGGATTCTCAACTGGCAGCAGCCTGGCTACTCTTACACAGTTCAGTACCGGGCGATTTCGAAAAATCAGTTGCCACTCTCGGTCGTCTCGCCGTCAACACCAGCACCAAAGGTCAGGCTCAAACTCTGCTGATGGATGTTATCGCCAAAGGCAGTGATAAGCAACAAGAATATGCTCTTAAGCAATGGAACGACAGCTGGGTAGCGAAAGGCTCACCAGCAGACGACAGACCTCACACGCCGAGCGACTTAGAGCAGGCTCGCAAATTCTTCCGCTCGGCAGATGCGGCCGAACGCGCCAGAATATTCGCTCTGCCGGAAGCTGAAAAGAAAGCGTTAATTATGCAACTCGGCAACAAGAGCGAGCAGGAAGTTGAGTATGCCTTGCAACCGGCTCCGTCAGCAGACTTCGTTCCGCGACAAAGTTTCGCCAACCCGTTCAGCAATCCCTTCGGAGCGTTGTCAGGACGTCAGGAAGATATGTTCCGTCCGGAAAATCTTTTCCGAACCGCGGTATCTAGTGATTGGACCGGTAGCGGTTTTAGCAACAGACCCCTCGCGACACGCTGGCAGCCAGGCGACAACGGCCGTACCAGTCAGCGAATTCCGACGTTAGGCAACACCGGTCTCGGCAATCTCGACGGCGGTCCAGCACAGCCTTACTATCGTGCCACCACACGTGGTGTTCCATCGCTGAGCGGTCCAGGCGGAATACGTCCACTTGGAACTCAGTCGGCACTAGATGGAAAGACGCCTTACATCCGCGTGGACGGCGACAATGCCACAGCATTCCTCAACCTTGACGCAGATAGGACAGGAAAACCTACAGCGCGGGACAGCGCCGCTTTAGCACGATTGTCGTTTGCCAACATGCTGCAAGAGCAGTCGAGAACTGGTTCTGTGGTGCAAATCGGACGCGACGGAAAGTTTTCATTGGCTGAGGATAACGGCGCGCCAGACGCTCCGACCAGCCAGACTGGTGCCCGCGTACGCTTCGCATTGCCAGGAGCAGACGGTCGCAAGCCGCTCACACTGGATGGATCGAATCCCACTCCTCCTGAATTTTCTGACTTCTTAGAGTTTCTCTCGAAGAATCGTCCGGACGTTATGCAGCAACAAACTATCAAATCGTCGGAACTCTCGGTCATGTTCCTGCAGTATCTTCGTCAACGCGAAGCTGGGCTGCAATCAGGTTTTGTCGTGACGCCAAGTTTGTTTGACCGTAACGTCGAAGCACTTACCAGTGACAGTAATGTTGTTCAGTGGCACTTACAAAGCACCAACCGCGGTTCATCAAATCAAAACCGGTGGTCGGACGTTCAGAGAGAACGTGAACGGATGCGCGCAGGAAAGCTTGATGAACAGCTCACCAAGCTATTGGCCGCTGAGGAAACCCCCTCGTCGACAGGCACCCATTGGCAGCCCGCCGGAAAGGTCGAAATCAAAAAACCTGATCTACTATCCAATCCACCTGTCGAGAACTTGGAAATCAATCGCCTCGGACTGACAGACATTTTGCCTGCCGAGCTTGTCGCCGGCAGACGTCAATCTTTCGCACGCATCAATTTCGGCAGCACTCCTGGTGATACCACATCTTTTGCACCGCCTGATGTATCGATTCCAACGGCTATGCTCAATGCCGATCTATGGCGAGCCAAACAGTCGATTGACGCTGACAAAATCGTGATCAGCCGAACTCCCGGACTGCAGGCAACTCGCCGCTCGACTTACGAACTTAGCCCAGAAAGTCAAGAAATTCTGCGACGATTCCGCCGCGTCCGCCTTGAAAATCAAATCGATAGTCTCAACAATTGGCCAGTTCGGTAGGTCGATCGATTTATAATACGGTCTATGGTTCTTTCATTATCCGGTTTTAAAATTGGTCACTACGAAGATGAAACGGCATTGACCGGCTGCACCGTGCTTCTCTTCGACGATGTCGCATTGGCAGCCGCGGATGTGCGCGGGTCAGCGCCAGCGACCGCGAATTTTTCGACACTCGATCCAATCGTGCGCAGTTCGAGAATCGACGCTATTCTCTTGACTGGCGGCAGCAGCTTCGGACTGGCTGCAGTCTCAGGAGTGCAAAAATACCTTGAAAGCAATAAGAAGGGATTCGATGTCGGCGTCACTCACATTCCTAACGTACCCTGCGCCGCGATATTCGATCTAGCCATCGGCAGTAGTTCCGTTCGCCCCACGCCTGAGATGGCCGAGATGGCGTGCCATCTGGCTGTTAATGTCTGCGACCGAGACGGCACGGTCGGCGCAGGAACCGGGGCGACCGTTGGCAAACTTTTTGGATTAAAACAAGCAATGCGCGGTGGATTCGGTTTTGCCTCGGGCACCAGTGTCGGTGGCGCTACGCTATGGGCATTCGCAGTAGTAAACGCCTTCGGCGACGTTTGGAACCATGGACGAAGTGAAATAATCGCAGGTTGTAGATCCACTCCTGAATCAAACGACTTCGCAGACACTGGTAAGCTCATGCACGATGGCACTCGCCGCACAGGTTTCGGGCCAGGAGGCACAGTAATCTCACCGCCGAAGGAAGTCAAAGAAGAACAGTCCCAGGAAAGTGTGATTACATCTACTGCGGCAGGTGAAAGTGAAACTACCACCGTGGACAATACCACGCTTATCGTTCTAGTTACGAACGCAGCCCTTGATGCCATCTCAGCAAAGAAGCTTGCCCAGAGCTGCATTACAGGTTTAACAGACGTAGTTTATCCAGCTTGCACCATCTACGATGGCGACCTTGCTATTGCCGTTTCAATCGGAAAAATCGAGGAAGATTTGACGCATCTTTGCCTGCTCGGACAATCTCTCGTTTCAGAAGCCATCATTAGCGGTGTCAAGGCCGCGCGCCCCGCACAGGGCGTTCCCGCATACGAAGAACCAATCTGGGAGCAATCCTAGCCACGAGGCAAGGCAACGCAACTTCGCTCAGCAGAACTTTCGGCTGCTGTTGGTGAGTGATTGTTTTCGATCATGAGCAGATAGCTTTTTTAAGAAAATAAGGGAAAGATACAGACACGCTCGCGTCCATATAGCAGCGTACACAAGCCAATTTAGCGGCGGCCAATAATGGGGTGCTAAGTGCTTTTTGTAAAACCAATGCATGCCTTTGTGCAGATCGATTGCGGTCAAAAAGGGACGCATTTTAGATGCCGATCCTTTCTCATGAAAGATCACGCTCTCGGGCTGGTACATAATTTTGTAACCAGCCTCTTTTATTCGCCAGCAGTAATCGATATCCTCAGCATGCATAAACGTCGACTCGTCCAGCTCGCCAACCTCTTCTACTAACGAGCGCCTGAACATCATGCAAGCTCCCGACAGACACTCTATCTCCGCAGGACGATCTGCATCCAAATGCGTAAGGTTATAGCTGGAAAAAACTTTGCTCTTCGGAAACAATCGGCTTAATAGACCAAGCTTGAAGAACGAAGAGGCTAAAGTGGGAAACGAGCGTCGACAGGCGAGCTGCAAAGTTCCATCGGTGTTGAGGATTTTTGGTCCTATCGCTCCGACAGATTTGTTCAATTCGAGCTGAGTCGCCAGGATTGTAATCGCATTGGAAGTAATCAAAGTATCCGGGTTGAGAAGCAATACAAACTTTCCGGAAGCGCGTCTAATGCCTTGGTTGCACGCTTTCGAGAATCCCAGATTTTGAGTATTTTCAATTATCTGGATCGTTTTATATTGTCGGCGAATCTTCTTGACACTATCGTCACCAGAATTATTGTCGACAACTATAATTTCAAACTGATTCGAATTCTTGTCCAATCGTGTAATTGAAGCAAGGCAATTAAGAAGATCGTCTGCAGTTTTCCAATTTACTATAACAAGCGAGACAGACATGGGGCGCTTGATTGAATCCATCTTGGTCGACCTCGAGTGAGAATTCAATTGTGCGCTTGTAGAGTTAAGATTTGATGTCCGACAGTCTTGGATTTGTAAGCCACGGAAAGATTAGCTTCGCAAATTTCGGAGCCACTTAGTCACGGTCTTCTCTAAGTCCTCCTGCGAACAGTCTCTTTCAACCAGGACGTCAACACCACTCTGAAAACATTTCCTTCGAAACTCAATTGACGGATTCTCAACCAATCCAATTATGGGAATACGAGTCTCCGCACCATATTCCATAGCCCGAATAAAAAAAGCACATTCCAATCCACTCATCGAAGGCAACTCACAATCGACGATCACAAGTTGAAATTTGTCTAGCAAGAACTTGTCTATTGCTGACGAACGGTCCGGAGCTGTACATACATTTACGTCAATATTTTCAAGTACGAATTCGATTCCTGCTCGCCAAAAGTCATTGTGTTCAATCACTAACGCATTCGTTTTAACGGTCATATTGTTCTCTCAGTTTCAAATCAGGCAATGTCTGTTCTACCGGCCGATACCAATCTGCCGGTACCCCTCTTCAATGAATAAGGCTCTTTCGGTCAAGCAAAAGCGCGGAAACGCCAACCACAAGGTCCAGCTTTTCAGATTCGAGTTAACCGATTACGAGCAGGTTGTAATGGAATTGTAAGCGGAGCACCACAATAGAATTGTCGTTGGTCTACTGAATTCCGGTAGTGTCAGATGTGGTGAGCGCTTTCTTCTCTTCTTCAACAATCGATGGTGTAATTAAAAGCATTAGCTCAGTTCTGTTTCGTCCTTTATATGTGGTACGAAAGAAGGCTCCCAGAATTGGTGCTTCAGAGAGAAACGGCACCTTGGATAATATCGCCGCCTCTTGCTCGGTGAATAAACCGCCAACTACTAAAGTTTGCCCATTTTTAATTCTGACTTCCTGCGTGATAATGTCGCGGACATTGAGCAAAGTCACTGTTGTCTGATTGGAGCCGGAACCGAAAGTTTGAGGCGCACCTAAGGGAGTAGAAACTTGCGGACGCAACCTTAAACGTACAAATCCATCCTCGGTAACTCTCGGAAGAATGTTTAAAAATATGCCGGCCTTAGCTAGTTCAACGTTTGTTGTTACTACGCCAAGACTGACAGTTGATGTGACTTTGTGAATCACTTCGTTGGCGATTGTAATCAATGCTTCGGTATTGTCGACGACAACTAAACTTGGATTTGCAATCACCTTCGCTTTGTTCGTCTGAAGCAGTAGTTGGAGTTTAAAATTCAAAGCGCTTGGCAGTGTCGCAATGTTCGCAGCGCCACCAGCGGAGCCACCAAGAGATAAGATATCTAGACCTGATGCGGACGAAGGCACGGGTTGAACACCCGCAATACTCGAAAATACAGTAGGAAGCACCGAGCCAATCACACCTGAAAACGGAGTGCCACCAGTTCCCAGACCAGGCAATCCATTAATCACAGGCGCGGTAGAGTTTCCCATGACTGAACCGGACACCCCTTGTCCCTGCGCATTTAAAGTAGCGCCGAGTTGTCGAACGCCTTGATTCGTCAGCTCCACAAGGGAAGCCTGGAGGTGCACTTGTTTCGGTCGCAAATCCAAAAGTTTAATTGCTTCTTCCGCGACAATAATATCCTTTTCTGTTCCAACCACTATCACTTGCCGCGCCTTTGAATCTGGTATCACGATTGCGCCTCCATCGTTAGGAGCAACCGTATAGTCAGCGGTGATTTCTTGAAATTGTCTGATCTGTTGCGTGCCGGGATCGACTGATGCGTTATTGAATCCGACTCCTTCTTGAACTTGTTCTTTGATGGAGCCTCTCAGAGTCTTCGGCTGTTGGTCCCGTGTGATTTGCGATTCTGCTTCCGTCTCGACACTTCGATCATCCTCGTCCACCCTCGCGGCATCTTTATCTGGAAGCGAACCGGCATCCGCGGCTTCTTTCACTTTCGAGGTGTTGCGAATTCGTTCTTTGAAATCCGGAGTGTAACCCTTGTTAAAAACCGATGCTTGAAGAATGTTCGCGACATCATAGGGATGTGCGTAGCTCAATTTGAATGTACGAGTTATGGGTCTATTTAGACCCAACCGGATCATTGACTGCGGAGTTCCTATCACAACGGTTTTGTCGTCGATAACTCTGCTTTCCAAACCTGCTCCAACCAGCACACTGTCCATCGCTTCGTTGAGTGTCAGATCGTTCAACTCTCCTGAAATGTTTCCGACTACCGACTTATCGACGATGATATTGATGCCACCTTTTTGCGCGAGTTCCGCGATAACCGCTCGCACTGGTGTATCTCGCAAGCTTAAATGATGCAAAAGCTGCTGACGCACAAAAAGCTTAAAAGGTTTTCTTATGACTACAGTGCCACCACTTTTTGATGATCCCGTAATCGAATTCGATTGCAGATTGAGAGATGGCACATCAGGAGCGGCACAGGCTGTACCATTGTTCAATATATAGAGTACGGATAGTAAGGTCCCGAATTTAAAACTTGGCGATCGAAATGTTTTATGCAGACTCAATATTTTCCTATCAAGAACCGGCGGCGATGCGCTATTGCCGAACTAGAGTTCCACAACTCAGTAAAGGATTTATTTCCGAATCGTTAGTCTCGTAAAGTAATCGCAAACGCGCCTTTACAATTCCAAGGACGAACGCAACCCATCAACCGCGCGGTAACGCGCGAGGCTGATCGCATCAGGCTTCATCGCAGACTTAAGTCCTTAGAGATAGACTGAACTGCCGCACTCACATAGTGGGCGAACCAACGTGGCAGTACCGCCCGTGGTGCGTCCCATTAGGTATTCGTCCAAATGGTTCCATCGAGGTCGCCATTTTATTTGCCAGTATCCTAAACAGATATGCCGTTGGTAAGACTTCGTCGCCGCATGTTCAGAAGATTTATTCTCCATATATAAAATTACTTGAGTTAAATCTCATAAGAAGCTTGATTGCGCTGCTGTACTCGATGAAGTGCCATAATGACGTAGATGACGATTATTCAGAGCTCAGGGCACCAACTACCAGACGGGAACGACACGGCATCGACGTTTCGGCAACCAGAGGTAGGAGGGCGTCCAATCAGTCCTTTTATGGCCGGCGATCAGAAAAAAACACCACGAACAACAGTGCTCTCCACGAGCGAAACGTCTTCAGACAAGAAGGCGGAGATGCAGCTGCGCCCGGATAGCCTGGACGAATACATCGGACAATCTCGTTTGAAAACGATGTTGAAGATGTCGCTTTCAGCAGCTAAATCGCGAAATGAACCCATCGATCACGTTTTACTCTACGGTCCGCCGGGATTGGGAAAAACCACTCTGGCACGCGTGATCGCTAACGAGATGGGTGCGCGCATCCACATGACGAGCGGTCCTAGTTTAGAACGCCCCCGCGATATTGTCGGACTTGTTCATCAATTGGAGCAGGGGGACGTGCTCTTCATCGATGAAATCCATCGTCTCAACAAAGTCGCTGAAGAATTGCTATATCCGGCGATTGAAGATTTCGTTATCGATTTGACTTCCGGTAAGGGTCACGCGACGCGTTCAATGCGACTACCATTGCCGAAGTTCACCTTGGTCGGAGCAACAACGAAAGCCGGAAGTATCTCCAAAGCCTTGCGTGACCGTTTCGGCTTTGCCTGCCGGCTCGAGTTCTATACCCTGGAAGAACTTTCCCTTATCGTGGCAAGAACTTCACAGCTACTGGGTGTCCAGGTCACACCGCCAGCGGTAACCGTGATTGCATCCCGGGCTAGAGGCACGCCACGAATCGCCAACAGACTGGTTCGCCTGGTCCGAGATTTTTGCCAGTTTCAAGGAATCAGCTCTATTGATGAGCCTTTTGCCATCCAGGCGCTGGAGTCGTATCAGGTCGATATGTTCGGTCTGGACAATACAGACAGGCGTTTCTTAGAGATATTGATTAACAATTACGAGGGTGGACCTGTCGGAATCGATACAATCGCAGTGACTCTGGGTGAAGACAACGAAACTCTGGAAGACGTCTATGAGCCGTTTCTCATTCAATCCGGTTTCATCCAGCGTACACCGCGCGGACGCGTAGCGACGGCCAGAGCATATAAGCACCTCGGTCTGACACCGACGCAAGGCCAGCAACTTCGTCTGGATTTCAACGAAACCGACACCGCAATCGACCCAGAAAACGGGGATTGAACCGCAGTTGAACCCGCATAACAGACCAGCGAAACCGAACAAAGCGGCTCTGGTCGCAATTGTGGCGGCACTATGCGCGGTGCTGAGTGCAACAGCTTTTATTCAAAACGCTAATTCGAAACCTGGACAGATCGGCTCATCATCAACATCTGCTCCCGCTCCCGCGAAAAGTGAAACAAGTGCGGACGCCAACTCCGATTCTCAGAGAAACGAATCCGAATCGCCAACAGCTTCACGAAACACAGGACAACAGCCCGGCACCAGCCTGGTTCCAATCTCGGAAAAAGAACATAGTCGTCCGGTCAAGGCAACTGCCACCGACAGCAGTAGTGGTGACACCGTATTCGGTGGCTCATCCATTGACGAAGAGATGGTAATCGGAAAAGTTCTCAACATCACCAAACCGAAAATCAATAGAGAGCTTTATGCCCACACCGGAATGGTTTCAGAACACCAGATCGTCCGCGTGCAAGTTCTCGAAGGCGAGTTAAAAGGCAAAGAGTTTGTCGTACCGCACGAACTAACAGACAACCCGGCGTTTAACGTAGCCGTATCTCCGGGTCAGGAAGTGGTATTGGCTGTGGTGCCGGGTCCGGACGGCAAGTTAGAAGTCAGCATCTGCGACTATCATCGTGCACCAATCCTTTACGGTCTCCTCATCACTTTCTTGATTGCTTTCCTCGCGCTTGGCGGCAAAAAAGGTTTTAAATCATTGATCGGTTTGGTAGTCACTGTTCTACTAATCGGCTACATTCTTCTGCCACTCAGCCTGAAAGGCTACAATCCGCTCTACACCGCGGTGGGCATCTGCTTTCTGGCCGGTACGACCAGCATTATGTTGATAGGTGGAATTTCCAGAAAATCGGTGTCCGCTATTATCGGCACCGTTGGTGGTGTCATAGTTGCGGGACTGGCAGCGAGAATAGTAATTGAACTGGCCCCGCTCAACGGCTTATCAAGCGAAGAGGCGCAAATCCTTCGCGGTTCGGTTCTCGTGCAGCAGATGCCGTTTTACAGCGGGCTTCTGGCAGCCGGTATGCTGATCGGAGCACTTGGCGTGATCATGGACGTCGCTATATCGATCGCGTCAACGGTAGCCGAAGTTGCAAAGACGGACAGTAAATTAACAACAAAACAACTCTATGATTCGGGAATGAACGTCGGCCGCGATATCATGGGTACAATGACCAACACGCTGATTCTCGCCTATGCGGGCAGCGCCCTGCCACTCTTACTCCTGGCTACACAGATGCCCTCGATTAAGCTTCTCAATCTCGATCTGTTTGCCACTGAGGTAGCCTCCGCTCTCAGCGGAAGCCTCGGTCTGACCCTTACTATACCTTTGACCGCATTGGCTGCGGCAAAGCTGATGTCGGCGGAAAAGCACAAATGAAGCTTTTCGGTAAATCAGAATGGAAGCGAATAATATTCGGCTGGATCCTCTGCCTGACAGCAGTAGGAGGCGTCATGGCCGGCGGCCTTTTGTTCTCCATCTTACTTGGCATCGGCTGCGTTCTCGGTGCCAAAGAATTTATTACCATGTCGCGGGCCAAGGGCTACAAACCATCAGCTCGCATAGTTTATGGCATGACAATTGCCTTTATGGTTTTAGCGTCTCTGCCAAAGTTTCCCGGCGTGCATCTACCGGAAACTTTTCCGTTGTCACACTATCCAATCTTGCTCACCGTCGGGCTTTGCATCTCATTTTTCCGATTGGTTCTCCGCAATGAAAAACCACCTGCCACCATCGCTGATATCGCATCCACGATCATGGGTTTTCTCTACGTGGGCTGGATGCCGAGTCACTTGATTCTCTTGCGAAGCATCGGTCCTGCGGGTTCCGAGAATATTACAAACCCCTTGCAGCAACCGGGTCTTGCCTACCTCTGGGTCAGTCTGTTCATTATTTGGGCGACCGATGTCATGGCATATTATTTTGGTAAGAAACTTGGCAAGACACCATTGCATCCTGAGATCAGTCCGAAGAAGACCGTCGAAGGCGCAATCGGGGGGCTGCTTTCCGCTGTTTTCTGGGCAACATTCGTTGTGTACGTGGCGGACAACTTTCTGTTCCCCTGTCATCCCTTCCAGTTCAATTTGATGCAAGCACCGATCATGGGATTTGTTGTTTCCATCGCGGCACAACTTGGCGACCTCGCCGAATCACTGATCAAACGCGACGCCGGCATGAAGGACTCAAGCGACATGATTCCAGGACACGGTGGTTTTCTCGATCGAGGAGACAGCCTTTTGTTTGGTGGACCGATTTGTTTTTATTGGATAAAAATTGTCGTGCTTGGCATTCTGTAACGCAAAAGATTTTTTTTCGCCTGGTATCATATACTTTAGAATCTCAGATTGACCCGGAGAGGTGGCTGAGTGGTCGAAAGCGGCTTCCTGCTAAGAAGTTGTACGGTCAAAAACTGTACCGTGGGTTCAAATCCCACCCTCTCCGTATCATAACTGCCGGCGCACCAAGTGCTCCGGCAGTTTGTTTTTGGTCGCATATTCAAGAACTAGATAACCGAGATTTCGTCCAGCAACTGCGAAAGCCTGTCTTTGGTCGCTTTCAAACGCTTTGTGTTTTCCATGACCAATTGCACAGACTCGAAATTACCACTCTGCATGGCTTCCACACCGGCTTCCTGCAACGACTTCATTGCACGATCCAACTCGCCGATTATTCCGGATAGGTTTCCTACAGCGCTTTTCTGCGCATCGTTCACAAGCTTGGTGATATCTCCAGGATCGGACGATACCGGGTGACCATGATCGCTTGTGCCTTTGAGAAGAGATTGAAGAGTCGGTTTGCGTTCGGGCGACGATGTCGACTGCGGCGGAGGCGGCTCTGGTTCTGGATCCGATGAACCAAAATCGACTTGCACAGCTGGTGAATCTTTTCTGGGAGACGGCGGAGCCGCGTCGTGTAGCGCAGCTTTGCGGACCAGCCCTGCTAAACCGCGCGGCGCTTCCGCTGGAGGTGGAGGCGGGGGCGGTGGTTCTTCTTCTTGAACGTCGTCGATGTACTCAGGCTCTGGTGGAGCCTCCGGTTCTGGTTCATCAACCGGCAACGGTGCAGGCGGTTCAGGTGCAGCCGGTGCTGCGGGTGCTGGTGGCGGTGCCGGTGCAGGCGTGACCGCGGCTGCCGGAGGAGAGAACGGAGATGGTGGAGAGGCAACAGAAGGCTCTGGCGCCGCCGGAGTCTCCATCGCAGCGGGCTCTGGGGCCGCAGGAGGAGCTGGAGGCGCGGCTGCTGCGGCGGGCGGGACGGAAGGAGGCTCTGCCGGGACGCGCGTGACATCGCTGAGCGATGGGGCTAGCGGTTCCTGTCCAGGCGCCAGTTTGACTCCTTCTGGCTTAGGCATAGTTAAATTCGCCCAGGGCGAAGGCGGCTCCAAATTCGCAGACGGAGCAGGCTCTTGATGCGCTTTGAACATACCCGATTCTTCCGGCAACAGAGCCGAGTTGATGCGCGCAGGCTCCGGCGGCTGACCGCCAAACAACGATGCCGGTGGTTTGAGTGGCGCGGCATTGGCAGGCTCTTCAGCTGGTAAAGCCGGAATTCGATCGCTGGTAGAGCGCCCTTGTGGCGGTGCCCCTGGCGTCACAGCCGGGATGCGATCGCTGGAAAGCCCTTGTGCCGAAGCTCCGGGTGACACTGCCGGAATGCGATCGCTGGACAAACTTTGTGGGGGAGCCGGCGCTGGAGCAACGGTCGGTGTGCGATCGCTGGAAAGTCCCTGAGGCGCACCGGGTGCACCTTCGCCGAAGCCCGGTGGTGGTCCCAATGAGAGACCGCCCGGCGGTTGAAGAAATGCCGGAGGAGCGGCGGCAGCAGGCGGTTGCGGACTTGAACTCAGCCCGGATGGCGGACCGGGCATTCCGAACCCTCCCGGTGGCGACAAAGGAGCGCCACCAAGTCCTGGAGGAGCACCGGAAAGCTGACCCAATCCACCTGGAGGCTGAGGCATGCCTGGAGGCTGACCCAATCCGCCCGGCGACGGTGGCAGAGCCGGTGGTAGCGCAGCAGCGCCTGGCGGCTGCCCAAGAGCA
The DNA here is from genome assembly GCA_044225915.1 of Obscuribacteraceae bacterium (SeqCode). GTDB lineage: Bacteria > Cyanobacteriota > Vampirovibrionia > Obscuribacterales > Obscuribacteraceae > JADYXR01. Next base: position 99,250 of record JBGAHZ010000017.1, read on the forward strand.
CCTGGAGGGGTCGGCAATGCCGTTTGCCCCGGAGGAACAAAAGCCTGGAACGCTTTTGGCGCACCCTGCGCAGCGGCAACACTACCAGACGCGGTTCCATGCCCGTTACCGGGTGCTTGGAACACACCGCTGTCTGAAGCCGGACGCTCTGCCACCGCAGCCGCGGCTGGACGTTTGAATCCAATGCCGGAAGCGCGCTCGAGATCATCCTGTTTGGCTGATTCTTCCATCAGACGTTTCAAGCGGGTAGACCGACTCTCTTGCTGTGGTCCTCCCACAGATTGGAATCCGCCGGACTGACCCGACTGGCCTTCCAGTTCAAATTCATAACTTCTATCAATCGAAGTCTGCGGCACAACCACATGTTCAGAGCTGGAGAAGGTGAACTTCTCATCGGCCGATGCTTCGCCCGTGCAAACTTTGACCAGGTGCGTAATCAGTCGCCGAGCCAATTTCGGCACTTCACTCGTGGATAAAACCTTCTTGTCGATTCCCCAGACGATGTCGCCGCCGCCACCACCCAACCGCTCAACAGTTATATAAGGAGGGAAATCCGGAGACGGAGCAAAACCCACTAAAAACTCAGTCGGAATGAAATAGCCATCAGCCTTGTTCTCCTCGGCCCAGACAAAAAACGTATAGAACCGAGTCGACAAATGTCCCCTCATAAATCGAATCTTGTTGAGATACTCAACCTTTTCCTGCCAGCTGGTGGGGCGTTCGCAGTTGATCTTCATGTCAGGATCAGTTGCGACTTTATTCAACTCGAAAGAATATCGCTGGAGATGATCGAAAAGTAGATCGAGTAAAGCCGGCATGGACAGCCGGGATTCATCAACCAATCCGCCGACGGAAATAGTTTCCTCAGCGTTGGAGGGTCCTTCCTCGATACTGGTTAACCAACGCGAAGTCTCTTCGCCAGTGTATCTGCCCTTCATCCCGGACAAAATTCTCTGTTTCGATTCAAGAATTCGCCGCTTCAGATCCGGCTTTTCTTGAGGCGCAGGTGTGCTCCCCAACTGCGGCGGCATTCTCTTTTCATCATCTTCGCGCATGTGTTTGCGATTCCTTCTGCTCTATCTCTTAATCCGTTCCGTTCGTTTTCTTCTACTTCCTCAGTATCACCAGGTAAAACTCGTCTCTAATGTCAGCAGAGACGATTGAAAGTTTTGATTCCAAACACAAAGTCTCCAATTGTTTTTTATCTGGTAATCGATGCGGAACGATGTGCGGCTCGTTTTGGTGGAGGGACTCCACGAACCGGGCGCCCAGAGGATGACTGATAACAATTTGCCCACCGCTATCCAGCAAGTGGACGGCTGCCATCAGAGCCTCTTGCTGATTCCACATATTCCCGAAACAAGCGTTGAAGAAAACCACATCGAAACACTTTGAGTGATCATCTGAGCGAGCTAGTCCGTCAGGAAATTCTGTCGGAAGTGGCAAATGCAGGTCCGCGATGTCCGATTGATAGAAAAAAACATTCGGAAATCTACTCGTTGCACCGCGTAACATCTCTTGAGAAAGGTCAAGACCGACAATATTGCCGGGTTTCACCCCAAACTCCAGAAAATGTGCCACGAGCACACCGAGTCCAGTTCCCACGTCCAGTACACGACTATCCGGCTGAAGCCCGGCGCTCTCCACAATTTTGCGAGTGCGTTCCTGGATCGCCGAGGGCACTGGCGCGCGAAAAATCTCGACACGCTCATCGAAATACTGCCTCTGCGTTTTAATGTACGGCAGTTTTTCACCGTCAGGATTTAGTTTAGCCATTCGGCAATAAACCTTCGGTAGAATGAAATGAGGAAACTGAACAGACTGCTAGTCATAATTCTATTCCTCTTGAATAACAGATTTACTCCCACTCATGGGTCTGGAAATCAACAGATGGCTGGTAAAAACCAGGACCAAAAACAAAAATCGAAGATCCGCATCAAGACTACCGAGGACGACGCGGCAAAACGTCTGGCCGAGCTGGAGGCAGAAGTAGCCAGCGAAACTTCCAGCCGTTCCAGTCTCGGAAAAACAGAATTGACCTCCACGCCAACCGCGCACAAAAACACACCGTCAGTGGCTCTCGATGCAGCACTGACGCGGAAAACTGCAGAAACGATTTTTTCGACTCACGGTAATACGAAGAAACTGGCTCTGTTCTGGGGAGTTCTGATTGCCAGTTTGGTATTGTCGAAAATTCCCGGCGCCGAAATTTTCTTCACGCCGCTCAACCAATTCGCAACTCTGGTTCACGAATTCGGTCACGCTATTGTCTGCGTTCTCACTGGAGGTCACGTAAACGGCATGACGATCGTGGCGGATGGTGCCGGACACGGGGGACTGACCATGTCGCAGGGTGGCATCCAATTCTTCTCGATCCAAGCAGGTTATCTCGGCACGGCAATCTTCGGGTCAGTGCTCGTTTACCTCAGTCAATTTCACAAGCTCTCAAAAGGAATTCTGGTCGGTATTGGTTCGATCATAGGGCTTGCGTCAATATTTTTTATCGCACCAACATTGCTCTCCGCCAGTTTCGTGCAAGCTTTCTTCAGTTTGCTATGGGCGGTAGCAATGGCCGCTGCCACTATTTACGCAGGCTTGAAACTGAAGGACTCTAATGCCAATCTACTAGTTCTTTTCCTGGCCATTTACACCGCAATGGACAGCCTGCGCGCGATAAGCATAGTCCTGTCGGCGACGATGTTTGGCTCGACGGTCTGGTCCGACGCGACAGTAATGGAACAATTGTTTGTCTTGCCCGCCGTATTCTGGAGCTTCCTCTGGGCGACACTATCTGCGGTGATGCTGGGCACGACCGTCTGGTTCACCTACGGACTCGGTGCGGTAAAATCAAAGGGTATCAAGAGTGGCTCAACCAAGCTGGTCAAGCGGAAAAAGTAGGCGTGGGCAATGATCGCGGATCACACACAATGATCCACTCTTGACTTAAACAAGCTACAATCCGGAAACAAAACACTCCCATTCCGACGCCGAATTGGTAAGATTTGCCTCGCGATTGTTGTAACCAACGGGTAGCCAAAGCATGAAAAAGTTATTGAAAGGATTGCACCATTTCCAGTCTGAGATTCTCTCCACCAATCAAGAATTTTTTCAAGAACTCGCCAAAGGTCAAACACCCGAAGCGATCTTCATAACCTGCTCGGACTCACGCGTCGTACCGGACCTCTTTCTGACCAGCGCTCCAGGTCAGCTTTTCAGCATTCGAAACGCAGGCAACATTGTTCCGCCATTCGGCTCAGGCAGCGGTGAGGAAGCCTCAATCGAATTCGGAGTCAACGTACTTGGCATTAAAGACATCATCGTCTGCGGTCACTCTCATTGCGGCGCCATCAAAGGTTTATTGCAACCTGAAACTTTGACGGAACTACCCGTGGTGGCACAATGGTTACGACACGCTGAAGATACAAAACGAATCCTGGATGAAAATTATCGCGATCAAGATTTCGACACGGTGCTCAATATTGCGGTCCAAGAGAACGTTCTCGTTCAGATCGAACACCTCCGCAATCTGCCCTGCTTGAAGGCAAAACTGGAAAAAGGTGAAGTCAAACTACACGCTTGGACCTACAAGATCGAGACGGGAATTGTGTTTGTCTACGATCCGGAAAAAGAAGCATTTCTGCCCCTGAAGAAAACAGAAAAAGGATTCGAACTGGGCACACAATCAGTCGAAATGGATTCAGGCAGGTTACCCGCAGAGCGCTTCAACAGAGAGATTTAGTTAGTTCCGTTCACAGGTCGCGAGATGCGGTAATTAGCACCACGGGCTGGTGTTCAAACACTCTCTACTGCAAATTTTTCAAAGTTTCTTGCAAATCAATCAAGTGATTGTTGAAAATTTCTTTGGCTACATCGAGAAGCTTGAACACCGATGGATCACTGCAGGAATAGTAAATGTTGTTACCCTGCTTTCTTCCAACCACCAAGTTCTTGGCCCGAAGCACAGCCAGCTGCTGAGAGACGTTAGGCAGTTCCACTTCCAAACGATCTCTAATTTCTGAAACGGTTAATTCTTCGGTTCTCAGTTGATCCAAGATTCTGATCCTGAGCGGATTAGCAAGAGCCTTGAAAAATTCTGCTTTGAAGTTCACCAGTTTTTCGCTCATTTCACCGTCTTTAGCCCGTCAATGATTGATCAATATTACTCTGGAATCGTCAGCCCACTTTAACGCCTAATCTGCTCACTGAACTATTTTTCCTAAACACTGATGAAATCGTTATTCTGACAGAATTTGTTTTCGAAACCATTTCGGAATTAAGTTATAGATCTTGTTGTCAATCAGGGAAGATTCGCGACGGTTTCGTTTGAAACCGGTCCGCCACCGACGGAATCGGTAGACTCGTCGATTGCCCAGTTTGGGATGTATAGTCGGCTGTCGTGGAGACAGACGAAAAGCGGTGCGATGATCAGTTTTGGGAACAGACTTCTCAGCCGAAAATATTCTTCTTTCAAAGCGCCAAGTTCATCGTCGATGGCATGACGAGCAGCGTGTTTCTGAACATAGGCTTCGGCAGCCTCTTTCGACCAGCCCTGTTCAATGAATGCGGCAACTACTAGTGGTGCCTTTTCCTTTACCTTCGACATCCCACAGTCGTTGTGACCGATGAGTGCCAAATATTTGACTCCCTGCGCTAGTGTATACCCGACGCTGAACTCAGAGCCGACCACTCTTCCACTCGCTCTTCTAATCACATATGCGTACATGCGCGGCACGGGCAGGGCATATCGAAATTCGATGCATGTAGCGATCAAAAGTTCGGCCTTGCCACTACCTTGAATCGGCCATCCGAAATTTTGAGCCATGATCAACGCTGCGATCGGAGTATTCTGCCAGGCAGGCGGAATGTCCACCGTGGAATCTACCGTGGTGAGCAGGTCTTTGTATTTCTCGTCAATTCGAACCGGAGGAGGAATATGCACTGTGATTAATTTAACTCCAATAATGGCTGACGGCTTGAAACTCTCGGGTAGCCGGATTGAAGGTTTCGACCTCTGATGTTTCGGAATTCAAAATCCAGGAGTGAACGCGCAAAAGTCCGGCTTCCGCGCGTTTTGCCACTTCCTCAATGGACAAAAGACTCGCCACTTGTCGGATGACAAAGTCTTTTGCCGCCTTGATCTGAATTTCTTTATCGAACTTTTCGCCGAAGCGCTCCTTGGCGGCGCGGCGCGTTTCCGCTGTTCTCGTGCACAGTTGATTATAAATCTGTGCGGAGAAGTGTTCGGAATGGCTCTCGCAAAGCCCAGCCTCTATGATTCCACAGTCGGTATGACCGAAGACGATGACGTCGTTAACACCCTTCTCTAGCACTACAGCACCGAGACCAGTGCTGTCGGAGATGCATCCACCGAGATTCTGCCAGACGTAGAAAGGAAGGTTGCGATCGCACGGAAATCTTGACTCGATAGCCATCTCTGAGCATGCCACCACCACGACGCCCCCGGAACTTCCTGAGATCAGTCGAAGTTTGATTTCCGCAGGGGAGACATCTTCGACAAGCTTGAGTTGGTCTTGATTAAGAATACTGCTGAGGGTTTTCATCGTGTAACACCTGTTTCCTGGATCTTCCGGTCCCATCGAGTCCGGAGTATGAGTCGGACTACCAAAATTGTAACACCGCTATCGCAATTGCACAATTGCGCAATTGCATTTTCTGATTCATAATGGTCAAGGCAACCGAAAATCTTCGATTAGCCCAGACGATGATGGCAACCTAGACCTGATGAAATTTAAACCTCCCTCGGCCAAAACAGTGAATGCTATCTCGCCCACCGACTCAGGCGACCTTGTAAAACCGCAGAGGAAGGAAACCCAATCAGATGTCGTGCCATCGGCAATTGTTTTTATCTTTGCCGCAACTACTCTTGCATGCCTGATCCGATTCGGAAGTTCATCAGTGCTCGACTTAAGAACAGCGTCGCCTTGGCTGCTCGGATTCTATCCTCTGACATTTAAAATTGATGGTTTGGCATGTCTGTTTCTCGGCTTGCTCAGTATAATCCTTGTAGCCATCAGCTTTTACTCACCAGGATATTTGGCCAAGCTGAAGAACAGAATTCACAGAGGCTTCTATTGGTTCGCGCTTTTTCTGTTTATCGGCTCGATGTATGGCGTCGTCGCCAGTGCTGATGCGATAACGTTTACGGTCCTCTGGGAAGTAATGGGTCTGTCCTCAGCCGCCCTGGTAGTAAGTGATTTCTCCCACAGAGTGGTGCAAAAGTCAGCGCTAATTTACCTGGGTGCAACAAGAATCGCCACAGCATTTTTGTGCGTCGGCTTCCTACGTATGCATTCTATTTCCGGAAGTTGGAACTTTGCTGACTGGTCGTTTGCAAACAGCAATTCATTCACTGCTGCCTGCCTTATTCTTCTGGCATTTTGCATCAAAGCAGGCGTATGGCCCTTACACCTCTGGCTTCCATATGCCTATCCTGCAGCACCGAGTACGGTATCAGCATTGATGAGCGGTTTCGTGAGCAAAATAGCGATTTACGGAATCATTCGAATACTCGTAGGCGGCGGATTGAGCTCCGTGGAGATTGCAAACTTTGCATTGTTTCTGGGCGCAGTCTCAGCCTTCTGGGGTATTCTCTTTGCACTGGTGCAGAATGACCTAAAACGACTGCTCGCATATTCCAGTATCGAGAATATTGGTCTGATACTAATTGCGGTGGCACTGGGTCTGAAGGCGAGAATCGCAAATTTACCTGACCTGGCCTTGCTCGCCTTCGTTGCGGCAATCTTTCACTGTATAAATCATGGACTGATCAAATCGCTGCTGTTCCTTGGGGCGGGCGCCGTGGACATACAAGCGCACACACGAGACCTTCGTCAGTTAGGGGGTTTAGCACGCAAGATGCCTTCGACGATGGCATGCTTTCTGATCGGTAGTTTTGCGATTTGTGCCATTCCACCGATGAATGGCTTCGCAAGCAAATGGTTGATTTACCAGAGTCTATTTAGAAACACATTCGAGAGTGCCTCGTTTCTCGATAAAGGAATTGCCTTTGCTGGTTTATGTCTACTCTCAGGAGTAGGTGGTCTGACGATAGCCACTTTCGCTAAAGCAATCGGCGTTTGTTTTCTGGGAATTCCGCGATCAAAATCAGCTGAGGCGGCGAAGGAACCATCACAAGGAATCGTTGCCTCGCAAATGTTCCTCATGACGTTGTGCTTCCTTCTTGGTGCAGGCGCCTCCACTGCAATCTCGTATATTGGCGCAATCGTGCAGCGAACAGTCTTTCACTCAGGGCAAACATCGACACCGCAGTTCTCGGTTGTACCAATGGAGCTGATTGCCGTATCCATAGTCACAATGTCCGCACTGATCTACTTGTTGTTTTTGAAGTCTTCCAAAACTCGTGAATACATCACCTGGGATTGCGGCTTCGGTCCTCTCACTCCTAGAACACAAGTGTCTTCCGACTCGTTTGCGCAACCGATGGCTAGAATTTTTCGACCGATATTCCGGTATCAAGCCAATCTCCGGATTGAGGGCGACGACAGCCGTCACTTTCCTGAAAAAGTGGACGTCGAAATCAAAATGGTTTCAATTCTTGAATCGCGAGTCTACGTTCCAACACTAAATTTGATCAGCTTCGCCTCGAGATATCTGGCGAAACTCCAAGCTGGAAGTATTCACCTTTATTTGCTCTATGTCTGCATCACCCTGGTTATCCTTCTGCTTGTCGGAACAAATTTATGAGAATTTCGCTGTCAATCGATTACGTTGTAAGACTTGGAGGAGCGGCATGAGCAGCACCATTCCAATCTGGCTTTTCTTTTCGATGAGCATGCTATTTACACCGATTCTGGTTCTCGGAACAATTCGAAAGACAAAAGCACGTTTGCAAAATCGTATCGGTCCTCCGCTTCTGCAGCCACTTTTCGACATTTTAAAACTCTGCCGAAAAGGGGAAATAGTAAGCAAAACAATGTGTGGTGTGTTTCGTCTGTCGGCAGTGATCGGCCTGGCTGACATGCTGTTGATCGCCTGGATTGTGCCCTGGTTGAGCTTGAAACCAGGTACCCAGGGGGCGGATCTGTTTCTAATTTTCTATCTCTTCGCCATGGCTCGATTGTTTACGCTGTTGGGAGCACTTGACTCAGGCTCTGCTTTCGGTGCGTTCGGAGCCAGTCGTGATGCGACCCTTGCGCTACTGGTCGAGCCCGCCGCACTTCTCGGTCTTGTAGCACTGGGAGCGGTCAGTGGAAGCAGTGATTTGCAAACGATTTTCTCGTTTTCAAACAGCCATCTCAGAAACTGCCCTGGAATCTGGCTTTTGGTGGGATTGGTTGTTTTACTTGCCAGCCTGGTCGAATTGTCACGCATGCCTGTAGATGATCCGACGACACACCTTGAGCTGACTATGGTTCACGAAGCGATGATACTGGAGGCTTCAGGTCGTAATTTGGCATTGATCGAATTTACTCAGGCGTTGAGAATGACGATCCTGTTCGGATTGTCAGCCCAATGTTTTATCCGGGCGATTCCGCCGCTATGGTCGGCCGGAACGACAATCCAAGCCATTTCCAGCTTCGCAGGAATTTTTCTGATAGCTTTTTTCGTCGGCGTTTTTGAAAGCCTGTCTGTCAAATTGCAGTGGCGCAAAGTTCCTGAGTTTATCGCATACTCGCTGACAATGAGCCTTATAGCGGCACTGATGGCAATTGGAGGCGGTATCAAATGACCCCCAGCAATATCGAACTATGCGTGATAGCGGCGGCGGTGATTGTCACATTGATGCCAGGCTCACTGCACATTCGCGTTAATCTCTGGTTCTACGGAGTGGCAACGCTATTTATCGCCGGAGCCACCGCACTGATGGCGACGGCTCATGCAGAAACCGGATTGGTCTGCGTGGCTCTTATGATCGCTGTTCTAAAAGCATTCGGCATTCCATCGTTTCTGTCTTGGACGTTGCGTCGATTAAACGTAAGCAGAGACAGGGGTTGCTTCATACCTGCACCGCTGGCGATGCATACCAGCATCCTTCTTCTCGGAGTCAGCTTTCTCCTGACAGAGGGCCTGCCCCTGCCGGAGAATGGAGGGAGCGGACATGGCTGGTACGGGGCGGCTGCAGGCATATCGCTAGTCTTCACCGGACTAATGCTGATGTTGACGAGGCGTCTAGCCATTAGTCAAGTTCTCGGCTTTCTTGTGATTGAAAATGGAATTTTCGTTTTCGCGTTAACACAAACGCGCGGCATGCCTCTCTTCGTCGAGATGGGAGTGATGCTGGATGTTCTGGTGGGCGTGATGATTTGCGGAGTATTGGTGTTCAAAATTCAAAAAAGTTTCGAACATATCGACGTCGCACAGTTAACAGAACTGAGGGATTAGAGCAATGAATTTTCCAATCGCCATGTCCTTTGCACCACTGGTCGCTACATTTATCGCTTTATCCTTTCGAGAGATCATCGCTACTCGCCGAATAGTTCCCCTCCTCTGTTTTGCGCAAATCGGCGTCGTGGTCCTGTTTTGTTGGCCGGTCCTGAACGGAACGGTGCATTCAATCGTATTCACTGATGACTTTTCCGCGGACCGCGTCAGTGCATATTTCCTGTTACTTACAAACTTCGTGGTCGCTTGTTCGCTTAGTCACGCCCTCATCTTCTTTGATAGAGAGCGAATGTTAGGTCGCGGTGACGATCCGCAGAATGAACGAATTTTTTATGCCTCGGCTGCACTTTTCTTGTTGGCGATGAACTTCGTTTTCATCTGCGACAACCTGGGATTTTTATGGGTAAGTATCGAGGCCACGACGCTCTTCTCGGCGGCATTGGTGTACTTTTCACGTGACAAGCATTCTCTGGAAGCAACCTGGAAGTATTTGATTGTGTGCAGTGTCGGCATCGCCTTTGCTTTGCTGGGCACTGTTTTAATTTTCGCATCAAGTCAACACGGCGCAGTCGCTGAAGGCTCGTTAAACATAAGAGTTTTAACCACCCATGCCAATGCTCTGCAACCAAAGCTTTTGCAGCTGGGCTACATCTTTTGCCTGCTCGGTTATGGTACTAAAGCCGGTGTCGCACCACTGCACAGCTGGTTGCCCGACGCCCACTCCGAAGCGCCGGCACCCGCGTCGGCAATGCTTTCAGGCGCATTGCTCAACTGTGCATTGTTTGCGATTTGGCGAATTACGGAACTTCTGAATTGCACGGCTCACCACACCATCACAAGCTCACTTCCTGTTATCTGGGGCGCGCTGACTGCGTTTTTAGCAAGCCTCGTACTGGTCCATCAGAGCGGTTTAAAACGACTCTGGGCGTACTCCAGTATTGAAAACGTCGGCATAATGATGGTGGCAATCGGTCTTGGATCGCCGATTCTATTTTTCCTGCAAGCGCTCAATCACAGCATCGCAAAGGTCGCGCTGTTTCTGCTCTCCGGCAACATAATTCAGACAGCGGGCACCAAAGAGCTGTCGAAAATTCGAGGAGTTTTAAAAACGGCACCAATGTGGGGCATTCTGTTCGCAATCGCGGCAGCCGCTGTCACTGGCGCTCCACCATTTGGCGCGTTCATCTGCGAGTGGATAATTTTATCCAGAGGCGCCGACTCTCATAACTGGATTGCGGTCATCATGCTGATTATCGCTCTGACAGTTAGTTTCATTGCGGTCAGCGTGCACGTTGGCAGAATTCTCGTCGGCACTCCGCGACAACCGATGCTGGAGGGACACACCTTCGCCAGCAGTTTCATCCCGTTGGTTCTCTGCGTATGCGCATTGCTCCTGGGAGTCACCTGTATACCTACGCTCATGGTGAGTCAACTATGAAAATAGAGCGCGAAAACGTTTCCATCGAAGAGCGGGAAAAGAAACTGGTATCCTGGTTGCAACAGCCCGGTGGGAGACTCGGTCACATAACGTCTGTGGACGGGAACCAACTGATTACGCTGGTTCTAAACACTGAAGCTCATTCGGCGACCTGTTGGGAAACTCCATTGGAGAAAGCCAACTACCCGACGTTAACCCATACAGTGCCGCAGAGTCACTGGTACGAAAGAACTGTTTGGGATATGTTCAACCTGATTCCGACCGGACACCCACGATTGAAACCAAATCTCTTGCATGAAGCATATGCACCGGATTTAGTACCACTGGCACCGGATGGCTTCCAACTATCGTTACTGGAGAAAAGACGATACAAACCGATGGATGTCCACGGGGAAGGAATTTACGAAATACCAGTAGGTCCGATTCATGCCGGAATTATTGAACCAGGACACTTTAGATTTAGTTGTATGGGAGAGGTAATTTTCAACCTCGAAATTCGACTCGGTTATGTTCACCGCGGCGTCGAGAAACAATTGTGCGAAGCACCATGGCGCAATCAGCGTTTCATTGCCGAGGCGGCCGCCAGTGATACCGCTGCAGCTAATGCCCTGGCTCACGCGATTGCAATTGAGTCATTGTGCGACCTGGAAATCTCAACGCGTGCCGAATATCTGCGCACACTGTCACTGGAAATTGAACGAGTGGCCATGCACATCGCAGACCTGGGCGGACTGGCTGGCGATATCGGTTTTCTCGCCATCTCTGCAACAATGGCTAGACTGCGCGGAAGCGCGCTACAACTAGGCGAACTCCTTACGGGCTCAAGATTTCAGAGAGGCTACATCTGCCCTGGCGGCGTCGTCCAAGATCCTGGAACCAAGACATTGGAAATTCAAAAAGCCGCACGCCGTCTGAAAAGTGACCTGTCACCAGTGTTGGCATTTTTCTTCAATAATCAGGTAGCAAACGATCGCATGGAAGGCATCGGCAAAGTATCACAACGACTGGCACGAGACTTCGGACTGGTCGGTGTTAGCGGTCGAGCCAGCAATCTCGACTATGACGTCCGTCGCCATTTTGCCCACGGAATTTATCCTTCAGAAACACTCCCAACGGCGCTGGAAGTCGGTGGCGACGTCATGTCCCGCGCAAGAGTACGTGCCAAAGAAATTGAAAACAGTTTGAATTTTATCGACGAGATGATCGACAGATTGCCAAAAGGTCCGACGAATCTCGCGCTTCCCAATCGGTTGAAACCTGATTCAATCGGATTAGGAATAGTGGAAGCACATAGGGGAGAGTTGATCCATCTCATCTTCACAGGACCTGAAGGTAAAGTGATGCGCTACACGATAAAAGACCCATCAGTGAACAATTGGACGGGATTGGCTATTGCGGCGCGCAATAATCTGGTTTCTGATTTCCCGTTATGCAATAAAAGCTTCGCACTATCGTACAGCGGCCACGATCTATGAGGTTGACAGATGCTTAAGCTATTTGGATACCTGCTCGGTCAGGGAGTTGCCACATCAAAGGAAAACTGTCCACCACTGGCGGATGGCGTAATCGGTTTGCCAAAGCTGACCGACCAACCTTGCCAGGGCACCGAATGCGGTGCCTGTGTCTCCGTCTGCCCGACGCAAGCAATCGAACTAACCGAGGCTGAAGGCAAGTCATCAATTCAACTCGACCTGGGAGCCTGTATCGGCTGTGCCATGTGTGTTCGCGCATGCCCCGCCGGGACGATCGTCAACGACAACCGAACGAACGTGTCAACAGAAACGAGAGAAGATCTGATCTTATCCACTCGACAAAAGGACAGTGAAAAGAGGGCGCACTCCACCACAATCTTTCAAAGATCAATTGCAGCCAGAGTAGTGTCAACTGGCTGTAGCGCCTGCGATCTGGAGATCGGCGCGTGCAATAACGCCATTTTTGATATGGAGAGATTCGGCGTTCACGTCGTCGCTTCACCGAGATTCGCAGATGTATTACTCGTCACCGGTCCAGTGCCCAAAGCCATGCACGAAGCCCTCCGAAGCTGTTATGAAGCCATGGCAGAACCCAGACTGGTAGTGGCTGCCGGCACGTGTGCAATATCAGGCGGAGTTCACAAAAATGGTTATGCGGAGGCTAACGGCGTCGACAAAATCCTGCCTGTCGACGTTTACATTCCGGGATGCCCACCGCATCCATGGAGCATTATCGCCGGAATACAAATGGCCATGAAAGGGCGCCAGAGTTAATCGATCGCTTCAAGAAGATGCCTGAATCTGACTCGAGATTCGACATCACGACGGTTTAAACACGCGGAACATAGGAATGATCTCTTTCTCAATCCACTCACGTGTCTCCTGATCGCTCTTTTTACCAGGCACCACATGTAGTGCGTCAACGCGTTGCTCGGAATTATAATAAAGCACAAAACTGCTGCGCGGACTCTTGCCCGCATATTTGATCTCCTGCATATAAATCGGCAAACCATCAGTTCTTCGGAGCGCAGTAGTCGCACCAACTGCAATCTTGCGTGATTCTAGTGCGGAAGCAGCCCTGTTCGCAACAGCAGCGAAGTCAGCATCCTTTGCCGACTCGGCAAAACATATAAGGTATACAACTCCATCACTTGACGATGCCGCACCGGGAAGAGACCTGGAGAGTTCTCCAACGAGGTCCTCATCACCATAAAGCCAGTTCCCCGATAGACGTCCCCTTGAGAAAATCAATTGGGGCAGGTCTGAATTCAATCTGCTCATGGCGGCTTTAGACCTGGTCACTGTCGACATCCCGGAACGAGCATCCGCATATTGCAATCGGGTCGGATTCACAGCATAGCTGCTAGAGCCAGCCAGCCCCGTACTGTTGCTTGAAGGACTTAAAGCGGACCCAAACGATTCAGGTGTTGGTGAGGCCGGCGGCACTGCAGCGGCGATTAAATCCGGTTGCGCTCTTTTGGCTAGATCATCGTCCGCATATCCGCGACGCCTGTGACTTCTCTCACCGTTAGCGCCTGTTCGTTCGATTGAATCGTCGCTGTTCGTGCCATTGTGCGGTGGTTGGAACGCTAGTGTGGAGATCAATCCGATAAAGAGAATCACGACCAGACTTAAACCTATCTGAACAGCCGGGCGCCGAAGGAGTCCTTGATACGAAGGCTCCACGACCAATCGCTCGCTGGTGGTTTCTTGCGTGGGAAACAACTTTTGTCGAGGTCGGACAGGTTGTGATTCCGAAATCTCCTGAGAATCAGCGATGCTGGAGGTAGAAGAGTCTGATGTTGAAACGACATCGGATGATGGGGCTTTGTTAGGAACTTTATCATTGATACCGCTTGCGGTACCAATACCAGGGGTAATACCACTAGATTGGATGTAACTTCCGGACGTCAAATCAGTTATAGGCATGTTAGCGGCTTTCAATAGAGCCTGACGAAGTTCATTCATATTGGCGAATCGTTCGTCAGGGTTTTTCGCGAGAGCCTTGAGAATTACCTTTTCAATTTCGGGATTGACCGAGTGATCGGGCTTTACCGCCGAGAAAGGACGCGCCCTTTCGGTCATTTGACGCATCATCGTTTCCAACGGCGAATTACCGAGAATAGGCGGCACCCCGGTCAACGCGTGGTAGAACACACAACCAAGGGCATAGACGTCAGTTCGCTCATCTATGCGCTGCGAATTACACTGCTCGGGACTCATGTAAAGCGGACTGCCGAAAACTTGACCGGTCGTGGTCAGCTTGTTCATCGTAGAGCCGTCCGCGTGCAAAAGTTTTGCAATTCCAAAGTCCACAATGATCGGGAGGTCGACACCATTTGCTGTGGTAATTAGGATATTGCTTGGTTTCATATCCCGATGAATTACACCGCGCGAATGGGCGTGATGCAGTCCGGCACAGATTTGCGCGAAAAGCGGGATAGCCCGTTCTGGGGACAGAAACGTTTCCTTCTCAATTAAATCGCCCAGATCCTGTCCTTCGAGAAATTCCATAGTCAGGAAAGGGTTGCCATCATCGAGCACACCAAAGTCTAGAACGGTGACCACGTTGACATGTCGAAGCGCGGCGACTGCTTTCGACTCTTGATGAAAGCGTTGCAAGGCGTCGTTGTCACTCCCCAGTTCGGATCGCATGAGCTTGAGCGCCTCAAGGCGATGCATAAAGAGGTGACGGACCTTGTAGACGACACTCATGCCGCCTCGTCCGAGCAGTTCGATTACCTCATACTTGCCTGCCAGAGTCTTGCCGATAAACGGGTCGATGCCCGCCACACTCATCGGAGAACCGTCTTCAGGGCATACGGTCTCGCCGGTCGTTGACACGAATCCACAGCGAAAGCAAAATCTGGTTCCTGTTTGTTGCATTTGCCGCGATTCAGCCCGTAAGCGCCAAGCCTGTTTAATCTACAAACATCTCCTGGCGATCATGACAGATATTTGCAACTCCGACCACTGGGAAAAACCCGTACCCTCTCCTGGCACAGCATTTAAGTTCTCTTACCTACATACGCCGATCGCACATACAAAAATACTTTCGGAGTACAATTTCCATGTCGCCTACTAGTGGCACGGTATGCCGCCGCTTATGCGTCAATCGCGACTGGAGGAAAAATGGGGACCGCTACAGAACAAATGCCCAACACCGAGCAAGAAGAAGACGTTAACGAGTGGGATACTGAAGACTTCAAGATGGCGCAAGCCTTTCTTGATAAGACTTCCCGTTGGATGAAACTCGATGAAAACGTGCTTTTGCCGTTGCGCAACCCAAAACGCGCGATGACGGTAATGGTGCCGGTGAGAATGGATGACGACAGCGTTCAATCATTCGTCGGTTACCGCGTTCATCATGACCTCGCCATGGGACCCGGCATGGGTGGAGTGCGCTACAGCGTAGACCTGACCATGGGCGAAGTAGCGTCAGCGGCAATGCGGATGACCTGGAAATGCGCTTTGATGAACCTGCCATTCGGTGGCGCACACGGCGGTATGAGAATCGACCCCACTCAGCATTCAGGCACCGAGATGGAACGGGCAACGCGCCGTTACTGCTCTGAAATTATCGAGTTGATCGGTCCCAATGCCGACATTCAAACACCTGATTTGAATACTGATGAACAAACGATGGCATGGATGATGGACACCTATAGTGTCAACGTCGGTAACACCATTCCTTCGATTGTGACTGGAAAACCAAAATCCATTGGTGGCTCGTTGAGTTCGCACCATGCCACCGGATATGGTGTCGCTCTCGTGACCCGAAGCGTGATGCGTCATAACGGTCTGGACAAGAAGACACCGAAAGTGGTTATTCAAGGATTCGGACAAGTTGGTGCATCCGTGGCACGCAGCCTGGGAGCCATGGGCTTCGACATCATCGCAGTGTCCGACAGCAGCGGCGGAGTCTACAACCGCGATGGGCTCGACATCAACCAGGTCACCGAGTACTTATCGAAAAACAAATCACTCCAGGGCTTCGAAGGCGGCAAACACGTAACCAACGAAGAACTGTTGGAAATTGAATGCGATATTCTGGCACCATGCGCGGTGAGCAACGTAATCACCAAAGACAACGTCAGCAAGATCAAATGCAAAGTCGTTGTCGAAGGCGCAACTGGTCCTATAACACCGGAAGCGGATGAAATGTTGGAAGATCGCGGAATTATCGTGGTCCCGGACATTCTCACAACCGGCGCCGGCACGACCGTTGGATACTTCGAATGGGTTCAAGGGGTAATGCGCCTGCTGTGGACTGAAGACGAAGTCTACGCTCGCTTGGAAGAACTCGTAGACCGCACTTCGCACAAGGTATTCAAAGTCTCAGAACAATACGGTCACTGCTCGCTTCGTATGGCATCGATGCGAATCGCACTCGACCGAGTTGTCGAAGCCCGTTGGCTCAGAGGACTCTATCCGTAAACCGACGGCTATCGCCTTTCAAATTGAAAATCCTTCGAAGTCCAATTCATGAAAATTGGAACTTGATTAGATCCGGGTCGAGCTGTTCGAGCCGAGCTTAAAATCATATGGCGGTTCCTCAAGGCAGTTCCGAGTATCTAAGTCCTAATCTCGCGAGAGAAACGACATTTTGATCTCGCCTACGGAAGTTTCGGCGCCTCTCTCGTCATGTTCCAAAACTGCTTGACCGATAGCGTGTGCGGATAGGTTCTACCTTGCCAGGTGTTGTGCCAGTTTACCGTGTCCACCGGCCTCGACATCATGCCACCAATGTTGAACGCACCGAGCACTGTAACCGCATGCGGCGCAACATCAGGGAAGGAAGGTTCCAAGTGCCGTGCATCAATTACGGCAATCATCGGAAATCCTTCCTGATTGCGATGCTGTGACAAAAATCGAGCCAGGGCTTCAGGAGTGTCGAGATCCGGGACGTAGGTAGGAACAGTCTTCTCACCGCCCATAAGCCTGCCGACTGCTTCGACTTCGTGCTGATGGTACCCGCCTGATTGAAACCGCCGTAGATTGGGTCCGGATTTGTCGACAACGTATCCGACGGTTTCGCCGTTGGGTTGAACTCGGAGGATGTAGCTTAAGCTGCCCTTCGGCACGACGCGACCATCAGGAGCAACTGTCTGAGTTTGCCAGTGAACGTTCGCCGCCAGAGTCTGAAACACTTCGCTGGCATACGAGCGGTAGTAATCGTCTCCGTACTTAGTGGATCCAAACTCAGGTTTCAAACTTTTCGGATCGACCGTAATGACGGTACCATCAGTGGTGGTAAATTTACCAGTACGAAGTACGTCGGAAACGGCTTTGGCTGCGACATCGGGATGTCGATAGAACATGTCGACTTCGAGCGAACCAAGAGCACACGTGGGATGATATGATTGGACGATTCTTGTTGGTTCTCCTGCCTGGAGCAACATCTGCAGTGCGGCCTTTCGTTCCAGCGAACCCGGAACGATTTTCGCATCCGGATTGCGCGGATCGTTTCCGTCTTCCATCAAACGCAATAGTGTGTCGACGACGCTCTTCTGTTGCGGTTCTTCAACACCGCGAGATTTAGTGCCATCATAAAAATTGCTTTTTGCATGAGCTAGATCCATCAGCTCAACCGGATCGTAGCCCGTTGCTTTCGCCTCGGCCATAGCCAAATCCATCAAGTAGTTTGAACGTCGCGCATCCGATCGCGGTCCCTCGTATGCCCATTCTACAAATTGCTGAACGTCTCGGGGTTGGCTTCTAGACCACTCTTTGATGGCATCCTCCAGCAACGGACTGCGATGATGGCGAATAAAACCATCGCCCTGCAATCGCGCATCGTTCATGGCGTTGATTTGCGCGAGCGAGTTTGGCGCCTCGTGTTGAGGCTTCTGCATGATTTCAGCAAACTCAGCAAGGTGAGCGGCCGTGGTCGGGTCGAGTGAACTCTTTGATGGCTCAACAGTGCGCTCGATTAGCTTCTTCGGACCTTTTGCCGACGCGGGCATCTCTGGTTCGAACTCTACGGCTATGGCGCTGGCGGGCTTGAATTTCACAGCCGGCGGTTTCTCAGGTGTGGAAACTTTTCCAGCCGTTTCAATGCGACCTTCGGAACCGCGCGGAACAACGACATCTCCACTTGCCATTGCGCGACCAGCAATCATGTGACGGCTGGCAGATCCCTCAGTTCTCGATATTGGGATGTTTCGAATCATGCCTGAAGTGCTTTCTTGAGTGCGAGCGAGGGTTTCAGCCTCCTTGGCACGCTGCTCCAGCTTCGCTTCGAGATTGGCTTTCCCAGTGCTTTTCTCCAACCCTAGCTGTCGTTCTTGACCAGGCAAAAGATGAAGCGGACTGATACCTCCGCCGACAACAAACATCGTATACGCGCCTTTGATGCGCTCTTGGTTGGTAGCCCATTCGCCTTTGTTGAGTTTCGAATTCACATCAGCGCCGACAACACCTGCTGGAATACCAGGCAGGGCGCCCATCGCCGACTCGTATGCCACCTTGGTTACGCCATTCAATTCAGAAGCGATAGATCGCGTAGCATGCCTCAACCCGATGTTACCTCCGGCAAGAACCGTGAACGTAGCAGCTCCTGCAAGGCCATGTTTCGTGCGTGCTTCCCAGAATTTGTTGTTGTCCTCAGGAGCAACTGGCGTCATCGCAAAATCGTAAGCAAATCCGGTTAACGCGGCATCCGCTATTGAAGCGCCTTTTGCAGCCGTAAGCAGTCTCGATCCGCTGGCAAGCGTCATTTCAGTTCGCGCGGCAACTGACAAACCAAGCCCTTTCATGGTGCCTCGTGTGGCAGCGAATGGCAGAATCATCCCCACCCCACCGCCGAACTGTTGGGCGTACCAACGCTTGCTGCCGAACTCAGCCTCAGTCGGTGCAGGCAACAGGTCCACGGTCTTCGCCAGTGACGTACTGAGCCCGCGATCCGCCAATTGAGCCAGGCCAATGGCTGGCGACTGAACACCTGTGTAAATCGCCGAATAACCCGCTTCACCAGTCAGCTCCAAAACCGAAGGGTCTGACTGCTCGATCTTTGTGAACTGCTGGTTCAGGCTGAAATCACGAAGTAGCGCGCTGCGCGTTGCATCGTCTAAACCATGTTTGGCAACAGATTTATCAGGTCCTTGCTCGTGTTCTAGTGGCGTAGACATGTCGTATCTTCGAGGGTGGCGACGCATAAGAATATAAGTTCTAAATCTTGACTTGCCTATGGGAAGACTACCAACCCCGAGTTTGCCCTGATGAGAACCCTTCCGGCGCAATGTTTTGCGGTTTCATCGCCAATCCGGATGCCCGATTACGGCACCCTGGTATCAGATCAAAACCACAGATGAATTTAATCCCCTGCTTGGCGTTTAAAACGCGACCGGTTGCAGCTTAAGTGCTTCGTGAACGTCGTATTTCTTGAGATGCTGCTCAACATCCGCTTCTTTTAAAACACCCAGTTCGGTTACCAAACCGGTCAACAGCTCGAATGGAACCAGGTCGAACTGGTGGTTCAAGATGCTGACGCCCTTTGGCGCCTCAGCCCATACTTCATCACCTGGTCGGTCATGCGATTCGAATTCGAACATACGCTCGTCCCCGACAAACTTCTCGGACCCCGAGAGCGCGTAGAGCGGTATCTTCAACTCGCGACAAGCCACAGCCAGCACCCATGAGCCCACTTTGTTGACGACGCCAGGTCTGGCAATGCAGTCACAACCCATGAAGGCGGCATTGCAATTGGGGAGAATCAAACCCATCGCATTATCGAAAGTGTGAATCACCTCGATTCCACCGGACGCCAGCCGAGCAGCCAACTTTCGACCTTCCATGCTCGGTCTCGCTTCAGTGCACGCCACTCGGAAGTAACGCCCTCTGGCGCGCGCATTCAGCAATGTTGAAACGACAGTAGAACTGAATGAATACGCAAATACGAGTGAACCGGGCTCAATGAAATCGTATGCAGCGTCGGCAATCTTCGCCACGCTGTCACATAAGACCTTCTCCCACTCATCGAGAGTCTTTTGACACTTGTCGGTCAGGTCAGGAGTGGTTTTTGCGTCATCGATGGCAATCAAAACTTTATTGCACAGGTGGAAGAGCGGTGCCATTGCTGGTTGTCCGGCAACGAGCATTTTGGCAGCCTCTTGAATCAGCACTCTCATCTCATCAGCAGAAGCGCTCGCCCTCTCGGACATGATGGTTTGAAAAACGACGATTGCCCGAAGAGCCAGTTCGGCTGCACCTGAGAGCAAGTCGTCAACAATCGGTTTTGTCAGTTCCGAAATCCACTCAGCGTCAGATTTGCTCATAATGACCACCTGCATAAGCTTGCCAGCAGGCACACCTGCTTTCAGCAATGGGATAAAGCCAGTTCAAAACCGACCATCTTAAGTTTAAATGTTTGAAAACCTCATGGTCAAACTCTTTGCGAAAGATGTTGACCCACAGGGTATAGGATCGGTGTCGCGTCACTGGCTGACCGTCACGTCTGAATTCGGAGTGTATATCTGTGCCTGAGGAAGTTTTGCCGAAAGAAGAGGCGCCGGCCGGTCAGCCACAAAAGCTCACGTTCGTCGGTCTGTTTCTGATAACTCTAGCGACGCTGGTTTACGAACTTCTCCTGACGCGCATCTTCAGTGTGACGATGTGGTATCACTGTGCATTCATGGCAGTTTCCGTAGCGGTTTTCGGGATGACTGTCGGCGCTATCATCGTCTACCTCAGCCCGACCTTGTTCTCCAGCAAGCGGACGCAGGTGATGCTGAGCTTGAGCACTCTGAGCTTCGCTATCACCGCTGTTGTCAGCGTGCATCTGCATTTCGCAATGTTGAATCAAACGAATTTGAACTTCATTTCGATGTTGCAAAACACATATCTGTTGACACTGGTGCCCTTCTTCTTCTCGGGCGTCGCCGTGTGCCTCGTCCTCACTCGGTTTCCACGACAGATAAGCCAGCTGTACGCAGCGGACCTTCTGGGCGCAGCTCTCGGTTGCCTGTTTCTACCTGCGCTCCTCGAAGTCGTCGACGGTCCGTCTGCAGTGCTCGTGGTGGCATTACTCTGCGCCATGGCCACTTGCGCCTTCTCCGCAAGCCTCCCCAAATTACGAGTGGTTGCAATAGCTTTGACAGTCTTGCTGGCCATCGCCGTTCCCATGAATCAGTCCGCTCATGTTTTGAAACTGGGTCCAATAGTACGTGGACGGGTAGAGGAAACTCCACTTTTCGAGAAGTGGAGCATGTCGGCACGAGTCAGAGTGTTTGGTGATGAAACGCCGCAATCGGCAACACAGGGCGGCTGGGCGCTAAGCGACACGATTCCGTCCGATCTAAAAATCAAGCAATTGAATCTCGATATCGACTCATTCGCGGCTACATATCTGACTGGATTTGACGGAGATCTGACAAAAATTCAGCATCTCAAATATGACGTCACAAATTTCGCACATTACATTAGAAGCGGCGGAGCGCAGCTTGTCATCGGCGTTGGCGGCGGTCGAGACGTACTGGGTGGTTTGACTCTCGGTCAAAAAACAGTCAAAGGAGTCGAACTAAACAAGGACATCATCTACGTTCTCAAAGAAAAATACGCGGACTTCACCGGTCACCTCGCGACCTTCACGGGCGTGGACATCGTCAACGACGAAGCACGGGCCTACATCACCGGTCATTCCGAAAAATACGACGTTATTCAAATGTCGATGATTGATACATTCGCGGCAAGTTCGGCCGGTGCATTTACGCTCTCGGAAAACTCGCTCTACACAAAGGAAGCATTTGATGTTTTCCTATCAAGATTGAATCCGCACGGCATTCTTTCATGCTCACGCTGGTATTTCCGCTCGCAACCAGCTGAGATCTACAGATTGTTGGCGCTGGCTCAGGCAGCCGTGAGATCGCGCGGAGGCGATCCGAGCAAACAGATTATTCTGATCGCCAACTTTCCGCACGACGGCACGGAAGGCGTTGGAACCCTGATGGTCAGCCCCGATCCATTCACGCCAGAGGATCTCAAAAAAGTTGAGGAAACTGCGAAGCAACTGAAATTTCAAGTCGCCTTCAGTCCGGAACACTCAAGCGATCCAATTTTCACCGACCTGACCGCCTCTCCGGAGAAAGCACAACAGACAATCGATTCCTTTCCTCTAAACATCGCACCGCCAACCGACGATAGTCCATTCTTCTTTCAGTTTGCACGATTGAAGGATTGGCTCAAAATGGGCGGAACGGACCTCGGACACACGACGGCCGTCACCAATTTGTCGGTGTTTGCGCTGGGAAATTTATTGGTCACGGTTCTTGCACTCACTCTTTTCTGCATCATCATCCCGCTACTTTTGTCGATCAAACGGGTAAACTTGCCGAAAGTGTGGCCGCATTTGATCTTTTTCTGCAGCATCGGATTTGCCTTTATCCTGATCGAGATTGCCCAGATCCAGAGACTCACCATGATGCTTGGAAATCCGACACTGGGTCTTTGCGTGGTGCTTTTCACGCTACTTCTTTCGAGCGGCATTGGCAGTCAACTATCAGGATACTGGAAAGGTGACGACCGCAAACGTCATCTTCTCATCAGCATGGGCGGTCTGTGTGGGATGTTGCTGATTATCGGTTTGATTACGCCTGCAGTCATCTCCGCCCTGGTATCAGCCTCGATACCAGTCAAAATTGTGTGCACAGCACTTCTAATGTTCCCCGCGGGTTTGATGATGGGCAGCGCGTTCCCCCTGGGAATGAAGTGCGTGTCCAGCAAGTACGAAGATTTGACGCCGTGGTTCTGGGGACTTAACGGTGCGACCTCCGCTTGTTCGTCCGTACTAGCGATCGTAATTGCACTTGTCGCCGGCATCTCCGCAGCGTACTGGTCCGGGCTCGGCTTCTATGTGCTCGCGCTACTATGCGTTCTTTTGTTCTAACCACAGAGCAGATGCGATGGCAGTCACCGGGTACTCTCGAGGGTGGCTTCGGCCATTTGGCGTGCCAGATAAGGCGATTTTTCTTCGTTAGCAAGGTGCGCCCAAGGCAGAATTTCATCGCTTTCGATATCTCGATAGGCGTAATAGTCGAGAGACGGCACAGAATCCTCGAAATCGCGCAACGCCTTGCGCCAGGCGCCAAGCGATTCTCCGGCGGATGCCACGCTCAGTAAAACTGGTGTCAAACGACGATCGCCTCGCGACAGAAGCCCCTGGATGTCGCTCCAATTATGACTTTCGGGTCTGATATCAATTCCGATTTTTGCCAGATTCTTGCGCAGATGTTCTGTCTTCTTCTTCGATTCCGGGTCTCGACCTTTCCACTGATACGGGGTCTGCGCTTTGGGAACGAAGGAACTGACTCCGAAAACGAACTTCAGCTTCTTGTGCGCACGTTTCAACTGAGTCATCAAACGGATTGTCTCGTTAACATCATCCATCGTTTCATAAGGCAGACCCGCGATTCCATAGAACTTCACTCCGGACATGCCACCACTTTCGATGGCATCAACAGCAGCCAGAATTTCTGGTTCTGTCAAATTCTTCTTCATTATTCGCCGCAAACGTTCCGATCCGGATTCCAGTGCAATGGTGACGCTCTTCTGTCCCAACGCGCGCAGGCTGCTTGCCAGCTTGGTCGTGAGAGTGTCGGCTCGCACCGACGCTACGGTCACACTTAATTGATCTCGTTCTAATAAACCATCTAGTATCGAATCGAACTCAGGGTGCTCAGTGATCGATGGTCCCATCAATCCAAAACGATTGGTGTGCTCGCGCGCCATATCAACTTTTTCCAAAATTGTTGATACAGGCGCGGTTCGGAAAGGTCTAGTCAGATAACTAGCCAGACAAAACCGACACTCCTGCGGACAACTTCGCACGATTTCCAACAGGAAAGTGTCACCCCATGTGGTATCAGGTGAAAGAATGATCGAGTGCGCAATGTAATTTTCCTTGGCGCGGAAAAGCAATTTGGATACATGGGAAGGGGCACAACTACTGAGCGTTTTCACTGACGAGATTGGACCGAGTGGGCTTTCGTACTCGAATGAATACAACGACGGTACGTAAATGCCTGGACAACTAGCCAGATGCTCCAATCGTTTCAATCTGCTGTTCAAGGCTTTCGACTCGCGCACGGCATTGAGCAGCACAGGTATCGTTTCTTCGGCATCGCCCAGCAGAATGACATCGAAGATATCGGCGTATGTCTCCGGATTGGCCGAAAGCACCGGACCACCACCGAAGACCAGGGGGGCGTTATCGTCTCGATCTTTCGAGAGCCAGTCGATTCCGTGAGCTTTCAGCATGGCAAGGATGTTGATGAAATCCAATTCCCACGACACTGTGAATCCGAACAGCTCGCACTGATTGGCGCCCTGCTCCTCAACGTCTTTGAAAACCCGCGTCACGTCCACGTCGGGGGCGCTGTCGAGCAAATGGTAAATCAATTGAAAGCCGAGACCCGACATTCCGATTGAATAATCGTGAGGGAAGCACCAGGCTACTTTTATGTCGGGACTGGTCTTGAGCGGCTTTGGGACCAGTCTAATCTCGTTATCAAACATGCCTATATAAGAACATGATGGGCGCCGCTTTGCATGCGTCGCCCATCCTGTGTGTTTATTCTTTAAGCAGTTCCGACCTAAAAATGAAAAATCGAGCTAATTTCGGTTGCGGCGGTATTGGCTAGCTCGGCACTGCTGTTGATAACCGATCAAGTCGGTCAGGTGCTCATTTGTGGAATGTGCTTGTGCCAATCGGCTCCCAAGTTGCCGAAAAACTCGTGCGCACATAGAACATCGTCGTAAGTGATTTTCGGTTTATCTGACAGGCGCTCTTTGTCGCGCTTTGTCCATTCACCAATATTCTTAGGTTTACAACGTTCTCTTCTTGGACTTGTACCAACTATTGCTACTCCGAGTGGATTTCCACAGGAATTGCATGTAACACGAACGACGAGAACACCTGGCTCTTGCCTTAGAAGCTCAATTCCATCCTGTGCGAATGGTTTTGAACAAAAACGGCATGACTTCTGTTGGAAGTACTCTTGTATAGCCTGGAATCCGCCACCATGGTCTGAACCCATGTACAACCGCCTAAATTCTAGGTTCGCATTTGCGAACTGAAAGATCACACAACCCAAATTTTTGTTATCGTTATTAGCTCGACACGAAAGTCGGATCTCTTCAAACTCATTTTCTGACCTCAAGTGTGGCTCGGAAATGACAAAGTGATCCGGTGCTTGAAGATTATACTTGAAGCGCAAAAAATTGCACTAAGAAGATTTGCGTTTTTAGAGAATTCTTCCTGATAAAAATGGACAGTGATACCACCGATGGAGCTAAAGATCGATGACGCATATTGAAGAAATATCGGCGATGGAAATCCTGGATTCGCGCGGCAATCCTACGGTTGAAGTGACTGTAGTGCTCGCAAATGGTGCCGCCGGTAGAGCCGCGGTTCCATCTGGTGCATCCACAGGATCATTTGAAGCAGTTGAACTGCGCGACAAGGATCCGAATCGTTATGGTGGCAAAGGTGTACTCACCGCAGTCCGCCATGTGACTGAGGATATCGGCAAAGCACTGATCGGAGCGAGTGCTATGGAACAGACTCTGATCGATCGCGAATTGCAGCGATTGGAT
This sequence comes from Obscuribacteraceae bacterium (SeqCode), assembly GCA_044225915.1. Lineage (GTDB taxonomy): Bacteria > Cyanobacteriota > Vampirovibrionia > Obscuribacterales > Obscuribacteraceae > JADYXR01. The sequence continues at coordinate 125,113 of JBGAHZ010000017.1, forward strand.
GGTACCGATGACAAATCCAAACTTGGTGCTAATGCCATACTTGGTGTCAGTCTCGCCGTAGCAAAAGCCGCCGCAAACTCCCTTGGCATGCCGTTATTCAGATATGTTGGTGGAGTATCGGCATGTGTGCTTCCGGTTCCTTTGATGAATATCTTGAACGGTGGAAAGCACGCACAAGACGGTGTGGATTTACAAGAATTTATGGTTGCTCCTATCGGTGCAGCCTCATTCTCACAGGGTCTTCAGTGGGGGACAGAGGTTTACCACGCACTAAAAGCGGTGCTTCATAAGAAAGGATTAGCCACCGGGGTTGGTGACGAAGGCGGCTTCGCTCCATCGTTGAAGACCAACGAAGAAGCGCTGGAATTGATCATGGAAGCCATCGAAAAGGCAGGCCTCAAGCCAGGAGTCGATATCGGTTTGGCTCTCGATCCGGCTTCAACTGAATTTTTCGAGAACAAAAAATATGTGCTGGCAACTGAAAATAGAAAGTTGTCCAGCAGCGAAATGGTGGCATTTTATGAGAAGCTGGTAAACAATTATCCGATTGTCAGTATCGAAGACGGACTGGCTGAAGAGGATTGGGAAGGCTGGAAAGAACTCACCGAAAAGATTGGTGGAAGGTGCCAGTTAGTAGGCGATGATCTATTCGTCACTAATACGACTCGCCTCAAGCGTGGTATCGATGGTGGTATTGCCAATTCGATCTTGATCAAGCCAAATCAGATCGGCACACTGACCGAGACGATTGAAGCCATCACGATGGCGTCCAGCGCAGGCTACACAAGTATCCTTTCGCATAGATCCGGTGAGACCGAAGATGCCACCATCGCAGATCTTGCGGTGGCGTTATCGACAGGTCAGATCAAAACAGGTGCACCATGTCGCGCTGAAAGAACGGCCAAGTACAATCAGCTTCTGAGAATCGAACGTGACCTTGGCAGAACTGCCATATATAAAGGTGGGGCAGCCTTCGCTTCCTTCTCCCTTAAAGAAGAGAAATCGAAGCAGCCAGCTTCCACCAAGGCCTGATAGCACCACATTTAGTGCCATCGACAAATACAATGCATACGTGCCAGCACCACATACAGTGCTGGCACGTTTCTTTTGCACCACATGCAGTGTCACGATACCGCTTACCAGACAAACGTATCCATACCAGGTATCGGTGATAGCCTTTCTGAATAGACTATCGTCACACTGACTTCTCCACAGCCTGAGGCATAAGAGCGTTCGCTATGCGAACACCCCCATTAATATAGTCCTCGAAATTTACTTATCGGACTTAGCGCCCTGCGCGATTGTGTTAACGGTTCCAAGTCTGGTCAAAACTGAAATCGTTCTATAGCGACCGATGTATTTGCCATCGAGATATTGATCGACATAGCTCTTGCATTCAAGCCGGTCGGTAGCAACTTGCATGAAGTGGTCGCGGGATCTTGACGCCCAGGCACCATTCATACCTTCGCCGAAGTAATAGCTTGTTCTGTCGGTTTGAGCTTCGCGACTGCTCCAACTCATAGCAGAGGCTTGTGTCTCAGTCCATCCCGGTTGAACCCAGCGAGCGACGACACGACCATCAGGGATGTCCACGAAAGCAACTTCGCTTTTGAGCTCGGTACCAATTGCTACAGTATCGACTGCAGAGTCGACGACCCGCGTGACACACTGCCAGCGACCGGAGTAATTAGCTGGAAAAGAATTAGGTGGCGGAGTCAATTTAGCGACATTAGGACCACGTCCATATGCGAGCTGCGGTTGTCCTGCTTGTAGCTGAGGAGCACGAACTTGAGGGACCGCTTGCATCTGTTGTGCAGGTGTGGCACCACCGGTGGTTATCGAACCAGGCGCATTGATGGAGACTGGTACACCACCAGAGGTGGTATCAAGAGGAGCACTGACGGTATCGACTACTTCAACTCCACCATTCAGCAAAGTCGCATGAGCAGGAGCGCTAGAAGTGAGTCCTATAGTCACAGCGACGAGCATGCAGAGGCCACTGGCAAGTTTCAATTTTAAAGATGAAGTGGCGTTACTCAACATATGGATTCCAAAATATCACAAGTCTCTGGGCTGCTATAGCTTATTTTCCCGAAAAGGCACCTTTTTTATCGGAATGCAATTCTCAACCATAAATCTTAAGCTTTCCTCTTGACATATAGCAAGTTAATAATGCATTGCAACAACTGTCCATGTAGCACGCAAAATCGCTGCTAATTCAGCTTTTCGAGTGGTAACATATCAAGCTGATAGTGGGAACTAGCAGCAACAGTCCGGGTTTCAGCCATATCACTAAGTGATTGGCAGGTCTCAGGAGTTTACACTCGGCTTGAATGCTGCGTCCCGACAATAGTGGTGGTTCTCCCATCCTCCAGTAACAAAAAGCCATAGAGGTGACGAGTTGTGAGCAATAAAACTGTGCCTGCCAGCGACATCAAAGATCCAAGTTTGTCCGCAGAAGGTAAGAAGCGCATTGAATGGGCAGATCGCGATATGCCTGTTCTGAGATTGATTAAAGAGAGATTCGAGAAAGAGAAACCTTTTAAAGGACTCCGGATGTCGGTGTGTGCTCACGTCACCACCGAAACCGCCAACCTGGCACGCACACTGCAAGCCGGCGGAGCCGATTCGGTAATCATCGCGTCCAACCCGCTATCCACCCAGGACGATGCTGCAGCAGCCCTGGTACAAGAATATGGAATGCGCGTGTTCGCTATCAAAGGTGAAGACGTCGCTACCTATCACAAGCATATTGAGATCGCTCTCGATCACAAACCGCATTTGATCGTCGATGACGGAAGCGACCTGGTCGCAACTTTGATTCAAACTCGCAAGAATCAGATTGCTGATGTAATCGGCAGCACCGAAGAAACCACCACTGGTATCACTCGTTTGCTGGCAATGCAGAAAGACAAACAACTGCCTTTCCCTGCGATGGCAGTGAATGATGCTCAAACTAAACATATGTTCGATAACCGATACGGTACCGGACAGTCCACACTCGATGGTATCATCCGCGCTACCAACCGTTTGTTGGCTGGAAGAACCGTTGTGGTAGTCGGATACGGCTGGTGCGGTAAGGGTACTGCAATGCGCGCACGCGGCATGGGCGCCAACGTCGTCATCTGCGAAGTCGATTCGATCAAAGCAGTCGAAGGCGTCATGGATGGATTCCGCGTTATGCCAATCGCTGAAGCAGCCGCAATCGGTGACGTATTCATCACAGTGACAGGCAACCGCCACGTCATCGACGGTAAGCATTTCGCAAAAATGAAAGAAGGCGCCATCGTCTGCAATTCCGGTCACTTCGACTTGGAATTGAACCTCGATGCACTTGCCAAAGAATCGACCTCGAGAAAAGCAGTACGTCCATATATGGAAGAGTTCACCCTGAAGAGCGGAAATCGCATTTGCGTTCTTGCCGAAGGTAGACTGGTCAACCTCAGTTGCGCCGAAGGTCACCCTGCCAGCGTTATGGATATGAGCTTTGCCAACCAGGCACTTGCACTCGAGTATCTGGTCAAGAACAAAGCAGATCTCACTCCTGGAGTTCACAAACTTCCTGGAGAAGTAGACCACGAGATCGCTGCTCTGAAACTTGCATCACTCGGCGTCACCATCGATAAACTCACACCTGAGATGGTTGAATATATGAACTCCTGGCAGATGGGAACGTAATTCACATTCGCTACAAGGTTCTGAGACATAAACGAAAACGCTCGGCTTGCCGGGCGTTTTCATTTTTACGCAACGTTGAACGAGCGCCGCCACTCGTTCGTGCTGGCAAGGTCTGCCGAGACCCGCCAAGGCTGCCAACTCTACGCATTTCAGATGTAACCAACAAAAACACTCGATGACAGTTTGGCAAAGGCCAGTCCATGCTTTTGCCAATACATGCTAAGCGTTCGTCAGGAGACACAGGAAATCTGATTATGGCTGACTGGGAAGAACGCGCAAGGAATGCTGGTTTAAAGTACATACAGCAATTTGAAAACGGAATTACTCGCCAACGCTGCGGAAAGGGTTTCAAATTCACCGCACCCGATGGCAGCACACTAAAATGTAAGTTTACGCGTAAGCGAATCTTGTCGCTTGTAATACCACCGGCATGGAAGGACGTTTGGATTTGTTCCGATCCCGATGGACATATCCAAGCCACCGGATTTGATGCCGCAGGAAGAAAGCAATATATCTATCACGAGCAATGGCATGCCCACAGCGCCGCTTACAAGTATGGACGTCTGCAGATTATTGCAAATTTGTTGCCGACGATTCGCAGAAAAGTGCGCGAGGATCTTGAAATCAGCGAGCTATCAAAACGAAAAGTGGTGGCAGCAGTAGTTCGCCTTCTCGATCGTGCAGGCATCCGAGTGGGAAATAAACAGTACCTCGAGGCCAATGATTCACGCGGCGCCACGACGTTGACCAGCGAGCACGTTTCTCGGGATACCAACGTCATCAATCTCAATTTCAAGGGTAAATCTGGTCAACAAATCGAAGTTCAATGCCGCGATGAAATCCTCGCCAGCGTTATTGAAGATTGTGAAAACAACAGCGATGGATTCTTGTTCAGCTATCAAAATGAGAATAACGACTGCGTCGCCGTGACCTCGGCAGACGTCAATAGCTATTTGTTCGAGATCGCCAATCAATCGATAACTGCGAAGGACTTCCGAACATGGAGAGGCAGCATGATCGCCTTGTCCCAATTATCGAAAATGGACGAAGCACTAAGCATGACTGCAAGAAAGAAAAAAATCGTAGAGGCTGTAAAAACGGCGGCAGCCGCATTAGGTAATACACACGCATTTTGTCGGGCGAGCTATGTTCACTCAGCCATATTGATGTCGGCCGAGGCGAACGAACTTCCGGCGCTGGTTAGAAGGATTGAAAGCAAAATCAAGCCCCGAAGAGGATTGTCGAAGGACGAAGTGCGATTGATGCTTCTTCTGCCGATCTTCGATAAGGTGACGATTGAAGTTTTAAAAGGCAAGCGTGCTTCTCGGAAGTTGGCAGCTTAATAAGCGATACCGTCCACGGTGGCAAGAGGTTCTCAGCCTCACCGGCGGAGATGCGCGAGAAGACGAGAAGGGCGACGCATTGCGTCGCCCCTACAACTCTGAAACCAACGATACCGCGATTGCGATAAAGTCGTTTAATTTATCTTTTGGAACATGTATCCGATTCCACGAGCCGTAAGAATCAAATCCGGATTCGATGAATCCTCTTCCAACTTCGATCTCAATCTGCTGATGTGAACATCGACAACTCTTGTATCGATGCGGTGATCCGGCGGATAAGCCCAGACTTGTTGAAGGATCTCACCACGAGAAAACGGTCTGCCTGAATTGGTCACTAGCAGTTCGAGCAGACTGAACTCCATTCCGGTCAGTCGAATACGCTCATTCTTCCTTGTCACTTGACGCTTATTAAGATCGATCTTCAAGTTGCCGATCGTAATTACGTTAGTGCTCTTGCTTTGACCAGCTTCTTGCTGACGCTCGACGGTTCTTCTCAGAACGGCTTTTATACGAGCTTCCAATTCGCTCGGACTGAACGGTTTTACGACATAATCGTCAGCTCCGATTTCCAATCCTTGTATACGGTTGGAGACATCGGCGACAGCTGTCAACATAATTATCGGTGTATCAGACGTCTTGCGGATCTCGCGGCAGACTTCATATCCATCCATCTTCGGCAACATCACATCCAATATCACCAGATCAGGTTGGAAACTATTGAATTGATCCAACGCTTCCTGACCATCGGCGGCTGTGGCTACATTGTAGCCGGCTAACTTCAAACGCGTTTCCAGAATACGTCTGATCGACGCTTCGTCGTCTACGACAAGGATTTTTTCCTGATCGTTGTTTGCGTCAGCCACGGTCTTACTCTCTTCCAAGTTTCCAAACATTTCTATAGCCCGTTCCGTTGCTCGGTATCTTCCGACTCACTACCTATCTCGCTTTGAAAGGAGCTACTGAACGCATTCAGCGCAACTTTCAGACGAGCCTGAGATCCGCATGACACCTTAACAACTGTAAGACCGCCAGCAGGCTCTGCGCGTACCTGAGTATATAACATCCTTCCGTGGTTCACAAAAAATCATGGCAATCCGAATCAATTAATTAGGTTCGTGCGACTGAGAAAGAAAGCAAAACGAGATTAACTGCAATTTATCAAAAGCCGCATGACCACAATGGTTGAAGTTGAAAACTTTCAAGCTCGATTCTTAGAATGAGATAAGAAACGACCAAAGTCAAATGTCCTCGCATGTCTTCGCCATTAGCGATCTCGCAGACGCGATTTTGTGGTCAGCGTTATGCCCGTTTGACAACTCGCGTAAACCTCGACAATGTCTGATATGCGCAGATCACCATTTATATGACTGACACTATCGCATTACACATAGAAATAGATTTCATGCGCTATAGAACGACGATCGCACACGCTTTAGGCACTGCCTCCGATACCACTAGTGGTAGCAACTTGACATGCGGAAATCACCGATGAATAGCACCAAATACGGTTGTCAAACAGAGACCGTAAACAACGCGCAACATTCGCTGGTGCTTGATTTAGCCGGTCCCTGCTTGGTTTTCAGCCAACTGTTAAAATCTCGGAAAAACAGGGCGATGGTCTTAAAAAAGGTGAGTACACACGGAAGCGAGTCATGTTACTATGCTGACCTGTCGGACCAGTACCGATTAACTTACTAGTTTGCATCCTGTTAGACTCGAGTCATTGATAGTTGTCGGGAGACATAGAGGGAGAGTGGAATGAATAAGCCTACGTTGAGCGTAGCTCTGAGCGTGTCACTGGCGCTCGCACAGGCTGGATGGCAAGGTGCACAGTCGAAATCCGGAGCCATTTGGCAACAAATGTCCGGCACCACGACTGCTGCTCCAAAAACACCAGTTAAGAAGAACGCAGTTAAGACCAAAGCAAAGGTCGCGCCGAAAACAGCAGTAGTTGCCAAAGCAACTAAGCCTTCACCGGCGGTATCACCTAATATTGATGAGAGTCATGCTCTCCTCTTCTTAGGCGGCAAGGACAAGAGCGCCAACGCCATCGGCGGTGGACCTGCTCCAGCAGCAGCCCTGTCGATACACCCTGCGCTTCAACTGCCGACCAACGTCGAACCGTCGCCACTCGCTTCCGAGCCAGCATCGACAAATCCCTCAGTCGATACGGCCAGCGAAATTCCAATCGACGAAAGTCTCAAGTCGATTGAATCCGCTCCGGCAAGAAGCAATGATTTGCTCGCGCAATTCACTGCCGATAACGTTCTTGCCCAAGGAACCGACGTAGGCATTCCTGCAAGTCCGATACCACCTGTAGTGACAGGTACCGTCGACTTCGAAGAATTCAAACCGACCAACTCAATCGATCTTAAGGTCTCTCGTTCGAGAACCTTCAAATTGAGAAACAAAGTTGTTCGTACCTCTATATCTGATCCGGGCGTCGCCGAACCGGTAATTGTCGCTGAAAACCAAATGGTTCTCCTTGGCAAAGCGCCTGGTCGCGCCACATTGGTTCTCTGGGATGACGCCGGTAACTCATCGGCAATCGATCTGAGAGTTTCTCGTGACTACACCGGATTGCAATCGACCCTTCGCGAAATCGATCCTCGGATTATCGTCAAAACATACTCCGTCGGCGGTTCGGATCGTCTGATCCTTCTAGGTGATGTCGACCACGTCGAATCGGTTATCAGAGCATTCGCTGCCGCTAACGTCTATATGGATGACCGCGGCATGAACATCCAGATTGCTAACAACAGAATTATCGGCGCTCGTATCGGTGAAACCGGCGCTAGCGGTGGCGGTTCTGCCGGCGGTCAAAGCGGACAGCTCGCCCAGCTCAACACGGTTGACCGTTATACGTTCTTCCCGAACTACAACAACAACGTCAGCATGGCTCAAGGCATCACCTCTGATGGTGGTCGCGTAACCAGTCTTGTTAAGGTCCGTAAGGTTCCTCTGATCGCGCTCCACGTAACGTTCATGGAAATGAACACCAACGCAGCTCGTTCACTCGGCGCCACACTCGGTCTTAACTTCTCCGGTGGCGGATTCGGATTCGGTATCGGTGGTGGCGGCTCACAGGCTGGATTCGCACCGGCTGGAACTTATCTGACAACGACGCCTGGTGCTTACCAGACGTACCCGGTCAACACATCGGCAGGTGTACCGGTTGGCTCACCACGGGCTTACAGTACAGGTCCGGTGACGTTCTTCGATCCGACCACTCTCAGCTCTTCAATGCTCGGCATCGGTCTACCCGTTTTCGCCCAAGCATCGCAGCTTCTCAGCCAACAGGTGCTCCTTGGTGCACCGGGTGGTGCGTCATTCACACCAGGTGGTCTAGGCAACCTGTTCAACGCAGTATCCAACTTCGCACTGTCTCAACGTTACAAGTTCTCACTCAACCCAAGAATCGTCGGTACGATTGCCCAAAACCGCGCTCGTATCCTTGCTGAGCCTACGCTCGTTACGATTTCCGGAGAGAGAGCTTCATTCCTTGCCGGTGGTGAAATTCCAATCCTCCAGGCAATCGCAACCGCTGGACAAAACCAATTCTCGGTCACGTTTGAACCATTCGGTCTGAGAATCAACATGATTCCAGTATTGATGGAAAACGGCTCGATCAACCTGGAAATCGCTCCTGAAGAAAGATTGGTTTCCAACACATTCGCGTTCAACTTCCCGAACTCGACTACGTCGATTCCAGGTTTCACGACCAGAAAGGCGCAAACCATCGTCGAGATGAAGCCAGGTCAAGAACTCTTCATCGGCGGTTTGATTACGACCAACAACGGTCGTGAATTGAACAAATATCCGATCTTCGGCGAAATTCCGGTTATCGGCGCCATGTGGCGTTCGAAAGCATGGAACAAAAACGAAAGCGAATTGGTTGTAGCCGTAAGACCGGAAATCATCTTGCCTGGTACTCCAGGTCAGCTGAAGCTTCCGGAAGAAATTGGACGAGTTGAAGGTCCTCGCGACATGAACATGTTCCAAGTCGAACCGACAGTGCTTGACGAACGTCACTACACTTCGGGACGTTCGGAAAGACACCAAAAGACATCACCTACACTGCCAGAAGGCGCTCCGATACCCGACAGCCGATAAACAGCAGATCGGTCGAGTATAGGACTTTAGTTAACTGAACTTTAAAGGGAGAGTGGAATGAACAAGAATACGACGAGCTTAATCCTAAGCCTGTCAGTGCTTGTAGGGCAGGTGGGACTGCTGGTACAGCCGGCTATAGCAGCCGACGCCATCTGGCAGCAAATGTCCGGAAGCAAAACTGGAACTGCTCGCAAAGCGCCCGTCCGCAAGGCGACTAAGAAAGCCGCTGCGAAATCAACAACGGTAGCCAAGAAACCGAGCATCAATAAGGTAGCCACTGCCGGTAGTATCGCGGATAACCACGTGATGCTGTTCCTCGGCAACAAGAACAAGGCATCGCAAACGGAAGAACCAATTCCAGCAGCCGCCCTGAGCTTGCATCCTTCATTGCTCCAGGCAGACAGTTTATCGACCGCAGCGTCCAACGAAAACGACATCGTTGCAATCAAATCGAGTCCGACACAGAGCGCTAACTCATTAGCCGAACTCGCAGAAGTTCCTAGCAACGAACGGTCGCAACAACTGATCGCTCAATTGGCACCAGATCAATTAATTGCTCAATCCACTTCGTCCGGCGTTACCGCGACACCGATTCCACCGGTAGTCACTGGCGCAGTCGACCTGGAAGAGTTCAAGACCACTAACGAAATCGATTTGAAAGTCTCTCAATCGAGAACTTTCAAAATGCGCAACAAGATCGTTCGTACATCTATAAGCGATCCTGGAATTGCAGAACCTGTTGTCGTAGCTGAAAACCAAATGGTTCTCCTCGGTAAAGCACCAGGAAGCACCACCATGGTTCTCTGGGATGATGCCGGCAACACTGCCGCAGTTGACATCGTTGTATCCCGCGACTTCTCCGAACTGCAAACCGCACTTCGTGAAATCGATCCTCGTATTATTGTCAAAGCCTTCTCCGTAGGCGGTTCTGACAGAGTACTTTTGCTTGGGGATGTCGATCACCCTGAATCAGTTACACGCGCCATGATGGCTTGCAACGTGTTTATGGATGACCGTGGATTCAACATCCAAGTCGCCAATAACCGTTTGATCAACGCCAGAATCGGTGAATCCGGCGCAGCCGGTGGCGGTAGCTCCGGTGGTGCTACTGGTCAGCTCGCTACTCTATCGTCAGTAGATCGCTATACCTTCTTCCCGAACGTTAACAACAACGTTTCAAAAGGTCAGATCATCACGAGCGATGGCGGACGTGTCACCAGTCTTATCAAAGTCAGAAAAGTTCCTCTGATTATCTTGCACGTCACGTTCATGGAAATGAACACCACGTCGGCAAGAAAGTTGGCAACCGCTCTTGGTATCGATAACACATCTCGTGGGTTCGCTTTCGGAGTGGGTGGCACCAACACTCTTAACGTGCCGCAACCTACATCCTTCGGTGGTCTCAACCAGGGTCTCGCTACTGCTATTAGTCCAGCAACCTTTCCTGCTAGTTTGACTCCGATTCCTAACGGACCGATCCCAACCGGCTACTCAACAGCACCAGTCGGATTCAACACCGGAAGCGCCATCACCTACGGTGACATCACCGGTATCAACTCCGGTATCGGTCAAGGTTTGGCACTTCAAGCTCCGCAAGTTCTGCAGAACTCAGTATTGTTCGGTGCACCTGGTGGTGCTTCGTTCGGACTGGACAACTTGCTCAACTTGTTCAGCGCAACCAGCAATTGGGACGGTAGAGGTCAAACGCACACTTCGATCACTCCTAACATTCAAGGTTTGATCAACCAACAACGTGCAAGAATTCTGTCGGAACCATCGCTTGTATGTATCTCCGGCGAACGAGCTGCCTTCCTGGCAGGCGGAGAAATTCCGATCCTTCAAGCTATCGCCGCAGCCGGTCAAGCACAACAATCAGTCGTATTCGAACCATTCGGTCTCAGAATCAACTTCATCCCAGTCTTGATGGAGAACGGAGCCCTGACAATCGAAATCTCGCCTGAAGAGCGGATTCCATCAACTCAGAACCAATTGAACGTACCTGGTTCATCAACTTTCATCCCATCATTCATTACGAGAAAGGCTCAAACCACAGTCGAAATGAAACCGGGACAAGAGCTGTTTATCGGTGGTTTGATTACCTCCAACAACGGTCGCGAATTGACCAAGTTGCCTCTGATCGGTGAAGTACCTGTAATCGGTGCGATGTACAGATCGAAAGCATTCGCGAAAAACGAAAGCGAACTGGTCGTCGCTATCCGTCCGGAAATCATCTTGCCAGGCACACCTGGTCAGCTGAAGCTTCCTGAGGAAATTGGACGGGTTGAAGGTCCACGTGACACCAACCTCTTCCAAGTTGAACCAACAGTTCTCGACGAACGCTACTTCTCAACCGGTCGCGCAGAGCGTCACCAAAAGACCTCTCCGACTCTGCCAGAAGGCGCACCAATCCCAGACAGCAACTAAGACTTGCATCTGGACTGAAAGAGAAATCGAAAGGGGCAGCTGCGAAGCTGCCTCTTTTCTTTTGCACCCATACCACCAGCAGTGGTGGCGCGGCATATGTAAGGCTGCGGTTCTCTGACGGCTGATGTCTGGCGACTTTTGACCGGTGACTGTTCCCTGGTGACCGTTTTACGATGCTGTTGTAGGGGAGCTTTGTAAGCGCCCAGTCGGCTGGTACCGCGCATTTCATGAACTGCGCTTACGAAGCGCCCCCGCAAAGCGGTGAACATCAAAAAAACACTCCGTTGCTAAAACGAAGTGTTTGCAAATACTTTAAAGAATGGCTTCTAGCGCCGTTTGCTGCTCGATCTCTTGGCTGCTTTCTTCTCTAGTTTTTCCATGAAGTGCTTTGATTCCATCGGAAATTCGTCGAAGAAAACATCAAGCACATGCTCGACGGACTTGATGATGAACTCCTCGCGATTATTCTGCGGGCTGTAGCAATTGGCAAGCCCAGCCTTGTCGACGATCTTAAGAAGACCCTTCTCTGACAAACGCACCATAGTCGTCATGACTGTGGTGTAAGCAATCTCTCGTCGCTTACGCAGAGTGTCATAAATTTCGCGTACAGTCACGGTCGGGTTGGCTAGCTTCCAAACCAATTCCATGATGTCGCATTCTAAGTCGCCGAGAAACTTTTTGAGGCCTTTCTGATTGAATCTGAAAGAGGCGTTCTCGTCGTGCATTCTCATGAAATCACCAATCCATAACGGTTTCGACTGATCGTAACACAGGCTGACGACTTGTGGTAGTTGGAGTATCGAAATACAAACGGCGAAAACATCGTGTCTGTAGGGCATTGAAAAAAAATGAAAGCATTCATATATAACGCCGTAATTTACGTCGCAAAAAGCCTGACAATTTATGCTCAAGATGTTTCAATTCTCACTGTCGGCTGCAGCTCAACGCTCAGCTCTTGAGTCACCCACACCCAATCGGTATCAACGATGTCACCCAGTCAAAAGCCTGTTGTTTTCCTGGACCGCGACGGCACTCTAAACGTAGAATCAGGCTACATCAGAGATTTAAACGATTTGCGATTGATTGATGGCGCTGCTGAAGCGGTTCGCAAACTGAATTCGTCCGGTGTAGCAGCGGTTCTGATTACCAATCAATCCGGTGCTGCTCGAGGTTACTACGCGGAAGAGCACATCCGCGATTTGAACGCGAAACTGGTGCGACTCCTGAAAGAGAAAGATGCTTTTCTTGACGATGTCTATTACTGCCCGCACTTGCCTGACGGTACGGTAGAACAATACACGCAAGTGTGCGAATGCAGAAAACCGGCAGCAGGACTCGTTGAACTAGCGTATAACGAACATCCGGAATTAGATCGCTCTCGGTCGTTTGTCGTCGGCGACAAAGCTACTGATGTCGAGCTTGCCTCCAACTGCGGTGCCAAAAGTATTCTTGTTGAAACCGGATATGGAAAACAAGTCCAGGCCGGCGAGTATCAATGGAAGGTCACTCCTGACTATCAAACCGACAGCATCGTCGAAGCCGTAGAGTGGATCCTCGCCAGTCTAAAGTAGGACGCCAGGAACACGGTTTACGAATACGCTTTAAATGTAGGCGCGCATTGCATTTGGCTGCTGTCTAATCGTAGGGGCGCATTGCATGCGCCCTGGCTGCCGACTAATCGTAGGCGCACATTGCATTTGGCTGCTATCTAATCGTAGGGGCGCATTGCATGCGCCCTGGCTGCCGACTAATCGTAGGCGCGCATTGCATCTGGCTGCTATCTAATCGTAGGGGCGCATTGCATGCGCCCTGGCTGCTACTTTCCGAAACTCCGGCGCATACTTCGTTGTTTCTAAAAATCTACCCTACGCAAAGCTAGATTTCAAAAGCAGACTCAACTCGTTCAACAAACTTGGAATATCGAATGGTTTCGGGAGATATAGATCAGCTCCGGCTTCCAGCGCCTTGGACTGATCAGGGTGCGACGTTGCCATTACCACCCAAATTTTGCACAACACTTCGTCTTGCTTGATCATGCTGCACAACTTCCAACCATCCATCTTCCGATCGGAAAGGTTCGACTCGAGCAAGATCAAGTCAGGATGCGGCTCAAACCTCGCCATCGCCAGAGCGTCGTCAGCCGAGCTTGTCACTTCGACAGTGTAGCCTTCCAGTGACAGCGACTCCTGCAACAGACAAGCCATCGCGCCGTCCGGCTCTACCACCAGAATTCGACCGATCGGATGCTCTTCGATTTTTTGAATTTCGACAGTGCGCGTTCTTGTCAATACGGTATTCCCAGTGCGCAGCTCCTCTTGCGGTTCTCCGAAGACGAAGCAGGACTCTTGCTTTTGCTTGGCAAGATCGCGTGCATCCCGAGCCGAAGTAAGTACATCGACATAACTTTGAAAGCGACGCTTGGTACTGTCTACGATACCAATAGCAACCGAAATCAAGGGCACTCTACGTCTAATTCCCCCACGTCCAGTCGAAATCAGATAGCCCCGTTCGATATCACCCTTCGGATAAAAACGCGAACTCATCTTATCGAACTGCTGGCAGATTCTTTCCGCTTTTCGGAATGCTTCATCCGGTCTGGTAGTCATAAGGAAGTCATCGGCTTCGATATGTCCGACGAAGTCCGTCTCATCAGCGGCATCGGTTAGAACCGCACCGAGAGCCTTGATCAGTTGATCGCCGGCAAGGTCTCCGTAAGTTTCGTTGTAAACGCGAATTTTATTCAAATCAATCGACATCGCTGCCCAAGATCGATCTGATACCAGAAGCTGCTCCAACATGCGGCGAATCATGTTGGGTCCGGGCATCAAGGTCAGGGGGTTGGAGAATTCTTCCTGCCTTCGTCTCAGGTGGGCAAGCACACGAATTGCAAGCTCGTTCTTATCAATCGGATCTTGCAGCACATCGTCGGCACCATATCTGAAGGCATTGATGCGCTCGTTTACATCTGTGGATGGATGGAGAAGAACCAGAACTGGTCGAGGATGAACCAGCGTCGCGCGAACTTGCTGGCAGTATAAACGACCGTCGCCTTCAGGCATGTTGGCAGACAAAATGATCAAGTCAGGATGGATAAACGAAAGCAGTTCGTTTGCTTCTTCAAACGAAGTCACCGCGTTGACGCGCGCGCCGGTCTTCTCCAAAATCGATGCATATTCGGCAGCCTGTCTGGCTTGGTGAATGATAAGGAGTTGTGGCGTTGGCATCAGCATGGTCAATCACGGCCTCGCTGAGCTTGTTTCTCATAACCTGCTGCCGGCAGTCTCACCGTAAAAGTGGTGCCATTCTTTTGACTGGCAACAGTTATTTCGCCGCCCAATGCTAAAACCAGGGAGCGTGTAATGTAGAGCCCAAGCCCCGTTCCCTCGGTCTGGCGAACCAGTGGATTATCCAATCGACTGAATTTGTGAAAGATCTTCGGCAAATGTTCTTCAGGAATTCCAACACCTTGATCGGCAACGAAAAATTCAACCATCTCAGTAGGACCATTGTCGCCATCGGCTACGACGGTCTTCGCGACAAAATGAACTGTGGTGCGCGCTGGAGAATATTTGATGGCGTTATCGATCAAATTGGTAAGAATTTGCTCGAGGCGATCGGCATCTGCCCAGACCGGAGGCAGACTGGCTGGAATGTCGATTATCAATTTGTGGTTGGTGGCTTTCTCAGCCAGGTTGATTTGCACGCGCTCGACAGCCTCGGCTAGTTCGATAGCACGATTGGTCAACTGCAAGCGTTTCGATTCCAATCTTGAAACGGCAAGCAGATCCTCCACCAGACGAGTCAACCTGTCTGCCTGGTCTTTAATGATACCGACATACCGTCGCTGTTGGCTCACATCCAGTCTTTCGCCCGCTCTTAAAATCGTGTCGGCAAACCCTTTGATACTGGTCAGAGGCGTTCTCAATTCGTGGCTGACAGTGCTGACGAAGTCTGTCTGCGCTTGCTGCAGAGAATGAGCCTGGAGGATGTAGACGATAGTCAGGAAACCGTCGTTGGTATCACCTTTCTTTTTAGCTGATTTTTCATCCTGAAGACTGATCGCCACATGGCTGACCGGCATAATCAGCTCCGCGCCGGTCTTTCCAATAATGGATGCCAGTTTCGGGGCATGGGCATCTGCCACCGCAGTCGGTGACCCGTTATTTCCACCAACTTTAGTGCTCATGCCGGGATGAGCGTCAGCAGTTACATCGCGATCGAGATCGATAATTACTTTGAGAGGCTGCCCTTTTAGTGCCGCTTCGTCTTTTCCGACCAACTTGGCCATGGCAGAGTTGATACTAACTATGGCGCCTTTGGAATCGCTCACCACGAAGCCATCAGCACACTCGTCCTGCAGGCAACGGTAAATGTCTTCGGTCTTAATCTGCACTTTTGAAGTCGGCTCCTTAAGACTCAGTCCACGTCATATCCGATACGTTCATTAGCCCGGTCAGGTCAACTTTGTCAGTCGTCCCGTTTGCCGCTCACGTAAGTTGGTGCGCAAACCAAGGATTGTCGGGCGTTGGTGCCCAAACTTACGTTAACACTAGAAAGCTCAAGTACTTGTGCATTACAACCTATCCTTAAGGTTTTGATTATTGCTTATAGAGTTAAGTCGAGAAGTTCCGTCAGCCGAACTTTGTCCGTCAGGTACAAATAACCGACGAGAGCCTCAAGGGCTGTGGCATGACGGTATGAGGTCTGGTCGACTTTTCGAGAGCCCGAGACCTTAAGATTTCTTGCGCGCCGGACTATATCTTTCTCCGCGTCGTTAAGGTGTTCCATCAACGCTTCGAGAATGGCGGCCTGACTGACTGCGTTAACACGACGGACCACACTCTTGTGCAGCTTTTGCGCATTGGATGCAGTCATTACTTCGCGTTCGCGCTCATAGAGTTCAAATACCGCATCGCCGAGATGGGCTAACATCCGCAAAGGCACTTCTTTGGCCTCGGCAGGTTCTAAGACTTTGTCAAATATCATGAGTTAAGAATAAGACCACATCTAGCTCAGGTCGATTTCAGTCCATAAACCGTTCTTTAGATTTGTCCTGGTTACGTTTGTTTTTCCGCGTACGGCGCCACTTTCCTGAAGGCTTGGGCTGGTCGGCTCTGGCGCCGCCATCTTCGTTATCGGGTCCACCTAACAATCTAGCAGTCATTACCTGGCAAGCAAATGATGGCAGTGCCGACATGATCCGCTTGGCACGCCAGGGTTCGCTAGCCATTCGATAAAACCATTCCAGATGCAGCTTGCGAAAAAATGCCGGAGCACGCTTCGTAAAGCCGGCCCAGACGTCGAAGCTTCCGCCCACACCAATGACGACAGCCTTGGAGAACTGCGCCTGCCAACGATCTATGAAGAGTTCCTGTCGCGGTACACCCATGGCTACAAGAATCAGACGCGGCTGTTTTTCAACGATTTCATCGATCATGGTTTCTTCTTCATCACCGCTGAAAAAACCATCGTGACTGGCAACGACGTTGATTCCCGGATGTTGACTGCTTATCACTTCGAGCAGTTTGTCTAGAACTTCACGGCGCCCGCCTATCAATGCCACTGGAAGCTTATGTCTGGCTGCGCTGGACAGCGCCTTATACGCAAGCTCAATGCCAGGAACACGATATGCCTGGTGACCATCCATTCGGAGAGCCCAAACGGCGCCGGCTCCATCAGGAACGATCAAATGCGCATGCCTGACTATCCGATCGAGTTCCGTGTCATTTTGAGCCTGGATGACCATCTCGGCATTCAACGTCACGACATGCATACCGCGATCGTCCGCCCAGGACTTCTCGATGCGCAACAGCGCCTCGGTTTCCGTGACCACGTCAACCGGGTAGCCCAGCACTTTGTGGCGCAGTTCGTATGGCTTGGGCGTGGTCATAATTGTGGGTCGCCTCGTGATTCGGGGTCGGTTCATTGAGAACCTAACTATTTAAAATTTTAGCGATCACTTCGAAGTTCTGGCAAGCAAGCGATTTTTGTGATTCTGAAACCTTCATAGCACGTTCACTCAATTCCGAAATGTTGCAAAGGGCGCTTTCCATCAAGGTCACCAATTCCTTGGCAAAGTGATTTTCGTCAAACTTCTGGGTCAGGTCCAGGGATGGCTGCTCAAAGTTTTTCATCAAATACGAAACTTTCGGATCATAGGCAAGACCAACAGTCGGAACTCCGGATTTCAACGCCATCAAAAGTGAGTGAAACCGCATCCCGACAACCAGATCGAATCGGCTCATTAACGATATCCACTGGCTGGGACGAGTCATTTGCTCGAAATCAAGATCGATAGTTTCCAGTCCTTGAGCTTTCCAAACTGTGGTAAATGCCTCCAGAAGCTCGGCATCTTGAGTGCGCTGAAAAACCAGAGGAACCAGTATCGTTCCTGGTTTGACCGTCTGCGTCATTGCCCGCGCCCAACTCTCGATCATGCTGCGCCGAACGAGTCCGCTCTCGCGTAGAGAAAGTCCTATTAAGAATCGACCGGACGGAGCGCTTCCGAGGCTTCCCGAGATTGACTCGGGCAGCGCTGTCGGCTCAAGACACCAGACTGGGTCGGCCGTGAGCAGAGCGTTTTTGATACCCCAACTTTCAAGAAGAGCAATCGAACTGCTATCACGAACCGTTATCGCTTTAGCGGTTTTCATCGCGGTTTCGGTGAGGAGTTTCGAAATAATGCTTTTCAGCGGACCTACCCCTTGGGCATATATCACCATAGGCACACTAAATAGGCGAGCCAACGTGGCAAGGCCTGAGTAGTAGACGACCGACTTCACGGAAGTGGTGTCCTGATATAGACCACCGCCTCCACTGATAAAAAGTTTTGCATTCGCAAAAACGGGCTGCAGCGCTGCAAGCGACCAGCGATCGACGGAGCTGACGCCGAAAACAGACTTCGTTTTCTCAGGATTTTGCGATAGGACTACAATTTTGGATTTGTCCGGTACTAAGCGTGCCACTTCCGAAATAATCTCTTCGAGGATGGCTTCATCACCCAGATTGTCAAATCCATAGTAGCCGGAGACAACAACAAATTCAGACATGACGCGAGTGTAACATCAACAGCCCGTCATGAGTGTAAACTTACAATGTTCGTCCGATTCGTTCGGTTTCGCTCCACTGACTTCGTGCGGTGCGGTCGTTTCACCTTTCTATGTCATCAAAAATGTCAGGGCTAGCTCAACTCACCAGCATTGCCAGATCGATAAACTCCTATGCCTTCGCGCATGGACAGTTGCAATGTGTGGAACTTGAAATTAGTTCGGCTCAGCAACTGGCACAGGTCTTGTCAAAAGCGCGTGAAGAAGGCGTATATGTCTTTCGTGGCGCGCCTGGCAAGCGTCCTGAAAAACTGACCGCCGGTCTGACTGATTCAAAGCCGGTGCAGGCGATCTTTTTAAACCTGGACCGCATGGCCAAGATCATTGAGCATGTCAAAGGAGACCAGGTCTTATCCATTGAAACCGGGATTACAGTCAAGGCTCTAAATCAATATCTGAGTAACCACGGGCAGTGGCTTCCTGTCGAATACCTGCGGGATTCAACCACGCTCGCCGACGTGATTGACAATGCCGACGGTGGCTTTCTGGAAACCTTTTCAGGCGGAATGAAACATCTGATCTTGGGGATGGAACTTGCCATCACAGGCGGTGAACGAATCAAGACCGGCGGCAAGATTGTCAAAAACGTAACCGGATACGATTTGAGCAAAGTATTCGCCGGTTCTTACAGTTGGCTTGCGGTACCGTATATGGTGCACCTTCGCCTCTATAGCCGTCCGGAAAAAGAAAGTTGCTTTCTGATCTCAGGCTCAAAGCCACAGGATATGATCGCGCTGGCAAACAGTCTCAAAGCCACCGGACTACCCGCTTATTGCATCGAGATCCTTGATACAAGATTGCTCAAACACTGCGCGCAGACGTGCCAGAAAGACACTATTCTGTGTTCCGAAATCGGTTCAATTGTTCATTCGGCAAACGGCAACGAAGTAATGATTCTAGTCAGCACACGCGGACATAAAGAAGTCGCTGACGAGGTGGCAAGAGCATTACGAAGCGCCGCTGTAAAAACTGGAGTTCGCGTCAATGACATTCCGACGGCACTGGGAAATCGCATACAAAGACTGAGCTCCGAAATTTTTCAAGAGAGCGGTACCGATTTTGTCGAGCTGTCAATGTCACCTTCAGGCATGGTCTATTTCTTCGAGACGTTCTGGAATCAGCATGGGAAGCCGTTTTGGACGGCGAGACCGGCAACCGGAAGGTTGCGCCTCGCACTCGTGAATTCCGAAAAGAAAACTACGATCGATTCGTTGCACAATTTCGCAGACACTCTCAATCACGACGGCTTGCAACCTGTGACGGCAAGGTTTTCTACGGAGACAACCGATGTAACGGTTAAAAACCTCTCTACAAAAACTGATGGAGATCGCGCTTTAGATGAGGTTTCCCGTCGCCTCAAAACTCAGTACGACCAGGAAGGAATACTCAATCCGCTTGTGAGTTTTTACCAATGACGATGGAAAATAATCCTGCAACTGACAGCAATGGTGTCGGCATCCAAGCCCGACAGAAAGTTGAACTTACGCATACCGCTGCTGTCACGCACGCGCAGGAAAGCGTTCATATCAATACGTCCGACAAAATTATTTCGCTGGATGAAAGACCTGCCATTGACGCTGGTCTTCTGGCAAGCTGCATCCACTGCGGTCTTTGCTTGCCTGCCTGCCCTACATATCTTGCGACGGGCAGAGAGATGGAATCGCCACGAGGACGAATTCATCTAATAAATCAGTGGCAGCATGGCAAGACTGAACTTACCGATCGCATGGCCAGTCACATCGAATCATGCCTGGGGTGCCTCGGATGCCAGACGGCATGCCCATCCGGAGTAAAATACGAAGAGATCCTCAATCAGACACGTCCTTACCTGGCAGCTAAACGTAGTGCCTTCTCGCGCTTTATCATGCGCTTTGCGTTTAAAAATGTATTGCCTCGATACGGCTTGCTTCGCTTCCTTGGTAATCTTTTACGCGCATGGCAACTGCTTTTCGGCACATCAGTTCTAAAACATTTGATTGGAAAACGCAGCGAAGTTTCACATCAACCACCAGTCGATGGGTTGAACGAAGTCGCAGGCGAAACACGGGTCACGCCTACCAGAGAAAAGGAATCGCTGGTTGATAGACTAATCGATTGGGAAGCATTTACTCCTCTGGTACCTCCGCAAGTCAGTCTACCCCCCAGCCTCCAACCGAAAGTGATAAGCGAGATCGGTCGTCATGCGCTGCTTTTCGCTGGATGCGTCATGGATGTTTTTTACAACCATGTTAATCACGCCTCGATTCGGTTGATGTTAAAACAAGGCAGCAGCGTGGATGTGCCGAAGCAAACATGCTGCGGAGCATTGGCTTATCATGCAGGAGAAAACGACATCGCCATCGAGCTCGCCAAGAAAAATATCGACTTGTTCGGTCACAGCACGACACCAGTGGTGGTGACATCGGCAGGATGCGGAGCGATGTTGAAACACTACGGACACCTGCTCGAGCACGACAAAGACTACGCTCACAAAGCCGAGCTCTTCTCCGAAAGAGTCAAAGACATCACGGAATTTCTTGCCTCTGCGAAATTTCAAGAACAGCCAAAACCACTAGAAGAAAGAACCACTTATCACGCCGCCTGCCATCTAGCTCACGCGCAAAATGTTCGCAGCCAACCAGCAGATTTGCTTGAGTCTTTGAATCAAGAAGGCGAGAACAAAATAGTTCCGCTGATCGAATCCGAACATTGCTGCGGCAGCGCAGGTATATACAATTTGCTCAACACGCGAATGAGCCTGAAAGTACTTGACCGAAAACTGGACTTTATCGAAAAGACCGGCGCCGCAACCGTCGTCACAACCAATCCCGGCTGCATGATTCAACTCCAGGCCGGCATTCGCAGCCGCAACTTGCCCGTCGATGTGAAACACCTAATAGAAGTCCTCGACGAAGCTTATAAATCAGAATAATTGGAAAGTTATGAATTTGTAAGCGTCCGATGCCCGCAAGTTGGTGAAGATCCGCTTCACATGAAGCATTGAAGCAGCTCGCCCGATGTCCAACGATCTTATAATTGTACGCTCGCCGCGTCAGGCCAATCCGGCGTTTTCAAGATTAGCGATAGATGGCTGAATGAGGGTTTTACGTTGTCTGCCCACACTTTGGTGAAACAAAAGCCGGAAGTATTCGAATACGACATTCCCGACGAGCGCCTGAAGCATTATTTGACGAAGTCGATTGTCGCAGTCGACACAGAGACCAGAGGACTGATCCTCCGACGCGACCGTCTCTGCCTCGTTCAAATCTGTGACGACGAAGGCGTAGTCAGTTTTGTCCGCTACCCGGACCGCAATAAGTTGCCATGCCATGGCGACAGCAACCTGAAGAAACTCTTCACCGCGCCAAGCATAATCAAGCTTTTCCATTACGCGCGCTTCGATGTCAGCGTGATGAAATACTACCTTGGTATTGACATCAATCCTATCTGGTGTACAAAAATCGCGTCAAAACTGGTGCGCACTTACACCGATAAACACAGCCTCAAATACCTGGTCTCTGAGTTGCTCGAATTCGAACTCGATAAGTCAGATCAAATGAGCGATTGGGCTAAAGGCGATCTGACGGATTCGCAGCTCGACTATGCAGCTAATGATGTCCGTGTGCTGATTCCGCTCTACAACAAGTTGCACGCACTACTCGAAAGAGAAGGACGACTGGACATCGCAGAACGTTTGTACCAGACATTACCGCTGGTCTGCGAACTCGACCAACTTGGATTCAACAATATCTTCGAACACTAATTCATCGAAAAACCATCTGACGAAATTTACTGAGTACGAAACGGATTGGAGGAAAAACTAAAATGGAAAAATTGATCTACGAGAAATCCAGTCCGGGACGGCATGGAGTCAAGCTCCCCGAATCGGGAGTTCCGGATAAGAAAATCTCGGATCTGATTCCTTCGCAATTCGTTCGCAAAAATGCAGCAGCACTTCCTGAAGTGACAGAACTTGATGTAATGCGACACTTCGTTCGCCTCTCGCATCTCAACCACTCGATCGACACAGGGTTCTATCCACTCGGCTCTTGCACGATGAAGTACAACCCCAAAGTCAACGATGCCATGGCCGGACTAGAAGGATTCAGAGAACTGCATCCTCACCAGCCCGTAGACCAGGTTCAGGGCGCTCTGGAATTGCTGTGGAATCTCGAGCAGATGATCGCCGAGATCGTAGGC
Source organism: Obscuribacteraceae bacterium (SeqCode) (assembly GCA_044225915.1). Taxonomy (GTDB): domain Bacteria; phylum Cyanobacteriota; class Vampirovibrionia; order Obscuribacterales; family Obscuribacteraceae; genus JADYXR01. The sequence goes on from JBGAHZ010000017.1 coordinate 147,956, forward strand.
TTGCCGCACGTCACGTTTCAGCCAGCCGCCGGAGCTCATGGTGAGCTGACAGGACTGCTGCTGATTCGAGCATATTTCGAAGCCCAGGGTAAGAAAAACCGCAACATCGTTATCGTGCCTGACACCGCTCATGGTACCAACCCGGCTACAGCAGCATTGGCTGGATTCGATGTTGTTGAAATTGGTTCCAACGATCGCGGTCTTGTGGACATCGACGCGCTGAAGAGCGCTTTGAACGACAATGTCGCCGCAATCATGCTTACCAATCCCAACACGCTGGGATTGTTCGAAGAAGAAATCATGACCGTTCAGAAGCTCACTCACGAGGCTGGCGGCATGTTGTATTACGACGGAGCTAATTTGAACGCCATCATGGGTCTGGTGAGACCGGGCGACATGGGCTTCGACGTCTGCCACTTGAACCTGCACAAGTCATTCTCTACCCCACACGGTGGTGGCGGTCCTGGTGGCTGCGCAGTCGCCGCTATTGATAAACTCTATCCGTTTTTCCCAAAACCGGTTGTTGTAAAAACCGATGACGGCTTCGATTTCGACTGGGATCGTGAACAATCAATCGGAAAGATCAAAGGCTTCTACGGCAACTTCGGAATCCTGGTGAGAGCCTACACCTACATCCTCGCCAACGGCAGAGAAGGGATTGGACAAATTTCGCACGACGCGATTTTGAACGCTAACTACTTGAAAGAACAGCTCAAGCACATCTTCGAGTTGCCGCATACACAACCATGCATGCACGAATTCGTTCTTTCAGGATCCAAACAAAAATCACGAGGCGTATCGACATCGAATATCGCCAAGCGCATGCTCGACTACGGTGTTCACGCACCTACCGTTTACTTCCCGCTTGTAGTGCCGGAAGCGATGATGATCGAGCCGACTGAAACCGAATCAAAACAAACTCTCGATTCGTTCGTCGAAATCATGAGATCGATTGACAAGGAAACCATCGAGACACCAGATGTGGTACTAAATGCACCACACACGACTCCGGTTGCAAAACTCGACGAGGCCCTCGCCGCTCGTAAGCCAAATCTGAGATGGCAACCGGCAGAAAAATCCGAGTAACTTTCCCACAACGGGTAAAATATAAAAACACCCGTTTACGGAAGTATTCGTAAGTAGTGATTCTGCTAGGTCACAAGGAAAGATCTGCTGCAGCAGACCCATACACGCTCAACGCAGAAGCCATGCGGCAGCATGTGCTGGTCACGGGTGGGGCTGGCACAGGTAAAACCAATACCTGCTGGCAGCTGGCGTGCTCGCTAGCCGAGCACTCTCAGCCATTCCTGGTGCTGGAAACTCAGGGCAAAACCTTCCGAAAGTTGCCGGGTGCCTTGCAGGTCTATTCGATTTGCGATGACAGCAAAGAGACCTTGCGTTTCAACCCGTTAAAAGCCGCTCCGCATGTCCGAATACTCGCGCACATCCAAACCTTTGTCTCGCTGACTTCGGCGTCATTCAATCTGTCGGTGACCTCGTCTAAAGTGCTTGAGAAGGCGCTTTACGCGGTTTATAACAACCACGGTTGGAATCTGTTCAGAAATAAAAACGCGAGGCTGGACGCCCCGAGGACCTCGTTATCGGACATACTTACCGACTTCGGTCCCGACGACTCACAAAGCGGTGCCAACGACGATGATGAACCACAATCAAGATTCGGTAAAGGTTCAAGTGAATCCGAAGAGGATGACATCGAAGGACACCCCGTCAGAAAACTTCGACCACTTAAAAGAGCACCATCAGACGACGAGGAAGAGCAACGGAATCAATTCGACAACGACCACAGCGAAGCCCTACAAGCTCGTGCTCAGAGTCGCCTCGAATTACGCAGCAATCAGTCCGAGAGAAACGCAAAAGCCAATCCTCCGAAAACTCTGTTTCGAAATCTGCAATACGATGGCAATGCAGTCGAAGCGTATCCCACTTTGTTGGAGTTGCTCGAATATATTCAGAGTGCGCCATTCGCTACGATGCTGGCCGGCAATCCGCCTCAAGAGCTCGTCAGAGCGATAGACTCACTCGTCTCTGCCAGCAGTGGTGCCGTGTTTAACACCAAGGTCGGCCTGCCCGATGACTTCTTCATTCAAGAACAAGTCGTAGTGGAATGCGAGTCAATCGCCGATGTCCGCAATAAATGCTTCTTCGTAGGCATGCTCCTGCTGCAGATTCACGAGCATTACCTCACTCCGAATTTAGAGACGCCGAAGAAAACAATCCTTATCGACGATGCTATTCATTTGACATATTTGATGGGTCTTCCTGGTCGACGCGTCGGTGACGATCAAAAGGAAGATAGCTGGATTCCGTTGTCCACCATGCTAGGAAATCTCCGCAGACAGGGGCTTCCGGTGATCATTTCCATGCAGGCCTGCAGCAAACTCAGCATGGATTTGATTGCTTTGTTCGGCACCAGAATTTTTCACCGCATCGAAGTTCAACAAGCAAAATTGATAACTGCTGATCTTCCGCAAGACCTGGATCAGAAAGATTTGTATAAATGCCCGATTGGCTCTGCATGGGTGATTGCGCAGGACGCAGAGGACACTCAGCTGGTCCGCATACCACTACATGAGGTGCCTGTCCGCGACACTTCAGTTGCACAATTTAATTCGACTCAAGTGGCATGCAGATACGCCGGTTGTTCATCATTTCCTGGTGCGTGTGAAGACAATACTTTTACAAAAGCTCGCGAAATAGCTGAGAGCCAGGCTTTTCGCACGATATACGTCAACTATTTTCTGAGTTGCCAGAAGGACCTCACGCAGTTGGTGCACTATCGCGGCCGGTTGGTGGGCGAATTACAATCGCAAATCGGACGAACATTTCCTGACATTGTCGAACTAAGTTGGTGCACGATTTGTCAAGCAACGGAATGGTATTTCGACAAGCTCGCCCGCGAACATGCCTGGTCCTATGCCGATCTACAGGAACAAAAAGAGCGCTGGTTCAGCATGTTGCGACCCGCATTCCTTCCGGACTGGCCGACGCGTCGAATCAATATAGATGATTTAAGAACGTGGCGTTCTGATTTCTGGAAACTTAAAGAACGCGATCAAGGTCCTTTACCTCTGTGCGGAGAATGCGAGTGCAAATGCCGCTTCGGCTCTGATGTTGAACAGATTCTCACAGACCAGAGAAACGAGAACGACTTCTTTAAATCACTCTCGGGTGAGACAGAACCACTGTCAAAAGCAGCCGCATGGTTTTGCTGGTTGCTGTCAGAAAGAATCGCGGGCGAAAACGATCTGGATCTGGCTTACTGCTTTACCGCACACTTTTTAGCTCGGGCAAACCTCAGTGTTGATGCCCAAATGGTATTCGCTCACAAGACCCGCCTGTACCTCGAAGAGGCGAAACAAAAAACTGAAGCAGGCGAGCCATTATGGCAAGATGAGAAAAAAGAAGAAGACAAAGAAGAGACAGAAAAAGAAGCGCGTCGACGTCGCGCGAGAGAAAGAAGACGCAATCGGCCGGATGGTGATGAGCCACCGCTAAAACCAGTTCCGTGAGCCGGTACGCCCGATCTGGATATAACGCATATCTTCGCCTCAAGGCACCATATATACCACTTGTGTGAATGCGCTTAAGTACACTCTGGTTTATTGACTTTCGTAACGAAGTCGAGTTAGATCATCGTGTGAGTTTTGCATGAACTGGGGTAATGCGATTCACAAGTTTTGGAGAAACGGGAGTACCCATCTGCTCTGGACCGCTTACGCGGTGTAGGTTGATGTTTCGTCAACCAGTTTGGTGTGGTGTCATTCCAGCAGAAATAATTTACTGCTGGTGATTCTGAAAGGAAACTTGAAGGATCAAAAAAGTAAGGGACTGAGCGTTATTTAAGCGCATTGATTCCTAGCGGGGCATGGGTACTCTCTGTTTCCCCAATAAAAAAAAGAAGTGGTGGCATGTACGATATCAACTCACTCGATCAACTAGCCGGCGAATTAGCCACCTCGGAGTTCGAGTTGCTGAGATTCGTATATCGAAGTGGTGAGTTTTACAGTAGGTTCAAACGGCGTAAGAGCAATGGTGACTTGCGGGTTATCCATGCGCCGAATGAACCTCTGAAAAACCTGCAAAGAAAAATCATTCGCAGATTTCTGAGCAACATTCCATTGCCTGAATCGTGCACCGGATTTCGACCCGGCAAATCGATTCTCAGCAATACGCTGCCCCACTGCGGAAGACGTTTCGTCTTCAATATAGATATCGAAGATTTCTTCGCTTCTATAACCTCAGAGCGCGTGCTGGGGTTATTTCTCAGGCTCGGTTTTGCATTTCCCGTAGCCTGCGTTTTAACCGAACTAACTACCTTCATGGGGTCTCTTCCACAAGGGGCCCCCTCATCTCCGTACTTAGCCAACCTCATATCGCACAGCCTCGATATGGAGATGGCCGAATACTGCAGTACCAAAGGCTGGAACTACACACGGTACTGCGACGATATCACCATATCCGGTGACACGATGTTCACTCTGGGTGACATGCGGATGGTGACTGAAATTCTCGAATCAGAGGGCTTCCGTCTCAACATGCGCAAGACCCGCTTCCTGCGCCGCAATTCAGCACAGATCGTTTCTGGTCTGGTAGTCAATCGCCGACCGAATTTGCCAAGAGAAAAACGGCGTCAGATTCGTGCGTTGTTTCATCAGGCAAAAATGAACCCTGAAAAGTTCAAAAGTCGAATTCAAGAACTGGAAAATCACCTCTCCATGCTCTCAATGCTAAATCCTCAAACCGAGGAAGTGACAAAGTATCGCGCTGTGTTAAACAGCGTCTGCGCACTGAAGAAACAAGCTTTAGCGACCGTCTGAGCCTGACTCAGCCGAACCGAACACAACCGCAGGCAGCCGCGTGATTCCCAAGATCATGCGGCTTTCTGTTTGTCATCTCGGCAGACCTTCAGGTAAATCGAGCTCATCGAGGATTGTGTTCATGTTCTCAAGCGTCTACGATTATCCCTCCTCTAGTTAAACGCAACTATATGGTCAGCGGACCCACGAAACTGAAAGCCTGGCTCTTCGAAGGGATGAAGGGCAAAGAGAAAGTCCACCAATCACCATGGTGGGCGGTCATGTGTCTTACAGGGGTCGATTACTTCTCGTCCATGGGATTTCAACCCGGTCTGGCTTTTATAGCGGCTGGTGCACTCTCGCCGCTTGCGACTTTAAACCTCGTCATTCTCACTCTGTTTGGAGCGCTGCCTGCCTACAGTGTCATAGCCAACGAAAGTCCGCAAGGAAGAGGTTCTCTAGCCATCTTCGAAAAATTGCTTGCCGGCTGGCTTGGCAAATCGATCGTACTCATCATTTTGGGTTTCGCCGTTACTGATTTTGTTTTTACCATCACGATGTGCGCGGCCGATGCCACGGCTCACATCATAGAAAACCCCATGTGGCCAGTCTATTTGAAAGATAGGATCGCCATCACGCTCGTACTGATTTTGTCGCTGGGTGCATTTTTCCTGAAAGGTTTCAAGGAAGCAATCGCGATTTGTGTTGTGCTTGTGTTTTCGTATCTCGCTATAAACTTCGTTGTCATCGGCGTTTGCATCGACCATGTACTGCAAAACTGGTCGGTGATCGACAATTGGCTCAACATCGTTCACACGAAATACCCAAATCCATGGCTGATGGTCGCAGTCTCCATGCTCGCCTTCCCACAATTGGCGCTTGGACTTTCCGGTTTCGAAACCGGTGTCGCAGTAATGCCTTTGATTAAGACTCGAGGAGAAACTGCCGAAGCAGAGCTCAACGACCGCGTCAAGAAAACTAGAATTCTTCTGTTGACGGTAGCGGTAATCATGGGAATATTCCTCATTCTCGGCTGCCTCGTCACCACCGTTCTCATCGACCCGGTACTTTTTCAAGACGGTCAGGCCGCTGACGGTCGAGCTCTCGCCTACCTCACCCATAAATATTTGGGCGAAACGGTAGGCACCGTATACGACATCATCACCGTTCTCATTCTCTGGTTTGCTGGTGCGTCCGCCATGGCAGCGCTGTTAAGTTTAGTTCCAAACTATCTGCCTCGATATGGTATGGCACCGGCATGGGCAGCGGCAAAGCGGCCAATCGTCCTTTTCATCACTGCAGTATCCTGCATCATCACTGTAGCGTTCAAAGCGGACGTTGAAGCACAAGCAGGCGCGTTTGCCACTGGTCTGCTCGTGTTGATCACCTCGGGTGTCATCGCAGTTACGATGATCGTATGGAAAACGAATCCGTTATTAAAAACGTACTTCAGTATCATCAGCACTATCTTCATCTACGCATCGGTCAACGTCATTTTCACAAGACCTGATGGACTGGCAATTTCCCTCATGTTCACGATCACCATTCTTGCCAGTTCGATTGCATCCAGGGCACTCCGGGCGACGGAGCTTCGAATCGGAAAAGTCATTTTGGACGATCAAGCAATGTCTTTTATCAAAAAAGCATGCAACCGCCGGTGGGGCGAGGTCAGAATCCTCGCTCACAAAAACGAAGAGCAATTCGATGACTATGAAGCCAAAGAAAAAGAAGCAAGATTGGCTCACAGTATTCAAACCCGCGAAGGCGATTTTATTTTCCTCGAGGTAACACAAGAGGATGTCTCCGACTTCCTTGAAGAAACGCTTGTGGTCGAAGGCATAGAAGTCAACGGTTACCAGGTCTTCCGATGCTCTTCGCCTTCTGTTCCCAACGCGATTGCAGCGCTTTTACTACACATTCGCGATATGACCAACAGGTGTCCCCACGTGTACTTCGGTTGGACCGAAGGACATCCAATCGCGTACGTCTTCAAATACATTCTCTTCGGCGAGGGTGAGACCGCCCCCCTGGTCAGAGAAATTCTACGCGGGCAAGAACGCGATCCGGACCGGCGTCCCAGGGTTCACGTCGGCTAACAGACTTGCGGATCGGACCGTCGTCCGATGGTACGTCGGCCAATAGACTTGCGATCGGACCGGCGTCCTATGGTACGTCGGCAAATAGACTTGCGGATCGGACCGGCGTCCTATGGTACGTCGGCAAATAGACTTGCGGATCGGACCGGCGTCCTATGGTACGTCGGCAAATAGACTTGCGGAAAATAATCGTAGGGGCGCCTTGCAGGCGCCCACGCCGTTTAAATGACGATGAATGATCGGTGACTAGCAGCCCGGGCGCTTGCAAAGCGCCCCTACGATTAGCACAGATTCCGACACGGATTACATTACGTTGCTGTATTCCATTTGGAATTGAACGTATTGTTTTTTCTCAATCAATCTGGCGATTTCGCGCTTCGTACCTTTGATCGGTGCTAAACAAGACAGCGCGACGAAGTTTATAAACGTGAGAGGTGTAAATGCCATAACCAGCTTGGTGACTTCATCTCCGTGGCAGCCGTAGTAACAGCTCAACGCGATGTACAAACCGATGACATTCGTAACCAGGAAAATTGTGCAGTGCATAATCAAGAAAATGCGTTCTCTGACAATCGACGCATTCAGATTTTGCATCTCGGAAACGAGCTTAGGCGAAGACTCTAATTTGCCCCCATGCACTTGAGCGAATGTTGGTGCTCCGCCCGTCGGCGGCAGTGGCACTGTATTACCGGATGGTGTGGGCTTCCACTCCAGCTGCGTCCCGGAAATTTGTGATAGTCGGTAAGCTTCTAGAAGTTTCAACTCATCGTAGGAAACCGTATTCGGTACCATGACTTGTTGCGGTAACGGTTGAGACATCGACTGTGGAATGTACTGTGGATTGTGTTGTGTCGGCACAAATCCTGATTGCACGCCGTTTTGAACGAAACCTGAGGGAACTCCATTCTGTGGTTGCGGAACGAAACCTGATGGCACTCCGTTATAGTTTTGTTGGACGAAACCTGATGGTACGCCATTCGAAGGCGGCTGGTGAACGAAACCCGAAGGCACTCCGTTTGGTTGACCAGGTTCATGAATGAAACCTGATGGCACTCCGTTATATGGATTAGGCGTTTGCATCTTTAGGCGGTTTGCCGCTTGTGCAAATGCGGATTCTAGAGGAATAGGTGATTGTTGGTAAGGTTGTTTGATCGCTTCGGTAAGTGATCCACACTCGCCACAGAATTTAGCGAGTTGCTCGATTGGATGCGAGCAGTAGGTGCAATGCGTTAAGTCAGGGTGTCTGGTCATATACGCGCGTTACCTTATACAGTGCTAACGATATTACCGTTTTGATAAGCTCAAATGTGGATGTCAGTGGGGAAATCCGCATCTAAGTTTTTCTAGCGATCTCCTTCGAGATAAATCTCTTCCTCCGCACCAGTGGTGGGGCAGGAACTGCTTATAAACTCAGGATTCAAATCTACATCTATGTCGCCAAGCAGGCAACCTAGTTTAGTTTTAATTGAATAATAAAGAGGAGATGAAGAATCCGTCGAAACGCGCTGCTGGTAAAAGTTTCAAGGCTCTGCAAATTACCTTGCAACAATTGGAAATATATGAGAAGCCTGTAATCTAGAGGTTCCGCAAAGGGTAACTCATTAGTGCTTTTTGCAATATCACCAGCAGAGCTTGCACCAAGCATTCACGCCAATCGCCACCGAGAGATTCTTAAAAATTGGCACCGTATTTGGTGCACAGATTGTGATTTGAACAAAATTCCCACGTCAAATTCCGGCGTGCGGGCGCTTCAACACCGTCGGTCAGCAGTTCAAATATACCAAAGCTAGTGCTGACGGTGCTTGAGAACTTGCTAGCTGCAAAGGACCCCTATCGTCTATTTATAGCCGGCAGTGCAAAGACCCGCTCCTTTTGCAATTTCATTTAGTCGAAAGTATCCAAGGTCGGGCAATTTCCCTATCCGACATTGATTTTGACACCTTACGCTAAGCTTTTAGTCGTAGCCGAAAAGGACCGATTCGGAACACACCTCAGCCGAGACATCATGGCAAACAATAAGTCTAAATCAGTAAAACCATTGATCCTGATAGCCGACCCCGACGCAGCGGTTCGTGAATTGGTCAGTCAGTTCGTAAGCGAAGCCGGTTACGAAGTGGTTTGCACTACTGAGGGATACGAAGCGTTGGATACCGCGCGAAAACTGCTCCCCGCAGCCGTCCTCGCCGACGTATTGCTACCTAAGCTGGATGGTCTTGCGCTCTGTCGCCTGCTGAAGGGCGACCCGGATACGCAGCACATTGTCACGGTCGTCGTCTTCAGTGTGCTGGCCGCGGAAGAGCGCTCGAAACGGGCAGGCGCAGATGCGTTTATAAAGAAACCTCTAGAGAAAAATAGAGTATTGAAAATCCTTGAGCGCGCCACAGCAACAGGAGCGAGCGACTGATGACTGAGAAGCTGATCAGCTCCGGCAACCGTGAGATGGACGAAATTTTGAAAGGTGGCTTCCAGCCCAACTCCATGAACATTGTTATGGGTCAGCCGGGCACGGGGAAAACTGTTTTCGCAGAACAACTGATTTTCCATCACGCTAATGAAGAAGGACGCCCGATCCTATACCTGACCACCCTGTCAGAGCCCATGGCAAAAGTTCTTACCTATCTACAAAAGTTTGATTTCTACGACGAAGAGCGC
>JBGAHZ010000095.1:0-17502 GCA_044225915.1 Obscuribacteraceae bacterium (SeqCode)
ACAATTCCAGAAGACTACTTTGCTTTTTGACCAGTTGGACTCATTGGTATTTGGTGGTCGAATCGGAATATCATCGGTTCCATGCGCCGACAACGACCACGTGCACTACTTCTTTTTGTTCTTTCTGTTTTTTCGAGTATTGGACTTGTTGCGGCTTGCTCGTTTGTTGGTCGAAGCGGCTTTTGCCGGCTTTGCCGTATGAGCGTAGTATTCTGCTTTGAGATCAAACGATTTCGTTTTCTCGATTTCGGACATTGATTTGGAACCGGTACCGATGATAGCGCCTTGTTGCAATGCGCCAAGATCAAAGTTGACATCAAGGTTAGGTGACTCGGCGCTAAACGCTTGGAATGCTGGTTCTGGTGCCGGAGCTGCTGCGGGTGGCGATACCAGTGGTGGCACCAGCGGTGCGCGCTGCGCGGAAAGCAACATGGAGGGAGAATCCTGCGGTTTGATTTCTGGTTTAAAAGCGGGTTTGAGCTCCGGCTTGAACTCAGCCTTCAGCTCCGGAGTGACAGGCTGATCGAATACTTTCTGCTCGTAGGTTTGCTTCACTTGGAAGGCTGGCTTAAACTCGTAAGCAGGCTTTTCTTCCGCCATCGCCTCAGCTTTCGCAAGCTTTTGTTCTGCGACAGCATCTGCATCAAATTCAGTCCTCACGTCAAACGCGGGCTTCGGCTCGTTCTTTTGTTCGAAGAAGTTCTGAACGGACGGTGTACTGTAATCGTAGTCCACAGTATCGAAGATACCGGACTCTTTATACAAAGTTCCAAGACTCGGAACACTGTCGGTTTGCGTCCACTCTGATGACGTAGATTGAACCGGCGGTTGCTGCTGCACCCATGGATCGGCTTGACTGAATTCAGAAACACTGACGGAGCCAGCTCTTTCGGCCTGGTGGGCAGTATTGTGAGTGGACCCCGGTGCGATCTCTTCTTGTGTCGTTTCAATCAACCAACGAATGAGTTCTGCGCAGGCACGATCGAGCATCTCTTCGGTCAAAATCCCATCCGGAGTTATCCAATAAACCTGATCCCCTTCGGCGAAATTCGCTCTCCACACGGTGAAAGGCTTATAGATACTTGAGGCATCAATCATCGCCGACAGATTAGCGGTTGGTATCATGTAAAAGCTGACTGCGCTGTCCTTTCCTTCGATAAGCAAACGGAAAAGTCCAGTAAAAATACTTGCTTGAACGCAGGTAGCATGCGAACTTTCACTTTTCCCTGCGCGTTTCGTCACTTCCGGTTCTGTTGCCCGGACGGACAAATCGCTAAATCCGAGAACGCTATTCAGCTCGGTCGATAGCGCCAGGAGCGTCTTGAAAGTTCGATTAATCAGGCTGGTAGTCGCCTTCGAGACCAGTACTTCCGACTTCGCGCTGACGCGATTTTCACTGTTTCTTTGTGCGACAAACTGCATCGCATCCTGAGCAAGATCGCCGATTAGATCATTGTTCTTGGTGGTGCTGTCACTGCCGCTGAGACTGGCTTGATAGCCTTGGATAATTCGCTCGCTCAACACAGTGTTGTTGGTGCCGGAAATCTTTGCCTGAAGATTGAACAGATGCCGATCTATTTGTTTACTAAAATTGTCGAGAACTCTCCAGCGATAATTGAAGAAGTTGTTCTTCGGAAATTTCTGACGCTCCCGGACGTCGGGCAGTTCTCGAGAATTTGACATATTCACTAACCTCAAACAGTCGGTCCAATCCTGCTCATACTCATTTGGTCCAGTAAGGTCGCTTTTGGCGGATAAAACGATCGCCCCTCACATCTCCAGAATAGCGAAACGCCCATTGCTCGTAAATCCGCAGGATCGTATCAGCGAAAGTGCGTATACACATTGTGCCCAAAAACGTGCACAGCGAACCTGGCAAGGCGTTTGCATCGTTACCAATCAGTAATTTATGGAATTACTTAAGATTCTCACCAGAGCCAGTTTTGTCTGCCTCTGTTTCCTTCAAACTACGCCCGCCGGAACCAACATTTTTCCGCACCCATTCACCAAGTTTCTTTCCCTCACCGTCACTATTGGTATTACACCACCCGGTCACAGTGTCGTCAGCACCAAACTCAATTTGAACGCCGGAGTATCCTAGCGAGCCACAAGAACTGTTCCATATGTGATAATTGATCGTTGGCAACTTTCCGAGCGACTCAAGCGTGATTAGAGTCTCGTTCTCGGGGGCCGTCGGACTATGATGCCGACGGGGAACCTCATCTGGATCGCCAAGCAGCTCATACACCTGATCTCGAGACATACCGATGAGATCATACGAATCGATGAATTGACGCCACTCTTCACCACGATCAAATCCGAAGATGCGTTTCAGCCCTGGATTGCGCCACATCGCGGCATCAAAACTATTGCCTGACCGCTTTGCTGCAATAAATGATTTGCCGACACCATACAGCCAAGAATAGCCTGAAATGAGCATCTTTCCGTTTTCATCAATTAGACCCCAAGATACTTTTTGATTTGCAGCATCTAAGCACTCGTCCGATTTCAAGGAAACGACAGCCTTACCACGTCTAAAAGCACTCGCAGCCTCAAACTTTGGAGCCAATTTGATTTGCCCATTTTGGTCAACGAAACCAATTTTGCTACCATCACCAGGCCGATAAACCTGTTCGATTTTACCCTCAGCACCAAATGCTGCCGGAAACCATCCGTTATCGCCCTGGGCGAAAATCCAATTAACTGATTTCGGAAACTTCTTCCGATAGTTTTTTTCAATCTTTCTCGGACTATCAAACGCAGAAAGAATTCTTCGCGGGTCGTAACTCCAACCTCCCGTCAACATGCTCGGATAATCAGCCTTTTCATTAAGTCGCTTGCCTTCCTCGTTGACGTAAAACGGCTCTAGAAAAGACTTTTGATCGGCGCTTAACGGAGTGACTAGCAGACGCCCCTTTGATGAAGGTGCGATAGCCGCATACTCAAAAGGCAAGATAACTTCGCCATTCGAGTCGAGCATTCCATACATCAGTCGCGCTTCTGCAGGGGCTAGTAACGCAAGAATCGACACTAACGCGATCACGAAGCTATGAATCATTGCTTTCAATATTAGCGAACCTCGAATTGCAAGCCGGCTCTATGATATCAACTGGGGTATATTGCTTTCATGAATGGCAGAAAACCAGAAACAATTGACAGTTTCTCACACCGGTGCCACAAACGAGCAGCGTAACCGAAGAGTGCAGCAGTAGAATTATCAATCAATCGGATCCGGACATAATTTCATCGCGAAGCAAATCCATATCTACTCCGAATCCTTCCAGTATTTTGAGAACTCGCAATTTGCCCGGTTCTAACAGATCAAGAAGCAACAATGAAGCAGGCGGATGATTGTAATTTTGAGAGAGTAGAACGGCACGTGCTAGCCACTGTTGAACTGAATCGGATAGTGGCATTTCGCCTTCCGTAGAAGGGGTTGCTTCTGATTGAGCTTGAGCGATATCGATCCTTGTACTGAGGTTACTCACATCAACACCGAAAGCGTTGAGAGCCTTGCTTGCCGCGGTGTCATCGGACATCACTATTCCAATCAGGACATCTTCCATATCCACTTCGCTCTTATTTCGATCACGAGCTACGCGGTGCGCGTTAATGAGAATACCAGTAAACATATCTAATTCTGCGCCAGGCACTTTGTAGTCGCTGCCCGACTTTCCCAACTCCGAGAGAATCAGAACTCGCAGACTACTCTTTTGGACTCCAAGGTTCTCCAAAACTTGGTTGGCTACTCCACCCCCTTCGTCGAGCAAACCAAGCAAGAGATGTTCAGTGCCAATATAGTCGTGACGAATTTGCCGAGCAGATTCCCACGACAATTCCAGCGCGCGCTTCGCGCGAGGAGTGAATGGTATTTCAACCACGACAAAACCACTTCCCCGACCTATGATCTTTTCAACTTCAATGCGAGCATCTTTTAGAGAAATTCCCGTGGATTTGAGAACTCGTGCGGCAATGCCCGTTCCTTCCCCAATTAATCCAAGCAAGATTTGTTCAGTTCCTACGAAATTGTGACCTAATCGGCGCGACTCCTCTTGGGAGAGCATTATTACCTTGATCGCTTTCTCGGTAAATCGCTCGAACATGCGAGCTCCTTAAATGAGTGAACTGGTGACGGTTGGCGTATTCAAAAACCTAGGGCGCTCTTATTCAGTATAATTTAGATGGATGGTTTATTAGAACTGTAAACACCCGACATAAACTCAGTTATCGCGGGGTAATCAAATTACATCTAAGTTCCAAAGGATGTCGAATTGATGCGCAAACATCCAAACAGGTTCCTCCTTTGTCTTACCGCGATAGTCATACTCGTCTTCCATTCAAGCGCAGCGTGGTGCGAGGAATTAGTCGGTCAACCGACGATCCATCTCGCTAACGGCAACTCGTACTCAACCGGCAAAGCGTTTGCAATTCGCTGGTTTAAAGGTCGCACTCTTCTTTTGATGCCACTACATGGCTTCGGACCTGCGGGCGGGCTGGATTATTACATCACCCCCACTAGAATTTCATCAGCGGTGCGCGAGATCGAAGTGCGAGATCTAACCGATAGCCACACGCTGGTGAGGGTGAGCAAAAGTCTTCTCACCACCGGCAATCCGGTAGAGAAGAATACTGGTGACGTTAGCGAGGATTTGACGGCATTCGAGATTCAGGGGAGCAACAGTCTTCACGTGTTCAATCTGTCGCCCAGGCTCCCCGCCGTCGGAACACGAGTTCGGATAGCTACCCAGGAGAGGGGCTCCACATCTGGAGTTCAGTACTTCGACGGAGTGATCCAGGGAGCAGCAAATACCGGTCTGGTTATCAGAATGAACGAACACTTCCAACCAGGCGCATCCAGCGGAGCTCCAGTAATCGACGACAAGAATCAACTAATCGGAATGATGGTCGGTCATCAAACAGACGAACTAATGATGGCGAGTCCAGTCAACAGCATCTATGCTCGTTTACACGCAGCACTGGGCTCCAAGTAATTACAGAAAACCTGGCACCACAGACCACTAGAGACCTGGAACGAATGTTCAGGCTTTGTTCAGGTCTGCAACTTTAATATAAAAAAGCTTCAACCACATGCAGCGTGACGAATTCAATCGCTCCGAAATCTGCAACCGGTAGTTTCTTTTCTTACTAAAATCCGAAATGAAAAACACAAATCTCGAAGCTCCAGAGAAATCGACATCGAAGTCTGCTGAACCGCACAGCGAATCGCATGCGGCGACGGAAGCACTATCGCTTCTCAACTCGTCGAATCTCAAAGTCGTTGACAATAACTCCAGCACTTCAACAAAATCTTCGCAGTTTCTCGACATGGGCGATGCGACCGCGCTCTATGGTAAGACCGCGGCAGAGCCAACCTCCGCAGCCACACCCGAACAACGCAATGGCAAGCACGAGCGCCAAGAAAAGAATAATCGAAACGACAAAAACGATCACAACGACAACCAAAAGCAAACCGAAAAACAAAATCACAACGATAAACAACAAAAGAACGAAAAGCAAAATCATCACGAAAAACAAGAACGCCAGCAAACAGTCCGACCAGTCGAAAAGAAAGCAACGGCAGAACAAAAACCTTCAGGCACCGAAGGTAGTACCAGGGAAGTAAAAGCACCAACGCCCGATCGCCCAGTCAGAATGCCGCATCCTGACCGGCTCGAAGAGATCAGTAAATCCAATCCGGAAGCAGTCGAAAAACTTCGCGAATCTGAAAAGAACTACGAGCACAAAAAGCTAGAGGATTGGGCGAACAAATCATTGCAAGAGCCAGAGCGTTCGAAGTTCAAAAAAGACATGGTCACCTTCGAAGAACGCGCTAAAAAAGACGGACTGGCACACGCAGACGTAGCAGTCACATACAGAGAAATTCAACGACTCACTAACGCGACCGGCGAAACACCACTTACTAGCCTTGAGAGAAATCACCTCGCACAACAAGTCTTACATCAAGCAGCAGTGCCTACCTCCATCGATCAGGGCACACATAACACCTGCAACATCACCACTGTAGAAGCTCGATGCTACACCCGCACACCGGCTCAAGCAGCAAGACTCGTAGCAGATGTGGCACTCACCGGTGAATATCGTTCGACACATGACGGCACTCTCGTCAAGCAAGATCCGAAGGCACACACTCAATCAAAAGTTTGGCCCACACCAGATGGCGCGCGCAGTCACGCAAGCGAAATCTTCCAGGTCACGGCAACCAATTTGTATTACGTAAAACATAACGCTCTTCACGGCACCAACCTCCGCTACGAACAGGTTGACCCAAACCCGGGCGACAAAGGTGATAACGGCGAAAGACTTTGGGATGGCAACAAAGAAGTTCCAGACGGAAAAGGCGGATTCGATCGCACCCCATCGCTCAGCGAAGGTCGTCTTACTGTTATCAGCAATGAAATATCTGCCCGCCCAGAAGACGACGTCACGCTTGCTTCCGCTAAGTGGTATTCCGGAACGGCTGAAAATGTCACCAAGATCGAATCGAAGGAAGATCTCGCAACCAAGCTCAAATATCTCAAAGAACATGGTCAACTCCCAGTTATCGTCCGGGTTAACACAACCGCAGAACCTTTCTATACTGATTCCGGTCAAGGCGCTGCTGGTGGCTCCGGCGGTGCTCACGTTGTGACCATCACTGATTTCGATGAGAAAACCAATTCGGTGACAATCGACAATCAATGGGGTACCGGCTCAGACCACGGGAAAGACAAACCAATTGCGATCAAAGATCTGTTCACCTCGATGCAGAGCAATGTAGGTATCGAAGAACAACTCAAAAGAGACGTGGCCGACAACAAAGCAAACGGCGTAGTCGATACCCCAAAACAACTAGAGTTGCTTCGCATCCAAAGGTTGAACAAAACCATAACTGATGCTGATTACGCGAGCCAAGTGATGGACATCAAGCACTCAACATGGGAGAGCGGAAAAGTTTCCGAACGCCAAAAAGCCCAGGATCGCATGGTACTGAAAGAGTTGATCGAGAAAAGTCCTGCAAAAGATCAGATCGAACTTCTCCGAAAGGAAAAACAGCTCGGCATGATCGATTATGTGGACTACAGAACTCAACTCACTTATGCAGGTGTCAAAGTCGAAACAGATTTCAAAAACGCGCCCAAACCGGCTGGAGAAGTCGCTCCTGGTACTCCGGATCCTGTAAAAAATCACGATAACGCCGTCCTCGTTTTAGAAACTGCTCTAGCCGACCTGACTGAGCAAGATCAAAAATGGGTTCGTTCAAACATCATTGCGATGTCGAAGTAACTCAGTCCAACCACTCGCTGCTAATTGAAGGAGAAAACAATGGTAAACATGATGCCCCGAGAAACGCACAGCCTGGAGTTTAAAAGTATTGCTCAGAAGCAACTTGCTGTAGCTGGGGACGATCTGTTTTTGAACGTTTTTGGAAATGACAAAATGATTAGCAGTGCAACTCCAGCAAAAAATGAATACATGACCACCGGTCAGGTCGATTCCATGACCATTCCCGAAGGTTGGGTCAAACGTGATTCGGTAAACCTGAAAGCCAATTCCGGACTTGTGGAATATCATCCCGCTGGAGACAACGATGTGCGATTGAATTCGTACTATCGCGGCTATCGCATTAGCGCTGAAGGCGCTAATGTGTTCAAAGAGTGCTTAGCAAGCGCGGCACACGCGATTAGCAAGGGCTCCAACGAGTTGAATTCGCTTGCTGAAGTTATCAACGACAAAACGGGCAACTTCAATGTTTCTAGCGCATCCACGGAGGTGCTCAACGGCAAAAAAGTCCTGGTCGTGGAGGGGTCATACAAAGACGCAGAACATACAACTTCGCGCACCGTGTACGTTGATAGCGACGGCACAGGTTCTGCAGTGCAAGAGATTTCGTACATCGCCACGGGTTCGCTATACAAGGCACACGCGGGAGCCGCGGACAAAGCATTTAAATCTATAATCTGGAAATAATTCCTGGTTGGTTTAAACTAGATCGTCGAGGTATTCGCACAAGCCTCACGTAGAACGGCATCAGTTCTGTCTCTCTGAAACATAAACCCACAACTTCCGAATTACCCGACCGCTGAATTCAGCATCAAAAACTGTCGCTTTTTTGCCAACAATTTTTAACGCCTCCATCTCTTGATCAGTGAGTTCTCGGTGGGAGATAACTACGCTCCTTTGTCCAGCTTGTGGTTTTTCATTCCAAATACTCCATTGAGATTTGTTGTAAAACGTTGGACCAAAGTGTCTAAACCCGCCATAGTACGAAAGTGCGCTAGGAACCAAATAAGTGGGAGCAAGTACATAGTCGTTTTTGTACTCGCTTAGATCGGCAGCTAGCTGCGGCCAGCCATGCAGTTTTTCAATGTAAGGGTTGGTCGGAGATATCAACCGAGGTTGGCGGATCTCCAGAGCATCGATCAGTGCCGCCACCACCCACGGCACCACTATCACTGCGGTAAGAATACTGCCCGGTTTCCTCATTGAAGCTAGCTTCGCGGCTGCAGCCGCGCACAAACCAGGGTAAAGAAAGTCGAGCCAATTAGTATCGATACGACCGCGCAACGCTAAACAGATCACGACTACAAGTGGAACGACGGTTATAAAGGCCAACCGCTTCCATTGCGAACTTCTTTCAGTCGCAAATCCGAAAAGCGCGATTAAAAGCAGAATTGGACCCGGTCCCAAAATGAGTGCATGCACCAATGTCATAGGTTTTGGCTCTACCAACATGCGCTGATTGTAGAAAAATTGAAATGATGCGAACTCATGCTGCCAGTTCCAAATCAAAAACGGTGAAACAATCACCAGTCCAACTACAACACCGACGTACGGCCACGCCGTTCGCAACTGCTGCCTGAGAGCGGGTTCTACCGTTGCAGCGAGTGCCAAGCAAGGCACCAACAATGCAGAACTCCATTTGTCTAGCGTGGCTAGACCCCAGAGTATTCCTGCGATGACCCACTGCGATCCGCTCGCTGAAAGTACCAACCATGTAGCGCAGGAATATAATGCGATTTGCGGTGAATCATGCGTAGCCAGAGAGCCGGCGAGAACAAGCATCGGCATCGTCGCCGTCAGCAGCGCAGCAATCAAAGGTGCGGATTTATCCTCTGAGAGTTGGCGTGCAATCAACGCTGCAAAGACGATTGGCGCAGCCCCGATCAAAACAAACGGCAATCTCAAACCCAGCTCGCCAGGCAAGATTGTCAGTTTTATTATCCATGCGACCATCGGACAATTGTCTAGATAACCCCAGTCGAGCTGCCGAGACCAGCACCAGTAATATGCTTCGTCAACCGTTAGATCCATGCCGAGCAACAATAGAATTCGCAAGATGATCGCAGCGATTACTATTATTGATATATAGAATATGGATTTCTTCACCGATAATTTTCCACGAGATTCAGTCGAAATCAGTTTGGCCACATCTCGACATTACGGATAATGAGACAGTGATCGCAGGTGTCCACATGCCTTTGTGATCCGACGGTCCTTTGACCAGGTTTGTTTTGATTCACGGTCAAAGTTGGCCATTTCGGAAGATTGTCCGGCTTTCCGTTCATTTGCCGAAGGACACTGTTAACGGCTTCCTGCGCCAACTGCTGTCCATTTTTAGGATCTTCCATGCCACTAAAACGACGACGCTCGTGATCGACTTTGGCAATCTTTCCTTTCAGTGCTTGCTGGCGGGCATTCTGGGCGATAGCTGCGGCTGATGCGGGCAGATCGGGTCCGTGAAGTTTGAAAAGCGATAACGATTTTTGGTATTTAGTAAGTGCCTTTGAGAGCTGTCCGTTGTGCTCGTAAATTACACCGAGATTAAACTGGGCGTTTGGATTTGACGGATCTAGCGATGCTGCCTGACTAAAGAGGCGCTCTGCTTGTTGAAAGCAACTCAAGGAATAAAGTCTGACTCCGTAGTTGAGCAAGAGCCGAGCATCACGTTTGCCGGTGAAATACGATGTATACGCGTGAAACTTCGGACATATCGATTTGAACTTCAACTCAACTCTGCGCAGAGCACCTACAAAAACTGGATTTGTAGGCTCATTGTTGACGGCGATGACATAATTCTCAATCGCTGTGGGCAGGTCATCGCGTTGCTCTGCGGCGACTCCCTTTTGATAGTTTGAATCGATTTTCACGGTAACGTTCGGCGGTTGAACAGCATTTTGTTTAGTACCGGCTTTGGTGCTTGGTTTGATGCCGGCCTGGGTGCTGGGTTTGATGCCGGTCTCGGTGCCGGGTTTGGTGCCGGCTTTGGTGACAGGAGTTGGCTTAACTTCTGGTGCCGAATTATCATTAAAAGGATCTGAGTCTATCGGTTGATTCATTTGATTTTGAGAGAACGAATCCAGACGATTGGTCCTGACTTCGCCTTTAAGCGGAAGGCCCTTCGTCTCGTCAGCGGCAAATACAGGACCGGCATGAAATGCAAACATCAAAAGCAGTAACAAACAGCATCCCTGAAGACAATTTCGCGAGCACCGATGGTAGTGCAACATCGCAATTTTAAGTACGGAAATCAAATTGATAACATCTTCCTCACTGCAATTGAAGTTGAATCGCCCCACGGTGCGCCTGGCTTACCTACTCCGCTCGCGCTCCAGAAACTCTTTTGTTTCGCAAAGTACGTTAGAGAATGCCTCGGTAATTTCGTCGCAGAGCTTTTTTATCAAGGTCCAGTCGTCGGTGCGTGAGGCTGTGTCCAATTCGTCGCACAGTGCGTGAAGCCGCTTGGCGCGGAATGTACCGCAGGAACCGATCATTTTGTGTGCGGCGGCTTGCATGCTGACTCGATCCTGACCGTCGAGACTGGTTTCGATCGTCTGCATCGATTGCTCGGTGTCGGCTATGAATGTGACGAGCAGTCTTCGCACTGATTTAGCGCCAAACATTCGGACGAGAGCTTCGATGTCGATGGCACAATCCCCATCCGAAGGAGAGGTGGAAATCTCCTGCTCACGCGGAGAGCTGGACACTTGTTTATCGTTTTCGCTAAACGGCAACCATTTATCGAGGACGTTTCTCAACTGTTCCAGCTCGAATGGCTTCGGAACATAGTCATCCATGCCGGCGGCGAGACAAGCGTCTCTATCGCCTTGCATGGCATTCGCGGTCATCGCAATGATGGGAACACGACGATTTGTACCTGACTCCAGTTTGCGAATCTCTCGAGCAGCCTGGAATCCGTCCATCTCAGGCATCTGGCAGTCCAGAAGGATTGCAGCAAATGTGTTTGATTTCACCGCCTCAAGCGCTTCGAGTCCATTGCATGCCAGATGTGCCGACAGTCCTAACTGCTTTAATTGCAGTTGTGCCACCATCTGATTCGCAGGATGATCTTCCGCGACCAGGATTAATCCGGAATTAAAAACAGCTCGCTTTGAGCGCATCATCGGTATTTCGGCCGAGGCAGACAGCGGCGCTTCGTGAGGTTGATACGGCAAGGTAAACCAGAATTTCGAGCCTTCGCCTTTGGTGCTCTCAACACCAATCTGTCCGCCCATCAGCTCTACGAGTTGTTTGCAAATGCTCAAGCCGAGCCCGGTGCCACCAAATTTACGTGTCGTAGATCCGTCCGCCTGCACGAACGGCTGAAACAATTTTCCAATCTCTTCTTCACTCAAGCCGACACCTTGATCGGTGACACTGAAGTGCGCGACGACCGAGCCATCAGCATTTTCCGACTGGAGAACCACGTCTATCACGATAGTGCCACCGGTCGAAAATTTGATTGCGTTGCTGAGCAAGTTGATCAGAATTTGCCGCAAACGAGCAGGATCACCGACGGCTCGTTGTGGCAACCGCGAATCGATATTCTTTTCCAGCTTGAGAGCCTTGGCTTCGCACTGTTCAACGAGCAGTTGCGCCGACCCATTGATCACCTTAGCGAGGTCAAAATCAATTAGCTCGATCGTCATTTTGCCGGCTTCGATCTTGGAAAAATCGAGAATATCGCCGATTAGCGCAATCAATCCGCGACCGGCATCTCGAATGTAGGCGAGCTGTTCGCGCTCTTGTCGCGCCAGATCGGCCCGCATCAGAATATCAGTAAATCCGATGATCGCATTTAATGGAGTCCGAATCTCGTGACTCATGTTCGCAAGAAACTCACTTTTCAAACGAGCAGCTTCTTGAACCTGCAAATTTTTCTGTTTCAGCTCTTCACTAGCCTTTTCCAATTCACCAAGCACATGAGTTAATTGCTCATTGCGTTCTTCAAGCTCCTGTGTGCGTTTCAATAATGTGTCTTCGACTTCCTGTCGTTGGGCGATCTCCAGTTGCTGCGCCAGCGCTCCGCCGAGCAATGCAGCCATAAGCTGAAGAGTAGCCACGTCATCATCGGAAAAAGCGTGCTCTTTGTTGGAAAGAACCTTCAATACGCCCACGGGTTCAGTGCTTCGCATGAGCGGCACCAAAACCATGGATGCAGCCGAAACCCTCCTGCAAGCAACCGCATCGACTCTGGGATCCTGGCTGGTATCGTTGGAAATTTTGATCTCGCGATCGCGCACGCACTGCCCGGTGAGGCTGTTTGCCATGGCGAGCTTTAAGCCAACAAAAGGTTTTACGGATCCGCTTGCAGCCTTGTAGATAATCTCGTCGTCTACGACCAGCTCTACGACAGAGCCTGTGGCGGGCGTGAGCAGCAGCATACGCTCCACAACCAGCTCCATAAAGGTCTGTAGATCAAAACCAGCCAGCGCGAGCATTGACTGCGTTTCGATGATTTGCTTCAGGTGCTCGGTCGTCTTATGAGGGTCCATTGAATACCTGGATACCGGAGCTCGGCAGGTGCGAGCGGATCTGCGTCAATAGCTATTATAGGTTAAACGGGGTAACCTCAAGACTACATTCTGACGTTATCCGTACCGACTTTTATGCCAGGTAGCGACGAAGCACATCGCAGATATTTTTATGGAACTCATCCGTGTTACTCGGGTGCGCGGAAATTGACACTATATCCGGTGCTATCTTCTTGCCTAATCCGGGATATAAGATCGCTGAGAATTTGATCTCGCTCATGCCGTTCGAGGCTTTCAGTTGATCTCTCAAACGCACGATTTCATCGACATCTTGCTTCAGCGGCTCCACTGTACTGAGGAGCTTTTGGAATTCGTTTTCCGCAGCGCTCGATTTTGCGCGCGTTTTCTTATCTGCTTTTTTCGATTTGGAATCGACCCAGTATTTCGGATCGAATAACAAAAACACGATGGGTCTGCCCGGGGTCACAATAGTGATAGCAGCACCAACAGGCGATTGTTGCCCTGCGATATTAGTGGTTGCGCTGGTTGCGCTCCACGGGACGAAACTAACACTTCGCCCTGTAACCTCATTCACAAGTTGCACTGCGGGCAGTGCATCATTCATTACATGAATGTTGGTTTTCTTTACGTAGCTTTTGACCCAATGATGACTGACACACCGAAAGCCTGATTCAGCGCCGACCTGAAGCATTGCACTGAGCAGTTTCAAGTTTGCCCAGCGCTGATAGAGATAGGGAAAATTGTTGAGCGGAAAACTGAGTGCCGGCTCTTCCAATGTCACGGACGGATGTTCGTTAAGTGCGAGGTATCCTTCCAAAACCGCGCGATATGAAGCGTTCTTCAATAGAATCATCGTGACTCGGATCGAAGACAAGGCAGAATCCTTGACTCCTCTCAGGAAGTTGGCTCGCATGTACGCCAGGTGAAACTCATTGATCAGAAGCTCCAACTCAGCCGCCATCGCAGGTGGTGCAGGCGTCGAGTGCAATGCAGCCTGCAATCTCGATAACCGACTTCGCAGCGCCAAAACGTAAGCTTTTACAAGTCGATTTTCGTATGCATCGAACGAAGAATCGACCGTGGTATCAAACATTTGATACACCTTAGTTTCGGAAAGAACATTGCCCGGTATGATCATAGCCAGTGGCAACTTGGAGATATCGGGTCGCCGTACTTTATTAACGCTGCGAAGCTCGAGTTTTGGCTTTAATACTTGATGGCACGTTCGTTGAAGTATTTGCAGAATCTGCATCATTCCGATCGTCTCTTTGGTTCCCAAAATAGCACGGCGCAATCGGAAATACTCAACCTCCAGCGGCGAGCGTTTTTCGTGCAGCGGTGATACCGCTAACTGCGCACCGCAAGCATTCAATCGCGATGCGATCGCGTTGGGAACGACTTCAGTCAGGTCATGAATCAGCGCGGCCATATCGTTTACCGAAAAATACCGAGGCATAATGGTAACGATTCTGCGTTCCACAATGGTGTCACATTCGAGAATTAGCTCATGATACCCGGGACCGCATTGTGGCCACTCAGAGTATGCAATCTCATCACTCTCTAGCACCGGAAGAAACTCGCTACCTAATCGCAACGAGATGTGATGCCGGACTTCCTTCGGAACATGGATAGCTATACCACAGTTTCGTCCCTCGACTGGTGCCGGGATTGGTGTCCCGGGTTGATCGTGCAGATCGTAGAAGCTGATATTAGAAGAACGAGACGATTCCATTGGTTTGGTAACTATAATAAAGCTGCTGGATTTTGTAATTGCTTCGAGGGAAACGATTGACGGTTATCTCGTTTAGACGCTGAAGCATGGTACCAAGTCTGATATCAGTACCTTTGATCCGCGGCAGAATTTTTTGAATGATCTGATCGTCGAGTGCCTCTTCCCAGGGCACACCGATGCGGATAGCTTCATTGACATATCGATCTACTTCGTCGACAACACGGATTGAGAACGGCATGGTATCAGCAACCGCGTCCCAAATCGCCATCAACCAATCGCGCAATTCCGGCCGCTGAATTCGAGATGCTATTTCTTCCCGCTGGTGCGTCACTTCAATAACCTGGGCGCGGTCATAAATCTTGTCGGCGAAGTTTTGCGTTGTTTCGTCGACGTTAACCGTTCCAATAAAATATAAATTGGGAGTGAGATCGACAACGTCCGGTCCGGACATGGTGACCTGTGCTCTTCCAGCACCGGTTAGAACTTCCATTGCAGACAAAAACTTGGCAAAGTAATACTCAACGCGCGCCAAGTTCATTTCGTCGAGAACAAGGTGAAACGGCTCGGGCACCTTCTTCACACTGATTGCAGAATGGTACGCTCGAGATGCTTGACGCAGGAATTGGCTGAAGTCAGTGTCATAGTACTGCTTGCTCAGGGGATTGTAGTATCCCAGGAGGTCTTCATTGGTTGTCCAGTTTGGCGCGACAGCAACCAAACAATACTTGGCATCAACCGCGTCTGCGTACATGCGAGTGAGCAATGTCTTTCCGCTTCCGCTCACGCCAGACAAAATCACAAATCGGCGTGTCTTTAGCGACAGATGGTAACGTCGCAAAAGGTCAGGGTTGTAGACGGCTCCTGACTTGTCGATTGCTCGACGAATGTACTCAAAATCGGGTTCTATGTAAGACATGGTGGTGTCATCCCTTTCTGCCACGCAGGACAACAGGTGTTTCTAAAGTAGTTTAGGATATCACAGTCCAGGCCAGTGTTTGTGAACAAAACCACCGCGTGCCGATCATGGCGAACACGACAGTGTTCATGGGTAGAATAGAAGGATGACAAACACAGCACCGACAGAATCGCAAACAGAAACAAGATTTTCAGCCCTTGGTAGCTCCGGGAAAAGCCGTTGGTGGCGATACCTCTTGGGAAGCCTGATCATTCTAGGTGGCTACGCAGCGCTGGCAAACATCGTGTATATCATCGTCCTGATGGTAGCGAGCGGCGGTCAAGTTTCGCGCATCGATCCAGCTACTGGTCACATCAAGGGTGTGGACCCAATCGTCAATTACATAGCGCTTAACATCGGCTTCTGGTTCATCATTTTATTTTCTGTTCTCGTCGTCCGATTTTTGCATAAGCGTCCGTTTTTATCCCTGATAAATCCGAGATTGAAATTCGACTTCAGGCGGCTCGGAATAGGTTGTGGTTTGTGGTTCTGTCTTGTCTCAATCCAGGCACTCGGAGGCGCTTTGCTCTTTCCGCACGACTACAGTTTTGCATTGCAAACGCCGGAATTTTTCTACTACGCACCGGTAGTGCTTTTCTTCACACCAATTCAATGTTTGTCAGAAGAACTGTTATTTCGCGGATACTTGCTTCAATCACAAGGAACATTCATCAAATCTCAATGGTGGCTTTGTGGTATCAATGGAGTTCTGTTCGCTGCGCCTCACTACTTCAACCCTGAAGTTGCAGGAAACCCAATAGCACTGATGTTGTGTTACTTCGCAATCGGATTTTTTCTAGCGCTCGCGACTGTAAGGGGCAACAGCTTGGAATTTGCAATTGGTGCTCACATCGGAAATAACCTTTTTGATGGACTAGTTGTGAATTACAAAGACTCTGTGCTGGAAACAAAATCGATATTCCTGTGCACACAGACGCACCCCTGGTACGAATTTGTGACGCTGGTCATCTTCGGAGCAGTGTTCATTACGATGATCGATCGCTACGTTCGAGCGAAAACTAAATCGTCAGCGACCGTCTAAATGTAATTAGCAACGCAGGTAGGGCACGTATAGCAGCACCATCATGAGCGCGTGAAGCACCGGTAATCTGGTCAGGGAAACAGCATCGAAACCGTATTGCTAGCTATTCAATCGCATCGTCGAAGTAAGGTGCCCATCCTGAGTTGAATGTTCCTCGTTTCACAAAATCGATAAACAGATCGGCAAACGTTGGGTAGAGAATCTCCCATTCGGCGATTGCAGTCTCGTGAAACGAATGGAACACTGGACTGTCCTGGTCGGAATTTTGAACCGACCAGACGCAAAGCAACTCTCCGTTATGAGTGTGACAGAACGGAATCACTCCTGGTCCCCAAAAGTAGCTCTCTGACCATTTGCAAGATTTTCGGATATCTTCGACGTCAGACAGTCTTGGCCAGATCACTTCACGCTTAGCTGATACATCATCGAGGTTCGGCGAGTGTTTTTTCGCATCGTTCAACTCGTCATTGAAGCGTTTCGATTTTGGCTGCCAGATGAAGCCGCCATTATGGTGCAAAAGAAATTCACGGAGCGATGCCGGCAAGACGATTCCACAATCGTACTCCAACTCGTCTATCGCATCAGGCGTAGCAGGGGGATTGAAGTGGAAGTGTCCGGATTTGTCGTTAGCAACCGCTGCAAGCGAATCCAAAAATTGCTGATGAACAACTGCGTCCGCGATACTGTACCAGTTTTTTTCCTCCGGAGGTTCGCTTTCACGGTAGCCTTCGCGCAACTTGTCTTGAACAAGTTGTTCTGCACGCATGCGGGCATCGTCATTATTTTCCCATTCAGTCGAGGTCACCGAGCCCGGCATGGACTCGACGCCTGCGCGCTCACGTAAATCGTTTCCGCTCACGCTAATTTCCCAGAATTTATTTCGAGAAGCATTAGGATTTAAACAAGTGGAATCCTTAATCGTGAAATAACGCCTCATCGTCATTGCTCCTCATCAACGCAATTACTTTAATGAAACATAGAGCTGTTTGAACCCACGCAG
>JBGAHZ010000096.1:0-16667 GCA_044225915.1 Obscuribacteraceae bacterium (SeqCode)
AGAGGCGTTAAGAGCTAGACGCGATGCACGGGAGACGCTTATTTTAGAAGGTGAAACGGACTATGGCGTTTGTTCTGAGTGGAATTCACTCAATAGGTACCTCGGCGAGACAATGCGTGAATTCGAAGTGCTGGAAAAACTCAAGGCATACGGGAAGTTGGATCCGAAATTAGAAAAACTGGTTACTCAATTCAACTTTGAGTTTCTTCTGGAGAACAGACAGTATGAACTTCTCCGCGGAGAATTCAAAAGCCGCGGGTCATTCTTCTTACACAGCATCGTTGAATTCGAAACACTTTCGTTGTTTCCAACCTACCGGAATCCGAAGCCGGGGTTAAATTGGATAGAAATGGAACGCCTCAGACTTATGGACATTGGAATTACACTATTTCACCTTGCGCTGGGACTAAAAAAGGATTCGATCGCGGACTTGGTAATGAAACGGATCTTGGAAATTTGCGATAAGAGCGCTGCTTACGAGAAGCTAATAAGAGTCGCAATTACCACGGACAACATAACTAAGGCTCAGGAAATCTATGATCAAGGCACCAGCTCTCTATCGAGTGAGCAACGCGCGGTATTGAGCGAGTTGATCGTTGAGCGAGGTTATGCAGACCGTCCTAATGAGCCTGCGGACGGATAACGAACGGATAGATAACATTCTCCAAGACTTTGCTGCGCACTCGATGTAGAGCAGCCAGACTAACTTCGATGGTAGCAAGATAGGCTATATAGACGAGAACGTTAGCTTTTTAAACTAATGACGGAAAATTGCCACTCAATCGAGGTTGTAGTTCATGAAATCAGCGCCGGCAGAAGATTTGCTGTTTGGATTAGCACTATCGGATAAAAACCATAAAGCCTTCATCCAGGCGCTGGAGGACGATAAAGTCGAGGACAGCTACGAACAGTTCTACAGTCGCGCCGATGGTTTCCAAAAATTTCTACAGACGAAAGGCGTAAAAGAAGGCGATTCAATCGTTTTCTTGAGCCCAAACAAAATTGCACTTGCCGCGGGCATAATCGGCACTTGGCGAAACAAAACGATGGCGATTCCGATCGATTTTAAGATGTCGGCAGGCGAAGCGGTTAACGTCTTGAAGGAAACAAAAGCCAAATTTATTTTCGTTTCCAAACAATTCAAAGAGAAGGACAAACTCCGCACCTTCCTCGCAGACGAACAAGAAAAAATAATGGAGCTTGAGGTTTCGGTTCCGCAGCCAAACGCAGCCTACAAGTATGAGCAACAACAGCAAAGCGACGACTTTGATGCACTGATGATTTTAACGTCGGGAACCACCGGTGCCCCAAAAGGCTCGGTCCATACTTTCAATACACTCGTCGCAAACCTAGTAGAACTCGGTATAGTTGCGTCGCTAGACGAGACCATGAAGTCGCTGTTGCCGCTACCCCTAAGCCACATTTTTGGTTTGGAGGTGATGTGCTCATGCTTAATGCATGGAACGACAACTATTTTTACCGAATTGGAACCGAAAAGATTTGTTCAAGCAATCAATGGTTTTAAACCGGAAATCATTTCAGGCGTACCAATAATGTACGACGGCTTACTACGCGCGCCTAAATTGGCTGTGCATCTGGATAACGCGAAGATTCTTCTTTGTGGTGGGGCACCAATGCCGGTGGCACTTGCCGAAGACTTCGAAAAACGATTTAAGAAACGAATTAACAATGGATATGGTTCCACTGAATCGAAAATCATCGCACTGAATCTGGACGGGCCGATGGGATCAGTCGGCAAAGTTATTCCTTCGGTGACGATCAGCCTCATCGGCGAAGACGGGAAGCAGCAGCCAGAAGGTCAGGAAGGCGAAATCGTAATAGCCAGTCCTAATCTGATGAAAGGATACTTCGATCAGCCCGAAAAAACCAAAGAAGTTTTGACGAAAGATGGATACAAAACGGGTGACGTCGGTCATCTCAAAGACGGTTACTTGTTTATTTCTGGGCGGAAGAAGGATTTAATCAACATCGCAGGAAACGAATTCTATCCTGCCGAAGTAGAAGGCGTGCTGCTTGAGAGTCGTCTGGTCAAAGAAGCCGTTGTGATGGCTAAGGATCACACTGACGACGGACAAATCCTCAAAGCAACAGTCGTGGTTTCTGACGACCGCATGAGCAAATTCTTGGAGAGCAATGCCGAGGAAGAACGCAAAATTGCGCGCGAAGAAATTCTCAAGGAGCTAGAATCGTACTGTGCCGACAACTTGAAACCAGAGTTACGCCCAACGGAATGGGTTCTTCGTCCTACTTCGGAACCGCTTCCCAAAACTCGAGCAGGCAAAGTCGATCTCAAATTGCTCTAAAGCCTAATACAATTCAGACGGATCGCATTTCGATAGTTTAGAGGAATGCGGGGCTGTTATTTATACTCATCGCCGGTAGAATAAAAGCCGATCATCGCTTTTGGACGCAAAATTAGCGTAATGAACAAAGTTGTGACCACCAGGATTGGTAATTAATGCGAGCAGAATATATGCGTTCATGATTCAAATCGCAATATCCCAGGACTACGCGACTACATCCCACTCCGTTTTAGATGAGGTTGAGGAGACGTTCCGACGTTCCCCTGATATGCTTGTCCAATTGGAAAACCCTAAAATGATTGTTTAAACAATTGGACCTGACCAAATTAGATTCAGAAGCATCTAGTAGCGTAAAGCAGTTAATACGATTGGCTGCATTCGTCGCCATTTTCAGTGCGTCGGCAGTCGTGCTTTATGATTTTGTTCTTGAACTCCACACAAAATGTCTCTACGCGACAGGTCTACACTTTGGTCAAACCATGTTGGGACGTCTGTCGATGCTCGCGTTTTTCGCAGCGCTCAACGTTTTTATAGTGGAACCAACGCATGAGTCCGGGGGCGAACAGAAAATCTCATTTCGCAATCACTGGACCAGATCGGGACCAGTGATTGCGATGGTTTTAGTTATGGGCGAATCGATGATAGATGATGCCCTTGGCTCACCGGCGCAGCTGCTGATCTGGTTTTCGCTGACAGTATACGCAGCCTTCGTAACAGCGATCAACTTAATCAATTTGAGTAAATCCGGCATGAAGCCCTGGTTGTATAGTGCCATGGCAGGCGCACTTCTAGGCGGTGCTTTCTGCGCAGGAAATCTTGCCTCCCAACCCATAATTACCATAGTAATCGGTGCGCTGAGTGGTATTACAAGCAGTATCGCCTTCAGAATCCTTCTCTTGAAAAAGCGAGCATTCACACAAGGAACATGTGCTGCACTGGCAGTACTACTGCAGCTCGTCGTTTTTTTCTTATTGCTAACTGTATGGCGCAGCCTTTCGACCTTAGAACCAGAAATCGAGCACGTCACTTGGAGCTTAGTCGGCAGAACATGCGCACTCGCTTTAGGCTGGGGATTCGCCTTTGACAGTCACCCACATGCCGACGAAATTTTTCTCACCGTGAGTGGTGCCAAAACCCAAAGAGACGATCGATCGTCGCGAGGTGATGTATTTGCAGTTGCTCTATACGTGCTGTTGTTTGCCGCTTCCGGATTCTGCTTGATGAATGATGCGAGAACTCTGCCACAGGCAGAAAAAGAACACATTCAGAAAGTTGAGGAAGTAGAAACACAACTGAGAAAGCTGGAGTTAGAGCGCTAACACCTAACGGCAATTTGCATTAGGCCGATTAAAACAATCCTGGGGTAATCCGCGCGCTCTCACGATTTAATTGCGTGGGCGGCTCGCGAGGTCTAAGCGGCTCGCGAGACGCCCCTACAATTAACCGACAGTCTAAGCGGCTCGCGAGACGCGCTAGGATCCGCAAAGCACAATAAGTGTCAAGTTACTGTCGCACTTCCAGAGGAAACGTAAACCAGAAAGTCGTCCCCTTTCCGGGAGAGCTTTCAAAATTTATTTCGCCCTCCATTAGCGTCACAAGCTCCTTACTTATTGCAAGTCCCAAACCAGTTCCGCCGAAGCCCTTGAAAATTCCGGAGTTGGCCTGGACAAAAGGTTTAAAAACATCCTCTCCAACAGATGAATCAATTCCAATTCCGCTGTCTTTAACAGTTACTTTTACGAACTGCCGATCGCGTACATCACAGACGGTGGCATCCACTCTGATTTCTCCGTTGTTCGTAAATTTGATCGCGTTGCTCACGAGGTTCAAAATAACTTGTCGAACTTTACCGGCATCAGCGAGGATTTCGTCCGGAATATCTTCACTCAAGTTCGAGACTAGCTTGGTGCCGTTCGCGGTAGCGCTGATTCGGCAAGAGTCAATCACAAGGTTAAGGAGATCCGGAAAGCTAAAGAAGTCTTTTTCAATCGTCCGATGTCCAGACTCGAGTTTTGAAAAATCCAAAATTGTGTCAAGCAAAAGCATGAATTGTTTTGCCGAGTCGAAAATAAGCTGTGTCAATACTTCTCGATCTTCCTGGTCCGGAATCAGTAGAAGTTCCGCGCTCGCGAGTATGCCACTAAGGGGAGTGCGCACCTCATGACTAAAATTCGCAATAAATTGCGATCGAAGTTTCGATGCCTTTGCCGCGTCATGGTAGAGAGCTTCCAGCTTCTTATTCGCTTCTTGCAGTTCCCGTGTTCTTTCGTCGACAAGAGCCTTCAGTGTTTCTGCGTTAATCGTGCGCTGAGTTACATCTCTAAGTGACGCCAAATAAGCAGCTTGACCGTGCCACTGAATTTCTACCACCCGCATTTCGGCCACGACCCGTTCGCCGTGCCGATGCAACACTTCGACTTCAGCAACTTCTCCAGCTGCAACTGGAAAACCAAATTCATCGCCAACCTCGAATTTGTTTGCAAACAAATCGCTGGCTGCGACGTTGAAGTATAAAATAACACCGTCACTGTCTAAAACAATGATGCTATCAGCGTTGCTGTCCAGAAGTTTTCGAAGATTTTCTTCACTGAACTCGCTCAATTGTTCATTCATCGAACAAGCCTTTGATGCGCTCGACCTCTTTGTTATCTACATAGCTCGGAGTGCCCGCAAGGATCCCGGTTATGTTCTTAAATGCCTTTGCAATATGCATGCCGGAACTGTCGACATCAAATCGGCAAATTTCTTTCTCATGGTGCGAACCGCGCATTTTTAGAACAGTGATACCACGTAGCATTTCGCCAAACATTTCAACATAGCGCAATAGGATAATCGAATCAGTAATCGTGCTGATGTGCGTCTCCGTAACGGACTGACCACCAAGCAAACTCGCGGTAGCGGAGGTGAAAAGACCTGCGATCTCACGTTCTTTCAAAAATGATGATAGTCCCAGCACGAAGTCTCTGAAACTCTTATCACCGCTTACGCGACTCAGTGCCGACAAACTGTCCACAGCGACTCTCGTTGGTTTGAACTCCTCGATTGCTTCTTGCACGATAAACAGATGATCTTCTAACGACGCTGATTCCGGATAGGTACAAATAATCTTCAGGCGCCCCGCATCAATCATGGGTTGAAAATCCATGCCCCATCCTTGAGCATTCCGAAGCATCTGGTCGCTACTCTCTTCGAATCCGAGCAGCAGGCTTCGTTCTTCAGGCGCTCCACCGGACACGAAATGGGTCGTCAGTAAAGACTTACCTGTTCCAGTTGCTCCAGAAACCAGGATGACCGAGTCTTGAAAAAATCCACCACCGCATAGCTGATCGAGCGACTTGATTCCGGAAGAAATTCGACGACTCGACGATTTCTGAGTTAGCTCTCTCGAAGAAAGTGGCAGGAGTGCTAATCCGAGTTTCGGCACAATTGTAAATGGCGACTCGCCTTTCTGGTGCTCCGTGCCTCTGAATTTGAGAATCTCCAGAGTTCGTCGACGGTTTTCATGCTCGAGAACGTTGCGGAGAAGAATCACGTTGTCGGCAACGAATTCTTCAACTCCGTGCTTGGATGTCTCTCCATAATCACTTATTCGTTCTGTAGTGACCATGGTTGTGACTTGCATTTTTTTAAGTTCTCGAGCGAGCCGAAAAAGCTCTCTTCGAATAATGCCTTCGTTTTCGAAACGAGTGAAGACAGCATTTACTGAGTCAAGAACAACTCTCGTTGCTTTGGTTTGCTCAATGGCGTGTTTCAGTCGGGAAATTACTCCACCAAAATCGAAGTCTCCAGTGATCCCGTAATCATCACCTTCTTCGCTTGGACTGAGGTCGACGAAACGCCAGAGATTTTGCGATTCCCATTTTGCAATGTCCCAATTGAATCCGCTCATATTACGTCGAATATCTTCAGGAGACTCTTCGAATGTTGCGAAAATACCTGATTCTTGAAATTGGATTATTCCTTCGGCCAAGTACTGTGACGCCAAAACAGTTTTAGCACTACCTGCGGTGCCGCTCACCAGTGTCGCCCGCCCCTTCGGCAAGCCACCCCTCGCAATCTGGTCGAGCCCGGCAATGCCGGTCCGCAATTTTTCCAATTCAGATTTGGACACGTGATCAGGACCTCTCAATCTCACTTATGTTAAGCATTCGCAGAACTTTCTCGCGGTCAGCCAACTCACCGATGATTCTCCTCACAGGCGGTGGCTGATGTTTTATGAATGTGGGTGTAGCAAATATCTTTGCTTCTTCTGCAGCACCAGGGTTTTCAACAATGTCGATGACTTCGAAATTATGCTCGATTCCGGCAAATTCGTTCTCACAAAATTGCCGCCATGAAGCGATCGCGCGCTGAGATCGGTCAGTCTGACCCGACACGTATAAACGCAGAATATGCTTCGCCATTTATTCTTAACCGCCGAAGCGCTATCATGGGACCCGGATAAAAAGTTTACCGCCAACCGCTAAATGTTTCCACCGCCTACACGTACGACTGTAATCTCTGATTGCGAACTAGAGCCAATTCATCTTTGTGGCAGTATCCAACCACACGGAGAGCTCCTGGCCATCGACTCTGCGACCGCGGAGGTAAAATTCGTCAGCGCTAACATAGGAACGTTATTTGACTTAACGTGTGAATCGCTTGGCACCGCGTTAACACCAGAAAAGCTTTCAGAAATCTTGCACCAATCGCACTCATACTCCCACCAGGGCCTGACCATTGTCGAAGGCGAGACCACACCACATGGCCAGGGACAACTGACTGTATTCTTAAAACACCTGGACGCGTTATCGAGTTGCGCAGATCTAAACGACCTTCTCAATCGAATAACCGTTGCGGTTCAAAAACTTACCGGCTATCAACGAATCATGCTTTACAGGTTCGAGTCAGACTGGAGCGGAACCGTCATAGCGGAGACGGTGGAGGGAGACTACGATTCGTTTCTCGACTTGCGCTTTCCGGCAGAAGACATACCAAAACAAGCGCGCGATCTTTATGCGCTCAATCCGGTTCGGTACATACCGGATGTGGATTATGTGCCGGTCGATTTATACTCTCAAATTCGAGACGCAGAACTCGATCTCAGTCTTAGTTCTTTGCGGGGAGTTTCGAAGATCCATCTCGAGTATCTTCGGAACATGTCTGTAGGCGCGTCAATGTCGATCTCAATTGTCGTCGGAGGAAAACTCTGGGGTTTGATCGCCTGTCACAACAGAACTGCTAAACACTTAGGGTCTGACGTCAGGCAGTTCTGCCACACACTGAGTTTGCTTTGTTCGGAGTTGATAGCTACGCGCATCGCCAGCGTCCAGCAAGCGGACAAAGCGCGGGCTCGGACGATGCAATTGAATTTGATTGATTTGCTGTCACATCACAACGATCCTGTTCATGGTCTAACTAAGAATAAACAGAAAGTACTCGATCTAACTTCTGCCGATGGTGCTGCGATTTGGACGGAGGGAGAGGCCATCGCAATCGGCACCTGTCCATCAGAGTCAGACCAAAACAAATTAGTTTCGCAGTTGCAAAGATTTCAGTTCCGAGATGCTTTCTGTACGCCGGATGTGAGCAAGATTCTACCCAATTGTTCCGAAGAATTTTTGAACATAGCATCAGGAATTTTGGCAGTTCCAATTGCCAAGAATTTTTCCAAGTGGTTGATCTTCTACCGCAAAGGCATTGTCTCTCAGGTGCAATGGGCCGGCGAACCAATCAAAACAACTGATGCAGATCAAAGACTGCATCCACGTCAGTCGTTTAAAAAGTGGCAGGAAATCGTTCACGGGAAAAGTCAGGAGTGGTCGATTGCTCAACAAGAATCCGCCAGGGTTTTGGGATCATATTTACAGCAGCGAATAGAAGCGCTAGGACAGCTAAGAGCCGCCATTGATGCCGCTCAGCAGGCGGTACTTTTGATCGATCAAAACGAAGTAGTAAAATATTCGAACAATAGAGCCGCTATCCTCTTCGCGAAAGAAGAGGAAGAATTGATTGGTCTAACTCTTACTCAATTTCTACCGGATGGCGTGTCCACAAAAAAACTTTTGACAAAAGGTCATGACGGAACTGAAGTCGAGCTGTTCATCGACGTCAATGTGACCCCGGTCACTACGCCTGAAGGATTATTTTCGTTCGTATCAATCGCCGACGTGAGCAGTAAGGTTGTTTTCGAACAAGAGCGTCAGCGACTGACCGCAGAATTGAAAGCCAGCAATTCCGCTATGCAGCAATTTCTTGAAATCATCGCGCATGACCTGAGGTCGCCAATTCTGGCAATTCGAAACTTGGCAGAATGGATTGAAACAGATTCAGGCCAATCACTCGATACCCAATCAAAAGCGCATCTTAAAACCCTTCGAGAACGTGCCAACAACATGTCGGCGCAACTCACTTCGCTACTCGATTTTTCAAAAGCCGGCATCTTGCGTTCTCAGCCGGAAGAAGTGAACACGCTGGAGTTGGTAAACGAAATAATTGACAGTTTGCCGGCTCTGAAAAACTATCAAATCGAAGTAGGGGACCTTCCAACTTTGCTTACAGCACGACCGCCTTTAGCGCATGTGCTGAAAAACCTGCTGGAGAATGCCGGCAAGTATGGTGGTCCTCCCGGTTCGCAAATTTCAATAAGTGCTCGTGATGATGGAGATTGGTATCATTTTTCAGTAACCGATCACGGCGTAGGAATTCCCCCGGAATATCTGGATGAAATATTTTTTCCGCTGCGAAAATTGTCCAAAAGCGATCCAGACAGTCATGGAATGGGTTTAGCTTTCGTGAAAAAAATTGTCGAACAATGCGGAGGCACAGTCTCTGTGGCGGCGGAGTTGGGCAAGGGGTCAACTTTCAGTTTTACTTGGAAAAAAGACTGGTATAGCGTAACGAGAAAATGACGACAGACGTTTTAAAAATATTGATTGTCGACGACGACCCCGTGAGTGTAGAGTCCGTTCAACGAATTTTGCAGCGCACCGAATTGAAACTTACTTTCCATACCGCGGAGAGCGTCGAAACTGCAGTTGAAGCATTCTCAAAAAACAGTTTTGATTTGGCAATAGTCGATTATAAATTGCCCGATGGCACAGCATTAACTATTCTAAAAAGGATTCAAGTCGACGGAATCGTTCGCACACCAACAGTGGTGCTAACAGCGTTAACCGAAAAATCTCTCGCCATGAGTGCCATCGAACAGGGCGCGCAGGATTTTTTACTAAAAGATAGTTTGACTAGCGATGACCTCGAGAGAGCCGTCAGATACGCACTCCAGCGAACAAAGCTCGCCAACGAACTCGAGGAAACAAAGGACCGTGTTCAACGCGAGCGCGAGCTGAGACTGTTCAAAGAGTCCGTGGAAGGCGGAAATTCCACGGTACCACCGACGATGCGCGAAGATTCTCAAGAATTTCGCAAATTCGTATCTGATTATCATGAAACATTACTGCGTTCACTTGAGGAGTCCAGTTTCAAAACCGAACGATTAGTCCCCAGTCGGCTTCGAGAGTTCGCTCAACGCTTAGGTGAGAGTGCCGCTGGTCCAAAGGATATCGTCAACATCCACGCTGCGGCATTTGAAGTTATAGCGAAAGATGAAACACCTGCGCGCGCCGGTGCGTTATCAACGGAAGGCAAATTGCTTTTAGTTCAGCTAATGGGCTACTTGTGCGATTTTTACAGACTCAAGCAAATGCGAGCCTGAGTGGCTACGGTCGAAACTGGTTTCGGTTAGCTACAGAAGACACTTCCAACCACCTACTCAATATTTTCTGGAGTTCAGACAACATCACAGGTTTCTTGAGGAAATCATTCATACCAGATTTCAAACAAGCCTCTTTATCGGCTCCGGCTGTGATTGCGATAATAGGGATATACGAGGATTTCTCAGTTTGCATCTCGTACGAGCGTATAAGCTCCGTCGCTTCAAGACCGTTCAAACCTGGTAGCTGTACGTCCATGAGCACCAGGTCATACTGGTTTGGACCAGTTAGCTTCTCAACCGCCTCTAACCCATCACAGACGACTTCAAATTTGAATCCAAGGGATCTGAGCTGCGAAGTCGTTACTTTTTGAAGAATCGGTTCGTCTTCGACTAATAAAATCTTGTGGTTCGTAAATTGGGTCATCTGGGTTTCCCGAAAGCTACAGTGGTCGCCGTTCGCGAGTTCTGTCAGAAAGCTTATCTCAGTGCTTTATTTCAACAGACAGCTCATAGCATGCCTTGGCAGAAAGCATGTAGCTATTTAACGTCTATATTCGGAACAATTATATCGAAGTCTCGCGGCGAACGCCCCCATTAGAGACAAGTTCCGCCCTTTTCTTGCAGTATACTTTACTGGGCTTTCGATCTGGCGACATGCGGTTGAAAAGCTTACGCCTCATACTTTTGTCGCATTGGCTGAGCTTATGTTAAAAAAACAAATAATTATTCTCTGTGCACTTCTCGGAATTATCGTTGCTGACTCTGCCTCAGCAAACAGCGATACAGCCGGAGTGATTGAGTCAGCAGCCGAAAAATCACTAGATGAAACGGTCACTCAATCTGAGCTTAGATCGCTGCAAAAAAGCGCAGAGGATGCCTATGCAGCGGGGAACTTTCAGGAATCTTTAAAACTGTATCGGTCGTGTATGACAAAAATCTTCGGTCTATCCGATGCTGACGAAAAAGAGTGGAACACTTCTAACCTACCATTCGTGCTCGGCGTAGCTAAGACGCATAGCGCCCTCGCATCTTATGACAGAGCAAAAGAGGGTTTCCAGATTTTTCTCGATCAAAAGGACTCAGACCTGGAGCCGCAGTATCTAATTGAAGCACTAAACGGCATGGCTGAGATCTACTGTATAGAAGGGAAATTCAATCTAGGTGAGCTTCTTCTGAACCGCGCCATCAATCTTGCCACTACGAGAAAGATTGACACTTTAGAATCGTTGAGAAGCAAACTAATTTTGGCGCAATACAAATTGAAACAAGAAAAGCTAGAAGATAGCAATAAATTGTTTTCAGAAGTGGTATCACGGGCGGAGCAACTTGGAAATGACGCAAAAGCTCTAAAGGCAGATGCATTGCAAGGTCTTGCTGACGTTTTGAACGATCAAAGAAAATTCAAAGCAGCGCTGGAACCGGCTGAGAAATCGTTGACTTTACGAAAAGAGATTTTTTCGGAGGATAGTCTTCCATATGCAGCAAGTTTGAAAACTTTGGCTGATGCGAAAAATTCGTCCGCCCCCACAGAGGCGCAACAACTTCGACAGCAAGCGCTCGCGATCCAGGTGAAACGTTTGGGCACACAAAATCATCCTCTTGTCGCCTCGACTTTACTTACGCTGGTTGATACTGACCTGCCACAATCAGAATTTCTATGTAAGTCGGCAAAAAGTATGGTCGACGGAATATTAGATGAGCACAGCCCGTTTATGTCTAATTACTTGGGTCGTTTGACCAGGGCGTACGCCAAAGCGACGAAATACAAACTCGCATTGAGCACCTCCAAGCAGCTAATCGAGATGCGAATCGCGGTCTACGGACCGAGAAGCATTCAAGTTGCTCGCGCGCTAAATTATCTTGCACACATCCAACTCATGGACGATAGCTTGCGATTCGACTACAACTCGTTTACTAACACTGAAGCAGAAAAGTCGATCAAGACTGCAATGGAAATCGCAGGAGAAACAGTCGGGCAAGAGAGCTACGAATACGGAGTGTTTCTAGATCAGCTGGGTGCCGCCCAGTATAACGCAGGTGATTATGCGGCAAGCGAAAACTCGACTGAAACCGCTTTGAGGCTCTTCGAACGTCAGAATCTCGATTTTCCAAACTTGCAAAATTCGAATTTGCGCCTGCTTTCTTGCTTGATAAAACAAAAGAAGATGACCGAGGCCAGGGCATTAGCAGCCCAGCTGCTCGATCATCAAATTCAGAAGGACGGTTTATATAACGATAGAGTCAGCGCTATGTTTCGAATGCTTGGTGACACAGAACCTAATTCTCGTGATTTCCCATCAGCCGACGTGACCGATACCAGGATAATGAGACTGGCGCGGAAGACTTCCAGAGGTAAAGTCATTTCGTATAAAATCGAAGCCGAAACACCGATCGAATGCGCTTCTCCAGAGAAGCTAAGAATATTCGCCGTGTCTAATGCTTCGAAAACCGACGACGGTGATCTGCTTTCGAAAGCGCTACATCTGGCTGAGAGAAAATATGGTGCCGACAGTCCGGCTCTGGCACCATTTTTGGTGGCGCTCGGATATTACTACACTGAAACCAGAGAGTTTCCACAAGCGGAAACTGCACTGAAGCGAGCTATTTCGCTGGTGGAGGACGGACTTGGAGATGACCACCCGGCAATGATTGATGCGCTGGATAAATACGCTGACCTTCTGCGTAAGATGGGCAATGAAAAAAGCGCGTCAGAGCAGACGGCTCGTTTGACAAAAATCAAAGCGACTCGTGATGAGCAGCTCGCTAGACCGGCGAAGTGAACGAGCCGAAAAACGCACTCAATTTAAGAGAAAGAGCAAATTTGGATATGTGACTTTTGGCACGGAATTGAATTGTTCAAAGCGAATATTTCGTAGTCAAAGGTCTGGCATGATAAGCCTTTGCGACGTCTTTGTTTGAGAATTCCGGCAGAGGAATTTCCGTGATACCAATATCCTCGAGTTGTCTTTCGTTCACTTCCTGAGAGAAGTACTCAATAAAGAACTGGGTTACGGACGGTGCATCGAAACTTCCTGAGAGAAGTACTCAATAAAGAACTGGGTTACGGACGGTGCATCG
This sequence comes from Obscuribacteraceae bacterium (SeqCode), assembly GCA_044225915.1. Taxonomy (GTDB): domain Bacteria; phylum Cyanobacteriota; class Vampirovibrionia; order Obscuribacterales; family Obscuribacteraceae; genus JADYXR01. The sequence goes on from JBGAHZ010000096.1 coordinate 13,096, forward strand.
AACTGTTCAATCAGTTGTTCCAACATGTCTGAAAAATAAGAGCGCACAGCGTACGATTCGGGAAATAGTCTCCACGAATCATCGATGTAACCCCAATTCATTTGCGTTAGCGCAAGAAGAGTTTCCTTTCGTTGTGAATCAATGCCAACTTCCTGCAGTCGCGTGATCTCTTTTTTGAGCAGTTCGATATCAGGGCGTGCGCCTAGTCTCGCAGCGTAGTCGTGAGCGATATCGATTGCCATCTTGGTGACTTTCTCCAAAGCCTGATGATCTGCCAATGACATTGGTGGTGGTGCATTTTGTCGAGTATCATCCATTGTCATGCGTGCCCTGAACTCCATAAAAAGTACGGCGGTTGGATCGAAAACTGGTCTCGTTCTTTATTCCCACAGTTTAAACAGTTTATGCGCGCGAAGATGCACGAACTAGCGGTCATACAAGTCTTTCAGGTGCGACGCTTTCGACAATATTGAGTTCATTGATCGTTAGCAGATCAAGCCACCAGGTGACTCACGCGTCTAAGCTACCAAACTGAGACAGGAAGTGAAAATCTGTCATATCAAGTCTGAATACGAAAATCGATTGTCGCTTATCAACGCTTGTGCTCAAATAGTTTTTTCGGAGAGAACGTTTTCTCATCAGGAAGAAAAGTTTTACCGCTGGATTTCATGTTGAAGATCATACGATCGACCATGAACCCTTCAGGGAAAATCGCATAGGGACCTGAAAGCGGATATCCATAAAGATAAACGAGATAAACATTCAATGACAGAGTGGTGGAAATAACGACTGTCATCAAGACCTGTGCAATTAAGCTTGGCAAGCACAAGAAATAAGAGAACGCAACTGTCAGAATCGCACCGATAATAAGCACCGCCCAGATCTCAGGATCTACACCGTGTTGACTGGCGATTAGTCTCGCGCGTCTGTTGTCCCCAAGCTGGGACATATTGGTCAAGCACATCTCACGAATGTCATTTTCGCCATCCGTAGTCGGCTTAACATCGATGAGTGAATCCCACAATTCGGACACGCAAACGATTCCTTCTCGGCTGACCTTGCCGTCTCTCATCGCCGGCCATTCTTCTTCGAGCACGACATCAACATAGTGAGAACAAAGACCTTGAATTCGAGTCCGATCTTGCTCGGGCAGACCACGAGCGAGAATGTAGGTGTCACATACGGCATTGGCTTCCTTATCCACAGTCACTCGCAAATCAGACATGGAACTCATTGCATCTACCACAATCAATCCAAGCAGAACTGCATAGAACGTTCCAACAACCTGGAAGCAGTTACCGGCGACATCGTTAAAGGACGAGAGCTTGTCCACGCCAACTGTTTTGCGAACAATCAGCATTCCACCGACAGAGATCGCAGAGGCGGCTATTACAACAAGGAATCCAAGAAGATACGCGTTCATTTATGTTTTGAAGTCTTTCGAATGTAAGTAGACATTATACTGCCCTGACCTTCCTCTGCAACAGAATACTCTTCACGGTCTCATATCTATCGAAAAATCCTGGCAGGTCCGTTTGATACCATCGCTGGTACCAGCAAAAAATAGTCTCACTTCACTGGTCCGACTTAATTGTAATTGTTTAAGTTCAAGACGCGCTTCGTTTGCCTAACCTATATATTCGACGCTAGAGGTGAAAACTGTTGCGACAAAAAACGTTCCATGCTCCGAAACGAAATTGAAAGAAAGTATTTTGAAAAGTTCCACAGCAGATAATGCCTCCTCGAATCAGCGTTACCAGGGGGTCATATGAAATTCGAGAGACGGCTATTAACTTTACTAGTGGGCTTAGCGATCTGCACTTCCGGTTGTGGAGCGCAGAAGGAAGAGTCGGTTGATACCACAAATGGTGTAGAACGCGAACAATCAACTACAGAAACAATTGAAACAGAAACAAAGGAAGAAGTTAAACCAGCCGAGGATACAGAAAAGTCGAAGACGGAGAATCAGCCAAAGGAAAAGACAAAATCGAAGACAACGGTGAAGAAAAAGAAAACCCAAAAATCGAATAAGTAGAATGCCTGGTCTTGGAAAGCATTTCGAAAGGCTCGATATGACAGGCTTACAATATTGTCAGACGAGAAGGATTTCCATCGAAATCCAAATGCGAGCGGTTTAACCGGTTGGAAATCCTTCTCATGGAGATCAAACTATGATTAGCGAAGCGTTGATGCTTATGATTGCATTAGGTTCAATGTACGCAGTGTCACTTGCAGTCGCAGGTCTTGCGTATCTGGCTGGTGCAGGACCAGGAGTAATTATTATTGGAAGCACCGCTGCTGGTGCTTCGATATACTTGGCGATTTGCTTTTATGGCGAAAAATACATTGCCAAACCAACACCTGCTGAAGACGAGTAAGACGCAAAACGGATTGGAAATCGCCTGAATTATTGATTCGAATTATCTGGCACTATACACAGAATGGATTACTTAATCCGCGGCATCGCCCGCGGTGACACAAGCTGAAGCGGCCGCAACCAACTTTGCGAAGAGCGCCCTTCTAACTCTGAGTTCGAAGGCAAGACTGAATATTTTGTCTTATTGAAGATCTGGCGCTGCACGTCTGCATCCGACAATTGCTCGTAGCCCCAGTCGACTACGGCACCATTCCAATCGCAATAATCGATCCGCTGATCGCTGAAAAAATCTTTCCCGATTCGAGCAAGGTTTGGCAGGTTTGGGTGTTCTTCATTTATAAAGCTTCGCACCTCGTCGTCAGGAATATCGGCATGCCTCAGTTCCAGATCTTCAAGGCTCGGCAGATCTGACTCGTTCAGCCGTTGAAGAAATGAGGATCCGTTTTCGACTCCTGGTATGAAATATCGCAGATTTTTGAGTTCCGCATTCAAAATCTGACAAGCTTGTTCAGAACTCAAGAAGTGCAAGCACAAAATTTCTAGAGACATTTTCCTCTTGTCCCACAGCTTATTCCATTTTGTTGTTTTTCCGAGATCGAGAAACCTGAGCTCAAGTTGTGTCAAATTCACCCACCATGGAGCATCAGCCAACCCGGCTAAAATCGCATCATTTGCATACGTCGTGCCTGCGACGAAAGTCTTCAGGGATTTCAATCTATGAAGAAAAGACCAATCGGAAGGACTATCGAACGAGTAAAGGCTTTCTACGAGCAGTTCGGTAAGATTCGGCAACTCGAAACCAGACAGTCCTTTTGCCATAAGAAAAGTTTGGCTCAAAACATGAAGTCGACGGACGGTCTTGGCGTGCTTTTCGATTTTGTCGCGAATTTCGTCGTTACTGGTTCTCTGATCGAACCATAAATACTCGCAATCGGAGTCGGCGGTCATTGTTTTGAGTTCCTATTTATTGAATTGAACAGCAGAAAAGAACAGAACATATATTAGCAACCTCGGAAATTAAACAACTTGGGTTTAAGCGGGTGACCGCCTGTTTGCTTTCCGAGCTCCTCTTTAGTTCAAGTCTCGGAATTAATGTAATTTGATTGAACTTTTTGGTCTCCAACAACGTATTACTCAATAGAGGCTGCGGAGGATACTTGATGCAAATTCGAACCAGGTCCGTTGTTATTTGCGC
>JBGAHZ010000018.1:0-146347 GCA_044225915.1 Obscuribacteraceae bacterium (SeqCode)
CTTCCAGCCTGCTTCTACGCCGCTATTAACCGGAGCGCCAAAAATTCAATAGCGCCAAAAATTCAATAGCGTAACTGTATTTTTCCGTTCTCGAAAATCACCGGCGCTAAATGCAGGCTGGAAGCCTGCGCTCCCAGGAGCTGAAACGTTTCCCGTCTTTTCTTCCTGCACTCTTGCTTTCCGTCGGACTCAGAAAACTTTCCAGGTGAAGAGATTGCTGCGCTCGGGAATGTTTGCGTTGATGATTTCTAGTTTCGCGTTGCGGATAATAACAACTTGTTTGCCGGCTTTCTTCTTTTGGGTGAACAAAAGATCTTTCCCAAACGGTGTGATGATCGGCTGCACAAATACTCCGTTGTGTTCAAGAAGCTTCTTCGGGAATGAATCGATAATCGTGATTTTCTTCCAGCGCTCGCTGTCCACCGGAATGCACTCCGGCTGCCAGGCGGGCGTCCAGACGTCGCCGATTCCGGTTTTGAAAACGAGGTTGATGAAAGCGTTGACCGGGCGTTTCTCCGACTTCAGTTCGCACGTAAACTTAATGGGATGGTTCTTCACGAGCGCTTCACTGACCGGCAGAGGCTTCGCCGTGAGATAGAACGTTGCCGGGTTGCCACCATGAACGGTGCTCTCGTTGCCTGGTTCCTGGGCAAAGATCGTTTCGACAATCTTTGTGTCTGTCGGAACAGTCACGTCTGTGTTTTCCGTAGTCGTTTCCGTAGTGTTTGCCGCGCCCGCGTTGTTTCCAGTTGGCGTCGCCACAACCGGCGAAGAAATTGCTTGCTTGGAAATTTGCGATTGCTTCGCCGTTAGCGGATGCAACAGAAGCCTGAGTCTGTATCGCCCCCACTGGGTCCCAAGCGACGGCGACAAGTCTTTGAATGCCTCGTACGAGCGAATCTTACTTGCTAGCGAACTTTCCGTGGTCTTACCGTTAATAGGAATAGATTCAGTCAGTCGGGGTTCCATCGGCGAATGATAGTCGCTGCCTTCGACGGCGTAATTCCAGGACAGCGAGTTGATTGATGGCAGCACTTGTACGCCGTCGTTAGGTTCTGATGTCGTGTGTGTGTAGTCACCATATATAGTGACAGGATGAGTTTTGGATTTGTTTCGAACTGCTATCGTGTTCTGCTCTTCCTTTCGCAATAGATCGGTCGAGAACGGCACTGCATACCAATGACGGAGGGAGCGATAATCCATATTCATTGAATTCGCTTGCATCGTTAAGGACCCGATGATTGATTCGTTTTCTGTTTGAATCATTTCAAGTGGAATCGCATCAGCAGTCAACAAATGATCGTTCAATTCGACTTCAAGCGATGGGAGCGGTTCTTCATCGTGTGCGTCGATTAAAATGTAGCCGGTCGAGGATACTTCGCCAAGTGCCGGCAATTGAATCGTTTGATGGACTTCTTGATCTGTCAGTGGGCAGCTCCATTCGCTCCACGTATGCGAACCGACAATGCAGCCCACTATGCCGAAACCTGTGAGTGCGAGGCTCACCGCAGCAAGTGTTGTGATCGCTGCACGGGACGGAATGTTTTCTGATGACGATGAATCGGAAACCAAGCTTGCTGCAATCCCTGCATCAGCACTGGTTCTTTGTTCGCCTGCGATTGATTCGGAATTAGTAATTGGAGCAGTTTCGCTTTCGGCTTGTGGCAAGTTGTCCGTCCCGGCCGAGGCGGTGGCAGAGTCAGAGTCTGCGCTAGAAGAAATCAGTGATGCGCTATCAGATGCGGGTGCAGTTGCAGTCGCAGTCGTGGTACTAGACTCAGGTGCTGAGCCAGTGTTTCCAGTCATTGGATCCTTGCCAACAACTCCGCTGGCTGTTGGTGCATGCGTCTCGTCGGACTGCAGTTCACCCAATTCTACGGCTGCCACTGTAAATCGATAAATCGCACGGACAGCAATCGTCCAGACTCCCGCATACGCTGCGATTGCCACCAATGCAGTAACCCACGGTGCGAAGGTAATCCACCAGGTTTCTGAAATAAGTCCGCTTACATACTGAGAGAAGACGCGGAATTGGTTTGTGGCTGCGGCCACAACAACGAAAGATCCGACAACGAGCATCAGTTTTTTCTTTGCCAATTCTCCCGAGTGAATCCAGGCAACAACCGCAGCAGAAGCTGCCAGAATCACAAACGGCATCGCTGTGATTGCGTAACGTGATAGCGCAATAAAGGCGAGATAAGTGAAGTGAGTCGCGATTGCAGTGAATGTCAGCCAGGTGCCGAGAATCTCACCATCAGTCAAATATCGCTTCCCGCGAGCGCACACGATGAAGCCCCAGCACAAGGCGAGAAACAGCATAAGTTGATGAAACACGGTTTGTGTCGCCGCATCAATGCCGAGAACAGAATATTTGCAATCGTTCCACACGCTCGACCACAGGCGAGCTAGCTTCTTCATCTCGAGAAGAATAAAATCACCCGGTCGTTGCTGAGCCTCCGAGACCACCATGGCAAGCGCTTCTTGCATACCTTCGGGAAATGCGACAGTGCTCGGGAATGGAGTGTAACCGTCAATCGATGCCAGGTTGCCGGACACGACATTGTACGCGGGAAGTCGGTTGGTGGTGAGGCGAGCCTGCCCCAAAGCAGACTTCGTGTAGAGGCACCATGGCGTCAGTGTGAGTGCCAGTGCCACGACCATAGTGATGAGTGGAGCCGGTGACAACAACGACTTGCGATCGCGCGTGCCCAAAACTGCAGCAATCGCAAGAAACGGGATGAAGAGCGGAAATGCGGATCGCGCCAAGACTGTTAGACCCGTAACTATTCCAGTCACTGCTCCGGAAAAGGTTTTGCGTGCCACCGCAAACGGTGGCAGCGTGACATACTGTGCCATCGAGTAAACCGTGGAAACAAGCATGAAAGTGCAAAATGTTTCGCTCATGCACCATTGTGTGTTGACGATCGCAGGCGGATAGAGGGCGTAGAGCAGCCCAGCCAGTGCGCCTGGTGTGAGACCAAACAACAATGTTCCTAACAAATAGAGCAAAACACAGGTTGCCGAATCCAGTAGTGAATTAGCAAGACTGGCTTTCAATGCGATGTTTTCGTACTGCGGATCCTTGATGTCTAAACCTGCAACTGCCTCGACACCTGCAAGATAGATTGGAAAAACCGCTCCATCTGTCAACATTCGATCAACCAGCTTGTCAGACGTAAACGCCTCATAAATGCCGCTGTAGCCCTTCGAATCTTTGCTAATGTTCTCGATCAGTTGGGACGGTGATTTACTCTCGCTTACCATCCGATATATCGACGCGCCGGATCTCAAGTAATTCTGCGCATCTTCGAAATACCAGACGCGATGTTCCAGCGAATAATTGTGCCCGGCTCTCAATGCAAATGCAGTGAGGAAAATGACAATCGCCACAGCCAAACGATTGCTCGCCAGTCGGCTGAAAAATTTCGAAAAGTTTTTCGCTGGTTTCGATGCCGTAGAATCCGGCCGTCCTGCTTGAGGACTTATCGTCTGAGACATGAGAGTTCCTGAGACCAAACAGCTATAAGCTGCCAAGGTATATTACAGAAGAATAGGGTGTGAAGTACTAGAGGAACCTAATGTTGCGCGCGCGGGCAGGCGCGGCGCTTGGCGGGATTGGATAAGCGATGTTATCGCCTCTTAACTATGCTCTCACGCATGGTCTGTCGAGCCGTAGTAAATTTGTGATGCGTCCAGTGCTCGCGGCGCGATCGACGTTCGGTATTTGTGAAGCTTCTCAAACTAGATCCAAAATTCTCGCAGCGATTTGAAAAATGGTCGCCCCTGTTTGTCGTCGTACTCGCGCTTGTCATCAGGCTTTACTACGACCTCGTAATTTCGCAACAACGTTTGTGCAGTTTTGGCGATGGCTACTTCTTTTTGAAAACCGGTCAGGAACTAGCAAAGGCAATCACCTCAGCTGCGAGCTTTCCAGACTTTTTGACTAAACTGACAGTGCACACTTCTGAGGTGGCAGGCAGTGTTGCAACGTTCGGATCGGGCGCACTGGCCGACCGTTTGCTGCTCGACGGGCCTGTCTACACCTGCTTTCTCGCCATCGTTCATATACTGACGGGCATCGTCGGCTCCACGGACTACGCCCAAAACTCCAACATCTTTTCCGTGGCCAACTCGCTGATTGACGCTAGCTCTTGCGTGTTGATTTACTATTGCGGAAGACTTGCCTTCAATCGCAAAGCCGGTCTCATCGCGTCTCTTCTCTTTGCGTTCTATCCAGCCGCTGTTCTGAACACCCGATTGTGCTACAGCGAGTTATTCACATACTTTCTGCTGTTAGCCTGGTCGGCACTGACTCTGAGCCTGTTTCGCAGTGATGGAAATCAAAGCAAGTTTATAAAAGCGACGCTATCGTTTTTTATCGGCGTTACCACAATTTTAATTGTTCTCGCCCGCTCAGTCTTCTTTCCATTGCCAATAGTCGCATTGGCTGTGCTTTTCGTTCCCTCTTGGAAGAAGAAACAAATCAATGTGCGTGCGCTTTTTACCTCGGTTGCGACGATGTTGATCGGAGGCGCTCTGGTTATGGCGCCCTGGCTGTGGTTTACCCACGAGGTCACAGGGAAGTTTGTACCATGGGTAAACCGCGCGCCCGGCTACAACTTATTTGTTGGAAATCAACTAAACACTGATGGCTGGCGGACTTGGCCGGCACAGCCAGGCATTCCGAATGAAGCCAGCGAAGCGATGAAATCGATTTCGAACAACTTCGCTTCCGATCCATGCCGATTTACTGGTCTGTTGCTTCGCAAAGAATCCCGGCTTTGGGCGGGCGTTTGGAATGATTTTAAACACACGTTTTTCGCAGTTCCATGGCAAGCGCAGAATGTTTTTCAAAATCTAGTTCTAATGCTTTCGATGATCGGCTTTATTGCGGCGGTTCGAGAACCCGCCACTCGTCGTCCTTCCATCGTCTTTGCCATGTTGGCGGTTTATCACTCAGTGTATGCCTGCTTCGAACCGGTCGCGCGCTATGGTATCACCGCAATGCCGTTCGTGTTTCTGTTGGCAGGGCAATCATTTTCCAAGACGCCGTCACCCTGTCGCAGTCGAATGTTCTACGTATTGCTTGTGTTCGCTTCGCTGTTCTTCACTTTGCTGGATACACACTTCAGTTTTATACCGCTGCTATTTTCGATCTTGCCTACCGACAAGTTTATGCCGATAGCTTTAGTCGATTTTGGCTTGTGGACGGCGGCTTGGCTGTTGCTCGGCATGCTCGTGTTGAAACAAATCGCAGATCCGAAACGTTGGCAATCGACTTTTGTGTGGTCGATGGCTGCTCTTATGACTTTGATTACCGCTTCTGCTCTAGTTTACGATCCGGCCAGGACAGAGTGGCACACTGAATTAATGTCACAAAACGACTCTGTCCATGCTGAGTTTGTTATTCCGCAAAGTTTGCCGGATGCCTCACCAGTATCGTATCTGCTCGTCGACTTGCGCTCCGAGTTTTCGATGCCGGCGGTTACTGCAACGATCAATGGAACAGCAAGCGCGCCACCACTGCCGGTGTTGCAATTAATGAATGATCGCGATGACGCGTCTGGAATATTCTCGCAGCAAGCACAGGCGATGGGCGTTGATCCACGATCGTTCCGCCATTGGTGGGCATTCCCGTTGCCAACAAAGGCAGTGTCATTTTCGTCTCCCAACAAAGTCGAAATCAGCTATCTCGCCCCAGTTGGTGTCGCATCCGTCCCGGTGAAAATTTTTGGTTCCTACCCCGTGGCAGATGAAACTCCGACCGCTACTCAATCTATGCAGGTTCCATCGATAAACAAATTCTCCTGGGTAAAAGGTTTCGTCACTATCGACAGGCGTGATCCACGACCTTATGAAACCGTTGAAGTCAAACGTGCGATTGCAAATTGTTCGATGAAAACGTCAAATGGTGATAATAGCTTGGACCTGTCGCCTTCGATGGGAAGGCAGTTTGGGTCGTATAGAATGTTCCTTTATGTGCCACCGAATGCGACATCAGGTGTTTCAGCATCTAGCGTTGTCTACGAGCCGAGTAGTTTGTTCAAAAAAACAGAAGAGCGACTTGTGTCGGGTGGCGATCCTTCCACGATGCGGATGAATAGCCAGCCCATACGAATTCCAACTGGTTCCGGTAACTCGTTTTATTTGCTGACCTGTGAGCTGCAACCGGTAAAGCGCGAATCGATCGGTGCAATATCCGTCACCTTCGATACTCCAAACGATGGCGAGGACGGAGGTAAGAGCGGCAATGCATGGACGTCGCCGTGGAGTCCAACCAGTTTAGAACTGCCAAACAAAGACTGGCGAAATTACACATTCTTCAGTCGTATTCCAGGAGACATTTCGAAACAGCCGAATGCTACGGCGTCTATCATGATCTCGCCATTCTCCGCAGACAGACTGTTTCTTCACCATAAAGAAGCGCTGCGAGATAGTGTTCGAATTCGAAATGTTGAGCTGCTCTACTACCCCGATGTTGGTCCTCAGGTTTCAACAGTAGACAGCGACAGATTGTATTAGCGATAGGCCGGTTTTAATCAGGCAGATTCGGCGAATTGATGTTCGAGTTGAACGAGCTTGATCGCATTCAATGTTTCCACAACATCAGGATGCTCTGCCCCGAGGTTCTGGCGCTTGATTGCAAGGGCTCTCACGAGCAACTCCTCTGCGCGATCATAATCGTTTAGCTCCGAGTTCAACATTCCTAATCGATGCAGATCTTCAGCCAATGCTGGGTGATCGGGACCGAGACTGCGCTCTTTCATCGCCACGGCACGACTGAGCAAAATCTCTGCTTTGTCGTAATCGCCGACTTCTTCGTAATATTGTGATTGTTGTTTTAGTTGGAGAATCTCTTTCATAACCTTAATCCTCGAAATTGGCCCAAAGCTGTGACCACCGAAGCCAACGTCTTTTCGGATGGTTTTCTTTCTTGTAATTGTTACCGCACCCGGCGGATTTGTAGCATTCCTGGGTGTCTCTGATGCCGCGGAATGCGCTCACGCCGGAACTGATCTAAGATTAGCAATTGTCATGGCAAGCTACCAGTACTTACCTCAATTGTGGACGCTAACCTGGACGGTAGCATTGAGACCGGGTATTGTTTTTCGAGATTTGAAGTAAGCGAGCATAAGTTTGATTTGGAGGCGAAGTGAAGACAGAGAGCGGAAAACGGTTTCAACAAGCTGTTATGCCAACGGTTTTCGTCTGGGTTTTGGTGGCACTATCAGCTTCTCTAGTTTTCACTCCTGGATTCGGTCAACGTTCTAGCGAAGAAATCGAGAGTAGAGATGGTGGGCAAGCGCTGTCGCAGGCACAGCGATGGGCTCTAGCCTGCCCGGCACTCTTGTCCGAAAACAATCAAGAAAGGCACGATCTGTTGTTTTGTTACGATCCGTCTCCGCAGAGCACCGCGCATACGCGCAAGCTTTTGGCGGAATGGTGGGATATAAAATCGCATGATGATGTTCTGAAAAAACTTGATTGGTTGGCAGGCGGCGGTCAGCGAGTGGAGTTTGATCGAATAGTAAAAGTACAAAATGCGCCGAAAGGTGTCGTTCGTGATACGTATGTCAATGTTTTGAAAAAACAGTATGGCGAAGCGGAATTCAATAGAAAATGGAATTACGTTCAGAAGTATAAGGAACAGCTCGGCGCTAAGAGTCTGATTGCGTGGGACTTATGCAGAATAGTTTCGATTAGTCGTTGGGCGGTGCTATGTGACTATCTTTCGGAAGACGAGGCGTGGAGCAGAATCATGCCTGCAGCTAAAAAGCTGCAGCGAACATTTTCGTCATGGGACGATCTCGGAACGAACTATATGATAGGCAGGAACTTCTGGCGCGCTGACGTCTCGTCTTACGATTCAATCAAACAGAAATTGCTTACCGACTCATCGAGTCCATGGAAGAGAATTCCCTGGAATACTCCGCTTTGATTGCTGTGGAAACTCACACATTGCTCACAATTTGCTGGTAATTTAAACCCATTATCAGTGTAGGCAAGCAGGTGGGTCCGTATGAAACGCAGGGCAGGCACTGTTTTCCTTAGTGCTTTAGCGGTTTTGTTGTCTATTTCTTCGGATGCTTTCGCATCCGATAATCTTGATGCGAAAGCCGATCGCCTTCGCGGTGAAGTGTCAGTGACCGATACGCAGCCGGCGGGTGAAGAAGGGCTTCAGTCGCTCGGTCCAGGGGCGACGGACGGTGATGATGGCGGAGTCGAAGTTGAGTCGACGGGACCGGTGATAATTGGACCCGACCTTTTTTGCAATGACGGCACCAAGTGTACGAGCATGTCGTGGCAGACTCTGCGGAATGGTAAGTTGAAGATTCAGCGGATGGGTAAAGGTCCGGAGTTTGAAGAACACAATCAAAACGCGTGGCAATATATGCAAGTTGGTTCCAATATGCAACGTCATGCCGCGATTGCAAAGGATAGCGGAGACGCTGATGGACAAAAGCTTTGGCGCGAGCGCGCGCGAGTACAGTTTGCTAATGCAAAAATTGAACTGATGGAACATTTGAAATTGATCCAGTCGGGTCAATCGAGAGTGCCACCATTTTTCACGTTGCAAAACCTGTCATTGTGTGCAGCGGCTCTTGGCGAAACACGCCAGTCTCTGGAGTATTACGATCAATACCTTCAGTGTCGCGAGCGATTTTGGACTGTTCCGTTTGGGAATTTTAAATTGGCAACGGTGATTTTGAACGACGCGAAAGGCGATGAGGAGCTGGATGCCGCGAAACGATTGTTGTTGACGACGGTTGGATCTGATCGAACGTATTCATGGAATAAGGTGAATTCGGATCCGGAATATCGGGTAATCTCGTGGAGGCTGATATCTGAAATCGAGCGCCGGCAGGGCAATTTGAAAGGCAGTAAAGACGCGCAGAAAACAGCGGATGAGTTGCTGCAAGCAATGGGTAATCGGCGGACGCAGAATGAGAATGTGACGTGTAAGGTTTTTGTCGAGAAGAAGCTGAGGGAAATTCGTAGATTTGGGGATCTATAGATGAGGAGGGGATGGATGCATTTGGTGCGGTAGCTGCAGTAGCGGCAGTAGCTGCATGGGCGCCTGCAAGGCGCCCCTACGATTAGCATCGTACAATAAATGTCCGCCATACAGTTAGCGCCCGTGCACTAACTGCCCATACAAGTGAACGACTAAAAAAGGCTGTTGCTTTAGTGCGAACAGCCTTTGATGGTTTCGGTTAACCGAGAGGTTAGGCGCCGGAGATTACGCAGATTGCTGTTGGACGTTTTACGCGCAGGACGAGAGATTCGTAGACTCTGAATCTGTAGTTCATGTCGTTTGGTCCGAGGTAGGCAATTGCAAGATCTTCTGCGACTGCGATGTCGAAGTTTTGCGAACCGGTTGAGATGAGTGCTGCGGTCTTAGGTGGAATTTGTGGACTCCACATAATGCCATCAGAACAGAGCTTGCTCAACTGTTCGAGTTCGAGAACCGGCGATTCACGGACAGGCTTCAACAGTTGCTCGTACATGTCGACTGAAGTTAGCAACACGTATGGGAAGTGATGATCTGCGTCGAGCAATTTCTTCAGCGCGGCATAGACATCTTTGACAGCGTCGCCTGCTTTGCTCCAGTCTCCGCCCTTGACTTGCTGTGAGCCAGGGTAGTTGAGTAGACCGTGAATACCGAGTTCGGCATTACCGTTAAAGAGCAGACCGTCTTCTGCATCACCGACCTGGTGCGCAGCGCGGATCGCGTTGGCGTTATCCAGTGGAGCTCTGGTGTCCTGGCTCCATTTGACGTCGCGCCAGTGCAGGATGAAATCCTTGTAGATGATTGGAACGCGAACGTAGGTTTCCTTCTCATGCGCACCGATCGGGGAAGGATCTGGTTTGCCTTCGAGATCGATTTCTGCCGGAGTATCTTTTTTGATTGTCTCCAGAGATACGGTCTCTACGCCAGCTCCCAGTGGACCATACAAAGCCATAAGCTTGCGTGCCACCACGGTGCGGCGTACTTCCATTACGGCAGCTTGCAGCATCGAGTTCGCTTGTTCGGGCGAAAGCGGTAGTTCAGTTAGTCGTTGGTGACTTTTCCACACGGTTTAATCTCCTTGGTTCCACAGTGGGCCTACTGTCCATTCACGGGTCTCGGGTTGATTAGAACCCGATTGTTGATTTGATTGGTGGCCCTCGTGAGTTTTGTTGCTCGAAGTCGAGTGACCATGCCCTCCGCCGTGACCGCCTGAATGCGATCCGTGCGATTGAGAGCGCTGATGAGTATTTGCGGCGTTAGCCGGTTGATGAGAATGAGATGTTTGCGCATCATATGATTTTTGATCCGCTACGGTAGCACCAGGGGTGGTGCCGGGTTCGGCGTGACCGCTAGCAGTTCCAATAATCTGTAACTGCCATTCGGCGTGCTCTTCCATAAAGTGGTGAAGCAGCTCTTGCTTCAGATCCTGCGGCATGGTCAGGTCGCTCATCACTTTTTGCAGTATGAAACTGTGGTCCAGCATCTTCTGCGTGAGCGGAGTCGGCGCTTGACCGTGCAGCTGCGAAAGGCGAGCTGTGTTTTCCTGTTCTTCAAGAACAATATGGTCGATCAATCTACTCTTGATTTCTGGTGCGACGCCTGGTTCGCTCAAGAATCTATAAAAGGTCTCTGTATGGTCTGCGATGTTATGCAGGATTTCTGCCAAGTCTGGCATCTGCAGCTCCTTTTGAGGTCAAATGGCGGCATCCGGGTTTCTGAGGATTAGTTTACGGTAGTGACACGGAATGCGTAACAGTTTGGCTTTAGCGGAAAATACACTCAAAAGGGCATACAATCTGCGTTCTCATTCTTGATGAGAACTATTCGCATCTCTGCGAGTCTCTCACAAAAAGGCGGAATCAAGGCTACAGCGGTGTTGTCCGGCAGATCGAATCGCCCACTGACTGGAAGTTATGCGAACCGCATTCTCAAAAGTTTCTGGTCTTGCGACTCGTTGTGTTAAGAACCTGGCAGAGTTGCAAAATCGACCGGTTGATAATGCAGATAATCTCAGTTCACAAGAGCTGGAAGAGGGAATAATGATTCTCGAGTCGGAATCGTGAGGTCCAAACATGTTTGTAGGCAATAAGAAAGAGCTGAACAAGGACGATGAGTTTGCGAGCGCATGGTTCTCGCAGAGCAATCCGGGGGAAAAGAAATCTTCACCGGTACGACAAAACCTTGAGCAAATCAAAGCGTATGCTTATGAGGCGTTTGATAGACTCGACACCAACAAAAACGGATTTATTGAAACTGACGAATTGTATGCCGCGATGAATGCAGAAAGCACTCCGATGAAGGAAAAGTCCTACATCATGTTCTTGCTTTGCAATCAGCCGGAAATCGCAAAACAAGCTTTTGAGGGCTCCGCCGAGAATAAAGATGGAATTTCTCGCGTAGATCTAGAACTGTACTTCCGGATTATCCTCAGTCAGATCAAATAATCGTTCGCTCCAGCAATGAGGTTTGGGAAGGCACTAGATTGACGGAAGAACAAACCACAGGTTTTAAAGAATGGTTTTTTGCGGGCGGTAAGCCCGGCGACACACAGGTCCAACACCAGGATTCCTGGTGGCGCGTTATGTGCTTGACCGGAGTCGACTATTTCTCGACTCTGGGATATCAGCCGGGGATTGCTTTTCTGGCTGCCGGTGTACTGTCGCCACTGGCAACGATTATTCTCGTTCTAGTCACCTTATTTGGTGCCTTGCCGACTTACTGTATTGTCGCCAACGAAAGTCCGCATGGTCAGGGCAGTGTGGCCATGCTTGAACGCATGTTTCCAGGTTGGACGGGGAAAACACTCGTACTTGCTTTGCTTGGATTTGCTGCTACCGCCTTTATCATTACCATTACGCTGTCTGCTGCCGATGCAACCGCGCACATAGTTGAAAACCCAATCATTCCTCATTCATGGGCGTCACACCGAGTGGAGGTTACGTTCGTTTTAATCGCGTTGCTCGGCGCGTTGTTTCTCAAAGGCTTCCATGAGGCAATTGGGCTGTCGGTTTTCATTGTTATCGCATATCTGTCTTTGAGTGGCGTGATTCTTGGAAAGGGGATTTATGAATTGACTTTCGTCAATCCGGAACTTCGGGGAGACTGGGTGGCATCATTGTTTTCGCAGTACAGATCGATTCCGACAATGGTTGGAATTTCGTTGTTGATGTTTCCAAAACTTGCGTTGGGACTTTCGGGATTTGAAACCGGCGTAGCGGTCATGCCGCTGGTCAAGGGCGATCCGACAGACACGGAGGAAGCCCCTAAAGGAAGGATCCGTAATGGACAGTACCTGTTGGTTGCTGCCGGATTGATAATGAGCGTATTTTTGATCGTTAGTAGTTTTGTGACAACGATGCTGATTCCCTCCCCTTTGTTTCAACCGGGTGGCGAAGCCAACGGACGAGCCCTGGCTTATCTTGCTCACCATTATCTGGGTTCTGCATTCGGCACCGTATACGATATCAGTACTATTTTGATTCTGTGGTTCGCAGGCGCGTCCGCGATTGCGGGATTGCTCAGTCTGGTTCCGAAATATTTGCCGAGATATGGCATGGCGCCTGGCTGGGCTGCAGCTGTTCGCCCGCTGGTCGTGTTTTTCACAGCGGTGGCATTTGGCGTGACGTATATGTTCCAAGCCGGTGTCGATGTCCAGGCTGGTGCGTATGCGACGGGCGTACTCGTTTTGATCACGTCCGCGGCAATTGCCGCAACGACTACGATATGGAAGACTCATCCGCGCTGGCGATTTTACTTCGCCGGCATTACTTTCATTTTCGTATACACCTGCTTTGCTAACATGTCAGAACGTCCCGAAGGCGTGCAAATAGCCTTGTTTTTTATCGCCAGCATACTGGTGGCGTCGGTGTTATCGCGCGCGCTGCGTGCGACGGAGTTGCGAGTGGAGAAGGTTACCTTCGATGAAAAAGCCCTCTCGTTTATTGATAAGGCATTGAACAGTCACCTCGGCGAAATTCGCATTTTGGCTCACAAGGCTGGTATGAAGGACTTCGGCGAGGATGAGAAACGGTCGCGGTTTATCCACAGCATTCAGCCGGAGGAAGGCGATTTTATTTTTCTGGAAGTGAAACTTTCAGATGCCTCCGAGTTCTCCGAGGATTTGCTCGAAGTTACTGGACATGAGGAAAATGGTTATCAAATCTTGCGATGCTCCAATCCTGCCGTGCCCAATGCAATCGCCGCAATCCTTCTGGAAATTCGAGATCGAACACGCAAAATTCCACATGCGTATCTTTCTTGGACTGAAGGCCATCCGATCGGTTATACGATCAAATACATTTTTCTTGGTGAAGGTGAAACTGCAACGGTTACACGCGAGATTCTTCGCGGTGCGGAACCGTACGAAAACATGAGACCGATCGTGCATGTTGGTTGAGTTATTCTTTGAGGTTTAAACAGTGAGCAAGCAGTCCGACGACAAAAATGAAAATTCACGATCGAAGAAGGATGTTGCTTCACCGGCGGACGCGGCGTCTTCGAAGGACAAGGACGTTAAAGGTAAGGGCGAAACGTCAAAACCGGTAGAACCGCAGGCAGTGGCAAAGGATTCTCACAGTAAAACTGGCGCTTTGGAAAGAGATAGTGCGAAGCCTGATGCAGACAAGGGAAATAGTGTTGGTCAGGATGCAAAAGCTGGAGCGGGAAAATCACCAAACGAAAAATCCGGCACAGAGAAAGTCGAGTCTGCAGCTACGAGCGAAAAATCGAACAAAAATCAAACTGCTGAGAAAGCCGTTAAGGGAGAGGTCTTAGCCCCTCCTGCACAACCTGGTGCGGCCGAAACGAAGGATAAAGTTCAAATTGATGAAAATGTAAAAGTGGTTCAAAACGAGTCTTCTGAGACCAAGAATTCAGAAACCAAAACCGAAAAGTCGCTTGCGAAGACTGAGACGTCGAAACCCGAAGCGTCCAAAGCCGAGGTCAGCAAGCCTGCCGCTGCGAGTGGCTTGTCGAAAAGTTCCGACAATGTGGATGATGGCGTCAAGGAAAAGAACGAAAGTAAAAATAAGGATGCGGTGCACGACAAGGACGCATTACTAAACAAGGTCGCGGTGGAAAAAAAGGACGCATCTCTAAACAAAGCCGTGTCGCTGAACAAAGACGCTGTGCAAAGCAGCGACACTTTGCCAACTAAAGACGTTTCGCAAAATAAAGACGACATCGAGCTTGAAGCGAAGAACAGCATACCGGCAGACTCCGGACATGTGAAGTCCGCCATCAAGGACGAACTTTCCAGAAAGCGTGACCTGGCGACGCAGGAAGTTTCAGCCCGGCAGAGCACTGCGCAGGGCGATACCGTCAGTAAGGAGCAAGAGGTTTCAATCAAGGATTTAGAACCGTTTATCGAGAAGGTTGACGACGACCCTGAAGATTCAGGCGCGCTAACACCTGTACCGGCGCAAAATATATTTCCGGAAAACATGCCGGTAAGAAACATCGCGGGATTGCTGGATCCGACGATGCCGCCCACCGGAGACAAGGTTGAGACGTATGCCACCGTTGCTGCTGCCGCGGAACAATCGCACTATGATTCCGCTCAAGACGTGATTTCTTCGGTTCAGAGTATTTTGAAACCGAAAGGCGAGTTTCTCAGCAGGGCTGAGTTGCTCGAAGCATCGAAGCAGCTAAAGAAGGTCATGCCATATAACTTTGAGGCATGGAGGTTGCATGCGGACATCCTTTTGAATGCGCTTCGACAGCTGGAGACGAGGCAGTTATTGCCCGATGATAGTTTTCAGATTTTAGCGATACCGTTGCGAGAAAATGACATAAGAGATGCGGCTGAATCGGCACTGCGGCAGTGCGCGCACTTCGCTCCCAACGAGCATCAGCGGATCCGTTTAGTCGATGAGGCGAACAGTGTTCGTCGCATCACATTGTTTTAACCGGAGGATTGCCAATTGTCTTCTCCTGCGAAACCACTTTCATACAAAGTCAAATCGATTTTTAGAAACGTAACTCCGGTAAGGTTGCGGTTGATGTTAGTCGGCAACTGCCTGTTCGCCATCATCATTGCAATGCTGGGTGTAACGACTATTAACCAGCATAAGCACGCACTGCAAACCGTAGGTTTTGACGCGGCACCGTCAGTAGTGGCGGCTCATAACATCAAGATGGGTGTCGCGCGAATGAACGGCACGTTGGCAGATGAGTTTCTATCCACTGATGCGGACACAGTCAAACAATCCGAGTTTGAGTTCGAACAGGGGCGAAAAGTTGTTTGTCATAATCTTGTTGCTGCTGCGAAAAATATTACATATGGTCCGACTGAAGAAAAGCCGATTGAGGAAATGCAATTGGCATTCAGTAAATTCTTAATGCAGGCACAGTTTGCGCGAGACCAGTCCGGAAGCCAGTCTTTGGATGAGTCGTGGTCTGCTTACCGGGCCGCCTTTGACACAGTTGAAAAACGGTTGGCACCAAATTCGGATGCATTGTGCGCGGCAAACTTGGAGATTTTAGAAGCAACATATGCTGATGAAAAATCCAGATCTACGATGCTCTGCAGTCTCGTGCTTGCATTAGGACTTATTCTTGCAGCTATTCTTGTGGCCGCTCAGATTTATTTGCGGATACATTTCCGCCGACTGTTCAATCCGCCTCTGATGTTCGCTACTGTTCTCACCTTGCTATTCGCGGTACATGTGTACGACGAAGTCAGGCAAAGTTCCGAGCGGTTGAAGGGTGCGAAAGAAGACAGCTATGACTCGATTTTTGCTGTCGTTTCAGCACACAGTGCGATTTATACTGCCAAAGCCGCTGAGAGCAGATATCTTCTCGATCGAGAAAATGCTGCTCAGTACGAAAAAGCCTTTCTCGATAACATCGCTTCGATTGCAAAGTTCACTCCTGGACACGATTTTGATACAGCGCTCAAAGAAGCCAATGAGAAGCTGACGCCGGAAACGCACAGTTTACTTATTAGTGGAATGAGCGGCGCACTCGCTGAAGAATTTGCCAGTATCGAATATATCGGTGAAGGTGAAGCCGCAACTGAAATCTTGCAGACTTTGAAGGATTACGTGGAAGCTGACAAGCGCATGCGGCAGCTCGAGAAAAGCGGGCAACATGATGAGGCGGTGAAAATGTGTTTGAGTTACGCTCCTGGAGGTCTCAAATACTACTTCGGCAAGCTCGATGATGCGATGGAGCGCGCATTGAAAATAAATCGAGTGCATTTTACTCAACAAGTTCTGGACGCATTCAACGATTTGACTGACCTGGTTACACTTTGTGAGATGTTTGCGCTGCTGACTGTATCCAGTATCTATCTCGGATTGCGGTCTCGACTTTCCGAGTATTCATAGCAGGCGCTCGCTGGTCTTGATTGGAGCGATTGCACGGCAATCGTTCCTCCAATCGTTCCAGCAGTGCATTCAGCGCGTGACCCAAGAACCAGGCGAAAGTTAAGTAGCAGAGCAGTAATATGTAAGTTTCCATTTCCGAATTCTCATGATTCTCACACTCTTCCATTAATGCTCAGGCTAGATAAGGAAGGGATAAAGAACGTTCAATTCGCGTCAAGAAAGTGCTAAGATTTGCGCGTTCTGGCCTCGGTAGTATTCGAGCCGCAGACTTTTGGTTCAATGATGCCATCAGTTTCAATGTCGAAAAATTTGAAAATGGGTTTTGTCGGTGCCATCTGTCTGATGGTAATTGGCGCTTTACCCACTAATGCCATTTCACTGCGCAAATATATTGCGCAGGAAAAAGGCGCCAACTCAATGACTGAGCCAACCTTGATATTGCGCACCGGAATTGATTTATGCCAAACCGGTTTGTCGCCTAACTCGATGCAGGTCGCGGATAACATTGGGATTTCTCCAGTGTTGCGCGAGATCGCTACTTTGAGAAAACAAGTCGAAACTTCTGCCGGCGCTCCATCTGTCGAGAGGCTCTCGGCGAGACAGGATCTCTATGATGCTTCACTCAAAGGAGCTATGATTCTTCAAAGAGCAAATCTCGAAATTGATTTCACGCTTGCAGAAATTGATGTTGAACAAGAGATGTATGCAGAACTGCTTGCTACCTATATAAACGATCGTGATAAGGCTCTTGCCAGAACGAATGCCGCGAGCTTCATCAGTAACGGTGCGTTGTGGGCGGTATGCGAAGGCTTAGCGATTCCAACATACAAGCATAGTCGATATGCCATCTCATCTGGTATCACTGGAATTCTTGCCGGGCTTGTTCCCTCGGCAGCTTCAATGTACGCGATGAAGCAAGTGAGCGGTAAGAAGCGCCGATCTGAAGTTGAGCCGAACATGCTTGCGAAAATTTTTGATTACAAAACCAATACGAACATCGAATATCCGAAAACTGTTTGGGAATACCTCAATCAAGTTCCCGCGTCAGATCCACCGAATTCGTCAACTCGCAAGGATCAAATGATCGATAGCTGGATCAGTGACGCTAACATCAATGCATTCACAGATCGCTCGTCGAAAGTTCAGCTTGATATTTTGACCGGCAGTAAATCTCACAAAGACGGGCTATCCATCGATACTCTGACAGCAAGAAAAGTTATGCTGCAGAAAGTTTCTGCTGAGATTATGAAAATGAAACGGATGCTTTTGGAAATCGCGATGGTGCTTCAAGGCGACAAAGAATTTACCGTCTACGACTTAAGCAAACCGTCAAAACAAATCGGCGGTAAAGAGGCGGCTCCCGTTCGCTAAGCGAATCGTGCATAGTTCAACATCTCCCGAGAAATATCGCCGCCCGAAGTTCGACATCTCCCCGAGAAATATCGCCACTCGAAGTTCGACAGCGCCCCGAGAAATAGCACCACTCGAAGTTCGACAGCGCCCCGAGAAATAGCACCGCCCGAAGTGCGCGAGCCTGGGAGCGCAGGCTTCCAGCCTGCTCCGAAAAGCCGCCAGATAAAGGCGCTCCCACGAATGAACTTCCGCCGATTTGCAGTTTCCGGTTCCTAAAACCAGTTTCGAGCGACCCGGCTTCGATTTAAACCTGTCCGACCCAATTCGGCTTGGCGACCCCATCCCAATGCTTTCTGATCGACTCGAATTTGCTCTTGCTGATCGGTCCTGATGCGAGCAAATTTGCATTCGTTCTCCAGCGTCCCGGCTTTTTCGTCCCGACGATTGCGGTGTGAACTCCAGGCACAGCCAGCGTAAACTTAAGTGCTACTTCGACCGCATGATCCATATCACCCGAGAGGAAATCGTACTTCAATTTCCCGAAGCGCTCCCAGTAGTCTTCGTGATATGTGTTCGATGGCTTCGTATCATAGCGCCAGGCGGCGTTTGCGATAGGGCGTTTTGCAATCACGCCCATGCCGCGCGCTGCCGCTTTGGGAATAGTCAGGTCAATCGATTCTTGATCGGCGATGTTCACCGATGTCTGCAAAGTGTCGAAGGCACCTGTTTCAATGGCATAAACGGCGTCGGTGTGATCTCCGCTATAACCGATAAATCTTGTTTTTCCTGCTGCTTTTGCATCTTGCAGTGCTCTTATCACGTCACCTTTCCGCAGAAGATCTTCGCTACAGCTGTGCAGTTGAACGAGATCTACATAGTCTGTTTTAAGTCGTTTCAAACTGCGGTTGATTGTCTCGGTGATGTCATCGTATGACCATGCGTCGACTGTGTAATCGGCTCCGTGACCGCATTTCGTGAACAGGTAAAAGTCGCCCCTGCGCTTCGACATCGTTTGTCCGATCAGCTCTTCGCTGTTCATATAACATTCTGCCGTGTCAATTACGTTGAGACCTTGGTCTAACGCGCTGCCGAGCAGTCGTTCGACTTCGCCCAGTGACGCGCCTTCAAAACCGATTTCTGCTCCGCCAAAGCCGAGGACGCTGACCTCCATGCCAGTATTGCCCATCGTTCGTTTTTCCATAGACATTTTTCGACCTCGCGGCTGAGAAGGATTGCTCAATACGTGGAAGATATACTCTTGATAAACCAGTGGCAATAGCCGGCAAGGGTCGAAGTGACTCCATTGCCAATCCGAGGCTCGTAAAGCGTGAATTTCAGGTCGTTTTCGCGATTCAATCGAATTGCAATGCTGGCTTTCTTAATCCTTGCGCTGCAAACCTCGGATTGCTCATCGGTCAAGGCAAACGAGCTGGCCTGGCAAACCTATAATGAGGCTGGTGAGCGCTTCGTGGCGGCGAGAAACTACGCGCAGGCTGAGGAAGTCCTGACTCATGCGATTAGCGCGGCCAGGGAGATGAAATCGAACGATCATTTAAAAACCAGTCTCACATTGATGGTTCGAACATATGATGGGCTGAATAAAGTTGATCTTGCGCAAACAGCTCGGAAAGAACTTGGTGATTTGGGTGGTGTCGTGCCGCCTGCGCCTGTTGTTCAAGCTCCGCCTGCTGCCACTAATAGCGGTGGCATCGCGCAACCTCCGGTCGCCTCTGCGCCGTCTTCAATGGGTGGCGGCGTACAGACGGCGCCGCATAATGCCGCCCCAGAGGCGGCGACGGGATCGCAAAGCCGACCGGCGGTTTCGAAACCGGCTGGCGCGCCTGAGTATGACAGTCTCGCCATCGGAAATGAAAAGCCGATCCGGTTTGCTGCGGGTACTGGCGAACCAATCAACATGCCGCCAGCCGCGCCCGCGTTCGCGTCGTCGAGGTCAGTAACCGGAACTACTTCAACGCAAAATACATCGGTTCAGGATTCGTTTGAAACGGGGCAAACTAAAGCACCGCCTGCACAGCAGTCTCGTGCGCAAGCCCAGGGCTTTTCCGAACAGAGTTCATCCGATGGGCAACAAGGACAAGACATCGGTGGATCGGCTGGTGGTAGTTCCGTTTCGCAAGAGCCGGCTTCTTCGCCATCCTCAGCTACAAAGAAGGCTTCGAAGACTCGCGATGCCTTCGCGGATGCCGCAGATACTGAATCAGTAGACGGTTCTAATGGTACCGCTGGCGGTGGTGCGGCTTCCTATGGGTCTTACGATCAAGCTCCTCCGACTTCTTCTGCCGATACTGAAGAAATCGCTCCGGACGGCTCGGCTGCCGCTGCGACGGCGGCAGGTTCGCAGAACAATGACTCCTTTTCGAATACCGCCGCAGCCGGCTCAAAAGTTCCTGATGCTACTTCCAAAGCCGATGCGGGGTCACATACAAAGGACGCGGTTTCCAACCGCGCTACGGATAGTTCAAAACTCCCCGATGGCGGTTCTAAGCCCGATGCTGGTTCGCCGACTAGCAGCGAAGGCTCGACCACCGCTGTCGCAGGTTCCAAATCTCCTGCTGCTGGTGGTCAATCCGAACCCAGTTCTAGCGCCACGGGAGTTGCGTCAGTCCCTGCCGGTACAAGTACGAGTCCTCCAAAACCCGCACCGTTTGCCGATGGAAAGATACCACCGGAACTCGAAGAGATAGAGGGTGGCACTGATGTTGAACGCTTGATTCGTTCGCTCGCCAGGCAGCAAGCGGGACTGCCCCCGCTCGCGAATAAACCCGGAGTGAATAAACTCCCGGAACTTGTGATTCCACCAGCCGAAGATGCGAAGGGGTCAACTAAAACAAATGATGCAATTGGTTCCAGCAAACAAAACGCAGCGCCAGCGTCCGCAGGCACAGCGAGCGATGACTCAGAGACTTTTATCTCAACAGGTAATGGTGACGCACAACCCGCAAGTTCGAGTCCAACCGAAATTGATGGCGGCAGTCCGCCGAAAGTTGCGTCGGCACTACCAGTGGTGGCAGCTGCTGCGACTACGCAAACGGCCAATGAACTTCGCCAGATGCAAGGACACATCGATTGGATCAAAACAATCGCGTTTGCACCTGATACCAACTTCGCGGCCTCAGCCGGTTCTGACCAGATCATTCGATACTGGGATGTGAGCACAGGCAAACCCGTTTCGGAATTCAAAGGTCATAAAGGCGATATCAACGGCATCGCGTTTTCTAAAGACGGATCGAAACTGGTTTCCGCCAGCGACGATCGAACCGTCAGATTGTTTAACGTTGCTGGCGCCACTGAGGAAAAAGTTTTCAACGGTCACAAAAATCTTGTCACATGCGCCGCTCTATCGCCTGATATGAAGCGGATTGCGTCGGGCGGTTATGATAATTCGATCATCGTTTGGAACGCTGAAAGCGGTTCGCAAGTTGGTAGTTTGAACGGGCACACTGCGGTAGTTCGCGACATAATGTTTACTCCCGATGGTCAGAAAATCGTCTCCTGCAGTGACGATCGAACGATCATTGTTTGGAATGCAAAAACACTCAAGCCGATTTCAACACTTCAAGGTCACGAAAATTATGTGTTGAATATTGATATTTCTGAGGATGGCAAGCAGATCCTCAGCGGTGGTCGCGATTTAACGGCGCGGCTCTGGAACCTTGAAGACGGCAAGCTTCTGCAGACTATGCGCGGTCATACGGATTGGATTTTGCGCGTAAAGTTTATCAAAGGTAGCAACCAGGCTGTTACCGGAGGTCTGGACAAAACCGTCAGGATCTGGGATCTTTCATCTGGTGCTCTGCAGTCCACCGTGGATGGCTTTAACTGGGGGGTCTTCGGAGAAGACTTCGCGCCGGATAAGCAACTCGTTTTGACTGGGAGCAACGACAAGACCGTAAGGGTCTGGTCGCTTTCGAAGTAGCACCCAGGAGATCCCATGTCGGCAGTCGACAATTTAGAAGCAATAAATATACTGGTCGCCGGCAAGAATCAGCATAATGTCGAGCTTGCCAAAGAAGCTTACGCGGGAATCGGCTATCAAGTAATTCCTGCGCCTGGAACTTCGCTTGCGCTTTTTCTGGCGCAGAAGAACTATCCGGATTTGATTATTTGCGATGGCGTACTTACGGATGGCGATGGATTGGGCTTCTTAACGGAGTTGAAAAACGACCCGGAATTGTCGACGATTCCATTTATTTTTTTGATTGATAAGGAAACCGCTAACATCGATGAAGGTCTTGCCATCGAATCTGGTGCCGTTAGTGTTTTCTATCATCCCATAGAAGCGGGGTGGCTGAAGGAATGTACGATTCCGATAATCACGAATTATTCGCAGACGAAAGAAGTGCGACCGGAACAGACGCCGGAATAGAGGCGGTGTGTGGATGACGAAATTGGTAGCGTCGTCCGATTCGCGGTGTTGAGCTAGCAGCCTGGGCGCCTGCAAGGCGCCCCTACGATTATGCAAGTGAAGATGCGGAGTTGAGGTAGCAGCCTGGGCGCCTGCAAGGCGCCCCTACGATTATGCGAGAGAAGATGCGGAGTTGAGGGGGCAGCCTGGGCGCCTGCAAGGCGCCCCTACGATTATGTAAGAGAAGATACGCCTGGCTTCCGCAAACCAGGCGTATCGATGGTTTTCGCAATGCGTTTGATTTCCCCAAATCAAGCGCTATGTTTTCGATCAAACGCCGGCTTCCCAAACCGAGCGTTTTCGTTGTTTGCAGCGAGCGTTGGTTTCCCAGACCAAGCGCTTGTCGTGATGTGTTGTGTTCTGTATCCGCCAAAGTTTGGTTTCCGCAAACGAAACTTTGGTTTTAGTTCGGGCATTCAGCTTCCGCAAACTGATGCCTGGTGCGGCATACATAACCGTTCAGCTTCCGCAAACTAAACGGTTGTGCGTTGCCGAAACTTCTAGCTTCCTTTCTTCACGTAAAGTGCGAAGAGATCATCCATTGCCGCTGCCTTACGCAGACTTTCTGCAGTGATGTATTTGTTTGGAATTTCACGGGCTCTTCCGACGCTACCGCGAGGTCCGTAGGTGTCATGAGCAGTCCAGGTTCCTCTCAAACGCACCACTTCAGGATTGTTCCAGTTGTCCAAAAGATTTTGAACATAAGCTCTGTTGTGCGGTGTGTAGTGGCCGCTGCCGACGTCTCCGTGACGCGAGCGCCAGTCGTATTCTTCAGCGAATTTCTTGAGGTCCTTCTCGCTGACTTTGTCGTCGACATCACCTCTAACTCCGTCGAGAACTTTGAACAGCGAGTTATTTGGATGACCATTCGGAGTTTCGAACATCGGTGCAATCAAGTCGCGAGCTGCAGCGGTGTTGCGATCTTGAACCAGTCGTTGCTGACGTGCGGCTTCATTGGTTTCAAATTCACTCTGAACGTTTTGAACATGCTTATCCAAATTCTTTTGAGCAATTTTTCCGTGGTGCGAAATGTTCGGAAATTCGCTTTCCATCTGCGCTAAACGAGCAGAGCTTTCTGGCTCTTTGGTTGTGCGTCTGCCGAGATCCACTTCGCCACGGTTAACGGCGTTGTCGCCAGTGATGTCGTAGCGAGGAAGATTGTTGCGTCCCCAATCGCTCAAGCCCTTCGCATCAGCGATTCGCTTTGCTTCAGCGTCACGTGCAAGTTGATCTTCAACTCTTGGATCAGCCTCGAATTTCTTCATGTGGACTGGTGGTGTAATTTCTTGTGCCATTTCAGCGCGCACGGTTGGCGCTTCGCGACGAGGTTGCAGTGACTGGTTGATGAAAGATGCGAACACTGGTTGGTCGTTTTGCAAACCACCCGCTTCACTCAAACTCTTCGCAGTGATACTGCTATTGGTGTGCTCGCGATCATCGACATCCTTCCAAGTGCCGCGTAGTCTCTTCACTTCAGGGCTGTCCCAGTTTGTCAGAAGGTCTTGAACATATTGCCGAGTTTCAGGAGTGAATTGACCGGAGCCGACATCACCAGTGCGGACTCGTCGAGAATATTCGTCGACGTATTTTTGCAAATCGCGTTTGCTGATTTCATCATCAGGTTTGCGATCGCGCATGGTGTCGAGCACTCGGAAGAGTGAATCATTAGGATTTCCGTTTGCCGTTTGAAGAAGAGGCGTCATCAAGTCGCGACTGCCTGCTTGTCTTTGTTCGTTCAATTCTTCTGCGCGACGTGCCGCTTCGTGCTGGTCAGCCGCTTTCAATTCATTGTTGAAATGCTTTTCGAGGTCGCCGACGGAAATGGCATCACGTCTGCCTTTCAGCTCGGGAAACTTGCTTTGCATTAGGGACAACATATTAATGTCTTCGGCGTTGCCGGACGTTCTAATCGCCATGTCGATTTCGCCACGATTAACGCGATCGTCTCCTGTGACATCGAAACGACCGAGATTGTTTTTGCCCCAATCCAGCAGCTTGCCTGCTTCTTCGACTCTCGCATCATCTTGCAATCTCGCTAGTGTTCTTGGATCTTGGGGTGTTTTTGAACTAGCGGATTCTTTTGGGTTCACGTCAAAATCAGCATTTCCAGACATAAATAATCTCTCCTAAGAAAGAATCAACTGTCCGATGAGCGAAATCGGATGCAGTGATATTGGGGAAGTCAGCAGCGTAGTTTTGCTTAAAGTGCGAGCGTAAGCAGTATTATGCAAACCCAACGGATGATTGTCAGGAGGGAAAATACGTAGTCCGGCAAAATTCATGCTTTTGGGTCCGGAAACTATTGATATTGCGAGTGTTTCGGGTTTCCTTAAAAGTTCGAGGCTGCTCTCAGGCGTCCCAGGATCATGCCTCTTAATGGTCGCAGGCCCTTCATATATGTTCGCGAATAGTCAGGCAATATGGCAGCGCGGGCATAGTCTTATCTGGAGGGTTCTGTCATGCCAAATCTCGCTTATGAACCGGAATCTCGTCGTTGTCCGAATTGCGCCGAGTGGATAAACACCGACGCCATTCTTTGCCGTTTCTGCCACAGTGGTCTGTCCGCTGAACACTTTCAACCATGCACGTTCTGCGCCGAGATGGTGAGGAAGGATGCAACTCGCTGCCGATACTGCCAGTCTGATTTGCCCGAGGCAACTCGCATTCAGAAGATTGATATGCGTCCGTTCGAACCTCGCGTGATTCGCTCGTCCGAGGAAAAGCCGGTTGGATTCAGTGCCAATATGGAACTGATCGATAAACGCGTCGAGTATGTCTGCGCGCTGCTTCGAAAGGAGTATAAGATCAACGCGGATGACCACGAGAAGGTACGCATGCGCGCTCGTGAGATGGTCGACGCCGATCCGGCTCCGCTTACGATAATGGAAAAGGGAATACTGCTTCAGAAAATTCTCGATGAATTGCTTGGCTTTGGACCACTTGGGATGCTCTTGAGGGACCCTTCGGTGCTAGACATCTATGTGTTCTCACACGATCAGGTTCACGTCGAGAGATCAAGCAAAGGCATCGAGCGTACTGATGTGTCGTTCAAGAACGAGGCGCACATTCTGTCAGTTGTTGAACGCATTTTTAAAGGTTGCGGGGCGAAATTCTCGAAGAAGGCTTTGTTGAATTCTTGTACATTGCCCAATGGCTCCATGGTGATCGCGATGCAACCGCCTCCCGACAGCTCAATTGGCGAAGCCATGCTGATTATTCGAACCACGCGATCATAAAGGTGATCGGCGCGTTTCAATTTAAAGGACGACAAGTCGGTCAATGGCGCGGTCGATGAGTTGTTGACGTTGTGCCTGCGGGACGTCTTTGTAGACGCGCGCGAGGAGTTCTTTTAGCTGGCGGTTTTCGTATGGATCTTTGGCGATCTCGCGAAGCATTTCTCGATCAATCGCACCGGTTTGTTTGTCGCGGAATAGCTCCGCCCAAGTGGACAGCGATGCTTCGTCCGGTTTCGAACTTCTTCCAAGGTCTTGAATTAAACCAGACATTTTGCGAACCATATTATCTGCGACGACACGCTCAATATCTTCGGGTGTTTTCGCTGCGAGCAGTGCGGCAAAATCAGCATTGGTGGGTTTTACACCCAGACGATCAAATGAACGTTGAGCGGCAATCAAAGTACGATCAGAAGGAAGTGCGGCTCCTGGATTTGCTTTTGAAAGTTGATCTCGAAGTGCGAAGACGCTCTTGAGCTCTGCTTCTGTTAAAGTCGGATCGACTGCTTTCAGTTTTGCGACATTTTCGGCTGCAATTTTTCCAGCTTGTTCAGCCTCAACGCGAGCGAGTTCTCTTTCGACGAACTGCAGCCCACCGCGTTGTCGGTCTTGCGGATTTTGAAGTCGTTGACGCAGCAAGGCTACATTGCTATCCCCTCCACCTTTGTCGGTTTGTGCGATAAATTCTTTCATGCGTGCCACTTGAGCGCGCAGTCCGACGACATCATCATTTCCTGGTGTATCGCCCAGACCGGGGAAGTGAATTCGGCTGGCTGGATTCATTTCTGCTAACGATTCCGGTTTGATTGCCCAATTAGGATGAGCGCTCATGAGCTGGAGCAACTGCGCTTCCACTGCGCCTGGCTGTGGCTTCACATCATCCATCAGTCTTCCGGTTCGCTGGTTGTATAGTGTGCGATCGTTGAAGTTTATACCGGGTCGGCTTCCCTGAATGTGCGTTGCCCAGCGGGTTGCAGTGCCAATTTCGTAACTCTTCAGATCGACTGGCATTACCCGGCCATCTTTTATGTTGACTAAAGCGCCGTCCATTCCTGCGTGATCGGCGGTCGAGCCTTTCGCTCCTGGAATAAACACCCAATTGCGCATCTCTGGATTCTTAGACTTCGCAATTGCATCCATGATCTCAGTCTGCATTGCAAACTCGTATCTAGCACCCGCAACGGAGTCCGCGCCAGGTGGTTTGAAGTGCTCGATTGCTCCAGTCATCTGATCACGATAGAAACTCAATGCCTTGGGTTCTGCGCCTCTCAAAGCTTCCAGAGGGATTGGAACGCTGCGATTCTTTGCTGCGAGGAGGAAGACGTCAGCATACGTCTTGGCTTGAGTTGGGTTTGCCGCGCCCTCAGTGATAAATCGCAAGTTTTCCGAGACCCACTTCACGTCCTTAAGTGCTTGTTCTCGTATGGCTGGATTCTCTGCGAACGCCTGCACGCTGCGGAGAACCATGCCGTTGATTGTTTTCATTTGCTCTTCGGAAATCAAACCTTTTTCAACGGCAGATTTTAGGGCGTCGTTTTTGCCAAGTTTGAGAAGGTCTTGAACTGCTTCCTTGGAACCCGGGACTTCTGCGAAGGCCGCTTCTAGTCGCACAGGAAGCGCTTGCGCGCGGAACGAATTGAGGATATCTCTTGCTGCTTTTTCCGGCTCAGAAACCCCTTTTCGTTTCAATTGATCGGTCAGTTGCATTTCGAGTGGAAGGCGGTCGCGCTCACCAGCACGAATGTATGCTTGCAGACCGTCGTCTACGGACCGAACTACCGCTTTAACACCATCAGCGCCCAGTTGCTTCTCCAGGGCGGTGGTAACCGATTTCTCGAAGAGCCCTTTGAACGCAGTCGCTCGCCCGAGGGTGGCACCGTCTATGGTGCCGAGAATAGCCGCCTCGGTCATATCGGAACTAGTTACAGACCCCTTGATCAAATGCTCTGTCGTGCCGCGAGCGGCAATCGCGGTTGCGGTCGTTAGTGCCAGCCGGACGAGTGTCGTGCCGACCGGTAGCGCGGCACCGGCAGTGGTGGCGACCATCATTACTTTCTCTGCGAGATCGCGAGCGTACTGATCTTTTGCTTCACTATTTTCTCTAACAGACTGTACGTACTTTTGGAAGGCCGTATCGATATCCTTTTGTGCTTGCTCTCTTTTCTCAGGTGGAAGCTGATCGATGAGTTGCGATTGGAATTGATTTTGCGCTTCACCGATCGAAATTTCGGTGATCGCTGTGTTTCCGTACAGACCTCGTCCAGTGTCTCGAACCTGGTCTCTGAAGGCACGATCGAGGTCACCACGCGACATTGGCAGAGTCAGTTCGATCTGGCGTTTTTGATTTTCGTCGCCATTCTTAGCCAGGTCGTCCGGGAGGAAGCGTTTGTAACGAGCGGTGTAGTCGTTGATTTGAGCGAGACGATCTTGCGGAGTCATTTTGGCGAATCCATCTATTAGGCGCTGTTCGTCAATGTTAGCCCCGAGTGATTTGGCGCGAATTTGATCGGAGAGAGTGAACTCCTGATTCGGATTTCGCAGAACATTGATCGCGATTTCTCGTTGCTCGGGCGACAAACCAACGAACGTTGCGTCCAACAACTTTTTCGCCTCAGGGTCATTGTTGCTGCCCTTGTCAGCAGCGGAGAGAATTTGTTGGCGCTGTTCGCCTGGAATTAGTTTCAATCCATCGAAATAGCTAGCTTGATCGATGGTGTTCGAGAAGATTCCCTTTTGCGTATTCATTTGAATCAGATTTTCAGCGCTGATTCCTTTGCCATCAAGAACGGACTTGCCGTACTTCTCGAAGTCTTGACCGAACGCAAATCGCAGCGCTTTCTCAACTGCAGGATCTTTGCGCACATCTTCAGGTTGTTTGAGAACAGCTTCAGCAATTGTTTGTCGAGAAACGTTGTTTAAACTGGATAGGAAAACCTGTTCCGCAACGGTAGGCTGAACATCCTGCCCAGCCTGAAGTCTGGCTTGCATTGCCTTCGCCGAGTCACGGGCACCGTCGGGAATGAGGTCTATGCGAGCGTTGAGCATTCTGCGTTGTTCGCCCGATAGAGCCGCGTAGTCTTCTGGTTTTGCATGCATCAGGGCTTCGAACGTGTAGCTTGGTCCATGAGGAACAAAGGGTTCGCGTTTGTCCATGCGAACATAATTGTCGGCCGCCTCGGCCAAAGTGGGATGGCGAGCCGCTACCGATACTTCTGGAGGCATGTTTTCCGGAAAGACTTTAGCGAGTTGCTCGCGAGCCGCTTCGGTTTCGATGCCACTAAGTTTGGTGCGGCTATATACTGTGTTCTCATCAGTTCCGGGAGGTCCACCAAGCATGTCCCACACTTTCTTGCGATAAGCGGGATCGTTCATAAGCGCCTGATCGCGCTCGGTAAAGTTAGTAATTGCGTCAATCACATTTACTCGTCCGGGCGCGCTTGCCAGACGACCAACCAGGGTCTGTTCCCCATTTGCCGCAACGTCTTCCCAGTTTGTGACCACTCGCGCTCTACTGGACTCGAACCAGCGGGATGGTGAAGTGTAACTTTCCGAGGCTCGGCCGAGCGCATCGTGCACACGTTGATAGTAGCGCAACGCTTCCGTTTCCTTCGCATCGCCGCCCTCGGTCTTACCGGATTGTGCCAGACGCTGACCCTGATCGAACATCTTGTGTTGGTCAGGTGTCATCATATTCAATACCAGCTCGACGCCTTTATCGCTATCCGCGAGTTTGCTGCTCTGCAGATCGATGAATGTGGCAGTGTCGAGGCGCCCACCCTGAGCGTAATCTCGAGCTTGTTTAAACTCATTATCGTTTCTGAAAACTTGTCGCAGTTTCGCTTCACCCTCGCCGTTGCTTCCCATGAATTGCTGACGAGCTTGTTTTGCCGCATCTGAGTCGCCGGAAAATGCTTCTTTTACCATCAAGAGTTTTTGTTCGGATGGAACCTTGGAATTCAGCGCAGTATCAGCGACTTCGCGGAGCTGGTCGGCGTTGAGGTTATTGCCGTTTTGGGCGTACAGAAGGGCGATCTTCCGGGAAGGCTCTGATAAAGGGCTTTCCGCAAGCGTCTGTTCGAGGTTCTTCCCTGTCTTTTGTTGCAGATCCTGGCTGAGAGCCTGACGCTCACCGTCAGTCATTCCTCTGAGGTTGAGGCGAATGTTGTGTTCTACAAGAGCACGTTCAGAACTATCTGCGCCCAAGCGAGACAGATTTTTCAGATTTGATTGCAGCCAAGCCGCTTGCCGTGTTTCCTCTTTAGGGTCAAGGAGCGCAATCGATGAATCCATCCCGCGGCGATGGAGCTCTGCACGAAGATCGCGATTTGTTGACTGTCGATAGAGTTGTTCGAATTGTTCTTTGTTTTCCGCTGGTATCGCTCGCAGTGTCGTTTCTACCTTGTGGCGGTCGTTCATGTTGTTGCGCAGGCTGTCTACTGCAGCCGTGAGTGTTTCAGGGCTAAACGATGTTGCCACTGGTTTTACTTCACCAGGTGGAACCGGCTGAGCCACCGCTGCGTCGAGCGCTCGCTCCGGTGGTGCTTCGCCAGTCAAAGTTTTCGGCACAATCGACTCCGCCGTTTTCGCAGTCGTCGGTTGAACTTCCACTTGTGGCGCTGTCAGATATCCGTTGTTCAAACGACGGACAGTCGCTTCAGTGACCGGTCCCGTGATTGTGCCTGGCTTAGCTCCGTTGATGAAAGGCAAGCCGTCGGCGCTCGCGTCAGTGTTACCTGCCGCATCGGAGTGCTGCCATTTTCCATCTTGAAACTGCCACTTCGTGCCATCGGGTAGCTCAATGCCGTTTAACTTTCCACCTTCCCACTGAAACTTGGTGACTGAACCATCAGGTCCAGTCAGCTCCTTGGGAAGATTATTTGAAAATTCGACTTTGGCTCCGTCGCCAAACGCAATCGAGTGCTCCGTCAAACTTTTTAGCTCGATGTCTCCAACGAAATTTCCGGCAGTATCGCCAGGCGTGACAGCGGACAGCGCACGTGCCGTCTCAGTCGACTCGGAACGCTGAGTCGCCGAGGCTTCCTGAGTAAAAGTCTCTCTGGTTTCGACCTGCGTCGGCTTCGCCGCTTCGACAGTTTTGTCCGAAGCTGGATTTTGCTTGTTATCGGCTGGTTTTCCGGTTTGCGATTCTGACATA
The DNA here is from genome assembly GCA_044225915.1 of Obscuribacteraceae bacterium (SeqCode). GTDB lineage: Bacteria > Cyanobacteriota > Vampirovibrionia > Obscuribacterales > Obscuribacteraceae > JADYXR01. Next base: position 30,509 of record JBGAHZ010000018.1, read on the forward strand.
AAAACAGTCCTAAATACGCGAGTTGGTACCGGCCGGACCTCTCTGGTTGACCGATTCACGTATGACTGGGAGCAGCGGTAGTAACTCTGCCAGAATAGCTCGCCAATGTCACGGGAACGTGACGGGACGGTGACACCATGGTGTGACGGATAGGCACGGCGATCGACTTAGCGCCCGGTTCACAGTGTCCGTAGGTATCGCCAGCACGAAGCCGCGGCACAGAGTGTCAGCACGACTGGGGTTGACGCCTGTATTGGTTAATCGTTGTCGGCTGCGGTCAGGACAAGTTCGGGACTGGCGAGGTCGCTGTGACTGAGGACCCAGGCAGCGTGAGCGGCGGCTTTTGTTTTTTCGGCGAGACTTTTGAAGTGAAAGGCGAGGTAGCTATGGATGCGAGTTAGTTCTCGAGGTGACATCCTGCCGGACAACAACGCTGACTCGGTTGTTTGGTTGCGAAAGAAATTTAATTCGGGAACGCTTTGATTGAGGGCTTTCGCGCCGGAGTTTTGATCGGTACGACCGGATTTATTGCCGACCGGTTGTTTGCTGTGTCCGATCGGCTTGGTACTACCGGTGGTGTTGCTAATGGTACTGCTATTTGTGCCGTTATTTGTAGTGTTGCTTTCTCTGGAAGCGAGGTCTAACAACTCCTGAGTTTCTTTCGATTTTCCAGTCCGCTCAGCGGCAAGATAAGCGAGGACAAGTGCTCTCTGACGTGCAAATCCACTCTTTGTCAGGTCCGCGAGCTTTCGAAAATCCGATGTGGCTTGGTCGTACTGTTTTAAACAAAGATGTGCCATTCCGCGCGTGAAATACGTTTCCGACTTTTCGGGAGTGGTTTCAATTAAGCGATCGCAGATCATTATGCAGTCGTTTAAATCCGGTAAGCTAGCCACAATTTTTCGAGGCGCCGGAATTGCAGAAGCACTGCCGTTCTTGGAAGAAACCTGTGGCATCACCACTGGTCCAGGCGGTGGCATTTTTTGCACTTTTGGATTGAGACGAGCGCCCATAGTCATCTTCGGTAAGGTAATTTTCGACGGTTTGCTCGTGCCGTAAATGCCGGCTATCCCGGCATTCGTACGCGGGATGGCCGGTTTGCTCGCGACTTTGGAAACTTTTCCGCTATCTAAGTTGCGACTATACTTCCGGGTAAGAATTTTTATGCCATCATCGGGTGGTCCGAGACTGGCATTGTATGCGCCTCTCTGTAAGAGAATATCCGGTAGAGTGGGAGCAAGTTTGATTGCTTCGTCGAATTGCTCCGTACTTTTGGGATCCTTTAGCTCGTGCAAAACGGCACCGAGATTGAAGTGAGCCATTGCAAGACTGTCTGGGCTCGCCGACCTTTTGTATCGCAGCGAAGTCTCGAGTGCTTCGCGTGCTTCTTTGAATTGACCGGCTCTTTTCAGCGCCGCGCCCAAGCACTGGTAGCCATAAGGACTGTTGGGGATCAGTGCGACAGAATGTTTTGCATCAGTGACCGCTTTATCAATTTCGCCGACTCTCAAATATGCAGTCGATCTGTTGATGTACGCGTCTGCGAAATCGGGGTTTCGTTTCACAAAAAGATTGAAATCACGAATTGCCTGAACCGGTTGGTCTGCGTCAAGATTCGCTATAGCTCTGGCGTTTAGCGCTTCGAGCGAGCGAGGCTCGATGGCGAATGCGATGTTGGCGTCGCGAAGTTCCGCTTCAATATTTTGGAGTTGACTGTTGATAACAGAACGTATTCGATATGGATAACCGAGGGTAGAGTCGAGAGCTATTGCGGTGGAGACAAAACCGAGCGCTTCCTGGTACTTGCCGTCGGCGGTTAGATGATCCGCGTATCCGGTCACGGCAAGCCCGTCGCGAGGGGCGATACGAAGCAATTGTCGATCTAGTTCAAGCGCCTCTACGATTTTATTTTCTCGCGCCAGCTTATCGATTTGTTCCGTCAGCGAGTCAATCTGTTTTTGCTGTTCCGACCAAAGACTTTGGGCGCGAATCCAATCAGACTTAGCCTCCTTCAATTGTCCTGTTTGCCGGTAGGCCCGCGATCTGAAAAAATATGCCTCTCTGATATTCGGATTTAACTTGAGCGCGCGAGTAAAAGTTGCAATTGCTTCTTTACTTTTTCTCGACTTGACGAGGACCGTTCCAAGATCCGTGAGAACATAGGCGTGGTCCGGACACAGCGCGGCTGCTTGTTTCAAGTCGGCTATGGCTTGTGGTTTTCGTTTCAGTGTGAAACTACTCACGCCCCTCAATGCCAATGCTTCCGACTGCAGCCGTTTGTAAATGTCACCACCATTGGTGTCAGCTCGCAGAACTGGAACAGTGTTAACGGATACAGTTAGGGAGCGCTTCTTGTTCAGATCTGCCAGAAGTTTGCTCGTTTTGTTAATAGCCTGTTCGTGTAAACCTGATTCGCTTAAACTCACTGCTTCAGCAAGAGGAATCAGGTAGTGGAAAACTTCGTCTTCGCCCTGCGCCAGTGCTGGTGCTCCTGGCGAAGCGCTGATAGCGAGCAACCAAAGTGCCGGACAAAATTGTAAGAGTCGTTTTGGTTTAAACCTTGAGAATGTCATCAAACATCAGGGCGATAAACGTGTCCAATGGCTCGACGCACTTCGTCGTCTTAGAGCGCATAATGGCTCCTTCCCAACCGGAAAGAAACAGTTCTGCCATCTGATGCGGAGAGAAAGATTTTTTGATTTCTCCTCGATTCTGACCTTCTTCGATGCAACTGGCGAACAGATCGCGCCACTTGCCCATAACGTGTGACAGTGCCGTTCTCAGAGTTTCACTCTGGTCGGCCATTTCTTGCGAGAGGTTACCGATGAGGCAACCCTTTCTACATTCGTTGTGAAGCAACTTTTCCTTGCCTGATTCGCAATAATTGCGAAGCCGCTCGATTGGCGTGGCATCAGTGTTTCTGAGTGTACGAAGCAAATTTGCAGTGTACGACTGATCGCAGTGAGCGATGATTTGCAGTGCGAAGTCTTCTTTGCTGTCGAAGTAGTGATAGAACGAGCCTTTCGGAACACCAATCCGGGACAGCACTTCTTGAATGCCGGTGTTTGTATAACCCTTTTCGATCATGACGTCGGTGCCGGTCTCGAGGAGGGCGGTCTTGGTGTCTTGTTTTGTAGATGCTTTTGGTGACATGTTTTCCGTCTGCAAATCTGCTGTAGTTTGGCTCATAGCATTCGTTCCCTTAATTATAATACCACTATTCCGACTAGACCGGTCGTATATCTTCATTAACTATTGTTTTCGGACTGGGTTGTAGGCTGGGTTTCGGCATTGCTTTTAAGACGAACTCTTCCAGTACGATCCACAGAAGAATCGCGCTGAGAAGGTATTCCCAGAAATTATCGAGAATCATGGTGCTTCCCTCCTGAAGTGAGAAATGTCGGACTGATTTCCGGTCGAAGCGCCTGTAGGTTTTTTCGACCGCTTCTGCATTATCGGTAGTTGTCTTACCGATGTGGTCGCTTAGGCTACTTGATCTATCTTATTAGACCGGTCGGCTAATTTTGCGGACAAAAATTTTGGTGTGAAGGCAATTTCGAGACTATGTTTCTTTGCATAAGCTCTGTCAGAAGCGTCCTGCTGATGAGAGATTTGGCGAACCCAAATCTGGTTCAAGAGTTTAGGGCACTCGATTTTGTCGCAGGTTTCGGTAGCTATTGGCTCAGCCTTTTCAATTTCGAGATTTTGGAGCAACTTTGCGTTTCTGGCGTTTAACATCGTTCGACCCTCCGGGAATCGTTTGGTGATGTTACTAGAATAGACCGGTCGTCTAGTATTTGTCAACTGCCCCCTTTAATCGGGTTGGCGAAGCCGGGTTCATGCGGGAACGGGTTTGAGTTAAGCCTGCATCCATGTTGCCGATATTGGCGCCTTGTAGGTTCTAAACTTCGAAGAACAGGAAACAATACTTCTCGTTTGGATGTCATTCCGACCTATCGGTGTGGCAGGTGTGGTTGAATTCTCCTGCTCGGTTCAATTCCTGGAGGTATTAATGAATAAGTCGATTAGAAACGCGTTGCTTACTACGATTGCTGGTGGACTTGTGCTTGCGCTTCCCGCATGCGCGGCGGAGTCGAACGAGTGGAAACTCGATCCGATGCACTCAAAAGCTGGATTCGAAGTAAAACACATGATGATTTCTACCGTTCGCGGAGACTTCTCGAAGCTCTCCGGTACGGCTCAGTACGATGGTAAGAACATAAGCTCTATTAAGGTAGATGCCACCATTGATGCTAACTCGATCAATACTGGTAACGAAGACCGCGATAAGCACTTGCGCGGTAAAGACTTCTTCGATACAGAGAAGTTTGGTGAAATCAAATTCGTGTCGAAGTCCGCAAAAGCGGCTGGCAAAGGCAACTTTAAGCTGACTGGCGATTTAACAATGCATGGTGTTACTAAACCAGTGACGCTCGATGTCGAAGGTCCATCAGAGAAGATCAACGATAAGCACGGCAATTGGAAGATTGGTGCGTCAGCGACTACGAAGGTGAGCCGAAAAGACTTTGGTATCACTTATGGTGGCTTGATGGATAACGGCGGCGCCATGGTCGGCGATGATATTAAAGTCGTTCTCGATATTGAACTTTCGAAACCTACTGGTGATAAGGCTGAAGCCGCACCGGCAGATAAGAAGGGTGGCGATAAGAAGGATTCGAAGAAAGCAGCTACTAAGTAAGGATAGAGAAGCTGTAGCAGCCTGGGCGCTTGCAAAGCGCCCCTACAATTAGTTTCCGAGTAATTAGTTCCCGCGTAATTAGTTCGCGTGTAATTTAGTTCGCGTGTAATTAGTTCCCGCGTAATTAGTTCGCGTGTAATTTAGTTCGCGTGTAATTAGTTCGCGTGTAGTTAGTTCCCGCGTAATTAGTTCCCGTGTAATTAGTTCCCGTGTAATTAGTTCGCGTGTAATTTAGTTCGCGAGTAATTTAGTTCGCGAGTAATTAGTTCCCGTGGAACTAGTTCGCGGGCATAGTTCGCGTGTAATTAGTGGCCGGCTGCTTTCGTGTTAGCCTGGTAGGGTGAAGGCGAAGCCGTCGCGATTGTTGCGCGTTTCGATTGTGAGCACGCCTCGGTGGGCTTCGATGGTTGCGCGGGCGAGCGCCAGGCTAAGGCCGCTTACGGTCCAGGTTTCATGCTGTTGCCCGAAGTCTACGATCGCGTATCTTTTTAGACAAGTCTCGCGTGTTTCTTGTGGAATTGAGCATCCGTTGGCGGTGACGAAAATCTCGACGCCTTCGGGGCGTCTTTCGGACGTAACGACGGACGACGAAGAGTCAGGGCTGAAGCGGACTATGGCGGAGACGAAACTGAGTAATGCCAACACCATGCGATCGAGATCTATGCGAATCATCGTTGTTGAATCGGCTGAGTCGTATAAAAGTGTACGGTCTGAATCGGGCAAGGTTTCGTTGAGTTGCTCTGCCGCGGCGCTGACGAATTTGAGCACGGTTACGTCTTTGGTTTCGAACGCAAATGTACCTGACTCAATCTTTTCCAGATCGAGGAAGTCGTTGATCAGGCTGACAAGTCTGCCCATTTTTCTTTCCGCATCAACCAAAATCTCGGCTTCTTTTTTGTCGTGCGCTTCCGGGCGTGCTTGAATCTGAGCGGCCATCATTCCTAGCGTTCCGTGCAGCGATGTCAGAGGCGAGCGCAGGTCATGACTGATCATTGAAATGAAGTCGCGCTTCACGAGCTCAATTTCACGTCTGGAGGTTATGTCATGGAGTACTGCAAGGAAATTATCTTTGTCATGATTGGTAAAACGATTAACGTTCAACGACACCGCTATTGGTGTCAGGTCTTTGCGAAACGCTTGCAACTCGATTGCTTGAGTCTGCGCTGCCTTGACGATGCTGGCGTCTTCTGCGTGTGATGCTATATTTCCAGTGAAGAGAATGCTGAAGTCTTTTCCAAGGAGTTCTCCAGGTTGATACTGAAACATCTTTGTTGTCGTCGGGTTGGCTGCTCGGATTTGAAAGGTATTGCTAAGTGTGAGAACTGTTGCCGGTAGACTATCGATGATCGTTCGAAACTGTTCTTCGCTTCGACGGATTAAACGATTGACGCGGTTTCGCTCGGTAATATCGTGCGCAATCAAGACCACTGTATCTGGTTCGTCTCCGGGCTGAGCCGACCATGCCAATTCGAAGTGACTGCCATCTTTGTGGCGCACAGTGTTTTCAAAAGAAACCGGAACTCGCTCCTCGAACAATTTGTCGATCGCGGCGAGTGTCTCTTCGGTTTCATCGGGCTGAATTAATGAACTGATTCTCCTGCCAATAATCTCATCGCGGTTGTAGCCCCAGAGTTCACTGCTGGCCTGGGTAACCTCAATAAATACGCCTTTACTGTTGACGGAGCAAATGAACTCCGATGCGTTCTCCAGTATTGTTCTTTCTTTGCTTTTGTAGTCGTTTAGAGTTGTCCCAAGATCTTTAATTGCGATGTCGAGTTGCGCGATCTCGTCGTCTCCGGAGACTGAGTCCGCAAGCGGTTTTCCCAGAGCCAAATTGATGGTGTTGTCTGCCACCACCTTTAGTCTTCCTAGCATGTTTTGTACGAAAAATCGGTAAAGCAGAAATGCTCCAAAAACCACGAGAATGGAACCAATGTACAACGCGCTGTTTACCAACCAATCCGATTGAGCGTGGAGCTCCTCATTAGTGGCTTCTTCGATGCGTCGGAATTTACTCTCCAATTTTTCTAATTGTTCTGTGGTCAGATTAGAAGCGTCCTGGAGTTTGAATAAGAGAAAATAGTGCTTATTTGTCTCGAAGTTCAATTCGCTTGTCAGTCTGTTCATCAGGTCTACGCCGACCTGATATCCGGCAACCAGGTCTTCCAGTTCCTTCTTCGTTTCTGGATACGCCTTCAGTGAGCGCTGAAGTTGGGCAAGCTCTTTTGAAAACTGATCTGCCACTCTATTGTAATCGCGTGCCCAGGCCTGCGGTTCATTGGTCGATGCGTCGCGCGAGGAGACTACTTTTAAAACGCCGATAGTCATTTCCTGGGTGAGGTTTGATAGACGACTTAAGGTACTGACCACAAACTTTACTCGCCGCACCTTCTCGAGTTGTTCTGAGGTCTCAATCACAGTCAAACCGACAGAGCCAAGGAAGATGGTCTGCAGGAGGGCGATTGCACCTAGCAGGAGGAGCATCCTGGTCTTAAGGCTGGATTGTTTCTTTGTCTTTTCGGTCATGAGATTTTCGGCAGCGTAAACCAAAATCTGCTGCCTTGCCCTGATTTATTACCTTCTACTCCGATTGAACCCTTATGTGCCTCCACGATCGATTTACAGATTGATAGTCCCAAACCTGTTCCTTTTCCACGCTGTCCGTCAGCCGTGCTGGTTTGAACATACTGCTCGAAGATAGCAGTTCTCATATTTTCAGGAACGCCTCTGCCACTATCAGTGATGCTAACCTCGATTTGCTCGGGGTGTTCTTCGACAGTCAAACGCACTTCTGAGCTGCGCGGAGAAAATTTGATGGCGTTGCCGAGCAGGTTTACAATAACCTGCACCAGTCTGTCGGCGTCAGCGAGTACGGTCGCGTCCGTCGTTTCATAAGTCAGAATGATGCCTTGTTGCTCTGCATGATCGCTCACGGCATCAACTGCTTCTTTCATTATCGCGGGTAAGTTGGAAGGCGCCAGAGCCCCTACAAGTCTACCGGTTCCCAGTTTCTGAATGCTCAACAATTCGTCTATCAGTTTCAAAAGTCGCTCTGTATTAGTGCTGACTCGACCAAGACGCTCTTGTTTTTTCTTGTCTTCGCTATTCGGATTGATTAAGTTGGAGACTCGTTTTCTGACGTCATTGAGCGGGTCTCGCAGATTGTGACCGAGCAGATTTACGAAATCTTCTTTGATTGTTTCCAGTTTGACGCGCTCACTAACATCATCAACTACTAGCAGTAGATCAGAAAGATCGGCGGCCGGAAAATGGGCGCAAGTTACTTCGACCGGAAGAGTGCTTCCATCTGGGCGTTTTAGCAAACATCGTAATGCTGTTGAACTGTCGGCAGATGTGAACGTCGCTAATAGATCAACGACCCTGGAGTCGGATGGTTCCATTAGCGAAAGGATCGGTCGACCATTGAGATCTAGGCGTTTGCGAGTAGACATCTTCTCCATGGTCTTATTCACGGAGTTCACAAAGCCACTGCTATCCATCATTATCAAGCCGACAGGAATGTTTTCAATTGCGGTTCTAACTTGTTCTTCTTGAGCGGTCAGAACCGCATCCATGTTCTTTCGTTCCGTGATGTTATGAACGAAACAAAACATTGACTCCGCAGATGGTGACCAGTTGATCGACCAGAGCGTGTCGATCGAGTGTCCTTTAGCGGTTTCCACTTGAGTTTCGAAATTGCCCATCGAGTCTGATGACATTATTTGTTCGATTTCTTCGGTGGTGCTATCGATGTAGTCGGATCTGATTACACTGCTGAAATGAGTTCCAATTATTTGTTCAGGCTCGTAGCCCCACTGTGCTTTTACTGATGGACTGACAGTTGTGAACATGCCTTGCTGATCGAGCTGACAAATTACATCCGATGCGTTGGCGATCAGCGCCTTCTCGTTTCGTCGTGCTTGAGTTAGCGTTTCCGTCATATCGTGAAACAAGCTGTCGATCTTTCCAATTTCGTCATTGTCCATAATCCTTCTGTGGAGAGGTTCTCCGGCAGCAAAGCGGTTTATATTGTCCGAGAGGATCGACAGTCGACCTGTGATTCTTCTAGTTAACCAACCAGCTACCGTCAACGCGCCGACGATATTGATTACAGATCCGGCGATTAGCAGCGCAGCAACGTCCGCCAGAGAGCGCTCGGTCTCGATAGGCTTGGACTGTTCTATCGTGCGGTAGCGCTTGATCAATTGTTTGGACAGCCGCGTACACTCCCCCGACAGTGCGAACATTGTTGTGGTGAAAGTTTTAAACGAGATCGGGCTGGTCCTGGCGTTGCCTTGTCTTAAATCGTAGTATTGGCAGGTCTTTTGCATGGCCTGATCCATTTCTTCGAGATCCTTGAGCGCTTCAGGCTCGTCTTTCATCAGTTCCCGGAGTCCGCGGATCTCTTTGTCCAGTTCTCCTTTGAATCTGTGGTAGTCAGTCGAAGTTTCGACGAATTGCAAAAGCTCCGGAGGTGAAGCGCTGCGAATCATTGCAATGCCTATGTTTTGCGATATGTTGGCTACGTTGTTTAATCGCGAAACGACTTCCTGGGCGTGAGTTTCTCCACGGAGATACCCCCGCGCTGTTCCAAGAAAGTTCACCAAAAGACCGACGAAAAATGACTCGAACAAAAGCAGCAGGCAGATGCCAATCAATCCTTGTTGAGAGATGCTCAGACGTGAAGGCATGTCATGCTGTGGGGCTGGAAACACGTAAGTAAACCATATCAGTAAAATCCCAAAATGCCCAATATTCGGGAGTCGCCGCTCCGATAATTCATTTTGTTGCGATCCGTCAACCGGCTTCGTGTGTTTTATCGATATATGTCAGAATCGCGATGGTATCACTCGCGGTACTGCTCGGATATAGGAACGGAACTTGCGCGTACATTGCTGAACCATATGTGGTGCACCACTTGCTAGCTTGAAATTGTGGTGTATGATTGTGGTTGAATACGGCTCTATTACTAGGTTTTATTAAACGAGGCTAAGGCGATACGAGTGCGTTGTTACGCCGGCCGAAAATAGCCGTGCTACTGCCAGTGATATCATCAGCGAGGTCCGAGCGTGCAAGATTATTACTACGGAGACCAGGAAAACTTCAGCGTGCAAGCTGAGATTGCATACGAATTCGTAGAACAGGACGACGCTCTAGACATGCTCAAGAGTGTAAAATTTCCGTCTGATGTCGCCCAACTTGGCGGTGAAGGTCCAGCGCAAGAAGAATACGAATCGTTAGATCCAATGTCCACTCTCAAAAACAAGAAGACCTTCTTGAGCCTGTTTCCCAACCGGTTTGCCAGTTCGATCAAACGTGGAAAAGAGGGTGATTGGAGGCAGACGAGCCAATTTCACCACCTGTCAGACGAAGAGATTTTAGAGTCGATTGGCGGCCAGTCGACGGTCACTCGCGCTTGCATGGCTGACAAAAACACTCGCTTTGTAGCAATTCAGCTGGACAAAGACAGTTACTATCGCACCCCTGAAGGGCTGAACAAAATTCGCGATTGCTTCCGCTGTGTAGGCGTGAATCAAATGAAACTCTACATGCTGCAAGAGTCGGACCAATGGCAACTGTTTGCGTTTTTCAACAAAGAGATTGGCTCAAACAGTATTGGATCGCTGATCTCCGCATGGCTCCGCCGCAATGGTATCGTGCCCGGCACTGCCGGAGTGAGCGTATATCCGAGCGAAGAACCGTTTTGCTTCCCATTGCAATCAGGCTTTTGCTGGATTAACGACAGCGGCCACGTAATCGTCGCGCGCAACGAAGTTTCGCCAGAGGCGGCACTAGGCTTGTTTATCTCAGATATCGAACGCACGGAGACGGACGGCGATGAGCTGGTGGAGCGGCTGGAGCAAATACTCAGCGCGCCTGAGAAGAAGTAGGGATCAAGTTAGCGCTCTGACGACGCAAGATGTCGCCTGAGCGGGCGGCAACGTGGCTGAGCGCGGCGTCTGGAAACCGGCAGTGTAGCCGTAAAATTAAGCTGACCTGTCTAAGGATTCGGGGTTGTAATAGTCGCATTCTCTTGACGTCGCTCTGAAATCGAACCTGGTAATATTGGGAATCTATATTATTGATAGAACAAGATTTCGGCACGCGAGGATGGAATGGTAGATCAGATGCCCCCAACAGCTGATGGCTCCGGGATGTATAACAAGGTCCGCGAGGACCTGATGAAAAGAAAACCGCTTTTAGCCGCCTCTTTCCAGGGTGATCCGGACATTTTGTCGCGAGTACGAGAGTATGAGCAGCGCTCCGCCGACGTGGCGCAGCAGGTCGGTCTTGTCGCAGCGAAGGGCGAGGATATCGAGCGGTTGGCCTTGCTTGATCCGGTTACTGAGTTGTATAACCATCGGACGTTCGTCAAGGAGTTGAAAGCTGAAATTGCCAGGTCTCGACGCTACAGTCAACGCGTTTCCGTGCTCACCTTGATCGTAGATAACTTTGAAGGTATCGGTAGCGACTTCGGTACGATGACTCAAGATGCCGTTTTGCGAGTGGTGGCACTAGTAATTCGCAACTCGACCAGAGAAGTGGACATCCCGGCTCGTTATGCCCCGTGGCAATTCGCCGTTGTGTTGCCTCAAACAAATGCTGCCGGTGCTTCGCTGGTTGCTGAAAGAATCAGGCAGAGAACAGCCAGTCAGGTTTTCTCGCACAACTGGAAGAATTTTTCGATTACATCAAGCATCGGTGTGGCAACTTTTCCTGACCATGCACCTGAGTACGATGAGCTTGTAGCCAGGTCGCTGGAAGCTATGGAATGCGCTGTCGATCGTGGCGGCGATCGCGTGTTTTCGTTCTAACCGGCGAAGTTTCTTTTCAATACTTAAAACCACGACACGTAGACGTTCTAATGATTGCGAACGAAAAGGATTGACCCGAGGTCGACCAGATCGTTTTTCAAACCGTCTTCACATGCGACTTTCCAGCGGGAATCCTTTTTCAGTGCTGCTGCCAGCGTCGAATTTTTCGGCATGAGAATCCATTCGATTTTAGCGTCATCCAACCGTTTATCCCAGCCGGGTTGAGTTTGGACAATTGAACCGTACTGTTTGTAAAACTCTTCGCCGTAGAAGTCAGCGCGGTCGTCGATGAAAACACGCTGGTCGAGTTTGTATCGAATCAAACCACCCCAGTTATCGTGGTTGAATCCGCGATCGAAAGGCAGTTTGTGATCCCTGATGTAGTCGAGAGTTTTCGTCGGCATCTCAGCGGGGGAAAAGCCGGACGATAAAATTTTGGCACCACCGATGCTACCACCACAAAGTGCGACAACTGCAACAAAAGCGACGTAAACAATTGGGACGATGTGCATTTTGCAAAGCGTCTCTTGTTTCGCAAATTCTTGGAATGGATGAGCGAATTTATTGAAACTGGCTCCCAGTTTTGGAAAAGCTTGGTGAAACGGTCTCGTCGAATCTTCAAGAATGGTCTTCGAAAACATTAGTCCGATTGCCGGCACTGAGGCAATCGCAAATAATGGAATATTGCGCACCGCGGACAGTGCCATATGCAGGAAGAATAGGCAGGTGGCAAAATATGGCAGCGACGGTCGTTTCTTCGTAATAGCCAGTCCGCCGAGGAAAAACGGCATCAACAGTAAAAGGAAGAGCGAGTGAATGTTTTTCAAAGCGAAATGGAAGTCGGGCGAACGAAATTCGTCAGTATTCGCAAGAACTGTGCTGCCCTTCAGATATTCAATTATGTACTTGTATAAGTCGAGTCCGTAAGGGTTAAGAAGCGTCGCTGCGCTTGCGATCAAGCCCGCGAAGAACAAAGTCTTTACACGATTCAAATTGGCGGTTTTATCCGCTTCCTCCGGCGTAGGCTTTAAAAAGCGCTTCAAAGCAGCGAGGAAATAGATGCCGATCAGGATGATGCCCAGAGGAAATGCAGGGTGGCAGTTTACCCAGAGAATCATTAGTAAGCCGAGGTACAGATAGAGCTTTGCACCACTAATGGTGCCTCGATAAAAATCTTCCAGCTTTGCCAAGAAGAGTGAAACGCATAAAAGTGTGATGATATGCGGTCTGGCTAGCCAGTGAATCGCCGCCGCGAAAATTCCGAAGATGGTGACCGGCAGCACCAGCTCGAGTGGACCACCATCTGCGCGCGCTCGGTCGTACACCTTCATGAAGATAAACGAGATTATTGCTGCGACTGCAACGGCTAACAGGTTTAAACCACCAGCCAGTGTCAACAGGTAGGCGAACAGATCGAATAGCCATTCATAGGCTACCCAGGCTTTGTCTGGAAAGGTGTAAGAGAACAAGTCCGTACGCGGAATGGCGTGGTGTTCCCAGATCCATTTACCGGCGGTCAAGTGCCAACCTACCGAGGCGTCCTGAAACATATAGTCCGGGCGCGCAAACAGGAGTATGTGCATGATGCCGATGAAAAGCAGGTCTCCGACATCCGGTAAGGGAAGGAGCTTTTCCGGCTTATTCGATTGTGGCTGGGTTTCTTCTTGATTCACAACTGCAGCGCGAGAAGTGGCATTCTAGAAATAGTACATCATCCGCAACCCCGCAATTGCTTTTCGACGGTCACGAAACATACCCGAGCGCCCTCATCTCATCCAGCATGACAAGTGAATCAGCGTGTTCCGGCGAACTGGTCCAGTCTTGATAAAGCAGTTTTACTTCATCCTTTCCTCGATAGAAATATATCTGCCGTAAGAGCACTCGAAGGTAGGAGCGGTCGCAGGAGCGGAGTACTTTAATGATGGACAGTAAGGTTTTGTGGTCGCAACCGCCATTGGTGACGGCTTCCAGGGAAACTGAACCGAACGCGTCCGCCAAGTTGTCCTTCGCCAATTCATGAATAGGAGTGAGCAGAAGTGCACTGAAACCGTCCGCGCAGAGCTTTCTAGACGTTACAATCAATGCGCGAAGATAGCCGGCTCGTGCCAGTTTCAAGAAGATCGCCTGCAATAAAATGAGATTGCCAAACTCGGCGGTTTGTATGGCAAAGGCTGCAATCTTCTCGAGTTCGCCATTGGCTGCCAGTTCCAACAGCCAGCTGAGGACGAATTCTAAAAATCGTTCGTCTTGAAGTTCTATCAACGCTGGGTTTGTAGTAATCGACCGAGGCAGGAATGCTGATAAGCGTTGAAGGGCTGATACGTTTAACCCGGCGAGAATCTTGAGCTTGCCGGTTGGATCTTCGGCGTTTTGTGAGCGATCGTAGTATTCCGTCAGGGAGTTCGAGCAACGATAAATGACCATCTTCAGAACCTCGAGTCGTTGGTCGTCTTTCAACCCATATTTGTCGAAGTCGGATAATAAGCTTGAAAGTCTTCGGTCGCTAGATAGCGCCGCCATGTGAATCTGGTCGGCCATCAGCTGCAGGTTGGAGACGAGAATCATGGACTTGATCGAGTCTGCGTTTACTGATGCGGTCTCTTCGCTGCCCGATTCGAAGGTGGTCGTGGGTGAAAATTTTGATAGGAGTCTCAGTAAAAGCTCCGTCTTCGATAACATCTTCGCATGGCGAATCAAAATAGCAAGACCGTCCGGGTATTCGTTTTTCACCAGGTCACTCGCGAATTCCAAAACCCGGATCGCCGGGGACTCTTGGATGAGCTGCATCGAGAGGGTTTGGAAAAATTCCTCGTTTTTTGCCGTCGCTACATTCTTGGCGATTGATACTACTAGCGGTGACTTGCCGTTTTCGATCAAATTCTTGCAGATGCCAACCACAGCTTTGTCCGGGTGCGTGATAGCCATGTTCGAAAGTGTTTCAACGAGGCTTGCGCTGTCAAATGCGACTATATCGACTGCCATCGTTTTCAACAGTCCGGATTCTTCAGTGAGACCAAGAGCGACCATTAGTGCACTCACCGCAGGCAGATAATCACTTCCATATAGTTCTTTAGACACATCATCGAAGTTTTTCTCAACTCCCAGATCGATCGCGATTTCCTTCAAGCGGTACAGCGCGCGAAGATGAGTAAGAGCCTCAGGTTCGATCGGCTTGATATCGAGAAGACTGGTTAAACACTCGCAGCATAATTGCGCTGCCGACATCAACAAACTTTCTAGTTTATCCTTGTTTAAACCCCATTGCCGCAAACTGCTGATGAACAGCTCCACACCATTATTTGTACTTTCCAGCGCCAGTTGAAATACGAAATTGCTGACGCTACTGGCGTCGTGTTCGATTGGATCGAGAATAAATTCGATGAAGCGGTGTGACTCATTTTCAGCCATTAGCTTGAGCATCCAGATCATCAGGAGCTCGGTATTTTTCATTCGCATCAACAAATGCGCCAGCGATTGAGCCTCGATAGCATAGCCATGAGTCTTCAGGAAAGCCCGGACACAAGCGACTGCATCTAGCTGTCGCACCTGAGCATCGAGAAGTTGTTCAGCGCTGCGAGTCTTGGAGGGCTGCTCGTCGAAGAGCGCCTCGAGGTCAGAAGCAAGGCGTCTTCCACATTCGTCCAGTTCGACAAAAAAGCTGCGCAGCTGTGTAGGCTTGAGATCGGACACCAGCTCTGCGCCCAGCGGGGAGAATGTTTCGGGGTTATTTACAGCGAGGTAGGTCAGCATCGATTTGAGAGGGTGCGTCCGGTTCTCTTCGACCATCCGCACAGTGATGTATCTCAGCGTTGCAATATCTTTAGTGGAGTAGAGAAAGCCGATTAACGGCTGAATGTCTTCAAGGCAGCAATCGGTGATGCATTCCCAACCGTCGACTTCACCTAATGCACTGATTAGTGAAACAAGCTGCCGAGTTAAGTTGATCTGACGCTCTGTCGTGATTTTGAAGGCTGCCTTTGCGGTCACTAGAGCTTGAGGACGATATTGTTTTTCGATGAAACGCAAACTTAGTCGTGTGAGTGCACTAAGAATCAATTCGGGGTCTGTTTCAACAGAGTAGCCAATCATGTGACGAAGGCGAGCGCCAAACGAATTCTTGTTTGTCTCTTGAGCAAAAGACTCGACGATAATGTCGAGATCTTGCAAGAGCACTGAATTATCTATCGGTGCTTTTTCGATCTGCAGCACGGCTGCGCAGAACAATGCGTTGCGTCCTGCCGTTGTCACGCCAGTTCTAATCGCCGATCTTCCGATATCCCGATACAACGATCTAGCCTCGTCGTCGTCGCCTTTTTTGCGATATAACTCTGCGAGTTTGAGCATTGACGCTGCTGCGTCTTCCGTCATCTGTATGGAATTGGTTTTAGTCAGTGTTCCAAACACTACTCGGGCTGCCGAAAGCACTTCGAGCGCCCGCGGATCTGATGACTGCATCAACCCCTCGCCAAATGTTCTCAATAGGTTGAAAAACGACGGTCGCAGGATGTATACATTTTTCATCTCGACTAACACGGTGCGAGGAAGGTCGACATTGCTCTTCCAGATGTCGTACAAAATTTTGGTGGCACCTTTTTCGTCGCCGCTCTCAAACCGAATAATAGCCAGACATAGTCCGGATCTAGCTTTGGTCGTTTCAGTGTCTGCGCTCTTATTGGCGAGCAGGAAATAATTGCCAGCCAGTGCAGTTTTGTCCGAGAGCGCAGAACAGTAACCCATGCCCATCAAACACCAGAAGAATGAGGGGTCATCCGCCCATTCGTTCTTATTCATTAACTTGTAAACGCGGAGGTAGGTGTTGAGCGCGCTTTCGTAGTGACCATCGTCGAAATGCTTTAATGCAAGATCCATATGTTGATGAACCCAGGACTTGGGAGAAAAGAACAAAAGCATGTCTTCGCCCAGCTTTACTCGAGCCTGATTCAAGTTTTGAATCTTCTGCGTCGTGCTTCTTTTGGATTTCTTTTGGGCTCCGATTTGAACGATGGATGCCTCTTCATCGATAAAATCGAAAGTGTTTCGTTGTATGTTGGCGCTCTGATAGACTGGCGGAGCGGCAGTTTGTGCCACCACGACCGGCTGTTCTACGGGTTTTTCGTTTCTCACGTTAGGTAGGAGATCGAAACACTCAGGAGGACAATCCAGTATTGGTATCGAAAGTGGTGATGCCCACAACATCCTTCGTAGTATCGAAGTCGTGTCTCGAATGCTTGCCGATGGGTGGTTTAACAATGCCTCGAACAGCTTGGACTCTTCCGGTCTTGCCAGGTCGGTACGCCGAAATAGAATGCACTCATCGCCACCGTTGAATTGTTCATAAAGACCGGGATCTATCGCTAAAGCGAGAAGCGAAGTGTGGATCAACCAGCAGGAAAAATTGTCCACATCCGGATCGAAATGATGTTCGTTGCGATCGGGGTGCTGGTAATTCGGATGTCCAAGCTCCAGGCTTTTGCGCCCGAGCAATGCGGGAACGTAGAGTGCATCATAATCTACAAGGCGCAGTCCAGCTTCGGTAACTATGATATTGCCATGTTGCATGTCACCATGACCGACACCAGCACACTCCAGGCTATCGACCATTTTGTGAAAGTCTTCAAGCAATTTTTTCATTTGGCCGGGCGTTTTGTAGTTTTTAGCCAGATAGACGTCTAATGTATCGCCGCTTACCCAGGGCATTTTCAGGCATGGGTACCACTTGCCTTTGACGTTAATGCCCTGCTCGACAAAATGAAAATCTATAGTGCAATCAAGATCGTCAAAGAGAACGAAATCGCTAATGTGTCGATAGCGATCTTTCTGGTCCAAACGACTGGTCAAAAAACAACGAACCGCCCAGGATTTGTTATTACTATTGATCCTGTAGACGCTGGCGAAGGCGCCAGTCATCGCGCGCGGCAGTCCGAGCATATTGGTCTCTACCGTGCCAATCTTCAAGTCCGGATCGGAAAAACAGGCGAGCGGACTTTGAATTGCCTCGTTGTAGTCTTGCGGTGTAGGCCAGGTATTGCCTGCTGTCATTACCGTCTCCAGAAAATTGGTCGACGCCGGTTATCACTTACGGTTAGGTTTCGGCGACGCCCCAGGCGCCGCCTCCAGGTGTTTCAACTACGAATATGTCGCCTCGATCCATCTGGACCGTATCTGTTCCGGACAGCTCCAGCACGCTGCCATCTGCCTCTCGAATTACGAAGTTGTGTCCCAGTGCGCCTGCAGTTCCGCCATTCATACCAAAGGATGAAATTTTGCGCCTCTGCGATAGTATCGATGCCTCCATGGGCTCAGCGAACTGCATCTTCCTAATTACTCCGTTTCCACCATTGTACTTGCCGACCCCGCCGCTTCCTTTTCTTATCGAGAATTCCTTTAGGATTACCGGAAAGCGCCATTCCAGTACCTCCGGATCGGTAAGCCGAGAATTGGTCATGTGGGTCTGCACTGCGTCGCAACCGACATGATCCGGTCCAGCGCCGGCGCCACCACAGATGGTTTCATAGTATTGATACTTGTGATTTCCGAAGGTGAAATTATTCATCGTTCCCTGGCTGGCAGCCATCACGTTGAGTGCGCCGTAAACCGCGTCAACAATTGCTTGCGAGGTTTCCACATTGCCTGCCACTACTGCTGCCGGTGGCGATGGATTGAGCATTGAACCTTCCGGCACGATTATATTGAGTGGAGTCAAACAACCGTCGTTGAGTGGAATGTTGGCGTCCACTAGTGTTCTGAAAACATACAACACTGCCGCGATTGTGATTGCGCGGGGAGCGTTGAAATTACTGTCTTGCTGCGGCGACGTGCCAGTGAAATCTATAGTGGCAGACCGGCTGGTTCGATCTACCGTCAGCTTCACGCAGATTTTTGCGCCGTTATCCATACTCAATTCAAAAGCGCCGTCGGACAATTTTTGAATCTCATCGCGAATGCAGTCCTCAGCGTTTTGTCTGACAAAATGCATGTAGGCATAAACCTTTTCGAGCCCATACGCTTCAATCAGGCTTGTTAAACTGATCAGACCTCGATTATTAGCTGCGATTTGCGCCTTCAAATCGGAGATATTCATTCCAACATTTCGGGCAGGGTGTTTGCATTCCGTCAGAAGTGAAAGAATCTTCGACTCGACCATGACTCCGTTCTCAACCAATAGCGTCGGATCGATCAACGCGCCCTCGTCCTCTATCACTCGACTATTAGGCGGCATGGAACCGGCAGTGATACCGCCGATGTCCGCGTGATGTCCGCGCGACGCCGTGAAGAAAGTCGGTTTGGGATCATCGTCGGTGTAGACCGGCGTGACGACAGTGATGTCGGGAAGGTGGGTGCCGCCGCGGTAAGGATTATTGAGCACGTATACGTCGCCCTTTTTCATCACGGATTCAAACGCGTTGATGATCGCCCTCACGCTTTCGCCCATTGAGCCGAGGTGAACCGGCATGTGAGGAGCGTTGGCGATCAGTTTACCGTCGCGGTCGAAGAGTGCGCAGGAAAAATCCAGACGTTCTTTTATATTTACTGATTGACTGGTTTGGCGCAGAGTGACGCCCATCTCCTCGGCAATCGCCATAAATTTATTATTGAACAATTCTAAAAGGATAGGGTCTGCTCGACCACTCTGAACGTTTTCGCTCTGCGATTGTGCGCTGGAGTCTTGCTGTGGAACGTGTTCTTCAGGTGATTTTGCCCTTGTCGCGGTGGTTGTAGAAACATGGTTCGGATCTTTGATGCGCGTGAGAATTAGCGAATTGTCCTTAGCTAGTTTCGCAAACCAACCGGGTTCGACCAGATTGGTGCTGGTCTGATCCAGGATGATGGCTGGACCTTCGATTTTGCCGATCAACGATTCTCGCTCGATTACAGGGGTATCTACCCACCAGCAGCCTTTGCTGTAAAACTTGACGATGTCGAGAACTTTAGTTTCGGCGCCGGGCGCTGCTGTTTCCGCGGCGGGATGATTGTGTGAACCTGCAGCCGTTGCCTCGAGAGAGAGCGATTCGACGATTAGCTCTCGATCGAGAGAGTGGAAGCCAAATCGTTGAAAGTGTAAGTCGTGAAAATTGGACGTCATCGCTTCGTTTGAGTTGAGCGCGACGCCGATTGTGGTATCGGAACCGTTGTATCGCAACAGGACAGTCCGCTTCAGCTGCGGCGTTCCTTTGCCCCCCTGCTTTTCGATGCTACTTTGTGCGGCATCGATCAAATGCGCAAAATTTTCTTCCAAGTCTGTTATTGAAACGTCAGCCAGATTCTTTTGCACGGGAAAATCTTGCACGACTTTGATGCTGGCAAGCCCAATTCCCATCGCAGAAAGAACGCCCGCGTTCTTGTGGATCATCACCGTGTCAATGCCAAGATTCTCTGCAATCAGGCAAGCATGTTGTCCGCCCGCGCCGCCGAAGGAATTTAAAACTGCGTCGGTAATCTCGTAGCCCCGTTCGATTGTGATCTTCTTGATTGCGCGAGCCATCTTCTCGACCGCGATTTCTAAAAAGCCCCAGGCGATTTCTTCGGTTCTGGCGTATTCGGTGACGGTTGCAATTTTTGCTTTCAGATCTAAAAACTTTTCCGCCACGCTATCTAGATCGAGCGGCTGTTGTCCGTCTTCGCCAAATACTTTCGGGAAGTAGTCTGATTGTATGCGGCCGAGCAACAAGTTGGCGTCAGTGATTGTGAGCGGACCGCCGTTGCCGTATGACGACGGTCCCGGATCGGAGCCGGCCGATTCCGGACCGACGAGAAGACGGTGCCCATCGAATTGCAGGATTGATCCACCGCCTGCCGCAATGGTATGAACTGCGATCATCGGTGCTCGAATTCTGATACCGCCGATGGTGGTCATGTCCTGACGTTCATATTCGCCTTCGAAGTGCGAAACGTCGGTGGATGTTCCACCCATATCGAAACTGACGATCTTTTCAAAACCTAGAGCCATGCCGGTCTCCACTGCACCGACTACGCCCCCGGCTGGTCCGGAGAGGAGGCTGTCTTTGCCGCGAAAGTTTTGCTTGTCGGTAAGACCGCCGTTGGATTGCATGAAGTAGACCCTGGTCGATTGCAGGGGCTCGGAGAATTTGTCGAGATAGCGGTGCAGAATGGGCGACAAATAAGCGTCTGCGACGGTCGTGTCGCCGCGTGCCACCAGTTTGATTAATGGACTGGTCGAGTGGGAGACAGTGACGTGTTTAAACCCAACTTCGCGGGCAATCTTCGCGCACAGAATTTCGTGTTGCGGATAAAGGTAGCTATGCATAAAAACAATGGCGCATGATGTCATTCCTGACGCGAGCGCTGCTTCCAGTTTTGTGCGGGCTTGTTGTTGGTCGAAGAGTTGCAGCTCTTCTCCGTGCGCCGAAAATCGTCCGTCGATTTCAACCGTTTTCGAGTAAAGCGGGGTTGGCAAAATGATGTTGCGTGCAAAGATGTCCGGTCGATTCTGATAAGCGATTCGCAATGCGTCTTTAAAGCCCGTATTGACGACAAGAACAGTGGGCTCGCCTTTGCGTTCCAGAAGAGCGTTGGTGGCGACTGTGGTGCCCAATCGCACCTGTTCAATCAGACCCGGGGCAATCGGTTGGTCAGCCGGCACCTCGAGAATGTCGCGAATGCCTTGCACGGCTGCATCCGGATAGTGTCGAGAATTAACGGACAGCAGTTTATGAACGCGTTGAAAACCATCGTTGCGAACACCGATCACATCGGTGAATGTTCCACCTCTATCGATGAAAAACTGCCAGGTTGTTTGACTTGGTCGAGACTCTTTAATCGGCAAGTGATCGCTGCGTTAGGGGCTGGGGTGGATAGTAATGTGACAACCTAACTAGAGGTCGAAGCTGCGACGCACATGTCATTTAATTGTTGCGTGATACTCGAGTAGCATGATGAGACTGCGTTTCCGAAACCGGATGTTGTCGAGGCGAATGCCAGTGCAACTAAACATGCGACAAATGCCATGATGGCTCCGTATTCGGTGATCGCCTGACCGTCTTCGGATCGCCTCTTCCTGCGATGCCATCTCATCTTTTCTTTCAAAATCCGTCTAAGCATATAGAGCAAATCTCAGGAGCGCACACGGTCGTGTGCTTCGGAATACGACACTAAAAATGTGGGATGCCTTGACTGCTACTCTCTTTCTATAATACCCGACACCCGTGGTTTTGTAACCGAGGAGAATGGTCGAAACTATACGGGGGAGCAGCTTTCGAACTTATAACACCAGTTTTGAAACGGATTTTCGGACGTATTAAACCTGTAGGTGATACCACTTTTGTCCGCGCGTTTTCGAACTGCCATTTCGTCTATCGAATCGAACTACCATCTCGTCTGTCGAATTGCGTGTCCGAACATCTCGAGGAGACGAACAGAACGCAGGACAGATCGACCTTCGTGACCATGAAGACCAATGCTGATTGTTTGGTTTTTAGCGAGCTTAGTACGTGGTATTTCCATCCTATCAAAAACACACGACGTCCCGATGGTGGCAGGACGTCGTGTTGGGCAGCAGCAGCAGATTTGGTCGCAATTTTCAGTGTCGGTGCGGGTTGTGAGACCCAAAGTTCCTCTTGACTATCTAAACATTCGTTAACAATAGCGTTAGCTGCTGTACTCGGTCACCCGGTTTTACTTTCGCGTTGTCTGTCGACGTGCTTGTGCGTTCCTTCGGCCGATGTTGAGTGAGCTCTTCATAAATCCATCTTTGAAGCTTTTCGTACTTCTCTGGTTCAAAAAAATCTGCATGTTTTTCCAACAAATCTTTTCTGTTGTTTATGTCCGGATGTCGCATAGAATCAATCCAGATCGTGTCTACGAACGGCTTTAAAAGTGACACGAGACGCTGTGGATCGCAGGGCAGAAGAGGCGACAAAGATGCGTGAACTCTGATTCCGGCGTTCTTCAAACCTTGTAGCAACTGCAATCGGCGTTTGATACTGGGTGCGCCAGGTTCGAATTCTCGTTGAACGGACTCGTCGTCGGTCGTGATGCTGACTCCGACTCTAACGACATCACCGAATTGCGCGAGCAAATCGACGTCTTCCAAAATCAGGTGACTGCGCGTATGCATCGTCAATTTTGCTGGTTTGTATCTCAATAGCTCCTTCAAACAATTTCTGGAAAGCCTGTATTTGAGCTCGATGTACTGGTATGGGTCAGTCGCCGAACTGAAGAAAATGGAACTGCCGAAAACTTTAGACCGCTCCTTCTGTATCAAAGCCGGAGCATTGACCTTAGCCTCCACCCACTGACCCCATTTCGTAAAATCATCGTGACGGGCGCTGGGAAACTTGGGAACGTAACAATAGCTACAGCGAAAAGCACAGCCAGCGTAAGGATTCAGTGAATAAGTGTAGTGACCTGCTAGCGAGCCGACCTTCTGTGGAGTTAGTATTGTGCTTGCTTGGATTTCGGTGACTTCCATAGTTTGAGTATACATACTTATGTATGTGTTCGCAAGTACTGCTGATTTACACAACGGAGCTCTGGAGATGGTTATGTCCACTAGTCAGGAAGAAAAATCAAAAGCCGACGAAACAGAGTGGAAGACGCTTGTCGAAGAGGGCAATGAGGCGTTCAATGATGAGCGGTCCGTGATTGCCGAGAGTAAGTTCAAAGAAGCCTTAGAGCTTGCCGAGAAGCTTTTGGAAGCCGATAAGGCGGACGAGTCCAAGAAAAAATCTGAACTGAAAGATGCCGAGATTCGCGTGACCAAGAGTCTCAACAATCTGGCGGCTCTCTATCATGTGCAGGGCAAATACGGCATGGCAGAGGAGCTTTACGAGAAGTGCCTCGATATGAAATTGAATATTTACGGCGAAGAGCATTTGGAAACCGCCATTAACCTGCACAATCTTGCGGTGCTGCACAGTGCAAAGAGATCTTTTCTCAAGGCTGAGTTGCTTTATAAACGCGCTCTGGAAATTCGCGAGAAGCTGCTTGGAGCCGAGGACAAAGAGCTAGTCCCAGTGCTTCGGAATTATGCTTTGCTATTGACGAAAAACAAACGCAAAGAAGAAGGCACAGTGCTTCAGCAAAGAGCTGATGCCATAGAAGAGGCTCACAAAGCCAAGTCTGTGTAACATCTGAAAATAAGGATTACTCGATGTGCGCCGGCAGCGTGAAGTAAATGCTCGTGCCGCGTCCCGCCTCGGATTCGGCCCAGATTTTGCCGCCCAGTCGCTCGACGTTGTTTCTAGCAAGGTACATTGACAGTCGAAGACTGTAGGTGTCTTCGTGATGTTTTCCAGGAACGAATCCGGCAAACATATCTTCGATTTCTACCGGTGGTAATGCAGGTCCTGAGCTGGAAACGGCAATTCGCATTTCGTCTCCACGGATTGCACTTTCCACCCTCACTCTGCCACCGGCAGCGGTGACGACGATGAGGTGGTGTAACACCTGCACCAGAATTCCTCTGACTGCATCGCGGTTGCCGCTGATTGAAGGCAGTCCGGTCACGGTTTTATAATCAAGCAACAGTTGACGTTCTCTCGCCAACGGCGTGACTTCCTCGAGGCAATCCGCTACCAATCTTGTGATCACGATCGGTTCTTTTGGTATTACAGGCGGTGGTATGAATCCGCCATACATCATCAAATAGCTATCGACGATGTGCAGTAATTGCTCGTATTGTCCATGCAGATCTGCCAATGCTTGACCGACCGATGGATGCATCGTGGTGCTGCTGCTCGGCAGAATCGATACCCATCGTGCCTCTGCTTGCGCGAGTTTGGAACGAATGGCATCCTGCAACATCACTACGATTTCCTGACGTAATTGTGCGTTTTCCGTGCGCAGCGATTTGTCACGGAGGACCATGATATATCCCTGAATATTATTGTCTTCTCCGCAGATTGGCTGCAGATGCGCCAGTACCTCGACCAGCTTCGATTCTTCTCTCGTGTTATAGATAACCGCTTCCGGATAGAAACGATTGAGCACCGCGTTGGGATCTCCACCATGGCGAGCGAATGCTTGACCGAATATCGTTCTTGTTCTGGCCTCTCCTGGTTTCTTCACCAGGTCGAAACACAGGCGGCCTGCGATTTCACCCTCGGAGCAGCCGACCCAATTCAAGAAGACCGGATTAGCCGAGAGAATATTGCCGTATCCGTCGAGAATCAAAAATCCTTCGGTTGAAGATTGCAATACCGCGTCGAGTTTATGCTGAACAACAATTGCTTGTTTGTTGGCCTGATTGACCTGCTTTTGAACCTCGCTCAGCTGGCGGGTTTGCGTTGACAGTTGACGATTTAGATTTTCAATCTTGGTGGTCGACGCGTCTACCAGTTTCGACTTTTCTTCAATTTCTTCGTTCTGGCGGTTTACTTTTTGTTTGAGGTTATGTGTTGTCGATCTCATCGTGCTGACGGCGGTGTCGATCAACTCGCCCAGTTCGAGCCATTCTCCGGATAGTCCTTCCAATGGTGGAATTTTTTTCTTTTGCTCGGCAATATCTTCGGTTCTGTCGATAAGAAATCCCAGCGGTTCATCAACGCTCTGTTTGATTTTTTGACTGAGTACGAAACCTACTAGCAGAGCCAATCCACCGAACAGACCTGCGACTATGAAGACGGTCAGAAACTTGCCGGTCAGATCCGGCACCGGCAACGAAAGCATGATGATTGCCAGTTCTTGCTCGGGGCGATCCGGCCATTTTATGCCGGAGTATGTTTCTCTGCACCAGAGTCGTCCACCCTTCTCGAAGGTATGGTCAGCGATCTCAGGTTCAAGAGGCACGAGGATTTTGGTAATTGCATTTGGCACAGGTGGAAATGCGTCTTTCGGCAAAACGCCGGCGCCCTTTTCCTTGAGCTCGCGGACCAATGGTCCACCGTCGCCACCTGCCAATCCTGGGGTTGCGGCGATAATTTTCTTGGCAATATTCGAATAGACCAGGAGGTCGATTCCTTGCACTGGCTGTGGTTCTTCAATTGCAAACTTGGTGATTTCGCCGACCAGGTACTCGCTGGAAAACGGTTGATTGACTGCAACCAGTCCTTTCAGTTGGCCACCCGATTGTTCCATGATAGGCAAGATGGCGCACATCGTAAAAGTCTGTGTGCTGCTCGAGTTTGCCGCCCCGCGAAAAATCTTGTTGTGCTTGGGATACTGCATCATGAATTGAACAGCTTCGTTGTTCTTCGCTGCCGAGTAGCCAAACTTGGCGGGTGCCTCGGTACTGTAGAAAACGTTGCCGCGTTCATCGATGATCGTCACGAAGCCCGGAAAATGCCCCTCGTTGATCACGTTCTGGAGCGCGTCTGCAGTTGCTTTTCGATCTTTGCGACCGAATGATTGCATGACGGACTGGCTGGAGATCACTACTTTGGCGAAGGCTTCGGACGAAGCTTTCAGAGCGTCGTTGTCTCGCCCCAATTTTTTATAAGCCAGTCCGATTTTCTGACCGGCCAATTGTCGCGTTGATTTGAACTCCGAAAATAGCGAAAAGATCGAAAAGGTAGTCACCATGATGCCAATCACGATGACGAAAGCAAGTACCAGTCTTGATCCTAGACCCAAAGGCTCTCCATTGAGGTTGAGACTTTCAAGATGACGAACGCTATAAGGAGCTTATATGAGTATCTAAACTTCTTATATGTGAACTGTAGATTGATATTCCACGAAGGTAAAATAGGTTTAACCCTGATTGTCTCAGAGTCGGATAAACAAATTGGCGTTTTCTTGAGGTCGAACCTGGAAAGCGACGACTACTTTGCGTCCTTTTCTTTCATCTTCCGGAGTTCTGCCTGAACTTGAATGGCGCGAATCAATTGGTTTGGACCACAGAAACCCAATTCCAGGAGAATCTGACCCAGTGGCTTTCTGTCTTTGGAAGCCTCTTCGTCGGACCGTTGGATATGGAGCGCTTCGTCCAATTGATAAATGGTGATGTAGCCCAGGTCTACGAGAATTTGACCGAGCAGATATTTGTTTTCTTCCTGCGTGCCCTGGGGCGACTTGGTTGTCGTATCTTCTTTTGTCATTTGCCTGTCGCCGCTGATGTCGGTTGTTTGAGAAAAAATAGACCGCTGGGACGCACCCGAAGGATTCAACTTATGGCTGCTGGGTTTCCCCCCTGACCAGGTTCGTCGGCCTCCGCCGCGCCCAACGATCTGTTGAAATTATAGACGATTCGGGATGGCAACCGTAAATAAAGAGTGTCAGTTGTCATTCACGTAACTTCTAATTCGGAGGTTTCAAGGAGATGTCGCCTGTTATTGATGGTGGTTTAATCTGTTCAGGCTGTCCGATGGACAAACAATCTCTGTACGCAGTGAATTGCACCACTGGCGGTGCACATTAATTTCACGAGGTGGTCTGGATGCTGGAACTATCAACTAAATCTCTCAACCCGCCAAGGGTAATCAACAATCTGATGCGTGGGCAGTGGGCGGCAGCGATCATCAGCAATGCGGTCGGGCTGAAGATGTTCGACGCGGTTGACCTGGGGTTTCGATCGGCCAGTGAAGTGGCTCGCGAATGTGAGCTGGATAAGCGGGCTGCGGAGATTTTGCTTAACGCTCTTGTCTCACTGGAGTTGCTGACGAAGGACGAGAATGGTTTCAACACCACCGAAGAATCGCATTATTACCTGGTTAGCACCAGTCCGCTCTATATTGGACCCTACTTTGAAATCGGTCCACGTTTTCAGGAATCGTGGCAAAATCTCTCCAACGTTGCAAAAACAGGAAAGCCGTTCAGCGAAGTGAACAAACAGGAAACTGCCCAACAGTTCTTTCCGGCGCTGGCCGCGGCATTGTTTTCTTTGAACTTTGCCTACGGTCGAAGACTGGCGGAATTTTTGGCCGTGGAAGAATCCAAAGAGAAATTGAAAGTTTTAGACCTGGCCTGTGGTAGCGCGGTGTGGAGCATTCCTATGGCACGCTGCAATAAGAACGTATCAGTCGACGCGCTCGACTTTCCTGTCGTCCTGGACGTGACCAGGGAGTTCGTAGAAAAGAGCGGAGTCAAGGATAGATACACATTCTTGTCGGGAAACTGGCAAGACATTGCTTTGAAAGAGAATGAATATGACATTGTCATTCTCGGTCATATTCTGCATTCGGAAGGCAAAGAGCGCAGCAAAGAACTGCTGTCCTGCGTGCATAGCTCTTTAAAAAAGGGTGGTCGAATTGCCGTGGCCGAATTTCTTGTGGATGATAGTCGGACCAGTCCGACCTTCTCGGCTATGTTCGCAGTCAACATGATGCTTGTCACCACGGATGGTTGCGTGTTCTCACGCAATGAACTGACCGCGATGCTCAAGGAGGCAGGCTTTAGCAACGACCGCGATGTTCCGGCAAGTCCGGAAGACGCCAACGTCGTAGTCGCCGACAAAATTTAATCGGTCACCATATATGGTGTCGGATTAGTCCTGGCTTCCGGTGGCAAAGTCGTTGCCGTTGTCGGCCATATTCCACTTGAGCAGCTCTCTTCGCCACTCCAGATCGGCTTGTGCTTCCTTGATCAGTCCGGATAGTCCTTGATAGTCGGCAAATGATAAATCAATCGCCACGCCGAGTTCGAAGGTCAATTTCACGCGCTCGCAGTTGGGCACGCACGACATACAAACGATGTGATCCGGTCCGCATACTTCGAAGACCTGGTTGTCGTCACACTGGAGAGGATCTCTTTCCCAGCTGAGAAACTCAGTGAATTGCTCGTCTTCCACGCTTTGCTGAACGAGCAAAACAAGCGCTTGATACTGGGTGTGGTTGAGATAAATAGTGACTTCTTGACGGCGGAAATCGAGCGCAAATTCACCCGTTTCTTTGTCGAGATACAGATCCGCAAAGGCATTAGCGAAACTGATCTGATTCCCCGTGCTTGTCTTCATGAACGTAGGTTCCTTTTACCAATCATTTTTACTGTTGTGAACATGCCGATTAGCTCAGCCATTGAGCCATATCCTTGGCATGGTACGTGATAATCAAATCTGCTCCAGCTCTTGCAATCGAAGTGAGCACTTCGGTGACGACACGGCGCTCATCAAGCCAACCTTTTTCCGCAGCAGCCTTCACCATGGCATATTCGCCAGAGACATTATAGGCTGCAATCGGCAGTTTATGCATCGTGCTGGCTTCTTTGATCAAATCAAGATACGGCAGGGCCGGCTTGATCATGACAATATCAGCGCCTTCCTGGATATCCAGAGCGATTTCGCGCATGGCTTCGCGACCGTTGGCCGGGTCCATTTGATAACCGTTTCGATCGCCGAATTGCGGGGCGGATTCAGCCGCTTCGCGGAACGGACCATACATTGCCGAGGCAAATTTGGCACTGTAAGCCATGATCGGAATGTTGTCGAAACCGGCATTATCGAGCGCATTGCGAATCGCTTGTATTCTGCCGTCCATCATGTCGGATGGTGCGATGATGTCGGCGCCCGCCTGGGCTTGCGCGACAGCCGATTTTGCAAGAATCGATAAGCTCGGGTCGTTGAGTACTTTGCCGTCAGCTACGATGCCGCAGTGACCATGATCCATGTACTCGCAGAGGCAAGTGTCGGCAATGACAACCAGGTGAGGAAATTCTTTTTTGATCGCTCTGGTAGCTTGCTGGATGATCCCTTCGTCTTTCCACGCGCCGGACGCTTCTGAATCTTTCTCGCTAGGGATGCCGAACAGAAGAAGCGAAGTAAGTCCCAGGTTTGCGACTTCATCGATCTCTCTTAACGCCTGATCGATGCTTTGCTGATGGATACCGGGCATTGAATTGATTGGCTTTTTCTTGTTGTTTCCTTCAACCAGGAAAAGCGGGTAAATGAGCTGCTCTTTGCGGACATGAGTTTCGCGGACCATGGACCGAAGTTGTGGTGTTGCTCTCAGGCGTCTCATTCGCATGTGCGGATAGTTGGGGCTGGTAGCAGGTTCCAGAATGCTTTTCGTGTCTTGGGAGTTTGCTTGAGTGAGCACGGACTTCTCCATGGATCGGGGACTCCTTTAGTCCAGGGGGTAATGCAATCTGACAACTATATCGCCTGGATACAGGATCGTTCTGCATATAGCTGATTTGTTTTATAGAATTAATGCTGCCAAGAGGGGTGCGAGGCAGGCACCTGGATGGTTTCGCGAATATGACAAGTGCGTCACACAATGATGCATTGCTGTCGGCAAACCCGCAAAAATTCAGGCAATTCCTAGAGTAAAACAACCTGATTTTGACCGGCAGACTTTGCTCTCGCCAGTGCTTCGTTGGAACGTTCAAGCAAGGTCTGTAGCGTGCCTTCGCCCGATACGTGCGAAATGCCGGCGCTGGCTGTCACCCGGAAAATCTGGCCACCGGCCTTGTGCGGAACGCCGGCAAACTGCTCCAGCAATCCTTTTACAACTTCCAGACTTTCTTGCAATGAGAGACTATCGTCCAGGATCGCGATTTCATCTCCGCCGATTCTTCCGATCACTTCTGTGTGGCGAAACGTCCATTTGATAATTTGAACTAGCGCTTGAATCGTTCGATCGCCCACAGCATAGCCGTATGTGTCGTTGATTCTGCTCAAACCATCAATATCAAAAACGGTGAGCACCTGCGCGAATTTTTTCGAACGTACCCGAACACTGCGCTGGGCATATTCCATAAAGTGGCTGTGGTTGAGGATTTGCGTCAATCCATCGTTCCTGAGCAAGCGCTGGAAGATGCGATAACGTTCCAGTTTTCCAGCAATGGTGGCAACCAGAAGCTGCGGATTGACAGGTTTGATCAGGTGGTCGTCGCCGCCTGCGCGAGCGCTCTCGATATGCGCTTCAAGCTGATTTTGCGTTGTTAGAAAAAGAATCGGTAGTGCTGCAAATCGTTCGTTTTGCCTGACAAACCTGGCAAGTTCAAAACCGTTGATTTCACCCATGACGATATCAAGCAAAACTAGGTCCGGAACGAAGGTGAGAAGCGCTTCTTCGAATTTTTTCGGATCCTGGACCCAGGCGATATTGTATCCAGCATTTTCCAGAGTGCTGACAATGTAGTTGGCCTGATCAGGATCGTCTTCTACCGACAAAATGCGATAGCGCTCAGGTTTTCCACGTTCGAACAAGAATCGTAATTTTTGTACGATGACGTCGACTTCTACCGGCAATTCGAAAAAGGCATCGGCACCGGCTTTGATTGCTGCTATCTTGTCGAGGAATCCGGGCTCCTCACTGAGCAGAACGATGGAGACGCCGTCGCCTCCGGGCAATGACCGGCATCCGGTAATCAGATCGTAACCGTTTCCATCCTTGAGGGGCACGCACAACAGCATGCCCTGCGGGAATTTGTACATGATCTGATCTTTGGCTTCGGTCCAACTCGCGCATGCTCGGACGCTCATGCCGAGACTATCCAGTCGTTGGGCCAGCGCGGAAAGCCGTCCCTGATCGCTCGATACAACGATTACATCCGGTCCCTGGTTAGGCACCACACTCGGTGACACTTCCGGTTGGAATACCTGCGGCTCCGGTGCCGCCGTACTCATAGGAGGTGGTCCGTGAGGGCCGCTGGGCATCACGCCGGCGGCAGCTTGATCCAGAATTAAACGTAACTGTGCGATCATGTCGCGGAAGTGCCGCCAATAGACAATAATATCGTCGGGCTGACTTTCGAAGATGTTCATACACAAACGTTCGCCGGCTTCGGCTACGCCCGTGATTTCATTCAGGTTGTAAACGCCGGCGGAGCCAGCCATCTGGTGAAAGTGTTCGTGCAGTTGCTTTAAGTTGTCTACATCCCAGGGACTTTGCGCAAAGCGATTTGCGTGCGATTCCATCGGTGATAGACGTTCAAGGCACCGGGTAATGTAGTTATCCCGTTGCGACTCCATTTTGTCTGACCAAGCTTGCATCTGATCTACTAGCCCTGAATTAAACTCCTGCCGCTAATAGTATCTCAACTTGGCGGGTCAAGTCTTCGAGCTGGAATGGTTTCGAAAGATACTTGTTTGCGCCAGCCTTTTTACATTTTTCTTCGTCCGCGCTGCCATGCATTCCGGTCAACATTAAAACCGGAAGTTTGCCGCCCTGCTCTCGATACTGAGAACAGACTTCGATGCCGGTTAAACCCGGCAAATTCCAATCGAGCACAACGATGTTGTACGTATTCTGGGTCATTTTGACAAGTGCTTCTTCGCCGTTAGCGGAGTGCTCCGCCTCGTGCCCTTTAAACTCGAGCCAATCAAGAAGCGTGTTGGCGAGAACGTAATCGTCTTCAACCAGCAGAATCTTTGCCACCCTGACAATCTCCTGGAAATATAAACATATCGTACCCTGAATCAGTCGACAGGAGGCCCAAATCGCTTCAAGCGCAAAGCAATGTGAGGATGTCAACGGTGCGGCGGTTTACCGCAGGCATGAAGCCAGGCACCGCCCGGTTTTGCGCTGCAGGGCGACGAATGGAGTTTCACCGACACATGCATCAATGATTTGCCCGTTCAAAACTACCTTTACCGGCACCGTAATTGGTGCTCGCGGGCACCAATTATGAACGTTATGCTCCGTAAAATCGCAGTAACTGGGCGACCAGCCCGTCTGCGCTAAATGTTTCAGCCTCGATGTCGACTCGCCCCACGAGCCCGCGAGTGGTCGCTGCTGTAATTGGTCCTATGGTTGCAAATTGAACATCTTTTGTATGGTGTTTAATCGCAGTCTCCAGTTCCGAATCCTGCAAGTCGAATCGAGCTTTTAATCCGTTCTTCAAGAGATGGCAGAAATTCCTGGCAGTTTGTGAACTAGCAAGAGTGATCACGTCGACTTTCTTTTCAACGATCAAGTCAGCTAGTTTTTTGCTGATGGCGTCCGCATCGACCGGAAGATTGGTCGAGTAGGCTTCGACCGCCGTCACAACGGCTCCGCGCTCCTCGAACTGTTCGCTGATCAACTTTCTGCCCGTGTTGGTGCGCGGCCACAAAATGCGCTTCTCTTTCACATCTATTTTGTTCGAAAATTCTGAAACGAAATCTTCGGCCACAAAGGATGTGGGAACGAAATCTACATTTATGCCAAGGTCTTGTAATGCTTTTTGTGTCGCTGAACCAATTGCAGCAATTTGCGTCCCCTCAGGCGGCAGATGTAGACTAAGTTTTACTAAACGGTCGTGAAATGCGGAGACCGCGTTTTTACTGGCGAATACTATCCAATCGAAATTTGACAGGGCACCGAGGGCGGTGTCAAGTTGATTCCACGAAGATGGAGGTCCGATTTCGATCATCGGAATTTCGACAGTCAGAGCCCCATGCTCCTTGAGCAGATTTGCCAGGTCCTGAGCTTGCTTCCCTGCTCTCGTAACCAGGACTTTTTTGCCCTGCAGAATCGACGTCATGGTGGCGAAATTTTATTCGGCATGGATAGTCGCAAATCATCCACGATCGGTCTTGCACCATTTTGCATCATTTGATCTGCCAACCTCTTTCCGAGGTCCTCCGGATGTCCGTCCTCATCGTCCAGAGTGGTTCTGAAGACCTGGCTGCCGTCAAGCGCTGCGATGCATCCAGTCAGTGATAATCTCGTGCCGTTATGCCGAGCGATTGCTCCAATCGGCACGGAACAGCCACCGCCCAGCTCGTTTAAAAACGCTCTCTCACAAAGGATTTCAACCCGAACTGACGATTGATCGAGCCGAGAAAGTTGTTCAACAACTTTCTGGTCGTCACTTCTACACTCCACGGCAAGAGCGCCTTGGCCTGCGGCTGGTGTTAATTCATCGATGTCAAAAACTTGGCTGACTCGGTCTGTTAGTTTTAAACGTAAAAGACCGGCATAAGCCAGAAGAGTGGCGTCACAGTAGCCTTCCTCTAATTTGCGCAATCTCGTCTCGATGTTGCCGCGGATGTCGATGAATTTGATATCGGCTCGGAGGTGGGCTAGCTGAGCCGCGCGCCGTCGACTTGAAGTGGCTACTACCGCGTTCTGTTTTAGCTCAGCGAACGTTGCACCATTGATTGTTGCAAGAATATCTCGTGGATCCTGGCGCTCCATGACTGCCGCAACGGTTAAACCGGGAATCATCTCAGTCGGTAGATCTTTTAGACTGTGAACGACGAGATCGACTTCATGGGCAAGCAGCGCTTCTTCCAATTCTTTCACGAACACGCCACGGAAGCCCAGATCCGCAATAGGTCGGTCTACGACTTTGTCACCGCCTGTGGTGACGGGCACGACTTCGATTGTTTCATTCGGAAAATGCGTTTGCAGTTGGTCGACGACGATCTGTGTCTGCAGTCTCGCTAATTTACTTGCCCTGGTACCGACTCGCACTGACCTGCACCACTAATTATTGACCAGCGAAGCTTCTCCGCGCGGTGGTCGATGGCGCTTGCTCGATGGTTTGGAATTGGGCTCGTCCAGAGGGTCCAGATTGAACAATGTGCGTAATGCTTCGGCTTGTTGCTTCAGGACTTGATAGTCTTTGGTAGCTTTCAATTGCACTGTAGGATGGTGCAAAATTTGATTGACTATCGCGCGGCTGACCGACTCGGCCTCTTCCTTCTGTCGACAGCCGTTGGCACGTTCTGAGCCGCTGCCGCCTTTTGAGATTTCTTCGATTCGAATAGCTTCGATTTTTTCGCGAAGCCCGGCAATCGTTGGGACCACAATTCTGGAACGCTGCCAGGTGTGAAACTCGTCAAGGCTCTCGAAGACGATCGTTTCTGCTTCTTCGACGAGCGCCTCGCGTTCTTCGAGATTTTTAGTCACAACATTGGCGAGATGGTCAGCGTGTTTCAGAGTTACGCCGCTCAATTCACCGATGCGAGGATCCACATTGCGTGGAACGGAAATATCGATGATCAGGCAATCTTTCAGTGTTCCCTCAGCCGCAGCAACTTCGCGCGCTTGTTTGAAAGCTTCATAAGTCAAAAGATGTGATGGTGCGCTGGTTGCCACGAGGGTGAGGCATGTGTTTGCAGCCAGCGTGTACCGTTTTTCGAACTGATTGTCGGTAGAGAGCCGTTCTCCGCCTTTGAATTCAATGGCATTGAGCGCTTCTAAACGTTCAGTCGATCTATTAAGTACTTTCACCCGGGTGCAAGTTTTCGATCGCAGTAAATGTTTTACGCACAACTGTGCCATTCCGCCTGCGCCGATGACTGTGACTTCGCCCTCGAGAGGGTCGATCAGATCTCGGGCTAGTTCGATGGCTGCGGAGCTAACGGAGACCGCCCTTCTGCCCATGGTTGTTTCAGAACGAACGCGCTTTCCGCAACTGAGAGCCAGTTTGAACAATTGATCGAGTGTCGAGCCGATTGTTTTGGCTTCAAGACCTTTGCGGTGAGCATCTTTCACTTGCGACATGATTTGGCCTTCGCCCAATATCATGCTGTCCAATCCTGCTGCTACTCGAAGAAGATGCAGAGTCACGTCTTCTCGCAGGAGTTTGAAATTGGGTCGGAGTTTCTCGTGATCGGTAACTCCCTGCACGGACTGATAAAAGTTTTCGATTTCCTTCAACCCGGCGTGCACATCAGAGACGACCGCGTACACTTCGGTGCGATTGCAGGTGGACAGAATTGCCGATTCAAGAATGTGTGGATACCGTGAAAGCGCTTCCAGTGCGTGCTTTACGCACGAATCAGGTATCGTGAATCGCTCGCGAACGGCAATCGGTGCGGAGTGGTAATTAAGTCCGCAAACTACAAGATGGTTCATACTGCCGAAATCACTTATGGGTCGCCTTGGCGGTCATCTTGCTCCCTTAAATTTGAACTGGGGAAGAAAACCGGATACTACTCGTCTCGCAGGCAATTATATCTATGTTTAGACTCACATACGGATAACCGGTACTTGCAGTAA
This sequence comes from Obscuribacteraceae bacterium (SeqCode), assembly GCA_044225915.1. Classification (GTDB taxonomy): domain Bacteria; phylum Cyanobacteriota; class Vampirovibrionia; order Obscuribacterales; family Obscuribacteraceae; genus JADYXR01. Next base: position 65,788 of record JBGAHZ010000018.1, read on the forward strand.
AGAAAACTTTAGTTGGCAGAATGGAACTGGGTGGCTTGCCAGGGGTTTCTTCGGAAATTATTATCAACCGGCTTATTAAGATCTTCGCACTTTTCACCTTTGAGGAGCCGTTTTGTTGACGCCAGGAATCGCCCTGTGCGGTTTTCGAACAAGGTGACGCTTTTGAGTCACTTTGAGGTGGGATTGGATGGTGAAACTTGCGCAAGGCTGGGGCTATTCGATTTTGTCCGAGCCCGCCGAGCTGCTGATTGTCGTGATGGCCAGATCCTCGTGCATTTTCAAAGGCGCATCCACGCCAGTGCGTGAGACTAAGCGCACTGCCGACGGCAAATTTTTCAGCACTGGTCGGACCAGCTTGCCGGGCGCAATCAAAATCACTTGCCCAGTGAAGTCATCAGGCGTGATTAAGCGGGCATCCGCAACCGTGTTTTTAATTCGCGGCGCCAGCGACGCGAATCTGAAAGTCAGATCATCATCGGGGGCTGGTAACCTGGTGTTGAGATCCGGCTGATAGTAATCGGTGTTTTGGTAGAGATATCCGCTTTCACGGTCGTGAATCCTCAGCCCGTTAAGCGCAATTGGAGCCATGGCATTGCTCGGAATGTCTCTTACATAACCGACTTCTACGAGAATGTCTTCTTTCGGTTGTAGTTGAAAAAACATCAGATTTACAGGACCAGCCTGTGCATCCTTCTTTATCTGGTTGGTTAAAGAAACCTCCAGCTCCTTTCCGAGAATGCCGGATAGTTGCCGTCTTTCTTCGTCAATCAGTTTGGAACCCACTCGTGCGTCATCAAGTAAGAGTCGAGCAAGTGGTGCCACATGTGGTGCGCCGGATTCGATGGAATTGAGCGTCTTGCGTGCGGTGTAAACAGCTTCACGCGATCGTTCGACCATTAAATTGGTTTCCCCGATCCGATCGTCTTTATTGAATTGAATTCCAGCCTGTAGGACGTAATTCTCTGCCGTGGAGCGCAATTTGGATTCAACCATGTATAACGCACAGACTGCAATTGCCACCAGACTTAGTACCGCAATAACAACTGCTGCCAGCATCAAAAGAGGAAGCACGCCGCCTCTGTTAGTTCTCCTGCAATTGTGTCGGACTCTGTTCATCCGCCACCTGTTTTGGTCGAGCCATAGTAGAGTACTTGTTTTTCACTGCCCGATGCGGTGGTCACGGGGATAACGATCGAGCTATAAACAGGAACATCAGGTTTTGATTTTGGTCCCGGGTTAAACCCTGCGCGCGGCATTTGATTGAGAATATATCCGAAGCTTTCGTCAGGAACGATGATTGTTGTGACGGCGTGTTTTTGCGCGTAAAGGTCGACGAAGATGCGGAGAATCGCTTTAGCAGAGGCTTCTCCCTCAGGTAGTGAGCCGTATCCCGATTTGTGTTTTACTTGAATCGCAGTTTGACCGTTACCCAGTTTCAATTCGTTGACGCGCCGACATCCAAGTGTTTGCCACCCGTGAAACCACAACGTCTCGTAAGTCACGGGTTGGGAACCGTCTTCGTTGGGTCTGGAATACGTTACTTTGGCTTTGATTACCGGACCGATGATCGAACCGTTGTATTCGAATTCGTTCTTCACTTCTTCCGTTTCAATTAAAACCATGTTGTTGTAGTTGCCACCAAGCATCTGGCTTTTGCATGGCTGAGTCCAGAACAAGATGGAGCAAAAAACCAACAACGACAAGAGTATTGCCGCAATGCCTGCATTCAGTTTTGTGCGATTACTCATTGAGATAGAACTCCGTGGTTCCAGGGTCTCGGCCCTTATTCTCCCACAAAGCGCTGCCGCCCATGGTGACATCGGCAGGCTCTGTTAATCCGGGCACCTTGAGCCCGAAGAGCTGCACTGTGACTAACGGATCGATCTGCGCGATCACGTTTACCTTGAGCGTATATTCGTAATTGCCAACGTCGGGGAGCCAGTTGGGCGGAACCTTTCCTGGCGTCTCCACCGTGATGTTGTGACTGGCATCGTCCACTTTCGATATGAACAAAACCGGCGTTACTGACTTTACTATGATGCCGGCTGGTTGTGATACCGCGGTGAGAAATTCAGCGCTCTGAAATGCCTTGAATGCGTCGGACAGTCTGCGCTTTTTCGCCATATTTTGGGTCCACGCATTCACTGTTTGAGACGAGATCCCCCACCTCGACATGAACGTGCCGTAGTTTGATAATGGCAACAGCAGAACGAAAAAGATGAAGACAATACAGTAGGTGAATTCCACTGTATTACTACCATGATGATTGCGTTTCGACACAGCTGCGCGTTTTATTGAATTCGCTGGCATGTGGGATGTCGGCTCCTGAGCTTTATCTATTGTCCCAGAAAGTTGTTATGGTTGCTGAGCGAATTTCAATCCCCATTGTGTCAGTTCTTGCTTCTTCTCCGGATGTAGTTTTAAGCAGAGTGGCAATAGTCCTTTGAGAATTCGTAAAGTCGGTCGTGAGAGATAATCATGCTCTCGATCGGGAAGAAAATAAACTTGATTTTTTTTCGTCGCCGAAAGCAACGACCACGGTGGAGTCGCTGTCAACTTGATGCTTTTGGATTCAAACGGCATGATTAAAACGTCCGGCTGCAGCGCAATCACTTTCTCGGGACCGCACTTAGGATAGCTTCCTCTCATATTCGAAACGACATTCTGTCCGCCGCAAACATTTACAACGTCGTTTAAAAAACTGCCACCGCCAACGGTGACTATCGGTTTTGGCCAAACGCAAAAGAAAACCTTACTTTTTTTGGTGTCTTTAAACAGTTGATTCAGTTCACCGATAGCCTCTCTGTAACGTTTCGCAAGCGCGCTCGCTTCTGATTCACAACCACAAATCGCTCCGAGCGTGATCAAATTTTTTGCAACGTCTTCAAGTGTTTCGTTCTTCAGAACCAATGACTTTATCTTGTGTCTTCGCAATTGAATATCCAGCGCTTCTTGACCGGACACGAGAACGACCACCGAAGGCTTAAGCGTACTGAGCTTTTCCCAATTGATGGAAACGAATGAGCCCACCTTTTCCTTGTTCTTCGTATCCGGCGGGTAAAGGCAGAAACTGCTTATACCAACCAATCGGTTTTGCGCATGCAAACTGTAAATCAATTCCGTATTCGACGGCGCAAGCGAAACCACTCTAGCTTCTTCTTTTACGGAAACTGCGTTCCGTTCAGAACCGGTCTTCTGTCCAGAACCGGTCTTTTGTTCAGAACCGGTCTTTTGTTCAGAACTGGTCTTCCGTTCAGACACGGCCTTCTGTTCAGAAACGGCCTTCTGTGGAGAAACGGTCTTCTGCTCCGAGACCGTTTTCTTGTCAGCGCCTTCGGCGGTCTGCACGACGGTCGAGAAAATTAGTGTGAGGCAGATTGCCTGCCGAAAAAATCGTTTGCCGATCATCTGGTTTCCAAATGTTTTCGATGTTATTGTGGTGGCGCCTGCCGGGCACCCGTTCCGTAAGTTCCCAATATTGTCGGCGCCCTCGCAGACACCCGTTCCGCTACTTCTCAATATCTAATTGTAGGGGCGCCTTGCAGGCGCCCAGGCTGCTACCCTCATTCCGTAGCAAAATGCAGTTTAACACGCCGCCAGTTTGCTTGATGAAAACGCTTTATTACCGGTCAATTCCCAACCATGTCAGTGCAGAACGCAAACGTGCTTCCGCATCTTCTTCTGCGATTGTCAGCGTTCTATCCCACAGTTCAAAGTCAAACAAAGTCATTCGAACAAGCCGATCGATCTGCTTTTGATAAATCGGTTCTGTCCACCGGAAGCCGTCCTCCACGGGTGGAAACATCGGTTTCAGATAAATGATATGTGTGTATTTTTGCGCTTGTGAACGAGCGCTCTGGTAATACGCTTCGCTGTCATAAGTCATCGCCGAGCACAAATTCCATCTCTGCCAGAGCACCCAACAATCAATGGTGGAGCGGTCGGAGATGAACTCGAGCTGTCGATCTTCGTGCTCGATTTGTGCGGACAACACCTTTTGTTTAAACTCTTCCTGATCCGGAATATCCCCAATTCTCTGGTATCCCATCTGGTGGCAGAGCTCGCGACCCAGTTCCGGTATTTGGGGCAAAGAAAGAAGCGGAGTCAGCGCTTCCACTAAAGTGGTTTTGCCGACTCCGCTTGCACCAGTTATGATGATTCGTTTCACCGAGGGTGCTTAATTTCCGTGATTAGCCTCGTTGAGGAGGCGTTGGGGGAACCGTTGGTGGCACCGCAGGCAGTGCTGCAGGTTGCTTTTGTGGTTGAGGTTGCGAGGCGCCGTTGGCGATGCCGTTGATTGGAGGATTGTTCAATTTTCCTCTCTGCATCGTCTCGATCAGGTCGATGCCCGTGAGACCTTTCACCATTGTCATGCCTTGCGATGCGATGCCGATTACGTCGGAAGTCAACTTGCCCATACCGGTGTCTCCGTTGGTCGACAACAACGTGACGTTGCCGATCTTGGATAGAGGCTGTGCAGCTGCTTGAACGAGTTCCGGCAGTTTTTCGATAATCATCGAAGCCATGGCGGCGTCATTATACATTCTGTACGCTTCAGCTTTCTTGGACATCGCTTCAGCTTCCGCTTGACCTCGGGCTGCGATAACGGTGGCTTCCGCCAGACCTTGAGCGCGTGCCGATTCTGCTTGAGCAAGACCCATGGTGCGGAAAGCTTCGGCTTCAGCTTGGGCTTTCATCTTCGTACCTTCAGCTTCAGCAGCAGATTTCAGTCTGAATGCATGAGCGTCGGCTTCTGCAAGAATTCTCCGTTTCTCTTGCTCAGCAAGAGCCAGTGTGCGAACTCTGTTTTGTTCTGCTTCAGCCGGTTTTTGAATTTCGGCTTCCAGTGTGACCTGGCGTTTCATAACTTCGACTTGTTGCAGTTCAACTTCTTTCTGCGCTTCGATAATCTTGATTTGTTGACGTTCAGAAATCAGCTTCTGCTCTGCTTTAGCTTTGTGTACGTCGTACATGGTATCAGCGGCAGCCTTTTGTTCTGCAACTTCTGATTGATACTTCGCTTGTCCGACTTGGAAGTTCTTACTCGATTCGGCAACACGCATGTCTGCTGCGAGTTTCGCCTTCGCGCCTTCTTCAGTTGCTTGCGCTTGAGCGATTGCCGAGTCTCTTGTAGCTTGGGCTTGAGCGATTTGTGTCACCTTGTTGGCTTCTGCTTCACCAATCGCGGCTGTTCTCTTCGCTTCGGCTGTAGTCGTTTTACCTAACGCTTCCAAGTATCCGACACTGTCACGAACTTCTTTGATTGTGAACGAAACGACTGTGAGACCCATTTTTGCAAGGTCAGTAATCGAAACTTCAGCGACGCGTGATGCGAATGAATCGAAGTTACCGATCAACTCTTCTACAGTCATCGTGCCGATGATGGCTCGCAAGTGACCCATCAGAGTCTCATGTGCCACTAATTGAATCTCGTCGGTATCCTTGCCGAGGAATTGTTCTGCAGCCGTTTGAATTGACTGCTCATCACCTCGAACCTTAACTTGAGCGACACCTTCTACGAACAAAGGTACGCCATTGATAGTCAACATTGCTGCGTTGGAACGGACTTCAATGAGCATTACTTCCAGGCTCAATGTGTCCATTCTGTTGACCAGCGGCAGTACGATGGTGCCACCGCCTACGATGATCTTAGGTCGTCCGCCGCCACCTGAAATGATCAGTGCGGTGTTGGGACCTACCTTTTGATACAGGGCAGCCATGAAGCTGCCGAGAATAAATAGCAATACAATTGCCACTCCACCAAACACTAAAATCATGGGGTCCATGAATCTACTCCTCCAAGTATTGCCGAGGATTCAGTCTCCATTTTTCATTCCCGCACATCGGGTTTTCTAAATCTCGGATTGGGCTTGTTATCTGACCCTTCGATCTTAGAGCAAAAAAAACATGTGTCGTTTTTTGGATCACATTCCTTCATATTCTTGACAACTGACGTGAAAGGTAAATATTTCTGGGCTGGTTTAAGTGCCAGGGGCTCGGAAAGTAGTACCGAATTTGATACTACGGCAGAAACTTTTGATATTGTTCTGCCGTGAAAAAGAAAATGTTCCATGATAGCGCTGATAAATCGCTGATTAGCGAGCGTTATGGAACATTTGTAGTTCGCAGATTTTGTAGGCATGGACTTGAGCGCAAGCTTTTATGCAAAAGAAAACTTGAGCTCACAGTAATTGGTATCTCAATTACTCGATATACATAGTCTCTTTGTATGGTTCAACAAAAACAGTCGGTCCATCAGTTTCGACAATCATGACTTTCGTTCCTTTATTTATAGCCGCGCCTTTTGATCTGGCTGCGCTGTTATAAATTTTGGATTGAATAACATAGGTCACTTCACCGGGACGATTCTCTCCAATCGGAACGAGAACCTCCGCGACGTGTCCAATAATCTCGTCGGTTTTCATATGCGATGAGCTTGTTCCATAGCGCATCATTGCTTTGATGCCGGCTTTGAACACATTGATCATCACCACTCCGGCTAAAGCGGCTGGAATCAATGTGAACCAGTTGAGCCACGGCATCAAATATCCGGTCATGTAACCAGTGAGACCGAAGAACGCAAGGAATATGGCAATGGTCATTGGGCTCAAAACCGCGAGCAAAATCTTGCCAAGTTTTGAGCTCCATCTAGTGTCTACTCCGACGAGCCCATATCGACTCGTGGTCTGGCTTTCCGCATGGTCCGAATGGCTGCTGTCGTGCCCGCCGTCATGGTGTCCGCTGCTGTGACCGATATCGTGGTGTGCGCCTCCATCATGACCGATATCATGATCTCCTCCGCTGTGTCCGACGTCGCAGCCGTCTCCTTCGTCGAGTTGACCCATAACGAAATTGAAAACAAGGAATCCACTGCCGACAATGGCACACATGAAGTACGCCTGGCTTAGTAAGCCTAATGGAAACATTTTCAAAGCCCTCGAAGAATTGACTGAAAGTCTATTTGCATAATGAAGTACCCGCAATGGCGTAGTCCATAACGTGGAAAAGCCCACCAGGACCTAAAGAAAAGGCTAAGATTGCAATCGTCGCCTCGACGTGTAGTAAAACCAGATCGTATGGAAATAGTAGTCACACACAACAATATGGATTTCGATGCACTGGCGGCCCAATTTGCTGTCACGCGTCTGTATCCGTCGGTCAAAATCGTTCTTGGTCAGCCTCTGCAGGGTAATGTGCGTGACTTCATGGCCTTGCACAGAGGTTCGCTGCCTTTGATACAAGCGAAGTACATTGATTATGAAAAGGTTTCGCGGATCTTCGTCGTCGACTGTCAGCAAATTGATCGATTAGATCTTTCGTTGAAAAATTTTCTTTCCGAGTCGAAAAATATTCCTCCCATCGTTGTGTTCGACCATCATGAGCTTGATCCAAACGGTTTGCATTCGATTGCTTCCAGTGAATCTGTAATTAAACTGACCGGTTCTGCAACTACTCTGGTTGTTGATGAACTTCGAAAAGCCAAAATAAAACTGACACCATTTGAAGCGACGCTGCTTGCCCTTGGAATATATGAAGATACTGGATGTCTGTCATTCTCAGGTACAACCGAAATGGATGCGCGATGTGTTGCGTATCTTTTGAAGTACGGAGTCGATCTCGAACAAGTAAACACCTATATTCGACCGAAGTTTACCGACGAACAAATCAATCTGCTTGAAGCTCTTGTTAAACACGCGCGAGTAGAGTCTTTCCATGGTGCCAAAGTAGTATTTTCTAGTTTTAAAACGAAAAACTATATTGAAGGATTAGCCAATCTCACCAGCAAATTACTTGAGGTCGTATCCTGCGATGCGGCATTTTGTGCCGTTTATATGCGTGACAGAATTCATCTCGTTGGTCGCAGTGATTCGCAGTCTGTGGATGTGCGGAGCGTAGTCAGAAAATTCGGCGGCGATGGTCACCGTGGTGCAGGATCAGCGGTCATCAAATCGGTCGAGCCCAATCGTGTGCTCGATGAGGTTCAAAAACTGCTGGAGGAGCGGGTTCCACCAGAGCCTACGGCAGCCGAGATTATGATCGCGCCAGTGAGAACAATAAGACCGATAAGCTCGATGGAGGAAGCGTCCAGAATGATGCTTCGTTATGGGCAGGACGGCTTTGTCGTGGTCGATGAGGGCGATGTGGTCGGCATAATTTCGCGACGCGATATCGATCAAGCTATGCATCATAAACTTGGACATGCACCTGTGCAGGGCTTCATGAGCCGACCTGTATTAACAGTGCGAGCGGACACACCATTGCGCGAAATTCAGCGCCTGATGGTTAAAGAGGATATAGGCAGAGTGCCGGTGTTAAACCGAGATGGAGAGCTAATCGGACTGATCACGCGTCACACTCTTCTGCAAATGTTATACGGTGAAAGTTTAGTTGAAAGTGATTTTGTCGAGTCGGAAGAACGACAAACATTCTTGCCGCGTGCAAAAGTTTCTCCGAAGCAGATGCAATTCACCGACAAGCTCGATGCGCTCGAGAATTCGGTGCGGTGGCTTTGTCACGAGATCGGTCGAGTCGCAGAGAAAAATGATATGGTAGCGTATGCGGTGGGCGGATCTGTACGAGATTTATTTCTCGCGCGAGCAAATTTCGATCTCGATTTTGTCGTTGAAGGTTCCGCGATTAAATTAGCTGAGGCTCTGGAACGCGAGTATCCGTCGCGGTTGGAAGTGGTCGCGAAACACGAACGTTTTCAAACCGCGACGTTGTCATTTTATGCCGATCGTAAACTTGAAGTTGATTTGTCGACGGCGCGGACTGAGTACTATGAATATCCGGCTGCCCTTCCGACTGTGGAACCATCGAAGTTGGAACAGGATTTATTTCGTCGCGACTTCACGATTAACGCGCTGGCCGTGTGTCTCAACCCGGGGCGGTTTGGCGAACTGATAGACCATTTTGATGGATTAGTCGATCTTCGCAAGAAGATAATTCGTATTCTGCATCCGTTTAGTTTTATCGAAGACCCGACTCGCCTGGTCAGAGCCGCCCGATTTGCGGCGCGATTAGGTTTTCACCTCGAGCACAAAACCAAGGAACGTGCCAAAAAGGCTATGGCCATGGGCATCTTCGATGAGTTGGGCGGCGTCAGGCTGCGGGACGAATTGCGAATGATTTTGGAATCGCCGAGCAGAATGGTGGCACTCGATTTGTTGTCGGAACTCGGTGGTTGTTTGCGATTTCTTGATATCGGGCTGGAATACAGCTTGAGAACAAAGCACGTGATCCGGCGCGCCGAACGACTGCTGGAGCGGTATAAGGTCGAAGATCCCTGGATTGTTTACCTTGGACTATTGCTGTCCGGTGCTCCGGAAGAAAAGCTGGAAGCTGATCTCGATCGATTGTCTTTATCCAACGATCAGAAGAAGAACATTGTTGATGGCATCAAACTATCGACGCAGGCGATGGAAGAATTCGAAGGTGCCAGTCGCAGCAAAATCTTCAAGACTCTTCACGGTCAATCTAATCAATCACTGGCGATCGCCGCATGTTTGGCTGCAGCAGGAACGAATGTGCGACGTATGATCAAGCTCTACCTGGAAGAACTTTCCGGAATCACGGTGCGTTTAAACGGCAAAGATCTAGTCGAGATGGGGCTTTCTGAAGGACCGCAGATCGGCAAGGTTTTGGACGAATTGCTTTGTGCTCGATTGGACGGCACCATCAAGAGTGAATCGGAAGAACGAAAATATGTTCGTTCCCTAAGTCTTTGAAATTACGAAATTTTGAGGCACCATAATTGATACTGCATATGGTGCAACTTCGATGTGCATCGGTGTGGTACCGCAGGCATCGCCATCAATCATCGCCGTGGCTTCTTTATTAAGCAGCAGCGGTGGTTTTTCATACATGCCGAACGAGTTTTTGACCCGGCGCCAGGTTTTATCCAGTATCGAAGAATGGCGACTGACCGGAACGACCTCGAGATCGACTGTCTTCACTTTTTTGACGTAGAAAGGCGCGGGTTGAGAATCTGCCATTCCACCTGCAAAACGAAAGCCCATCTCCAAGTAGTCGTGAAACTCTTGAGGAGCAAGTACACAAAGATCGAGCATGCCATCATCCAATCTGGCGGATTCGGATAACAAGCCGATTCCGAGATCGGATATGTTGGACACGAAAATACCGGAGGCCGCGACTGTAAACGACTCTCCGTCTGCTGTCACTCGAATCAGCAGTGGTGGCTGCGCCAGGGTTTGGACTAGAGAACCGGCGTATGCCAGCATTCTCCAGTTCACTTTATCGACTTGTTCCGGCATGAGGATCGCATCACTCATCGGTCCAACTCCCGCTGACACGGCGAAGCGATGGCCGTTCATAATTCCCAGATCCATGGCGAATGGTTTGCCATCGATCAACGTGTCCACGGCTTTATCGATAGGGTCTACTAAAATCCGATCTTCGTAGAGTCCCAGATTGCGAGCTAGTTGATTGCCGGTGCCTACGGGCACTATTCCGACAGGGACTGGTTGAGGCGCTAATGAAGCGGCTTCCAGCACCATTCTTATGGTCCCATCGCCACCCGCAGCGATCAGTAGGTCGGAACCGTTCTTCAGCAGGTTTAGAACGTCTTGAGCGTCGATCCCCGCCCACGTAGCTGTCGCCGAGACTTCAAAGTTGGCGCTGCAAAGTTTATGAACAATCTTGCCCACCCACCATTCAGGGGCTACAGCAGACCCTGAGTGCGGGTTGTAAAGCAAATGTGCTTGTTTGCGAACAGTGCTTGTCAAGTTGCTCAATGCCTTACAGGCTCGGGGATATCGGTCCTATATGTGCTCGGTCGTTAGAACAATCTCGCTTGCGCAAGTAGTCAATAGCCGATAAACTCCTTGCGTACCTTGATGGAAATGGGCAAATTGCCGGTCCAATCAAGTTTCGGATAATTTATCGTATTTTCACCGTCGAGAAATTCCATGTTACGTTGTAGTGTTCGAATTCGGATACTAACAGATTTAAGAATCTGAAAGGTTCGAGAACTACAACAGCTATCGATTCAGTGGAAAGGTAGGGGTTAGTGAAACGGAAACATTTAGGTCTCATAGCCGCAGTGGCGGTATGCTCCAGTTTGTATGGTCAAGCCGCGCTGGCTGACTCGCATAAGAGCAGTCCGAATGGCGTCGAGGGTCCGGCAGTTACCGAGTCAGTCATCTCAGGTGACAAATATTCGGTCACGAAAATTGTTGTGCATGCGCCTCCGCATCAGATCTGGAGCGTATTGACCGATTACGATAACGCCTTCAAAGTTTTTCCTCAGGTCAAAAAGTGTCAGCTCATCAAAGAAGACGGGCATCATAAGACGATTAAGCACACCGTCTCGCCTAGCGGTCCGGTCGGTACTTATTCGTACACATTGAAAGTCACTGAGAATGCGCCGCATTCGTTGGAATGGACCAGAATTAGTGGTGCGTTCAAACAAGTCAAAGGATTTTGGAAGCTGGAGCCGCTCGACAGCGGGCGCACGACACTGGTTACTTATGCCAGTTATGTCGATGGTGGTTTCTTCATTCCTGCTCCGTTGATCAGGCGCCAGAGCCGCATCGATATGCCGGCTGTTATGGTGAGTTTGAAGAGTCAGTGTGAATCGAAAACGCAAATTGCCGGCAAGCCGATGATCTAAATTGGGCGTGGTACCGTCAGTGGTGCTAGCTCGATGAGCTTGTTGCTGAATTGCTTGACTACTCTCAGGGTGAGAGTCCGCTTTTTCATGCCGGATCGTGCCGCAGTTTGTCGAAAATCCTGTCAGTTTTGCTGACAGGATACAAATGCACTTATCAACGAATTGCCGCACCCCCGCCGACTTAGCGCCCGTCGGACAATTGCCAATATTACGAACTCGATCTCGATAAACATTCAGCGCAATCGTTGTCTGATAGAATGAGCCATTCAAACTTGGAGAGGTACCGAAGCGGTCATAACGGCGCCGCCTCGAAAGCGGATGGGTGCAAGCCACGTGGGTTCGAATCCCACCCTCTCCGCCACTTTTGAGAAATGGACGAAATTCTAGGCTGTTTTAAACAGTCAAGGCTCGGTCCTCCACACAATTAAAGCCAATCGGCGTGGTTTCTCCTTCGCTGATTGTATGGGCAACGCCGTGCGTTGCCGGTTTAATTCTGTTCGGAAGGACCGCGACGATAGTAGTTTTTAGCCGGCAAGTTTCAATTCGAATTCAACGCGATGCAAGTCGTCACCCACCCCAGGCGAAGGAGGTGGTTGCGAATGCGGTCGTCCCACGATTGGTGGTTAGACCTCCCAGGTTGTTTTTCCACCCGTATCCATGACGTTGAGACCGGCATCGGCCAATCGTTTTCTGATCAGATCCGAGGTCTCATAGTCTTTTTTCGTTCGCGCCATATTCCGCAACTCGAGAACCAGATCGACAATTTGTTCAGTCGCCGCCTCACCAATCTGTTTGCGAGTGTCGGTGAGAGTCAAACCGAGAAGATGTGCGAATTGAACCAGTACGGTGGCATAGCCGCGTTGCTTTGTTTCATCTTTCTCGACAAAAATCTTGTCGGCCAAAAGAAACAACTGCGATGTCGCAATCGCTGTGTTGAAGTCGTTATCCATCGCTTCTGTGAACGTCTTGCGGAATTGTTTTGTGAACTCGTCGTTGACCGGATCAAGAGACTCGGCTGTGGCTCGAGTGATTTGTCTGGAGGTCTGTTTTAAAACCGATTCGCCGGCGCATGCCGACGTTCCATTGGAACTCGCTGAGTCGGCGTAGGCAGCCGCTCTCAGTAAGCGACCTAGCGCCGTTTTGGATGAAGTCAAACTCTCTAGAGAAAATTCTATCGGATGACGGTAATGTGTTTGCAGTGCAAACAGTCTGATCGTGTCAGGGGAAAAACGACCCAGTAAATCTTGAATCGTCGTGAAATTTCCTTCCGACTTCGACATTTTTTCTGCATTCACTTGTACGAAGCTGTTGTGCAACCAATACTTGGCCATCGGCTTGCCATGCAGTGCTTCCGATTGGGCAATTTCATTTTCATGATGCGGGAAAACCAGATCTTCGCCACCGGCATGTATGTCGATCGTTTCGCCAAGCACGTGCTTTGTCATCGTGGAGCATTCCAGATGCCAGCCAGGGCGACCGGCGCCCCAGGGACTGGACCAGCCAAGCTCGCCTTCCTTAGCGCTTTTCCACAAGGCGAAATCGACCTGGTTCTTTTTCCGATCGGCAAGGTCATCTTGCGAGCGAACTTGTTCGCGCGCACCGACCAACAAATCTTCAAGAGTCTTCTTGCCGAGTTTTCCGTATTCTTTAAACGAGGCTACGTCGAAATAGACATCACCGCTGCTTTCGTAAGCGTGACCCTTCTCGATCAACTCTTTTGTGAATTGGATCATCAGTTCGATAAATTCAGTTGCCTTCGGTTCAAAGTCCGGCGGCTGAATATTCAGGCAATGCATGTCGTGCCAGAACGTGTAAGTGTACTCGCGTGCAACTTGCTCAGGACTGATGCCGAGCGACTTGGCGCGGTTGATAATTTTGTCGTCGACGTCGGTGATGTTTCTAACGTATACGACGTCGTATCCGGAGAAGCGAAGGTAACGCTGAATAACGTCATAAACCAGCGTCATTCGAGCGTGTCCAAGATGGCTCATGTCGTAGACGGTTGGACCGCAAGCGTACATGAGGACTCGGTTTCCGTTGACGGGAACAAAAAGTTCCTTCTTTCCTGACAGAGTATTGTGAACGTGAATAGTGGTCATGGGAGTCACTGAATATGGTGGTGTGAGGGTGAAACTACATATGGTGGCACGTGCAAGCTTGCTGTGCTTGCTTGCGCCAGTTGCCTACGTTTTGTCGCATCTACACATGACCGTTTCCACCGTTCTTCAATGCCGCCTTCAATCGTGTTTGAACTTTGTTTGGACCCAAAACTGAAATCATCGAGCCCAGGTCGGGACCCTGAGTGCTTCCAGCAAGAGCGGCTCTCAGCGGCCAGTACAAATTCTTGCCTTTTACTCCAAGCTCTTTGCCCATGGTGTCTACCGCTTGTTTGACACCAGCGGGATCGCTGAATGGCAGCTTCGAGAGATTCGAGAGAGTTTGTTCCAGCACTTTCTTGGCGTCGTCAGTGGCGAGCACGGACGATTTCATGTCTTCGGGAACTTCAACGGTCTCGCCGAAGAAAAACCGGGCTGCTGCGGTAATCTCACAGAGTCTGGTCAATCCGCCGCGTAAGGTGTCGACCAGTTTTTCCAACTCTTCGGTTGAAAACTCGTTCAAATCGAATTCGGTCAAAAATGGTTTTGCCCGCTCAGTCACCGTGGATAGTGGCAACGAACGCAAGTAGTGCGAGTTGTACCAGTTCAGTTTGTCCATGTCAAAGCGAGCGTGCGTCTTGCTTACACGTTTGATGTCAAACAACTCGGCAGCTTCTTCGAGTGTGAATTTCTCCATCGTGTCGTCCGGTGGAGTCCAGCTCGTTTTGATCAAATAGTTGACGATCGCTTCGGGCATGTAGCCTTGCGATTTGTAATAGTCGATATGAACCAGTTCTCCATGCTCGCGCTTTGAGAGTTTTCGATCGTTGGAATCGAAAATCAAACCGGTATGTCCGAAATGTGGTGGCTTGCAATTCAGTGCTTCGAAGAGAAGCAATTGTTTTGCTGTGTTGTGGATGTGGTCTTCGCCTCGAATGACGTTGGTCATCTGCATGTCGATGTCGTCAACTACAACGGCAAAGTTGTAAGTTGCAACTCCGTTCGATTTGATGATCACCATGTCACCGCCGAGATCGGCGCTGTTGACGGTGATTGGACCTTTAATTTCGTCTTCCCAGTGGATGTCTTGTGGCTCTTCGATTCGAAAACGAAACGATGGCAACCGACCTTCGGCTTCATATTTTTCGCGTTGTTCGATAGTCAGCTCGCGTCCGCGATTGTCATATCGAGACGGTTTGCCGGACACGCGTTGCTCTTCTTTTAAGGCTGCCAATTCTTCGTTGGAGGCATAGCAGAGATACGCATATCCGTTTTGCAAAAGCTTGTCGGCGATGCGCTCGTAGTGGTCTATCTTTTCGGTTTGTCGGTATGGTGGATACGGTCCACCGATATCGCAACCCTCGTCCCAGGTGAGACCGAGCCACTTCAGACCATCGATGATGTCCTTGGTGTATTTCTCGTCGGAGCGCTCGTTGTCTGTATCTTCGAGGCGGAAGATAAACTTGCCTTTGTGACGCTTGGCGTAAAGGTAGTTATAGAGAGCCGTCCTGGCTGTGCCAAGATGGAGATTTCCCGTGGGAGACGGCGCGATTCGTACTCTGACTTCAGTCGACACGATATAACCAGATTGCAGTAATGATGTGCAGGTCAAATGCTCTGCATCTTCGGCGTCAGCAGGAACCACCCCGCGAAACCGTACCTCAAGGCTGAGGTTTTGGAATTCTAACAGAAAGCCGGCAAGCTTAGCCTGATGACAATGTCAAGTGTTAAGCGTTTCCACGACACGGTTAGATGTCGCGCCTGTCCTTGTCGGGTGCAGTCGTTTACGAACGAGGCGACACGTGGCATCGCCCCGGCACTTTCGCATTGTCGAAACGATTGAACTTACGAAAGCGGACCGTTGTCGGTCGGCTTCATCGCCAGTAGCGTGAGAATCAGGTCTAGTGTGTTTAAACCTGAATCCGAGCTCGTCACTTCGGTGACTTCACGAACTCTTTCAAGTTTCAACGATGAGAGATTAAGACCGCGCCTGGAATCTGCCTGGGTTCGCAAACGCGGACCCCGGCGATGACCGAGTCTTCGGTAGTTATTGCAGTACAAAAACGTCCACCATGGCGACGCCGGACGAAACCATGTTCAGCTGTTTCGCTGCACCTTTGGAAAGGTCGATGACGCGGTTATCTACGAACGGTCCGCGATCATTTACTTTCACTACGCAGGACTTGCCTGTGCTGCGGTTGGTGACAAGAAGCTTGGTGCCGAACGGCAAAGTCCGGTGAGCAGCAGTCATACCCTCTTGATCGAAACGCTCACCATTACTGGTCTTGCGTCCGTGGAAGTTAGGACCATACCAGGAAGCTCGTCCAGAGAAGCTGTCGTCTCCTTGTATATTAGCCAATCTTCCAGAAGCTGCTGCTTCTGCCAAATTATTGATTGAATCAGGAAGTTTTGTAGAGCCTGATGCCATGCGCAATGCGTTGATGACTTGCAAACTTGCTTTGACGGCCAACTTGCCTTGTTCTTCACTATCAGAGGTGGTTACGGGCAAGGAGAATTTGACGATTGTTTTACCGTTGCACTTGATTGCAGCTTGATTGCCGTCTCGTGCGGGCAGAAACGATTCAATAGAATCTTTCTCGTCGTCGAGGATTTCTTCCAGTTTGTCGGCCAGTGATTCGGCTTTGTCTTCGGCGCTGTCGCCATCGACTTCGCCGCGATAGCTGATCACTTCTTCGCCATTAATAGTTATCGATGCGCACTCTTCTCCATTCTCTTCGAATGTGGAAGTGACTACTTCGGCTGCAAGACCAGAATCGGCTGCACTGGCGGGCAGTGCATTGAACGCACTTATCAGGCCGATGGCAACTAATGTATTGGTCAGGTAGTTTTTCGTGTTTTTCACGCTTATCTCCAGGTTTGCGCTCTGGGACATTTTCGCGAACGCTTCAGGCACGTCTTATACGTCGCTGAAGCCTCCTTCTATTGCGATGGGTCCTGTAGGTACCGCTCTATATGTTTTAGGTCTTCTAATAGGCGATAACTGGCTAGTGCAATTGGGTGTTTTGAATTTGCAAAGCCGTTGTTTGGAGCACGCGTCAAGTTAGCAGACAGGAACGTAACGAGTCAAAACCGCTTGGCAGCGTTGAATTTTTGCGCACCTGCGCCTGACTCGGGGTAATTGTTGGAATTTTAAGCAATGGGGGCTTGACGGGACGGTGGTATCTGTCGTGGTCCTGTCGCGTATATGCTCTGAGTAGGCTGGCCCGTCGATCAGGTTTATGAGCGTGCTCTCATTAATGGTATCGCCGGTGGTTGTCACGAGGCTTCGGTAAAAAAGTGTGAAATCCACATTAACCTTGCTCTAACATATTATCGGCTCCTAATATTTCTCGATCTCAAGATGTCGTAAACCCTCTGGTGTCCGGGTTTTGAATGGATTACGGATCGCTTGGTAACCGCCGGTGGTGCCGTAAATAAAGTTTGCACATTATTGCGCTGATTGAACGGTTGTGACCCGAAGATCACTTTTTGAACACAAGTAAGAAACCTATTTCCATCAAAACCAAGCTTCCATGAGTATTTCAAAGAATCGCTTCTCGAATGGTTGGAAGTCTTCGTCATTTGACGTTGCGATGATGATTTGCAGCAGCGCAATGCTTGCGCTCCCGTACAGCGTAAAACCCTGATGACGAGCGGGTTGCGAACTTCCATTTTAGCGCTTCGAACGACTAGTTGCTCACGAACTCGCGAAGGAGTTGCTCGTCCATGTCAAAGTTTGCGTAGACTTGCTGCACATCATCCTGGTTTTCGAGCGCGTCGAGCAGCTTCAGAAGATGTTTTGCAATATCAGGATCTTGCACGGATACAGTCGTCATCGGAGTCATGTTTACTTCAGCGGATATGACTTTGTGTCCACTTTTCTCCACTGCATTCTTGACGACTTCGAGTTTGTCAGAACTGCATATAACGAGTGCTTCGGTTGGATCATCCGTCAAAAGATCTTCTGCACCCGCATCGCTAGCGGCTGACAGCAAGGCTTCCTCGTCAAACGACTTCTCGCGGTCGATTTGTATTTCACCGCGTTCTTTGAACATCCAGTTGACGCATCCCGTGTCGCCGAGATTGCCGCCATGCTTTGAAAAGTAGCTTCGAATGTCGCCTGCCGTGCGGTTTCTATTGTCTGTCGCGCACTTCACCAGGATGGCCACTCCACCCGGACCATATCCTTCGTACGTCAATTCTTCGACGTTATCGCTAGCTCCAGCACCGGAGCCCTTCTCGATTGCGCGTTCGATATTTTCGTTGGGCACGCCTTCAGCCTTTGCTCTATCGATCGCCTGACGCAGTCTGAAGTTGCCGTCGCGGTCGGGGCCGCCTTGCTTTGTCGCGACAATGATTTCGCGGGACATTCGCGCGTAGACAGCGCCTCTCTTTGCGTCAGTGACTGCCTTTTGTCGTTTGATCGTCGCCCATTTTGAATGACCAGACACTTCTTATCTCCTGGAATTGTCCATCTATATTAGTAGTACGACTGAATGAAAAAATCATCTCTCCTGGCAAAAAAGTCGACAGAATATCTGACCGTTTTTTCCGCGGGAAATTTCGAGCCGCCAACTTAATCCTTATATATAGGATTGTCGAAGACGACAAGTGTCGCATAAGCTCGATGCGTTCTGAAGAAAACTCTATTGCAGACTTTAAAGGCCGTTTACATCAAGCGTAAGCAGGTGGGGGATGTCGCTCGCACTAGCATGTCAGGAGTTAGGGGGCTGTCATGGTTTGGAAAATCGGCGTTTGAAGCGCTAATATGTGGCGTTAAGGGCGGTTCGGTTAGAAAATTTAGTATAGTCGCCGGCATTCATGGTTACCGGACATGCTTTTCATTGGCACCGCTGCGACAAAAAACAGAAACTCACTGGAGAACGTTATGAATTCAAAGCTTTTGTTTGGCTTGATGGCTGGAACGCTGACAATTCTTCCGATCGTAATTGCAGATCAATGCTCAGCTCAGTACTTCAGTGATGACACTAGACCTCGACTGATCGCCCAGAAGAAGCGAGTTTTGAAAGTCAGAATCGAACACGATGTTGTTCAAGCTGATGACCTCATGCTCAAAGGTAAATACGGCGATGCAGAAAGCATGTACAAGCAAGCTTTGCAGCGCAATCAAAAGAGCGTGCCCGCGACCGTAGGTTACGGAATGGCACTAGCCAAGCAGTTTAAGCTCGATGGCGCCAAAGCGCAGTTCGAAAAAGCACTGCAGATGGATCCACGTAACGCCATGGCTCATGCCGGTCTTGCAATGGTTATGTACAACAGTTTGCAGTCCTCCAGCCAAACGGTTCGCTCAAATCAAGACGCCATCCTTCGCAACGCCGAAGCGGAATGTAAGCAAGGATTGGCTATCGATCCCGGCATGCCGGAAGCGCACTACACGCTGGGAAACGTCTATCGCAGTCAGGGCAAAATTGACGAAGCCCTTTCCGAATATAAGGAAGCGTCGCGACTCGATCCCGAATATTCAGAAGCCTTTGCCGGAGTCGGTCTCGTCAACATGAATAAAGGGCAGTGGGCTGACGCCGTGACCGCCTTCAAACAAGCGATCGCGCTTTCGCCAGGCAACTCAACCGCGCACTACGGCTTGGGTAGGACATATTTCAAACAAGGTCTCTACGATGATGCGTTGAAAGAACTCAACACTTCACTCTACCAACACCGTGAAAGCTCTCCAGTAAGACTGACTCGTGGTGAGGTTTATGCCGCTCAAGGTAATGCTGTCGCTGCTGTGAGTGAATTCCAGGAAGCGATTAGAATCAAACCGGAGACACCGGAAGCATATATCAATATTGCCGATATCCGCGAGAATAGAGGCGATCTCGAAGACGCGATTGCGCAATTGCGATCCGGTACAGAGCTGATGCCGGACAATTCCGTATTGCGTGGAAGAATCGCAGACATCAGTTTGAAGCTCGAAAAACTCGATCAAGCGATCAAGGAATATCAAAAAGTTCTCGAAGTCGATCCAGGCAACGGACCGGCAGCACAAGGCTTGACACGCGCATACTATTTGAAGGCGAGCAAGGAAGCTAACAACTCTTTCTTCGTCTCAAACGAGTTCGAAAGCGCGAAAGCTTCGATCGATAACGCAGTCAAAATGAATCCTAATAATATGGAACTGCGTCTTGCGCAGATGAAATTGCGCATCATGATGGGCGATCCGGTAGATTTGTCGCAAGTTGCGGCACCGACCAACGACGGTGAGCGCCTGGCATATGCCGAAGCTCTGCTTGCGCAAAACAAATTCACCGAAGCTGATTCACAACTCAATACAGTAATCACCAACGCCAAGGATGCGAAGGAAACCTTTGCCGTCGCTGACCTGGCCTTGATGATCAAAGATCTGAAAGCAGCTGAAGCGGCTTACAAAAAAGCCGGCACATATGCAGGCAACGAAAAGCGCTCAGCACGTGGGCTGAACCTCGTCGCCAAAGCTCAAGAAAGTGCTCGACAAGATCTGACTCTGGCTGACGATTTGGCGAAGCGGAAACAAACGCAATCAGCGATTGATAAGTATCATGCCGCAATTTACGAGAATCCGCGCACCGCTAATGCGCGTCTCGGCATCGGCGACACGCTCCAGCAACTGAAACCTGTCCGCAGCAAAGATCTTGCTGAAGCAGTCACTCAGTACAAAGCATATCTGGCTCTGGCTACCGATCTTCCACCGAAAGAACGCGAAAAAATGGAGAAGAAGATCGTGAAGCTGGATGAGCGCCGCTTCAAACTCGAACAGAAAGAGAAGCAGGGCAAGTAATCGCGTTTGCAACCTGACTGAATTTCAATTTCCTCTCAGCTACCAAACTGTTAGAATTGAGCGGGAATCATTGAAGTTCGTGTGCCGCGCGTGCACGAAAGAGCCAACGGAACAAGCTGATTGGTCAGGTGGAATCAAAAACGGGTAACCATTTATGGTCTCGGCAGAAGCGGACTGGCTGCTGCTCGGTACCTGGTAGAGCATGGTGCCGACGTATATATTTCCGATAGTCAGCCTGAATCCAAAGTCAACGAAGCCACGATTCAAGAACTTAAGAATCTGGGAGTCAAATACGAGTTCGGTGAGCATAGCCTCCAGGCGATTCGCTTTGCTGAAATTTTCGTAGTCAGCCCCGGAATTTCACCATACTCAGACGTCATTCAGATGTCGCGAAAAACAGGCAAGGAGGTCATCTCCGATATCGAGCTTGCTTCGCGGATGGCGGATGTGCCAATCATCGCGATTACCGGCACCAATGGTAAATCCACTACTACTGCCCTGATCAGTCATTTGCTCGAAGCCTGCGGATTCCGAGCACCGGTGTGTGGAAACATCGGCGTTCCAATTCTTTCGCTGCTCGACCAACCTCACGATTTTCTCGTTGCTGAAGTTTCTTCGTATCAACTCGAATACTCGCCTACATTTGCACCATACATCGGTGTTTGGCTCAACCTGACGCCGGACCATATCGATTGGCACAAGGGCATCGACAATTATGTCGAGGCAAAACGACGCATGTTCAAAAATCAGCAAATGAGTCAGTATGCCGTTTTGAGCATGGATGATGTCGTGGTGGCCGCGACGCCGACGATGGCAGAAATTTTTCCATTCTCGGTAGATCAACCTTTTGATGAGTATATCCAGGGTGCATATGTCTCGGATGGATTCATTTGTGTTCGACGACTGATGATGGATCGAGTCGTGATTCCAGTCAGCGAGCTGCCGATCAAGGGTCAGCATAACGTGGAAAATGCGCTTGCCGCAATCAGTGCAGCAGTGCTTGCCGGCTGTGATTACGAGCAGATAAGAGAAAGTTTGAAGACGTTCAAAAACCTCGAACATCGCATGGAATACGTCGGTACCATGGATGGTGTTGCTTTCTATAACGACTCTAAGGCGACGAATACAGTTTCTGCCATTAAAGCGCTTGAATCTTTCCCGGGAGAGCCAGTAGTACTGATTGCAGGGGGAAAAGACAAAGGTACGTCCCTAACAGAATTTGTTCATGTTGTTAGAAAAACGACTAGTGCTGTTATCCTCATAGGAGAAGCAACAGCTCGATTCGAAAATGAACTGAGACAGGGAGGGGTGCAAAACATATATCCGGTTGCTTCCATGGATGCAGCCGTGAAATTGGGTGCTCAGCTAAAACAAGGACCAGTGGTGCTTTCACCGGCTTGTGCAAGTTTCGACATGTTTAAGGACTACGAGGATAGAGGGCGTGTCTTCAAAGATATTGTCCGTGCTCGACTCAAAGAAGTCGCGCAAAAAAACTGATTTCGATCCATCGGAATTCGACGGATCAGAAAGCACGGCTCCTCGAGAGCCGCACTTTCGTGGGCTGCCTAATAAAGGTCTGATCGGTATCACAATCACCTTGTGTCTTTTCGGCTTGATGTGCGTGTTCAGCGCGTCGGCCCCGGAAGCGCTCAACTACTATCACGACGCGACCGCATATCTTCGCAAACAAACAATCGCCTGCATGATTGGTTTGTTCGCCATGTTCACCATCAGCCGTTACGACTATCGCCGCCTGCGTAAATGGGCATGGCCAGTGGCTATCGTCGCATTGATTCTATTGTCTCTCACATTGGTTCCAGGTTTATCCACCGAAGCGTTTGGCGCGTCGCGCTGGATTGAGATTGGACCGTTTCAGTTTCAACCATCGGAAGGCGCTAAAGTAGGCTCTCTCCTGTTGTTAGCGTCAGGACTTTCCAAACATTTCTGGTGGAAACGCGAGATGCTTTTGCGCATCGGCATGGTTATGGTGTACGCCGCTATCGTAGTTAAACAGCCGGATTTGGGCAGCACACTGATGATTCTTTCCGGCTTAGCCACACTTCTGTGGGTAAGCGGCACCAATCAACTTCTCCTTTTCGGTGCCCTGATGGGTGGTGCTGGGCTTGTGTGGCACAAAATTCAGAGCACCCCATACCAGATGGCGCGGATCGAGAGCTGGTTGAATCCATATACCAATCCTCAGAAAGAAGGTTGGAACATCATTCAAGCGCAGCTCGCCATAGGCTCCGGCGGCTTGCTCGGTGTCGGTTATGGACGCTCTCTACAGAAACTGCACTACCTTCCGGTACAACACGCCGACTTCATTTTTGCAGTAATTGCAGAGGAGTTGGGCATGCTGGGCTGCATCTCGCTGATGGCTCTATTTATCATCTTCGGCTACTACGGATTTAAAACCGCTCTGGATGCCAGAACTCTCTTCGGACGATTGCTCGCGATTGGTATCACCAGCACGATTTGCATTCAAGCCACAGTCAACATCATGGTTACGACCGGTATTCTTCCGGTTACTGGTATCACGCTTCCATTCATCAGTTATGGCGGAAGTTCGCTCTGTATCACACTCTCCATGGTTGGAATACTTCTGTCGATATCACGCGATCGCGATCAGCCCGATGATGAAGAGGAGTCGCCTGAGGGATTGTTGGCTTAATGGCTCCAGGACATCGCGTAGTTCTGTCGGGTGGTGGCACTGGTGGGCATGTATATCCAGCGCTATCTGTTTACGAAGTTCTCGAACAGGATCCTGATTGCGAGGCCATCCTTTATATAGGAGCGCGCGGTCACATCGAAGAACGGATCGCCAGAGAGCGCGGCATTGATTTTGTTGGACTCGATGTTTCCGGAATGCCGAGAAAGCGATCGCCGGCGTTGCTAAAATGGCTGTTTCAAATGTTGAAGGCCGAGTCGCACGCCGGAAAAGTGCTTCGCAACTTTCGACCTACAGTTGTTTTGGGAACCGGCGGATACGCTTCGGCGCCAGCGCTCGGAGCAGCAAAGAAACTGGGTATACCGTACGCCATACATGAGCCCGATGCGCACCCTGGGCTGGCGAACAAACTGTTCGCCTCGGACGCTTCACTGGTATCACTGGGTATGGAAGGTGCAAGTGGTATCAAATCGAAAAAAGGTTTGACGATCGTTAACGGCAATCCGATCCGTCAGGGATTCGTCAACAGAGTCGGACGCGATGCTGCGTGCGCAGTCTTTGGTTTAAAACCAGACATTGCCACACTGGTTGTAACCGGCGGATCGCAAGGCGCCAAGGCGATCAACGAAAGCCTGGCGGAAACACTTCCGCGATTGCTCGAGTTCGATCCCGCCATGCAGATCGTTCACCAGGCCGGTGACAAAAATGTGCATGATTTGAAAGAGTCGTTGAGCGTGAGTGTTCTCGAGCATCCGCGCTATTGTTTGCGCGCATACTTTGACGACATGTCCGTTGTTTACGCCGCCTGCGATCTCGTTGTCTGCCGCGCCGGCGCGATGACTATTTCAGAACTGTCTGCAACCGCAACACCAGCGGTTTTCATTCCGTTTCCATACGCCGCTCAAAATCACCAAATGCATAATGCCCGTTTTTTAGAGAGCAAAGGCGCTGCAATTGTAATTCCGCAGGAAGATCTGACACCGCAGAAATTGGGTGACGTCATACTTTCATTGCTCAGCGATCGAGAACGGCTCGCCTCCATGAAAAGAGCAATGGCAGCTCTGGGAAAACCGCGTGCCGCCGTGGATCTGGCAGAGCAGCTCAAAAAGTTGAGCGACGAATATCAGCGGCGCAAATAGGTTGCAATCCTGGCTGCTGCCAGGACGCTACAAATCAAATTCGTGTGCGACTAGAGAGTCGGTAGCGAATTCTGAATAATAGTGACAGGTGGTGCGAATTGATTATCGCTAGCGCGCTCTGCGATCGGCATAATCACTGACTTTCGCTCGATGTCGGCCACTATGGACTCGATTTCACGGACTATCTTGGTAGTCTCATGATCGTCGCCCTGGTGACGTGACACAACTTCTTGAAGTTGTTTGACTGCAGCTTTGAGGGAATTGTTGTGGGGAAAGGACATGTTTCCTACCCAATTTGTCGTCGATAAGTAATTTAAGTGAAACCGAGAATCTGTCGGTGCCGATGTCGCACCTTTCAAGGAGTGTAACACGGGATATATGGTTGGCAAGTCGTGAGAGTCGGTAATATATATGAGACTAACTTAATCGGCTCTGTTCGCTCGGTATCGGCTGTCTGACTGATATCTAAAGAAAATCTACCGGAAATCCAGGTTGTCACATTAGTAATACACTCGATCTGCTTGCGTCAGCCTTTCGGGTTTCTGAAATTGTTTGAAACCTACTATGTGGGTTCGAATGAAGGAAATCGGATTACCCTATATGTGGTGGCACTTGGAGTTCTTATGCTGAAGCTTCTTTCCAAAATTTTCAAAGAAAAACCGCCGGCGATCGATACCGCGCAAAATCTTGGTATGGAACGAATGGCAAAACGACGCAGAAAAACTACCGAGATGGCCCGCATGGCCAGCGCGATTGCTGGCGACGATCTCGATGATGAGCAAATCGATCCAAGAAAGGATATACTTTCGAAGGCTCGCGATATGGAGATCGGAACAAGCTATAAGGGCTATAGTTCAAGCGCTAAGGATTATGACGAGCGCAGAACAGGATCGCTCATCAAGAACTGGCACGAGCGTATCAATCATTTGCCCGGCTTCGAGTAGATCCCTGTGTTGAACGTCGCGTTCAAACGGAAGGACTCAGCTCTTGGACGTCATGTTTGTTCTACTCGTTGCAACCTTAGTGGTTTTGGCTGCATTTGCCGCAGTCGGAGTGGTAGCACTCGTGATAGTAGCCGTCGGTGCGCTGAAGAAGCGAAAAGCTAGACGGCATGCCCTTCTTAGCGATGGACTGGAACGTTTAAAGACTGTGGTGGCAGCCCTGCTTGCACGGGTAAACGATCTCGATCTTCTGATCGGATATCAGACAAAAAAATCGGACGCCGACTCTTCGAAAACCAGAGTCGCGGTGGTTGCAAACGATCTGGTAAAGGTAACTGACACACTCCCTGCAATCGAACAGCTAATTGACGAAAATCGTTTCGATGACGCAGCAGATTTACTCTCGGCGTCCTGTCGATTGATCGACAAAGACGTTCGCATCATCACGCAGTTGGAATCAGGGATGCGCGGAATTTCTGCGAAGATTGACTCTGGGACGACGATCAATCTGACCGAGAAAAATACGATCCGCACGAAAAAAGCAGAGAAGTAAATGACCAGGTCTGCTTTGTCAGTTGGTTTCACCTCGCTGTTCTTGTCGGTTGTTTTGTGTTCTGCGTGCTCATCCACTTCATACACGAACTCGAAAGTCGATCAATATATCAAAGCCGCTGATGCTGCCAGTTCTAACAACGACCCCAAGACAGCCGAGCAACAGTTGCACGCGGCTGTAGATCTCGCCGAAGAAGTTAAGGGCGTTCCGCTCATGAAGGCGTTGAATGCGCTATCACTATATTATCGCCAACAGGGCAAGTTCGAACTCTGCAGTGATCTGTTGGTCAAGTCTAAGAGTATCGGCGATCAGCTCTTAGAGAGCGATCCTGCAGCCAACGAGGTGTCCGAGTTTCAGACCGAGTATCTGGTAACCATGTCCGCTCTTGCTAATTGGGAGCGCGACATGGGTCACTTCAGCACTGCAAGGCGATACTACGGCATCGCCAAGCCGATCAACGAAAAGTTGGGCGACAGATCGCCAGTCAAGGACACGCTGTCGGCGGATTTTCAAAAATGCGTGAGTGAGCAGGAAGCGCAAGAAGGTGTAGAAAGTCAGCTCGTTAATGGTAAAGAAATCACCAGAACAAAGGAGAGCAAAAGCAACACGCGCAGGAAGTTTTCGCTGCAATACAAATCGATCATGGATGGCTACGATTCGCGTGAGCCTCGCGAGTCCGAGGAGATGTTCGTTTCTCTGGTTAACGCGGTGCGCAAAGAGTTTGGACTGGACGAGCCGTTCTATGCGGTTGCTCTTTCTGGTTTGTTAACCATCTCAGTGAGAACCGGGAATTTTTCTCCAATCGAGCAGATTCTCGATGAAGACATTCACTCGATGGCGTCGCTCGATGCGAAGACGATCCAGGGAGTTAGAGTTGGTCCTGCCGAGGTCGTGGAGCTAGGTAATTATATTGACACTCTTCTTTGGCAATCACGGATTGCGTCAGCGAAGACTGATTACATAACCGCCGATCTCAAAGCTGCGCGCGCGCTCAAACTCACGGAGGAATACTATCCGGAAAGTGGTACCAGACTGGAAGAGTGTTGGAGAATTCTGCAAGAGGCGCGCGCGGCCAAAGGCGACTTTAAATCGTCGATAGAAATTGCCAATCGTTCGATCAAAGAACTCGAGAGACGAGATCCAGGAAGCGCCTATCTCCATCAAAACTACTTTGATCTGGCCGTCAGTCAATTGAGCCAGGGTCAGCTTACTCAAGCAGTTTCGATCGCGAATTCATTGTTGAAGCGACCCAGTCAGAGTCTGGGTCAGAAGCATGTGTACACGCTGACTGCGTATAGAATTTTGTTTGAAGTGCAGACTATGATCGGCGACTTTGACGCTGCTGCGAAATTGAACCAGCAGATCACTGTGCTCGTCAATCAAAACCAAAGACTTCAGTCTGCGTACGGTCTAGCGTTGATTTATCAAGCTCATCGAATGCAGTTCGAGCGTGGTAAGTTTTCCGAGTACCTTCGCGACAACGAGCGCCATAATTTCGATCGCGTGCACTACTATTACCAATGGTTATTCGATTCCGATGTTAAGTCGTATGCCGCACTGCGAGCCGGAAGAACTGAAAAGGCTGCGCAATATTGCAACAACGTTGAGAGTGCAAAACGCGATCAGTATATCGACTCGCTATTCTATTCGAAGATTGTTCGAGTCTGGCTTGACTCTTCCACGTCTAAGAAAAAAACATCCACCGCATTAGATCAGTCAGTGTCGAAGCTGGTCGCGTGCATCGAGAAACTGTCCTATCCATCGCGGTTGTTAGCGGTGAAACCTCTAGCCGATCTCGCCAACCATTTGACAGACTCCGGGTATGAAGCCGATGCGTTGAAGGTCTATTCATGCGCTTTGAGCGCATATGCGTCGCTTCCGTCTCGAGTCGATCAGCCGCTAATCGAGACGCTTTCAGGCTATCGCAAATTGTTGGAAAAATTGAACCGTCGAGAAGAGGCATGGCAAATGAATGCGCGCCGAGAACAGAAAAAGGAAAAGTTTGCTGCTCTGGTAAGCATCACGAAAGCTACTTTAAAGCAGGCGAACCTGCTGTAAGCTGCGCTAATTACATCAGGTAGTAATGCCACTACAAACGGTGCACAATTTTTTTTCGTTCTGCAAAGTTTTAAGCAAAAAAGATTGTCCGAAAGACATCATGGCGCTGATTATTGTGTCAGAATAAAAGAAGAATAATTTGATTCTGCGTTCGTCGTTCAACGATTCGCTCGAGGCGGTGCGTCCGCCCGAACATGAGTTGCGATGGGTGTTTTGCACGTTCGAGGAACGCTCGAGCGGGTGTTTTGATGTGGAAAATTTAGGATGCAAATTGAATAAATGAAGAGGATAGACCACCATGAGTAAGAAGAAAAAGAAAAACCAAGCTGCAAAAATGGCTGCTGCACCTGAAATCGCCACGCTCAGTTCGACCAATGAAAGTGAGAATAATGATGCTGTCGCAGAAACCGCTCCAGAAGCCAATGCCGTAGAAGGCGAGGCTGCAGAGGCTGCGGAAACGACTGAAGAAAACACGAGCGACACCACTCCAGAAGCGGCTGCTGATGCGGAATCATCGACTGAAGAGAAATCAGAGGAAGGCGAATCAGCGACCGAAAACTCCGAGGAGAAATCTGAGGATAATGCTGAAGCGTCAAACGAGGACAACGCGTCGGAAGAACCTGCGGCAGAAGAACCAGCAGCAGAAGCTGCAACCGACGAATCGGCAGCTGAAGAACCTGCAGCAGAAGAACCGGCTGCGGAAGCGGCCGGCGAAGAATCAGCTTCAGATGAACCTGGCGAAGAGGTAGCTCCGGAAGCAAGTGCTGATGCGGATGCGTCCGAGGAAAAGTCTGAGGAAGCGCCTGAAGCAAACGAGGATTCCAAAGAAGAATGCTCCGAAGCAAAAGAAGAATGCGCTGAATCGACTGAGGAATCCGCTGAATCCAAAGACGAAGGTAGTGACTCAAAAGAAGAGTGTTCTGAATCGAAAGAAGAATGCTCCGAATCGAAAGGGGAATGCTCCGAAGAAAAGAGCGAGGAGTGTTCTGAGTCTAAAGATGGTGATGCCGCCTCCGATAACGTAAGCGAAGGATCTGCTGAACCAACTATGGAAGCCGACGCCGAAGCAGAGTCGGCAGCAGATGAAGAGAAGTCGGAAGGCTCTGAGGAAAAATCAGAGACTGCTGAAGAACCTGAAGCTGCTGCTGAGGAAAAGTCGGAAGCAACTGAAGAAACTTCGGAAGCCGCTGAAGAAAAACCAGAAGCTGCTGCTGAAGAAACTTCCGAAGCCTCTGAAGAAAAGTCAGAAGCTGCAGAAGAACAACCGGAAGCCGCTGCTGAGGAAACGTCGGAAGCCGCTGAAGAACAGCCAGAAGCCGCAGCTGAAGAAACGGCGGAAGCTACCGAAGAAAAATCAGAAGCTGCTGAAGAACAGCCAGAAGCCGCTGCTGAAGAAACGTCTGAAGCAACTGAAGAAAAGTCGGAAGCTGCTGAAGAACAACCGGAAGCTGCTGCTGAAGAGACGTCGGAAGCTGCCGAAGAAAAGTCAGAAGAAGCTGCGGAAGCAGAGGCACCAGTTGATGAACCTCCATCCGAAATGGAAGCATCATCGGATGACGAAAAATCTGATTCCGACGAAGCGTCCGAAGCAGTTGCCGAATCGGATGAAGAAGCAACTTCGAGTGATGCTGCCGCATCCGACGATGAGGAGAAACCCAAAGAAGACGGCGAAATCACAGCCGCATAGTTTTCCCGAGATATCCTCCAATTTGCATGGGTGGCGCTCTAGTAGCGCCACCCATCGCGTTGAAGGGTTCGCGCGCGCAAAGGTTCACCATCGAAAGTCCGAAGCCCACAGCTGATCAGAGGAATAATCGTAGGGCGCTTTGCAAGCGCCCGACGCCGTGCCGATCTCGAAACGCCGGTATAGCAGCCCGGGCGCTTGCAAAGCGCCCCTACGATTATCGTCGTAAACAGAGGATCTCAGGACCTCGTCGACGCCGCAGAAGTTCAGAACCTACCGCAGAACGTTGTGAACGTGCTGCGCAGATACGAACGACTTCGAGCTGTTAAAAGAACCAGGCGAAGTAAATGCAGACGAGCGCCAATACAAGATAGACAGTTCCAAACCAGAATGCGACCTTCTTAGTAATTTCGTTTGCGAAAATACCTGCCACCGCATATGACGCCATGAACAGAGCCAAAAAGAACAAGAAGAATCGCGCTTTGATAAACAGCAAAAGCATACCGGCAAATCCGGGCGAAAAATCCAGAATGCAAACGCGCTGAATGTCGTTCAGAAAAGTAAGCTTTGGTGTTGTCGGTTGGAGTTGATCACCCTTCTCGTAGAGAAGGAAATATGGTTGCCCGGCGCTCTGAGTAAAAAAGCGCGACCAGCGATTGCACGTGTGGATCACCAGGCTTTCAGGTACAGCCATGTTAGTTCTATGCGACACATGTGCGATGTTGATACAACCCGGATACAACACCGGTTCGCCCGGCCAGAGTCCGCCGCTTCCGAGCCCTTTGAGAAATTGATCCGGTGGAGCGTGTCCTGGTGCCGTAACGACTTGCACAAGAGGGTTGTCACGTCTCAATGTGTAAGGGTTGTCGTATGAGAAATCGCCGAGCTCGCTGATGTTATCCGGATACCGCTTGTTCTTTTTGTAGAATCGCGCTGCCATATCGGCGAGGTTCAAAACTTGAGTAAGCAAGAGCCGATCGGGAAGTCGCTCGTGCAAATATGTGCGTCCCACCTCATCGACCAGACCGTCCGGAGTGCGCATCATCCAGTATTCTTTTTCCCACGGCGGTCGCATCAACAAATCACCGATCTCAGTGATGTTGTATCCGTAGAGATTGTATGTAAACGATTTCTTTTTCAGCTCGACATCGAACTCCACTTTCGTAGGTGTTACGAATTGCGCCTCAAGTAAATTGTCCGCAGTTGTATATCTCAGTGGACCAATCGATCCATCAGTTCGTTCTCTTGGCTGAGAGAAATTGCGATTGTATTCGTTCGAGTAAGTGAGCTTCAGGGCGAAAAGTGAGCCAACAATCAGTCCCAGTGCGACGATGAATGCGATGCTTACTGTCAATCCGCTTGCGCCGGTTAATGAGCCTCTCCAACTCTCGCGTTGGCGTTTCAAGTACTCCGGCAGCGTTGCCGCTTTCTCATCGAAATCGTCTTCTGTCGGCTCTTCTTCTAGCTGCGCAGACTTTGCTGTTTGTCGTATGTTTTTTACTTGCCTGGCTTTTTGTGCGCGTTCGGCTTCTGATGCGTATTGATGAAGTTCTTTGACCTGATTGGCAATCTCAGGTTTTCCCAAAGTCTCGCACATGGTGGCGATGTTCATTACTGTTCGGGAAACATCGGCATGAGTGTGACCCATCGCGCCGGTCTGCGCTTCCAGCAACTTTAGAGACCAATCGATCGCCGCATCGAAATCGGATTTGTTGGTCGAGATAGTCACCAAACTCTTGAGCGAGAGAATGGCGAGATGATGCTTTTGATCGAGGTTGTTTAGCGCGCCAATCAACAGCTGTTCGGCGCGATCGTTATCGCCGTCTTCCAGGCTTCTGATTGCTTCACTGAAAAGCTGGCTGCCGCGCTCTTCGTTGGTCATAATCGGTTTGACGAATGGTAATAGTAGACGATCCGTGAATTAGTATAGCCTCTTTTTATGCGCCCAAGACACCTGAATCAATCTAAATTGCGGTCATTGCGTCTCGACAGGCAGCACAATATTGCCCAGTGACTCTCCCGACGGATGAACGATTATCGGGATTGTCAGTTGCGTTGGAGCCGTAACGTTTTCCGGCAGATAAACTCGACCGGTTGTCGATTCGCCGGGAAACAGGGTGCGCTGTCCGAATCTACGCTCGGCCAGGTCTCTACGCTTTTGATCCTTGCCATAGTAGGCAATCCCGTCCGGTTGATAAGACGTCTTCAAATCGTAAATTGTTGGAACTGCTCCATCTGAGAAAATTGAAACAGCCACCAACACAATGTCTTTAGGCACGTCCGTTTTCCTGGGCGGCGAAATTACATCATTGCGGGTTAAGGTTTTCTCCGGAGGTGTCGCCTCAGAGGATACAGTGGCCTGGTCGCCGTTAAAAACCAAAGCTCGTTTGCCGTGATTCACCGCATATAGTGTCAACGTTTTTTTATCGGCACTCAAGGTAACATGACCGACTAATTCGTCTTTGCGCAAAACTCCTTCGAGAACTTGTGTGGGCTTCTTGCTGAGCGGATCTTCGAGTACTTTTAAACCGGATTGATCCAGAGTTTTCGCTGGAATTCCAGTATCGCGTAGCTCCAAGGTTTGCGCAATCAGACAATGGTCGACACTGCTGGTAGTGGCGTACAAGTTTTTACTCAAGCCGTTGAGAAGGGCGCCGTCGTCGTTTGCAAACGCGCTCTGCCACTGAAGTCCGCTTAAGACCA
This sequence comes from Obscuribacteraceae bacterium (SeqCode), assembly GCA_044225915.1. Classification (GTDB taxonomy): domain Bacteria; phylum Cyanobacteriota; class Vampirovibrionia; order Obscuribacterales; family Obscuribacteraceae; genus JADYXR01. The sequence goes on from JBGAHZ010000018.1 coordinate 98,037, forward strand.
CGGTGCTCGCAAACAACCCGAGTTGTATATGCGAAAAACGAGTTTTTATCTTTTTGAGAATCATTTATGAAACCTTTCCCATGACGATGTCTTCTAGAATTTTTCCATCGCGAACTTTCACTATTCGATTGGCGCGTCCTGCTGTTTCCGGATCGTGGGTAACAATAATAACTGTCATGCCTTCTGCCACAAGGCGACCGAACAGATCCATGATCTCACGAGCGGTCGTGCTGTCGAGGGCGCCTGTAGGTTCATCAGCGAGCAAAATGCTTGGTCGGTTAACGATCGCTCTGGCAATTGCTACACGCTGCTGTTGACCGCCGGACAATTCGTTGGGCCGATGCAACATTCTATTTTCCAGACCGACTTCCTTCAAGGCAAGCTCGGCTCGCATTTTCCGTTCCTTACCGGGAATCCCTGCATATACCAGTGGCAGCATGACATTTTTCAGCGCCGACATACTGCCGAGCAAGTTAAATTGTTGGAAAACGAATCCTACGGTTTTATTCCGAATGGTGGCAAGCTCGTCGTCCGTTCTACTCTTTATATCGATGCCTTCCAGGAGATAAGTGCCCTTGCTGGGGCGATCGAGACAGCCTATGATGTTCATCAATGTTGATTTGCCGGAACCTGATGTTCCAACAATGGCTGCATACTCTCCATGTTTTATTTTGAGACTGACTCCCTGTAAGGCGTAGACAGGTTCTGCACCTTCTGCGTAAATTCTCCAGACGTCATCTAAATCTATTACGTTCATAAAATCACTCCGAACGTAATGCCACAATCGGATCGAGCTTCGCTGCTTTCCGTGCTGGATAGATGCCGAAGAACAATCCGATGGCGATCGAGACAACCGCAGATAGTACTATAGATGATGGCGTGACTACTGTCGGCCATTCCGCTATGTTGGAAATAAACGAAGATCCGAACACGCCGAGACAGATTCCGAGAAGCCCTCCGGATCCGGATATCAGCACCGCTTCGATGACGAACTGCGCCAGGATTTGAGCGTACTTTGCACCTAATGCTTTTCGTACTCCAATCTCACGCGTTCTTTCCGTGACCGAAACCAACATTATGTTCATGATGCCGATGCCGCCCACGAGAAGCGATATGCCTGCCGTCGCGCCAAGTAATAGTGAAAACACACCCGTGATCGATTGAGCGGTTTGCATGATATCCATTTGCGTCCGCACCATGAAATCGTCGAGTTCAGGATTCTGAATGTTGTGGCGCAGTCTCAGTAAGTTCGTAATTTGAAATTGAGCCTGCCAATCTTCGCCGTCAATTGATTGAGCCAGAATATTTTTAACGGTCTTGCCTGATATCTGATTCAAGCCAAACAGAGTGGCATAGCCGGTCGTCAGCGGAATGAAAATTTGATCGTCCATGTCCATGTTTTGCGTCATGCCTTTCTTTTCCATGACGCCGATCACGTCGAACAGTTCGCCACGTATCAAGAGCTGCTTGCCGACCGGGTTTTCCTCACCTATCAGATCGTTGGCCACTGTGTCGCCGATCACACAGACGCGTGCGCTGTCGTCCAATTCGTGCTGAGTAAAGAAGCGCCCTCTATCTGCGTAGAAGTTTCTAATGTCAGGATAAGTCGGCTCAGTCGCGTTGATCTGAGTCATGGTGTTCTTTTCGCCGTATTGGACCTGGAAGCTCTGGCTATATTGTGCCGCCACTTCCTTCACCGCATTGCAGTTCTCTTTTATCGCCAGTGCATCGTCATAGGTGAGTGTCGGAGCCGTGCCCTGACCCATCGATATGCCGCCTGCACCAACTTGCCCCGGTCGTATGTAGATCAGGTTGACGCCGAGCGCTTGGACTTGCGACTCAGCTTCTTGTTTTGCACCCTGCCCGATGCCGAGCAATGTGATTACGGAAGCGATGCCGATCAGAATTCCGAGCACTGTCAAGGCGCTTCTCAGGCGATTGCTGAGGATTCCCTGCCAGGCTATGGATAATAGCTCGAGAGCGTTCATTGTCGTTAACGGAACCCACGACCCATGCCTCGGCCGCCACCGCCGCCGCCACCACCGCCCATGAAGCCGCCGCCAGGACCGCCGCCACCACGCTTGCCGTCGTAGCCTTCTTTCGACAGTTGTTCCTTCGAAAGTCCTTCGAAGACTTCATCTCCTTCGTTAAGTCCTTTCAAGATGATGATGTCCTTGCCGAGTGTTTGACCCGTTTTTACGGGCTTAAACTCGGGCTCGCCCTTGTTTTCCTTGTCCGGAACATACACGCCGGTTTTACCGCGTCGTGATACCACACAGACCGTCGGAATAGTTAAGGCATCATCTATGGTGCCAATCACAAACTGAGCACTGACGTTCATACCAGACAGCAGCTGCTGTTTCTTGTCGTCAACCAGGTCAGCATGCACTTCAAACGTCGTGACGTTTTGAGTGACAATTGCTGCTGGTGCAATCTGAGTGACCTTGCCTTTGAATACTTTGTCCGGATATGCAGTCGCCGTAATTTCTACCGGTTGCCCGATTACGATTTTTGGAACGTTGGATTCAGCTACCTGAGCCACCATCTCGAGTTTTCCGGAAAGCGCGATTATGGAACTGGAGGTGGCGGATGTGGTGGCAGCTGACGTCGTCGGTGTCACGATCGCACCGGCGTCGGCATATTTTTGCGTAACTATGCCGTCGAATGGTGCGCGCACCTTGGTGTCGTAGAGCAGAGCTTCAAACTTGGTAAGCTGTCCTTTTGCTTGTTCTGCATTATGTTTTGCAACTTCAATATCTTCTTTGCGAAAACCGACGCTCATCAGGCTGTATTGTTCGTGCACCGCCTGTAGTTCTGCTGCACTCTGCGCAACGGCTTGCTCCGCCTGTTCTTGCTCGCGACCGGCGGCTCGCAATTGTGATTTCGTTATGGACGCGGCCGTGTCGGCGTCTATGTATGCTTGCTCGGAGACGGCACCGGCAGTGGATAGCAGTTGTTGTCGTTTGGCGTAAGCTTCATCACGTTTCAACTGAGCGGTCAGGGCTTCGACTTGCGCAGCCAGACGACTGACGTTCTCTTTCGCCTGATGTAATGCTCGTTGGCTTTTTAGTTCTTGAAACTTTGCTGCGGCTACCTCTTGAGGGCGGTTGCCGGTTTCCATCTTATGTAATGCTGCCAGACTGCCATGGTAAGCGCCTCTTGCTGATTCAACATCGCCACGGATATTGGAAGGATCCATCTCTGCAATTACCTGACCCGCCTTCACGTGGTCACCCTGCTTCACGTGTAATTTGATCAGCAGTCCGGTTTGCTTGGGACTCAATTTCACTTCGCGGATCGGTCGAATAATTCCGGTTGCCAGCACAGAGATGTCGGCTGGTCCGCGTTTGACCAGGACAATATTTTTCTTGTGGTGTCTCGTCGACTTTTGATTGTCCTGATTTAAGTAGAAGTAGCCCGCCACTGCACCAATCGCCAGCACAATCAAAACCACGGTTAGACGTACGACATTCCGTCGTCGTGTTGTTCCGAAAGTAGTCTGGGTGATCGTCTTTTGCTGCATGTTGTTCGAACTGCGGGTATCAAGGTCATCAGGTTGGACATATGACGATAGGCTGGATTGGTTGTTCCTTCTCAGCTGGCGTGCCTACTGAGTTTTGCCTGCATCAGGGTTTAAACCGATAGGGAGCGGATACTCATTAGTCAGGGTCGCTATAGATATTTGCCCAGTATCGCGCAAAAGCTGTGCCTGAGAGATGTTGTAATTAATGATCGCCTGAGCGTGGTTGGTCAGAGCGGTGACGTAATCCCGCTGGGCTTGAATTAATTCGAGGTTGATACCTTGACCGTAGGTAACGCGCAAATTTGCAAGACGCAGTTGTTCTGCCGAAGATACGAGAGCTTCTGCGGCCACGTCAATTTGTTCCTTCGCGGTGAGCATGTTCAAATACGAGCTGCGAACGCCCTGAACAACGGTCAGGTATTGATCGTTGGACTGCAGCAGCGCTTGTCGAGCAAGCGCTTGTGTCGACAGAGTATTGCCGAGGTCGGGTATTCCCATACTGTTGAGCTGCCAGGTCAAGTCAAATCCGGCACTGACAGACCGCCCGCCGCTTCCGCTGACGCCGACCCCGCCACCGCCGCTGCCACCAGTCGGAATAATAACTGTTGAGCCGCCACCCGCTCCACCAGAGCCGTTGCGGCTTGATTCAGACTTTGTAACCGATGTGAAAAATTGAAACACTGGCAAAAGATTGGCTTGCGCGACTTGAACGTTGCGATTGGCAGCCAATCTCAGATTGTTGTACTGCTTAAGTTCCGGACGATTCTGATACGTCACTGCCAGCAATTCATTAATGCCAACCTGTGGATTGACCAGCCGAAGCTCGCGCACCGAGGCTTCTTCCGGAATGAAGTTGATCGCCATGCTGGTGTTCATCACACGAGCGAGTTCGAGTGCTGATTGTCGGACCTGAACTTGTTGATTGAGCAATGCTTGTTTGTCGAGCGCCAGTTGGGTTCTCGATTGGTAGACGGCGAAATTGGTTCCTACTCCGGCATCTTTTAGTTGTTCGTTTAACTTGAGCTGTGTGCGAGACAGCTCGACCGATCGCACTCTAATTTGCAAAAGAGTTTGGTTGAGCAACAAATTGTAGTAGCCACGGTATGCAGCCAGCAGGGCATCGTTTACCGAAGCGTAATAGCCGTATTTAAACGCTTTTGATGTGTAATAGGTAGACATCGCGTTGTACAGAATTCTGCCGCCTTGATAGACCGGATACCGAACTGTCGAGGAGGTCGTGAAGATTTGACTGGTTGCGGAGCCGGAGTTATCGATCTGTTGTCCACGATAAGTCAGCGTGAAATCAGGAGCGAAACGGCCGAGCGCGCCGAAAAATAAATATCTGCGCGAATCATATCCGGCTTTGGAGATGCGGATGGGCAGGTTGTTTTCTAGTGCGATAGTGAGCACTTTCTTTAGCGTAATTGCTTCGTTGAATGTTGCTTCGAGTTTGATGGGCGGCAAACGACCACCGCCGATCGGCAAGAGCTCGGACGCGGGAATGGGCATCATCTGCACGGATCCAGCTTCTTGCTTTTGTTTTGCGGTCAGCGATGGATCGGTGTTACTTGAGGAATAAGGTTGAACTTGCGCTGGTTCAGGATAGAGTTGATCGAGAGTCGATTGTGGCGACGGCGTCGGCACACTGCCTGGAGCAAGGTCCTGTGCCAAAGGCAACGGAGCGGTCACTGGCGAAGCGGTCGGATTCGGCAGCACAATCACGGGTGACGAATTAGTTGTCGAATTGGCACTTGGTAGACCGAGACTCGGTCTGAGAAGCGTGGAGGCGTCCTGCGACTCGGCACTGCTTGCCGGATTCGGCGAGGATGATGTTTGCCCCAACGCTGGAAGAGCCGGTATTGAAGCGGCTACTAACAAATAGGATAAAAGCTTTTCTTGGTATCGCATAAATCCCATGACGTAGAAACGTTTTCAAGTGTTCTTGTGAGCGCTAGTTTCACAAAACCTTCTACGGCAAGCGCTTTTCAGGTTGTTTTGAACGCAAGCTTAATTCAATCACATGCGTCAAATCCAATAATTAGGCTGCTCTCACTCGTTGTCAGGCAAGGTAGGAATCGCGCTGATTTTTGGTGTGTCGGGATCGCTTAAGGCTTCAGCCTGGTGGTCGAGAAACCCGTGCATTGGAGCCGCTGTGGGACTCAATTCAGGAGCGGGCATTAATGCTGGATCGTCAGACGGTGCGTTAGTTGTTTCTTGTTGTGGAAGCGATTCAGCAAAAGTAAGAGCCTTGGCCTGGAGTCCATCAATCGACTGAGCGATTTTTTCTATCGAAGCTTCGTCCACCGGCTTCAGGGTAAATGCTGGATACGGCGAATCACCGGCGACTGAGCTGACTGAGCCGTCTTCTTGACCCGAGGGTGTTGAATTTAGAGTAATTAAACTCAAGTCAGCACTCGGGTCTTCCATACTCGTAGTCCCGGGGTCGGTTGTTTTAGGCTTTTCTTCCGTTGGCGGAGGTGGCTCTTCGTCAGGTTCTTTCTTCTTTTTCTGCGGTTGTTCTTGCGGTGAATAGTGTTGTTTTAATTGGTTGATAGTGGCAAGCAATGGTGGTTTATATGCACTCATGCGCAAACCGAAGAACACACGGATGTCGTTGCCTGACAGTCCTGGCAAGTTTCGCCCACCAAAGTTGAACACGGGTTCGCATCTGACGAAGGCTTGAAACCCGGGGAGTTTATCAACAATCTGTCTGGCAATTTCGAAATCGCAGATCCAAGATCCGCTATCTATGTTGCTTCTGGCTTGAGAGAAACCTTTTTGAAAGGTATTAAGCATGGTGGCATTGGCAGAGAACGACCATCTGCCTTTTGTGTGTGCCAGACCGAACGTGTAAAACGGCGTAATGCTACGATCCGGTAGGCATGCGAACTTGGTGGATCTGAGCTGCAGGAGACCGTTGAAGTATGCCACCCAGTTGTAACTCTTGGTGAGCGGACGCGATAGCGTGAAACTGGGCAGGTAGTCGAAAACTCCAGTGGTTCCGGATTGGAAAAGTTCGCGAGCTTGAAACTGCAATTCGTATTGTGTTTTTGTACCTGGTATCAGTCTGGAATGTTCTATCCCAAGCGCGTATTGGTTGATGCTTGTGCTGAGCACGTTGTTTCTAAACAACTGGTCGCGGAAGAAATAGTAGTTTCCATACACGCGCGTGTTCTGCGTCAGAGCCCATCCTGCCGTCACGTTGGGCGTAACCCGGAAAACGCAATCTTCGGCGTATGAGCGGTCAAGAAGACCTTGAACGGATTGTGCGCCTTCGGGCGACAGGCTTTGCAAACCATCCGGAGCGAATTTGCGCAACAGCGCAGATCGAGATGGAAACTGGAATACGTTGGTTTCTATACGGAAAGAAGATTCGACAGTGCTGCTGAAATAAAATCGTGATGGCAGTCTCTGAAACAATCGCATCTTCAAACTTTCGCCCAGGGCCTGCCTTTCAGCTGGCAATGGCAAGGGCACTGTATCTGTCGGAAGAACGGTACTTGGTCTGCTGCCACCAAGTGCATCTTGGGCAAAAGAAGGCGATGAAGCAAGAAGCGCAGCCAGAGCCGTGGCGGCTACCGCTGAGAGCTGTCGGAATGTTTTGTTTCTGACCTTCACGTTTATCTCTATACCGATCTCTAAACGTGCAGTCTCGAGATTAGCAAGGTTGTAATGCGTACGAGCGAAGCCAAACGGCTTGCCAAAGTTACTAAGTTTCTCTCACGGGAAATAAGGTTGATACCGTATTTCGTACCGTGATTATACACACTCAGTCTTTCGTATATCCTCGGCTGCGCACGTTTTTACACGAATGTGACCGATCCAATGTCAAGTGCTGTGCGCTAAACAACACTCAAAATCGCCTTTGGCAAATTGAATACGAGCGAAACGCAAATGTTCCCGCCAAGATGCTTGGATTATCGTTCTTTTATATAAGACGCCGAAAACCGGTCGATTAGCGTGCGCGTCCGCCCTGTTGCTGATGTTTTTTCGCAAGCGCGTCAGCACGTCGGAGTTGTTCGCCGAGGTCGGCCACTCTGTAGCCGGGTGGCGGTGCGAAATACTGAGCCGGCAGCGAAGTCGGACTGCAGGTTTTTAAACGCATTTGCGGTTTCCCGTCCAGTGTCATCAATACGGCGCAACCGAGATCTTTGTCGAGCCACGATTGGCTGGTGTGACCGTTATTAGAATATTGCCAACCTTCGCAGTTGCGTCCGTCGACGACTTTGTCTCCTAATGACGTCCTCTTTGATTCGTCGACTGGTGGTGTGCCAGGCGCGTTATTCAGCGGCAATTTACCAACTAGCCGGTTGGTGTCATCGATCGTGTAAGTGGTTTTTGCATTCCAATCAGTGATTGACACAATCGAGCGACCGCCATGGTTGGCTTCGGCGCGCAAGTGACCTTGCCCGTCACTTGTCAAACGCATGGTCGATGTCCCTGATGGAGTGAAGTGATCGTAGGTCGCATCGTACATCTTGGCGTAAGGATTGGAATCAGCCAGAGCACTGTTGGTACAGGCTGCGAAAGTGACAACGAGTGCGGCGAACTTCAATTTCATTTTGCTCTTCCTGGTCAGTGGGTGAAACGATTTAGTGGAACGGCTATATCAGTGTTACTGCGTTCCCGATGCTTTTAGGGGATCAACAATATTTTCTAAGTTTCCAAAATCGGCGTTGCAGTATTATATGCAATTGCTTTAGCCACGGGTTGGCTAATTTCAATGGAGAAAGAGGTCGCAACCTTTCCGTTTCGATCTCGAATGCAGGCTTGGTCCTGAACGAGTAAAAAATTCGCATGAGCGAAAAGAAAACCTTTCCTCATTTCCTCGGCATCGGGGCACAAAAAGCTGGAACCAGTTGGTTGCATGAGTGTTTGAAAAAACATTCCGAGATTTGGTTGCCACCCGAAAAAGAATTGCATTATTTCGATCGCAGTCCGCATTACGCATCGTCGCCCACGTTTCTTCATCCGGATCAGCCGATTCAGCGCTTCTTGGGAAAGGAGAGTTGGAATCAAACTTATCGAGATCGCTGCAAGGATGTTTTTAAAAACTACCGCGGCAACAGCGAACTCTTTCGCTGGTATTTGAAATATCTTCTATTGCCTTGCAGCGACAATTGGTATGCCTCATTGTTCGAGCAGGGGCGCGACAAAATTCGCGGTGAGATCACACCCGCCTACTCGATGCTGGATGAAGCCGATGTGCGAAAAGTTCACGCAATCATGCCCCAGTGCAAAATAATTTTTATTCTGAGAAACCCTATTGAACGTGCCTGGTCGCAGTTTCGCTTCATGGTGAAAATCAACAAAATGGATCCGGACACCAGTTTCGAAGAATTCAAAAATTGGGTGGATACTCCGGAGCAACGAGATCGAAGTGCGTACCTCGAGATAATCGATCGTTGGCAGAAAGTGTTTTCGGAAGAACAAGTTCTCGTTTGCTTTTACGATGATATCGTCAGCCAACCGGAAAAACTGCTTGCCGATGTTTTGCAGTTTGTCGGCGTTAGTTCCGATAGCACCACCACCGGTGCCATTCTTCAGCGAGGTCGGGTTAACGAGTCTCCGGAAATTGACATACCTGCGAATTTCCAGCAGTTTCTGCAAGAGAAGTATCATCAGGATCTGATTGACCTGGAAGCTCGCCTGGGTGGTCCGACGAAACTCTGGCTCGAACAATCTCTGGTGTCGTAGTGGCGATCATGAAGTTTCCAGACCACGCTGTTGGACGCCTCTACACAACGAATAAATGCTTTTTGGCACCCGCGGTTGGCGATGTAGTTGTGCCGGAGAACGGCGACGTTAAACTCCAGTTGGATGCTGCCGGGGCGCGCGATCTGTCGTGGATGAAAAACGGCAATTTTGATCGGTTGACTGAACTTGTGATACCGCATGAAGTTGTTGCAAGCGAGCAACTTTTAAACGTCGCCGCTTTGCGTTCTTTGAAGAAGCTGACGATGAGCTATTCGAGAGTCGACAATGATGATTGTTCGTACTTGAAGAATTTGAACGGTCTTGAAGAATTGCGGATGAATTGGACTGATACGGGAGATCGAGCACTGCCGAACATCGCTGAATTAGCCAATCTCCGAATATTGGATTTGAGTAAAACGAAGGTCACCAATGACGGTATCAGATACCTCAAGAAGGCTAATAATTTGAAAGTTCTTGTTCTCTGGGATACAAAAGTGACAGCCAGTGCGTTCAAAGAGCTCACCAGTTGCAGCGCGCTCAGCGATGTCTGGTTGAGTCGCAGCAAAGTCGACGATTCGGATGTAAGCGCCCTTGCGTCACTGCCTTCGCTTTCTGTTTTAAAACTAGCAGAAACCTCAATAGGCAATTCCGGCGTCGCGCAGCTGAAAGGCGCATCGAAACTTATTGATCTTGATTTGCGCGATACGAAAATAACGGACGCTGCCCTAAAAGAGCTTGAGCAATTTCCAGCTCTCAAGAGCGTAACGATCTCGAGCTGTCGATTCTTGACGACCGATGCCGTCCAAGCGCTCAAGACCGCACGTCCAGATCTGTCCCTGAGCTGAGCGTAGCCCATAGATTGCGGGTTTCGCTTGCTGGCGAAACAAATGTCTGGTCGCGATAGTCTACAGGCAGGTGACTGCCAACCAGTTCGGCGTTCAAATTGAACCCAGTCAGAGCTTGTCTGAGCGAAGTGACATTCGGCAATCGATTGAGAGTACGTTCTAGTGTTTTGATGGATAATGAAGGCCGAGGAAAATGAATCATGGACAAATGCTCGAAAACTCCGCCCCGACTGGTTGTTGACAACAAAAATAGATGGCGATTCAGACCGATTCAAGCTCTAATTTCTGCGACTTGTTTGGTGACTTTGTTCACCAGTCTGCCTGCCGACGCGGGCAATCGTAATCGTTTAAAGCGACCACAAGATAATCCTGAGCCAGTTCTGCAAATGCAGACCCCGACCACAGAACCTGCGAATCCGACAGCCCCATTCGACCTGAGATTGCGAAAATCGGTTGCGGAAGATGGTGTTGGTGAGGGAGTCTTGGAGTCGGGGACGGCTGCGAGTACGCAGGTTCCGAATGTCACCATTAAGCTCGAGGGTGGAGTGACTCAAGTTGAGTTGCAGAAGCTCGCGAAATATGACGTGACTGTGCTGCTCGACAGGTCGCATTCAATGACTGCTCGAGATTGCCCGCCATATTCTTATGATCCGGTAAAAGGGCACAACATGGGCATCCCGAGATGGGACTGGTGCCGTGAGCAGACCAAACCGTTGGCTAGTTTGACCGGAAGGACGCCGGGTCAAGGATTTACACTCGTAACGTTTTACAGCACATTTTCAACTTTTAAAAACGTGACGATGCGACAAGTGGAGAGAATCTTCGCGGAACAGGCTCCCAACCTGGAAGTGGGCACGTGTCTTAATCTTGCATTGCAAGATACATTGGAAAATTATTTTCGCAGACGAGATTCGTCTCCTCGTGGGACTGTCAATCCGCTGGCTCTTGCAATCGTCACTGATGGTCGAGTCAGAAGTTCTGACATTGAACAAATTCTGCTCAATGCCACTCGCCGTATGCGTGATCCTGATGAAATCCACGTGACGATGTTGCTCATCGGCGATCGCGGTCCAATCAAACGGTCGGCAGGAATAAACTATCTGGACGATACCTTGAGACGTTCCGGTGCTCGTTACAATATCGTGAGTGTTGTGCCGTTTCAAGTGATTTCACAAATGGGACTGTCGAAGGCGCTGATTCAGGCGCTGCCGTAGATTTGATCTCATCGATCATGTTGATTAGAGGAAGATAAGCTCTTCATTAATTTGCTCTCCACGCGCCAGTCTTCGTAGCGTTGTATCTTAGTGGGAGTAGCTTCGAAGTTGGAAGAGTTTGATGTTTCGGCTAAAAAATGTGCTTTTGAAACCGTACCAGAAAGCAGAAGGTGTCAATGTTGTCGTTCGCCAGAGTCCTGATTGGGCGAACATAGACGTTGAAGCGTTCAAAGAACAATCTCGTCAATTTTGTCGCACGATCGGCCGTCCCGAAGATCAAGTCAATGAGCTTATGGCGCTCTGGGACTCGACGTTTGCGATCTCGTTTTTCGCGTTGCGTCAACGGATGAAAGAGATCGCGCAGACGAATCTTCGAAGTATTCGCAACTGTCGTACGCATCAAATCGCGGATTTTAAGACTGGAAATTTCGAGAATCAAGAAATTTTTTGTTTTGTCGATGATGATGATTGGTTTTCACCGGAGATCCATACAGCGCTGGAAGCCGCTGATGATGGCAAGATCGAGGGCTTCCGTTGGAAGCATGTAGCTTTCGGCAACAAGGATGGTGAAGCCGTTACTTTACGAGCGGTATCGCCGACGGTGTATACAAACAACTATGCTGTGAAGGCGAGTTACTTGAAGAGTAAACCAGCCAACCTGAAGTCGGTGCTTCAGCATTTCGATGCGGATGCGGCTTTCAAGAAAATGAAGATCGCGAATATAGACAGCTATCTAAGCGTGACGAACAAACATCCAGGCTCCACGATTTTTCTTGAATCGAATCTGGGCGAGCAACGTACGAGGGAGAAACTCATCGAGGTCGTCAATCAATATTGCGACAGCGTGTCCAGTTTTGATTCGAGTTCGCTGCCGAAGGAAATCGGCTGGGCTCAAGCTCAAATCGAGGAACTACAAGGTTTTGCCCGTGATCTGAAAATGTCGGTGAAATAAAATGGCAGAAAAAATTACAGACGGCTCCAATGTATTGATCGTGATCGGCATGCACCGGTCCGGAACTTCATTGGTCGCATCGATACTGCATTCAGCGGGTTTGGACCTGGGCGATCAGCTCATGAAAGCTCACGAAACCGTGAATGCAAAAGGATTCTGGGAGAACCTCGAATTCGTTCGTTTCCAGGAGTCGATCCTGGAAAAACTCGGACACGACAAATACGGTTGGACGTCGGAGATCGACGTGCACGTCCCTCCGGAAGACGAAGGACGAGTGGATGAACTTCTATCGCGCAACCAGCGCGATCACCTCTGGGGATGGAAAGATCCGCGTACTACGCTGTTTCTAAACTACTGGGGCAAACGGCTTCCGAAAGCTAATTTCTTGTTTGTTTATCGTCCACCTTGGGAAGTAGTCGATTCACTTTACCGTCGGGGCGATCCTGTTTTTCAGGAAAATCCAAGGCGGGCTGTAGAAACCTGGAACGACTACAACCAGGCGGTTTTGAACTTCTACGAGAAAAATAAGGAACGCGGTTTGTTGCTTTCGTTGCAATCGATCGTGAACAACCCTGAGCTAGCGATCGATAAGATAAACCAGAAGTTCAATTTGAAACTTGTGAAGCCGGCTGCCGATATCTTCGATGAGAAGTTGATCGAACGCTCCTCTAGCAAATCCGCACGGGGACAGGCGCTGCAACATTTCTTTCCGAAGACCAACGAAATCTATAAACGGCTTTTAGAGTCTACCGACTCGCTTGGTTCAGAGACAACTGTTGTTCCTGAAGACAGCACCATCAGTGATGCCCAACTCGCCGACCTCTTTCTGGGCGAATGGGTTGAAGCGCGCAAAGCGCAACGCGAGCTGAAGAGCGGCAACAAAACACTCTACAACGTGCGCTCAGAACTCTACGAAGCCAACGAAAAATTGAAGACCCTGGAAGCCAGCCGAATCTGGAAAATCCGCAACATCGTCCATAAACTAAAGGCCCGCCCCGAAGTTTAAAACCGGCAAGTTTCGGCTCCTGGGAGCGCAGGCTTCCAGCCTGCATTTATGAACGGTGACGCGCCGATTAAAACGGCCACGCCGTTTGTTTCGCCGCGACTTGTCTGTCGATGTCTGGTCTCAGTGTGTCGACTTTGCTGATGGTCTGAGCGATTTGCTGGAATAGTTTAGCTCCACCTTCTGCATTTAAATGCACCGAATCGTCATAATCAGCCAGTGAAAATTGCCCTTCATTCTCCGGACGAAAAAGTTGCGCACCATATTTAGTGGCTGTCTCTTTCAATTTGTCATTGTAAGTAGCGAGAAACTCTTTCGGAAGGATAGCTCGATTCTCCGCCGTAATCGGCATATCGATGAGCATCACGGGAATGTTTCGATTCTGCGCCAATTGCAAGAACTTCTCCAGATACTTTGTCTGATACTCGAATGACTTCATATTAAGCGGGAGATACATCGCACTATAAACTGCAAGGTCATCCTTGAACGCACTTGCAGGTCGTTCATATTTAGCGACGTCTTTATCTTCTTTGCTATTGTCGCGACCAAGCCGGTTTTCGACTAGTTTCGAAACCGTATGCTGATAGCTGTCGCGCATTTTGTAGCAGTGCACAGCGCACTCGGCTGCAAAATCAAGAACTTTGAGCGGCGCGCTGGAGTCAGCCACGTCAGCTATATTCGTAAAATCGGAAAGCATCCTGAACACCGGTGTTTCAGTTGGATTCTTGCGATTATTGTCTAAAAAATCTCGTGGAGCTACGCCTAATACGATCAATTTTGGATTCTTGCCGCTAGCTAAATAGTGTTGGAGAACAAAATATTGATCGGACTGCATGCCGGCTGATACTGCCAGATCTTTGACTTCGACAGGCGCTTTCAACTTCTCACTGATCAAACGTTGGAGATAGAGAGCGTCAGAATATTGGTGAACGACGTTACGCAAATACCACCGGTCGTGGCGAGCCCTCTTGTTTTGAGCCTGCTCATCGCAGCGGACAGTAGGCACCAGCATTAGTGACGAGCCGAAGATAACAACGTCGGGATTTTGCGAGTTTGCGAGACACTTTGGAAGTTTTGATGCCGAGCGAAGATTCGCTCCTAGTGTGCCTTCCGGGTTTACGACCGCAGCGTGATTGAATTGATTGCGCAGCAAAACATCGCTCACACAAAAAAGAGCCAGACTCAAAAGGAAAGTGCTTGCCGTGAATTTCTTCGCGATGTCTTTTACTGTCGAGACGTTCATTGCAGGCAAGTTGTCCCTTTGAGTGGATACTATTTGATCGCTGCTAAGTCTTTCTTGTTCATCGCCAATTCGTTGTAGCGAGTCTTTTGCGAAACGACAAGAACTTGAAGCGATGTCGCTTTCGTGACTGCGCTGCTGTTCAATTCAATATGAAAGCCTGCTTTTGATGCCTGGGTGTTCACTGATTTCGCGACATCCGGACGACTGATGAATGTTCTTTCTGCCGCAAGGAGACGGTCGTCTTCGAACAACAGGATTTGAACCGGTTTGGACGGCTCTTCAAGATCGCAGCCCCAGCCCGCTACGCAAAGCTTATCAACTCCGGCTTTCCAGACTTGGTCGACAGAACCGACGATCTTCTTCGAGGAATTGAGCTTTTTGCCGGCGACGTCGCTCAATTCTCGTTTGTTGAAACGATAGTTGTTGGCTCTGATGCTCTGCTCAATGCTCACGCCGCTTTCCAGCGCCTTCTTAGTGGCTTCCAGATAGGCATGACCATTTTTCAAATCCGGTTCGAGATATGCGGACTCGCCCCATTCATTCCAGGCGTTGATGAACACGAGGCGCTCATCGCCCTCATGATGCGTCTTTTCCCATTCGATTGATTCACTGAGCCATGCCCCGTAGACTTCCGGAGTCGAACCATGGAAAATCGTCGCGACATTTGCCGGGCGTCGGGCTGAATTGTCCCATGCTGGAAACAAGCCGCGGTGGAACTTGTAGGGAGGTGTTGGTTTATTCACTGCGTAAAATGCAGTTTGCTCGAAATCATATACGGTGCCTGGTGGATTGTTTGGATCCGTCGCGATTGTTGGTACGGTCGCTGATCTCATGCCGCTTGGCGGAAATTCGATTGCTGCGTCGAAACCGATTGTTTTTGGATCGACGACAACATCGTTTTCAACTCGGCACAAATAGATGTCTTCAAAACCCGCTTCTTGAGCGGCTTTACGCCAGATTTGCGAATATTTCAAAGCATCAGGCAGCGCTTGTGAAACATAGACGATAAACAACGGTTTGCCGTTGACGGTTATGTAGCGTTTGTCTTTGAACATCGGTATCAAAGCTTCTTGCATCAGTTTCAATGCAGATTCTTCGGAATACTCTTGTTTAACAAGACAATCATTTCGTCCGACCCAGTTGGCAAACCACGGTGGATTAGCCCAACACACGCAATATGGAAAATCAGGTTGACCGCTTTCGACCATTTGATTCAGTGGTTGTTCGAGCAATCTTCTTCCGTCGCCAAACCAATAGAGGTAATAGCAAAACCCTGTTATGCCGTACTTCTTAGCCAGTTCCGCTTGCTCGACCTGAATCTGATTCATGCGCAGATCGTAGAAACCCAGATCTGCCGGCAGGCGCGGTTGATAGTGTCCTTCAAAAAGAGGTTTTGCTTGAACTACGCGCCGCCACTCGGTATAGCCCTTACCCCAGGCGATATCGTTTTCTGGAATTGGATAAAATTGCGGCAGGTAGAAACAGATCAGTCGCACATCATTCTTGGTCATCTCACCGAACGCTCCCAAACAGCGCGACTAAGAAACTCATTCCTATACAATCGTTGGAATATCGAATTTTCGATTTACAACGAGTCCTTCTTCGCTTTCCATCAGTTCTTCATATATAGGCACAATGTCAGTGACCGAGCCTTCCGTGACCAACTGTCCGTTGTTTAACAACACAGCCAGATCGCAGAATTTGTTGACCACTTTCATATTGTGAGAAACGAAAATAATTGTTTTATTGCGGGCGCGGAGCTCGTCCATACGCCGACGGCATTTCTTTTCAAATCTGATGTCGCCTACGGCGAGAG
This sequence comes from Obscuribacteraceae bacterium (SeqCode), assembly GCA_044225915.1. Taxonomy (GTDB): domain Bacteria; phylum Cyanobacteriota; class Vampirovibrionia; order Obscuribacterales; family Obscuribacteraceae; genus JADYXR01. Next base: position 114,330 of record JBGAHZ010000018.1, read on the forward strand.
CTTCGTCCACCAGCAGAATATCCGGATCGACGTTAGTCGCGCAGGCGAATGCAAGACGCACCACCATACCGCTGGAGTAAGTGCTGATCGGCTGATCGAAGAAATCACCGATATCGGCGAATGCCGCGATTTCACTCATTCGATCAAGCATCTCTTCTTTCGAAATACCAAGAAGCATGCCGTTTAAAAGAACGTTTTCACGACCTGAGTAGTCTAATTGGAATCCCGCACCCAATTCGAGAATTGCGGTCACTCGACCACGACGAGTCACGGAACCGCTCGTGGATTGAAGTACGCCGGCGATGATGCGAAGCAACGTTGACTTGCCGCTTCCGTTTGGTCCGAGTAAAACAGTTGTCTTTTGTTCGAAGTTGTAGGAGAAATCTTTGAGCGCCCAGAATTCTCTGTGATAGTTATTCTTGCGCAGCACGATCTCTTTGAGTCGATCGATTGGCTGATTATAGATGTCATAACGCTTCGATAGGTTACGAACTTCGATTGGATACTCAATCATGGACATTGTCTCCTAGACTACATCAGCAAAGCTTCGTTTGGTTTTGTGGAAGAAGTGGAATCCGGCAAAGCACACCGTCATTGATACCAGTGTGTAAACCGCAAAACTGGTCCAGTTTGGCATTTGTCCTTCGATGATCACTCGGCGATAGTCGGTGATGATGCCGGCCATCGGATTGATCCAGAGGAGGAATTGGAGATGCGCAGGCATGCGCTCAGGTGGATAAAGAATTGGAGTCATGTACATCCAGGCGGAAAGTCCCAACGCGATGAAGTGTCTGCAATCGCGAATAAATACGCCGAGACTGCCGAGGAACCAGGATACGCCTGCGGTAAACATGAAGTGAGGAATCAGAATCAGCGGAACGAATGCAATCGTCGGATGAATTCCGTGCTGGCGGATGCCGGCGAAAATAACGAGCAAAACCAATGCGATTGAACCGCTCAAGAAACTTGAGATCACCACGATTAGTGGCAAGGTTTCGAGAGGAAACACGCAACGTTTGACCAGGTTAGGCAGTTCCAAAACTTTGGTCGTCGAAGAAGCAACGGACTCTGCCATGGCGGTCCAGGGTAGGAATCCGGACATCAAATAGAGCGCGAAGTCACCACTGTTGGCGCTCTGTCCGAAGCGCACTTGAAGAATTACGTTGAACAAAAATGTGTAGAGGAACATGTGCCCAAGCGGATTGAGCAGGGGCCACAACGCGCCTAGCAACGAGCCCTTATAACGGCCCATGAAATCGCGGTGCACCATCAGCGATATCAGATGTCTTTTGCCCCAAAGGTTGAGCATCGAAGACAAGCTGCTTTCGCGGGCGAGGGCTTCGAGTTCGTCTACAGAGCGAAGTTGTTCTGGCTGCTTGAGCGCTTCGACCAACTTCGGTTCTTCGGTCACCACATTCGGCATAGCTGAGAGTCCTAGGTTCTTCCGGGATTTCAAGATGCTACCATGCCCGTGTCGCAGGCTGCATGAGAATAGTACAAGCTTGTCCGACACTGCCTTAGCGGCTTCACATGGGACTGACCGTGCAAGTTTCGGTGATAAATGAAACTGTGAAAAGTTTCATTTCAAGAGGGTGCTAGGCTCCCCTTGGAAACGCGAGTTAAGCCTCAACGGGAGAGGAATCCGCGGGTTTGAGCAAGAAGGTTTCGCAGCTTCCACACTCTGCTGTTCTTCATCCACTCCATTTCGGCTTTAGTGCTCTCTACTTTGGCTTCGGCTTCCTTTAAAGCCTTTTCAGCTTGAGCTTGAGAGTTCTGCGCCTTTCTGATTTCCATCAGATCTCGGAGCATTTGCTCTCCCAATTCCGGCATTGTTTTGCTTGCAATATCGTCAGTTTCGCCGCTGCCAATTCGCATTGCTGCAGTGTTTTCCAGTTGTAGCCAGACATCGAAGATGTCCGGGAAGAACTTTTGGATTAGCGCTGCGCGGTAAGAACCTTTTGGTTCCTTCCTTAACATCGAAGGGTCGAAAGCGCTCTCGGTTCGATCGGACAAAGGAATATTCAATTTATCTTTAACTAGACTAACGAAACGCGCTTCATTCTGCGCAACAGCATCGACATGGACCAACAATGATTTTTCGGGATGGGCTTGAATGAATTCGAGCACGCGGCGGTTGTAGTTGGCCCAGACTTGGATTGCCAGCTCTGCGTTTTCCTGGAACGCTTTATCGCCTCTACGGTAGAGCGAATCGATTACTTCCCATGGCGATCTATATACGAAAAGGAATTTGGCTTCTGGGAGTTCTTTAGCCCAGAAGTTTAAAAACAGAGTCGTTCTTGGATCCTTCCAGCCCCATGGAGTGGTCTGGAGGTTCTCCAGCACGGTTTTTTCCATGTCAGGATAAAAACTATCAGGTACCGCAATTTCCGGTTTTAGAGTCCATCCGGATGCGCTCAGTTCGTAGTGTTTGAGGACTCGGGCATGGAGAGTAACGAAATCGAAATTCTCGAAGTGACCTTTCGTGTTGCCGGCGCTGCCGGAATCCAGTTGGCTGCCGACGTGCAGACCGGATTCTTTGAGTATGGAGGAAACGAATGATGTGCCGGAGCGATGCATTCCCGCAATAATCAGGATCGGTCCGCTCTTGATGCGACTCTGAATGGTTTCCTTGACTGCGTCGGTTGGGCTTTTCGGCATGGATGCTCGACTCTGTTGATTGTGAAAGGTGTAATTTTACTAAGTGCCTCAGTGTGATGCAAGCGACGGGCGCTGCATCGCTTCATCATTGAACTTTTCTGTCGGTGCTGGCGATGCTTTCTTTCAGCACGTGTTGAGCGGCAAGCCGAGCAACTAATTCTTTGTAGAACTTGCGACCACCTTTGGCATTGAGGTGGATTGGATCGCGGAAGTCTGTGTCGGCATCGAATTCTCCTGGAATATCCATGTCGATTAGAGTGCAACCATTTTTGGTGGCAACTTCTTTTATTCCATTTTGATATATGGTGGTCAGTTCGTCGGTGAGCAGCTCTTTATGCCGATCGGTGACCGGCAGATTGACGAGAACGATTGGAATTTTTACATCGCCGGCAAGTGATACCATTTTGTCGAGATAGCTCAACTGCGTGCGCAAAGCTTCTGGTTTAGCGGAGTCGAACAAGTCGACGTATTGGTCTTTAAACTCGGCGAGCACTTTTGGAGTCGGCAGTTGCACTTCCTGAAGCTCGTCATCTTCCGGTTTTACGGCGAATGTCGCAGGTTCGAAACCGTTAGTGCGCCAGTCTTTGATCTTTCCATCAACCAGGGCTTTTACCAGGGCCAACTCGCTCTTGTCCTGCTGGAAGTGCTCAGATACTAGTGTCGGCAACTCGGTGAAGATATTGGCGGCTGAAAGTTTTCGTTCTTTATCGAACTGTTTTAACGCGGCAACGAGGCTCGATTTTTCCGGATCGGTGCGCTTCCGATTGACGAAATCGCGCGCTGCCAGACCCAATACAATTAGTGCCGGGCGTTTCTTGCAAGTAATCATTTCTTGAAGATAGGCGTAATTGTCCGGCGCCATCGAACCTGGAAGTCCAAGATTGTAGATGGTCAAATCCTGACCACAAGCCTCTTTCAGAACGCCTTCCAGATATTTTGCTCGTGTGTAAGATGCTGAGGGTGCTTTGCGAATCCGCACCTTGTCCGGATCGCTCGCCGGCAGCATGGCTGCGTCACAGTGAATCGCTGGAGCGAGCACGAGTGAGGAACCCATGATTACGACTTCCGGGTTTTCTTTGCTGCCGTAATAGTCTCGAAATTTTACGAGCGGAGCATTAGCGCCGATCAAATTCGGTTGCATCACTTGCACCACTGAAGGCAGACCGAAGCTGATAAACGCTTCAGTTCCTATCGCAAGAACAAGCAGTTGAAGAAACGTGCTTGTCTTAAACGCAGTGAGTGTTGAGGAGAATTTCAACATCGCTCCTGATTAGAACTGGAAGTAGATAAACGGTTCTGAAGTATCAGGGAGGAATGTCACCATTAGTAGTATCAACAGGCAGCAATACGCTGCTTTTAAAAACGGTGGAGAGTTTCTAAACACGCCCTTCTGACCGAGGAAGCTGGTTGGCCAGTTGGAGACCAAAAGAATTCCCGTCAGAGTGATGGCGACAAGAACTACGATTGGAAGTTCCGGTCTCAGCAGGAGAAACTCGCTCTGTGCTTGTTCGGCTCTGCTGAAGACAGGCGAGATGAGCAGGAGTCGTTTGATGATTTTGAACGCGACACCACAGTCTTTCACGACGAAGAATATCCAGCCGATACAAACTGCGTGGAAGGTGATGAACAGTGCTGCGAAGCTCCAGAATTTAGTTTTGCAAAATTCGTTGAGCACGTGAATCTGTTCTTTCAAGAACGTAAATTCGCGATGGACAATCAAAGCAAGACCGTGATAGATGCCCCAGATCACGAAGTTCCAAGATGCACCGTGCCAGAGTCCGCCGAGTGCCATAGTCAGAAATAGATTGCGATGAGTGAGCCATCGTCCACCGCGAGAACCGCCCAGTGGAATAAACAAATAATCGCGCAACCAGGTTGATAGCGAAATGTGCCAGCGATGCCAGAAATCGGACATGTTGCTGGCGATGTAAGGCATGTTGAAGTTGACCGGAATCTTGTATCCCATCAGCATTGCAGAACCTCTGGCTACGTCTGTGTAGCCGGAGAAATCAAAATAGATTTGAAACGCAAATGCGTATGCAAACACCCAGAGCTCGGGAGCGCCGTAGGAAAGCGGATCTTTGAGCATCATGTTGACCATGATTGAGAGGTTGTCCGCGAGCAAAATCTTTTTGGCCATGCCTGTGACGATCAGTGGAACGCCTTCATCCAGCATGGACAGCTTGAATTTCTTCGAATCGTCTTCCGCCATTTGTTTTTCGAAGTCGGAATAACGTTTGATCGGACCAGCGATTTGTGTGGGGAAGAATGCGGCAAAGAGCGCGAACAGAACGAATGAATCCATCGGTTTATTTCCGCGATAGATTTCAAACAGGTAGTGAATAAATTCAAACGTGAAGAATGAGATGGCCAGCGGCAGAACGATATTAACTGCCCATTCGGGATTGTGTCCTGTCATCCAGCCTGCGACTGTAGATGCGCTGCCGATTACCATGTTTGCGTATTTGAAGACGCCGAGGCATAGCAGGTTGATTACGAGGCCGATAGTGAAAAGCAGTTTGCGATTGGTGGTTGCTTTGTGGAGTATTCGACCAAAGACGAAATTGAATACCGTCATGGCGACGATGAGAATGATGAACGCCGGCATCCAGCTCATGTAGAAGTACCAGCTTGCTGCCAAAAGCATCGGCAAGCGGAACTTACGCGGCAATATCCAATACAACAGGACGACCGCTGGCAAGAACAACAGGTACTGCAGGCTGGTGAACAACATAAAGGTTTTTCCTCATCTCACTTCGACTAGAGGCTCTTTCGCAGTGCTGGGCAGCAATTGAGCATTGTCATGAGTGACGCAATGCTACCATTTTTGGGTTGCCTCTTAAGTGCTCATCGGTATTTGAACCTTTTAAGGTTGAATGATGTGTTCTTGACAAGTGGCTCAATAAGGAACTGTGCACGGTTTCGATCTGGGCTAAGGTTCTCAAGAAACTTCTCAATTAAGTGGCTTCACCTCCTCGGGCGCCAGCTGTTCTCTAATCGTAGGCGCGGCTTGCAGCCGCCCTGGCCGCTAACGGTTCGGTTCAAACTTAGCAGTCTGGGTCGTGCGCGCACTATAGGTGGTGGCATTGCATTTAAGAGAAAGCGGCGCATCGCGCAAAAGCAAAAAGCAGAGCCGAATGTTTGGCTCTGCTTTATTGAATTATCAAAAACGGCTATAAGACTAGCTTTTGACTATTTCCGAGTTACTCGGATTTTTTCTCTTCAGCGTCTTTAGCTTCATCTTTGGCGTCGTCTTTGGCGTCTTTAGCGTCATCAGCCTTGTCGGCTTTATCATCGGCTTTGTCATCAGCTTTATCGTCGTCAGCCTTGGCGTCGCCAGCTTTTGCGTCGTCACCGCCACCCTTCTTGGTTTTGGTTCTATCGGAAGCTGCAACCAATCTTACTTTGTCGCTCTTTGGTTCGACGAGAATCAGTTCGCCACCGTAGACATCGCCGCAATCGTATCTTTCAACGCTCTCGTCGGTGTTGTTGACGCCACCTGGTGGTTTCAACTTCGGAGCGCTGGCTGCGGCTGGAAGCATTTTTGCCAATGTTTCGAGCGCTTGCTCCTTAGTGATTGGTGTTTCGTAGATCGCTTCGAGTCTAAAGCATTCTCCGTCTTTGCATTGAGCAGAGTACTGACCGCCTTTGCTGTCTTTTGTACGACTCAAATATTGATTTCTGTTTCCTGCTTTGGCTGCAGGTTGTTCATCAAGCACGAAGGTCAGAACGGCATCCTTGATAATGCTTTCAGGAACTCCGACTTTGAGCCCTTCTACGTTGACTGTGCCCTGTTTTGTTCCGACGACGGCATCACCAGGGGTGCCACTGCCGCAGCCCATTTGCAGAGAGCAAACGGCGGCTAGTGCGAGGAACAACATTGAACGGCTTGTGCGTGCGGTTTTACCGAACATTATTTACATACTCCATCTCTAGTAACCGAGGTGCCAGCATAGCGCACCGAATGCTCGTACTGCAAGGCAATAACGGGTCTTAACTTAAGTGTAGTTAATGGCTGCGGTTAGTTGGTTTTGGAACCAAGTCGTGTCAACACATTGCGGACAGCGCTTGTGGCGCGAGTTACCGGGCTGTTTAAAACATGAGAGAGTTTTTCTTCTGTATCGAAAAGTTCAGTTTCAATGTCTTTCACTAAAGCGGAGCTGCGCCTGTCCTCGACGGTGAGTTTGTGAAGCGCTTGAAGCGATGCATATCTCAGTGCTTTAAGAATTCTTGCCATTGTTTGCGGATCGTAATGATTCGGGTCGACGAGGTCTGACGAATCCGGCTCGATAAGTCCCTCATCGTCAACCATCGAGTAGACCCAGGGCGCGATCGTATCGACCATTTTGGTCCAGTATCGCTGCCTGGAGACACCCTTGCCTTCGAGATATTGGCTGTACTTATCACCCAGATACGCCAGGTCTGCAATGAAGTTCAACGACCGCATGTTGCGTCGTGTGGCACTGCCTTCATGTCTACGGAATGAGCACAACGGCTGGCTTGTATAAAACAGATCTCCAGTCTCAACCAGGCGAAACCAGTATTCGATATCGCCGTAGTGAAACAGGGTGGTATCGAATCCGGTACCGCGCAATTTTGTCGGATATGAAACACAACTTGGCTCCCCGACCCAATTGTAGTAATTAGTCAGATTCGATTCGATCACTTCATCGCCGCTGACAATTTTGTCCTCGTCGAAATGTCCCAGCTTTTCTACTAATTCACCGTCGTCGGTAATGATGTTTCTCGTGCCCGTTATTAAGGTTACAGTCGGGTTCTTGGCGAAAATATCTAGATGCGTCTCTAAATTGTTCGGCATTAACAAATCATCTTGCGCGAACAACTTTATGTAGTCGCCGCTAGCTCTTTCGATCGCAGCATTGTAGTTTTGAAAAAGCCCGAGTCGTTGATCATTGCGCCACACAACGATGCGCTTGTCGCGTGATGCCAGTTCATTAGCGATTTCCAGTGAATCATCATCAGAGCAATCGTCTGATACGAGCACTTCAAAATCGGTGTGTGTTTGAACGAGTAAAGTCTCTATCGCTGCGCGCAAATAACGTCGACCGTTAAATACAGGCAGGCAAATTGAGACTTTCGACATTTACCGTGGTGGCGCCGTTTCTGGTACGGGAGCCGCTCCTTGCGAAACTAAGGCTTCGTTCTTAACGACGCCCTTGTTGATCAGAAGTTCAATCACTGCTTCGACTTCTTCCATCGTGGTCATTCGGCTGGAGTCGAGTCGGAGGTGTGGATTGACCGGTGATTGATATGGTGAACTCATGCCTGTCAGATTGGAGACCTGACCGGTCGTTACCTTCTTATAGAGTCCTTTCGGATCGCGGCTCTGGCAAACTTCCAGAGGGCAGAACATGAAGATCTCGTTGAAGTCTTTATCGCCGATCAGTTTGCGTGCGCTCTCGCGATCTTGTTCGTAAGGCGAGATGCAAGCGACAACTGTAATGAATCCGGTGTCGAGGAATATCTTCGCGACGTTGGAAATACGTCTGATGTTTTCAGAGCGATCTTCAGGTGAGAAACCGAGATCGGCATTGAGACCGGTTCTCATGTTGTCGCCGTCGAGAACGACCACCTTATAGTCAGCGTTGAACAAATAACGTTCCAATGCCTTAGCAAGAGTGCTCTTGCCCGCGCCGGACAGACCGGTGAGCCAGAGGACAGTGCCCTCGTGACCGTTGCGTTGTTCGCGCGAGGCGCGCTGAACATAACCTTCTTCATAGATTACGTTTGGATCGGCAACAGGTGCTCCGGCAATTCTTGGAGCCTTGAGGTTGATAACACCGGCTGCTACCGTGTCATATTTGGTGCAAAGAACCAGCTTGTTCAAGTTTGCGGTGCTCAGTGTTCGGTCGAATGCAATCGGGCTGTCTGCCTTGATTTTGACATCGGCGATGTCACCGTTGTTGAGCGATGGCTTGCTCTTGGTTGCACCAGTGGTGGTGATAATTGAAACCTTGCAATTGACTTCGTTTGTGCCAATCTTCAAAAGGTAATCGTCGTCGGCGATGAATGGATCTGACGAAAGCCAGACCACACGGGCAACTATCTCGGTTTCAACTTCAGGAACTTCCTTGGTTGATGAAACGACTTCGCCACGCTCAACGAAAATCTGCTCTGATAGACAAATAGCTACTGATTCGCCTTTGCATGCTTTAGGTTTATCACTCGCTGGGAATGTCTCAATTGAAGCGACTTTTGAAACTTTGCCTGAAGGTGAGAAGAAGACTTCCATTCCAGGTGTGAGTTCGCCCGACATGACGCGTCCGGCGAAGTAGCGCTTATCATTGAATTTGTAAACGTCCTGGAGCACCATCCGGAATGGCTCAGTGCCGACGTTGAAATCGAGCGTATCTTCTTTCAGTTTCAAAATCAGAGGAAGCAACGGCAAGCCGTCGTACCACTTCATGTTTTCGCTTGCTTGGGTGATGTTCTCACCGTGCAGTGCCGAGATCGGCACAACGCTCAAGCAGCGCAATCCTTCTGTTTCAGCCATTTCCGACAGGTCTGTCGAGAGTTGGTTGAAGACCTTTTCGTCGTAACCGATCTTATCGAGTTTATTAACAACGATGATTACTTCGCGAATGCCGAGGATGGAGAGAACTTTCAAGTGTCGACCGGTTTGATTGCGTATGCCTTCAACGCAGTCGACCATGACGATACCTTGCTCAGCTTCGGAAGCGCCGCTCGTCATATTCTTCAAAAACTCAATGTGGCCTGGCGCATCGATCAAAAGGAAGCGATGTCCTTCGAATTCGAAGTTAACTCGAGTGGTATCAATACTGATGCCTTGCTCTTGTTCTTCCTGCAGCGCATCGAAGAAAAACGCAGGTTCAAACGCGACTCGCTTTTCTTCGCAAGTCTTGCGCACCGCCTCGACTTTGTCGGCAGGAATCTTGCCGGTGTCCAGCATGATTCGACCGAGCAGCGTCGATTTGCCGTGGTCTACGTGACCGACGACAACGATTTTTTTCACATCAGGTTCTGAATAAATCTCAACCATGGATCACCTTACATGTAGCCGTCTTTTCGCAGTTTTTGCATCGCGTACGTATCTTCTCTATCTTGAGCACGACCGGCACGCTCCGTCGTTTCCGTCGTACGCAATTCGGCGATGATTTCATCGACGTTTGATGCGCATGACTTGATGCTGGAGGTGCACGGATAGCAACCGAGACTGCGGTAACGGTTGCCTTCTTCGTTGCCGAAATAGAGCGGCATAATTTCTAGATTTTCGCGGCGGATATAATCCCAAATATCGGTTTCAGTCCAATGCAAGATTGGATGAACGCGAACATGGATGTCGTCCGGCATGTGCAAATTGTAATAGTGCCAGATTTCTGCTGGCTGGTTTTTATAAGTCCATTCCGAACTGCTGGAACGCGGTGACACCACGCGCTCTTTCCCGCGCGATCCTTCTTCGTCGCGGCGGATACCGAGCAGCAATCCACCGAGTTTGTGTTCTTTTACAGTATCCAGCAACGCTTGCGTTTTCAACGCACCGCAGCAGGTCAATCGGCCTTTGTCAGGTCCCATGCCTTCTGCCAGCGCCTGGGTGTTCTGTCCGACGATCAATTTCAATCCGTGACGCGCGACAAACTCATCGCGCCAGGTGATCATCTCAGGAATTTTGTAACTAGTATCGATATGGACGAGTGTCATCGGCACCTGTCCAACGAATGCTTTGCGGATCAAATGGAGCAAGACGGTTGAGTCTTTGCCCATAGACCAAAGCAATGCCAGATTTTTTGTTTTGTTGAAAGCTTCTCTTATTATGAAAACGCTTTCATTTTCGAGCCAATCTAAGTAGGAACTCATCTGGATATCCAATTCGAAAACGCTGCAGGGGGTGGCGTTGTCTGGGAGTAGTTCATGAACGGTCGGATTATACAAGAGCGTGCCAAGTGCTTACTTGAAGTCAGTATCAGGTTGTAATAAGACAGGCGCAAATAGCCGTTTTTAGGGGGATTAGTCTTGATTCACAAGAAGAAACGATCGGATCATCTCGCTTGTTTTACGTGGGCGGGTATATCTTCCAGGGATGGTGAGTGGAGATTTAAATGTTCGGAAAAGGTCAATCGCGCTGGCAGGAGGCTCTGAAATTTCCTCCGGGTAAAGCAAGAACCAAGTTTCAAGACTACATTGAGTCGGTCAGCCATAAGGAGCGCCTGGGTGCAGCGATCGAGCTTGGGCGCGCTGCGTTGCTTACCGATCGGGATGGTGAACGGGCGCGCGAAATCATATCAAGTTTGAAAAATGGGCAGTTTGCCGACCGGTACCTGGCGCTCAACTCTTGCGAGGGCAGTCGCGATACCGACCTCGTGTTCGAATATGTGAGTGACCGGTCCGAAACTTTGAAAGCTATTGCCCGGAAAATGATCTGTATATATGGAACTGATGCGCAAGTTTTGAAATCATTCGAACTATGCCCCAGGCTGAACAGAAAATCATTTGTTAAACAATTGAATAAATCGAGGCGATGGGCGCTCGTCGATCAAATTCTAACGAGTCTGAAAGATTCTGAACCTGTGGATTTTGCAGCTCTCATGCCATACGGTTCTACGGAATTTGTAAGGACACACTGGCCAGGTATCGAAAATGACTGCGCATATATTGAATGGGAGCGGCTAGCGAGAAATAAACCTGAATACGCCCAGGAACGCATGCTTGCGCTGGTGGATTCGACACCGGAATTTGATCCGCGCGTTCGCTCGCATGCAGTTACGGTGATCACGATTTTGTCTAAAGCGCGAATATCGAGTGCTTTGAAAATTGTTGAATCACTTTTACGAATTTGCAGCGTCTCTCAAGTTTCAACTCAATCCGCGGTAATTGCTTTTCCTGCTCGGATGGCGAAACTGGCGGTCGAGCACGAAGATCGTATGACGGTCAACTTTTTTCCAGTGTTTCATAAAATCGAAGACCAGGATTTGCTGCTGGCATTGCTACGAAAATATCCGCAAAATTATGGCATCGTCAAAATCTTGAAGAAACTGCCGGTGGTGGCACGAGTTAAAGTGTATGAACAGCTAGCGCCCGCGTGGCGTGCCGAGAATGACGGCGTCATCGAAGAGTCGATTCTTGAAGTAATGCCGACGGACGTGCGAGTAAAAGAAGCAAAAGCGTATCTCGCAATGGAGTCGCTGGTAGCATATCCCCAGATTAGAATGCAATATGCGGCGTTTCTGCCCTGGCAGGAATCGAATGAATTTTTGAGTCCGTTTTTGCGCGATCCGGACGCCACCCTGCGAAGCGTCGCATGGAGCGCCTTGATTGCGGCTCTTCGATACAATCGCAGTCAACTCGGTGAAGTTCTCAGCCAGATTAAACAACGACAGAAGGAACAAGACCCGGTTAAACAGGCAATCTTCGAAGCTCTTGCTAAGCTGCCGCCTTCGCTGTTTACCACTAACGATTTGACAGCTTTAGATGGTGTCATTCAAGATGCCCTTGTTTCCAAGGATTTGTCGTCGTCGACGGCATACTGCATTGAAAATCTTCTGTTATCACTCGTATCTTTTCATCCGGAATGGGCAGCCAAACAGATTGCGGATTTCTGGAAAGCGCGCGGTTACAGCTCATATTTTGGAAGCGCGTGGCGCATCAACGATCGGCAGGCGTTACTGGTTGAAGCGCAGATCGCGCCGGTTCTCAAACAGTGGAACAGGAAGGAGTATGAATCCTTTGTTCTTACCGCCGCCAGTCTTTTGGGCAAGCGTTTAAAGGTCACTACTCAGATAACGCGACTGCTGCGTGAGATCGTATTGGAGTCTAATAAGGAGTCTAGTTGTCACCACGCGTATTCCTTGTTGAGTTCGAATGCATTTAAAACTCTCGCTGAAATCGTTCCATTAATGCTTCAGAAGGACTCATCGTGGGGAACCACTCAAAACGTCGCCAGTTACCTGATGCGATACAGGCAAGATTTGCTCACCCCCTATCTTGGCTCCAAGACCCACAAGGGTCGCTTTCACAGTGGAAAAAATCGTGTCGTACCCAAGCTTTCGGTGAGCCCGATTTTTCTTTCTGCGGGTCAGCAAAAAATATACGCAGATGCTCTTGATTCGATGGCGGTGGATGATGAAACGCGATGGTATGAAAACTGTTTTGTAATCGACAATCTTGCGAAACTTCCCGAGTTTCCAATCAAGTATCTGACTCGGTTTTTGAAGCGTCCAGGTGAATCGCAATACGCTATTCAAGCTATGGCTCGACTGGATCAGGGAAATGGGGTGCCACTATTGGCGGAGGCACTGGAGGATCCGGCTCTGGGATCGGTAGCGATTTATGCTTTGCGTACCTGTCTGCTGAAAATGCCGGCAAACGACGCATTGCCAATTGTTTTGCGCGCGCCACGCAAGCAAATAACGGTCTACAAGGAAGTTGTGCGACTGCTCGGTGACATCAAATCAGAGGAGGCATTTGCCGAATTGCTTTCGATCGCTGCGCTGAATGAAAGTGGTGAGCAGCCATTGCATCGTGACGTTCGTGTTGCGATGCTGTGTGCGTTCTGGAGTCATCTGGATAAGGATGAAGCATGGAAAGTTCTGCAATCAGCGGTCGACGATTCCGATGAAGTAGTAGCCTACACAGCGATTAGAACTCCGGCAGACAGGCTTTCTTCCGGAGGGCAGCTGTCGTTGTTAAACCTGCTGCGCGGTGGTTTAGAGCACGATGCATCGCGTGTCCGATTGAAGACTCTCGAACGACTTTGCCAGATGCCCGTTCCGGATCCTGATATGAAATTACTGGATGCCATCATTGCTTTGTTAGGATCCCCCGCGCCGGAAGAATGCAGAAGAGCCGCTCGGGCTTTGATGAGTCTCTATGCGCACAAGTCGCTGATTGCTTTGCCTCAAGCCGCAAATGCTGTCATGAAGAAACGATCGAATCTTCGAATTCTGGTCATGACTATAGAAGAGATGCTGATCTCGCAGCGTTCGAAACTCATACCGGCGACCTACGCCACGATTGCTAATTTGGAAGCTGATCCGCTGACGGTGACTCTTCGAGTGCGTCTGGCGGCAACGAGCATGCCCTGGAAGGAACTTGCGCACTGGCTCAGAGAGCTGGATGCGAAGAATGTGTTGCATGCAGATGCGGTTCATCAACTCGGCGCGACACTGGGGAACTCTCTGCGTCCAGACGTGAGTGGCATGGTCGAGCTTGAAGATGAGCTGCGGAACGCTGACTCGGATGTTTTGAAACGAGTTGCGTTGTATGCGCTCGAGGCTCAATCGAATTCACGTCATGGTTGGAATGTGGAACGGATAAGCCGGCTAGAATCGTTTCGCCAGGACAGTTCACAATATATTGCCGAAGTGGCTCAGTTTATTCTGCCCGAGTCTGAAGAAACGTTGAAAGCACTCGAGACTCAGGCTCAGGGAGGATAGGAGGGATGAGGTCATGCGGCTCTGGGAACCGTGCCTTGTCGAGCAAGCATGCCGTCGTTCTTACGTGTCGTCAAAGAAAACCGGTAAGTACCAATTATAAATTTCTGTTCAAATACCCTCATGACTTCCGCAATATAATGATTCGACCTTCAGGTCAAACTGGAGTGTGTTGAGATACGGAACAGATGACCGCCCTGTTGCAACCCGAGAAGCTTGCCCAGCCGGCTGAAGACAGCAGCCTCAATAGTGGTAAGCAATATAATTTTTGGCTCGCCGCGATAATTGGTATCGCTGGCGGTGCGCTGGCGCTCTGGTGCTTTTTCGATCACAATACGCCAAGTTGGGATGCTGCCGGGCACTTATTGAACGGACTGTCGTATCAGGAGCTTTTCCGACATCCGCATCCGTTTCAATTGAGCTGGTGGCATCAACTGTTGACCGTCAATTGTTTTTATCCGCCGTTGACATATGTTTTAGCGGGATTGACGAAGACCGTTTTGGGAACGGCGCTCTGGACTGATTCGTTGATGAAGGTTTTTTACCTGACGGTGATGAACATCAGTGTTTTCGGTCTCGCTAATAAACTGACCAGGGACAAATTGGCTGCGCTGTTTTCTGTTGCAGTGGTGAACCTCTATCCGGAGGTCACCATCGAAAGTCACAAGAGCATGCTCGACTTTGCCGTGATGGCGATGGCGACACTGGCTCTGTGGGCGCTTGCTGAGTGGAAGGCGAATCCGGATCGCAAACGAACGATTTTACTGGCGTGCGCGACGGCATGCGCGCTTCTGACCAAACAGGCTTGCGCGGCGTTTCTATTACTGCCGTATGCATTTTATGCGTTGATTGCAGTGAAAGAGCGGAAATTCAAACAGCTTGCAATGCTCGTTGCTGCGGGTCTGACGGCTGGTGCGACCCTCATTCCTTGGCTGATAGTCAGCATGCCGACCATCAAAAAAGTAGCAGCCGAGATTCAGGTTTCGTTGGGAAACAAACAGGTATCAGAAGTTTTTGCGAACAATGTCGTGACTTATTTCGGTTTTCTTCCCGAGATGGCGACGCCGTTTCTTCTCCTCGTTGCAATTCTCGCGATCGCCGTAGGTAATCGAGAAACGCAGCGTCAGTTGGCATTGTTGCCTATTTCTTTGATATCCGGTGTTCTCTTCCTCAGCACTCTGACGTGGCAATTTGCATTGCCTCGCTACATCATCGCGGCATTGCTTGTCACTGCTGTATACAGTGGCGTTCTTCTTGCTCGACTCTGGCGTACCAACCCCTCGAGTTCGTCAAACGGGACGTCTTCGGTAAAACGTCTCGCCGCCCGCGTCGCGGCGGTTCTAATTCTTCTCGGCGGCACTCTGGGCTATATCGCCGTTAATTTCTATCCCTTCCCGTTGGCACCGTCTGCGGTGCTAGATGCTGTAAGAGTTGCCTCGCTGCATCCAGTGTCGGCTGCAACTAAAGCAGAATTCGAGCATCCTTGTCCGAACGAGGATTGGGGCATAATGTGGGCTTTGTCTCAGGTGAAAGAAACAGACGGAGATCAGGCCGTTTGGCTTAACGTTCTGCCGAGCACTCAGCAGTTGAATGTGCACGCGTTCGAATACTTCGGGCGGCAGGCAAAGTTCAAAGTCCATCCGACGACTTCCAGGTCATGGTCTGCTGCCGGCGATTCTTCGAAGTTTAACGAAACCGAGATATTGCACTACCAGTGGTATCTCTTAAAGACCGGAGAGCAAGGGTTCAAATTCCACGATCCGGCAAGCAAAGCCAACTTTGATAAGTTAATCGACTACATCAGCAATGGCGGTCGCTTCGAATACAAAGGTGAACGAGCATTGCCTGATGGTAGTACGCTCCGATTGTACAGACAGAAGTAGTGCAGAACGTCATTGATTAATGGAAAACTTCTGGAAATCGAAAGCGATAAGTGATCGATATGAGTTTATTGAAGAACTTGGAAAGGGCGGCATTGGAACCGTTTTTCTGGCGCATGACAGAACCCTCGATAAGCAAGTCGCAATCAAGATTTTAAATGCCAATCTCAGTGACGAGGAATCGATTCGATTTCAGCAAGAAGGCATCTTATCCGGGAAGCTGAAGCACGAGAACATAGTTTCAGTGCATGATTTTGGCATTACCGACACCAATGTTCCATATCTGATTATGGAGTATCTGCATGGTGTGGGTCTGGCGAAAATGATTAGCGTGGAAGGCACGCTTGATACGTTGTTTGCAATACAGATTTTTCAGCAGATTTGTCGAGGGATGAGAAGTTCGCATAACCAGGGAGTTGTGCATCGCGATCTCAAGCCGGCTAACATCTTCATGGTGGCGAATGACGATGACTCGTTCTCTGCGAAGATCGTTGACTTCGGACTGGCCCGTCTGGCAGACCAAGACAGTCGCTTGACTGCGGCAGGAAGTGCCATCGGATCGCCGCTATACATGTCGCCTGAGCAAGCTCAGGGGCTTGCCGGGGACGAACGCAGCGATATCTATTCCATGGGTTGTTTGATGTTCGAAGCGTTGACGGGCAGTGTACCGTTTCAAGGTGACACGGCCGTATTGACGTTGATGATGCATCAATCCGTAAATCCCGATCGATTGGAAACGCGCGCTAACCGCCCTTTTCCGCCGAAGCTCGAAATCATTGTCGCCAGGTGTTTGAAAAAATTGCCTGACGAGCGCTATCAGACGTTTGAAGATTTGCTCCATGATTTGGAAGTTTTAGAAGGCGAAATTATTCGCGATGACAGAGAAGCGTTTTTCGAGGCGCGCAGCCGGAGCGGGATTCAGAAAGCATTGGGTTCGGTCACCGATTTCAGTACGCCGATCAGATCGAGTTTGTCCACCAATGAAAACGTCATCAAAGGACTTATCGTTCTTTCGGCAAGTGCGATTGTCGTGTGTGCTGGTTTTTTGCTCAACCCGCTGTTGACCAGGAATGTGAAGGATGTGGTGCCAGAGGCTCCTGAAGTTGTCCAGTTTGGTGACACCCTCGATACGTTTTCGACGCTCAAAAAAGTTGAGGTGCGGGGAAAAACAAACATCGTCGGAGGTCCGACCACAAACGATAATGATTTGAGGAAACTCAAGCAGTACCCACATATGGACTCGATTGAACTCGGTGGAAGTCAGTGTGAGGGAACAGGTTTTGAACCATTGCTTTCCAGTTGCGAAATCGTGATGCTCGATATGCATGGAACGGAGCCAACTGAAGAGGGACTTAGAACGATAGCGAGCATCAGAGGGTTGAAGACCCTTAACCTCAAAGACTGTGATGAACTGGAGAATAAAAGTATTGCGCTGCTTGGTAAGAGTAAGACTCTCAAGGACTTTAGTTTTGGTGGTGAACATTTGACCGATGAGTCGTTCAAATATTTGCAGGACTTTCCAGCGTTGCAAATACTGACCGTTGACGAGTTTCACATCTCTGCCAGTGGTATGAGAAACCTTCTGAAAGTGCCTGGACTGCGAACCTTGGATCTAATAGAGCCCGAACTGGAGAAAGGTGTTTTTGAGGAGCTACAAAAGTTTTCTAGATCGCTCTTCAACCTGGAATTCACAGATATGAAATTCAGTGAGGCGATGGTGTTGCAGCTAGCTCATGTGCCGACGAAGAACATTACGTTGTCGTCGGTGGAGACTACAGCGGCTGCTTATGCGCGTTTCAAAAAGGATCCCCGCTATCTTTGGACGAATCTCGAAGTCGATGACGAGAAAGTCCCAGACAGATAAGGTTGTTTTCGCGGAACGTTAATGTAGCCTGCCGCACCTCATGCTCAGACTAGGCACTGGTGTGGTCTTGCAACTGTCGACCGCGTAAGAGATTAAGAAAATAAGCGGGCTGTCAAGAGGTTTTGGGAATGAGATTTATTATGGGTTTGCCGTTCTCGACTTGAAGACATAACCAGCACATATGACTTTGCTGGAACTCCCTAAAAAGAGGTACTTACTATGGACCTATATGATAGCGATCAGCTTGTTGCCGCCGATATGGCTAAAGAGAGGAGACAAACCATTCTGGCTGCCGGGTTTGGTATTCCCTTAG
Organism: Obscuribacteraceae bacterium (SeqCode); assembly: GCA_044225915.1. Taxonomy (GTDB): domain Bacteria; phylum Cyanobacteriota; class Vampirovibrionia; order Obscuribacterales; family Obscuribacteraceae; genus JADYXR01. The sequence continues at coordinate 132,453 of JBGAHZ010000018.1, forward strand.
GAATGGTTTTTTCGATCGCTTTGCCCTTATACCAGTTGCTGCACAATGGACCGGCATTGATGTATTTCCTCGCGGCAACTTTTTTGGCTCCATCAATTATTGCCCTTGCTCAGTTGAAACTGCAAAACCTTGGATTTCGACGATTGTCCGAGTTCCTCGGTTATCTTGGTTCCGGGCTGGGTTTGCCTGTTGCGCCGATAGCCGCCACATCTTTCGGTCCCGTGCTCCTGCTCACCTCTGTATACGTAGATCAGGGGCGGTATGCGGCTGCTCTCAAAGCTAATTCGTTGACCCGGTTTTTCAACGCGAAGAATCCACTGTCGCCTCTGTATTTAAGGAATTCGGTGGCGGTGATCGATGCCGAGTGTTTGAGCCACTCTGGAAAGTTTTTGGCAGCTCGGAAAATATTCAATTCGTTAATCACTAGACTGGATGAGGCATACAAGAAGGATCCGAATACACAAAATTGGGAAACCGTCTGCGTTATGCAGTCAGTCGTTGTCGCACACGAGCAAATCTCAGGCGATAAGGACGTGGCAAGAGCGCTCTGGTCGCGGATAGTCAGTATCGCGGAAAGGCCTCCCGAGTTTACCAATACCACTGCCTATGCTTATGAAGGCTTGAGTAATGGTGCTGTGGCTATGGGGGATTTCGAGGCCGCGCTTCGATATGCAGACCTGGCAACCGAGCATTATAAGCGCGCTAAGATGACCTCGAAATGTGTGGCCGGCAGCTTGGCTTCAGCGCGTGCTCAAGCGCACATGGCACTCGGCAACATTGAGGATGCCGAAATACAAGCGCATCTTGCTTTGAAAGAGTGGAGCTATTATCTCCATGACACGGCAGGTGTGACAGCGCCTGTCCATCACGTTTTAGGTAGTATCGAGATGCGTCGAGGCAATCGTGACAAAGCGCTCATGCATCTCGATAAGGCTGCATCGATTCTGCGCAAACGCAAGGGCGTTCTTTCCCCAGCGTTGTTACCGTGCTTGAATACCTATGCAAAATGCTTGCGGGACTCATCACGAGAGTTCGATGCCGAGCTGATTGAGCGTGAAATAGTTGAGATAGGTTCCTATCATAGTGTCACGGATAATGAGCAGGCAAACTTAAAGCCACTGCTGAGTAAATCAGGATTCGACGATGACGATGACGTCGTCGACATGACACTGGATGAAGTGGCAAAGTTAGCAACGAATAAGCAATCTCACACGCTCATGTCCAATGTCGGGTTGGTAGCCATCCTGGGGTTGATCCTCTCAGCAGGGGGCACCTTGCTTTCTTCAACGCTTGGAATGCTCAGCATTTTTGCGTGCTTAGTGTTCGGGTCGAACGCGTTGTTGGCTGGATATAAAAAACTGAAAGTGAAGTTACTCCGGAATAAGTTGGCTAATGCGCGATGCCAGAAGACCAGTGTGAAATTTATGCAGGAAGGAAAAATCCTTCCAAGGCTGTCGGCGAACGTCGAGCAAGCTGTGAAAGGACTACCTGCGAGTTCCGAGCTGATTTTTGACGTGCAGGCGCGTTTTGCCAGGGCTGGAGTCAATGGCAGCGTGTCAGATGTGCTCGTTTACTCAGATAACTCGTCGAGTAAACCACTGGTGGTGGCAACCAAACATGATGCATTCGCGATCGATCATGGCGTGTTTGCCAGAGCCAATTCTCTCGGAAGGTTGGCGCTCAGCCTCAGCAGCAATTGCCTGGTCGTAGGAGCTATTGTGGGATTGACCACTGTCGGCCACATAGGCGTGCCACCGGAAAAAGTTCCGGATGGAAAGAGCGCGCGTGAGTATTATGATCTGGGAGTCCAATACAAAACGCTTGGGTGGACTGAACAGGGAAGATACGCGCTACAGAAAGCCATCGAGCTCGGCAATGGCGATCAATATGCAAAGCGCGCAAAAATATATCTGGAGACGAAATTGCCCCGCTATCCTGTTCCTCAGGAAGCCGTGCTGATGAACATAAAAGGATATAACGCGGATAGTAAATTCACTCACGGTGAAGCAGAAAAGATTTGGGTCGAGTGCATTAAGAAGTATCCGAAATTTGAATGGCCGTATGGAAATCTCGGAGACCTTTATATCGAGCAAGGTAAATTTAAAGAAGGTGAGGCCTTGCTGATGAAGTCGCTTGAAATAAACCCAAGCTATGTGAATGCCTGGCTGCATCTAGCGGACAGTAAGCGTAAACAAAGAGACTTTGAATCAGCTCGCAAGTACATCAAGAAAGCATTGGAGTTAGATCCGGGTGATGAGCGGGCCCAGTTGATGAATTTAATGCCTGAGCTCTAGCTCGATAGTTACGGCTTTCCGGATTCTCATTGGTGCGTAGTTCGAACGAACTCGTCGAGTGAATTTTCTAAAAAGGCCACTTCAAAGGCAGCGATCCGACGGTAGTTTTGTTTCGACCACAGCGCTGAGCTAGTTCTCTATCCTGTCCAATCTGCTCAGCGACGTCAGCGAAAACCTTGAGCCCGCCTTGTGTATTCAAATGTACCGAATCTTCAAAGTCTTCGGTTGAGAAGCTTAGACGTTCTGTTGGCGTGACGATCTTGGCATTGTATGTGGTGGCAAGTTCTTGCACCTTCTTCGAGTAGCGATTTTTGATTTCGTCAGGAAGCAACGCCAAATTCTCTTTGGTCAGCGGCATTTCAACGAGGACTACAGGAATGTTGTGTTCGCTGGCTAGAGCCAGGAATTTTTCCAGATAGCTCAGTTGCAGTTTGAATACCTTGTTGTTCACGGGCAAGTAAATGCGCTTGTATTCTTTCAGATCCGAGAGGCAGTTCTTGAACGGCACATAGACCGGTTTCTTATTATCCAGAACGCCTGCGTCTTTCTGTTCCGCAACTACGTCCATACCCTTTGGTTCTTCAGCGCTGGTTTTCTTCTCGGCTTCGTTCGTGGCCTGATACAGATCAATCGGATGCCCGGTAATCCTTGATGTTGCTCCGACTAAGAACGTTTTATAGTCAGCTCGATTTTTATAAATGTCAGAGAAGTATCCGAACGCGAAGTTGGAAACTGCTTCTTTCGACCGATTTTGTTCCAACAGATCTTTCACGCATGTGAGGTCGGCGAGGATTGAATAAGTCGGCGTTTTTTCAGGGTCTTGACGCAAGTTGTCCAGGAAATCGCGAGGTGCGATACCGCATACGATCAACTCGGGAGTTTTGCCGCTAGCGAGATATTTTTTCAAAATCAAATGTTGATCGGACATGATGCTGGCAGCAACAGCCAGATCGAGAACCTTGCGATTCTGAGAACTGGAGCGCGAGAGCGCGTTTTGGAAAAAGTCTGCTTTTGTGTATTCGTCGATTACGTTGCGGTAATACCAGCGGTCAAATCTGGTTTTGCGATTGTGAAAACTGTCGTCGCAACGAACCGATGGTACGAGGACGAGGGAGGAACCCAAGAGTAGGACCTCTGGATTCTCTGGCGAAGAGAGGCATGGAGGTAGTTTTGAAACAAGAAAGTTCTGATTGATCGAAGTCAGACCTGTGTTGTTGAACATTCGCAGCGGTCGTGTTTCTCTAATCACTATTTCGGCTGCGATAAAAAACACGATAAACAAAACAGTAGTGCTGGTGGCAAGTTTCATTGCCACGTTCTTTGTTTTGTTTACTATCGAGTTTGTTGACACTGTCTCTTTTTTAGAACTGGAAGTAGATAAAAGGCTTTTGGTCGTCTGGGATAAACGTAATCAGTGCGAAGAGTAAGACCGTGCAGAACGCCGCTTTTACAGGGGCTGGAAGCGTCTTGAAGAAGGATTTTGAGTTCAGATAGCTAACTGGCCAATTCTGAATCAACAGCAGTGCCACCATGATTAGTACTACTGGAACCACTACCGGCATGTTCTCCTTAAGTACAAAGAACTGACCCTGCTCTGCGGTTGAGTAGATTGGTTTCATCAATACCATGCGTTTCACAATCATGAATGCGTTGTTGATGTTTTCCACTCTGAAGAAAACCCAACCGATGCAGACTACGTGGAAGGTCAGCAGAAGCGACATCGCGCTGTATAGTTTGGTTTCGCTGAATGATTTCAGGAAGGCGACTTTGTCGCGCAGGAAAGTGTACTCGCGATGAATTATAAGTGCCAAGCCGTGATAAACGCCCCAGACCATGAAGCTCCAGCTAGCGCCGTGCCAAAGTCCGCCCAATGCCATGGTGAGGAAAAGGTTGCGATGGGTGAGCCAACGTCCGCCGCGGGAACCGCCCAGGGGAATGAAGAGGTAGTCGCGGAGCCAGCTTGATAGTGAGATGTGCCAACGATGCCAGAAGTCGGAAATGTTCTTCGCGATGTACGGCATGTTGAAGTTGATCGGAATCTTGTATCCGAACAACATTGCAGAACCGCGCGCAATGTCGGTGTAGCCCGAGAAGTCGAAGTAGATCTGGAAGGCAAAAGCGTAAGCGAACAGCCAGAGTTCAGGCGCTCCGTACGACCCTGGCTCTTGCATGCCCATTTGCACGAGCACTGCGAGATTGTCTGCCAGTAACACTTTCTTTGCCAAACCGATCAGAATCAGAGGCAAACCATCGTCAAACATCTTGAGTGTTGGACGCTTTTCCTGGTGGGCATTCATCTGCGCCACGAAATCCGGATATCGCTTGATCGGTCCAGCAATCTGGGTTGGGAAGAATGCCGCAAACAGTGAGAAGAGAACGAATGAATCAACCGGCTTGTTGCCACGGTAAATTTCAAACAGATAGTGGATGAATTCAAACGTGAAGAATGAGATGGCCAGCGGCAGAATGATGTTGACCGACCAGTCGGGATTATGTCCTGAAATCAGTCCGGCGGCAGAAGAGAGGCTGGTGACGAACATATTGGCGTACTTAAACACGCCCAAGCACAAGAGGTTGGCGCCCACGCCGACTCCGAAAATCAGCTTTTTGTTTTTGTCCGCGTTGCTTAATAGTTTGCCGAAATAGTAGTTAAATGCCGTCATGCCGACGATCAACGTGATGAACGCCGGATTCCAGCACATATAGAAAAACCAGCTCGCTGCAAGAAGCATCGGCAAGCGGAACTTGAGCGGTAGCACCCAGAATAGGACAACGACTGCCGGCAGAAACAGTAGGTAATCAAGGCTGGTGAAAAGCATAGCGGTTCCGAAATTCAATCAGTCGATAAGAGGTCAGATGCTAGCATGAAACCTCTTGTCATTCTCTTGAAACATCTAATGTTATGGCGCAGGTGCGGTTTGCACGCGCCCAGGCTGCTGGATTCGCAGATTTCGAAATTCGCCGTTTGTAAAGAAAGGGCGAAAGCGTCACGGGCGCCTGCAAGGCGCCCCTAAAATTAGCCTCAGGCGCCGGCGGGCGTTGTATCTCCGGCTGGCGATGTATCACTGGCGCTTTCGTGACGTGGAAGAGTCAGAGTGGCGGCCTGGTCCGTTTTCGGGAGTTGATATCGGTAGTGGAGAACGTCGGCGACTGAGTCCTCGATGGTCTTGCAGATATTATCCAGCGGCAAATCATTAGATTGAGTTCCGAACGGCTCTTCGACTTCCTCTGCAAGAAGTTCGAGCGCTGTAACGAAGTAGGCACCGACCATGACCATGTATACCGTGTAGTTGTCTACGGTTGGTACCAGAAGCCAGGGCAAAATCATGAAATACGAGCCCATACCAAACCAGAGTATGAATTTGTACGAACCGGCAATGGGCGATTTTCGGATCCGCTCGCAACCGCCGCAAATGTCCATTAACGCCCGCGCGTGGCGATCCAGTTGCAGCATTTCCGATTCGGTAATGCGTTCATCCTTTCGCCACTGATGCAAACTCCGATAAATCAGTTGCGTAATCGCCAGTGGAAGGTGGCTGACGTTCTGTGTCGGATCTCGATAGGCTTGGGGAATGAGATTTAAATTTTCTGTGCCGCGCAGGTGATCCTTCAATCCATGCGCGAAGCCGACCAGCAACGCACCGAGAGCCGCGCTCTCTTTTTCGTCGAGATTGGCGTACTCACGCGCTTTTATACTGAGGTTTCGCAAGTCGTTAACCAAACTTCCCCAGATCTTTCGCGCTTCCCACCAGCGATCGTAAGCACTGTTGGTTCGAAAAACCAGAAGAATACCAATGATTACGCTGGTCAACAGTGCTGCATCAGCCTCCAGCAGTTTCTTCGCAGGAAAACCGTGATCGTCAAACCATTGAACACCTATGCTGTAGAGCACAATGAGTCCGTTGATAATCCAGAATGGATATCCGCCTGGAGCGATATATTGCCAGATTCTTTTCATTCAAACCTCGAACAGGACTCAATAACTGTTCCCTGATTAGCCGCGATGAAATCCGAATGTTCCGTTTTAAACTTTGGAGTTTTCGATTCTTTCGGGTAACCTACTCACGCCTGTATCAGCATTCCAGGTTCCGACTTGAACTGCATAACTGTTAATGGCGAGTACGCTTAACGCATCGGTGATCTCACCGGATGCCACCATCTGTAATGCTTCTATGAATTTGACTCTCTTATACTCAAGTTCCTCCGTCCCATCCGGCTGTGCGATTCCTTGTTTTAAACCAGTGGCTAAAAAGAAAAATGCTTCTTCATTTGAAACGGAGTTGGAGAGATGTGCAGTGCCAAGCAGTTGCCATTTGTCGGCGGTCAAGCCAGTCTCCTCCAGCAATTCGCGCTGTGCCGCTTGAAGTGGTTCTTCGCCTTCAGGACAACCGCCTTCCGGAATTTCCCAGGAGTATTGTTCTAACGGATACCGATATTGTCCGACCAGGTGAACATAACCATCTTCATCGATTGGCAAAATGCCGATCGCTTTATTTTTGTATTGAACGATTCCATAGATTCCCGGCTTGCCATCTGGTCGGATGACGTTGTCTTCGCGAACGCGAATCCAGTCGTTGTCGTAGACGACTTGTTTGTTGAGTGTTTGCCAGGGATTATTCACTTTCATGTGGTGCTTCTTTTTCGTAGGTGCGAAATCATGATGAAACTCAGTTTGAGGTTCAATGCATTGAATGGGATGAGATTTTATCAGTCCCTCTGAATGCCGTCATGATGGCAGGATCATATTATGTCGAGACCCACCGCCCACAAAAGGGCATACGACTATTAGGGCGTGCTATCTTGGGAAAACATGATCTTTAGCCTGGTTCTTGCTGTATCACTTATTACAGTCAACGCGTTTTACGTGGCGGCTGAATTTGCTACGGTCGCAGCGAGAGTGGCGCAAATTCGCAAGCTGGCACATGATGGCAATTCGCTCGCCCAAAGATTGCTGAAGGTTATTGAACATCCGCGTGAATTGGACCAATACATCGCCACTTGTCAGATTGGAATCACCTTTAGCAGTTTGGTTAACGGTGCATGCACCGAGGCGACGTTGGCACCAATCGTAGCGCGGTTTCTGATTGACCGGTGTCATTTTGAACCGGCGCTTGCAATTTCATCGTCAATTATTTTCATCCTCGCGACGTTGACTATCGCGCAGATATTGTTTGGAGAACTTCTGCCCAAAGCAGTGGCACTGCAGTTCTCTACTCGTGTGGCTTTGTTTATGTTTTGGCCGCTGACGATCTCGTCACGAATTTTTCGTCCTTTCATTTGGATTCTAAACGGTAGTGGTGTAGCGCTTCTTAGCCTGTTTGGCATTCCGGCGGCTTCGCACAAACACATCCATTCGCTTGACGAAATTGAATTATTGCTGGCTGAGAGTAAAGATGGGGGCCTTCTAGAACACGGAGAGCATGAGCGTCTTCATCACGCAATCGAACTCAGCCAGGAAACCGCTAAACAAATCATGACTCCAAGAACGAAGTTGACTGCGTTAAACATCGACGCCAGTCTGGATGACTATTATCGCCTGGCTGTGGACAGCCCATTCACACGGGTTCTAGTCTATGGAGAAAGCATCGATGATGTCCGCGGAATTGTAAACGTCAAAGACATTGTTTTTGCAAAAGTAAGCGGAAAAAACCAGGAAGGCATAGCACCACTGGTGAAACCACTGCCTATAGTTCCTGAGAATCTGAGCATGGAACGTCTCATGAAAGAACTTAAAAACAGCCGTTCTCACGCCGCTGTTGTGATGGATGAGCACGGCGGAACGCTGGGTCTGGTCACCGTTGGAGATATTCTCGGTGAGCTGATGGAAGAGACTGAAATCGATGAGTTTAAACGCGAAATCAAATTTGAAATCCTCGAAGATGAGCGCGTCTGCTTGTCGGGTGCATACAAAATAAAACGAGCACTCAGATTTCTTGGTGAGGTGCCTGAGACAGATTCTGAGACGATCAATGGTTTGGTAATTGAAACACTTGGTCGGGTTCCGGAAGCTGGTGAATTTCTCGAACTTAAAGACGTTGTCCTGGAAATCGAAGAAGTCGAGCACAACGCCGTTACATCAATCATCGTCACGAAAAAAACTAAGGAGAATGCTTGATGGAAATTTTCATCATTCTTTTCCTGATCCTTATCAACGCGATGTTCGTCGCGTCGGAATTCGCAATTGTTTCAGCACCTCGCGTCACGATCGAAGGGCTTGCTCAAGCGGGATCGAAACGGGCGGAGCAAGTGCTGAGAGTGTTAAAAGATCCGGTGAGGCAAGATCAATATATCGCTACCGCACAAGTTGGAATCACGATTGCCAGTTTAGGACTTGGTATGTATGGTGAACAATCTATTGCTCACTGGCTGCAGACCTTGATCGAGAATGCCGATCTTGTACAAGTGATTTCGATTCACGGTGTCGCCAGCGCGCTCGCAATTTTTATTCTCACTTACTTCCACATCGTGCTGGGTGAGATGGTGCCGAAGTCGCTTGCACTGCAAAGCTCACAGCGATTCTTATTTGCGCTGGTGGTGCCGATGTCGTACTTCACGCGTCTATTTTGGCCATTGATTATCGTATTGAATGGCACCAGCAATTTTCTTTTGAGAATGATTGGGATAGACAGAACCATTTCAAGCATCGCGGCATTCACTCCTGAAGAAATTGAATTTATCGTCAAAGAAAGTGAAACAGAGGGAATGCTGAGCGATCAAGTCGGGACGATGATTAAGGAGCTGTTTGATTTCGGAGAACGAATTGCAGAGGACATTATGGTCCCTCGCGTTCATATGGTGGCATTGCCAATGCGTCCAACTGCCAGCCAGATCAAAGAGTTGTTGACGCATACATTGCACACGCGTTATCCAGTTTATCAAACAGACAAAGATAACATCGTAGGAGCGGTGCACATCAAGGATTTGGGTTCTCTGGTCGATTCCGAAGGTGTTTGTGCCTTGCCACTACGGCCGGTGCCATTCCTGCCTTGCTCGGCGCCCATTCAAACTGTGCTCGACGCGATGAAAGAGTACAGCACGCACATGGCCATTGTTCTCGATGAATACGGCGGAACGGCTGGATTCATCACTATCAAAGACATTTTCGAAGAAGTCTTGGGCGAATACGAGACGGCAGAATCGTCCGACATTGAGAAGCTCCCGGATGGGTCTTTGCGAGTTGCGGGCACGGTTCGCCTCGATGAAGTGTCGGAGCATTTAAATATAGTGTTGACTCACGAAGATGTAACCACTGTCAGTGGTCTCGTTCTCGATCAATTGAATCGCCCACCTCGCGAAGGCGAACGGATTGAATATGATTCGGTGTCAATTATGGTTGTTCGCGTCGAGGGCCGGGCTGCACAGTCGTGTTTGATTACTAAGCTGCCTAAATCCCATGATTCGGATGACTGACGTGGTCCGTTCAACGGGGCCGCGGGCGTGCTCGTATGATTATGTCTCTGCCATGAGCATCTATAAAATGTGAATGTCGCCAGGTATTTTGGGCAATCGGCGCGACGGTAAAGTCGTAGTAACAGCGGAAACGGTTTGGCTGTGAAGCTTTACGAAAGCCTGTTCAATTCAGAGTGTTGTCAAGGATTGTGTTCAGAATCTCTTGATGTCACGATATGCCCGTTCAAAGTTGACCAAACTAATCAACTTTATTCAAAGTCAGTAGGAGAGAGCCAACACCAGGTCATGAAGGTTTCCCGGCGGGGTGAATACGCAATAAAAGCCTTAATGTATCTCGGCGGCAAACCCGCCTCCCCTGGTGTGACTACATCGGAGATAGCTAAACATGCTCAAATTCCGGAACCATTTCTCAATCAGATCCTGCTTGTTCTTAAGAATGGCGGACTGTTGCGAAGTCGGCGAGGGGCGCACGGTGGCTATGTGCTCAATCGAGCAGCAAACGAAATCACGATTGGAGAAGTGGCGAGGCTGATGGATGGTCCGCTGGCGCCTATCCAGTGCGCCTCGGTTACGGCTTACGAGCCCTGTCCAAGCTGCCCGGAGCCTGATAGTTGTCGTCTACGAATTCTGATGCGAAAAGTGCGTGATTCGATTTCCGACATTCTCGACCAGACCACGCTTGAAGACTTGTTGTTGAAGTAATCAAATTCGCTTTAAACCGTTCTCAATCCATTAAATAGAACGTCATCCGTCTGCTAAGACGAAAGGTGTCCGGAATCCATGTTCGAAGTTTTCTCAGATCCTAATATTTGGTTCTTCGCGATCGCCGGCTTCATCGCTCAGTTGATCGACGGCACCCTCGGAATGGCCTACGGTGTTAGCTGCACTACACTTTTGCTTTGCCTGGGCATTTCCCCTGCGACAGCCAGCGCAAGCGTGCACTTCGCAGAACTTTTCACGACCGCAGCATCTGCTCTCTGTCACCTCAAAGAGGGCAATATCGATAAGAAATTTTTTCACCGATTGGTCATTCCTGGTATCGTGGGCGGTGTTGTCGGCGCATACCTGTTGAGCAGCTTCCCTGGTGACGTGATGAAGCCGTGGGTATCTGTATACCTATTATTCATGGGACTCGTCATTCTTTCTAAAGTCTTCAAAAAAATCAGTCCGGAACCAAAGGAAACGAAACTCGGTCCTCTTGGATTTTTAGGCGGTTTTGTAGACGCCGTGGGCGGCGGTGGCTGGGGACCAGTAGTCACATCCACGCTGGTCGCGAAAGGCAATAGTCCGCGCTTCGTAATTGGTTCTGTTAATACCGCCGAATTCTTTGTTGCACTCGCAACATCAGCGACATTTTTTGTCGCCCTCGGAAGCGTCTATGTCACCGCAATCGTGGGACTAGTAATCGGTGGTCTGATCGCTGCACCAATTGCAGCGGTGGCCTGTAAAAACGTACAACCCAAACCGCTTATGGCCGCGGTCGGTGTATTGATCGTTTTTCTCAGTTTGCGAAACATCCATCAAATTCCAGAACAAATTGCTCAAGTCCACTCAATGATAATTGCAGCGTCGGCTCAGTCTTCAATTCAGTAGTTACTCGGCGTACCTCATCAATCGAAAACACAATTGGGCTCGAATGAAGCTCGATTTCGTGTGCTTAGAGGAAGTTTCTTTTGCTCAAATTACTATTGGCAGTTATCTTCATGCTCGCTTGGGCACCGCCGGCAGTGGCGGTGTCAGGACTTGAGCAGGTGTGGTTTCATGTTCCTACTCAATACAAGATCTCTGAGAAAACAAGCCTGATTGGCGATATCAGCCCCCGGCTCAGTGCCGATGGCGGCGTCGATCAAAATATTGTAAGGTCCGGAATTCAGCGAAAGCTCACGAGAAATCTCAACGGTACTCTTGGTTTTGATGTAGTCGACAATTTTACGCCTACGAGAAACCACGAAAATCGGTTGTGGCAGCAATTGCAACTGCAGCGAAAGAAGGGAAGCTACACTTTGTCCGCGCGTTTGAGAGTTGAGGAACGTCACTTCACCGGCAAAGACGGCGAGTCGATTCGCGCCAGACTCATGCTGAAATCGAGCCAGAGAATTCAGGCGACCAAGTTTAGCGTCGTCTACTACGATGAGTTGTTTTTGACGCTAAATACGATACCGGGTGGTCCGGTGCAGGGCGTTGATCGTAATCGACTGTTTGGAGGTATCGGCTACTCCATCGACAGAAACAAAACGCTGGAGTGCGGCTACAGGGTTGAGTACATTAATAAGACCGATGTTGATGACGAAACTCGCAGGCAAATAGTAATTCAATTAGCCAGTCTGTTCTAAGCTACCAGGAACCACCGCCCCCGCAGCTAGAGCTGCTGCAACTGGATGAACTACTGCTACAGCTGGAGCTTGAAGAACCACAGCTGGAGGCACTGCTACAGCTCAGCAGAACATTGTTGCTTGAGCCGGACTCATAGTGCCAATCGTCATTAGAACCTGAACGGTTTAAGCCCCTGGGATTGGCTGCTCGAGCGATTCCTTGAAGTGCCAGGATGACAGCTACGAACGCTACGAAAATCGCACCAAAAGTGAATGCTGTCATTGCAGGAGATACGGGGCTGGCGATTTCCGCCGCCCGGGAGGCTGTAGAGCTGGTGGCAGGAACAGTATGTTTGTAGCTCGGTGCTAGCTCAGCGATCACATCGATACCCTGACCTGGGCGAATGTTACTAGCGTTGACCAAGAATACCCCACCGGATTTTGCGTCGAAATAGTGATAGAGGTTTTTGGCTTGCGGCTCGGATTGTTTATGTACTGCTTTGGAAGCTGGGTTGGTTGCGACCAACCGCATTTTGAACTTTTCAATTTTTTGTTCCCAGTTGTGCCCAGTTGGCGACCAATTTAAGGTGCCATCAGATTTGATGGCATTTTGAATGGTGTAGTGGATAATGTATTTGTGCGTTCCTGTAACGGTGGTGCTCGGAGAACCAATCCTTAACTGCGTTTTGTTATCTTTTTGACTGATATTTGTTTCGCATTTCTTTCCGCTCTGATCGACCGTGCTGATGATCGAGACTTGTTGATCTGGATTATAAATTCTCAGGAGTCCGTGTCGGGGCTGATTGCCGAAGTCGATTGTTATCGATTCGTTGACGTCAAGTTTCGGAAGGTCCTTCGAAATTTCGGCGTTAACATCGAATTGTTTAATTACTTCAGTAGCGCTAGCGCATGTTGGAAAAAGAAGTATTGCGCTGAGAGCGAGGACGTTCATGTTTAACAAAGAAGCTGCTTTTTTCTGAGAACTGTTCATTTATCGAACCTCTGCGAAGCTTCCCGATTGTCCCAAAATGACCAAAAACTTCAGTGGTTAAGGAGCGAGGACGTTCCTAGGAAATGCTTGAGCGTTCATTTATCGAACCTTGCGAAGCCCCGATTGTCCCAAAACTTGGTTAAGGAGCGGTTAGGAAAAGCCCGTACAGGACAAGGTTTCAGGAAGTTTTAATGATGCCAAGCAGAGGTCCGTACTGTCCGTGATTTTGAGGTAGGATAGGTGAAGAATGGATTTTGAGAATTTCTGCAAGATATGTCGGACACGGACAACATATACGAAAATCAGAGAAAGTTACTTGAGGTTATCCTTTCGGATGACGCATGCGACTTGGCGCTTCGGGATCTTATAGAGGCTGAACTGCGCAAGGTGCCGGCTTTAACTCTAGCGAAGGAGATGGAAATTTATGAACGTCTCAACAAAGCGATTGATGTTGAGGCGAGAGAGGAATTGATTGATTACTTTTCGTCATTCGCAATTACAGGTGCTTGGCCATTTAGAAATCTCGGAGTTCCGCTGATAGACCTGATCGGGGCTGCCAGGCGTGCGATTGTTTTAGCTGCATACTCGTTCTCCGCACTTAAAACTAATTCGTTCCACCGGTGTGCAACGAATGTTGTGGAGCAGAGTGTTCTCGACAGACTAGATCAATGTGAAGTTGAGAATGTATCGCCGCAAGAGGTCCAGCAGTTAATGCGCGAAGGTAATCATAAATCCGCTAGTGAAATTCTAGAACTACTCAGTTTTTGGGAAATCTACATGATCGAAGCCGAGTGTGGGAAGTTCGCCGAGAATTGAACATCGGCGATGATGCACCTCGCAAATGGTGGAAGACAGGCAGCCATCCACAATTTTTCGACGACCGGCTGA